>NC_014122.1 GCF_000092305.1 Methanocaldococcus infernus ME | reverse complement strand
TTATTTCCTATACCTTGTTTACCACAATTTTTAGTTTGTTTTAAAGAAGAATTTAAAAGAGATGGGATGTTTATGAATAATAAAGGATTTACTATCTGGCTGACAGGACCTAGTGGAGTAGGAAAAAGTACTTTAGCTCAGGCATTAAAGGAGAAATTATTAAGTCAAGGTTACTGTGTAGAAGTTTTAGATGGAGATGAAATAAGGAATAAGCTCTATCCAAATTTAGGGTTTAGTAAAGAAGAAAGAGAGTTACATAATAGAGTAGTTACTTATATGGCTAAGCTTTTGTCAAGAAATGGAGTTGTAGTAATAGTATCTTTGATTTCTCCTTATAGAAGAGTTAGGAAGTATGCAAGAGATGAGATAGAAAATTTCATGGAAGTTTATGTTTATGCACCTTTAGAAGTTAGAATAAAAAGAGATCCTAAAGGACTATATAAAAAAGCTCTAAATGGGGAAATAAAAGGTTTAACAGGATATGATGGAATTTATGAAGAACCAGAAGATCCTGAGGTTAAGATAGATAGTTCAAAGATGAGTGTTGAAGAAGAAGTTAATTTAATTTTGCAAACTGCTAAAAAACTTGGTTATCTTTAGGGGAGGGAATTATTTGATAGAGTTTCCCTTTATTATTTTAGGTTTTTTAGTGGGGACAATTGTAGGGCTTACGGGGATTGGTGGAGGGGTTTTAATGACTCCTCTATTAATATTTTTAGGAGTTGAGCCTCTTATAGCAGTTGGAACTGATTTATTATATGCAACAGCAACTAAAGGTTTAAGTTCTTATCTCCACAATAAAAAGGGTAATGTGGATAAAAAGATAGCCTTAAAATTGTTTTTTGGAACTTTTCCTGCTGTATTATTGGGAGGGCTGATATTAAGGATGATAAATAGAGATATAATAAATAACTTCTTAACAGCAATGCTGGCAGTAATATTAATTTTAACTTCTTTGATTAATTTAAAAAAAGAATTTTTTATTTTTAAGAAGAAGGTTAACTCTTCTTATATTTTAGTGTTTTTTGGGTTTGTTGTTGGATTAGTAGTCCAGTTTACTTCTGTGGGTAGTGGGGTTTTAATCACTTTTGCTTTAATGAATTTTACAGATTTGAGTCCAAAATGCATAGTAGGAACTAGTTTATTTTATGGACTTTTACTAACTTTTGTTAGTAGTTTAAACTATATAGATTTGGGGTTAGTAAATTATTTTTTAGTGTTGTCTTTAATTGTTGGTACAATTCCTGGTGTGTTCTTAGGAGTTTATTTAAATTATAAATTACATCCAAAATATTTAAGAAAATTAATTTCTATTATGATTTTATTTTTTGGAGTTTATCTATTATTTAATGTTCTAAAATGAGACAATATGTACCATATATAAATATGCGATTGTAACGATATCTGGGATAGCATGAAGCCATCTAAATGGAAATTATATTCAATATATCTTAATATCTTAAATTAGGAAGGTAGAAGGGGATCTTAAATATGTCTTATAAAGAGAGGGTTGTTAAAGGTATTACTTGGAATTTTTTACTTCTGATGTTATCCGCTCCTATTGGTTATCTAGTTAGGGTTCTTTATGCTAATGAGCTTCCTAAGTTGGATGTTGGTTTATTCTATGCTGTTTTGGATTTTTTGGTATATTGCTAAATATTTAAGATTCTATTGGATGAACGGAACTGTCGAAAAATATGAAATATAAATATAAAACAATAATATAAAAATGGAGAAGATAGACATAAGTATAGATATAATTAGAAAAAATTTATTTTTGATGAGCTAAAATAAACTTAAAAGGTGAAAAAAATGGATTTTGATGTAATTGTTGTTGGTTCAGGATTTGCAGGTTCAGTATTAGCTGAAAGATTGGCAAATGTTTTAAATAAAAAGGTTTTAATTATTGAAAAAAGAAATCACATATCTGGTAACATGTATGATTATGAAAAATATGGATTTTATATTCATAAGTATGGACCCCATATTTTTCATACTAACAATAAGGAAGTTTTTGATTATTTATCTCAATTCACTGAGTGGATTCCATATTATCATAAAGTGTTGGCAAACATAGATGGAAAAAAAGTACCCTTACCATTTAATCTTAATACTTTATATAGATTATTCCCTATAGAATATGCAAAGAAATTAGAAAAAAAACTAATAGACAATTTTGGTTATGGGGTAAAAATCCCAATATTGAAGTTAAAAGAGAAATCTAAAGAAATCGAAGACAAAGATTTAGAATATTTAGCTAATTATATTTATGAAAAAGTTTTTCTAAACTATACAAGAAAACAGTGGGACTTAGAGCCTGAAGAACTTATGGGAGTTACTGATAGAGTTCCTATTTTAATATCAAGAGATGATAGATATTTTCAAGATAAATATCAAGTAATGCCTAAAGAAGGTTATACAAAAATGTTTGAAAGAATGTTAAGTAGTAAAAATATTAAAATTATGCTAAACACCGATTATAAAGAAATAGTTAAAATTGATTTTGATGAAGGGAAAGTTTATTTGTTTAACAATGAGTTTAAAGGAATATTTATATATACTGGAGAAATTGATTATTTTTTTAATTACAAGTATGGAAAACTACCATATAGAAGTTTAAGATTTAAGTTTATTGAGTTAGATAAAAAATTTTATTTAGATACTGCTACTGAAAATTTTCCTAATGAATATGAATTTACGAGAATAACAGAGTTCAAGCACTTTTATAAAAGTGTTAATGATGGGAATATAAATAAAACTATTATAGTTGAAGAATATCCAGAAAAATATAATGAAGAAAATGAACCTTACTATCCAATTCCAAAAAAGGAATATTTAGAAATTTATGAAAAATATAAAAAAGAAGTAAGTAATCTAAATAATAAATTCAGAAATATTAAATTTTATTTTGTTGGAAGATTGGCAGAGTATAGATATTACAATATGGATAAGGTTGTAGAGAGAGCTTTAGAAGTGTTCGAAGAAATAAAAGAAGGTGAAAAAAATGAATAAGAATGTTATAGATTATAATATTATAATATTATTAAAAAATTAGTTCCTGAATATAGATTTAGATTTTTAAATTTGAGGCATGATCATCCTTATTCTGAAAGAGTATTGTTAGCTCATATGGGTGATAGAAAATGATAAAAAATCTCTATAGAAAGCATTTGTCTAAAATAAAATTTTTTAAAATATTGGCTAACTTTATTTATTACAAGAAACGGTATAAATTTAGTTTATTAGACATACTAAAAAATAGATCTATAATGTATTTTATTTTAGAAATTAAAAAAGAGACAATGCCATTACCTTTTTTTGTCCAAATTGAGCCTACTACCAAATGTAATCTAAACTGTGAATTTTGTACAAGAAAAACTTTACCTGATTATAGGCTAAATAAAGATATTAATTTAGAACTTGTTAAAAAAATATTAAAAGAAAATCCCAATTTAAAGATAGTTAAACTTCAGGGATTGGGAGAGTCCACTATTTCAAATAACTTAAAAGAAATTGCAGAGATTCTAAAATCAAAAGATATTTACCTAATAACTGTAGTAAATGGGACTACTTTAATACATGAAAAAATTAGACAAATACTTCTTAGATATTTTGATGAAATAATAATTTCAATAGACAGTGTAGATGAAGAAACGTTTGAAAGAATAAGAAAAGGTGCTAAATTTAAAAATGTTATTCAAGGACTTAAGAATTTAATTAAAGAAAATCAAAATTTTAAAAGAAAAATTAAAATAAATTATGTATTTTCACATTTAAACTATAAAGAGATTCCTAAAGCAATTGAATTTTTTGAAAGTTTAGGTGTTGACAAGGATTATTAGAAACAAGATTAAAGACTATTTAGAAAACAAGTTAGGAAAAGAGAAATTTTACAAATATTTTTATTTTTTAGAAAACAGTTATTTCTTAAAAGGAAAATGTAATTGGGGGTTTTACTACTGTTTCATAACCTTTGATGGTTTAATAACTCCTTGCTGTATTAGAATGGAAGACAAGTATGCATTGGGAGATCTAAAAGAGACCAACTTTGAGAATCTGTGGAATAATGAGAGATTTAAGAAATTTAGAGAAGCTCATATTAAAAATAAATTTTTACCTGTGTGTGAATATTGTCCAGATTAAGGTGATAAGTTTGAATAAAATAAAAAAACCAGAAATAAAAGAAGTTTATGATCCTTATGTTAAAAATAATAAAAAAAGAAAAAAAGTAGCAATAGTAATGCCTACCTACAATCAATATGAGGCCACAAGAAAAAATATAATCTTTTTAAAAAAACAAAGTTTAGTTCCTGATATAATAATTGTAGATAACAATTCTAAAGACAATACATTTGAAAGGTTAAAAAAAGAATTTCCAAATATAATCTTAATAAAATTAAAAGATAATTATGGAGGAGCTGGGGGATTTTATATTGGACAAAAATATGCTTATGAAAAAGGATATGAATATATTATTTTAAATGATAATGATGCATATCCTATTGATGAAGACTTGATCGAATCTCTTGTTAAGGAAAGTAATAAAAATACAATAACTCAACCGTTCAATGTAGATGAAGATTTCAAAGAAAAAAATAATTTTTGGTTTTTTCATTATGTTTGCTTTAAGAGACATA
Organism: Methanocaldococcus infernus ME; assembly: GCF_000092305.1. Lineage (NCBI taxonomy): Archaea > Methanobacteriati > Methanobacteriota > Methanococci > Methanococcales > Methanocaldococcaceae > Methanocaldococcus > Methanocaldococcus infernus. The sequence continues at coordinate 1,323,557 of NC_014122.1, read as the reverse complement.
TTATAAAAAAATTGGGATTTGTAGATTATAAGTTTTTTTTATATGGTGATGAAGTTGAATATTATCTAAGAATAAAAAAATATAAAACAAAGATAAAAAAGATTTATAAGAAATATTCGCATCCAATAAAATATTACTATTCTCCAAATAGGGAATATTTTGCTACAAGAAATGAAATTTATTTGGAAAATGTATATAGAGAAAGAAAAAGCGAGTATTTTGGAAGTTTATTAACTAAGTTTGTTTATTTAAAAATATATGAACCTAACAAATATAAAGTTACTAAAAGAGCAATAAAGGATTTACTAAATAAAAAGTGGGATAATCCATTTATCAGAAATAATATTAATAATGATATTAAATATTTAAACATGAAAAGGGAAGTGTTTTTAAATACCTTACCTAAACAAGGTGTCGTCTTTTTAGAAAAACCTAAAATTATAAAACTTTTAAAAGATCTTTCAAATAAAATAAAATATTCAAAATTAAGTTTTTTAAAAGGAAAAGTTTTAGTAACTTATGCGCCAACAATAAATATGTTTCTTTTTAATAGAGTTTTTTATATTATAGATTTTAACGAAGAAAAAGATATAGTTACTTTTTTTGAAATTAATAATAAACCAATAGATAAATTAAAATTTTTATTTTATACTATATATTTCTTTATTTATCTAAATTTAATACTATTTCTAACTAAGAAGAATTGTAACTTTTTCAAAAAAGTAAATGAAGGTGATCTAAAATGCAAAAACTAAGATTCCAATTTTTAATTAATTCTTTAACTTCAGGGGGCGCAGAAAGAATAGCAGTTAATTTATTTAATAGACTATCTGAAAAATATAATATTTATTTTTATACAATTTTAAACGATATTTTCTATAATATTCCAAAAAATATAGATTTTAAGTCACTAACTCCATATTCAATAAATCAAGGTTATAAAAAATTTATTCTTGCAATTTTTATATCTTTTTTTAAATATTTAAAAGAAACTAAAAAAAATGACCCTAAAGTTTTAATTTCTTTTTTAGAAATTTCTAATTTTATAACAATTTTAGTTGCTAGATTATTGAATAAAAGAAATATAATTTCTATTCGTTGTAATCCTAACGATATGTATTCAGAAAAAACTATGTATGGAAAAGTACATAGATTCTTAATTAAACTTCTCTACCCAAAAGCAGATAAAATAGTTGCAGTCTCAAAAGAAATAGAGGAAATACTAATCAAAGAATACAAAATTCCAAAAGAAAAAATAAAAACAATTTACAACCCACATTCAATAGAGGAATATCAAAAGCTTTCAAAAGAGCCTTTAGAAGAAAAATATAAAGAAATATTTAAAGATTCTTTCGTTTTTATAAACATTGGAAGATTAACAGAACAAAAGGGACAATGGTTCTTAATCAGAGCGTTTAAGAAAGTTTCTGAAAGACATCCAGAGGCTAAGTTAATAATTTTAGGGGAGGGGGGGTTAAGAAATAAATTAGAAAAACTAATAAAAAAACTAAACTTAGAAGATAAAGTTTTCTTACTTGGAAGACAAGATAATGTTTTTAAGTTTTTGAAGAATAGTGACTGTTTCGTTTTTTCTTCATTATGGGAGGGCTTGCCAAATACGGTTATAGAAGCTTTGAGTGTTAACCTACCAATTATCTCAACAGATTGTAAAACTGGACCGAGAGAAATTTTAGCTCCTGAATTAGATATAGGAGAAGAAATTAATTATCCTTACTATGGAAAGTATGGAATTTTAACTAAACCGTTTCCAAGAAGATACATTTTTAAAACTTTAGATGAAGAACCTTTAATTGAAGAGGAGAAAATATTAGCTGAGTTAATGATTAAAATAATTAAAGATAAAGAGTTGAGAGAGAAATATAGTAATGGTTTAGAGAGAGCTAAAGATTTTGATATTGATAAGATAGTTAAAGAGTGGGAAGGAGTAATTAAGAAAGTATTAAATATAAGTTATTCATTCCAAAGATGAAGAATGTATTAAATTATAAGAAGAATTCGATGGGATAATGAATATATTTTGTCCATATTGTGGATTAAAAGATTCTATTTTGAAAAGTAAAGAAAGAAGTAGGTTACCTATTCAAGGGTATAGATGTAACTTATATAAAAGACATATAGGTACAATATTTACCAAAAAACGAATCATTGGAAGAAATGTTTTATATAATCAAAAATTTAAAAAATTCTTCAATTAATCAGATATCTAAGAAATTAGAGAGATTATAGAACAACTCATTCGTTTGCAAAAGATGAATATGGGACTTACAAGCATGAAAGATCTCCAATAATTGCCCTATACAACTGAGCGAATAAAAGGGTGTTTACTTCTGTTGAAACGAATCTAAGTTAAAATTAAAATTGGGAAGATAATTAACGAAGTTACTTGTGATGGTTTAGTTATTAATACAGATAAATATACCATTTACAAAGATTTGGAGTCACATTTAGAGATATTTAAACATTTAACAGTTAATCATGCATCAAAAGAATACTCTAACGGCATATCTTATGTCAATAATTGCAAATGTTTTTATTTCATTCATTTACAATTACAAATTGAACTGGTTCTCTAAATTACTTATCGCTTATATTGGGTAATAGTATTTGAGAATATGCGAAAATCTTTTATTATCTATATATTTATTCTATTATATCATTAGTTATTATCACTTATAATAGTATTCTTTACACCGGTCATGTACACGCAATTGATATATATCACTTATGATATATTTTTTATGATCAGGTGTAAATATTGTAATTCGGATAAGGTCGTTAAGGCAGGAAAGCACAAGTCAAAGAATACGGAGTTAGACAAATGTATTTGTGTAAAGAGTGTAAGAGACGGTTTATTGTAGAATCTAAAGCTCCTAGATATTCCGATAGTTTTAAAGAAAAAGTTGTTAGAAGTGTAGTTTTTGAGGATTTAGGTGTTAGACAAGCCGGTAGAGTGTTTTAAACTAAGTACAACTACAATACTTAGGTGGATTAAAGATTTTAAAAACTAAACAATGCGAACAGGAAAATTAAACTTAATACGGAGCAAATACATTTAGAAATAGATGAAATGCATTCTTTCGTTAGATCTAAGGATAATAAAGGTGTGGATATGGATAGCAGTCGATAAAAATACTGGACTAATCATAGCGCATAAAACTGGCGATAGATCAAACAAATCGCCTAAAAAACTTCTTAAAGAAATTCCTAAGAAAGTATTGGATAAATGTATATTTTACACTGATAAATGGAAAGCTTATAACATACTTCCTAACGAAAGACATAAAATGGTAAGAAATACATAGGACGAGTAGAAAGAAACATCCTAACATTCAGAAACTCGTGTGTAAGATTGGTTAAAAGAGGTATTCGATATTCCAAATCTATGGAAATGCACAATATTATTATAGATTTATTGGTATATTTTTATAACAAAGACGTTATATCAAAATTTATTACATGACCCTTTACACCATATCTTGCTAACTTTTTACTAAATTCTTCAAAATAACGCACTTTAAATATGTTTACCATACTTAATTGCATTCTATGTACTTAGTAATAAGTCTTAAGACTATTATTTTCATATTATCATTCTGAAGCAATAAAAACTTCTTTACTTTATATTTTAATATATTACTAAATTTACTTTATATTTTTGTATTCATCATAACAAGCATTGTATTTTATACCTTACCTTTATCATCTATAGTTATTCTATGATATTACAAAATTATTTTAATTTTTATTATTTAATACTTTCTTAATTACTCCTTCCCACTCTTTAACTATCTTATCAATATCAAAATCTTTAGCTCTCTCTAAACCATTACTATATTTCTCTCTCAACTCTTTATCTTTAATTATTTTAATCATTAACTCAGCTAATATTTTCTCCTCTTCAATTAAAGGTTCTTCATCTAAAGTTTTAAAAATGTATCTTCTTGGAAACGGTTTAGTTAAAATTCCATACTTTCCATAGTAAGGATAATTAATTTCTTCTCCTATATCTAATTCAGGAGCTAAAATTTCTCTCGGTCCAGTTTTACAATCTGTTGAGATAATTGGTAGGTTAACACTCAAAGCTTCTATAACCGTATTTGGCAAGCCCTCCCATAATGAAGAAAAAACGAAACAGTCACTATTCTTCAAAAACTTAAAAACATTATCTTGTCTTCCAAGTAAGAAAACTTTATCTTCTAAGTTTAGTTTTTTTATTAGTTTTTCTAATTTATTTCTTAACCCCCCCTCCCCTAAAATTATTAACTTAGCCTCTGGATGTCTTTCAGAAACTTTCTTAAACGCTCTGATTAAGAACCATTGTCCCTTTTGTTCTGTTAATCTTCCAATGTTTATAAAAACGAAAGAATCTTTAAATATTTCTTTATATTTTTCTTCTAAAGGCTCTTTTGAAAGCTTTTGATATTCCTCTATTGAATGTGGGTTGTAAATTGTTTTTATTTTTTCTTTTGGAATTTTGTATTCTTTGATTAGTATTTCCTCTATTTCTTTTGAGACTGCAACTATTTTATCTGCTTTTGGGTAGAGAAGTTTAATTAAGAATCTATACAAAAAAGTGTAAACCGAAACGTCTTGACGTATAGAAATAATTACTTTCAAATTATTATTAAATGTCTTTGCTAAAATAGAGGAAAAATTTGCTTCCTCCATAAATGAGATTATTAAATTTATTTTATTTATTTTAGAAAACCTAGCTATATTTTTGGCTCTAACAACTAATTTTTTTAATTTAGAAAAAATTGAATGTTCTAATTTTTCATTTAAATAAAATTTTCTATTAAAAAAATATTCTTCTTTATATTTATAAAAGTTTAAAAAATAAACTTTAAAATTGACCTTTTCTAATAAATTTCCTAAAGTATAAGCTACTTTTTCAGCTCCACCTCCTTTTTTTAATGAGGATATTACAATTAAGATATTTCTATCCATAACTATCACTTAGCATAATTTCATAAATAAAAATTCATTACATCCATATCCATCACTTTTTTTAATTTTAACAACTTTAAAATTCCTTTTTAAAAAGAAACTTTTTATTTCTTCAACAGAAGCAAATTCATAAGGATAGCCTCCTAACCCGTCAACTAAATCTGTCCAAAAATCCATACTCCTAGAAAGATTTTCATAATTTTTTATATACTTAATTGGATTAGTTTTTCTAACTACAATAATTGCCAAAATATTATAAAAGGCGTATAATTTCAAATAATTTTTTAAGATATTTTGGCGATTTGTTGTATAGTTTTTTAATTTTTAACCAATCATAACTACTAAAAGGAAAACCTTTATTTTTTGTTTATTGAGTTTTTTTAAAAACTTTTTCCAATTTTCCCAAAACTAAAATTGCTTTTGTATATTTCCTCATATAGTTCTAATTTTTTGTCCATCTTTCCCACCACTTTATAAATATAAATAATCTAATCAAATAAATCTTATATATTTTCTGATCCTTATTCTTTAAAACTTTTTCTTTAAAAAAATTATAAAGTTCTTTATCTATTTCTTTTAAAACTTTTAAATTATTTTCTATTTCCTTCAAATATTTCTCTTTCAGTATCCACTCCTCTAATGGTGGGGTAAAGCCCCACTTACCTCTATTAACTATCTCCTTAGGAAGATAATTTTCAATAATTTCTCTCATTAACTTTTTAGTTTTAAATAAATTAACTTTCCACTCTATTGGAATTTTTTGTGAAAATTCAGCAAATCTATAATCTAAGAAAGGGCTTCTAACTTCTAAGGCATTGGCCATTGAAGCTCTATCCACTTTAACTAAGAAATGATCAGATAAAGTATTAAAAAGCAAATCATAGACTCTAATAGCTTCAGCAAAGCAATTATTAGAAACTCTTAAAGAATATTTTAAGTTGTTTTCACTCCAGTTTTTAAATACCTTTGGAGAAATTCTTTCACTTTCAAAGGCTTCTGAATAAAATTTAAAATCTGCCATTAAAGAGAGTCTTAAAGCTTCAGTTAAAGTAGTCAAACTGAAAAAGCTATTTAATTTTTTTTGCTTATTTAACTTACTTAATATTAAATATAAAGCTTTCCTCAAAATTTTGGGTATTCTCTTGATTAATTCATATCTTCTTGCAGCTAAATGATTCATGTAACCAGCAAAAACTTCATCTCCACCATCTCCACTTAGACATACAGTAACATATTTCTTAGCAAGCTCACTAACTTTATAAGTAGGAAAGCCAGAATAGTCTCCAAAAGGCTCATCATAAATCCAAACATATTTATCAATTAATTCTTCAAAATCCTTCTCTTTGAAATAATAATGATGATGCTGAGTTTTTAAATGATCAACAACCGTCTTTATGTAAGGAGTTTCATCATATTTTCCCTCAAAGCCTATAGAAAAAGTATGTAACTTCTTTAAATCAGTAAATTTACTCATAACAGCTACAACTGTTGAGCTATCTAAGCCACCGCTTAAAAAAGCCCCAACTGGAACATCACTTCTCATTCTTATTCTTACAGCATCTTCTAAAAGCTTTTTCCCTTCCTCTATTAATTTCTTTTTATCATAAATTGGGTTGTATTTTGGCAACTCCCAATATCTCCATTTTTTTATTTCTCTTTTAGCTAAATCTAAGACTAAGTTGTGAGCTGCTTCTAACTTAAAAGTTTTGTTATAAATAGTCCAAGGAGAGGGGATAAAGCCAAGAGCAAAGTAAAGTTGAACAGCCTCTTTATTTATATTCTCCTTCTTGTTTAACTTTTTAACTGCTAAGATTCCCTTTAACTCAGAGGAAAAAATAAACTCTTCTCCATCCCAATAGTAATAGAAAGGCTTAACTCCAAGCCTATCTCTTGAGCAAAACAAGATATTTTTCTCTTTATCATAAATAGCAAAAGCCCACATGCCATTAAACTCTTTAACACAATCAAAGCCAAGTTTTTGATAAAGTCTTAAAATAATTTCAGTGTCAGTTCCAGTTTCAGTTTTTAGGTTAAATTTTTCTATTAACTCCTTATAGTTATAAACCTCTCCATTATAAACAATAATATAATCTGCTTTCTCTAACTCATCATCTTTATAAATTATCTTCCCTTCCTTAGTTAAACCCATTGGCTGATGCCCTTTCTCAGATAAATCAAGAATAGCTAATCTAACATGTCCTAAGCCAATGTTATTACTAACAAAAGCTCCTTCATCATCAGGCCCTCTATGTTTAATGGCTTTATTCATCTTTAAAATTTCTTCTTTCTCAACTTTTCCATTAAATCTAATTATTCCATTTATACCACACATTTATAATCCCTAATAATCATAATATTATAAAATATTTACTTTTTTAAATATTATTGATTCATACTCTTTTATAATATAACTATCAGTCATTCCTGCTAAATAATCCCAAATAGGTACTTTAAATCTCAAATCTCCAATTTTATAATCTTCTTCTAATTTTTTCCCTACTTTATATGACAATTTTAAATGTTTCCTCATATTTTTTGGAAATATTTTGAAAATATCATGTTGATCTTTCATAATATCATATAAATATTTGCATAGCTCTAAATAAAGATCTTTTCCTTTTACATCCCAACGAGCAATATTATGATCATCAAGAGAGTTCTTTATTATATTTTGGATGTCTTCAAATAGTTTTAATATGTAGATATTAATTTCATCTATTTCTACCTTTTTCTTTTCAATAATATTTATTAAATCATCAAAACTACCAAGATGATAATCTCTAATTAATTCTTTCCAATCATCTTCACTAGTGTCTTCTTTTAATTTAAATAATATTTTTGAAATTGAAGATAATGCTAATTTTATTATTATTTTTGTATATAATCTTTCAACTTTTATTATATTGGAATTGTTATACGCTTCTTTAAATTCATCAAATATTTTTTTAATATTTTCTTCAAAACTTTCTTTGGATATTAATTCCTCTAACTTCTTTTTAATCTCCTCATAAACATCATTAATAATATTAATACAAAATATTCCACCTATTCTTCTTAAATCCTCAACATCATGACATATTTGTGCAATTTCATCAGATAATGCTACACAAATTCCTTCTATTGTGTAAGGAGATCTATATTCAAAAAGTGTTTTAAAGTAGTCAAGAACATATATATCTATATTTTTAGACATTTCTTCATTCTCTTTCCAAAAAACATCACAATATCTGCTAAATATTTTATTATACTCATCTAATTCTTCTTTGCTCATTTTAGTATGCTTAAAAATTCCATCTAATGTAGCTACTGTTAAATTTAACCCATAAAAATCAGGATAATATTGTTTTTCTAAAAAACAACATACTTTAAGACTTTGAAAATTATGTCTAAGTTTTCCTTTAAAATTATTTTTTGGATCTTTGTCATCCTTTTCATTGTTATTTTCATCAAAAACAAACTTAAATATAGCTTTTTCTCCAATATGACCATAAGGACAATGACCAATATCATGACCTAAACTTATTGCCTCACATAAGCTAATATCTAATTTATATTTTTTATATTCCTTATTAATATATCTAGCTATAGAAGTAGATATTTGCAAAACTTCTAATGAATGAGTAAGTCTATTTCTGATATGGTCATTTATTTCTTTTTTAATAGGTGTTATTATCTGAGTCTTAAATCCTAACCTTCTAAACGATCTGGAAAATAATATCCTATCCCTATCTCTTAAGTATGGGGATCTATCATCTTCAAATCCATTTTCTTTTATTATTCTTCTCTCTAAAAAATTCATAAAGTATCACCAGAATAATAATTATATGTTGATAATATATATTTAGTTATTTATTATTTTTGACTCTCTCAAATCTGGTATATTCTCTTTATAAATATCTCCTAATATTAATATTTTTGCATTATTAACTGACTTATTATTTTTTATTAACAATTTAATAATTTTATTTGGCTATAAATATAAGTAATGTCCTTATTAATTCTCCTCTCAACTATAATTAGCTTTAGGAATAATCTCCTTCCATAGATTTAGAATGCTAAATAGTAAGGATCAATATGAAATATAATGTCCTCCAACAAATCCAGGATAGACAAAATCTCAAAATTTACTATCTATCTATCTCAACTTATCAAATAACATAGAAAACTCATTAAATAAAGCTAATTTGTCCCATAAATTTTAACTAATGCTAAAGGTAAGCCAACATATCCTAAGCCAACAACACAAATTTTTATGTTATTACTCATGAGGTACCACCACTAAAAAGCTCTATATCTTAAATTTTTAAATCTAAATCTTTAAAGTCCAATCTTTATTCTCCAAAAACCACCAACAAAATCTTTTCAAACCTTCCTCTATCTTAACCTTAGGATCATAACCTAAAAGTTCTCTACTCTTTCTTAAGTCAGCCCAGGTTCTTTCAACATCTCCTGGCTGTATAGGTTTATAATCTTTAATAGCTTTCTTCCCTAAGTATTTCTCCATTAAAGAGATGGCATACTCTAAATTAACAGGATTATCATTACCCAAGTTAAAAATTTCATAGTCAAAATCTTTCTCAATACTCTTTATTATTCCATCTACCACATCAGAGATGTAAGTAAAGTCTCTCTCCATCTTTCCATAGTTATAAACTTCTATTGGCTTCTCTAATAAAATGTTCTTAGCAAACTTCCAAAATGCCATATCTGGCCTTCCATACTCACCATAGACTGTAAAAAATCTTAGCCCAATCATCTTAATTCCATATAGATGATGATAAGTATAGGCCATCAACTCATTAGCTCTCTTTGTAGCAGCATAAAGAGAGATTGGCTTATCAACCCTATCCTCCTCAGAAAAAGGAACTTTTTTATTCCCTCCATATACTGAAGAGGAAGAAGCATAAACAACTTTCTCAATATCTAACCTTCTTGCAAGCTCAAAGATGTTTAGAGTTCCCATATCATTACTCCTTATATAAGCCCAGGGATTTCTTAGAGAGTATCTAACTCCTGCCTGAGCCCCAAGATGAACAATTAAGTCAATTTCTTTATCTTTTAAACTTTTAAATAATGTATCCCAATCTGAGAAATCCAATTTTATAAAGCTGTAATCCTCATAGCTTTTTAAGATCTCATTTCTCTTCTCTTTTAGTAGAGGATTATAATAGTTATTTAAATTGTCTATTCCTATAACATTAACATCATAATTTTCCAATAAATATTTACTTAGATGAAAGCCTATAAATCCAGCACTTCCAGTAACTAAAATAGTTTTATATTTCATCTTCTACCTACCCCAAAGTATTTAAATCCTAACTTCTTAACCTTTTCAGGCTCTAAAACATTCCTTCCATCAAAGATAACTTTTTCTTTAACTAACTTAGAAATTTTTTCCCAATCTTCCTTATTAAAGTTGTATTCAGTAGCTATTATTATTCCATCAACATCTTTAACAGTCTCATATAGATCATCTAAGATAAAGATGTTGTAGCCATAATCTCTCCATAGTTTTAACTTATATAAATTTCTTGTATTTTCTCTTGCCTTATCAACATAGTCAAAGCCTTTAACAATGGCTCCTTCCTTTAAGAGCATGTCTATTAACTTTATGGCTCTACTTTCCCTTAGATCATCAGTGTTTGGCTTAAAAGCCAACCCTAAGATGGCAAAAGTTTTTCCATTTAGGTTTTTGTAGTAGCTTTTTATTTTGTTGAAGAACCAAATAATTTGCCTCTCATTAACTTCTTTTGTTGCTTTTATTAACAGGGGTTCAACATTATTATCAATAAATTGATATATTAAAGCATTTACATCTTTCGGAAAACAACTCCCTCCATAGCCAATCCCAGCATTTAAAAATTTGTCTCCTATCCTTGGATCTAAGCCCATAGCTTTACTTATAACCTTTATGTCAGCTCCAACCTTGTCAGCTAACTTTGCCAGCTCATTTATAAATGAGATCTTTGTAGCCAAGAAGGCATTTGAAGCATACTTTATTAGCTCAGAGGTTTCCCAATCTGTAATAATAAGAGGAACTCCTTTACTCTTAAAATATTCATAAACCTTCTCCATAATTTCAATTGGTTTCTTATTCTCTAAATTTTCAAACCCTAAAACTATCCTATCAGGCTCAAAAAAGTCCTTGACAGCTAAGCCTTCCCTTAAAAACTCTGGATTTGAGACAACATCAACATTGTAGCCTTTTAAAAGTTCTTTAACCTTCCTATTTGTTCCCACTGGTACAGTTGACTTTATAACTACAACTTTATATTTATCTTTGTCAATAGTCTCTTTAATTTTTTTTATTGCTGAAATTAGATATCTAAGATCAGCATTTCCATCTTTATCTTGAGGGGTCCCAACACATACAAAGATAACATCAGAATCTTTTATTGGCTCATAAGAAGTTGTGAAAGTTAAATTTTTATTTACATGTTTTTTTAAGAGACTCTCTAAACCTTCTTCATATAGAGGACATTCTCCTTTATTTAATAATTTAACTTTACTACTATCTATATCTACCCCAACAACCTCAAATCCTAACTCTGCTAAACCAACAGCTTGAATTAAGCCAACATAACCTGTCCCTATTACTGAGATTTTCATTTAAATCTCCTCAATTTATTTAGAATTTCTAGAATTTCGTCGAAATCAATAATTTTTAATAATAAAATCCCTGCTAAATAAATAATAACATAAATAATTATTCCAAATATAAGTTTTAGTAGTATATTAACATTATTTAAAAATTTCATTATTAAAATTAGCAGAATTAAACTTAAAGTGCCTATTATAATTATAACAACAAAATTTTTTATTAATTTTTTATAATTTACATCTAAGAATTTATATATAAACTTAACTAATAGAAACCACATTAAAAAATAGCTAAGAGTTGTTGCTATTGAAGCCCCAATTGTTCCAAACTTAGGGATTAATAAAATATTAAATATTAAATTGAAAAAAGCTCCAATATATAATATTTTAATAGACAAAAAAGATTTCCCTATTCCATTTAGAATTGTAAATCCTACTCTATTTAAACTCATAAAAATTATTCCAAAACTTAAAATTCTCATAGCTGGAACTGCAGACAAATATTGAAGATTAAAAAATAATTTTACTATTATTTCTGAAAAATATGCTGTTAATATACCCATTGGTAAAATGATAATAAAAGTGTATAAGCTTATTTTTTCAAGTGCTAACTTTATATACCTTTTATACCCCTTTTCCCAAAGTTCAGAACTCATTGGAAAGAGAACAGAATGTATTGCCGAAGCTAAATAAGATAAAACTAAGGTTGTAGGCATAGCTACATTCCTATAATCAGCAACAGCATTTAGGCCTGTAAAGTAAGTTAGACAAATTCCATCTAAGTAGCCTAAAATTAAGCCACTGGCACTACCAAACATTAAAGGAAGTCCATAAGAAAATAGATCCTTAACTAAACTTTTAGAAAAAATTAATTTCTCTCTAAAAAAGTTAGGAAATATTTTTTTTATAAATATATGTCCATATATAATTATTAAAACTATTGGAGTTATTGTGTAGGCATAAGTGGGAGATAATGCATTGTGAATATTAAATAAAAATATAAAAATTAAAGAAAATAATAAAATTAAAGAGACTCTAACAAAACTTATAGTTCCATAATATTTCTGATTTTGAAATCCTAATATACTCCTTGAAATAACATCCATAATACTCTGAAACCAATAACCAATACTTAAAATAATTAAAACATTAACAACAAAGTCTAAATGTCCTGTAAATTGACCTCTATTGTTTATATAATACTCAGCAATAATTGGGGCTATAATAATAATTATTAAAGTTATTATTAAAGATATGGAAGTTTGTAAGAGGCCTACACTTATTATAGTTGACTTAATCAAATCTTTTCTTTTCTCATGTAAAAACTTAGGAATAAATCTTACTAAAGCTGCACTTAAACCTAAGTCTTTAAAAATAGCTACCATACAACAAAAATCCAAAACAGCATAGAATAAACCAACATCCAACTTAGGAAGCTCATTAGCATAAAGAACCCTAACTAGATAACCAATAGGAGCGGATAACATCAGAAGTAAAAAATTCCAAGTAATACCTTTAACAACCCTCTCTTTATAACTCAATAACTTCACCTACCTAAAATATTTTTATATCTCTCAATATTTTTATCCCAACTAAACTTTTCCCTTATAAGTTTCTTACAATTCTCTCCAAAGAGATCCCACTTATCTCTATTCTCAATTAAATAAACTATTCCCTCTTTTAAGCTTTCTGGAGTGTTATCCTTTAAAAGAATTCCATTAACTCCATTAACAATAACTTCCTTAGCCCCTTCATGAGGACTTGCAACTATAGCTTTTCCACAAGCCATAGCTTGAAGTAAAGAGCTTGATAAACCTCCACCAGGGTAAGAGGAATGAATATAAATATCACAAGATTTTATTATGGCTATGGCTCTCTCAAAAGGCTGTTTTCCTAAAAAGTAGATTCCATTATTTAAATATTCCCCAGAAAGCCTCTTTAACCTTTCCAAATCTTCTCCATAGCCAACTATTATTAAAACTACCTTTTCCCTAAGCTCTTTAGGAAATAACTTATAAGCTTTAATAATATTTTCAACTCCTTTCCACTTGTAAAGCCTGCCAACAAAGCAAAGCTTTATTTTATCTTTAAATCTTTCTTTTATTTCTTCATCTTCCTTAATTTTCTCAATTTCTTCTATCTCAAGCCCCCTATAAATAACTGGAACTTCCCTATCAGTAAAATTTTTAATAAACTCTCTAACAGCCTCAGAGATGGCTATAACATAATCAGCCTTATTAAAAATGAGCCTTCCTATAACCATATCATATAGATAAGCTATCTTATTAACCAACTTGTTCTCCACCTTAACAAAGGCACTGCCATGTTCTACATGAATTAACTTCTTCCTCTTTAGTCTCAGCTTTGCAAAGATAAAGCCAAGTAAGGTGTTTGAAAAAAACCTTGTTCTTGTCATGACAATATCAAAATCTATTTTATATAGATTAAGAAACATCTTCCAAAATTTAAGGTTAAAGATGTTAGGAACTGGATAGTTAGGAATAATTTCAAATGCTGGATATCTATAAACCTTAACCTTATTATATCTAATCTCAAACTCTTCAGCCTCTGGAATATTTGGAGCAAAGACATAGATTTCAAAATTTTCATCTTTAGATAAGTGTTTAACAAACTCATCTACATGTGTTTCCAATCCACCAATGTGAGGAATATAGTAGCCAGGGAAAATAATTATCTTCTTCATCCTTTTCATCTTACAGCAACAATTTTTATTATATCATTATGCTTCAACTCATAGTCTGCTCCTAACCTAATCTTTTTCCTTGCATCTATGGCATATAAAAATCTCTCTCCTAAATCAGTATGTATCTTATAGGCTAAGTCTCTTGCTGTATCTCCCTTTCTCATTAAGAAAGCATCTGGTAAGACATTCCCTTCCTTATCAGAGAATTTATTTTCATCCTCAACAGGATAAACTACTATAGAGTTTAATAAATTAAAGTAAGCTTCATTTAAACACTTCTGAACTCCAGTACTTCCATATTTATCTAAGAACTCCTTTATATAGTCTAAAGCTCTCTTCATCTGAGGGCTTAACTTACTCTCATCCAAGATAATAAAATCTTCTTTTTCTCTATCAAATACTCTCTTTATAATCCCAGACTTCTCAGCTCTTTTTAATGCTAACTCAATCTCTGCAGAGGTTGGAATTACAAGATAGTCTTTAAATTCTCTCTTTAACCTCTTTATATTTTCCTCAGCCTCTGGAAGATCTGCTTTATTAGCAGCTATAATAAAAGGCTTAGATATCTTCCTTAACCTTTTAGCTAATTCCAATAAATCCTCTTCTTTCCACTTCATTAAGCTTTCATCAAAGTCTCTTATAGCCATTTTAATATCTTCCTCACTAATATTTAAGCCACTCAACTGATCCTTTAATAACTTAACTATATTCTTCTCCTGCTGGGCTCTCCTTAACAACTTATCCCAATTTTTTGATAGAATTTTATAGATCCACATGTCTAACTCTTCCAAGAGGAATTTAACATCTTCAACAGGATCCCCTTCTCCAATATTCCCCTCTTTATCTGTTCTTCCAGAGGCATCTACAACCAAGATAAAAGCATCAGCCTGTCTTAAATCATCTAAGAATTTGTTTCCCATTCCTCTACCTTCATAAGCTCCTGGGACAAGCCCAGCAACATCAACCACTTCAACAGGAATATATCTTATCCCATCTATACACTTAGAATTTCTTGGATTACACTTTAAATTTAACTCCTTACATGGACACTCTGAGGTTATAAACCCTATTCCCTTATTTGGCTCTATGGTTGTGAAAGGATAGTTTCCAATATCAACCTCTTTCTCTGTTAAGGCATTGAAGAATGTTGACTTTCCAACATTTGGCTTTCCCACTAAACCAATCAAGAGTATCACCAGTAAAATTTTTATAGCTAAATTAAGTAATTTTTATATTAAGGGGACTGACACTTAGAGGATGATGTCCCCTTAAGAATAGCCTACCTACAAGGCGGCCTGGCTGAGTAGCCCTTCTGGGCTTCTATGAAGCTTTAAGGTTTTCCAAAGGTAGGCACACTTTTTTAATTCTTATAAAATCTCTTGACTTCACAGATCACCCTTTTACATAGAGCCTTAGAAAAGTTTTCTAACACTTCCTCAAAGCTTATATTTTTATTTTTAAATATATCAATAGCTTTTTTAACCTCTCTTTCCCTAATCTCTTCCAAAACTTTACAGAACTCTTTAATCTCTTCCTCAACTTTTAAATCTTCCAACTTCTCTTTTAAAACTTTGAACTCCTCTTTAATAATTTCCTCAACCTTTGGAATCTCTTTCTCTCTCTTCTTTAAATTTTCCTCAGCCACAATTCTTAAATCATCTATAGTGAAGAGCTTTATATAACTTAGCTCTCTTATATCATCTGTAGTATCCCTTGGATTTGCAATATCTATTATAATTGTTTCCCCTATATCTCTAACTCTCTCCTTTGTTAAGATAGGATGAGGAGCTGAAGTGGCACTTATAACAATATCTGCATATTTTAAAGCTTCTTTAAGCTTATCAAACTTTATAGCTATTCCACCAAGCTCTTTAGCTAAGCTCTCAGCTTTCTCATAGGTTCTATTGGCTACAATAATAGCCTTAATTTTTTTCTCCTTTAATGCCTTAGCCACTAAAGTCCCCATCTCTCCAGCTCCAATTAGCAATAAATTCTTTCCCTCCAAACCTGTAAGTTTCTCAACCAACTCAACAGCAGCAGAGGCTATAGACACTGAACCCTTTCCAATATCTGTTTCCAATCTAACCCTCTGTCCTACATGAATAGCTTTTAAAATAATTTTCTCAAATTCTTTACTCTTAATTTTTCCCAAGTTTTTAGCTTTTAAATAACTATTCTTCAACTGTCCTAAAATTTGAAACTCCCCAACAATCATAGACTCTAAGCCAGAGGCTAATCTAAATAGGTGAATGATAGCTTCATCATCAATTAAAATATCAAATTTGTCAAAATTTTTAACCTTTCTTTTAATTTCTTCTAAATCATGGTTAAAAAAGATCATCTCAACTCTATTACAAGTTTGTAGTAAAATAGAGTTATCAAAGTTTTTATAGAACTCTTCCTCATCTACTCTTAGCTTTTCTAACTCATCAACTCTATACTTCTTATGATCAGCCTTCAGTATTGTTATCATCTTCCCACTTTTCTATCAATCTTAAAAGCTCTTCTTGAAATCTTTCATTGGTAAATAGCTTCTCCAAAATTTCTCTCCTTTTTTTACTATCCTTAACTTTATCTTTTAAAAATTTTCTAAATGCTCCTATAAATTCTATCTCTCCTTTATCTATATATTTTTCAACCATCTTCCTAATCTCTCTTGCTAATATGGGGCTTTTCCCTCCTGTGTAGATGGAAAAAATTATATCCTCTTTAACTACACAGGCTGGAATGATAAAGTTAAGCTCTTCAGTTGAAGAATTTACAAATTTATTTAATTTTATGGCTATCTCACTAATCTTCTTATTTATTTCTTCATTGACAGCTGTTACTATAAAGTCATAATTTTTTATAATATTTTTTAACTCTTCTTCACCAACCTTAGAGAGATCAATCTTAAAAAATTTTACATTCCCATAGTTTAATAATCTCTCATCAAAGTCTTTTGAATAGATATGAACCTCAGCCCCAGCATTTAATAGCTTTTTAGCTCTCCTTTTCCCAACATTCCCACAGCCAAAAATAGCTACTTTTTTATTTTTAAAGGATAAGAGGGTTGGTAAATAAATAGAGGATCACCCTTTTAAGGATCAAGAGTTAAAAGTTTCTTAGCAAACTCCTTAATCTTTTCCAACCTACTTTTATCAGGGATAAATTTAGTGAATAAGATGTCATCATAAACTACCTTAAATTCAAGTTCACTTAGTAAGTCAATTAACCTATAATGAGCACTCTCAAATCCATAAGAGCCAAAGGGAACAGCTATTTTATTACTACTTGGATTTAACTTTTTCATATAATCCAAGAAAAACTTAACCTTTGGGTGAATATCATTATTAATTGTTGGAGATCCCACCAATAAATATTTAGCATCTAACAGATCTCTCATAACCTCAGTTACCTTAGAGAAGTTTAACCTATGAACTCTGACCTCAACCTCTTCTTCTAACCCTTCTTTAAGAGCCTTGGCTATAAGTTCAGTAGCCTGATATAGGGAGATGAAGACAATAACAGCCCTCTCCCTATAATTTCCTAAGCTCCAAAATTTATATTCAAAGAAAACATTCTCTATATATTTCTCCCAACAAACTCCATGAGAAGGCAAAATTTTCTTAATTTCCAAGTTTTTAAAATCTTCCAATAGTTTTAAGATATCTTCCCTATGAGGAAGTAAAATATTGGCATAATGCTCTTTCAACTCTTCCATCAACTTCCTAAAATCTTCCTTAGTATCAGAGCTTCCAATAACTTCATATTGGCTAAAGAGCTCTCCTGAAAGTAGAATATCTTTCTCTAACCAGTAAGAGGTTATATAAAAGTCAGTGCAGTAAAATTTTAAGTTAGTTTCCCCTATGTTAAATTCATCACCATAGCCTATAACTAAGTAATCATATTCTCCAAAATTTTCAATAACTTCTTTCCCAAACTTTGTAACAATATATTTATTTTCTTTACTTAATTTTATATGCTCAAGCTCTAAAAAGTTTGTAATAACAATGTAATCAGCTTTCTCATCTTTAACAGCTATAGGGTCAAAGATAATCTTCTCTTTATCTTTGATTATATAAGAGTTATTTAAACAGCTCTTTGTTATTCCTAAGGCTTTATATCTATTAACCTCCCAACAAATCTCCTTTTTTCTTTCCAAGCTAACCATAGTTTCACAAAATTATAATATGGCTCAGAAAGAATTTAAACCCTGTTATTTATTAATTTAAATCTATAGATTATTAGGTAAATAAAATTAAAACTTAAAGAAAAAATTATGAGGAAAAAAATGGTGGACTGGGCGGGATTTGAACCCGCGGCCTCCGCACAGCCAATGCGGCGCTCTCCCAGGCTGAGCTACCAGCCCACTCAAAATAGGCAAGATATTTAATTGCAAAGGTTTTATAAAAATTTTACTCAAAATTTATTTTTATATTTAAAATAATAAAATAAAAAGGTTTATATAGAACTTCAAAGTAACAAATAAAATAAGAAGAAAATAACATGAGGTGAGAACAGATGGACACAATAAGAGCATATGTTTCCCAAATAGAGGGGTTAAGGGCTGAGATAACAAGATTAGATTCTTTAGTAGCTACATTAAGACAGTCTTTAGCTACATTAAAAAGCTTAAAAGAACTTGGAGAGGGTAAGGTTGTCTTAGTTCCAGTAGGATCAATAGCTCAAGTTGAGATGAAGTTGGAGAAGATGGATAAGGTTGTAGTTTCCATAGGGCAAAATATCTCTGCTGAGCTTGAATATGAAGAGGCTCTAAAGTATATAGAGAATGAAATCCAAAAGTTATTAGCCTTTAGATTAGTTTTAGAGCAAGCTATAGCTGAGCTTTATGCTAAAATAGAAGAGTTAATTAGCAAGGAGAAAGAGGAGAAGGAAGAGGAGGAAAATGAAGGAGGAGAGGAGAAGAAAGATTAAAGAGACCTTAGAATTTATAAAATCTCTTCCTGAAAATAGAAAAATTTTTATTGAGATGTCTGGGCTTTGGGTAGAAGTTAGTAAGGAAGAGGCTATAAAATACTTAGAGAGGTTGGCAAATACAGAAGGGGCAGAGTGAGAACTGATTCTTCTGCTTCTCCTTAACTGGACAATAATATTTATCTCCTTTTTTAATAATTTTTAGACCTCCTGGGAATTCTAAATCTAAGGGATGAATTGGTTTTTTAGCTATAAATACTAAGAAGGGACAGACTATTTTTGAGAGTCTTATAAAGGTTTCATCATAGCCACTATTCTCAATCCTATCTAAGAGAGCTTTAAGCTTTTTCTCATCTATTTCATAGTCTTCCTTTAACTTATATTCCTTAACCTCTTTTAAGCTTTTTAAAAAATGTTCTAACATCTTATTTACATACTTCTCTCTATAGTTTTTTGGTAGATATTTGGCATCCCTCTCTAAGAAGGCTCTAACCTTAGCTATGTCATAGATGCTAAAGTTCTTAGCCTCCTCTTTTAACTTCTTTAATAGCTCAGTAGCTTTCATAATATCTTCTCTATGGCAAAGCATAAAATTGAAACTAATAGAGCTCCAATAACCATTTTAATACCTGAAGTAACTATATTAGCTCTTGATATCACTCCTATGAAGGCTCCTAAGATAAATAATATAATAATTGTTATCCCTATAGCCATGTATAGAGCTGTATGGACATCAAAGAAAAAGAAAGGAATTACTGGAAGAGCTGAGCCTAAGGTTGTAGAGACTCCATCAACAACTCCACAGATCATAGTTTCTCTGATAGCTCTTTTATAAATAATAGAATTTTTCAAGTAGCCAGATTTCTTTAAAAGTTTCTTTTCCATGTTTATCCTATCTCTCTCTAAAGAAGCTTTTTCAGCTGTAAAGGCTCCTAAGATATTGGAGAGACCATTGGCTAAGCCTCCACCTAAGCCAGCTGAGATTATAATGGTTGGATCAGCTGAGCCACTTGCTCCAATCACTACCCCAAGGGTTGAGAGAGAGCCATCAATTAATCCTCTAACTATGTATCTAATGGCACTACCATTTTCAACATACTTTAATATCTTTTTTATATTCACTTCTCTACCCCTCTACAAGTTTAAAATTTCAGCTAAACTTTTTCCTCTAAGTATTTTCTCCCTTATATTCTTTTCCTTCTCTTTAATTTTCTTTACCCTCTCCTTTATATTCTCCAGCTCTTCCCTCTTTATATAGGCTACTCCATTCTTATCCATAACTATGTAATCCCCTGGCTTTATCTCTATATCATCTAACTTTATAGGCTCATTTATCTTACCCCTTCCTATTGGCTTTCCAGCATTTGGTAAAATTCCCTTGGCAAAGACAGGAAATTTTAATCTTATAATGTCTTCAACATCCCTAACATAACCATAAATTACAACTCCCTTAACCCCAAAAATTTTAGCATTTAGGGAAGCTAAGCCACCCCAGACAGCTCTCTCTTCTCCAGAGATCTCAGCAACTATTATCTTTCCTCTGGCATAATCAATAGCTTTAACCACCGTCCCCCAGTCTTCATCATCAGCTTTAACTGTAACAGCCTCTCCAATAACAAATTTTTCACAGTATATTGGCTTAACCCCTCTTATTGGCTTAGCCCCAGCATCACAAAAGTTAGGGACAGACATAGCTATCAGTTAAACTTTGGTTGTAAGGAAACTTTATAAGGTAATGGAAGAGGCCTAAATGGCTTATCTTTACACTTCTCCTTAACCTCTTTTATAAGCTCTTCTAAGCTCATCTTAACCTTGTATGGCTCTTTTAAAGTTGACTTCTCCCTTATGGTTACAGTTAATTTGTTACCCTTAACCTCTTCCTCTCCAACCACAACAACATAAGGAACCCAATCCTTCCCAGCCTCTCTTATCTTCTTACCAACTCTTAAGTCTCTATCATCTAAGTCAGCTCTAATATTATTCTTTATTAGCTCTTTAACTATATTTTCAGCATACTCATTATACTTCTCTGAGACTGAGATAACCCTAACTTGAATAGGAGAGAGCCAGATTGGGAAGTAGGGAAGTTCCATATCTCTCTCTAAGAGGGCACAGATAACCCTCTCAATTGAGCCTGTTGGAGAGCAGTGTAGAATAATAGGATAAATCTCTTTATCAGCATGAACTTTAATATCAAATCTCTTACTACTTTCAACATCTATCTGTACTGTTGGGTTCTCTATAGGCCTTCCCAAGCTGTCTATGACAGCAATATCTACCTTTCCAACCCAGTAGTGCTTTCTCTTAGGAAGAATTTCTAAGAGCAAATCTTTATTATACCTCTCCTTATACTCCTTAGCCATCCTTAGGAACCAATCTTTATGCTCTTCAAAGAAATCCTTGGTGAATCTAAAGATAACATAGTAGTCTAACTCTAAATCTTCTCCAGTTTTTAGACACATCCAGAACTGTTTTTCAAACTCTTCCATAGCTTGCTCTAAGTTTAAGCAAACTGTATGCATATCAGGCATTGTAAAGGCTCTCAATCTCTTTAAACCTACAAGCTCTCCACTTTGCTCATATCTAAAACTGTAGGTTGAGAGCTCATACAACTTTAAAGGAAGATACTTAGGTAACAAATACATATCCTTTTTTATCATAAACTGTCCAAAACAGGCTGCAAATCTTAACATCAACTCTTTATTACCCATTCTAAACCTATACTGTCTCTCTCCAAACTTGTCAGCATGTTCCTTAATAGCCTTATTGTTTAAGTCATACATCACAGGAGTTTCCACTGGCATAGCTCCATGTGAGAGAACTAAGTAATAGACATAGTCAGCTATTAAATCCCTAATCAACTTACCCTTAGGATACCATCTAAAGTGTCCAAGATCTGAAGCTTCTTCATTACTACAAATTTCTTTTTCTTTGATTAACTTCACATGCTTAGGCTCCTTTTCTAAGCTCTCTCTTATTCCTAACTCATACTTTGCCAACTGTCTAAGATACTTGTTTTCAATAACCTTCAAGTTATCTTTATCAATTTTTATAAGTTCTCCATCCTTTATTAAGTAAAACTCTGATTCAACCTCTTCCTTCTCCTTCTTCTCTTCCTCTGGGACTATCTTCCTTGATAACTCACTTAGTGGATGTCCTTTACAACTTAACTTAAAAGCCTTATACCAACCAAATGGAGCTCTTAGGACATTAAACTCTTTTTTAAGCTCTTTCTCAATTCCTTTTAAAACCTCTAAAGCAGTTTCTGGAGAAGATAGGTTAGAAGAGAGATGAGCATAGGGGTAGATAACAATATTCTTAACCTTTAACTTCTCAGCCACTTTCTTTATTTCTTCAACAGCTTTATCAATAATTCCTTTAACATTACTTTCATCCTCTCTCTCTACAGCTATAAAAGAAACTAAACATTCCTCAAGCTTGCCCTTTAAATTTTCAGTATCTTCAGCTATCTTTGTTTTTTCCTTGGCTTCAAATTCTAAGTAGTCAGAGTGTATTAACAACATTCTCATGTTTTCCCCTTCTTAACTAAAAATTTAATTATTAAATTTTAAACTAAATTTTTATACTTTAGCTATAGTAATGAAATTAACTTAATCAATGGGTAGTAAAATATATATAATAACACCTAAAATTAGTATAAGCCAAAAATTTTTAAAATTATTAATTTGGTGGAAACATGGGGAAAAAGGAAGTGGTTGAAGTTTTAGTTACTGGAGGACAGGCAACAGCTGGGCCACCATTGGGGCCAGCCATTGGTCCATTGGGAGTTAATGTTATGCAGGTTGTTAAAGCTATTAATGAGAAAACTAAGGACTATGCTGGAATGCAGGTTCCTGTTAAGGTTATAGTTGATACTGAAACAAGAAGTTTTGAAATTGAGGTTGGAATTCCTCCAACATCAGCTTTAATTAAAAAAGAGTTAGGAATAGAAAAAGGAGCTCATGAGCCAAAGCATGAGGTTGTTGGTAACTTAAGTATGGATCAAGTCATAAAAATAGCTAAGATTAAAAAGGATGCTATGCTCTCCTACACTTTAAAAAATGCTGCTAAGGAGGTTTTAGGAACCTGTGTTTCCATGGGGGTTACTGTAGAAGGAAAAGATCCTAAGGTTGTTCAGAAGGAGATTGATGAAGGAGTTTATGATGACTACTTTAAGGAAGAGTAAAGTATATATACTCCATAAATTTATTATCATTCCCACATAATAATTTTCCTATAATAACCCTTTTTATGCGGGGGTGGCCCAGCCTGGTACGGCGCGGGACTGCTAATCCCGTTGGGCATAGCCCTACCCGGGTTCAAATCCCGGCCCCCGCGTCATTAAGTTTATAAACCATAAAGATTATAAACCCATTATAACAATAATTTAACAAAAAATTTCTAAAAATGTGAAATTAAGGTGATAATATGGCTAAGCAAAAACCAGTTTTAAACGTAGCATTCATTGGACACGTTGATGCTGGAAAGTCAACAACCGTCGGAAGATTATTATATGACAGTGGAGCTATCGACCCACAAGAGTTAGAAAAATTAAAAAGAGAAGCTCAGGAGAGAGGTAAGGCAGGATTCGAGTTTGCCTATGTTATGGATAAGTTAAAAGAAGAGAGAGAAAGAGGAGTTACTATAGACGTTGCTCACAAGAAGTTCGAAACTAAGAAGTATGAAGTTACTATCGTGGATTGTCCAGGACACAAAGACTTCATTAAAAACATGATTACAGGGGCTTCTCAGGCTGATGCAGCTATCTTAGTCGTTGATGTTAACGACGCTAAGACAGGAATCCAGCCACAAACAAGAGAGCACATGTTCTTAGCAAGAACATTAGGAATTAAGCAAATAGCAGTTTGTATAAACAAAATGGATACTGTCAATTACAGCCAAGAAGAATACGAAAAAATGAAAAAAATGTTATCTGAGCAGTTATTAAAGATATTAGGTTACAACCCAGATCAGATAGACTTTATCCCAACCGCTTCATTAAAAGGAGACAACGTCGTTAAGAGATCAGAAAACATGCCATGGTACAAGGGTCCAACATTAGTTGAAGCTATTGACAAGTTCCAACCACCAGAAAAACCAGTTAATTTACCATTAAGAATCCCAATACAAGACGTTTACTCAATCACTGGAGTCGGTACTGTCCCAGTTGGTAGAGTTGAAACTGGAATCTTAAGACCTGGAGATAAGGTTGTCTTTGAACCTGCAGGAGTTAGTGGAGAAGTTAAGTCCATAGAGATGCACCACGAGCAAATTCCACAAGCAGAGCCTGGAGACAACATAGGATTTAACGTTAGAGGAGTTAGTAAGAAAGACATTAAGAGAGGAGACGTCTGTGGACATCCAGACAACCCACCAACAGTTGCTGATGAATTTACAGCACAGATCGTTATCTTACAACACCCAACAGCTATAACCGTTGGTTACACACCAGTCTTCCACGCACACACTGCACAAGTTGCCTGTACATTCGTTGAGTTATTAAAGAAATTAGACCCAAGAACTGGACAAGTTATTGAAGAGAATCCACAGTTCTTAAAGACTGGAGACGCTGCAATCGTTAGAATAAAACCAACTAAGCCAATGGTTATAGAAAACGTTAGAGAGATTCCACAATTAGGAAGATTCGCTATCAGAGATATGGGTATGACTATAGCTGCTGGAATGGCTATAGATGTCAAGCCTAAGAACAAATAAATCCTTTTTTCTTTTTTTAATATTTTTCTAAATTTTTAAATTTAAATCTAAAGGTGAGAGTATGAAGAGAGTAAGGATAAAGTTGTCAAGTACTGATCATGTAGTCTTAGATGAAATATGTAGGCAAATAAAGGAGATAGCTGAGAAGACAGGAGTGGATATGTCAGGACCAATCCCATTACCAACAAAGATCTTAAGGGTTACAACAAGGAGAAGTCCAGATGGGGAGGGTTCATCAACCTTTGACAGATGGTACTTGAAGATTCACAAGAGGTTAATAGAGATTGATGCTGATGACAGAGCTTTAAGGCACATAACAAGAATAAAGATTCCTGACAATGTTCAGATTGAGATGATTTTTAAATAAATAAAATCTCAAAAGCCTTAAAAAAGTTGCAATCTGACTTAATGAGGATTGCAACTAAAATAACTCTTCTATTTTCATTCCTTTATGAAGCTCTTTTCTATAAGCTTCTAAAGGCATGTTCTTTTTCCCTAAGTATTCAGCCATGGTTATAAAGTCAATATTTATCTTCTCCTTAAATTTCTTGTCTCTAACTAAGTGATGGTCTATAATAATAGTTCCATCTATCTTTTTCCTAATTTCATCAAGGTTCTTATTTGTTAGCTCTAAAGATTTTTTCCCATATCTGTACATCATATATGTTGGAGGCCCCCCAACAATTAGGAGGTTAGGATTCTCCCTTATTATTAAATCTTTAATCTCATCAAATAATATCCCTTGAGTGTCTGAAGTATGCATCACTTTAAAATTTCCATCATCAACTATTGTTATTATCACATATCCTAATTTATCATCCTTCCCATGAGGGAAAGGCTTTGAGATCTTAATTCTTGTATCTCCAAATACAAACTCTTTATTGTCAGCAAACTCTATTTTCTTGGCTAAGTCTTTGACATTCTCTAAAAATTCCTTAGCTCTATTCATTTGACTTTGGTTTATGTGTTCAGTAGGATGCTTTATAAGTAAGATCTTATCTCTATATATTTTGGAGGCATAGTTTTTAGACTCTAAATATTTATCATCAAAAAATGGAGTATAGTGATCATAATGATAATGAGAGATAACCAAGATATTGGCTTTTTCACAATACTTATTTAGCTCTTCTCTAAGCTTATGTAGTGTTTCAAACTCTATCTCTGCTGGCTCTAACTTGTATCTATCTGGAGCCAAGGCTAAGCCTGGATCTATAACTAAGGCTATATCCTTAGTTTTTATAAAAGTGGAGAGTGATCTAACTCCTAAACTTTCTGAAGCTATTGGAATCACTTTCAAGTTCTCACCTAAAAGAGGGTTTTAGTATGAAAGCTGTTCTCATCTCAGGAGTGTCAAGTGAAGTAGGGAAGACAGTAATAACCACAGGAATTATGAAAGCTCTATCTAAAAAGTATGATGTTCAAGGATTTAAGGTTGGCCCTGATTATATAGATCCATCTTATCACTACATGGCAACAGGGAACCCTGGAAGAAACTTAGACTCTTTCTTCATGAATGAAGAACAAATAAAATATCTATTCCAAAAGAATGCTAAAGAAATTAATATTATTGAGGGGGTTAGGGGCTTATATGAAGGCTTTTCTCCAACCTCTGATGTTGGAAGCTCAGCAAGTATAGCTAAGATCTTAGGTTGTCCAGTTATTTTAATTGTAAATGCTAAGAGTATAACAAGAAGTGCTGTAGCCATTGTTAAAGGATTTTTAAGCTTTGATAACATAAATATTAGAGGAGTTATTTTTAACCAAGTGAGAGGAGAGAAGCATATAAAAAAGCTTAAAGAGGCTTTCTCTTACTATCTCCCTGAGGTTGAAATTCTTGGCTTCATTCCAAGAACCTCTCTATTAAATACTGAGAGCAGACACTTAGGCTTAGTGCCAACTGCAGAAAAAGATTTATCTGAGAAAATAGAGAAGTGGGGGGAAGTTATAGAGAGCTATCTTGATCTCTCCAAGATCTTAGAGATTTCTGACTATGACTTTGAAGAGGTTGACAAGGTTTACCTTTGGGAGGTTGAAAAGAGCTATAAAAAGGTTGGAGTGGCTTATGATGAAGCCTTCAACTTTTATTACTGGGACAACTTTGATGCCTTAAAAGAGAATGGAGCTAAGATAAAGTTTTTCTCTCCTTTACATGATAAAGAAGTTCCTGATGTTGACCTTCTCTACATAGGTGGAGGCTATCCAGAGCTTTTTAAAGAGAGATTAAGTAGGAATAAAGAACTGTTGGAGAGTTTAAGGGAATTTGATGGTTACATATATGGAGAGTGTGGGGGCTTAATGTATCTATCTAAATCTATTGATAACTACCCTATGGCTTCCCTCTTGGACTGTAAAGCCATAATGACAAGGGAAGTTCAAGGATTAAGCTATGTTATAGCTAAATTTAAAGAAGATTGCTTAATAGGGAAAAAAGATAAAGTAGTTAAGGGCCATGAGTTCCATTACTCTAAGTTAGTTGATGTTAAGGGAAAACTTTTAATTAAAATTTTAAGAGGAAAGGGAATTATAAATAATTTAGATGGTTTATGTAATGGTAAAGTTTTAGGCTCCTATTTTCACAATCATGCTGTAGCCAATCCCTATTTTGCTTCATGTATGGTGAATTATGATTTTTGATTCACTAACTGTTTTTTGGATATATTTTTTCGTTTCTATCTCTTAAGTTTCCATCCCCTTAGGGGCGTTATTTTACAGGAAATTGAAGAGGTTTTAAACAACCTTGAAAAATAGTTTCCATCCCCTTAGGGGCGTTATTTTACCATTCTCAACCCCCCTTTTTCTTTGTTTAGCCCCGCAGTTTCCATCCCCTTAGGGGCGTTATTTTACGATACCATATTTTTAGCAATCCCATAATAACTATCGTTTCCATCCCCTTAGGGGCGTTATTTTACAAGGCAAAATTTTGCGTGTTTATAACATTCGCTCTTATAGTATATAAGCTTTATCCCTAATCAACTGGATGAAGGTTAGGTTCTTCCATTTATTTAAAAAGATCCGAAGTTTGGTAAAAATTCTTATTTTCCTTAATACTAAAATAAAATCAAACCTTTAAACTAAAAACGAAATTTCCAAAGGGAAAACAAAATTCTAAAAATAAATAACCTAAAAAACTAAAAAATCCCAATAATTCACAAAAACCGAATATTTAAATTAATAACATTAAGCTACCCTCCGAAACCAACCAAAAACCAAATAAAAACCAACAAAATCATCTAAAAACAACAAAAACCTAAAAACAAAAACTTTAAACAAGATAAAACCTAAAAACCAATAAATATAAAAACCCCATCAAAAAGTTTTTAGCATGATAGTTATGATAGCTGAGCTATTAGAAAGTTTAAAAATTTCAGGAATTTACACAATAAAATTATTAGCTATTATTTTACCAACTATCTTTATCATAAACTTTCTAATAAACTTAGGGATCCTCTCAAATATTTCTAAGCTACTATCCCCTCTCCTAAAAAGAGTAAATATAAACCAAGTCTCAACATACTCATTCCTAACTTGCTTTCTAAGCCCAACTGTTGGCTACACAATCTTAGCAACTGGCTATAAAGAGGGAAAGGTTAATGAGATTGAAGTTATTGGCTCCTCTTTGTTAAACTCTTTTCCCTCAGTTTTCTCTCATCTTTTAACCTTCTTTATTCCTGTGGTTATCCCAATCCTTGGCTTTGTTGGAGTTATCTTTATCTTAATTAGATTATTAACTTCAATAATTAAAAGTTTGATTGGCTTTATCATACTTTATAAGTTTTCAAGTTCAGAAAATAAAGATTTTAAACTTGAAAAGATTGATAAAAAGAAGAATTTAAGAGATTCATTAAAAAAGACCTTAAAGTTTGGTAAGAGATTAGGAATAATTATGTTCTCAATGATTACATTAGTAACCTTTTTATCAAAAGTTGGCTTTTTTAATACATTTGCCAACCTTGTTAAGCCAATAACTAACCTCTTAAACTTAAGCCCTAATGTTGCTATCTTGGCTTTAACTGAAACTCTTAACGTCAATGCAGCCATAGTTATGGCTGGAGAATTTTTAAGGAATAACTTGCTAACTCCAAAGGAAATAATTATTGGGCTAATCATAGGGAATATAGTAAGTTTCTCAAGTAAGTATATTAGACACTCTCTTCCCCTACAAACCTCACTATTTGGCTTAAGGTTAGGAACTAAGATAGTTATTATTAATGCTCTAATAACTTTATTCTTAGACATCATCTATATAGTTATCTTACTAAAATTCTTCTGAAGGGGGAAAGCTTGATCATCAAAGGAAGAGTTTGGAAGTTTGGAGATGATATAGATACAGATCTAATTATCCCTGGTCCTTACTTAAGAGCAAGGGATCCAAGGGAGTATGCTAAATACTGTATGTATGGCTTAGATAAAGAATTCTCTAAGAAGGTTAAGGAAGGAGACATTATAGTAGCTGGAGAAAACTTTGGCTGTGGCTCCTCAAGAGAGCAGGCTGTATTAGCTATAAAGTATCTTGGCATTCCTGTAGTTGTAGCCAAGAGCTTTGCAAGAATCTTTTATAGGAATGCTATAAACAATGCTCTCTATCCTGTCATAGCTAACACTGATGAGATTGAAGAAGGAGACATAATAGAGATTGACCTAAATAAGGAAGAGATAAGAGTAATAAACAAAGGGATTAAGATAGAGTGTAAAGTTCCTAAGGGAGTTGAGAAGGAAATCTTAGATGCTGGTGGCTTAATTAACTATTTTAAAAAGGTGGTTAAAAGTGAGAATAAAGCTTGATGGTTTATATTCAAACTTAAAGTTTTCCTCAGCACATATTATATTTGGACATGAAACATGTGGCTATATTCATGGACACTCCTACTATGTAGATGTGGAACTCTCTGGAGAAAAGAAGGGAAATTTTTTATGTGATTTTAGAATTGTTAAAAAGATTGTTAAAGAAATCTGTAAAAGGTTGGACCATAAACTCCTAATCCCTAAGTTTCATAAAGACTTATACTATGAGATTAGAGACAATAAAGTATATTTTAAATATAAAGAAAAAGAGTATCTCATTCCTGTTGATGACATCTTACTCCTTCCAATTCCATCAACATCAGCTGAAGACCTTGCTATCTATATAGCTGATGAACTCTATAACAGGCTTAAAGATCACATCAATTTAGAATATATTGAAGTCTCTGTTAATGAAGGTTTAGGACAGAAAGCAACATATAGAAAAGTGGTGAAAGAATGAAAGACTTGTTAGAGAAAGTAAGAGAAGTTTCAGAGATTCCTGTGTATGAGAAGAGTATTGAGAATGTTCTATCCTCTATTTTGCTAACAGGAGATTTTTGGAAGATTGTTGAGTATAGTGAAGAACCTCTTCCATTGGTTGCTGACATCATAAGAGTTTTAGAAAAGGAAGGGTTAGTTAAGATAGAAGATGAGATTAAGCTAACTGAGAAGGGGTTAAGCTTTATAAAAGAGTATGGGATAGGGAAGAAGGAGATTAATGTATGTGAATGCTGTGAAGGTAGAGGGATATCTTTAAAGAATTATAAAGAGTTATTGGAGAAGTTTAAAGAGATAACTAAAGATAGGCCCTTACCAAAACATGAATATGACCAAGGCTTTGTAACTCCTGAATGTACTGTTGCAAGAGTAGCCTTAATGAATTCAAGAGGAGACTTATTTAATAAAGATGTTTTAGTCTTAGGAGATGATGACTTAACATCAATAGCCTTAATGCTCTCCAACTTGCCAAGGAGAATAGTGGCTGTAGATATTGATGAGAGGTTAATGAACTTTATAAAAGAGGTTGCTGATGAACTTAAATTTAAAAATATTGAGGTTATAACCTTAGACTTAAGAAAGCCTCTTCCTGAGGGTTATAAGAGAAGCTTTGACACCTTTATCACTGACCCTCCTGAAACAGTGTTTGCAATAAAAACCTTTATTGGTAGGGGAATATCAGCCTTAAAAGGAGAAAGAAGAGCTGGCTATTTTGGAATTACAAGGAGGGAAAGCTCTTTAGACAAGTGGAGAGAGATTCAAAGAATTTTAATAAATGACTTTAATGTTGTCATCACAGACATAATAAAGGATTTCAACCACTATATAAACTGGGGCTATGAAGAGGAAACAAGGGCTTGGAAGTTAGCTCCAATAAAGAAGAAGCCAAAAGATATTTGGTATAAGTCTTATATGTTCAGAATAGAAACACTTAAAGGTAGTAAGGGCTTTGAGGAAGAGGTTGAGGTTGGAAGTGAGCTATATAATGATGCTGAGAGTTCAACAACTTAACCATCTATCTAAGGTTACTTTCTCCTTGTAATAGTTTATCTCTTTTGGTGTGAAAGAAATTTCCCCATACTTCCCTCCACCACCTGGGATAATATAGATCTCTCCTTTTCTAAACAACTCTATGGTTTTGGCGACTCTCTCATTTATATTCTTAAGCTCTTCAATCTCTATATCCAACAAGATAGAGATCTCATTTTTAAAGTTTTCTATAAATTTATTCCAAATAGTATTAACAGTTTTTGAATAAACTCCCTTTCCTGTTGATAAGGAAATAATTTCTAAAAGAGGAATTATTTTTATGTATGGAGGTCTAAAGCTTGGATGCTCTATTTTCCCATCACTCAACTCTTTAACCCTATCCAAGACACCTTTTTTTATCAAACCCTTGCACTCAGGGCATCTCCAATTAAACCTCTCAGCATCTTCTTTTTTAAATTTTGTGTAGCACTTTGAACAGGCTGTTAAATGATACTTTCCAAGCTCTGGAAATACTCCAATATTTGCATAAATTTTATTATGCTTTATAGCCTTCCTCAACTCTTCAAAGTTCTCCTCTATGTTTCCAACTGTCATCTCAACCCTATTAAACTCTCTTCCCAACCTATGAGGATAATAAGAGTGGGCATCAGAGTTGGTTAAAAATGGAATGTCTCTAAGCTCTCTTATACTATCAGCCATCTCTGTGTCTGCTGATAAACCAAGCTCTACAAAGTCTGGCTTATTTTTGTAGCACTCATAGATAGAATTGAAACTTTTATATATAGAAGTCCAAGGTGTGAAGGCATGAGCTGGTCCAATTAATGAGCCAGAGCTTTTAGCAATTTCAAAGATTTCCTCTCCACTAAGCTCTATCTTTGGCCTTCCCTCAGTGTCTATATTTTTTGAATATTTTTTAAAGGATTCTCTTAACTCCTCAGCCTTACTTATTGAGGGAACTATAAGAAGATGATGAACCCTATCTTTATCTTCAACCTCTACAGTTAAAACTAACTCTCTATCTTTAAATTCCTTTATTTCCTCTAAATACTTAGGATTTAAACAATCTCCTGTTCCAACAACATCTAAGCCCTTAACCTTACTATATTTTAAGATATTCTCTACATTCATATCTTTTGATGTTCCACCTGAATACTTTGAATGAATGTGTAAATCTACATCAATCATTATAAACCTCCAAGGGCTTCTAAGAACTTCTTAGTCTTTTTCTTCTTAACCTTTCCAAATCTCTCCAACTTTTTAATATCAACTTTATCTTTAAGCATCTCCTTAATTGGCTCAACTAAAGCCATCTTTTTTAAAAGGTCTTCAACATCCTTCCTTTTAAATCCATATCTTTCAACAGTGTCCCAGTCATAAAGTAAGTATAAAATAGCTCCACCAAGGTATTTAGTTGATAAGTTATACTTAGGAAACTCTGGCTCAAGCTTAAATTTAATATCTAAAACTTTCTTTCCATCAATGTCCAATTTTAGCCAATTTAAATAACTTATGTTAGGAGTTGTAATGATTGAAGGGAAAAGAGAAGATCTACTCCTCTCATCAGGATTTTTATATAAATAAAATTTAAATATATCCTCTGAGAACTTCCTAAGGACTATGTCTTTACCAACTTCCTTAGAAATTGTTTCTTTAACCTCTATAGCCTTTCTCAACTCCTCTATTGGCTCTCCATCTTTATATAAGCCCCTCTCTTCCAACAATTTTTTAAAATTAAGCTCTTTCAACATCTTCTCTTCCAAGGCTCTAACATCAAGTATTCCACCAAAGACATCACACTCATCTTTAAAATCTTTACAAAGTTCCAAATACTCCTTTAAAATTCTTCTCTCTTTCTCATTTAAAATATTTTTTAACCTTCTCTCTATTTCTTCCTCTATCTCATCCTTGTAAGCATAAATGTATGAGATGGCTAAGCATTTCCTAACATGTTGGTCTTCAATAAGCTTATTCTTTGAATAATTCTTCTTTATCCCTGTAATTATCACATTCCCAAATCTTTCCTTTAAGTACTTCTCATAGTTTGGATCCTCTACTTTAACTCTATTAAAGCTTCTCTTCCCATCTTTAAATGAGATGAAGGATATGGTGTAAGAGGTTAAAACCCCTCTACCTTTAGGCTCAAGCACATCTAAGAAATCTTTGTAGAGAGCTATTAAATAAGTTGGGAGTGTAAATATCTTCTCCTTATAAGAGCCATCAAGTGGCAAGTGAACAACAATTTTTTTATTTCCAATGTCATCAGTTAGATGGGCTATAGCCATCTTATGAGAAGCTAAGGCATGCTTAACCCTCTCCAGAGAGGCTTTTTTCTCATTGGCTACTCTCCTCAAATAACTTGAGAAGTTGGAAATTTCTTGAGCACTCTCTGAATCAGCTTTAATTTTAACTATATTTTTATAAGGAGAGTCAAATTCTAAAAATTCCATCTTAGCTTTAAATTCATGTAAAATCTCTAAATTTTCCCTCAATTTTTTTATAATATTGTCTACTTTATTTTTCTTAAGAGCCTCTTCAATCTCTTTATTTATATTCTTTATAGAGTCTAAGAATTCATTAACCTTCTTTATTATTGTACTTGACTCCATATCAATTTACCTTTCTCTAAACTAATATGCTTAGTTTTTGCAATAGGAACTTTCTTATTTAAAATATCTTTAAATAGCTCTAAGACATTCTTATACTTCCTCTCCTCATAACAGCAGAGCTTACAATCCTTAACAAAAGTCTTTTTATGCTTCCTTATGAAAGATTTAACCCTCTCCTTGGCAAAAATTGGAGGACCTTCAATAACCTTAACATTTGGAAGCTCATAAACAAGAAATTCCCACTCTATATAACAATAGTTATCAGTGGTGTAGCACTTACTTCTTATTGGAACAAAATCATTTTTTATAATATGCTTATTTATACTTTTTTCTAACTTTTCAAGTTGAGGATAGACAATATCATCAACCTCTTCCTTTGGAAATTCCAATTTTACAATGAACCCATGTTCTCTCTCATTAAGCTCTTCTTCTAACCTCTTATGGTAGTTGTAGAAAAACTCTTCCTTAGGCTCACTTAAAAAGAGCCATGAGTAATAAACAAATTTACAAAAATTCTCTTTACTAAGGGGAGAGGCTACATTTCTATTTAAATCTGTGGGATCATAGACAATTAGAGGATCATCAAACTCCTTAAATTTGGGATTCTCATAAATTTTATAGATGTCATCTAAAATAATAACTTTCCTTAACCTCCAATTTTGAGCATCTTGTAAGAGGTTTAAAAAAGAGCCATATTTTAAAATTAGAAGCTCACAGAGATAGCCAGAGAATCCCTTAGTTTTTACATCAGAGCCATAAATATTTAAGCTCTTTAAAAAAGCTTTTAATAGTCTAACTTCATCACACAGCTTTTCATTTAACCTCTCAACTAAAAATTTGTGGTGTAGTGGAGTTCTATCAACAGCTGATATAATCTTCTCTCCAAACTCTATTTTATAGCATGGAACTATATCTATATTATACTTCCCAAGCTTTCCCTTAACATAAGGATGGGAGGCATAGCTTATTACATAAGAGCCTCCTAAGCTCTCTAAGGCTTTTTTTCCAAGTTCTAAGCCCTTTCTCTCTAACTCTTCAATTGAAAGGGATTTATCAAATAAAACAAATATATCAATATCAAAGTCATTCTTTAAATTTGTGTTCCTTGCAGATGAGCCAAGGTGTAAAACCTCTAAAACAGAGTTGTCAGAGAACTCTTTAATTTTATCTATAACCTTGTTGGCAACTTCCTTTAACTCCCTAACCTCTTCCTCTGATGGTTTCACTTCTTCCAAGATCTTTTTTAAAAATTTCAAAGCTCTTCACCTTTTAATCTCCTAAAATCTCACATGTTAAAGTATAAATAATTTCATCCTTAAAAATATCTTTTAACTTCTCTCTAATTTTTTCAACATCCACCTCTTCTTTTAGCTCCTTATCTAACATAAAGCCACATCTATAAAAGTATTGGTCATCATAAAATAAAGCTAATTCAGGCCTTTCCAAGGAGATAATTTTAACATCCTCTCCTAATATTTCTAAAACTTTATTAAATGCTTCATCAAAGTTAAATCCCTCTCTAACATAAATGACAGCATCAACAGCCAGCTTTTTCATAGTCTCACCTAAAAAGGTTTTTTGAGGTGGTTTTATGAATGAACATGAAAGAAATTTAGATATGCATGAACTTAAAAAATATTTAGAGAAATACCCTATTTTTAGCCCATATGATAACAATCTTGCTAAAAAACTTATAAAATATCTAACTTTTAATGTTGAATATGATGACTTAAAATTTTCAAAATTTTATATCATAGCTCCAAAAACTAAAAGAAAGTTGGCTGTTATTGATGACTTCTCTGAATATCCTGATAATGGTTATGTTCATATAGGAGCTGTATGTTCAATTATTGTAAATTCAGCTATTAACTGGTTAAAATCTGAGGATCCAAGATTTTATGAAGTCTTTGGAGAGGATCCAAAGTATATTAAAAAGATATTATATAAAAGAAATAATTTAAATAAAAAATTACCTAATAAACTTAAAAATATTTTTATATGTGATAACTTAAAAAGTTCTATGTTGCATAAAAATAAACTTAGAATTCTTGAGGGCTTAGTAGGAATTAAGTTTAGGAGACTTCCAAGTATTTGGGTTAGCTGTGTTTTAGATGAGATATTTAAAGAAACTAAGTTTGACTACATATTCTTCTCCATTTTTGGATCTCTAATGAAATGAAGAATATATAAAATTTTCAAAGATTAATTAATCTTCTTCATTAACTAACTTTAAATTTCCATTCTCTTCTTTAATTTTTGGGTGGAGCAGGAGGAAAGTTTTAAGGCAAGAAGAAATTTTCCAAGGAGTTCCATAAATTAACTTGTCTATGTTACTAAACAACCTATTCTTTGTTAGGACTTCATCAAGCCCATTAAACTTTTTTATTACAATTTTATCTTTATCATAGCTCTTTATTTTATAAACTCCTCTTTTTGTTTTTGAGTAAAAATATTTGTTCTCTTTGTGATATGTTTTAGCTATCTCTAATAATTCTTCCCAGAGTTTTTTCATGTTCAAGCTCTCCACCATTCTCCTCACTATCCAAAACTAAAATTAGATTTATTTAATTTTAAGATTTTCTTTTAATTTATAACTGCAAATTTTTAATAA
Organism: Methanocaldococcus infernus ME; assembly: GCF_000092305.1. Classification (NCBI taxonomy): domain Archaea; kingdom Methanobacteriati; phylum Methanobacteriota; class Methanococci; order Methanococcales; family Methanocaldococcaceae; genus Methanocaldococcus; species Methanocaldococcus infernus. The sequence continues at coordinate 1,287,166 of NC_014122.1, read as the reverse complement.
TTTCTATCAGAATAACTTAAGCAGTTAGGTTTATATAATAATACTCTTTAATATATTCTTCATACTAATTTTCATGCCATAAGGTGATTTTATGAGGAAAATATTAATATTTTTAGTATTTTTGTTACTAATATTTACATGTGGATGTATAAACAATAATAAAAATTTAGAAGAGCATGTAAAGGTTAAAGACCTTTTAGGAAGAGATGTAGAGGTTCCAAAGGATGTTAATAGAATTGTGTGCATTGGCCCAGGATGTCTAAGACTTATAGTTTATCTAAATGCCACTGACAAGGTTGTTGGAGTTGAAGATGCTGAGAAGTTATGGACACCATATGGGAGACCTTATAGGTTGGCACATCCTGAATTAGCTAAACTTCCTACTATAGGACAAGGTGGACCTAATCCAAAGCCTAACTTAGAGGAAATATTAAAAGTTGAGCCAGATGTGATATTTGCATGCTACATAACCAAAGAGCAAGCTGATAAAATACAAGAAAGAACTGGAATTCCTGTAGTAGTTTTAAGTTATGGGAAGTTAGCTACATTTAATGAAGAAGAGCTTTATACATCATTAGAATTAGCTGGAAAAATACTAAACAAAGAGGATAGGGCTAAAGAAGTTATAAAATTTATTGACAATTGTTTAAATGATCTAAATAGTAGAACTAAAGATATTCCAGAAGATAAAAAACTAACAGTTTATGTTGGGGGAATTGGATATAAAGGACAGAGGGGAATTGAGAGTACAATGTGCAAATATCCTCCCTTTGAAGCTGTTCATGCAAGAAATGTAGTAGATCAGTTAAACAAAACAGGACATGTGTTTATAAGTAAAGAACAACTCTTAAAGTGGAATCCAGACATTATCTTTATAGATGAAGGAGGATTAAAGTTAGTTATCAATGACTACAAGAGGAATAAGGAATTCTATAACTCTCTAAAAGCATTTAAAAATGGAGATGTGTATGGCTTGCTTCCTTACAACTTTTACACAACAAATATAGGAACTGCACTTGCAGATGCTTACTATATTGGAAAAATTCTTTATCCAGAGAGATTTAAAGATATAAACCCTGAGGAGAAAGCAGATGAAATTTATGTATTTTTAGTAGGAAAACCTGTTTATAAAGAAATGGCTCAATTTTGGGGAGGTTTTAAGAGATTAAATTTAAGTGAGAGCAATGATTAAGAAACCATATATTTTAGATATTTTTTATGATTTGTATATAAATATAAAACTATTTTACATATTAAAAAAGGCTATTGAGTTAAAAATTTTTGACATTCTATCAGAGCCTAAAACTTTTGATGAAATTTTAATTAAAATAAATTTGGATAAAAACATATTAGAATATATATTAAAAATTCTATTAGAGTTGAAACTAATTGAAAAAATAAGAGGAAAATACAAAAATACTTTAGTTTCTGATCTATATCTAAGAGAGAATTCTGAATTCTCAATAATTCCTTATCTTGAGGATGAATATTTTAATGATATTGAGAATTGGAAGGATTTTAAAGAAAAAAGGTTAAACTTTACTAAAGTTATCCATAAAATGGCTAATGAGTGTAAGGTTTGGGAATTACCAAGGATTATGGAGTATATAAGACTAAGATTTAAAAATGAAATTAAGAATGCTAAAAAGCTTTTAGACTTAGCTGGAGGGCATGGATTGTATGCAATATACTTTAGCAAGTTGAATAAAAATTTAAAGTGCTATGTTTTTGATCTTCCAGAAGTGATAGAAGAAACAAGAAAATATATTGAAAAATATAAAGCTAAAAATATAGAGCTTATAAAAGGAAATTTCTGGAAGGATAGTATTGGAGAGAACTATGACATTATTTTTAGCTCTTATCATCCTGGAGGAAAAAATCCAGAGATAATTAGGAAAGTATATGATGCCTTAAATATTGGAGGCTTGTTTATTAACAAACAATTCTTTTGGGATGGTGAAGAAGATTTAGAATTCTATGTAAATAATATTGATTGGCTAATGAGAAAATCAGACATTTTAAGAAAAAGTCCAATTAGATTTACTTTTGAAGGAGATCTAAGTTTTAATGATTACTTAGACTATTTAGAAAATTTAGGCTTTGAAATTTTAGATATTGTAGATTTAAAGGAATTTTTAGAGTTAAAGTGCTATAGAGGAAGTAAGATGATAATTTCTAAAAAGGTGGAGTAATGGTCATTAATTATAAGGAATATATTAAAAGAAAAATACTAACTATATGTTTTGTCACAGCTATTTTAATAATATTTATAATAGTTTCCCTTTCTGTTGGAGACTACACTTTAAAATTTGATGAGGTTATAAGGGCAATCTTTTTTATGGATACTAATAAATATGTTAATGTAGTTGTTTGGAACTTAAGGATGCCAAGAGTTATAGGAGCAATAATCGCAGGAGCAGCTTTATCAGTGTCTGGTTTAGTTATGCAAAGGCTCTTAAAAAACCCATTGGCAAGCCCATTCACCTTAGGAGTATCTCATGGAGCCATGTTTGGAGCTGCTTTGGCAATTATTTTATTTGGTTTTGGAGAAATTAAAAAAGCTGGGATAATAATTAACAATCCTTATTTTATAACCCTCTTTGCTTTTTTAGGAGCATTTTTAGCCATAATAATAATTTTAATTTTATCTAAGATTAAAAATTTGTCTCCAGAGGCAGTTATTTTGTCTGGAGTAGCCATAAGTTCCTTATTTACTGCTGGAACCATCTTACTACAATACTTTGCTGATGAACTACAGTTAGCAGCTATAGTTTATTGGAGCTTTGGAGACTTAGGAAGGGTTGTTTGGAATGAGCTATTTCTAATGTTTTTGGTTACTATATCTATTATAGTATATTTTTACTACAAAAGATGGAATTATCTTTCCCTAACTCTTGGAGAGGATGTAGCCAAATCTTTAGGTGTTGATGTAGAAAGGGAAAGATTAATAGGGTTATTTTTATCTTCTCTACTGGTTGCAGTGACAGTTTCTTTTTTGGGAATCATTGGCTTTATAGGTTTAATTTCTCCACATATATCAAGGATACTAATAGGTGATGATGATAGATTTCTTATTCCTCTAACTTCTACATTAGGATCTCTCATTTTATTGGTTTCAGATACATTAGCAAGAACCATTATGGCTCCAATTATTCTGCCTGTTGGGATACTAACCTCATTCTTAGGGGCTCCAATGTTTTTATATCTCCTACTAAAGATGAAATAAATCTCTTTTTAGGGGGGAATTTATTATGATCCTATCTGTTGAGGGTATAGAGTTTTATTATAAGAGTAAAAAAGTGTTAGATAATGTGAAATTTAATGTCTCTAAGGGAGAGCTTGTTTCTATATTAGGGGTTAATGGTGCTGGAAAATCAACACTATTAAAGTGTATAGCAAAGATTTTAAAACCTAAGAAAGGAACTATTTTATTAGAAAATTTAAATTTAAATAATTTAGATAGGAAAAGCTTGGCCAAACTTTTAGGCTATGTTCCACAAAAGTCTGATGGTACATATTTAACAGTATTTGACACCATACTATTAGGAAGAAAGCCATTTATTACATGGGAGCCTTCTAAAGAAGACTTGAAAAAGACCTATGAAATAATAAAATTACTTAACTTAGAGGACTATACTTTAAGATATACAAATGAGCTTTCAGGAGGAGAGTTACAAAAGGTTGTTATAGCCAGAGCCTTAGTCCAAGAGCCAAAGGTTTTACTATTGGATGAGCCCACAAATAACTTAGATCTAAAAAACCAAATTGAAATTTTAAAGTTGATTAGAAAAATTACAAAGGAGAAGAATATAGTTACAATAATGGTTATGCATGACATAAACTTAGCTTTAAGATATTCTGACACACTCATATTTATGAAAGATGGTAAAATTGTTGATGTTAGAAAAAAGGATAGTGTGACTCCTGATATTATAAGAGAGGTTTATGAGATTGATGTAACTATACAAAAAATAAATAATATCCCTATAGTAATTCCCTTAGACACATAAAAAATGGTGAAAGAATATGGAGTTTTCAGAGTGGTACTCAGAAATCTTAGAGAGAGCTGAAATATATGATGTTAGATATCCAATAAAGGGATGTGGTGTTTATCTACCATATGGATTTAAAATTAGAAAATATACTTTTGAAATTCTAAGCAAGTTATTGGATGAAAGTGGGCATGAACAAGTGCTCTTTCCTTTATTAATCCCAGAGACATTATTGGCTAAGGAAGGAGAGCATATAAAGGGATTTGAAGATGAGGTTTACTGGGTAACCCATGGTGGAAAAACACCTTTAGATGTTAAATTAGCCTTAAGGCCAACATCAGAAACAGCTATTTATTATATGCTAAAGCTTTGGGTTAAGGTTCATACTGATTTACCAATAAAGTTATATCAGATAGTCAATACTTTCAGATATGAAACCAAGCATACAAGGCCATTAATAAGGCTAAGAGAGATAATGACCTTTAAAGAGGCTCATACAGCTCATGCTACAAAGGAAGAGGCTGAAAAGCAAGTTAAGGAAGCTATTGGAATATATAAGAAGTTCTTTGACACCTTAGGAATTCCTTATTTAATAATAAAGAGACCAGAGTGGGATAAGTTCCCTGGAGCTGATTATACAATAGCCTTTGACACCATCTTCCCAGATGGTAGGGCTATACAAATAGGAACTGTCCATAACTTAGGACAACATTTTTCAAAAACCTTTGAGATAGAGTTTGAAACTCCAACAGGAGATAAGGATTATGCTTATCAAACATGTTATGGAATCTCTGATAGGGCTATAGCTTCCATTATAGCCATCCATGGAGATGAGAAGGGTTTAAAGCTACCTCCTGTAGTGGCTCCTATTCAAGTGGTTATAATCCCTCTAATCTTCAAAGGAAAGGAAGAGATGGTTATAAATAAGGCTAAGGAAGTGGCTGAGAGGTTAAAGGAGTATAGAGTTCATATAGATGATAGAGACATTAGGCCTGGGAAGAAGTATTATGATTGGGAGATAAAGGGAGTTCCTCTAAGGATAGATATAGGACCAAGGGATATAGAAGAGGGAAAGATAACATTGGTTAGAAGAGACACAGGAGAGAAAATAGTTATAGAGGAGAGTGAGTTAGAGGAGAAAGTTAGAGAGACCTTAGAAGACATAAGTAAGAGATTAAAGGAGAGTGCTAAGGAGAGGTTTAAAAAGTTCATAACTATTTGTGATGTTGAAGAAGCTAAGGAAATGCTTGAGAAAAAGAGAGGGATTATTTTAGTGCCTTATGATAACTCTATATATAAAGAGGAGTTGGAAGAAAAGGTTGATGCTAAGGTTCTTGGAGAAACAGAGTATGAAGGAAAGAAGTATATAGCTATTGCCAAAACCTACTAAAAATTTTTTGGTTATAATTATGGTTAGAATTAAAAGAAAGGTTGAGGTTATTGGATTAGAGCTACCTATTTTTAAGGGAGGGGAGGAAGTAGATATAGCTGAGCTTATAAAAGATTTTGTTGAGGATAAAGATATAGTGGTTATAGCAGAGACTCTAATTTCTAAGTTAGAAGGAAGAATTTTGAAAAAAGAGGAAATTAAGGTTTCTAAGGAAGCTTTAGAGTTGGCTAAGAAGGTTGGAAAAGAGCCTGAGGTTGTCCAAGCTATATTAGATGAGGCTAAAGAGATTGTAAGGGTGGGAAAAAACTTTATAATAACTGAAACTAAGCATGGCTTTGTCTGTGCAAATAGTGGAGTTGATGAAAGTAATGTTATAGGAATTAAATTATTGCCAGAGGATCCAGATAGAAGTGCTGAAAGAATTAGAAGAAGGATTAAAGAATTAACAGGAAAGGATGTAGGAGTTATAATCTCAGACAGCTTTGGAAGGCCATTTAGAAAAGGCTCTGTTGGAGTAGCCATAGGAGTTAGTGGAATCCTTGCTCTATGGGATAGGAAGGGAGAGAAGGATTTATTTGGAAGAGAGCTTAAGAGCACTGAAGTAGCTATAGCTGATGAACTTGCAAGTATGGCTAATGTAGTAATGGGAGAGGCTAATGAAGGGATTCCTATAGTGATTATAAGAAAAGCTAACGTACCCTTTGGAGAAGGTAGAGGAAGAGATTTAATAAGAGAAAAAGAGGAAGATGTTTTCAGATAATCTATTTTGTTCATAAATTGTGAAATTTTTAGCTAAATAGTAACATTTATATACCTCTTTTTGATTATGATTTATTTGTAAATTTTAGCTTTAAAAATCTTAGGTGAGAGCTAATGAAGAAATATTTAGCCATATTTTTGGCTCTATTAATGATAGTTCCAATAATCTCTTTGGCAGGATGTCAAGGAACTACCCAGGGGCAAGAGAAACCTGCTACTGCAGGAGAGGAAAAAACTGCTAACAAAGTTATTGTTATAAGGACTACAGGAGCTACATTTCCAAAGTATCAGATACAAAAGTGGATTGAAGATTATCAAAAGATAAATCCAAATGTTAAGATTGAGTATGAAGGTGGAGGATCTGGACATGGACAAGAAGCTTTCTTAAAAGGTTTAACTGACATTGGAAGAACTGATCCTCCTGTTAAAGAATCTATGTGGAAAAAATTCTTAGAAACTGGAGATCAGCCATTACAGTTCCCTGAAATTGTTGGTGCTGTTGTTGTAACTTACAATGTTCCTGAGATAGGAGATAAAACTTTAAAATTAGATGGAGATACCTTAGCTGAAATTTTCTTAGGAAAAATAGAATATTGGGATGATCCAAAGATAAAAGCTTTAAACCCAGATCTCAACTTACCTCATCAGAAAATAATTGTTATACACAGAAGTGACTCAAGTGGTACAACTGCTATATTTACAACATACTTAAGCTTAGCAAGTAAAGAGTGGCCAGAAGATTTAGTTGGAAAATTAATTAACTGGCCAGTTGATAAAGAAGGTAGAGGAATAGGACAAAAAGGGAACTCTGGAGTTGTAGCAGCTTTAACAAAAACTCCATATTCAATAGCTTACACAGAGTTAAGTTATGCTATTGAGAATAACTTACCAGTAGCAGCTCTTAAAAACAAGGCTGGAAACTTTGTTAAGCCAACTGATGAAACTATAAAGGCTGCTGTTTCAGGAGTTAAGGCTTATATCCCAGATCCAACTGAGGGATACAAGGAAGACTTAAAGCAAATGTTAAATGCTCCTGGAGAAAATAGTTACCCAATAGTTGCATTCACCCACTTCTTAGTCTGGGAAAACAAGAATGGAAAGCACTACTCTCCAGAGAAGGCTAAGGCTATAAAAGAGTTCATAAAGTGGGTTTTAACTGAAGGACAGAAGCCAGAGCACTTAGCTCCTGGATATGTTGGCTTACCAGAAGATGTTGCTAAGATAGGCTTAAAAGCTGTTGACATGATTAAAGAATAAACTTTTTTAATTTTTATATTTTAAATTTTTATTTTAAGTAACTTTTTTTATAGATTAAGCTAAAATAGTAATTTACAGATAAACCCTAAAATTAAAAATTTCAAATTTTTACATGTGGTTAAGTATGAAGGTTAAGTTTTATTATAAAATTAAGAAACCTGAAGAAACTTTAAAAGATATAGAAGAAGCTCTAAAGAAAATAAATACTGTTGAAATTAAAAGTATAGAGCATTTAGATAAGGTAGGAATTCCAGTTTATTATCTCAAAAGAAAAGTCTTTTTAGATGGGAAAGAAGCTTATGTCTATCATTATGGAAAAGGTTTCATTGACATTCAGGCAAGGGTTTCAGCCTGTATGGAGGCTATTGAAAGATATTCAGCAGCTTATGATGAAAACTTAATTAAGGATCCTGAGAACCCAATAGATATTGAAAAGCTTATTCTTCCAAAATATTCATCAAGGAAGGTTAAAGAATGGGTTCAAGGCTATGACTTAATCTCAGAAAGTTATATTGATGTTCCTGTTGACGCTGTCTTTTACCCACTAAAAGAAATTAATTTATTTAGAGGACACACTAATGGATTGGCAAGTGGAAACTGCTTAGAAGAAGCTATAGTTCATGGAACCTTTGAAGTAATTGAAAGAGATGCTTGGAGCTTAGCGGATCTCTCTCCAAAAATTCCAAGAGAGATAGATAAGGATAGTATTAATAATGAAATTATTCAAAACTTACTTGAAAAATTTGAAAGGGCTGGAATTAATATAATTTTAAAAGATCTAACTTCAGAATTTGAAATTCCTGTTGTAGCAGCAGTTTGTGATGATAAAGATCCTCTAATGATGTGTATAGGGGTTGGCTGTCATATCAACCCTGAGATAGCTATTATAAGAGCTTTAACTGAAGTAGCCCAGAGTAGAGCTTCACAGGTTCATAAAAAAAGGAGAGATGCTAAGTTAAGGGAAAGATTTTTAAATAGAGTAAATTATGAGAGAATAAAAAGGATAAATAAGAAGTGGTTTGAAAGTGAGGAAAAAATTGAGCTTAGTGATTTACCAAACCATGCAAGCTATGATTTAAAAAAAGATATAAAATTTGTAATAAATAAGTTATTGGAACATAGTTTTGACAATCTTATATATGTGAATTTAAATAAGGTTGGAGTGGACTGTGTTAGAATTATCATTCCTGGCTTAGAAGTTTATACTATGGATAGAGATAGGTTATCAAGGAGAGGAATAGAGAGAGCTAAAAAATTGTATAACATTTAAATGAGTGATTAAGCATGGTTAAAATTCCAAAGATTCCTAAGAAGCCAAGAGAAATAGCTAAACAAAAAATTATAGAGCTTGCTAAGAAGATGTATGATGACTTGATGAAGGGAAAAAGGCCTAAGATAAAGATGCCTATAAGAAGTTTAAGCAATGCTCTATTTGATAGGAAGAAGGGATCATTTACTTTAGTTGGTAAGGAAAAGGAGAGAACTTTAACAGTTAGCCAGGCTAAGATCTTTGCTCAAACCACTAAGATGATGGAATTTGCTAAGGAATTGTTGGAGAATGATGACTTCTCAACACTTAGGGAAGCTTACTATGTCTCCAAGAACTGGGGAGAGGCAAGATTTGATGATCAGCAGGCATCTAACAATGTTATAGAGGATTTAGAAGCAGCATTAGGAGTTTTAAGAGAGCATCTTGGCTTTGTCCCAGAGGAAGATGGTTCAGCTGTTGTAGGGCCATTAAAGATTATTGAGGAAACTCCAGAGGGAGAGTTAGTTGTTGACTGTAGAAGGTTAGGGACTGGTGCTTACAATATTCCAAATGATATAACTAAGCTGAACTTTGAAACTGATGCTGATTTCATCTTAGCCATAGAAACATCAGGGATGTTTGCAAGGTTAAATGCTGAGAGATTTTGGGATAAACATAATTGTATATTGGTTTCTTTAAAAGGAGTTCCTGCAAGAGCAACAAGAAGGTTTATAAAGAGGTTACATGAGGAATATGAACTTCCAGTTCTTGTTTTTACTGATGGAGATCCTTATGGATATCTCAATATATATAGAACCTTAAAAGTAGGTAGTGGAAAAGCTATTCACTTAGCTGATAAGCTATCTATCCCAGCTGCAAGGTTGATAGGGATAACTCCTCAGGATATTATTGACTATGATCTTCCAACACATCCTTTAAAAGAGCAAGATATAAAGAGAATAAAGGATGGGCTTAAGAATGATGACTTTGTTAAGAGCTTCCCTGAGTGGCAAAAAGCTTTAAAGCAGATGCTTGAGATGGGAGTTAGGGCTGAACAGCAGTCCTTAGCTAAGTATGGTTTAAAGTATGTTGTTAATACTTACTTGCCAGAGAAGTTAAAAGATGACAGCACTTGGCTACCTTAAATAAACTCTTTTTCTTTTAAGATGTTTATAACCACTTCTCCTAAGTATTCATCCTCATAAACAACCCCATAGGGATAAACATAAACTTTATCTTCAATATTTATCCTTGGATGCTCTGGCTCTATCTTTATCTCCTCTAATAAACATCTCTTTAAATAGTTAGCTGTCTTAGTTATATTCATCAACTTAGGAGGCTTATAGGGAGGATTATTTTTTAAAAAGTCCCATCTTGTCCCATAATAAATAATGTAATCAGGATTAAAAAGAAGAACAACTTCTCCATGTATCTCCATAACCAAAGTCCAAGAAAAGACTCCTCTTTTAAAGCCTAATAATCTTCCAAGGTAAGAAGTTTTTGGATTTTCATAGAAAACCTTAACAGTTCTCCCAACAATTCTTGAAAGGGCTTCTTTTATATGAATATTCTTAGGATTTGTTGGTAGAGAAGTTTTAGGAATAACATTTATGGGAAAACAATTTAAGGGCTTAACCATGTGCAAAGCTAAAAGAGGATAAAAATAGAGCTGATCTTTTTTATTCTTTACAACAATCCCCTCTAAAGGACTTGTGAATTCAGCTTTAACAACCTTTCCCTTGTAGGTGTTAAAAGATCTGTTTAGTGTAAATTCAGCAACCATCTCTTTCCTAAGAGCAATCTTTGGATCCAAATTTAACACCTTAACTTTTGTAAATTTTAATTTTATATATTAATTTTAAATTTATATAAAAACTTTTTATAGTTAGAAAAAAGAAAAATTAAAAATTATTTATTAATTAATTGTTTAAGTTCATCTGGGCTTATATTATATTTTTCAGCAAGCTTTTTTATTTCTTCCTGATTTATGGAGTTATTTTGCTTAACTATTTCTCTGATAGATTCTATATTCTTTATAGCTTCTCTTTTAAGATATTCTTTAGCTAAATTACCTATATCAATTTCTGTCTCATAACTTATAGGAATTGGAACTGAAATTAACATCAGATTAACTTTTATTTCTCCCTCAACCTTTACAGGAATTTTAGTTCTTTTAGTTTTTATGAAGTATTCTATTAATCTACTATTATTAATTAAAATAGGAATTTCTATATTATTATCTCCTAGATTTATAGAAATATCTCTTTTTACAGCTTCTCCAATCTTTATTTTATCTCCATTGGCAAGAGCGTAAATATCTAACGTTAATTCATCAATCTTAACTCCTAATGGGTTAGGATTATTAACATAAATGTCTATTGTAACCTTGGTTAGATCTCCTAAATTTTCAACCTTCTCTCCTTTAAACTCTACTGTTGGCTTTTCAAGACAGCCAGAAAATAAAGTTAAAGCTAAAATTGAAAAAATTATTAATAGCTTTTTCAAGTTATCACCTAATAATATTTAAATTTTTATTGCGATTATCTTATTTTTATATGTCTTAATTCTTATAATATTAATTATAATTATTTAAATTATAATTAAATGTATTTTATGTTTGGTAGAGGTAGACTTTATATAGTTAATAATTTTTAATAATAAAATTCGAAAGTTTTATATTATTAAAGTACTATATAATATAACAAAATTATTAATTAAAATTGTTAACTATAAGTTGGTGGATAATATGTTAAGAAGAATGTTTTTATTTGTAATAATGATTTTATTAAGTCCTATAGTATTTGGAGAAGTTATTGGAGATGTAAATGGAGATGGGTCAATTAACATTGCAGATGTAGTTTATCTTTTTAAGCACAGGGACGTTGGATTAGAAAAGGGTGATTTAAATTGTGATAATTCAGTTGATATAGCAGATGTCGTATATTTATTTAACAACTATCAAAAATGGAGAGAGCCTGTAGTATTTGCGAAAAACTTTAAAATAGAATATTATGATACAAATGGAAATCCTGTAAATTATAACGAAAACTGGGCATATAAAATTATAACAACAGAATATAATAACAAAGTGTATAATAAATACTGTATTGTAAAAGATGGAGAAAAACTTCCAAGTAATTTACCTCCTGATGTGAAAGTTATTTATGCTCCTGTAAAAAAAGTATGTACATTAAACGCATTTCAAATAGCCATGCTTGAGGCATTAGATGACGATAATGTAAGAAAGTCTATTAAGGGCGTTTCTGAATATACATACATTAAAATAAAAGATTATGGAGTGTTTCCTAAATTAAAACCTTATGTCGATAATGGAGATATTGTTCCTATTGGAAAATGGGGAAGTATTAACAAGGAAGTGTTATTGAACATAAACCCTGACATCATTTTCATTCCTTGGACACACAGTTATTTAGCTAAGGACATTGCTACAGTAAGTGATTTAGGTATAAATTATCTTGTAACTATTGAATCAAATGAACCCGACTTCCTTGCAAAAGCAGAATGGGCAAAAGTATATGCCGCATTCTATAACTTAGACAAGAAAGGAAATGATTTCCTACAAAAAGTTTGGAAAAAGAGAAATGAATTAGTGAGAAAAACAAGAAAGGCAACTTATAGGCCAAAAGTTGCCATGCTCTATTGGTCACCATATTCTGGACCTTGGGTGTATTGTGCTCAAAATTACTGTGCAAAGTGGATATTAGAAGTTAAAGGAGATTACTGCTTCCTTGATATTCCAGGAACTTCCTATGTAAATCTTGACAAAGAAACTACTTTAGAACATATTAAGGGATGTGATGTATTTATCTATATGAATTGGAACTCACTAAAAGAGCCAATGGATACGCTTGAGGAATTAAAAGAAAGAAGACCTGACTTAGCTCCAGTTTTAGATAGTGCAAAGAGAGTGTATACAACAAAATTTAGTTATTCATATGATGGGAATGTAAATATGGACTTATTAATTGAAGATTTTGCAAGAATGGTACATCCAGAATGTTTTGATGATGGAGATAGTAAGTTACATTACTTCAAGAAATTAAAATAATATATTTTATTTTTTAGATTTATAAATTTAAAATATTTTTATATCTCTTCAAGATTATTATAGTTAATTAATAATATAAGGTGATGTATTTTTGAAAATTAGGATAGGTTTGTTTTTACTATTTCTTTTATTTATATTGGGCTTTTTATCATTATTAAGTATAACAAATGGAACCATTAAAATAGAGCCAAAAAAATTTTATAATTATTTAATAATGGGCACTACTGGAAACCCTATCTATGACAAAATAATTGAAAAATGTAGATTACCAAGAACAATTGGAGCAATCTTTGCAGGGATGGGATTAGCTGTTGCAGGTTTATTAATGCAAAGTTTATTTAGAAACCCTCTTGCTGATCCTTACTTAATAGGAGTATCAAGTGGAGCGTCTCTTGGTGTAGCACTATATGTTTTTACATCTCTATTATTTAAGCTTGGCATTCCTCATTCTATATGGGGCTTTATTACATCTGCTTATTTAGGTTCATTATTAACTATGTTAGTTGTTTTATCCCTTGCAAAGAAAGTTAGACAAATTACTACTCTTCTGATTGTTGGGCTAATGATAGGTTATATTTCATCTGGGCTAATCACAATTGTTATTTCATTTAGTGATTTTATTGGTGTTGATAATAATGTCTTAGCCAGTTTTATAATGTGGGGATATGGATCTTTAAGTTCTATAACAATGAAGCAGTCATTAATAATGAGTAGTATAATAATTATTTGCTGTTTTTTGGTATATTTTTTATCAAAATTTCTTGATGCATATTTACTTGGCGAAAATTATGCAAGAAGTGTTGGAATTGATATTAAAAAATTAAGAATTTTAATTATTTTAATATCTTGTATGATTACAGCAAGCATTATAGCATTTTCTGGACCTATTGGATTTGTTGGATTAGTTTGTCCAATAGTTGCAAGATTATTATGTGGAACATCAAAGCATCTCTATGTGATCCCAACTACTATGCTAATTGGAGCAATTTTTTTGATAATAGCTGATATCCTTGTAAGACCTGGTATTATAGTTCCAACAACAAGTTCAGAATTGACTTTGATGTGCCCTTTAGCGATAATAGGATCACCAATTGCAATAATAATATATATAAAAAGGGGAAAGATGGGGATTTAAATGAGAAGAATTTTCATTATTTTTTTGTTAGTAATATTAATATTTTCACTTTTTATTTATGGAATTTTTAAAGGAGGTAGTGCAAAGTCTATAACAATTCAAGATGTTAAAAATTTTTTATTTTATGGTAGCACTGGAGATAAATTTAAAGATATATTAATATGGGAAGTAAGAATTCCACCATTGGTGACTGCTGTAATTGTTGGAATGGTTTTGTCTGTTTCAGGATTAAAACTCCAAACACTATTTAGAAATCTTTTGGCATCCCCATACACAACTGGGATCTCAAGTGGAGCTATTCTTGGTGTAGCAATTACTATATTTCTTGGATTTTCATTTTCAAACTTTCTAAATATTCCTGATCATGTTATAGGTGGCTGGATAGGAGCAAGTTTAGCACTAATTGTTCTATTATTTCTTGCCTCAAGAATTAGAGATGTAAGTGGAGTGTTAGTTTGTACAATATTATTTACCTACTTCTATTATGGAGTAGAAAGCTATCTTATAACCTTTGCAGATAACATTGAAATCCAAGAGTTTTGGATGTATTTACAAGGTAATTTTACAGGTGTAAGATGGGAAAATCTAAAATTAATATTGACTTGCTCAATAATATTTTTGATAATATCTTATTTACTTTCAAAACATTTAAATGCTCTATTGTTTGGTGAAAACTATGCAAAAAGTTTTGGTTTAAATATAAAAAAAGTTAGATTATTAATTTTATTCTTATCAAGTTTTATTGTTGGAACAATAATACCATTTGTTGGTTTAATACCATTTATTGGTATTGCCTCTCCATATATTGCAAGGATTATAATGAAAACCTCTGATCATAGATGGACTATTCCTGCCTCAATGTTAGTTGGAATGTTTATTTCACTACTATGTTATTTAATATCAATAAAATTATTTGCTCCAAAAGTAATTCCTGTGAAATCAATTTTAGATTTATTTGGAGGATTATTAGTAGTTTATTTAATATATAAGTCAGAAAAACATTTGAAAATTGATCTTTAGTTTATTTTTAAGTTATCTTGTTTAATTAATGCTTCTATTACAGAGCTTTTAACAACCTTGGCCATCATTTCTCCAATTTTTGTATGTCCTCCTGTGTAATTAACTCCTTTACCAAAACCCCCAACAACTATAACATTATCTGTTCCTGTTCCTGTTGCTTGAAGTTCAGAATGTTTAGTACTTCTTATATTTAACTCTTGAAAGGCATTAGTTTTTGCCTCTGTAATGGTTATTATAGCCCTTGCCATAGCTCCATCAGTTAATCTTGCATTTGTTATTAAAATAATATTAACAGTTCCAATTTCTTCTTTAGGGATTAATTTTCCATTTTCAATTTTGTAAGTTTTAAAATCTTTTTCAATATACTCTGCTTCTTCATCTCCTAATCTTATTGCGTTATACTTTGCTCCAGCAGTTGTAAAAGCAACTACATAAAATTCATCAAATTCCTCTTTTGCAATAGCTAAATTATCCATATTAGCTCCAGTTGATAGTAAAGCAATATCCTCCTTTTTAATCCCAATCTTCCTTAAAACATGATCTTCATAATCTTTGTAGTTGTGAATCTTATCCCAAAATGGTACGGGGATTGAATGATTTCCAACGTATTTAACTTTCTTAAATCCCTCTCTTGTTGACAAAACTCTTCTTTTTTTACCAAATTCAATTATTAGGGATTTTGTTTTTTCAACTTCTCCATCAACATCAACAGTATGAGAAATTTTATATGCATCCCAATCATCCATATTTAAAATTCTTTCCATATTATCACCTAAACAACTTTTTAACCCTTTCAATACATAAATCCAAATCTTTAATACTCTTATACTGCATTTCAATCATTTCTATACAATTTATTCGTTTTAACTTTCTTTTATATTTTTCAAATTCAATCTTTCCCTTTCCTATACATAGATGTTCATCAAACTCTCCATTGTTATCATGAATGTGGATATGGAAAATTTTATCAATGATTTTATCATTTAAAAATTCATTAATGTTGTTATTTAAAAAAGAATGTCCAATATCAAAGGTTATTCCAACATCTCCTAAAATTTCAATAATTTCCTCAGTTGGTTCCCTAAACATAAACATACTATAAGATGGCATATTTTCTATTGTTATTTTTATGGAATATTCACTTTGAAGTCTATTTAACTCGAATATAGACTTTTTTAAAGCATTTAATGCTTTTGTATAATCTTCTTTAAAGATACAATAACCTGGATGAAGAACTATTAAGGAAGCGTTCGCTTTATCGGCAACTTTTAAAATATCCTCAACAACTTCTATACTTGTTTTTCTAACCTTTTCCCTAAAGGACGATAAATTCATATCTGAAAGTGGACAATGTAATGTATATTTCAAATCAAAAGAAAGTGGAACTTCAATATTTTCCATAACATTTAAGCGTCCATCACAAATAAGTTCAACATATTTTGTTTTATCTTCTAAAATTGATAAAGCATCTTCTAACTTTGTATTTGAATCTGCAAATATACTTGTTGAGACGCCTATCATATTATCTCCTATATAGTATCTATTAAAAATTTCCTTGCAAAACAGTAATTACAATTAATTTTAAATAATTTTAGATTTTCTTTATCAATTTTATTTATATTACCCATATAAAAATACCCTTCTAATGTAGGACAGGGGTAGATATTTCCAAACTCATTGACAAAGAGTAAGTCTCCACTATTTAAAAAGCAATATTTTTTACTTTCCTTTAGTTTTTCTTTTCTTAATATGTTCTTAATATATATTGGATAATTTCTCAACTCATTTAAAATTTTATTAAATTCATCTTCATTCGGCATTAATTTTAAATGTTCTTTTCTCTTTGGCTTTAATAGATCAAAACTTATACTTTTAATCCCTAAAGTAATTAAATATTCAACGAATTCCTTTATGTTTGGAAGATTTTTGTTTGTTACAACCACTGTTATACCAAAAGGAATATTATATTCTTTATAAAAGATATATTCCTCTTAACGTGTCTATTGTTGAAGGTTTTTTGTTTTTGTAGGGTCTTAGTGTGTCATTTATTTCCAAACCATCTATGCTAATGCCAATTTTTATATTTAATTCCTTAATTTTTTTAACAAATTTTTTATTTATTAGAGTTCCATTCGTCTGTATTGCATAAGAGATATCTTTATCAGAGTAATTTTTATTACAGTATTTTATTATTCTTTCAATTAAATTAAAATTCAAAAGTGGTTCCCCACCAGTAAATTGAATTTTTAACTTATTATCCATTTCTAAAATACAATCAACTGCATTCTTTGCAGTTTTAAAATCCATATCTTTATTGTTTTTATTAAATGCATAACAATAAATACAGTTTAAATTACATTTATTTGTTACTTTTAGGATTAGATATTTAATAATTTCACATTTAAACTCTATAACAATAAAAAAATATAATAGAACATAAAAATTTAAAGTTTTTCTTCTATCATTCCCTCAATTTCTAAATATTTCTTTCTTAATTTTTCTTTCATTTCTTTATTTGCTTTCCACATACCCCTCTCTATTGCTTCCAATAACCTCTCAGTTATATTCAACAAGGCATAAGGGTTATTTTCTTTAAAGAATTTTTCCATTTCTTTATTAAAAATATATTTTTCAGCAATTTTTTCATACATCCAATCGTCTATTATATTTGAGGTGGCATCCCATTGGAATATATGATCAATGTACTTTGAAAAGTCAGATGCTCCTTTATATCCATGCTTTTTCATTCCTTCAATCCACTTTGGATTTATTATTTTTGTTCTAAATATTTGTTTTCCTTCTTCCTTTAAATGTTTTGTTTTTATCTTACTTGGATTTGAAGTGTCTCCAATATAACTTTTTGGCTGCTTACCTGAGTAATAAGTTACAGCTGCAATCATTCCACCATGGTAACTGTTGAAGTCATCCCCCTCAAAGATGTCCATTCTTGACTATCTTCATTTTTAACTGTTAATTCAATCTTTGAGAGTCTTTTAATAAACTCTTCCTTTGCTTCAACTCCATAAATATTTTTTCCATAAGCATACCCTCCCCACTCAACATAAACCTTTGCTAAATCCTCTAATGATTTCCAATTTTTACTTTCTAATAAATCGGCAACTCCTGCTCCATAACATCCTGGTTTACATCCAAATATTCTATATAAAGAGGTTTCTCTTGCTATCCTTTCATCAATTCCTTTTTTTAATTTTTCTTCAATTTCTTGCTTATAGTGTTTTTTCACATAGTTCATCTCGTCTGGTTCATCTAAATTTGCGACAGTTCTTATTGCTTCATCAATTAGCTCAATAACTTGTGGGAATGTATCTCTAAATAAGCCACTAATTCTTAAAGTTACATCTATCCTTGGTCTTCCCAATTCCTCTAATGGAATAACCTCTATGCCAACAACTCTTCCCATCTTGTTCCAAACAGGCTTAACCCCCAATAAATATAAAATCTCTCCAATGTCATCTCCTTTAGTTCTCATTGTAGGAGATCCCCAAACAACAATCCCAATATACTCAGGATATTTTCCCTCTTCTTTTAAATATTTATTGATTAAGTCTTCGGCTAATTTCTTTCCTATTTCATAGGCACTTTTTGTTGGAATTTCTTGAGGATTGTATGAATAAAAGTTTCTTCCTGTAGGGAGACAATTTATATCCTTTGTTGGGGCTCCTGCTATTTTTGGCGGAATATATCTTCCTTCCAAGGCATTTACTGCATTTTCAACTTCTTCATTTACTTTCATTAAATTTCTATAGATTTTTGAAACAACTTTTAAAATCTCTCTTATTTCAGAATTAATTTTTATAATTTTTAGTTTATCAATTTTGTTTTCATCAAAATTATATTTCATGTATTCCTTCAGTAAATTTAATCCAATCTCATTTATTCTATCTATAATTTTGTGGTTTTTCCCTTTTTCTTTATTTAATCTATCCCAATCATAACCTAAAACCTTTGCTAACTTTTCTAAATAATTAAATTGATATCTAATAATCATAAAGATCATATTGACTAACTTCTCTCCTTTTATAGGAACACCCATAGTGGGTTGATGGTAGATCTGGAGAGTGATAAATAGCAAATGGATCTTCTCCAAAGCCTCTTGGTGGTTGAACAGAGATAAATATATTTCCATTTATTATTCCTGGGATTATTAATTCCTCATCAAAATTCATAACTTCTCCAGGAATTGCCCCCAATTTTTGATCATTTCCTTTTTTACTTTCTCAGATAGTGAATTAAACCATCTTTAATCCTCTTTTTTAACTTTTCCTACAGCTTTCTTTATCATTTCCTCAGTTAAAAACCTCTTATCATTTGTTGCGTAATTTAACATCTTTTTAATTAATTCAGTTCCATTTTCATAGAGTTCATCAACAATAAAACCTCTCTTTTTTAACTCTTTTAATATATTTAAAACACTTTCAGGACTATCTAACCCAAAAGCACTTGCTATTTTATCATTCCTTGGTGGATAGTTGTGGAAAATTATGGCTATTCTTTTTTTATTGTTTGGTTTTAACTTTAAATTTGCATACTTTAGTGATAAATCAACAATTTTTTCTACTCTATCTTTTATTGCTTTATATTTTATAATTGGAACTCCAATTTCTCCATCCTTAACCTTTTCTTTTCCTCCTATTGGAGAATGTATTATTGCTCCATCAAATTCAGGTATGGCCATTCCAATTACTAAATCAATTGGATTTACCCCAGATATTGATTTTTCCCAATCTTCAATAAATCCAGTGCTTATAATTCCCTGCAAAATTGGAACATCTAATTCCTTCAAAAATTCTGGTTCATCCTTTAAGATATCTGCCTTAACTCCCATGGATAAGGTAAACATAGTTGTATTTATTAAGGCATGGATGAATGGCTTGCCATCTTTATAGAAAAATTTCTTAAACACCCCTAATGTCCCAATAGCCCCTAATTCATTTTTTAAATGGGATGTGAAGACGGCAACAGGTATTGCTCTTTTATCCTCAACAATTTCAATTAAGTCGTTGAGGTAATCGATATTGTTTGCAATAAACCAATTCTGTAAAATAGGATGCCTATTATTGGTTTTCCATTTATTTCTTTACCAATTTCTTTTAAATAATCTAAATAATCATCCAAAGTTTCAAAGTATTTGTTTTTGTAATAAATTCCTTGCCATGGCATGGGTTTTGGCTCCTCGTAGGGAATGTTTTTGTCTCCAAATTTATTTGCCAGATATAATAAGAGATTTTTATAATTTTCAACTCCTTCATAACCTAAATATTTGATAACCTTTAATTTAACATCCTCGCTCACTGTTGTTGCCTCATCCAAATCTGGATGAACTTCATTTAATGTAGGTAGTGGAAGGAATGGAATGTTATGTTTATCAACAAATGCCTTCAATTCATCAAAATACCTAAATGCATTTTTTCCTCCCATGAGTTTTGTAAATACAATGTTAGCATCTTTAATAAACTCTAAAAACTCTTTAAATTCTTCTTTACTACATTTATAATCCAATATTTTAAGTTCAATCCCATACTTTTTTACTTCTTTATATGCCTCTTCAAAAACCAAATCATCACTATCTACTGTAGATACAAAACCTATTTTTATCATATTTTCACCATTCAGATTAAGTTAAAAAACTTTCAAATAATTTTGATAAATTATATATTAACGCATATTAAAAATTTTTTGGGATGTGGTAAAGTAATTTTAAATGAGGTGAAAACATGGAAAAGAAAAAAGAACTTTTAAAGAAAATTAGGGAATTTATGATTTTGAATTTAGAGATTAAAAAACTTTCAAAGGAATTAGGAATTAAAGAGATATATGATACTTATGAAAAAATTACAAAGCTTGTTAGAGAACCCAATAAAAAACTATATAGAATGCTCTATGATGTAGTTATGGAGTTAGAATATGAGGAATTTGGTGGGAAGAAAAGGAAAGAAATCCCATGGTTTCCAAAAATTGACTATGAAAAATGTAAAAATTGTAAAAAATGTGTTGATTTCTGTCCAAAGGGTGTTTATGATGTAGAAAATAATAGAGTTGTTGTTAAATATCCATACAACTGTGTAATTAACAGTAATGCCTGTTCTTATATGTGTTGTGGAAACAATGCTATAATATTTCCAGAGAATAAAATAAATAGAGTTGAATAATTTAAAATAAACTTAATAATTGCTTGTTTAATTCTTTAATTTTTCCACTAAATTTAATGACTTTTTTACCATATTCTTTAGTAAGTCCTATAAGCTTTAAATTCAACTTGTTAATCTCTCCAATAGGAAAGTTAGTTTCTATAACAACATCACACATTTTTATATATTTTAGGGCTTCATTAAACTTTTCTTCAGATATTGGTTGATATGGCTTTTCACTAACAACTACAGTTTCCATAGTTTTAGCAATTACATAATCAATATCATTCTCATGTAAGACTCCACAATAAACTTTATATCTATTTTTAACTAAATATCTAAGAACATTTGCTCCACTACCTCCACCACAAACTACAAAAACTTTTTTAACTATAGTATTTTCATTTTTTAATTCAAAATATCCAATTTCCTCATTAAAATTTGCACTCTTTAGATCATATAAATTATTTACAGTTTCTTTATCCATAATATCCTCTGGGTGACCATAACCTATTATTTTACCATCTTTAATTAAAGCTATTTTATCAGCAATTCTTAAAGCAAGTTCTATATCATGGATTGTCACAACTATAGCTAAATTCTTTTCTATTGCTAATTTTCTTAATAGTAATGTAAGCTCTATTTTATGTTTTGCATCTAAGAATGATGTTGGTTCATCTAAAATTAAAACCTTTGGTTCTTGTGCCAATGCTCTTGCGATCATAATTTTTTGTCTTTCACCATCACTCATTTCAAAGAAGTTTTTTTCAAGTAAATGTAAAGCATTAACAGCTCTTGCAGATTCTATTATAATCTCTTTATCTTTTTCTGTTAGCCTTCCAAATAGATCAGTGTATGGATGTCTACCTATTGCAATTATATCAAATCCTGTTAAATTTCCAGGATTTACCCTCTCTGTTAAAACTACAGCCATTTTTTTAGCAAGTTGAGAAGGTTTTAGTTTATGTATTACATTTGAGTCTAAGTAAACCACACCTTTTATAGGATCTAAATAAGATGCTATACACTTTAATAGTGTTGATTTTCCTACACCATTTGGCCCTATTATTGCTAGAATTTCTCCTTCTTTAATTTCTAAGTTTATATTGTCAATAATAATTCTTTTGTTGTATCCAACTGCAAGATTCTCTGTTTTTAACATTTAATCACCAAAAATTAAAACTTATGAATCTTCAAATAAATTGATGTTAGTCCTATTAGAAATCCTATTAAAGAAACTATTAAATTTATAAAGTTTTCTTCATTTTCCTCAATTTCTATCTTTTTTGTTATTGTATAATTTTTTCTAATTTTATTTATTTTTATAATAATTTTTAATTGATTTAAGGTTAGATTGTAATAGTAGTTGTTAAATTTTACTTCTTTTGGTTTTATTAACTCAATATTTTCTTTAAAACTCCATACATATTTAATTAATCTTTTAATGGGCATATAATATTCAACATATCCTTTTATTTGTGTACTTTTTGAGATATTTATAGGAATTGAAAATACTTTTGTTTCATTTGGTAACAACTCAAATGGAATATATGTTTTTTCTGGTTTGTAGTCATTATAGTCTATAAATTGAATATTCCCATAAATTTTTGTGGAAAATGGGTTCTTTACAGTAATGTTACAATATATAGTTACATTAGATTTGTTTGAGTGTATTGTTTTATTACTAAAAGTAATATTAATAGGCCTTAATTTTTTTATTTCTAGTAAACACTCATCATATGATGTTTCACCAAATGAATTATTAACTTTTAATTTAATTATGTACAATCCTTCTTTTTCATATTTATGAGAAGGATTTGCACTTGTTGAATTTGAATTGTCCCCAAATGTCCAAAAGTAATGTGTATTATTATCATTACATAAGGAGTAAAAATTAACTTTAAAATCATCAATTATTTCTATAGCAAAAAATACTTTTAGTGAAGTATTATTTTCTTTCATATATGTATTATTTTCCTTTGGAATAATATGAATAATTATTTTATCCCTTATTGGAACATTAATACTCCCATTCTCATTAAATAAATAAATCTGTGAAATCTTTATTTCTGTTGTTGTATTCTCATTTTTTATAGGCTCTACCCAAAAAGATAAAATATTGAAATTATTACTTACAGTCCCATTTGTTTTAATATAAAAATCTATTGAATTATTTTTAACTGTCCAATTTTTTTCTATAGTATTTAAGCTTGTAGATATATCACTAATTTTAAGAATTGTTGAATTATATTCTATTTTACCCTTAATTTCTGATATATTTGTGTCTATATTTTTTGCAGTAATATAAATAAATTCTTTATCACCATAAGAAACATTTTTTTCAAATGTTGAAAAACCAACAAACCTTTCTGAAGGAATTTTTTTACCTATTGGAAAATTTGCTGGTTTTACTGTTGTTTTATGTCCATTTACTTTTATAGTTGCATTAATTAAGTAAGTTCCTTCTTTATTAGTAAAAAAGGTTAGTTTCATTAAGTCAAAATCTTTCTTTGATGTATTTAAATTAATAGAAAATTGTATGCTATTATTATCAAAATTTAAGTTAACATTTGAAATATTGTTTTCTAAGTAATAGAAGTTTAGATCAACTACATTTAGGTCTTTTGGATAGTAAATTATTCCAGTTATATTATAAACAGGCTCTTTTGCATTTTCTATTGAAATAACAACATCAAAATTATTATTTAGTTTAGGATTTATTGGCTTTATTTCAACAATTGTTAAGTTTAGAGGCTTAACAGTTACTCTAACAGAATTACATGTTGTATCCAACACCTGCCCTTCTATATCAGATAGTTTGGGTTTTTGAGTTATTTGATATATTCCATCATTTAACGCTTTAAATCTCAAAGTTGCTATTGTAAAGTTTCCAGAAGGTTGATTATTAAACCATACTAAGCTAATCCAAACTTTACCATTTAAAACACTAACGTCTTTTAGATCTGCACTATTTGCAATATTACTTAAAATAATATTATCTTTGGTTATATTTAATGCATTTGGGAAACAAATAATGTCTTCAAATCCACCTAATTTTTCTGATGTATTAGCACTTAACGTTAAATTAAAATATTCATACTCATTTACACTAACATTTTCAGGAGTTAATTTAACTTCATGACCAAAAGCTGTGTAAAATAAAAATATTAATACTACCGATATTAATAAATATTTTAATTTCATAGTTATCATCTTTTAAATTTTGATATGATCAAACCAAAAAAAATCCCAAATAACATACCAAAAAGAAGATTAAACCATGGAAATTTAAAATTGTTCTTTTTTTCTAAAATTATTTTAACAATTGGTTGATATTCAGTTATATTAATTTCTTTAACAATAACTTTAGGTTCCTTTGCGTTTGGAGCTATATAAATTCTATTTACTATTGTTGATGATGATATTTTAGTTTCTTCAATGTCTTCTTTTAGTTTCATAGTAGTGTTTGTTATGTTTTTAGTCTTTTTTATTATTATTCTTGCTCCAAAAAATTTTGTATCTGGGTATTTTTTAAATGTTTTTGTGTAATAATCTAAATATTCATTAATTCCATCATACTTATATCCTAATGCTGAGCTAACAACTCCTGATATATTTAATTGAGCTTCTCCTTCTTTTACTGGAATAAACATTATTTCCCCTATACAGAAATCTTCCTCAATAGGTTTGCTAAAAGATATTTCTAACCTAAAAGTATTGTTTTTAAATTCGTAAAACTTTAATTTTTCTTTTTTACAAATATTACTCCAATTAAACCCATATGGTTTTAGGTGATTGGAATAATTTATATAAATCTCTACCCCTCCACATCCACCATCTTCTGTTTTCTCATAGTTGTCATATTTTATCTCACCAATTTTTGGTATATTTTCTATTGTTATATTAAGTTTAACTATTTCTCCATTCGAGATAACTTCTTTAGGGACTAATTTAACGTAAATTTCTTCTTTTGCAAAAGAATAATTAAAAAAAACAAGAATTAGAAACATAATATATATAAATAAAAAATTTTTAATCACTCTCTACCACCTTATTTTTTAATTATATATATTATTATACCGATTAATATGATGATTGATACAAAAATTATTGGGTTGAATAAAAATATTTTATTTTTTTTTATTTTTGTATTATTAACTTCTTGACTATTATTAGAAATTATTTTAAGATTTATTACCTTCCTAGGAATTTTAATAGCATTTCCTTCACTATCAGATGCTATTACTTTAATTGCTATTGTAGCATTTCCAGATTTTAGAGCTCTAATCTTAAATTCCCCAACTTTAAAGTCGTTATTTTTTGGATGAGTTAAAAAAGCATATTGTATTACTGCACTTTTATTTTTGTTTATTGTTAAATTATAATCAGCTCCAACATCATATGGAATTACATTTTCCACTATAAGATTATCAGAAAGATAAATATTACATTCTAAGCCTCCACAATTTGAAACATTATTTGCATAAATATCTACAGTAAATAAATCTCCTTTTTTAACTTCAGAAGGAGCATTTACTGAAATATCCATTGCTATGCATGTTGGAAGTATAAGAAGAATCAACAATGCAGCAAACTTTTTCATGCTATCACCAAATTAAAGGTTACTTTATTAATAGTAAAAATTACCGTAAAACATATATACCTATTGCTGCTACTAATCTTTGTTAAAGATTTTCTTAATAAAATTAACTATTTGTTTAAAATAATAACAATCTAATATAAACTATCAAACTAAATTATAAATATTAAATGGTGGTATGATGCCGAAAAATATTAATATCATTGGGTATATATTACTTACCGTTCTCTTACTATTGATGCCTGTATATGCAGAAGGTGATTACAACCATAGATTGGGTGATGTAAATAAAGACGGTTCCATAGATATTGCAGATGTCGTTTATCTCTTCAAACACAGAAACCTCGAAATAGAAGATGGTGATTTAAACGCAGATGGTAGCATAGATATTGCAGATGTCGTTTATCTCTTTGTTAATTATCAAAAAATGAGAGAACCTATTCATTATGCTAAAAATATAAAGATAACGTACTACGATGAATACGGAAACGAAGTAAATCCATACAATGGCGAAAAATACGCCTACAAAATAGTTGAAGATGCCACTGGGCAGAGATTTTTATTAAAAAATGAAAGTCAGCCAATTCCTTCTTGGGCTGAAGGAAAATATGACAAAGTAATCAATATTCCATTAAAAAGAGTTGTAGTTATGAGTTCAACTCATATAGCCTTGATGGAGCCTATAGATGATGATGGATCAGTAATTAGCTCAGTAAAGGGAATAATGTGGGGAAAGTTATATGAGTGGTATTTTGATGACATTAAAAAAAGGCTTGAAAATGGCTCAATAATTGATGTTGGTTCAACATACAATCCAAATTATGAGCTAATTATTAAACTTTCACCACAAGTTATATTTGTTTATCCTGGATATGATGGTGATAAAATAATTGAGAAATGCAAGGAATTGAACTTAACTTACGTTGCTGATGCAGAATACTTGGAAGATTCCTATCTTGCAAGATGTGAATGGGTAAAGGTGTTTGCAGCATTTTACAACAAGGAAGATGTCGCAAGTAAATACTTCACAAGAATAGAAAAGAGGGCATTAAACGTCAAAAGATTGACAAGAAACTGTGATAGACCATTAGTGGCATGGGGTAAAAATTATCCAGAATGGGGAGGAACTTATGTTCCAAGAGCACAATCCTATGTTGCTAAAGGAATAATGGAATATTGTAAAGGAGATTATATATTTAAAGATATTCCAGGAACAGGTAGTGAATGTATAAGTTATGAAACCTTTGCAGAAAGGGCAAGAAATGCAGATGTATGGGTTGTTCCATCAAGCACAAAGTGGTTGTCAAACTTCAAAGAGGAACATCCTGGATATGAAAACTTTAAAGCTGTAAAAGATGGGAGATTATTCTGTATAAGTGAAGATTACTGGCAACTTGGATTAATGAATACTGACGAGGTGTTAATGGATTTAGCAACAATATTACACCCAGATGTATTCAAAGGAAGAACTACTCACTATTTCTTAAAATATAACCCAGATAACAATACAGCAGTACCTTACATAGCTAAATAAATTTTTTCTTTCTTTCCATTTTAATTAAAAGATTTTGGGTGAGAATGAATGAAATGGAAAGTGATAATGTTTATACTAATGTTACTATCAATTGTAAGTATATATGGAGAGGATAATATTATAGTTGAGTTAGATCCTTCTAATGTAAATACTAAAGTTGGAGACACTTTTAATTTAACATTAAATGTGAAAAATATTCCAAATAATACAAAATGTGGAGGACTTGAAACTTATATATGCTTTAATTCAAGTATATTAAATATAACCAAAGATAATATTATTTTAAGTAATATTGCAAATAGTGCAAATCTAAAAGACGTTAGTGTTTTAAATGGTAAAGTTTGGATTAGCTTAGTATGGTTTAATAATCAACCTTCTGGAAACTTTACAATAGCAACTTTGAGATTTAAAGCGTTAAATTCTACCAAAACAGAAGTTTATTTAAAAGGAACTAAGATATCTAACAACGAAGGAATAGCTTATGAAAATGTTAAATTGAAAAACTCTAGTGTAACTATTATTCCTATTAAACCCGACTTAGTTGGAGAAATTACTTCTCCAAAATTACTTAAAGCGTATGCAAATAATACAGTATCAGTATTAGTGAGAAATATTGGAGAACGTAATATAACAAATAATTTTTCAGTTAAATTATTGGTAGATACAAATGAGGTAGGATCATCTATAATTAATGGGTTAAATGTTGGAGAGTCTAAAGAAATAAACTTTACGTTCATACCTACAGAAGAGAGGAATTATGTACTGTGTATTTTAGTTGATTGTAACAATAATATTGATGAAAGTAATGAGAGCAACAATAAATATGTCACTGAATTATATGCTATAGAAGAGCCTATAAGCGTAAATTTAATACCTTCAACAAATATAATAAAAACCGGAAAAACTTTTGAAGTAAATATAGTATTAAATAATATAACAGCTAACAGGCCTGTAAAGGCAATAGAAGGTATTTTAGTGTATGATCCTAATGTATTAGAGTGCGAAAACTTTACATTTTTAATAAATGCGTCTAAAGAGAATGGAATATTATTTGAAAATATAACTTACGAAAAAGGTAAAGTATTGTTCAAGATAATGGATGGAAATATTAATCATTCTCTTACTATTGCAACTGTCAAGTTTAAGGCTTTAAATGATGGAAATTCAGATATTAAACTAACAAACTTGGTTGTATCTGATGCTAATGGATATAAGTTTAATAAAGTATTTATAAATAAAGCAAATATAAAAATCTTCACAATAACTTTAGAACAAATAATAAGTTCAAATAAATCTTTAGAGATCCACGGTTTAGTTAATGGAAATGTTACAGGAAATATAAACAATGAGTATAATATACATGCAACAATTTCTGAGGGAGAAGTTAGTGGAATAATTAAAGATAAAAAAGTAATGCTAAAAATTGTAGGGAATGCTAAATTAAATATCAATGAAAAAGAAACACTATACAATACCAAATTTGAAGGAATAATTAATGGAACAGTTGTAGATAATAACAAAATAGTTGGTAAGTTTATAGGAAGTATTTCTATAAAAGGTTACACCGTAAATATCTCTGGAGACTTTAACGGATATATAAGTGATAATACAATTAGAGGAAGTTATACCGGTAATGTTGAAGGGCCAATTACAGGACCTTGCTCAGGAAATGTAGTCTTTACCTTAGAATTATTAGAAGTATCTGAAATATTACCATATAGTAAGGAAGAAATAAAAACTATTAAGAAAAAGAACATAAATGTTTCAATTATTCCATTAAAAGAAATTCCTGTAAATATAACTATTCCTTTAGTTAATGTATCTTTAGATAAAGTATTAGAAAAAATTAACGAATCTGCTATCGAAAAAGTGATAAATGTTGTAAAAGTTGTTGATGTAGATGTTGAAAATATTTCTGAGTATATTAAGCCTGTAGCTGTAGCTTCAGAAGGGTTTAATATAACAAAGACTGATACAAATGTTAATGAAACAATAGTTAATAACAAAAAAATCGTCAAAGGAAAAATAACAATGAATGTTGTAAATACTTCAAAGAAAGGGTTCATAACCATAATAATTCCAATAGGAAACGTTGTTAGCCTAAATGTTACCGTAGATAATAAAGAGTTAAAAGAATTCAACGATCCAGAGGTTAATACTTCCTTAGGATGGTATGTCTATCAAGAGGGAATCTTAGAGATAACATTAGTTAAGGATCCTATCTTAGAAGTTGAATTTGTTAAGGAGATAAATATAACTAAAGAAGAAACCTATGAAAGAAGAAACACTTGGAAAACTTCTCCAGCTATAAGATATCATG
This sequence comes from Methanocaldococcus infernus ME, assembly GCF_000092305.1. NCBI lineage: Archaea > Methanobacteriati > Methanobacteriota > Methanococci > Methanococcales > Methanocaldococcaceae > Methanocaldococcus > Methanocaldococcus infernus. The sequence goes on along the minus strand of NC_014122.1, from coordinate 1,257,692 downwards.
ATGTAGCCGAAGATGTTAAGTCATACATATTAAAAACATTTATTCAAGTCTCTAACGTTTATGCTGGAAATGATATAGACTTAAACTTCGCTAAAGGATTAAAGAAAAATCCAATCTTAGCTACAGATGAAAAGATAACTAAAGACACTATCCTAATCGGAGGGCCTGTAGCTAATCCATTAACCAAGAAGTTAATGGATAAGTTCCCGATTAAAGTAACTAATGAATATCCAGGAAAGAATAAGGGAGTTATTGAAATGATCAAGTTGAATGTTAAGATCTCCGATCATCTCTACAAAGAGGTTAAAGTTCTACTCTTAGCTGGTTCAGACAGATGGGGAACTAAAGCTGCCGTAGAGTACTTTAAAACCCTTGATAATATTCCAGAGGAACCAATCTTCGTAGAATGGAAAGACGGAAAGGCCGTTAGAATAGAGAAGCCTTAAGGCTTTTTTATTTTTTATTCTATTTTTATCTAAAGTCTTTTATTATTTTTGTTAAAAGAACATAAAGTTTTTTAGTTTTTGTATTAATATTTAATTAAGGGTAATTTCAAATGAAAATAGAAAACTTTCTATTGGAGCTTTTAAAGATAAGAACTGACCATGAAGAAGGAGTTAAAAGAGCATTTAAGTACTTAGAGGGATTTTTTAAAGAATTAAATATAAAATGTTCAATCATCAATAACTGCTTTGTGGCTTATAAAGGGAGAGATTGGGATGTAATATTAAATTCTCATATAGATACTGTTAAGTTCCAAACTCCTATAAGGATAGAAGGGAATAAAATCTATGGAACTGGAGCAATAGATGCTAAGGGGCAAGTAGCTCTATTAACTGATCTTTTCTTAGAGTTGGATAACTCTCTTTTGGTTATCTCTCCAGATGAAGAAAAGGCTTCCAAGGGAATTTATGGCTTTTGCCAAGCTATGAAAGGGAAGATAAAAGAGGGAGTGTTTTGTATAGTTGGGGAGCCAACAAACTTAAAGGTTTGTATTGGGCATAAGGGAAGGTTTGAATATATAATTAAAGCCTTTGGAGAGCCAAGGCATGCTTCAAAGGAAGGAGACAATCCTATAGAGAAGCTCTCAGAGATTATTTTAAAGCTGAAAAGCTTAAAGTTAGGAAAGATAAAGGTTGATAAGATTTATAGTTCTAAGATAACTCCAACCATCATAAGGGGAGGGGTTGAAAGTAACATTATTCCAGAAGAGGCTGAAGTTATCTTAGATGTTAGAAGTGTTGAAAATAACATAATTGGAAAGATAGAGAAAGTTATTAATGATTATGAGAATGTTAAGGGCTTCTTAAAGGAAGATAAATACTTTGCAGACTTCTATCTTTTAAAGGATGAAGAGCTTATAAATAGGTTAAAAAATGTTTCCTTCTTTCCTGCTACAGCAGAGGCTTATTTTTTCCATAAAATTTTAAAAGCTAAAGCTGTAATTTTTGGAGTTGGAGATTTAAATTTAGCCCATACTAAACATGAATTTTTAGATCTAAAGGAATTTGAGAAGGGTAGGAAGGAGATAAGAAAGATTATAAACCTGGGAGAGTAAAGATGTGTGGGATTGCAGGAATTGTTTGTAAGGATGAGAGCTTAGAAGGCTCTCTTTTAGTAGAGATGTTAAAGGCTATAGAGCATAGGGGAAGAGATAATCATGGAATATTCTATGACAATGAATTAATATATACAAAAGACTTAAACAATGTTGATAACTTTGAAATTAGAAGTATAGCTCTTGGACATAATAGATTAGCAATAGTTGGGAAAACTGCTCAGCCTCTCTATGATGATGAACTATGCTTAGTTTGTAATGGTGAGATCTACAACTATAGAGAGCTTATGGAACAGTATGAGTTTAAAACTGACTGTGATTGTGAAGCTATATTTTATGCTTATAAGGAGGGCTTTGACATCTTAGATGGGGACTATGCCCTTGCTCTATATGACTCAAAAAACAACCTTCTCTTTTTAGCAAGGGATCCCTTTGGAGTGAAGCCTCTCTTCTATATAGATACTAAAAAATACTTTGCCTTTGCCTCAGAGAGAAAGGCTCTATGGAAATTGTTGATAAGAGAAGGTTATGAAAAAGATTTAGATACTCTAAATAAAAATATCAAAAGAGTTGAGCAAAATTCAGCATTAATTTATAATTTAGACACCAATAAGTTTAGAGAAATTAGAGGGATAGTTAAGTTAGGAAGAATGAAGATAGAGAGTTATGAAAAAGCTAAGAAATATTTGGAGGAAGATTTAAAAAAGGCTGTGTTTAAGAGAGTGGCTGAGCTTAATAGAGTAGCCATAATTTGCTCTGGAGGTTTAGACAGCTCTTTAGTAGCAGCTCTTTCTGTTAAGTATAATAGGAATGTTAAGCTCTACTCTGTAGGCTTGGAGGGAAGTGAAGATTTAAAATACTCTCAGATGTTGGCTGATCACTTAGGAGTTGAGCTTAAAGTTAAGGTTATTGAAGAGGATGAGTTTGAGGAGTATTTATTTAAGACAGCTAAGGCTGTTGATGAGATAAATATGTTAAACCTTGGGGTTGGCTTACCTATATATGTGGCATCAGAGCTAATCAGCAAGGATAAAAATAAAGTAGCCCTCTCTGGACAGGGAGCTGATGAGCTCTTTTTAGGATATTCAAAATACTATAAAATGAGTAAAGAAGAGTTAGAGAAGAAGATGTTAGAGGATTTAAAAAATATTGGGAAGGTTAATTTAGAGAGGGATGACCATTGCACAATGGCTAACACTGTTGAGCTGAGGGTTCCTTTCTTGGACTTAAATGTTGTAAAAACCTCCCTCTCAATGCCAATTGAATTTAAACTATCTGAAGATAGGAAAAGAATATTGAGAGATATAGCTCTCAACTATCTTCCAAAGGAGATAGCCTTAAGGCCTAAGAAGGCTGCTCAGTACAGTAGTGGAGGAGAAAAGATTATTTATAGAGTGGCTAAGAGATATGGCTACTCTAAAAGAAAAATAGATGAGTTCTTAAATTTAATTAAGAGGAGAATTTTAGAATACTCTCTTTCATCTTCTTAGCTAAAAGCTCTATGTCCTCTTTTTTATGGTTTAAGGTTATTGAAACCCTAATTCTTTCCTTTCCCTTAGGAACTGTTGGATATCTAATCCCAACACAGAAGATATTATTTTTAATTAACTCCTCTGAAACCTTCATAGTTAGCTCTCCTAAAATAATTGGGAATATTGGAACCTCTCTTCTTTCCTCTATTAGTTTGTATCTTAAAAGTATCTTGTTAGCCTCTTCTACCTTATCTTTAAGCCTCTTAACTATATCTGTTTCTTTAATAATTTTTAAAGATTCTAATACAGCATTAACCAAAGCTGGAGAGAGGGCTGTTGAGTAAATAAAGGCTCTTGATGTATTTATTAAATACTCTCTAACTTCCTCTATACAGCAAACAGCTCCTCCCTGACAACCAAGGGCTTTGGAAAAGGTTACAACCACTATAGTATTATCTGAAGGCCTAATTTTAAAGTACTCAAAGCTCCCTCTTCCTCTATCTCCTAAAACTCCTGTGGCATGGGCATCATCAACTATCAACACTGAGGAGAACTCATCAGCTATCTTTTTTATCTCCTTTAAATTTGCTATATCTCCATCCATGCTAAAAACTGAGTCTGTAACTATAAAGATATTCTTATAATTTTTATGATTCTTCTCCAAAATCTCATAAAGAGAGTTAATATCATTATGCTTATAAATTATCTTATCAGCCTTACTTAGCCTACATCCATCTATAATAGAAGCATGATTTAGCTCATCACTTAGTATTAAATCCCCTTTCTTACATAGAGAAGAGATTAATCCAAGATTAGCCTGATATCCTGAAGGGTAAATTAATGAGGTAGGAAAATTTTTAAATTTAGCTATCTCCTCCTCAAGTATTTCATGATTTACATTTCCAGATGTTAGTCTTGATCCAGTAGCTCCAGCTAAGCTATAGCTTAGAGCTTTAACAACCCTTGGATGACTTGATAAAGCTAAGTAGTCATTTGAAGAGAAATTTAAGCCTTTAACAGTTCTAAGCTTTCTATAAAGACCTAATTTTTTTATCTCCTCTAACTCTTCTCTTATCCTTTCTCTAAATTCTTTATTGGACATATTTCCTCACATGCTCTACAGAATATACATTTATCATAATCAACTTTTATAAATAAGCTTTTTACATACTCCTCAGGAGTTTTTATAGCCAACATAGGACACTTCTCTACACAGGACAGGCAAAGGTTACACTTATCTTCATCAATTTTTTTATTTTTAATGTCTATGGCTTCACAGCTACATAGGCCACAACTTACACAAGATTTTTTATCAATAACTGGAGTTTTTGGCTTAGGGGTTAAGTTCTTTATATAGATGAGGGGACAAAATAGAGAACAGTAGCCACAGCTTTCACAATATTTCTTTTTACAAATATCTTCACAGAGCTTACAGTATTCACAAATAACCTTAGAGTATTTAAAAAGAGAAATGGCTTCAGTTGGGCAAACTGATAAGCAGAGTTCACAGCAAATACAGTTATCTAACTTAATTTTCTCAGTTTCTGTTGGCTCTTTATTATTGTTGTTAAAAAATAGGTGTTTAATAAGAAACTTTAGCATTGTTAATCACTATAAAAGAATTCATGGATATAATGATTAATAATAAAAAATATTGGCGCCCTGGCCGGGATTTGAACCCGAGTCACGGGAGTGACAGTCCCGTATGATAGGCCGGGCTACACCACCAGGGCATATAAGCCAAGGATTTCCTTGAGAATAATTAATATAATAAAAAGGTGGCCGGCGGCGTCGCCCCTTTCCCGCCAGAAGGCAGTACTCGGGGCATCGCTGGGGGGCTTAACTTCCGAGTTCGGAATGGGATCGGGTGTAGCCCCCCCGCTATGGCCGCCGTACCAAGCGGGCCCGAGGGGATTTGAACCCCCGACCACCTGGTTAAAAGCCAGGCGCTCTGCCAGGCTGAGCTACGGGCCCACTTAAGGTTTGTTGGTACAACAAATAAGCTTTTGTTATATATATACTTTTCGGTTGAAAGGATTTTAATGGTCCCGCGGGCCGGATTTGAACCAGCGACATGGGGATCTACAGTCCCCCGTTCTACCAGGCTGAACTACCGCGGGACAGGGAAATGGTGGGCCTGCCCAGATTTGAACTGGGGTCTCAGGATCCCAAATCCCAAAGGATAGACCAGGCTACCCCACAGGCCCACATGGGCAAGGATTGGAGCCCCGGGGGGGATTTGAACCCCCGACCACCTGATTACAAGTCAGGCGCTCTACCAGGCTGAGCCACCGAGGCTCCGAACCTGAGCAAAATAAAGAATTATAAAAGTTGTATATAAAGTTTTCTATTTTATTTATTTTAATATTTTATTTCTTGTATTTTTCTAAGTATTCTTCATAACCTAACTTCTCTAAAAGTTCGCCCTTTTTCTCTACACTCTCTTTCATTTTCTTTCTATACTCAATCAACTTCTCCCTTACATCATCATACTTTATTCCAAGTATTTCAGCAGCCAAGAGAGCTGCATTTTTGGCATTATTTATGGCTACTGTAGCCACTGGAATACCAGAAGGCATTTGAACAATAGACAATAGTGAGTCAAGTCCCTGTAAGGTTGATTTAATTGGAACTCCTATAACTGGTAGAATAGTTAGAGAAGCTACAACCCCTGGAAGATGAGCAGCTCCACCAGCTCCAGCTATGATGACTTCTACCTCTTTCTCCTCAAACTCTTTTATGCACTTAACAACCCTCTCAGGAGTTCTATGTGCTGAAGCTATTGTCATAATATAGTCTATGCCAAGCTCTTCAAGGGTTTTAGCAGCATCTTTTAAAATTGGAAGGTCTGAGTCACTCCCCATGATTATTCCTACTTTAGCCAAAGATTTCACCCTATCTTGGTTTTCAAAAGTTCTATAGCAGTTTCATTATCAGCATAGATCTTAATAAATGTATTGTTAATTAGGGTGAGGAGATAGCCACCTAAAGGATTGTAGTATGCTTCAACATTGTCATAGCTAACATTCACATATAAAGGGAGGTAAATAGAGCCATTGTAAGGATATTCCTCACTAATTACAACAGTTTTATTTTTAAACTTACCAGCTATTTTTAGCATACTTTTATTCTCTCTATTAGCATAAACTAAAGATTCTATAGAGACATTAAATAGGATAGGTTTAAAGGCTAAATATTTCTTTATCTTTGATATGTTGGATACATTGGCATAAACTACCAAAGTGCTGGCATTTATGTCATAGATCTTTGGCTTTATCTCCTTATTTATCTCAATGTACTTGATATATATTTTATTTCCTCCACCCAAGTCTATAATCTCTGGCAAGCCATCTTTTATATAGTATCCAATGGATACATTACTATATTTTCTAACCCTTAGGACATAGATATAGTTATCTTTCCTCTCAACCTTCTCAGTTTTAAAGGTTTCATTGTCATATAATGGAAGGAGAAGGTTTTTAATAGCATTTATTTTATCTAAATCATGCTTAAAGTTAATGTAGATTATTTTTATACTACTATTTTCTCCCTTTTTAATGAAAGTGTTGTTATAGAAATATGTTAAAGTTACATTATCTTTGTAAAAATAGTATCTATTGTCATCAAATTCACAAACTCCACTAATATTTTTCCCTCCCATCTCTAAAATAATGTTACACTTTAAAGACTCTATTTTATCTAATGGATAGAGATTTAAGCTAACCTTTTCCTCCTTTGTTGTTGTACATCCTGAAAGTATGATAAAGAAGGCTAAAAAAATAAGTAAAAATTTTCTCAATCTTTCACCTCAGTTATATACTTGAAAAGTTCATCAACATCCTTCTCCACTTTATACTTTTTAAAGTATCTCACAACATTCTCTATATCTCTCTTTAAATAAAACCTTGCCTCTGGATGATAGGTTGGAACAGCCTGAGGCCAGTCTATGATAACAAAGTCCTCTCCATTGTAGATTATATTAAACTCACTTAAGTCTCCATGAATATAACCAATTTTATAAGCCTTTTTAACCTCTTCAATAATCTTCCAAAATAGCTCTTCAATCTCTTCCCTTGATAAGAACTCTGATAAATCTATTCTCTTAAGCTCTTCCCCTTCAACCTTTCCCATAATGATAGCATGTCTATTCCAAGCTATTGGCTCTGGTACCTTAACCAATGGGTAGAGCTCATTTAGAATATTAAACTCTCTCTCAGCTGACAATCTTGAAACATAAAGCCAACTTATATGATGCTTATCTGCTAAATAATCTCTATATCTCTTCCCCCTTGTGAAGCAAGTTCTTCCATGCTTATGAAACTTTAGAACAGCTACTCTATCATCATTGAGAAGAACATTATAAACATCCCCTTCCTTTCCAACCCCTAACTTATTTCCTATAGCCTTTAGAATCCCTTTTTTAACAAGTGCATTAATTGCTAAGGCATCATAACCTCCCATAGAAACAGCATAGCCATAGGTTGATCTAACAACAAACTCAAACTTACTTAGCCTATTCAACCTATAGAGAACATCTTTCTCTGGCATCTTAGCCTTTCTAACAATCTCATCCAAGGGAACCCATTCATGATATCTCATTAGTAACTCTATAACCCTTAAAACTTTAAAGTCTTCATCTTTAGCTTCCTTTAAAGCTTTTAATAACTTAGTTATTATGCTCTCACCTTAAGGTAGTTAGCTATAGCTCTACTTAAACAAGGAGGAACACTTTCACCAATTTGGTTATATTGAACCTCTCTACCTCCAAAGAAGACAAAGTCATCAGGATAACTCATTAGCCTTGCCTGCTCTCTAACAGTTAGTAACCTATCTTCATATGGATGGATAAATCTAACCTTCCCCTTCACAGTTGGAGCTAACTTTTTAGGATGTAGCCTTATCCAATTCTGCATAACCTTACTCTTCCCTCTAAATCTATATAGTGCCTCTCCCCACTTTAATCTTTTTATCTTCTCCAACTTATCCTTAGAGAGCTTTTTTATCTCATGATTCTTAGCATCCTTTGGAATATCTTTTAAAGCTTCTTCCACCACAACTTTCTTCCCTTTCTTAGGCTTTAATTTAATGTTTGATATAAACATCCTTGCCCTTATTGATGGATTTCCATAGTGCTCAGCTCTTAAGAGATTAAAATAAATCTTAAATCCTACTTCTCCAAAAAGTTCCTTTAGCTCACTTTTAAGCTCTTTAATTTGTGGAACATTCTCCATAATAAAAATTAAGTCTTCATTTTTTTGTGAGAAGTATTTTACATACTCTATAAAAGTTAGGGTTAAGATCCCTCTCTTATCTTTGTATAGCCTATCTTCAACCCTATCCCTTATAAGTGGGTTAGCCTTAGTAAATGGCTCACAGGGAGGAGAGCCAATGATAAGATCAACTTTCTCCTCTCCTATAAACTTGTCAAATGCCTTAGGAGGAACTCTTTTAATATCTTCCATCCAAACCTTAGCTTTAATGTTGTAAATATAGGTTTCTACAGCTGGTTTAAAGTTTTCAATAGCTCCTAAGATATTAAATCCCTGATCTAAGAAACCCTTGCTAAAGCCACCACAGCCAGAGAAGAGGTCAATGAGGTTCATAATATCACTTTATTTAGTTTTATAAATATTTAATAATAAAAAAATTTAATTTATTTTTGCTGAGCCTGCTTTAACTCAGCTTTTAAGTCTTGGTAAATTTTAGTCCATTTTAACTTTCTTGGGTTTCTTCCCATTCTATAGTTCTTTTCACACTTTGAGGAACAGAAGTAAAGAACTGTTCCATCCTTCTCAACATACATCTTTCCAGTTCCTGGCTCTATCTCATAGCCACAAAAGCTACACTTTTTCCATTCTGGCATTTCATCACCTTTTATTTATCTTCTTCTATCTAATGGTCTTGCCTCTCTCTCTGTTTCTCTTAGCATAATTATGTCTCCAACCTTAACAGGACCTTTAACATTCCTAACTAAAACTCTACCAGCATCTTTTCCTCCTAAGATTTTACATCTAACTTGTACAATCTCTCCTGTAACTCCTGTTCTCCCAACAATTTCTATAACCTCAGCAGCTACAGCTCCTTTATATACAAATTCATCTTCCATGTTTTAAACACCTTAAAAATATTTTAAAAAATTTTAATTTTATTATTCTTAAAATAAAATAAAAAGAATATAAATAATTTATTGTTTAAGAGCATTTATTTTTTCAATTAGTGCATTTAACTCTTCTTCATTTGCTGGCTTTATAATAGCTACTGAAGAGGCAGCAACTTCAATTCCTGCAGCCTTTCCTAAATCTTGTTTTGAAGCTACATAAGCATAAGGAATTCCTTTTTCTTCACATAAAACTGGAAGGTGAGCAACTATCTCCTCTGGCTTGACATCTTCAGCTATGATAACAAGCTTAGCCTGTTTCCTCTCAACTGCTTTAGTAACCTCATTAGCTCCTTTTCTTATCTTCTCTGCTTTAGCTACAGCATCTAAAAGCTCTTTTTGTAAATCCTCTGGAACTTTAAACTTAACATATATTGCCATTTCTATCCCTCCTTCATCTATTTAAAAAATAGGGCAATCCGGAGGTATTGCCCCTAAAAAGTTTTAGATAATTAAAGAGTAAAGTGATATAAATAAGTTATCCTCTTGGCTCCTTAGCCTTTGGTCTTAACCCTTTATAGCCACACTTTCTACACTTCTCAGCTTTCCATGGATTTCTTGCATTACATCTCATACATATCTTTTTCATAAATATTCTCTTTATAGCTTCTTCAAAAGGCATTATTTCACCTTAAGGCTTATTTTTTCTAAGTATTTGTTTTGTATCTCAACCACTTCCTTGGAATCTTTAGCCTTAGAATAACTTTCCAATAAATTATAATTAACCTTTATAAATGTTTCTGCCCATTTAAAACATTTTGTTAATTCATAAGCCAAGTCTTTAAAATTGGTTATATAGAGAGCTGCTATAAAGGCTTCCAAGGTTGAGAGTAAGCAAGGTTTTCCATAATTTACAGGGTTACAGGCAACTAAATAGGGGAGAGCTCTCTGATTCTTAAATCTAAACTTTTTTAGGATGTTTTCAGCATCATTCCAAGAACAGTCTAATCCAGTGATTCCAAATTTTTCAACTATCTCCCTATCCTCTGGAGAGAGGGCTTTTTTTGAGTAAGGATTTAGAATTAAAGAGTGCTTTGGAATTAGATTAGGCTTATTTAATATTATAGCTTTTCCTAACTTCTTCATCTTTAGGGAAGTACATTTCTTAGGATGACATTGATTAGCATGATATATATAAAGTTTCATAACCAAAACCTAACAACTGTTAATTTAAAAGCTTAAAACTTAAAAGCTTTTATATCATTATCATAAAAACTTAATATTAGATTTTTACCCTTCTCCATAGTGGGAAGGGTGTATATCAAAACTGCACCCCATAGTGGGTGCAGTGCAAAACTCTAAAAACAAAAAATTACTCTCTCTTTTCATTATATACACTCCAAAGAGCTATTAGAGCTGATGGAATAGCATGCTCTGTAGCAAATGTCATATGTGGAGCTAAGTCTATAACATAGTCAGCTAATCTTAATATTCCCCTTGGTATTCCTTCCCTTGATCCACAGAAAACAATAATTTCTCTTTTCCCTCTCATGTCCTTAGCCAACTTATCCTTAATTTTATTTATATCCTCTCCCTTAGGATCAGTGACAATTATTAACCTATTCTTCCTCTTCTTTTCTCTAAATACTTGGTACATATCTTGAACTGAAATAGGAACTTCTTTAACTTTAAATGGATAAGCCCTTTTCTGAATCTCATGCCTTGACTTCTGCCCAATCTGAACCCCTTTAATAAACTCCATTAGCTCAAAGGCATTAACCTTTTCCTTAGGAGCTATAATTAACTCCTTAACCTCAAACCCCTGAGCAGCTCTTCCTATAGCTTCTCCAAACTTTCTACAAACTTTCTTTTCTCCTAAGTAAGGAAGTTGGACAATCACAACCCTCTTAAATAACTTCCTTGCATTCTCCTTCTCCTTTGTGTACTTTCTATTTTTAAATTCATCTCTTCCCTCTATACAAATGTAAGCCCTATTCTTAAAAATCTCAACATAAACAACCTTGTCAGGATAGATGAGGTCAACAGAGGCATTAGTTAAATCCTTTATCTTAGCCCCTAATACTCTATTAACATCTATAGAGTTGAAATCATGCTCTCCTCTTTTTTTGGTTTCTATTGCAAAGCTCTCATCCTCTTTAATAAAATCCTTTATCTTCTCAGCCATATTTACAATGCTCTCAAACTTTGGCTCTACTTCAAAATCTACTTTTAAGACTCTCTCAACCTCAGGAATCTCTAAAAGTTTCTCTTTTATATCTTCATCTCCCTCAATAATAACTACTCCATGAAATCCATCAGGAGATGTTTCAAACTTAAAATCTTTTTTATATTTTTCTTTTAGTAGGTTAACTACTGTATTCTCTAAACCTCTCTGAGTGGTTACTATAAACTTCATCTTCCCACCAAAAAATTGTCTGTATTAAAAATGTTTAATGTTAAGTATTTCTCTCTTTAGTTTTATATAGCATAAATTAACAAATTTAAATATAACTAAATTTTAACCTAAAAAACTTAACTTTATTAATTAGTACTTAAAAACAGAAGTCCAAAAGAGAATTTACCAAAGATTTTTTAAAATATTCCTTAACTTTACCACTGGACTTAACCAAAAAAGAGTAAACAAGAGAAAAAACCAATGGCGCAGGGGCTGGGATTTGAACCCAGGCGGGGCAAGGCCCCACTGGATCTCAAGTCCAGCGCCTTAGCCGGGCTTGGCTACCCCTGCTCAAAAATAGCATTAAAAAATTATGTTAAGTGATATATAAAAATTACTCTCTAAAGATTTAAATCTTTAATAATTCTCTACCTTTTGCTATTACAATCTTACAAGGCATTGGTAACTTCATAGCCGCCCTTCTTAAAGCTTCTTTTGCAGCTTCATACTTATCAGGGTTAACCCAGACACTCATGACAGCTTGCCCTTCCTTAACTCTTGCAGCTGTTCCTATAGGTTTTCCAAATGCTAATCTCATTCCATCAGAAATTCTATCTGCTCCAGCTCCAGTAGCCATTTTATGCTCTCTTAAAACTTGATGAGGGTAAACTCTTATCTGAAACTTGTATCCCATTCTTCCACATTGCTTAGTTAAATACTTGTTAGCTGCAACCCTTGCAGCCTCTAAGGCATTGTGTCTTATCTGTATAGCCTTAGTTGAGACTAAGTCAAGCTGAACAGGAAAGTCTGCTGAGAGATTACCCATTATAAAGTGCACAACCTTAGGCTGTGGAACCCCTTTTATATATTCTTTTCTTGTGTATGGTGGTTTGTCAACATCTCTATAACATCTATTTGGTCTTAAACTTGCCATGTTTATCCACCTTATTTTTAGTGTTTTAAAAGAGACAATAAAAAGATTAAAATTTAATCTTAGCTAATAATCTAACTCTCTATATTTAAACTTTATCCATAGAAAAGTTTATATATCTTCATTCAATTTTAATGAGTTGGGGGAAAACCTCTATTTTAAACCCCCTAATTTTATAAGATAAATACTCTTTTAGCCATTTAAAAATGCTTAGGAGGATGGGAAAAGATGACAGGGACTGATGAATTGTTGGTTCCATTAGATACTTACTTAGCAGCAGGGATTCACATAGGGACACAGCACAAAACTAAGGATATGGAGAGGTTTATTTACAGAGTAAGAGCTGATGGGCTCTATGTTTTGGATGTTAGGAAAACTGATGAAAGGTTAAGAATAGCTGCTAAGTTCTTGGCTAAGTATGAGCCAGAGGATATTTTAGCTGTTTCAAGGAGAATCTATACCATGGGTCCATTAGAAGAGTTTGGTAAATATACAGGAGTTAGAACTGTCATAGGTAGATTTGTCCCAGGAACTCTAACAAACCCTGCTTATAGAGACTTTATTGAACCTGAAGTTATCTTCATAAGTGACCCAAGAGTTGACAGACAGGCTTTAAGAGAGGCTACAGAAATAGGAATTCCAATAGTTTCCCTCTGTGATACAGAGCATTTAACAACTTTCATAGACTTGGTTATTCCAACAAACAATAAGGGGAAGAAGGCAGTAGCTCTAATTTATTACTTAATGACAAGAGAGTTCTTAAAGAATAAAGGTTTATTGGAAGGAGATCAAGTACCATTTACTTATGAGCAATTCTTAGAGAAGGCTATGAATCCAAAGGTTAGAATTATCATTCAGCCAAAGGATAAGAGAAGAAGGAGAAGAAGAAAGTAAGGTTATAGTATGGAAAAGATTTATGATAAGTGTGAGATCTGTGGGAATGAGGAGTTTGAAGTGCTAAAAAAGAGAGAGTCTAATAAATATGCTTACTACTTAGTTAGATGTTTAAACTGTGGACATGTTAAAGAGATTGAGGATAAGGTTAAGTTAAGTCAAGCTAAGCTAATAATTAGTAGAGAAGATAAGTCAGAGGCTAAGATGATCAATTTAATTCATGATGTTGAATACAAAGTTGGAGATGAAATTGAAGTTGATGGAGAAACTTTAAGGATAACTAAAATAGAGGTTCCTGAGAGTGTCAATAAAGCTAAAGGAGAGGAGATAAAATACTTATGGACTAAATCTTTATCAGCTCCTAAGAAGATAGGAATCTCTATAAATGATAGGGGTAAGACATATAGCATTTATCTTATAGTTCCTCCAGATTTTGAGTTTGAAGTTGATAAAGTTTATAAAGTAAATGAAGGACTCTTTAAAATAAAGAAGATTAAAACAGAGAAAGGAGATAGAAGGAAAGCTAAAGCTATTGAGATAAAAAGGATTTATGGAGATCCTGTAAAGTTTTCAAGAAGTTCAATAGATTTAACAGAGTATTTAAAAGATATTAAAAGGTGATTGAATGGCTACAGCAAGGGCAAGAAGAAAAGTAAGAAAAGTGAGAGATAAATGGAAGGAGAAGGTTTGGTATGAGATATATGCTACTCCAGAGTTTGGTGGTGTCTTTATAGGTTATACTCCAGCAAATGATCCAAGCTTAGTTTTAGGAAGAGTTGCAGAAACAAGCTTAAAAGATTTAACAGGAGATCCTACTAAGCACATGCATAGAATATACTTTAAAATCTTTGGGATTACTGGAAATAAGGCTATAGCTCAATACTATGGGCATGACACAACAAGAGAGTTTATGAAAGCACAGGTTAGAAGGAGAATGAGTAAGGTTGATGTTATCTTAGATGTGACAACACAAGACAACTATAAGGTTAGAACTAAGGTTAGTGTTTTAACTGCAAGGAGAGCACATACAAGACAGAAATCAGATATAAGAAAGAAGGCTGAAGAAATTATTAAGAATATGGCTAAAGAGAAAACATTCCCTCAGTATGTCCAAGCTATGCTCTTTGGAGAGATGGCTGAGAAGATAAAAGAGGAGTGTAAAAAAATATTCCCAATAAGAAATGTTATTGTCTATAAATCAGAGGTTTTAAGCTTAGCTAAGAAAGAGGAGAATGAAGGTTACATAAAAGAGGAGGAGTAAATTGGCTGAACATATATATAGAGGGATTAAGAAGGCTAACATTAAATTTATCTGCTCTCTTCCCTGTGCCAAATTTAAAACTCTTTTAGAGTTAATTAATAATGATAAAGAAATTAAACATATTCCAGTGACAAGAGAGGAAGAAGCCTTTGGAATCTGTGCTGGAGCCTACTTAGCTGGAGAAAAAACATGTATAATTATGCAAAACTCTGGCTTAGGGAATTCAATAAATGCTATAGCTTCTCTTTATAAAACTTATCAGATTCCTACATTATTGATAATTAGCCATAGAGGCTTACTAAAAGAGGAAATTCCTGCTCAGATTCCTATGGGGTTGTGGACAAAAAAGCTTTTAGAGGTTTGTGAGATCCCTTACTTTGTTCCAAAGAATGGGGAAGAAGCTATCTATTACATAGTTGAAGGCTCTAAATTTATGGAAAAAATTAACTATCCTGTTGCTATTCTCTTCACCTCTGAGTATTGGGATACCACTTACTAAAATTCTTCTCAATCTCTTCCCTTATCTTCTCATTAGATATTCCCTTACTCAGTGTATAAACAGCCAAGCCTCCTGCTCCTACACCCTCTTTAACAGCCCCTTCACAGTATTTCCTTAAACCTTCTAAGCTACTCTTTTCAAATCCTAACTTAGCTCCATATATTGGAACATCTCCTATTTGCTCAACCAATCCTATAAGATCACTATTTTTATCATTTAAAACAAATTCAGTTGTCCCAATAGCAACCTTTTTTAATAACTCTCTATCTATCTCTTTAATAACAGCCAAAACTGCAGCCATCTGTGTACCTCCAGCTAATAAGACATTTCCTTTAAACCCCTTAACAATGCCAGCAACCACTGGCATCATCTTGTCTCCAACAGCATTTAATATATTAAAGAGCTCTCTCCTCTCAACCTTGGAGAGGCCACTATTAACAACCTTAATTTTTAGCTCATGAGGATTATTTATAGAGCCTGAGCTAACCTTATGCTCAGCATCATAGCCAAGACCCTTTAAAACCCCTAAGGCTGTTGTTGTTCCTCCAGGGACAGATTCTCCAATGATTAAGCTCTCTGCAGTAAGATTTTTCCCTAAGAGATAGCCAAGGTTAAAGAGCTCTTTTGAATTACTCATAGCTTTTCCTAACTCTATCCTTCCAGTGGGCTTTTCATCAACTAAGATATGAGGGATCTTAGGCTTTACAAAAGAGCCAGCATTTGTATGAAGATTTTTTATATTTAAAAGAGAGATGCAAGCTCTACTTATCACTGCTGGAGATGGAGATAGAGAAGAGTCTAAGGGAGGAGTTTTTATAGATAGGGTTTTCCCCAAGAATACTAATTCAACATCAGCAGCTGGAGTATATCTTATAAAATCTTTATGAACTCCAGAGATTGGGTAGTATAGAGTTGTCTCTATGGAAGAGATGACACATAAAAAAAGAGGATTGTTAAAGTTATCTAAAAAGTTATTGTCATTTATCCTTATAATCATACTCTTAACCCTCTTTTTCTTAGCTCTAATATAACTTCTAAAGGAACCTCTGGCCTCTCAACAAGTTTTTTAGCCCTCTCTTTATCTAACAAGCCCAACCTAACCATTGTAGCAATTCTATCAATCTCAAAGCTAAACCCATATTTATCATAGAATCTTTGTATAGCTAAACCAAGAACTAAGCAGTTGGTTGTGTATCCAGCAAGGTTAGGTTTTTTAAAATTTAAGTGTTCTATCATTTTATATTTATCTTCTTCTTTAATTCTATAGGGAGCTAAGAGCCTTATCATCTCTACTCCTTCCTTCATCCTTCTTATAGCTGAGTGGCCAAAGGGTAGCTCATGGCCAGTTATAATATACTTAATATTTAAACTCTTAGCCACCTTCCAGACACTTCTCATAATTAGTCTTGAGCATCTCCTACAAGGGCTTTCTCCTCTTGATAAAGCATCATTAAATAATTCTGTAAAATCTTTATTAATAATTAGGAGGTTTAAGTTATAGTGTTTAGCTAAGTTTAAAGCATTTTCAATAGCTTCTCTTGCAAGATATTTATTATCTACTAAAACACATAGTGGCTTAATCTTAAAGTCCTCAACAAGCATCTTTAAGGCTGAGACACTATCTTTCCCACCAGAGAAGGATAAAATACACTTATCCTTTGTTCCTCTTAACTTTCTTAATCTTTCTTCAACCTCTTCCTTCATCTTCTCAAAGTCTGGAGGATACTTTTTATAAGTTAGGCAATCAACACACAGGCCATTAATAATTTTCTTAGTCTTCTCTGTGTGAATACAGAGGGAACACTCCATTAATATCACCAAAAGTGAGAAAATGTTTGATGAGGATAAGAAGAGAACCTTGATGAAGTTAAACTTAGCCATAGCTGAGGGCTTGGTGGATGAAGAAATTATTCCAATCTTAGATAAGATTAACTCTTTAAAGGATTATTATACAACATCAAGCTGTATAGGAAGGATTGGCATCATGGAGATTCCAAAGTATAAGAATCCTAAGCTGTTCTCAAGATGGTTAGGGAAGTGGCACAACTATCCAAGCTTTGATGAGGTTAAGAGTAGAGTTAGGCCAGTTGATGGCTATTTAATTTTTGTTATGAACTCTCCTATTTTACATATTGCCTGTAGAGATGTTGAGAGGGCTAAGTATTTATTAGACTTAGCTATACACTCTGGCTTAAAGGCTTCATCTATTAAATCTATCTCCAACAAAAGAGTTATTGTTGAGATCTTAACCACCTATAAAATAGATGCTCCAATAGGAGAGGGAAAGAGAATTTTTATAGATGATGAATATTTAAAATTTTTATTAGAATATAGTATTTTAAAACTTAAGAGAGCAAGAGAATTACTATTTAAATGGGCTGAGAAGGTGGGAAGATAAAGGTTTTAGCCATAGACATCTCTGGAAGGCATAATATTGGGAATAGGTATTTAAGGGTTTATGCTGGCATACTCTTAGAGATCTTAGCTGACAGAATTGTCCATGTGGAAAAGATAGATGTGATGGTTAAGGAAGAGAAGAGCCAGAAGGTTAGGGACATTTTAAGAGAATTAAAAGAGTTTATAAATAAATTTGAAGACTTTGAATATGTCCTTTGTGAAAGAGGAGAATTTTTTAACCTTTCTAAGGATGTTGTTGAAGGTGTTCTAAGAAAGAAAGTGATATTCCCAAAGACAAGAGGAGAGTTAGAGGCTATAAATATAGCTCATCACATCTCTTACTCTTTTAGAAAATTCTTATTGGAAAATTTAGATAAGTAAAAATATTTAAAATCATAAATTAAAGATTTAATTAAATTTAGATTTAATTTGAGTTATCTAAAATAGAAAAATGATAGGGCGGCGGGGATTTGAACCCCGGACCACTCGGTTATCAGCCGAGCACTCTAACCAGGCTGAGCCACCGCCCTACACAAGAGCAAAGATAAAATTTAAAGAAGTTATATAAAAACTTTTCTAATTTGTTAATTTAAATTAACTTATTACCTCAACCCTTACATTGTCATAGTAACCATTTCCATATCCTATTCCAATTCCTCCAACAATGGCTTTAGTACTGTTATCTCTATAAGTTATATATAATTGTCCCCCGGCAAAGAACTTTATTAGATTTCCCTTAACTACAACTTGATATCTGTAAAAGTCAGTGCCTGCAGGGGCTGCTGAGTAACTTCTATTTAAGAGCTTAACTTCAGAGCCATTAAATTTATAAAGGGAATATCCCATATCATTACGTTCTAAAACTATGTAATAGCCAGAGTTTGCATTATTTTGTAATCCAAAGTAAATCCTTGGCTGATCAGATGGTTCTTTTCTTTTTATGTCAACACTATACATAAAATCAGAGAAGTTTTCATCTACATAAATAACTCCATGATTTATGGATTCAGCAACCTTATTTAAATTCTTCTTATCTTCACTTAAGATTGCAGTTATCACAAACTCTCCTTGCTTTAGCTTCCACTTTCCAAATGGTGCCTTTTGCCCTATATTGTATTCTTCAAAATTATCCTGAAAAGATTTAGGAACAACAGTACAACCAGAGAGGATAACAAGGGTTAAGACAATAATGAGAAATTTTCTGATCATTTTCTCACCATAATATCTATAATCTCCCTAGGTGGAGCATTGGTTTTTATCCCCCTTGGATTATAGTGAGGGATGGCTACTTTATAACCCTTCTCCTTTAGGCTTTCAACTATATAGTTTATAGGAGGAACTGAAACCTTTAAAAGCTTTCCCAATTGATGGGTGTCATAGCATCCAACTTGCTCTATCTCTGCCTCTTCTTTTATTTTAGAGACTATCTTATAAGCTCTACCTTCACAGTATTTTAAGGCTTTTTCAACAATTTCCTTATTATACAAATTTCCTATATATAAAGGGCCAGCAAAGTTTTCCTCTGGTTTATTGTAGGGCTTGATAATTTTAAAGCCATTAACCTCTCTTACATAGCCAAGATATTTAAATACTTCATCAGCTTTCTTAGCTCCTCTATCAGTTTTTAGATAAACCCTTACATAGTGATCAGTGGCATGGGCAAAGATGGGCATTAGTTGAATCTCATACTTTGTAGCCATTCTCATAGCATAGCCTATTAAAATCCTTAAAGCCATCTCATGACAATCTCTACTTAGCAATGGATAAGCTAAGTACTTCCTAAGGCAAGCTTTTTTAGCCCTTCCACATAGGGCAGCTGTATCAGTGGCTGTTAAACAGAGAAGAGCATTCTTAGGCTTTAATGCTCTTATAGCCATGTCTATATATGGAGATGGAGAGCCAAAGGGATCTATATCAACAACATGGAAAAATCTAAAATGCTTGGCTAAAAAAACATTGGCATCTTCATTAAAAACCTTAATATTCTTTATATTATTTAAATTGGCATTTGCAATTATCCTTTTGTAAGCCTTAGGATTTATATCATTTAGATAAACTTCTCCTCCAACTTCCTTAGCATACCTTAGCCCTCTAACTCCAGTTCCAGCAAGAGCATCAGCTATATAAAATTCTTCTTTTCCTTCAAGAAAAGCCTTTATTACAGCTACACTTATATCCCTACAAGTCTCCATTTTTGGATTGTAGAAAACTTCATCATCCTTAGTTATTGTTAAATCATCTGGGATATCTATCTTAACCTTTCCCTCCTCTATGATCATGTTAGATCCCATTTTTTAGCATCTTTATTTTAACAACTTATTAATAATTTTTATATTAGAGACTTATAGAAAATTTGTTATTCAGAAAAAAATCTTATTTGGTGTGAAAATTATGGAATTCATCACTAAGGAAGTGGATAAAGCCTATGGAGTTTCACACAAAGGGAAGAGAGAAAATAATGAAGACAATATATTGGTTGAAAAGATAAATGATATTTACCTCTTAGCTGTTGCTGATGGGCTTGGAGGGCATAATGCTGGAGAAGTGGCTTCAAAGATAGCCACAGAAACCTTAAGAGAAGTGTTTTTAACAAACAATGAGGATATAGAGAGCTTATTAATAAAAGCCTATGAAGAGGCACATAAAAGAATATTGGAAGAGGCTGTTGGAGATAAAGAGGGAATGGGAACAACATTAACAACTGCTGTTATTAGGGGAGATAAGTGTTATATAGCAAACTGTGGAGACAGTAGAGCTTACTTAATTAGAAATGGAGAGATAGTTTTTAAAACTAAGGATCATTCATTAGTTCAAGCTTTAATAGACAATGGAATCATTTCAGAGGAAGAAGCTTTAACCCATCCGATGAAGAATATTATATCACATGCTTTAGGAGTGGAGCTTAAGGTTGATCTCTATAATTTGGAGTTAAAAGAAGGAGATCTCTTACTGTTAAGCTCTGATGGGCTTCATGACTATGTTAGGGAGAGAGAAATCTTAGATGTGATTAGGGAAAAGAAAGAGGTTAAGGAGATTGTAAATTCTCTATTAGAGTTGGCCTTAGAAAAAACTAAGGATAATGTAAGTATTATTGTATATAAACATTAACCTTGTCTCCTATTGAGATATTCTTTTTTGTGAAAATCTTTAATAGAGTTCCATTATAATCAACTAAAATTTTTTTATAATAACCATAGTCTAAAACATTTAAAACTTTATATTCTCCTCCTAATTCTACTTTAACATCCCAAGGGCTTACTATCTTGTCATCAATAACATTAAACCCTAAAAATTTAGCAACCTTTCTATTTTTTGGCTTATCCAATATTTTTTTATCTCCAAACTCTAAGAGTTTTCCATCTATAAAGATTCCCAACTTTTCAGCTAAGCTTCTTGCTTCAACCAAGTCATGGGTGACATGGATAACAGCTATCTCTATCTTGCTAAGCTCTTTTATAATTTCTTCCTTTATACTTATATCTAAGGAAGATGTTGGCTCATCTAATAGTAGAAGTTTAGGCTCCAAAACTAAGGCTCTTGCTAAAGCTACTCTCTGTTGCTCTCCACCACTTAAGCTTTTTGGCTCTCTATCAAGGAGATGAGCAATATTTAAAAATTCAGCTATCTCTCTAACTTTTCTCTCAATTTTTAGCTTATCAACTTTTTTAATGGTTAAGCCATAGGCTATATTTTTATAAACATTTAGATGTGGGAAGAGGGCATAATTTTGAGGAACATAGCCAATATTTCTATCCTCTGGAGCTTTGTTAGTTATCTCCTCCCCCTCTAAAAAGATGTTTCCCTCATCAGGTTTTAAGATTCCAGCTATGCACTTTAATAAAACTGACTTCCCACTTCCAGAAGGGCCTAAGATAATACAATATTCTTTATCTAAGCTAAAGCTTATGTCCTTTAGCTGAAACTCCTTCCATCTCTTGGATAAGTTCTTTATAGTGATCATCTAAATCTCCTTAAGTATTATGAAGATAATCAAGCTTAAGATTATCATGGCTACAGCAAGAGGCTTAGAGGCTTGAAGGCCAAAGTTATTAAAGTTTTCCAATATCAAAATTGGGACAGTTTTAGGGTAGTATGCTATAACCAACAAAGCCCCAACTTCACTTATCCCCCTGGCAAAGCAGAGAATTGAGCCAGTTATAATATTGTTTCTTATTAAAGGGAGAATGATGGTGAAGAAGGTTTTAACCTTACTTGCTCCTAAGGTTCTTGAGACATGCTCAAGCTCTTCATCAACTGCTAAGATCCCATCTTTTAAAGAGTTGAGCATGAAAGGTAGGCCAACAAAGAGATAAACCAAGACTATCCCAAAAAAGTTATCCACTATATAAGGCCCTACAAGCTCTTTTAAAGGATCTATCCCATAAATAAAAGAGAGTAGCATAATTCCAACTACTACATGAGGAATAGCCATAGGTAAATCTAAAATTCCTTCAACAAACTTTTTAAACTTAAACTCCTTTCTTGCTAAGATGTAAGCTGAAGGTAAAGATAGAAGAAGAGAGATAAAAGTGGCTAAGATGCCAGCTAAGATAGTAACTTTAAAAGCCTCTAAAACTTCAGCATGGAAAAGATATGATAAGTTTCCTGGATTAGTTAAAGAGTAAAAAATTGGAAGAAAGATAAAAAGGAAAGTTATGGATAAAATAAAATAAAAGATCTTATCCATTCTTCACCAGCCCTTTTAGTTCTTCTGGGATATTCCCCTTCCCTATAGCTGGAGTTATTGGCTGTTGATAGCATTCTTTTAAAACTTCAGGATGTTCAAGTATAAATTTTACAAACTCTAAAGCCTCTTTTTTATGTGGAGCATTTTTAGGAATAGTTAGTCCATAAATTATAGGCTTCCCTTCTATTGTTTTATTGTTCATTAAGAAATGGACTTTAATTTTTTTATAGGTTTCTTCTTTATCATAGCTTCCCAAGCTAATGTCTTCTGGCAACTCTACATAGTTAAGGCCATGCTGCTTAGCAACACTCTTATAAATAAATAAGTAGTCATAAGCTCCAGTCTCTAATGGAGCTAAGAGATCAACCTCTTTCCCTCTCATTACTATCTTATTAGTATTAACCTTAATATCTTTTGGAACTATTATAGTATTGTTTTCTATCTTTATGTTAGTATTCTCCTCTATCAAAGTTTCAAATACTGGCTCTTTGTAGTAATGAGAGGCTAAAGCTAAAACCATTAAAGTCCTATAACCACAAGGATCAAGATTAGGATTTGAGAAGCCAAATTTAACATCCTCTTTTTCTAAGATTTTATGCCAATTGTCTTTATTAATTTCTTTATAGTATTTACTCTTATTTGTGTATGCTAACACTATCTCATTCCTTGCAAACATCACATACCAATCAGCATAGTCTGGGAACATCATCTTAGGGATTAAGGTATAGTCAGCTACAGCTAAAACATCTGCTCTTTTTTTAAGGTCAATAATTTTTCTTACACACTTCACACTACCAGCTGGCTCATTCTCAATATTTATATTTTTATGGGTTTTTTCAAACAACTCCTTATACTTCTCAAAAGGCACTGAGAGAGAACCAGCATGAAAAACTTTTAAGGTTGTGCTTTGCTCATTCTCTATACATCCTGATAAAACTATAAGGGGTAAAATTAAGATTAAAAATCTTTTAATATTCATAATCAACCCCTTGGATATTATTTCTGGGTATTTTTAATAATTTTTCTCTCTTGAAATTTATATAATCTTTTTTATAGCTCTCCAAACTAAAAAGCTTTGGGGCTTTAAAGTACCTCTAATGGGATCCAAAAATAGAATATTTCTCTTAACTAAGAGCTCTCTAACCTTTTTATTTATTGTTATATCTTCAACCTCATAACTATCTTTAAATACTTTTAAAGCGTCCAAGATTTCTTTATAAAGAGTTTCATTTTTCTCTTTAACGTCTTCTAAGAAGTATTTTAGTTTTTGTTTAGCATCGCTTAATAAGTAATTTAGAATCTCTTTTAGATTTTTAATTTTGAGTTCTTGGATAACGTAAATTATATCTACAGGTTTCCCTCCAACGTAGGAATAAATTAATTCTTTTTCTTTATTTGAGAGTTTTTTATTTAAAATGTTTTTAGCTAAAAAATCCATAAATCTTAAAGCTGTTTCTTTATCAAAGTCATCAACTAATAAATATTTAGCTCTACCGTTTAACATTGCTTCACTATAAACCTTCTCAATAAATAAAGAATCTGAAGATAGGCAAAAGACGTGACATAGGTGTTTATGCTTAGTTAAACTTATGAAGTAATTAAAAAGCTCATAAATCAAAAAGCCGTTAATTTTTAAATCTCCTATCTTCTGAAGCTCGTCTAAGATAATAATTGGTTGTTTTCCTTCTTTCCTAAGCTCCAATAAAATATTAGTTATATATTTAAAAACATTTTTAGGTTTCTTTTTACTCAGTAAAGTTTCTAACGTATTCTTTGGTGTAGGAATTCCAAAGAGAACGGAAGAGTCTTTAACTAAGCTCTTAACCAATTCTATAGGATTTTTATCTTCTTCATACTCCTCAAACAAAACCTCTATAAAGTCTTCATATTTAGAAATAAAAATCTCTCTCAAGTCAAAATAAAATACCACATATTTCTCATCAAGCTTATTGATAACTTCGTTAATTAAAGCTGTTTTCCCACTATTAATAGGCCCATAAATAAAATAGATAAAATTAGGCTCAAACTCCAAAATAGAAAGAATCTCTCTAATTTCTTTTTCTCGATTAAAGAATTTCATAGTTTCACCTTACAACAAAAGATTACCTTTATATATTATCACAAATTAAAAGATAATTTTCCCTCTCTGGCCCACTCCCCTGATCTTGCCCAGAGATGAGGGAGGAGTAGGATAGGAGAGGGGACACTCATTTTAATTTCTTAAATACTTCAACTCTCTTATTAATTAATCTTTTAATTTCATCTAATCCTTCTCCCTTCTTTAAGCATGCTGGCACTATAAATTTCCACTGATGCCAGGGTGGAGACATTTTTAGATACTCACAGATAGAATTTAATATCTTATCTCTCTCATTTTTCTTTATCTTATCCATTTTATTCACTACTAAAATAGGAGAAATTTTTAACTCTGTGATGAAGTCAAACATCTCTATATCTATTGGAATCTCTTTATCTTTCCATCTTTCAACTATCTCTATGAAGGATTTTCCGTCTATGATTTGAATAGCTGTAGCTATCTGATCAGCATTCTCTTCTAAATATCTAACTATATTATCTTTAACTCTCTCTTCAATTTCTTTAGGTCTTCCTTTTATAAAACCAAAACCAGGCATGTCTACTAAGGTGTAGTTCTTTAGCTCATACTCATTTATCCTTAATGTAACCCCTGGCCTCTTTCCAACTCTAACTCTCTTATCTCCTGTAAGTAGTCTAACTAAGGTAGATTTTCCTACATTACTCCTTCCTACAACCACAACCTTGGGCTTCATGTTTCATCCTTATTTTTTGATTTTTTCATACTCTATTCCATAATTTTTAAAGATTTTTTCAACTTCTTCAACTAACTCATCAAATTTATACTTTCTTTCTTTTAAATTTTTCTTTAATATCTCTCCAGCATGGTCATCTCTAACATTCTTGACCAAGAGGATAACTGAGCCATCAGTAAATTTTGGCTCTTCTATAATTTTATCAGCATCTCCATCAGTAACTCCAATAATTTTAACTCCAAATCTTGATAATATGTCTCCACAGATCTGTGTAGTGTCATCTCCAATAGTGATGACAAAGTCCTTAGCCTTTTCTATACAATCTTCTCCAGCATGGTCTATAATTGAGACATAGCCTTCATCTTTCCCTTCTTTCACTCTTAACTTATTAGCCTTTTTCCTTAAAATTCCAGTTTTTATTATAGCCTTATTTAAATCAACATTCTTTAATCTTTCTACTCCTTCCTCTTTAAGCTCTCCTCCTATAATATCAATTATTTTCCCATCTTCAGCTACTAAGATAACTTCCCTCTCTTTAGCTCTTCCTACAACAACTCCATTAACTAAGATAGTTTCTCCAGGAGAAACTCCATGAACTTTCCTAAAAACTTTATTATTCTCTTCCCAAACCTCTAAGCCTTTACTTGAACACTTCTCAATATTTAAATTTAAATGTTCCTTTAAAAACTCTAAGATATTGTTAAGCTCTTCACTGTAGTTCCAAACTATTATACTTCCATCCCTCTCTCCAGGTCTCTCAATTTGAATAACTGGCTTTTTAATATTTGCTCTACTAACAACAATTTTACCAAATGTATGGCCAGTTTCTTTACTCTTCCCATAGTTAAGTAAGAATAAGATATCAGCTTCTTCACTAAGCCTTTTTAAACTCTCAGATGGCATAATTTTCTCAGAGATGTCTATTAAGTTTTCTAAGTTATTGTCTATAACTGCCACTCTTCCCATTGTGCCCCCTAACTTAGCCTTAACTTCTCCAAGTTTTTTTAACATCTTAATAATTTTTTCAGCCCAGCCACTGTCTATAATTGTTGGGCCATGAATTACAACTCCAATTTTCATACTCTCACAAAATTTAGATTAAGAGCCTTAATTTCTCTAAAACTTCCTTAGGATTTTTTCCAAAGATTAAGATCATTGGCTCTTTCCCATAGTCTCCAAGATGATAAATGATATCAACTTTCCCAAATTTTAAAGCTTCTCTAACCCCCCAAGGGATTGTAGCCCCTTCTCTCTTCTTAACATCTTCAGGCTCCTTTCTTCTATCATAAAAGGAAACCTTAAAATACTTTTTAGCTTTCTCTATGGTTTTTTCTGAGTATTTTATATTTAAGCAACTTCTCACTTCAGGATAAAACTCCATGTAGGTTAAGATAGCTCTTGCTAAATGGTCACTAACTCCAAAGTCTATATCTCCAACAGGAACAACTCTTCTTTTAGTTTTCACTATCCTCCCTTCAACCCCAGCAACATCATTAATATCTTTATTGTAAGGATATGGTAGAGAATAGACAAAGTTACTACCAACCTCTGGGATTAAATGAAGAGGATTTAAAGAGATAAGTTCTTTTACACTTTCTTTTAACTCCCTATAAGTTTCCCATCTCTTAGCTTTTTCCTCTAAAATAGAGAGAGAATTAACAGGGCAGTATTTTTTTCCAATCCTATAACTATTTCTTATACTCTTTATAATAAAGTCCTTAGCCTTCTTTATAGCTTCTTCTAACTCCTCTCCTTTAGCTAAACAGGCAGTGATAGCTGCTGAAAAGCTACAGCCTGTTCCATGAGTACAGCCAGAAACCCTTTGAGATTTAAATAATTTGAGCTCTCCATTATATAAAATATCAATAGCTTCTCCTTTTAAATGCCCTCCTTTAATTAATATGTTAGTTTTATATTTTTCAAATAGTGTTTTAGCTACTTCAATAGCATCATCTAAATTGGTTATCTTCTTAGAGCTTAAAAATTCAGCCTCATTAATATTTGGAGTTATTAAAGTAGAAATCTTAAATAGGTTCTCAAGCTTTTCTATAGCATCTTCTTTTAATAATAAAGTGTTAGTTTTAGAGAGCATGACAGGATCAACAACTAAAGGAAATTGATAATCTTTTACAACCTTCCTAACCTCTTTAATAATTTCTCCACTATAAAGCATCCCTGTCTTAGCAGCATCAACTCCAAAGTCTTCAGCTACAGCTATTATTTGCTCTCTAACTATCTTAGCATCTAACTCTCTAATCTCTCTAATCTCATAAGTATTCTGAGCAGTTATTGCTGTTATAGCCACTAAACCATAAACTCCAAAGGAACAGAAGGTTTTTAGATCAGCCTCTATCCCTGCTCCAGAGCCACTATCACTTCCAGCAATGGTTAAAGCTTTTTTTATCATCCAATTAACACCCATGCAAGATTTTCCTTTTCTTTCTTTTAATTAAGTAGGTTCCTACTAAAATTCCAAAGACTGTTGAGAATAGGACAATCCAAAAGTCTAAGGGGAAGTTTAAGAAATAGAAATGATGAACCTTATCCTCATAGCCAGAGGTTATTAATAGAATATGAACAGCTTCAAGGGCATAGACCCCAAAGATTCCTATTTCTAAGAGTTCCATAGCTTCTCCTAAGGCTACTTGATACTTAGTATTTAATGCCAACTGGGAAACTATTTCCCTTTCTAAATCTTCTGAGATGGTTGTTAATAACCTTGCTAAGCTTGTGGCTAAATTCTCATTACTCTTTAAGATATTTTTAATTTCAATTAACCTATAGCTTAACCTTTCAATCTTTCTTTTTGCTTCAAGTAGCTCAAGTAAATTTAGCTCAAACTCATCAAAATTTGGAGGATAGTTTTTTAACAAAATTTCAATAACTTCATCTAAGTAACCTAAGGTTGTTTCAATAATAGCCATTTCTCTATCAATTTCACTAAGCTCCCCTCTAATTTTCCCAACATTGTCCCAATCTACACTTTCCTCTAACATCTCTCCAATATTTTCTAACCTTGAAGCTATATCATTAATCTTTAAGAAAACATCTTTTAAAACTCCTGTTAAGCTTCTTATAAAAGGATAGTAATAGATAAACTTTTCAAACTTCTCAGGCTCTTTATGAGCTATTAACAACCCATAGTCTCCAAAGATGATAAAGCCATCATCTACTCTAATAATATTTTTTATAGTGCCTATAACTTGGCTAACAACTGACAAATTCTCAGAGCTTAGCTCAAAGGTGTTTCTCACAAGTATAGAAATATGCTTATATATTTTAATTTCTCCATGTAATCCTTCTAAAATAAATCTCTGAGAAGGAGAGATGAAGTTAATGATTAGCTTAGAACTCTTTAAAATTAGATCAGGAATAATAAAAGAAAGCTTTCTAACACTTAACTTCTCAGGAATCTCTGAGGAGTAGATGACTCTACCCAAATAGTCAGTGTAAATAACCATATCTACATTCTCATAGTTTGCCCTAAATTGGATAGAGACATCAGGAATAAATTGTAGAACTTCAACCTTTGAGTAGAACTTCTCAATTTTAAAAATAGGCTCATCTATCCTATCTGTAGCTGTAAAATACTTCTTAGTCTTTTGATATCTCTTTAAAGTTATCCTATCTATAAAGTCTGTAATATAGTTTTTACCAAAAGGGATCCATTCATTTAATATAATAATTGGATTCTCTAACATCAAATCTTTGTTACCCATAGTGATACCTTCAACCTATATGGTTTAGTACTATAATCAATCTTTTTTAATTTTGTAATCTCAATTTTTTCATCTCCAAGTATTAAGCCATCACTTTCTAACTTAATCTTTTTTAACTTCCCATTCTCATCCAATAGAAGATTTTTAATAACTTCCAATTCTTTATCATTGATGACATCATCAAGTATCTTATTTATACTATATCCAATTATAAACTCTCCATGCCCTCTAACAGAGACTAAGAGTTCATTTACTATCTCATTATTAACTAAAATATTCAAGTCATCAAAGATTTCATAAGAATAATTAATAAACTTAATCCTATCTAACCAGTAATATGGAGAAGGAGAAAAGAGATAGCTAAAGATCCCTTTATTTGTTAGATAGTAAAGAATTGCTATTAAAACTTCTTGCCTAACCCATTTTCTTTTATCTCCTTCTGTAAGTATATGGATAGTGTAGTAAAGCTTCCTTAACCTACCATTCTCTAATGACTTCATATATAGGCCCCATAGGTGTTAGTGTTGATTTATATAACTTAATTTTATCTACTGTGAAGGTTCCAAAGTTAATATCTTCAAACTTCTCTATCCTCTCCCTTAGCTCTTTCTTATTGTCAATAAATTTAACTCTACCAATTGTTAAATGAGGAACATAACTTTTCTCCTTCTCAAAGCCTAAGCTATGTAACTTCTCATCAATCTCTTTAAAGAGCTCAACCAACCCCTGAACTCCTATCCAGATAACCCTTATATAATTAGGATTTGGAAAAACCCCCAAGCCCTCTAACTTAACAGTTCTTGGCTCTATTCTTAAATCTAAGTTAAGAATTTTATTGAGAGTTTCCTCATCAATCTCTCCCAAGAACTTAACAGTTATATGCAAATTTTGTTTTTCCACTAACTTAATCCCCCTTATCTTAAAATTTTTTTGGAATTTGTAAATTTCTTCCTTTATATCTTTTGGAATGTCTATAGCTAAGAAAGCTCTCATCTCCATCACTCTAACTCAGAGGTTATAATGGCTAAGATCTCCTTAACTATTATTGGCATCTTATCAGTTCTCTCACTTAACTCTAAAATTTTCCTTTTTAACCTCTCTTCATCACAGTTCTTTATGTCTCTCCTTAGTATTGTTTTCCTACCCTCTCTTTTAGCATTCTTCTCTGCAACTTCTGTAGTAACCTTGATCATCTCTTCTAATAGGTTAATTAGCTCATCTACAGCTTCTGATGAGATATTTAAGTCTGTATAATTTTTCATTACTCTCTTAATAGTTGTTTTTGGTAACATTAAAAAACCTCTTCTCTTTTTTGAATAAAATGTTTTATCTTTAATTTATAAAAAACTTTATGTTAAAAAAGACAGATATTATTAATTTCTTGGTTTCATTTCTCTAATAATCTCTATAAATCTACCTATAACCTTATCTCTATAACCCTCAACAAACTTTAAACTTCCAGCACACTCATGTCCTCCTCCATCAACAGAGGCTTCAGGAATCTCTTCCATCAGTCTTTTAACAATTAAGTTTAAGTTAAAGTCATATTTCTCATGTACTGGATCAGTGGCTCTAACAACTCCAAAGTCTGGACCATAGGATAGGGTGATAATTGGCTTATCCTCTCCATACTTCTTAACTATATAGTCATGAGCAAATCCTGTAGTTTTTCCTGGTGGTGGGAAGGTGAATTTATGAGCATACTTTTCAACATCTAAAGTATTCAATATAATTCCATTCTCTAAGAACTCAGTTTTTAAAGCTGGGATAACTGCTTTCATCTGCCTCTCAACCATCTTCATAGCTTGCTCATATAGAATATCTATAAGCTCTTCATGCCTTCCAAACTCTTTTATGTTTGTTCCTAAGATGTCATCAACTATTCCCTTACCATCCATAAATCTTAAATAGAAAGCTTCAAAATCCATAGCTAAACTTATCTTCTCTAAGTATTCTCTGTCATATTTCCTCTTTTTCCCATACTTTTGGCTTAGCTCATTTATTCTATTTAGAGCTATTTTTATATATTCCTCTACCTCTCTACCTTTAGCATGATCAGCCACAACAGCAATTCCTGGAAGATGCTTTATTTGCTCTTCAACCTCAGGATTTATCATCCTTGCTATCTCTGTTCCTAAAACTCCAGCAGTTAAGTTACTGTCTCCACCAACTAAGTAAGGGTTAACATGAGCATCAATATAGTCATCAACCTCTACCTTCCCATCCTTAACTTCTCCTGGGAAGTGGTGGTCAATAACAATAACCTCTATTCCATAAGCCTTAGCCTTTGATATTGCTGGGATATCTTCATGAGTACTTCCATTATCTATTAAAACTATTAAAGGTAACTTCTGGCCAAACTTTAAAGAGTCTTCTATAGAGTAAACTAAATCTTTAGTCACATCCTCTAACTCATAAAATGGTGCCTTTGATGGCCTTCTCTTGAAGAAGTGCCAGATGGCATCTACATCTATAGCAAACTTATCTATAATTGGAAGTATAGCCTTCTCTAATGCCAACCCTCCACTGTATCCATCAGTATCTGCATGATGCCTTATTATTATTGGCCTTCCATCCAATACAGCCTTTCTTATCCTCTTAGCAACATCAGCCATTCTACTCCTTAGCCTCTCTAAAACTTCACTCTCAACTAAAAATTTAATATCTCTTGCAGGCTCAGCCCTCTTATCTATCTCCTCTTCAATCTCTTTCTTTATCTTCTCAGCTTCCTCTCCTTCTAACTTCTTAAGCTTAATTCTCTCTATCTGTAGCCTTCCCTCTCTTATATTAACTCTTCCAATCACATCTATAATATCTCCAACCTTAACCTCTGGATGAGCCCTTAACCCAGCTATCTCTAAAGCTGCCACCCAAGTGAAGTCAGTTCCATCTGTTACTGTAAAGATTGTTGGCCCAGGAGTTTGAACTATCTGAACCACTTCTCCTATGATATGGACAACTTGATCCCTCATCTCAACCAAGTTTTCAGTAATGTCCTTTATCTTACTAACAGGAACCTCTTTTTCAAACTGAATTAAGTCATAGGTAGATAGTGGGATATATCTAAAGTCTATCTCTCTCTTCTCAGGCCTAACATCTACAGCTTGTACTATTATCTCATCTCCAACCTTTAAGTCATCTAACTTTAAACTAACCATATCTCTTGGCCTTAAAAGCCCTCTAATTTTCTCATTTAAGTTAATGAAGGCTCCATATTTCTCTATCCTTGTTACAACTCCTTTATAGAACTTCCCAGGCTCAACATCATAGTATGTAGCAACCTCATCAAAGACATAGACATTTCTTAATCCTTTTCTCCTCTCCTCTTCTTCCTTTAAACACTTATCACAGAGAGTTCTATCTTTAAAGTCAGGATACTTCCCTATTATAGCTCCACATCTGTCACACTTAACTACCTTCCCACTACCACCACAGAAGTCACAAGTATCATAGATAGGAATCTTTCCCTCTCCTTTACACTTTGGACAAGGGATCTCTCCATAGTCTAAGTCATAAGTAACCCTTTTAGAAACTCTCTTCATGTGCTGTTTTGGTGAGAACTCATCTATATATCCTGTCCCCTGACAGACAGGACAAGTTTTATATCTAACTATCTTCTTCCCTGTACCCTCACAAATTGGACACTTCACTATCATAATTAACCACCAGTAAAATAGTTTTTAATAAAATTTAAGGACTAAAATAAAAGATTGAAAAATAAGATTTAAGCTTTTATCTTCTTATATCTAAATCCAGAAGATAATAAAGCAGCTCCTACAGCTCCTATGTGTTGAGAGTAAGGAGGAACTATAACCTTTCTTCCTAAAACTTCTTCCATAGCCAAGACTAAACCTTTCAATAAACTACTTCCTCCAACTAAGATTACTGGATCCCTAACATCAACCTCTTGTAACTGTTGTTCAAACACTTGCTCAGCAACTGAGTGAGCTGCTGCTGCAGCAACATCTTCAGCCTTAGCTCCCTCAGCTAAGGCAGTAACTAAATCCTGAATTCCAAAGACTATACAGTAGCTATTCATCTTAATCTTTCTCCAATCTCCCTTAGCTGCAAGCTCACCAAGTTCTTGTAAGCTAACCCCTAACCTTCTTGCTGTGATTTCAAAGAACCTTCCACTTGCTCCAGCACAGATTCCTCCCATTGTAAAGCCATCAGGGATAGCATCATATAGAGAGATAGCTTTATTATCCATTCCTCCAATGTCTATAACTGTAGCCTCTCCCTCTTGCTTGTCAGCAAGATATGCAGCTCCTTTTGAGTTAACTGTTAGCTCTTCCTGAATGAGGTCAGCTTTAAAGTACTCTCCTATAGTGTATCTCCCATAACCAGTAGTTCCTATTGTTTCAACTTGATCAAAGCTAATCCCAGCCTCTTTTAGAGCAAGATCAACAGCTTCTTTAGCAGATTCAATAACATCCTTTGTATATATCCAACCAGTTCCAGCCACTTTATTGTCTATCATAACTACGGCCTTAGTTGTAGTACTTCCTGAATCTATTCCTAAGCTTATCCCCTCTTGCTTCTTCCTTGCCAATAAGGCTTTTCTCTCAACAATTGTTACCAAAGCTTCCATCCTTGTTAAAAGCTCAGAAGCCTTAGTTCTTTCAGTGAAAGAGTACATAACAACTGGCAACTTTGTATTTTCTTGGATTAACTTCCTAACCTCATTTCTTACTAATGCTCCCTCAGCACATCTGAAACATGTGGCTATAAAGGCAGCTTCAGCATCAGTGTTTCCCTCAATTAATGACATGGCTCTGGCAAACATTAACTTTAAATTAGCTGATGCTACTTTAAAACCTAACCTTTCCTCTACTTCATCAATATAATCTAAGCTAACTTCTGGAAAAACTAATTCTCCACCAACTTCCTTAGCAGCTTTTTCAATTTCTTTATAAACTCCACTCCATTCTGCTCCACAAGTTAAGAGAGCTATTTTAACCATTCAATCACCTTATTTAACAAGAACTTCATTCTCTCCATTGTAGTTATTTACAAAATAATTTATAGCTTTCTTTGTACCAACTCTATTAGACCCTGCTAAGATATATATGTAATGGTTAGGATTTTGTGGGTTTTTTATCTTAATTATTAAACCTTTATCATCTCCTGGGTAAGTATTGGAGATATTTAAAATTAGGTTCATCTTAATTAATAACTTAGTGTATGGATTAACAACAGGTCCACCTATGAGGATAATGTCATCATTAACATCTAACCCTAAGCCTGGGTTAATTTCTCCTAAGTAAATGATTTTATTTTCTTTTATTTCTTTATCCTTATAGTAGAGAGAGTGGTTAAAAATAAAGAAGTTATTATCAATATATTCACTTTCATTTAGTGGGAAATCTTTACTATACAAGATTCTAATTTTTAAGATGTTATTTTTAATCTTCTTTATTGAGTATCTTTTTCCATTGATAGAAATAGAGCCATTAAACTTATCTTTTAATTTTAAGATAATTTTGTTATCTTTAATATCTTCAACCAAAAATCTTTTATCCATAGGAAACTCTTCTCCCCTCTTTAAAATAATTATTGGAGAAACTTTAAAAGTAAAAGAATAGGAATTTAAAAGTTTTGTATAATTACAGAACTCTATCACTAAATTATCAATAATCTTAGGCTCTTTCTTATGTAGTATTACTGACTTATTATCTAATTTAATAGTTACAGAGTTTCCATCTAAAGAGATTAGCTCAACCTTAATACTTTTATTCAAAAATTTCAATTCATATTTTGTTGTTATCTCCTTTTCCTCTCCCTTGTAAATAACTTCACTATTCTTTTTCTTCAACAACTTATAACTTTTCCCATTAATAGTTATATTCTCTTTTATAGGAATTACATATTCCAAAACTCCTGAATCAAGGTTTATAGTAAGATTATCTATATTTACTGTGGAATTAACCAAAGGTTTATAGTAAATATTGTTAAACACTATCTTAACATATGTATCATTAAAAAAGATTTCTCTTGAGTCAAATAACTCATTTAGCAAAATTTTAGAGTTTTCATAGTCAGGGGTTGAAGTATTAACATATATTACATAGGCATTAACTAAAGGTAATAAAATTAGCAAAAATAAAATTTTCTTCAATATTTTTCACCTCTAAAACTTTTAAATAATTTCTATTCCCTTATTTGTTATTTTAAATTTAACCCACTGTTGAGGAGCATAGGGATGTTTCTCTAAAATAGCTAATCTCTCAGAGTTCTTTTCTAATCTAACTATGCACTTACTCCAATATTCCAATATTCTACCTCCTGTAGCTTCAAAGCCCTCTATAGTGTCTCTTGCCTGGTTAGTAATAATTATTGGAATCTTTCTAATCTTAGCCACTTTTAAAAGAGTCTTTAACTGTTGCCCAAGCATCTTGTTTAAGCTCATGTTCTTCTCAGCATCACTTGAAACCTCTAATCTATATAGGGAAATAATGTTATCAACAACAATTAAGCTTATATTAGACAGAAGAGGAAGCTCTCCCCTTATAATTTCATCTTGCTCCTTAAAACTATAGACATTATAGATTAGTAAGTTCTCTATAACTTTATCATCATCAGTTATCTGCCTAATTCTTTCAATAAATAAGCCCCCTTCAGTGTCTACATAAATCACTTTTCCCTCTTTAGCATAATTGACAACATTCATAATACAAACATTTGTCTTACCAACTCCTGGAAATCCATAGATTTGGGTTATCATTTCCCTATTTGCCTTCCCCAACAAGATATTTTTTAGCATTCTTTCCCCACAACTCTTTTAAGATTAGTTCAACAGCCTTATCAACAGCTTCTTCAACCTCCTTAGACAACCCTATTTTAATCTCAGGGATTGGAACCTCTTTAACCTGACAGCCTATAATCTTTATTTCAACTTTCTTAGACAACTCCTTTAAATAAGGGGCTAACTGTACATTATGAGCATCAAAGCTATACTTTTTTAAATTTGGAAGCTCATCTATATCCACAATCTTTATTTCCCCTGGCTTTAGGTTGAAGTCAATAGCATCCACTATAATTATTTTTTTTATGTTTTCATCAACTAACCCCATTAAATAATAAGATCCTCCAGCTCCAGCATCTATAATTTCCACATCTTCCCCTAAATTTAAGGATTCTAACTTCTTTATAACATAGTAGCCAAAGCCATCATCTCCAAATAAGAGGTTTCCACAGCCAATAATTAAGGTTTTCATCTTTCTACCTCATAACCTCTTTCTTTCCAAGCTTTTAATCCCCCTTCTAAGTTATAGACATCATAACCATGCTTCTTAAGAATTTGGTAACCTCTTGGACTTGTAAATCCTAACTTACAATAGACAATAACTTTCTTATCTTTTGGAATCTCATTTAATCTATCCTCTAACTCCTCTATTGGGATATAAAGAGAGCCTGGAATTTTCCCATCATACTTAGCCCTTGGAACTACATTAACAAATATCCAATCAGGATCTCCTAAGAGTCTATGAGCTTCATCAACACTTATATCCCTTGTAGTCTTAATTTTCATAATACTGTCTCTAACAGACTTAGAAACTTTATTTAAGTTATCTATCACTTTCTCAAGCTCTTCAACTATCTTCTTCTCCTCTTCCACTGTTGAAGTTAATTCCTCAGCTGTGGCTGTAAATTGCTCAGAGATTGAGGCAAGATCTTGAATGTCTCTTAAAGCCTGTCCCATATTCTCTATGGTTATGTCAGCTGATTCTCTAATACTCTTTATTTTCTCAGCTGTTGAGTGAATACTATCCTTTATCTCTAAAAATACTTTATTAACTTCATCTATTGCCAAAACTCCATTTTCAACTTCCTTCTTCCCAAGATTTCCAAGCTCTACAGTTCTATCTATCTGATTTTGTATTTCCTCAACTGTCTTATTTATATCTTCTATTGATCTACCAATCTCCTCAGCCAGCTTTTTAATTTCACTTGCAACTACAGCAAAGCCTCTCCCAGCATCTCCAGCCCTTGCTGCTTCAATAGAGGCATTTAAAGCTAATAAACTTGTCTGTTTTGCAATATCTTTAATTAAAACTGAGATTTCATTTATTTTTTTAGACTTGTTACCAAGTTCTTCTATAGCTTTACTTAATCTTTCAATAACTTCATTAATCTTCTCCATAGTATTGACAGCATTCTCAACCTTATTTAACCCATTATCAATTTTTTGCATGACATTTAATGACATTTCCTCCCCTTCCTTAGATAAAAGCTCTGTCTTTTTAGCCAACTCATGGGTTTTCTCAATTTCATCTTTTATATCATGTATCTTCTCAGTTTGATCAGATGCAGCTGTAGCCACTTGCTGAGCAGCATCTGAAAGTTGTTCAGCAAGCTCTTTAGATCTCTTAGCCTGCTCTTTTAATATCTCTATTTGAGTGTTTAGCTCTAAAACCTCTTTTCTAATATTCTCTATAATATTTGTCAGCTTATCTAAAGCCCTATTAAAAATTTTTTGCAACTTGTTCCTTTTCCTATTCTCATTTAATCTTACTGATAAATTTCCTTTTTCAAACTCTTTAAAAGCTTCTAAAAGCTCATCAAAAGTTTTTTTGAGTTCAGCATTCATCTCTTTAATTTTTTTCTTGCATTTCTTTAAATTCTCTAATATTTCTTTAATTTTTTCAATAACTTTTAATTTAAAATATTTTAAATTATAACTTTCTCCTTTCTCTAATTTTTTAATTACTTCTAAAAGTAGCTTATCAAGCTCATCAGTTAATACTTTAATGGCTAAAAGAGTGATAAATATAGAAGAGAGTAGTGAGGACACTAATGCAATTGCTAAATTACCTTTAAATATTATAAGGTTAATTAAGATAATGAAATAAGACACCAAAAATATTAACAATATTTTCTTCACATTCTCCCCCCTCACAAGTCCCACAATATTATACTTATCTTAAAACTTAAATATAAGTTTTTTGTGTAATATTCACAATTATAGCTAAAAAAGGGATAAATTATGAAATTTCTTAAAAAAGTTTTAGAGGAAGACATTGGAATAGAAGAAGACATTGAGATGACCCCTGATAACAAAGAGTTGTTAGAGTATATTCAGCAAACTAAGGCAAGAATAGTTGTAGTTGGCTGTGGAGGAGCTGGAAATAATACAATTACAAGATTAACTACTGAAGGAATAGAAGGGGCTACAACCATAGCTATTAATACAGATGCTCAACAGCTTTTAAGAACTAAAGCTGATAAAAAAATCTTGATTGGAAAGAAATTAACAAGAGGTTTAGGAGCTGGAGGAGACCCTAAAAAAGGAGAAGAGGCAGCTAAGGAGAATGCTGAAGAAATAAAAGCTGCTATTCAAGATGCTGATATGGTCTTTATCACTTGTGGGTTAGGTGGAGGGACAGGAACAGGGTCAGCTCCAGTTGTGGCTGAGATAGCTAAGAAGTTAGGAGCCTTAACTGTAGCTGTTGTAACCCTTCCATTTGAAATGGAAGGGAAAGTTAGAATGAGGAATGCTATGCAAGGACTTGAAAAGTTAAAGGAGAGAGTTGATACTTTAGTGGTTATTCCAAATGAAAAATTGTTTGATATAGTCCCCCACATGCCCATTAAGATGGCTTTTAAAGTGGCTGATGAAGTATTAATAAATGCTGTTAAAGGTTTAGTGGAGCTTATTACAAAAGATGGGTTAATTAATGTGGACTTTGCTGATGTTAAAGCTGTTATGTCCAACGGCGGAATGGCAATGATAGGGATAGGAGAAAGTGATGGAGAGAAGAGAGCTAAGGAAGCTATAAACATGGCTTTAAACTCTCCTCTCTTGGATGTTGATATAGATGGAGCTAAAGGAGCTTTAATCCATGTTATGGGGCCAGAGGATATGACACTTGAAGAATCAAGGGAAGTGGTTTCAGCAGTATCTTCAAGGCTGGATCCAGAGGCTACAATTATATGGGGAGCTACAATAGATGATAGCTTAGAGGACACTCTTAAAGTCTTGTTAGTGGTTACAGGAGTTCAGTCAAGGTTAGAGATAACTCCAGATGGACTTAAAAGAAAGAAAAAAGATGAGCTTAAAAAGATAAAAAGAATTATTTAACTGTGAGAGCATGAATTTAGAAAAGCTCTATGATCAAGTGCTTGAGTTTATTGAAGAGTGTAAGAGGATATGGCTAGTGCTGAGGAAGCCTACTAAAGAGGAATTTATAACTGTGGCTAAAATTACTGGCTTGGGGATCTCTCTATTAGGGATCATTGGTTATATAATCCATGTTCCAATCTCCTATATTAAGGGAGTTATTAAACCATAAAATTAAATTTTTAAGGGAAGAGCTATGATATTTGCAGTTAGAACCATGGGAAGGCAAGAAAAGAATGTAGCTTTACTACTCTCAGCCAAGGCTGAAAAAGAAAATTTAAATGTTAGCTCAATCTTAGCCTCTGATCAGTTAAAGGGCTATATATTTGTTGAAGCAGACAATGAGGAGGAGCTTAAAACATTAATTAAAGGAGTTCCCAAGGTTAAAGGATATGTGAGAGGAGTCATCCCCTTAGAAGAGATTGAGCCACTCTTATCTCCTAAGAAAATTGTTGAAGAGATTGAAAAAGGAGATGTTGTTGAAATTGTTGCTGGTCCATTCAAAGGAGAGAGGGCTAAGGTTATTAGAGTTGATAAGAATAAAGAAGAGATAACCTTAGAGTTAATTAATGCTACTGTCCCAATTCCTATAACCTTACCAGTGGAGAGTATAAGAGTTGTGTCTAAGAAAAAATAATTTATTTTATAGCTTCTTTTAAAAATCTTGGTGTTGCTAAGAATATTCCCTTATGAACTTGCTCATCATAATATTTTGTCTCAAAGTTAAGCCTCTCTTTTATGGTTTCTTCATCTACTTCCATAGGATTGTACTTTTTAGAGGCTAACATAAAGCTCCACATGCCACTTGGATAGGAAGGCATTGGATAAACATAGGGCATAATGATGGAGAAGCCAGCTTCCCTTAAGTATTTAGCTATATTTTTAATAAGGTCTAAGTTATACAATGGACTCTCTGACTGTTGAACCATTAGCCCATCATCTTTTAAGCATTTAAAGACATTTTTATAGAATTCTTTTTCAAACAATCCCTTTGCTGGACCAACAGGATCAGGACAATCTATAATAATAACATCATACTTTTTTTCAGTTTCAGCAACATACTTAATTCCATCAGTAATAATAATATTTACTTTCTCATTTTCCATCTCACAGCTGAGCTTTGGCATATACTTTTTACAAGCCTCTAAAACTTTACTATCAAGCTCAACAAAATCAACTTTATTTATGTTATGCTTAACAACCTCTCTAACTGTTCCTCCATCTCCTCCTCCTATAACTAATATATCTTTAGGATTTGGATGGGTAAAAAGAGGGATGTGAGAGATTAGCTCATGGTAGATGAATTCATCAAACTCAGTGGTTTGGAAAGTGTTGTCTAAAACCAATACTTTACCAAAATCATAGGTGTCAAGGATTAGTATTTCTTGATATTCTGACTTATCTTTATATAGAATATCTTTAACTCTCACAGAGAGGGCAACATTTTTATTATGATACTCTGTGAACCACACATTATTTACCATCAACTCCACCTAAACCTATTTTAGTTCAAAGGTTCCCATATTTTCCATAATCCCTCTCTTTAAGTCAATAATTTGCCAACTCTCTGGTTTTAAGAACTCTTTTAATACATCTAAAGCCTTGTATGGATCAGTATGTTCTCCACAGGTGAAGATGTCAAGGGCTGCATAGCCATACTCTGGATAGGTGTGAATAGCTATATGGCTCTCAGCTAAGACAGCCACTCCAGTAACTCCCTGAGGACAAAATTTATGTGTCTTAACACAGATTAAAGTAGCATTACAGGCTTCAACACTCTTAATTAACATGTCTCTTATTCCTTCCTCATCATCTAAAGCCTTTCTATCACACCCCCATAATTCTAAGATTAAGTGTTTTCCTAAGTGCTTAAACATAACATCACCTCCTTTCACTTGTACCAAAGAGCTGCAGCAGCAAAGGCACAGCCAATTTTTTCAACCTCATGCTCTACAGATATACTCTCTATTTTTTTAATCTCCCAGCCTCTCATTTCAAAGCCAATCTTAGCCATCTCCCTAACTCTCTCTTCAGCCTCTCTCTTTGAGCACTTCCCAGAGTATTCCATAATTAAGCCACAAAGCTCTTCATCCTTAGGAATAGCTATACTGACAGCAGCAGCTATAAGCTCTCCAGGGTTGTCACTTATTATACAGCCATAAGCTGTAGGTACTAAAGCTCCCATTGGCAACTTAGGAAGAGGAACAAGTTCAGCCTTAGGTGGCATAATACTACTAATTTTTAATAAATTGACATTCCCAATTCCTGCCTTTAATAAAGCTCCATCAAAGGCATTTAGTGGTGTTTCTCCCTCACTACTCCCCGCTACTAAAGAAACTGTATTAGGAATTGGTAAAATGTTTATCATCTTGTTATCCCTCCTTATTTTTTGAAAATAAGAAAAATTTAATAAAATTTATAAAAATTGATAGAGATATTTAGTTTAAAATAGCATAAGACTAATATATAAATTATTCGGTGCTTAAAAAAAGAGAAAAAATTAAGCTTATTTAACTAAAATTGAAAGTAATTGAAATTTTTTAATTAAAATTGAAATTTTTAGGTTAGAATTAT
The DNA here is from genome assembly GCF_000092305.1 of Methanocaldococcus infernus ME. Taxonomy (NCBI): domain Archaea; kingdom Methanobacteriati; phylum Methanobacteriota; class Methanococci; order Methanococcales; family Methanocaldococcaceae; genus Methanocaldococcus; species Methanocaldococcus infernus. The sequence goes on along the minus strand of NC_014122.1, from coordinate 1,216,299 downwards.
AAATTCTCAAAATTTAGCTTTTATTTTTGATTTAATCTTTAATTCTCTTTATTTCTTCAACTATCTCTAAGAGTTTTTCATCATCTATTTTTTCTCCCTTCTCTCTAAGTTCTTTAACCCTCTCAACAATCTTATCTAAGAGTTTATCCTCAACCTCTACACCTAAGAGCTTTAGCTTATATTTAACTGCCCTCTTTCCTGAGTGTTTTCCAAGTATTATATTTCTTTTTAATCCTATCTTTTCAGGAAGGAAGGGCTCATAAGTTAGAGGATTCTCTATGACAGCATCAACATGTATCCCACTCTCATGGGAGAAGACAAGCTCTCCAACTATTGGCTTATTTTTAGGATTCTTTATCCCTGAATACTCTTCAACCATCCTACAGAGCTTAGGAAGAACTTCTAAATTTAACTTTAAATCAACATCATACAACACTATTAAAGACATGATAAGCTCTTCCAAGGAAGTGTTTCCAGCTCTCTCTCCTATACCATTAACTGTTGTTGAAACAGCCTTAGCTCCTCCTATTAGGCCATAGATAGAGTTTATCACAGCTAAGCCAAAGTCATTATGACAATGAACACCAACATGAGCCTTATTTAGTGAGCAAGTTAAAGCCTTACAAATGAATTCCATAGCCTGAGGTGTGGCTGTTCCAGCTGTGTCAGCAACATGAACTCTGTCAGCTCCAGCCTCTTCAGCTAATTTATGAACCCTAATTAAGTCTTCTAATGGTGTCCTTGTTCCATCTTCAGCTGAGAAGGCTACAAATAAGCCATGAGATTTAGCATACTCTATACACTCCACTATAGTGTCAAAAAAGTCTTCCAGCCTTTTCCCTTTAAATTTACATTTTATGTGTAAAGGAGAAGTAGCTATAAAGGTTATGATCCCATCTACATCACAGTCTATAGCCTTATTGATATCTTCCTTTCTTATTCTACTTAAAGCCAAGATGTCAGCATTTAAATTTTCACTTGCTATAGCTTTAACTATCTCAGCCTCCCTTTTAGAGACTATAGGAAAGCCAGCTTCAATTTGAGAAACTCCAAGTTCATCTAAAGCTCTGGCTATCTCTAACTTTTGCTCTTTTGTAAAACAAACCCCTGGAGTTTGCTCACCATCCCTTAGGGTAGTGTCATAGATATAGATGTCCTTCAATTTTAATTTTGGATTGTATGGAGAAGGAGCTTTCCAAGTATTCTCATATAAAAGATCCATGAACATCTACCTCTTTTCATCATACTCTTATTTAGCTATGGATGAAATTCATATTTTAATTTTATATATATCCATTAACATAAAACTTAAACCACTATTTTGTTTTTTGATTTTTTAAGTGTTTTGGGGGGCTATGTTATGGTTATAAAGGTTGGTATTGGGGGTTTAGAAGTTGCAAGGAGCCCAGAAATTTTAGAAACCATCTTAGGCTCCTGTGTAGCTATTATGCTTTATGACAAATGGAAAAGAATTGGTGGGATGGCTCATTCTGTATTACCTGAAGCAAGGGGAGAAGTTAAGGATCCAGGGAAGTATGTAAATACAGCTATCCCAGCTTTAATAACCAAGATGACAATTGAAGGGGCAAGGCCTGAGAAGTTGGTAGCTAAATTAGCTGGTGGGGCAAACATGTTTAAAAGCTTTAGGGGAATAAATGTAGGAGAGAAAAATGTGGCTATGGCTAAAAAACTATTAAAAGAGTATGGAATCCCAATAGTTGGGGAGGATGTTGGAGGGAACAGTAGTAGGATAGTAAAGTTCTATTTGAAGGATGGTAAAGTTGAAGTTAGGAAAAAGAATAATATAGTTGTAATATAATAATGTTTAAAGTTTAAAATTAAACAAATTTAAAGAAGATGTGGAAACATGGTAGCAGATGTTCCTGTAGTTATGATTATGAAAGAGCCTATTATAGTTGGAGGAAACATCTCTGTCTATGATGTAGCCAAGCTTATGGTTAAGGAAAATGTTCCATGTGTTTTAGTGGTTTATGAAAAAAATAGGGATAAGATTGGAGTAGCCAAGGATGAGGATATTGTTAAAAAAGTGATATTCAAAAAGATTCCATTAGATAAGGTTAAAGTAGAGGAGATTGTGTCAGAGGACATATTAAAGGTTCCTCCTGATAAGACAATTACAGAAGTCCTAAATTTAATGAAAAAAACAGGGAAGAAAGAAGTGTTTATAGTTGATGAAGGTAAAATTATTGGAATGATTACAATAGATGAAATTATTAATATTTCCCCAGAGTTGTTAGACACCTTAAAAAGCTTAGTAGATTACTTACTAAAAATAATTGATGAGGTTTTAGAAGAAGATAAAAAAATAGGTTAGGACATTAGCTCCCTTATAAAGTTTATTTTTCCAACTCTTTTAATAACATCTGATAGCCTCTCTCTTTGTGGCTTTATAGCATATTTATTATAGAGCTCTATGGTCTTTCTAATTATTCTTTTCATCTCTTCAACATCTTTAACCTTTAAGGTGAATCCTTCAACTATCTTCTTTCCTCCTCTTCCTCCTATGTACATAATATAGCCTTCTTCTAAAACTTCCCTTGCTTCATTTGGACAGGCTTTAATACATTTTCCACAGCCTATACAAATATTATAGTTGGTGTAAGAGTAAGAGCCTCTTATGTAAATACACTCTAACTTACAAACTTCATAACATCTTCCACAGCCATTACAGTTATCATTTACCTTAGGATACTTAACTCCAATAATCCCTATATCATGTATCTGAGCCCTTATACAAGAGCTTGGACAGCCAGAGATGGCTATCTTAAACTTATTTGGTGTTGGATATTCTTTAAACTCTTCTTCAATGAGTTCAGCTAACTCATAGGTTTTTATTAAACCACTTCCACAGTTTCCTTCTCCTGGACAGGCTAAGATGGCTCTAACTAATGGTCCCTCTGAGCCAGTGATGAACCCAGCTTCATTAATCTCCTTTATAATATTTTCTACTTCAAATCCATCAGCTCCATGATATTCAAAGGTTCCCCTATTTGTTAGCTTAACCCTCAAATTATACTTTTTAGCTATCTCAGTAAGCTTTTCAAGCTCTTCCACACTGTACCACTGTCCAGGTTTAGCTCTAACCCTTATAAAGTAACTTCCTGTTGGCTCTTTCTTAACCCCTCCATAATCTCCAAGCCAGTATAGAGAGATCTTTTTCCCTTCCTTCCTTCTCTTCTCAATCTCTTCCTTAAACTCCTTAACCTTCTTCTCAGCTAATTTCTTAATTTTCTCTATATCTACTCCTTCTTTTAACTCTAAAGCCTCCTTTATCTTTTCTCCTTTCTTAGTTCTTATAATTACTGTTGTGTAACCCTCAGGAGAACCAACTGAACCAACTGAAATATCTGAAAGCTCAGCAGTAAAGTCTTTACAAACTTTACATCCTGATAATGGCTTAAATTCCTTTATTGGAATTTCTTTAACCTCATTCTTTAAATAAACTAATAACTTCCCTTTCTTAATATCAAACTTCTCCACATCTTTAATATTAACTCCATACTTCTCAAGAACTTCTTTAAAGTTGTCATATTCAAACTTCTTTGTACAGAATAACCCTATAAAGTATTCTATCTTTGGTAACTTCACTGGCTTTCCATCTTTTCCTATTTCAAAGTCATGCCTTGAGTGGTAAGGGAAATATTGTAATTTCCTCAGCCCATTTATTTGACATGGTAAGCCAACAACTGCCACTTTTTTTAATCCAAGCTCTCCAGCTTTCCTTAGAGCTTCAAGTGTTGAAACTGTATATTTTGACTTTGCTCCCTTCACAATATCTTCAGCAGTCTGAACAACCATAGAGACAGGTTTCCAATACTCATCTCTACCAACAACTATAGCTCCATCAATCTCTCCTTTCTCCAAGAGATACTTTAAAGAGGTGGTTACAACCCCTCCATCTTGCCCTTCTATATCTCCTTTGGCATAGTAATATTCTTCCTTAAATCTTTCTCTTATTTTTACTTGATATTTAAATGAATTAACTCTTGGACAAACTTCATAGCACATTCCATGCCCTTTTCTTAAACATTCCTCTCCTAAGTAAGGCTTTTCATCAAACTTAACCAAGTTGTTAGGGCAAACTATTGCACAGGTTGAGCATTGAGCACACATTTCAGTATCAACTATCTCATCCTTTAACTTCCACTTCATTTTTCCCCTCTCTATAATATCTTTATCTCAAACTCACAAAACTCATTTCCTAATCCAGCACAATGGGTTTCTTTAGCTCTAACTCTTTTATTAAGTATGTTCTCTAAACATCCAGCTATAAATCCACCTTCAAAATAGCATAATGGCTCTCCAACATTAGGAAGGCCAGAGCAAGTTATACACTCATAAATTCTAATTCTTAAAGGATCTTCACTAACTATTTCAGCCCTACAAATTTTATACACTTTACAGAATTTAACAAGCTCATCAATACTATTAATATTTAAATCTCTTCCTAAAGTTTTCCCACACTCATAGAAAATATTGTTTGCAGCTTTTCCTAAGTATCTCTCTAAATCCATAAATCTAATTAGTCTAAAAACTGTAACATCAACATCATTCCCTAAAGATCCTCTATTATTCTTTGCCAACTCATCTATGCTAAATTTCATCAAGAATAACCACCTTTTTTAAGAAGCCCCATTAAATTTTATATTAACTTCCCAAAATTTAAAGATTTTTATTATGGTCATTGAACAATATAATATATAATTTTTATGAATTTTTTGAGAATTTTTAATAATCTGAAAATTTTATATAACCAAAAAACAATTTGGTAATAAAAAATTCTCTGAGGGATGGCTATGAAATTCTTCTTAGACACTGCAAATACTGAGGAGATAAAAAAGTATGCTGAGCTTGGCTTAGTTGATGGAGTAACAACAAACCCTACATTGGTAGCTAAAGAAGGAAGAGAGTTTTATGAAGTAGTTAAAGAGATCTGTGAAATTGTTGATGGGCCAGTTAGTGCTGAAGTTATCTCAACAGATGCTGAGGGAATGGTTAAAGAGGCTAAAGAATTGGCTAAGTTAGCTGACAACATAGTGATAAAGATCCCAATGACTAAGGAAGGAATGAAGGCTGTAAAGATCTTATCTAAGGAGGGAATAAAGACTAATGTTACTCTTGTCTTCTCTCCTCTACAGGCTCTACTTGCTGCTAAGGCTGGAGCTACCTATGTCTCTCCATTTGTTGGAAGGTTAGATGATATAGGCCATGTAGGGATGAAGTTAGTTGAAGATGTAGTCAAAATTTACAAAAATTATAATATTAAGACAGAGGTTATAGTGGCTTCAGTGAGACATCCTTTACATGTCTTAGAAGCTGCTAAGATTGGAGCTGATATAGCTACAATTCCTCCAGCAGTTATGGAGAAGTTGTTTAAGCATCCTTTAACAGACATAGGCTTAGAGAGGTTCTTAAAAGATTGGGAAGAGTACTTAAAAAGTAGAAAGAGGGATTAAGATGAAAATTAATACAAATAAACTTTTAATGCTCCCAGGGCCTACAATTGTTCCTCCAGAGGTTTTAAATGCTATGTCCTTCCCAGTTATAGGGCATAGGAGTAAAGAGTTCTCAGAACTCTTTGAAGACACTGTTGAAAAGTTAAAGAAGGTGTTTATCACTGAAAATGACACCTTTATCATAACTGGCTCTGGAACCTCTGCTATGGATATGGCTATCTCCAATATTGTAAGTAAGGGAGATAAGGTTCTCAATATAATAACTGGAAACTTTGGAGAAAGATTTTCTAAGATTGTTGAAGCTTACAAGGGAGAGAGTATAAAGTATGAGGTTGAATGGGGGGACATGGCTGACCCTAAGAGGGTTAAAGAGCTCTTAGAGGAGAATGAAGAAATTAAAGCTGTTACTGTAGTACATAATGAGACTTCAACAGGAGCTAAGAACTTGATAGAGGAGATAGGAAAGGTGGTTAAGGATTTCAATACCTTATATATTGTTGATACTGTCTCCTCTCTTGGAGGAGACTATGTTAATGTTGATAAATTCAACATAGACATCTGTGTCACTGGCTCCCAGAAGTGTTTAGCTGCTCCTCCAGGGTTGGCTGGGATTACTGTAAGTGAGAAGGCTTGGGAAGTTATTGAGAAGAATGATAAGGTAGGATTTTACTTAGATCTCAAAACTTACAAGAAATACTATGAAGAGAAGAGGCAAAACCCTTACACTCCTGCAGTTAATTTAATCTATGCCTTAAATGTTGCTTTAGACCTAATCTTAGAGGAAGGGATTGAGAATAGGGTTAAGAGACATGAGAGGTTAGCAAGGGCTACACAAGAGGCTATAATGGCTATGGGCTTAGAGCTATTTGCCAAGGAGAAGGCAAGGTCAATAACAGTTACATCTATAAAGTATCCTGAAGGAATTGATGACAAGTTAAGAGAGATACTAAATAAGAAGTATAATATAGTGGTTGCTGGTGGGCAAAAGCATCTTTCAGGAAAGATATTTAGAATTGGACACATGGGAGTCTGTGGAGAGAAAGAGATCTTAGCCACTATCTCATGTCTTGAGTTGGCTTTAAAAGAGCTTGGATTTGAGATTAAAGAGAGTGGAGTTGAGAGAGCTTTAGAAGTTTTAGGAAAATAATTTCTAATTTTTTTTGGTGATTAAAATTGATAGAGCTTGCTGAGAACTTTTTAAAAGAAGTTCTATTAAAGATAGTTAATAGGGATTGCCCTTACTATCCCTGCCATTTTGAGGGACAAACTTGCCTATGGTGTTTTTGCCCATTCTATCCTTGTGAGGATGAAAGCTTAGGGGAATATATAGAAGGGAAACATGGAAAAGTTTGGAGCTGTGAAAAGTGCCATTGGATCCATAGTGTTGATATAGCCATTGAAGTTTATAAAGAAATAGCTTATCTAATAAGATATTTACCAACTGAAGAAGCTATTAAGCTCTTAGACAATCATAAGGTTATGCTTGGGATAAAGGATAAGGTTATGAGAAAATGAGCCTCTTAGACATAGCTTATATAATAAATTTTTTTATTTTAATTTTGGCATCAATAACAGATATAAAAGAAAAAATTATTCCTCACAAGTATGTTATAGCCATGTTTTTAATTAACCTTCCTATTGGTTACTATTTTTTTGGCTTTGATGCTATTATTGGGATGATAAGCACTTTTATCTTATGTTTAATTTTAAGCATTGGGATGGGAGGAGGAGATGTTAAGCTCTTCACAGCCTTAGCCCCAATTTTTTCCTATGACTTATTTTACTTCCTACCCAAGCCAATCTTATATATGATAGCCATAAGTATGCTCTTAGTAGCCATCTATCCATTATTTAAAATTTTTAGGAGATATTATAAGGAAATCTTATACTCTTCCTTTTATTTAGCCACTGTTATGGGAATCCTTTACTATATAATTTATAAGCTAAATATTCCCTATGGAACAATTCTAATTTATTTATATATAATAGTGTCAATCTTTTACCTAAAGAAGAATAAAAAATATAAGGAGATATCTAAGAAGTTAGCCTACTTTTTCCCCCTCTATCTTCTCCTTATCTACCTCTTGGACAAAGAATACTTTATAAAGAATAACTTACTCCTAAGCTCAATAATTTATATATTTGAGATAATTCTTATAGCTTTGGTTGTCTATGCCCTTGCTGGAGCTGAGATCTCTACAAAGAAGAAAATTGATGAGCTTAAAGAAGGAGATATTTTAAGGGATGTAATAATCTTTAAAGATAATGATGATGTAGAGGTTAAAAATCTCTCACTCCTTGGTAGAATTAAATTTATGCTTGAAAATAAGGAAAAGAACTATCTTCTATGTGATGGAGAGGGGTTAAGTGAAGAGGATATAGAGAAGTTAAAAAAGTATAAGGATAAGATTAAAGAGCTTACAGTGATTGAAACCTATCCCTATGTTCCCTTTGTTACACTCTCCTATGTAATCATTATCTTACTAACCAAGCTAAATATTCTCTAACTTTTATTTTTCTCTCTCCACTCTTTTAAAATCCTATCCCAGTTCTTTCTTAAGAACTCTCCAACCTGTGAAGAGTCTCTTGTTCCTACTACACAAGTCCATCCAGTCTTTTCCTCTATATCTCCCCTTGTTGATGCTGCTAAGGCTGGGAGAATGATAATTCTATGGTTAACCTTTTCAGCTATTCCAGTCTCTTCAATTAATTTCTTAGCATTCTCTCCATTGTACTGTCCTCCAGCTACAGAGACGTCAACAGCCTTCCCTCCAGTGTCCATAACCAAGAGCCAACAGGTTACATTATCCTTTTCAAAGTCTCCTGTGACAGTGTAGAAGGTTAGGGAGAAGTTAGTGGTTAGTATAACTGGACTATTCTCATCTGGGTTTCCAATTGGATATAAGCCAGGCTCAACCTCTTGAGGCTTCCTTGGATCAGTGTAAATAGCCTGTCTTAAGGTTAAGATTGGCATTAACTCCCAGATGTCTAAGTTGTGAATAATTAAGGCATCAGCATATCTATTTAATAAAGTGGCTGAAACTGTAGCTTCATAAATTTTAGCACTATCCTCTTTACTGAAAAATTCATCTGGTGGGACAGGGTTATTTAAGGCATAGAAGTAAGAAACTATAGGACAATTTAATATTGGAAATCCTAAGTATTTATCTCCTCTCTCAATGGCACTTCTTCTTATCATAACATTCATATCAACAGTGTTGAAGACATCTTCAGGGTCTAAGTAAGGCTCTAAAACAACATCTTCTAAACCATTCACCAAGCACTTAGCAGCCATATACTTTAGCTCTTTAACATCCCCTGAAGATAAGACTAAGGCAACCTCTTTATTCTTCTCTTTAATGATCTTTAGTATCTCATCTAAATTCTCCTTAGTTGCTGAGTAAATTAAAGGTTTTTGCTTAACCACATCTAAGGCTTTCTTTAAACTTTCTAAGTTATTTGTTGCTAAGCAGATAGGCATTTCTGTAGCTTCTTCAACAATCTTTATAGCTTTAACAAACTTCTCAGGGTCTTGAGATTTGTTTCTTATAACAATAAAGTCTAACTTTAATTTTTCTCCAGTTCTCTCAAAGACAAAGTCCTCTATTTTCTTAGCCCTCTCTCTAATCTCTTCCTCAGTTAAAGTATCTTCTACATCTACTCCAATAGCTGTTGGGTTAAAGAAGGTTTTCTGATATCTGTACATTACTTCCTCTCCACCTAAGACAACTTTCTTTTTTCCTCCAAAGGAAACCTCTCTAACAGGTGGAGAGATAAGCTCTAAAATCTTCTTTCTATTTTCCTCTGTAAGAAATGGACATTTATCTAAGCTCTCCTCTCTCTCCAATAGCTTGGTGGCAAAGGCCATACAAGTATAGCCACACTTCTTACAGTTCCTTTTAGGAAGTAACTTATAGATGTCCATTGCATTAACTTTTTTCATGAAAGCTCACCTAAGCTATGATCCAATCAACCTTTTTAGGCATCTTAAATTTATTTGTTAATTTCTCACCAACCTTCTTTAGGGTTTTAACAGCTACAGGGTTTAGCATCATGAATAGATCAACTCCACAGAGTAACATGGTTAAACCTGTTGTTATCTCCCATAGGGCTAATCTATACTTCTTATCTCCCCACTCTTTATTTGTCATCCACGCTTCTCTTGCTCCATTGGCATTTGTGGTTCCTGAAGACATTGGCATATTCACTAACTCATCTCCCTTTAGTCCAGAGAGTCTTAACCTTACCATAGCATTTATTGAAAATTCAATCCCATAACCTAAGGCACAAGTTGTAGGGTCCATAACTATCCTGTTTGGATCTAAGCCAGCATCTATAAGCTTTCTATTTAAATCCTTAGCCATATTTGGATCCATAATTGTCCAGGCTAAGACATTGTGATCATACTTCATAGCAGCATTAACAATTTTCTTATAATCTAACTCTAAGTTTGCTGAAGCTAATAAGCATCTATCTCCTTCTGCAGCCTTAGCACACTCTTCAAGGACTAAAGGATCTTTATCAGGGTTTCCACTACCTCCAATAACAAAAGGAACCTTAACAGCTTGTAAAAGATCTTCCATTAGCTTAGCAGCTTCCTTAGGAGACTTATCTTTAATTTTTGGGTCTGTTGAGATATGATGGATAGTTATCATGTCAGCTCCAAACTTGACACACTTCTTAGCCCATTCCACTGGATCCTCCATGACATCTTCAAAATACTGCCTTATAGGTTTAGGAAATGATGGCATTGGCATGTCAAAGATGTCAAAGGTTACAACTGGAGGGTTTGGCTGAGGCTCTTCAAATCTATATAAAGCTCTTTGCCCTCCAATCTTTACAACTACTCCTCTTCCTCCTTCACTCTTAGGCTTTCCAAAGGAAACCTCCCTTATTCTTCCTTTATACTTCTCCACTGGTGGCTCCCAATCTATACCCTCAGGCTCTTTAATTTTAAATTCTTCCACTAATTTCTCTTTCATCTCTGGAGTTTGAGGAATTTTAACAGGAGGGGCTGAAGGAATATTTATAATTAGCTCATCAGCTGTTATCACTATATTCTCAATCTCAATCTTCCCAACCTTCTCCAAGATTTTTATTATAGCATTTAAATCCATAGACCCACCTAATTTATCATTATTAATCATTATAAAATTTTGTAACAGTATAAAAATCTTTGTTAAAGAGTTTTTTAAATAATTTAAAAATAGTCTGAGCATAACTATTATAATTAAGCAAACTTTATTTAGCCAATAAAGAATTTTCTGAGGTGATCAAATGAAATCTAAGGAATTGTTTGAGAGAGCTAAGAAATATTTAGTTGGTGGGGTTAATAGCCCAGTTAGATACTTCAAACCCTATCCCTTTTTTGTTGAGAGAGCTAAGGATTGTTATCTATATGATGTTGATGGAAATAAGTATATTGATTATTGTTTAGCCTATGGTCCAATGGTTTTAGGGCATGCAAATGAGAAGGTTATAAAAAAAGTTGAAAAACAGCTATACTTAGGAACAGCCTATGGTTGTCCAACTGAGAAAGAGATTATCTTAGCTGAGATGGTTGTTGATAGGGTACCATGTGCTGAACTTGTAAGATTTGTAAATTCTGGAACTGAGGCAACAATGTCAGCCATAAGGTTGGCAAGAGGATATACAGGAAGAAAGAAGATAATTAAGTTTGATGGAGCCTATCATGGAGCCCATGACTATGTCTTAGTTAAAAGTGGTAGTGGAGCTCTAACCCATGGAACTCCAAACTCTCCAGGAATTCCTGAGGAAACAACAAAAAACACTATATTAGTCCCTTTCAATGATGAGGAAGCTTTAGAGAAGGCTATAAAAGAGAATAGAGATGAAATAGCCTGTGTTATTGTTGAGCCTGTTATGGGTAATGTTGGCTGTATCTTACCAAAAGAAGGGTATCTAAAGTTTTTAAGAGAGATTACTGAGGAAAATAATATCTTATTAATCTTTGATGAGGTTATAACAGGCTTCAGATTGGCAAGAGGAGGGGCTCAGGAATATTTCAATGTTGTTCCTGACTTAGCCACCTTGGGGAAAATCTTAGGGGGAGGGTTTCCAATTGGTGCTATTGTAGGGAAGAGGGAGATTATGGAACACTTCTCTCCCTCAGGAAAGGTTTATCAGGCTGGAACCTTTAATGGTAACCCTGTTTCAGTAACAGCTGGGATAGCTACATTGGAACAACTTGATGAAAACTTTTATAAAAAAACTACCAAGTTTGCAGAGGAAATAGCTAATGCCCTAAAAGAGCTTTCAGAGAGGTATAAGGTAGAGGCTAAAATTTATCAAATAGCTTCAATGTTTCAGATCTACTTTAACAAGGAGGAAGTTATTAACTATGACATAGCTAAGAAGAGTGACACTGAAAAGTATATGAAGTATTTCCATGAGCTACTAAAAAGAGGAATCTTTGTTCCACCTTCACAGTTTGAATGTTGCTTCACATCTATAAAGCATGAGGAAGTTGTAGAAGAAACAATAAATAAGTTAGAGGAAGTGTTTAAAGCTTTAACTCTTTAATCCATAAATTCTTTTTAAAATATTTAACTTATTTACTGTACTCTCAACCTTCTTCTCATTTATTTCATCTAAGCTACTTATTGCTCCAGTTGGGCAAACTGAAGAGCAGAGCTCTTTTTCTAAGGAGTAGCAGCCATCACACTTAATAGCTATTCTACTCATCTTTATAGCTCCAAATGGACAGGCTAAGGCACAGAGGCCACAGCCTATACATTTTTCTTCAATAATAACCACTTTCCCATTTATCCTTTTAATGGCTTCCTTTGGGCAAGCTAACAAGCAAGGGTTTCCCTCACAGTGATAACATCTTATTGGAACATTGTCAATAATAAATATTCCATTTTTTGGACAAATCCTTTCACACTTCCCACAACTTATACATAAAGATGGATTGATCATAGATTATCCACCATCTTGCTTAATTTAGCCTCTGTAGTCACTTTATCTAAAACCTCTTTTCCTCCTCCCTTACCCATCTTACTGAATAACTCTAATGTCTTATCTCTCTTAGCAAATGTTAGCTCATTAACATCAACAAGCTCTAAGCATCTTTTTGAACAAGCCTTTACACAAGCTGGCTCCTCTCCATCACACAATATACACTTATAAGCCTTATCTTCCATTGTTATAGCTCCAAATGGACAGGCTAAGGCACAGAGGCCACAGCCTATACATTTTTCTAAGTCTAAATAGACATAGCTATCTTTAAAGTAGATGGCTTCAACTGGACAAACCTCTTTACAAGGAGCTGATCTACAGTGCTGGCAAACAATTGGTAAATATTTCCCATCCTTCTCAAATATCCCTATTCTTGCTACTTTATTAACCTGCATACAAGCCTTTATACAGTCTCCACAGTTGTCACAGGTGTAGTTAGTCATCATTATCTTCTTCATGAGCCCCCCCCTTAATAAAAATTCTTTACAAGCCTAAAAGCTTACATCTCTCATCTATATACTTCTGAATTTTTTCAATGTCTTCATCTGTTAAGTGTCTAAACCTCTTCTGCATTCTTATATATTCCTTAACTGGCTTTCTCTTGGCTGGCTTGTAAGTTAATCTAAATTCTCCATACTCTATTTCATACAATGGGAAAACTCCAGTTTCTACAGCTAACCTACCAATTTCTATAGTTTTATCTGGTGGGTAGCCCCAACCTGTGGTACATGGCTGTAACACATGAATAAATTTAGGCCCCTCAATTGAGAGAGCTTTTTTAACCTTTCTCATGAAGTCTTCAGGATAGCTTATACAGGCTGTTGCAACATAAGGAACCCCATGGGCAGCCATGATCATGGGCATGTCTTTCTTTGGCTTATCCTCTCCTTTCCAAACCTTCCCTGCTGGAGAGGTTGTTGTTGCAGCAAATAGTGGAGTTTCTGAACTTCTCTGAATTCCTGTGTTCATGTAAGCTTCATTATCATACATAATATAGAGAATATCTTCCCCTCTTTCCATAGCTCCACTTAGGGATTGAAATCCTATATCTGCTGATCCTCCATCTCCCCCAATAGCTATAACATTTATCTTTTTATCTTTAAATTTCCCTCTCTTTCTCTTTAAAGCTTTTACAGCCCTACTTATCCCACTTGCCACAGCTCCAGCACATTCAAAGGCCACATGGATCCAGGGAACCTTCCAAGCTGTTTCTGGGTAAGGGGTTGTCATAACCTCTAAACAGCCAGTTGGAGTTGTAACTATAGTATCTTTTCCAGCAGCTTTTAATGCCAGTCTAACAACTATAGAAGCTCCACAGCCAGCACATCCTCTATGTCCAGGAGCTAAAAACTCTTCCCTTGGAAATTGCATAATCTCACCAAAAAATTATTTATTTAGTCCTATCCACTCAGTTTTATCTTTTTTAGCTCTTCTTAAGTTTTCAACAATCTCCTTAATATTCTGAATTGTTATATCCCTTCCTCCAAGCCCAACTATATAATTACAGATAGTTTTATCCTTAAGTATAGTTAAGCAATCTATAGCTAAAGCTCCCATGTTCATTCCAAAGCTTATATTTTTATCTAAGATTCCAACCTTATCAAAATCTTCTAAAACTTTCCTTATCTCCTCTTTTGGGAAGGGTCTATATGTTCTAACCTTTATGAGACCAACCTTATTGTCATAGTTATTGATGTAGTGTTTAATGGTTCCACAAACTGATCCCATAGCCATTAAGACAGTGTCAGCATTCTCCAAGTTATAAGTTTCAATTAAACTATACTTTCTGCCAAACTCTTTTTCAAACTCTTTATTAACCTTATCAATAACTTTCTTAGCCTCTTCCATAGCTTCCTCTATCTGTTTTCTTGTTTCCATGTAACACTCTGGCACTCCTACAGGTCCTTGGGTTATTGGCCTATCTGGATCTAAGTATGCATGCCTTGGCTCATAAACTCCAACAAAGTTTCTAACCTTCTCTTCCTCTGGAATCTCAACAGGCTCAACTGTATGGGTTAAGATAAACCCATCAATATTAACCATCACTGGAAGTAAGACAGTTTCAGCTATCTTATAAGCTTGTATAACCAAATCTAAAGTTTCCTGGTTGTTCTCAGCATAAAGTTGTATCCAACCAGTGTCTCTTTGGGATATAGAATCTTGATGATCACACCATATATTTATTGGAGCTGATAATGCTCTATTTGTGTTTAGCATAACTATTGGTAATCTCATCCCTGAAGCTATGAAGAGAAGTTCATGCATTAAAGCTAATCCTTGAGAAGCTGTAGCAGTAAAGGTTCTTGCTCCTGTAGCACTTGCTCCTATACAGGCAGCCATTGCTGAGTGCTCACTCTCAACCTTTATATATTCAGCATCCAACTCTCCATTAGCCACAAATTCAGCTATCTTTTCAACACAGCTTGTTTGTGGAGTGATTGGATAAGCTGCAACAACGTCAACGTCACACAACCTAACAGCTTCAGCAGCTGCTGAAGTTCCAGTTATAACCTTTTTCATTGTTTCCCTCTTTTTTTAATTATTTTTCTTCCCTTGTCTTTGTTATAGCTCCAGTTGGACACTCATTGGCACAGATTAAGCAGCCTTTACAGTAGTCATAATTTATTTTAAAAACTCCATCTTCCTCATAAATAGCAGGCTCTGGGCAGAAGATATAGCAATTTTCACATTTAACACAGAGCTCAACATTCAAAATAGGTTTAAATACTCTCCAAGTTCCTGTTTTGTTCTTAACTGAGCTTCCTGGTTCATAGATAATGGCTCCAATATTAACCATACTTACTCACCATACTTCTCTATGATCTCATTGTATGCCTTCTCAGCAGCTAAGGCATTCTTCTCTCCCAACTTCCCTTTAAATGTCTCTAAAATAGCTTTCTTTACAGATTCTAAGCTAACCAACTTAGTTGCTCCAGCAAAGGCTCCAACCATTGATGTATTAACAATAGGAACTCCTAAAACATCTAAGGCTATCTTTGTTGCGTCAAGTGTATAAACTTTATATCCTAAATCTAAGTCTTTAACAGTGTTAACAATTACAGCTCCATCCTTCTTTAACCCCTCTAAGACATTTACAGAATCTAAAAGAGTTGGATCTAAGACAACAACATAATCAGGCTCATAGATTTGAGATCTTATCAAAATTTCTTTATCATCAATTCTTGTGAAAGCTCTAACTGGTGCACCTCTCCTCTCAACACCAAAAAAAGGAAATGCCTGGCAATACTTTCCATCATAAAAGGCAGCTTTAGCCAAAATTTGGGCTGCAGTAACAGCCCCTTGCCCTCCTCTCCCATGGAATCTAATTTCAATCACTATCCACACCTTTTATAATTTGTCATTATCAATCATTAACAATTATCCTTATAAAAACTTTTAGAATTTTAGTTAATTGTCTAAATAAACTTAGGTGATTTCTATGAGAGAACTTGTTAAGAAAGTTACTTCCAAAATAAATGAATTAGCAAAAGAGTTTGATGAGTTAAAGATAATGCATGTCTGTGGAAGCCATGAGCATACAATTTGCAAATATGGGCTTAGGGAATTACTCCCAGAGAATTTACTACTTATCCCTGGCCCTGGCTGTCCTGTTTGTGTCACTACTCAGAAGGAGATAGATACGGCTATCTACCTTAGTGAGAATTATGTAATAACTACCCTTGGAGATCTCTACAGAGTTCCAGGGAGTGAAAAATCTCTATTTGATGTTAGAGCTGAAGGGAAAGATGTAAGAATAGTTTATAGTATAACTGATGCTGTAAGGATGGCTAAGAGAGAGAAAGATAAAAATTTTTTATTCTTGGCTATAGGATTTGAAACCACTGCTCCAACAACTGGGGCTGAGCTAATAAACTTAAATATAGATAATTTCTTTATCCTTAATTGTCATAGGAGAACCCCTCCAGTTATGGAGTTTTTGTTAGAAGACAGTAAGATAGATGCCTTCATATGCCCTGGGCATGTCTCAGCCATTATAGGGGTTAAGCCTTACTATCCCTTAGTTGAGAAGTATAGGGTGCCAATGGTAATAGCTGGCTTTGAACCTATGGATATCTTAATTTCAATTTACATGATCTTAAAGCAACTTAATGAAAATAATATTAGAGTTGAGAATGAATATGATAGAGTTGTAAAGGAAGAGGGAAATGTTGTAGCTCAAAAAATTATAGAGAAAGTTTTCACTCCCTCAGATAAAAGATGGAGAGGCTTCCCTATTATAAAAGGTGGAGGCTTTGAATTGAAGGAGGAGTTCAAAAAATATGACATCTTGGAGAGGGAAGAGATTCCAGACATTAAGGAGAAGATTCCAAAGGGTTGTATATGTGATAAAATTTTAAGAGGAGAGAAATTACCAACAGACTGTAAATTGTTTGGAAAGAGTTGTAATCCTCTAAACCCAGTAGGTAGCTGTATGGTTTCTGAAGAAGGAACTTGTAGAATCTTCTTTAAGTATTATAGAGGGGTTTAATATGTGTGGAATTATAGGCTATATTGGAAAAGGAAAGGCTTCAAAAGTTCTTTATAATGGGCTGAGAAGGTTAGAGTATAGAGGCTATGACAGCTGTGGGATTGGAGTTATTGATGAAAAGTTAGTTATAAAAAAAGATGTTGGTAAAGTTGAAGAAGTGGCTAAAAAAGAGAGATTTTTAGATCTTGAGGGAAGTATTGGGATAGGACATTGCCTACATCCAGATACTTATATTATATTATCAGATGGAAGGATAAAGAAGATTTCTGAACTTGATGAAGATAAAGTCTTATCAGCCAATTTTGAAGATTTGAAGTTATATAGCAAAAAAATTAAAAAGTTTAAACATAAAGCTCCAAAGATATTATACAAAATAAAAACTACCTTTTCTGAGCTTATTACAACTGGAGAGCATAGGCTCTTTGTTGTAGAGAATGGGAAAATTGTTGAGAAGTGTGTAAAGGATCTAAATGGAAATGAGCTAATTGGAATAGTAAGAAAGTTAAACTTTAATTTTAACAATGGTGTCAAGTTTAAGGATGTTAGTGTGGAAAAGCATTATAAGTTAGATGAATCAGTAAGAAATGAGCTAAGAAAAGTTAGAGAAAAATTAAGATTGACAAGAAAAGATGTTGAGAAAATTACAGGATTAAAAGAGAGCTATATTACAAAAATTGAAAATGGAATTTTAGAGAGTGTTGAAGAAGAGAGATTAAAGAAGTTATGTTCCTTTTACAATATTAGCTTTGAAGACATTGTAGAGAAAAACCCTATTAAATTTCCAAAAGTTCCCTCTCCTGAATTGATGCAAATTATTGGCTATATTATTGGAGATGGATATTTCCCTTCAAATAGATCATTGAGATTAAAAGATGAAAGAAAGGAAGTACTTGAAAAGTATAAGGAGTTATTTAAAAATATTTTTAATTTAGAAGGGAACATTAGAAAAGGAGATGGAAACTATTACATATTAGAAATAAACAGCAAATACTTAGTTGATTGGTTTAGAGAAAATGTCCCAGAGGTATTTAACAAAACAGGAAGTAAAAGAACTCCAGAATTTATATTTAAGTTAGATGATGATTTAGTTGCTTCATACTTAAGAGGGCTATTTGATGCAGAGGGTTGTGTGGGAACTGATGCTAAAGAGATTAGTATAGTGATGACTTCAGAACAACTTATAAGAGAAATTCAATTTTTATTGTTAAGATTTGGAATTTTGGCATCTTACTCAAGGGCAAGAGGGAAAAAAGAAAGTTGGAAAGATTCACATACTCTTATTATAAGTGATAAAAAATCTCTTGAGCTATTTAAAAAATATATTGGCTTTACTGCTGAAGACAAGATGGAGAAGTTAGATAAAATACTAAGCAAGATGAAAGGTCTTAATTTTAAATATATCTCTGTCCCACTCACAAAAAAAGAGATTATAGAGTTTTTAGATGTTTCCTTAAAAACAATAAAAAATAAAGAAGAATACTGTACTGACTATACAATTGAGAAGATTATAGAAGAGCTAAATAATAAAGGCTTACATGATAAAGCAAACTATTTAAAAAAATTCTTAGATGGAGACATAGTTTGGACAAGGTTCAAGATTGAGAAGGTTGAGTCAGATGTTGATTATGTCTATGACTTAGAGGTTGATGAGTATCATAACTTCATTGGAAATTTAATAGTTAATCATAATTCAAGATGGGCTACCCATGGAAAAGTAAGTAAAGAAAATGCTCATCCACATACTGACTGCTCAGGGAAGATAGCTATAGTTCATAATGGAATTATTACCAACTACATGGAGTTAAAGGAAGAGCTTATAAAAAAGGGACATAAGTTTAAGTCAGAAACTGACAGTGAAGTTATAGCCCACTTGATAGAGGAAGAGCTAAAGAGCTGTAAGGACTTTAAAGAGGCTGTAAGAAGAGCTTTGAAAAAGGTTAAGGGAACTTATGCCTTAGCTATTATACATGAAGATCACCCTAACCTGCTAATAGGAGCAAGGAATGAAAGCCCTCTAATAGTTGGTTTAGGAGAGAATGAATTTTTCTTAGGAAGTGACATAACAGCTTTCTTAGACTATACAAAGAGAGCTATGATACTAAAAGATAAAGATATAGTGTTTATTGAAAATGGAAAAATTTGGGTAGAGAATGAAGGAAAAGTGGTAGAGAGAGAAATTATCAAGATAGATTTAGACATCTCTCAGGCTGAGAAAGGAGGATATGAGCATTTCATGCTAAAAGAAATTATGGAGCAGAGGGAAACTTTAAAAATCTCATCTAAGATTTCTGAGAAGGAAATTAAAGAACTTTCTAAGTTAATTGAAAAGTATGATAAAGTTTACTTTATAGGGATGGGAACTTCCTATCATGCCTGTATCTATGCTGAATATCTCTTTGCTAAGTTGAATAAGTTGGTTATAGCTCAAGAGGCTTCAGAGTTTTTAAATAAGGGGGTTGTTGATAAAGACACTTTAGTTATAGCCATAACTCAGAGTGGAGAAACCTACGACACCCTTAAAGCTATGAGATTTGCCAAGGAAAGAGGGGCTAAGGTAGTGTCTATAGTTAATGTCCTTGGCTCAACCGCCACAAGAGAAGCTGATCTAACCATCCTAATGGGAGCTGGGATAGAGATAGCTGTCTGTGCAACAAAAACCTTCACCTCTCAGCTAACAATAATTTATAGAGCCTTTATAGAGTATGGAAAGCTCTTAGGAAAGGATATGAGGAGATATGAGGAAGAGCTAAAGAAGCTTCCAAACTATATAGAGGAAGTTCTAAACAAGAGAGAAAAAATTAAAGAGATAGCAAATAGTTTAAAAGTTAGTAACTATATCTTTATCTCCAAAGGGATAAACTTGGTGAGTGCCTTAGAAGGAGCTTTAAAGTTTAAAGAGATCACTTACTTACATGCTGAAGGGATGAGTTCAGGGATGTTAAAGCATGGAACCATCTCACTGATAGATGAGAATATGGATACTATAGCCATAGTTCCTCCAAAGGAGTCAGCTGTTTATTCTTCAATCATCTCCAACATAGAGGAGGTTAAAGCAAGAAATGGGAAAGTTATAGCTATAACTCCAACTCCATTAAAAAATACTATAAATATAGAAGTACCAAATGTTATAGAAGAGATTTCTCCAATAGTTTATGCTCCAGCCTATCAGTTGTTAGCTTACTACAAAGCTGTCCAACTTGGTAGAGATGTAGACAAGCCAAGAGGATTAGCTAAGAGTGTCACAGTTGAGTGAGGGATATTTATGGTTATAGAAGACATTAAAAAAGATTTAAAAAAAATAATAAAGAAAATAAAGTCAAATAAAAGCCTACCTAAGCCTATTGATGTTGAGGAAGAGGGTGAATATGTCCCTATTGAAATTCAGCCTTCTCAGGAAATAGAGGAGGTTAAAGAAGAGGAAAAAGAAGAGGAGAAAGTTGTTGAAGTAGTTAAAGAGATAAAGATATATCCTAAATTATTTGTGGCCAGGATTAGGCACCCTATAGATTTTAAGGTTGTTAAAGAGAAGGCTCCAGATGTAGATGTTATTATACTAAATGTTGAAGAGCTTCCTGAGGAGATATTAAATAAGGAATTTGTTGACTTAAAAAATTATTTAACCACCTTAAAATATAATCTTGGGCTAATAGGGGAGAATATTTTATTGGCATTTAAGGAAGAGGTTGAGTTAGAAAGATATGTTTCTCAGATAAAAGAGGATGCTGAGGAGGTTTAAACTTTAAAGAAGTCACTTAACTTAACCTGCTTACTTTTATCATTTTCAAATAAAGAGTTTATTCCCTCTCTTATTAACTTTAACCTTTGTTTTAGATATTCACTTACATTATATTCCTCAGCCATCTTCTCAGCTACATCCATGTACTTCTCAACAGCTCCTTTTGAAACTGTTAAGATCAGGTTGGAGCCACACTTTGTACAAACCCCTTTTAGTGGAATTCTTCTATACTTAGCTCCACATTTACATCTAACAGCCTGCCTTGAGAAGGCTCTTAAGTTCCCTATCAAGTCAGGGATGAAGTGGCTCTGTATAACCTTCTCAGCCACATCTCTCTCATCTACAGCTCTTATTTTTTTAGCCACCTTTAACTGAGATGTAGTTTTATCTAACATGGTGTTTAATGTTTTGTAGGAGCAAACCTTAGGACCAAGGTCAATGGAAGAGGTTTCATGGGTGTAGCCAAGATTCTCATACTGTTCTGGCTTCCCTAACCTATCTTCAACTATCTCCATAATATCTTTAATTTCCTTAGGAGAAACCATTTCAAGGGTTTTCTCATAAAACTCTAAAGGATACTTCCACATCACATCCATATTATGAACTTCTCCATCAACCTCCTTAGGGTCTAAGATAGTTGTTAAAACCAATGGGGCATCCATCTGCCCTCCTCTTTTATCTGGGAGAAAGAGCTTAGAGAAGTTTAAGAAGGCGTCTAAGAGCAAGAAGATAGCATCTTCATCTCCATCACATTGAGCCAATAATATATAATCATTTACTATTACATTGTGATAGTTCTTAGCATTCAAACAATAAACAAATGGCTTAGAAGATTTAATATATTCAATTTTTTTAACTTTAAGTAATTCAAACTTTTTTAAGTCTCTTTTTAAGTCTGGTGAAATAAATAAATCTCCCTCTTTAACTTCAAAGGCTCTCTTTTTAATAATATTTCCTCCATCATACACCAAAACCCAGTGATCAGGAGTGACTGTAAAGCTCTTTCCTTCTTCAAGCTCAATCTTAATTAAATGCTCTGGAGAGTTAGCCTTAATAACATCAACAATGTCAGTTAAAACAACCTTCTTATTCTCAGGGTCAAAGGAATACACCTTTATATCTAACTTAGGCTTATCCCTAACCCAAACTCCCTTTTCAAATCTTTCATTTTCAAACATCTCATAAAGCTCTTTAATGGTTATTCTTTTAACTTCTCCATTAATGTTAACTAATACTTCAGTATCTTCAGTGAAGCAATTTCTCCTCTTAGCTGCATGGAAGTAAGGATGAGCGTAGCCTACATTTGCTTTACAATAGCCAATAATTCTACCAACCATCCCTGCAGAGGTGTGTGGAGCCATTCCAATAACTAAGTGTCCAATTAAATCCTCTTTACTCTTGACATTGTAATATCTCTCCACACCATAGAACTTTTCTAAGAGATCATCTATGAAGTTTGCCACTTTAATAAAGTATTCTGCACACTCCTCTGGTAGTATAATATCTTGAGGCTTAAGCTCAATAACTTGGTCTTCACCAACTAAAGGATTTCCATGAATATCTTTCTCATAACCTAATTCTCTCAACTTCTCAACACTAACATTTATCTCCCTTGGCTTAAAATGAGTTATTGGGACATCAGTGCAGTCAAACCTTGCAGTCCCATCCTTGAAGACATATACTTCATGCATAGATCTTAAAATAGCCTTTTCTAAGGGCTCAACTATCTTCTTCTTTGATGTCATTCCCTTAATACACTTAACATCCCTTGGCCTAACATTCAACCTTTTTAGAGCTGAGTACCAATAATCCTTTAAGTTAATTCTAACTCTACCAAATTTATCAAGCTCAACCTTTGTCCCACAGAATGGACAAGTTCTATATAAAGAGATTTTCCCACAGTTTGGGCAGATTGTATAGGAAACTTCAACATCATCACTTTTATTTTCTTCAACAGCTTTATTAATGAGCCTTACAGAGCCTCCAGCATTTCCTATAGGGAATAAGCCAGAGACTGGTGGCTTCATCTTCCTTGGAGCTGCCTTTTCAGGCCTTCCCATCCTTGCCCCAACATAAACATAGGTGTTTCTTCTAACCTCAAAAGGAGCTAAAAGGTTAATTAAGTGTAAAGCATTCTTAGCCTCTTTAACCTTCTCCTCTAAGTTCTCTACTAAATCTCTCTTCTCCTTTACATCATAGCCTAAGGAGTAGAGTAGGGGATAGTATTCCTCAATAATTACTTTCTTCTCTCTAACCTTGTGAGGACATCCTATTAACTCTAAAATTCTTTTTCCTTCATTATTTAAATTAACTACCCACTCATTTTTAATTTCACTTCCACTTAATAACCACTCTCTTAACTTTAGAACATCTTCTTTACTGATGTCATGCCATCTATAGGTGAACCTTGGATGTAGTGGAGTTCTTGTTTTTATGGCAAATTCAACAGCTTCCTCTGGCTTAGGGTTCTTTATAAACTCTTTACTATACTCAATATTTTCCTTCTCTAATATTCTTTCAAGCCACTCCTCACACCAACAGCTTGGAAGTAGAGGATGGTTATTTTCTAAGAAGTCTCCATAATTAACTAACACATCTCCCAAGAAGAGGATCTTATCAACTTGATCCCTAATTTTTATAGCTTCTTCAACACTCTCAACCCTTAACACATCTCCATTCTTTAATCTGACTATTGGTCCCTCTATGCTATCAACAGGCACTACACAAGTGGCCTTTCCAGGTCTCTCAGTTTTTAGCTGAGTTCCAATAGCCATAAATTCATCAACTAAGTACATTAAAGCAGGATGAAACCCTTGAGTGGCAAAGCCAGTATTTCTACTTCTACCATACCTTAACCTAAATCCTCCAACCTTGGAAGGGTGGGAAAAGACTGGCCTCCCAGCAATGACTTCACTAATATACTTTTTGTTAGCTTCTATCTTTACATCTCTCCAATATTTTAAGTCCTCTTCCAACTCTTCCTCCTCTATCTCCTCTTCTTCCTCCTTCTCCTCTTCCTTTCCTTTATTAACAAAGTCATTTAGCCAATCCCAGCCCTCTATTTTTAACTTATCAATATATTTTAATATCTTTGGAGCCTTTAATAGAACTCCTTCAACCAAAACTAAGAGAGCTCCTCCTCTCAGTTGGTTGGTTTCAACTCTCTTTAAATCCCTATGCCCAGAGACTTCAACATCATCAGTAGCTTCTCCAGTTATCTCTATTGGAATATTCCTTATAGCTTTCCTAATCTCATCAGCTGTTGGTGAGTATTGGAAAGAACCTACTTCAGACTGGTAGAGTTCAACTTCTTCCACATATCTCTCTATCTCATCTTCAGTTGGCTTATACTTATCTAAACCTAAAGCCTTTCTAACAAAGTCTCCTACTAAGACAGACAAAGCCTGAGCTGTCCCTCCAGCACTTCTTATAGGTCCTGCATAGTAAATAGCTAAGTATTCAGTGCCATCAAAGTTTTTCTTTATCTTAACATCAGCTATTCCCTCCAAAGGAGCAGCAACAATTCCCTCTGTTAAGACTGCTAAGGCTGTTCTTACTGCCTGTTCAGCTCTCTTTTCTTTATCAAAGTCTCCAAATTTTCCCTCTATAATTTCCTCAGCTATCTTTAAAGCAGCTATCTCCTTCCCATGCTCTTTAACCAACTCCCTAATTCTCTCAGCAACTCCTTTAGGTCCAACTAATCCCTCAACTCTATCAGCCATGTCTTTAGCTAAGTAAATTTCAACATGGTCTACTGGATCTAAACCCTTCTGTCTACAAATTTCTGCTATTCTGTAAATTTTATTAACTTCTTTAACAATACTTTCAAAATATTTCCTCATTGTTTCAGAGCATGCAACATGCATATCCTACCACCAAAAGAATAAATGATAAGTTTGGCTAAAATATATTTTTGTTTAATTATTGAATATATTTAAGTGATAGAATGAGAAAAGGAAAGAAGAAGGAAGGAAGAGCTGCTAACTACCTAAAAGAGAAGGGTTATAAAATAATTGGCAGAAATGTAATTAAAAGAATAAATCAGCATAAAAAAGCTGAATATGATATTATTGCTAAGAGAGGCAACTATAAATATGCTGTTGAAGTTAAAAGTGGAAGGCAAGTTTTAACAACCTCTGACATTATTAAGCTACATAAGAAGGCTAACAATATTAAAGCTAAGCCTCTACTAATAACAGGGAGTAAGGTTAAGCTGACAGAGAAGGCTAAGAAGGAATTAAAAAGAAGAAAGATTAGGTGGGAAATTATATAAGATATAAAGCAAAAATTTATTAAAAGCTTTTTTAAGATTTTTTATTAAAAATTTAGCCTTGGTGAGATGGTGAAAGTATTACTCATAGGAGGAGGAGCAAGAGAGAGTGCTATAGCCCATGCTCTAAAAAAGAGTGATATCAAGCTATATACATTAATGAAAAATAAGAATCCTGGGATAGCAAGGTTATCAGAGGAGATAAGGTTAGCTAAGGAAACAGAGCTTAATGAAATAGAAGACTTTGCTAAAAAAATAAATCCTGACTTAGCCATTATTGGCCCAGAGGCTCCATTAGAAAAAGGGGCTGTTGATCTCTTAGAATCTTTAGGAGTTCCAACAGTTGGGCCAAGTAAAGAGGCTGCTAAGATAGAAACAAGTAAAGAATTTATGAGAAATCTGTTTAAAAAGTATAATATTAAGGGCTCTCTTCTATGGAAAAGTTTTGATGAGTATGGAGAGGAGTTAGAGAGCTTTATAGATGAGCTTACAGAGAAAGGAATTAAAGCTGTTGTTAAGCCAGTTGGACTAACTGGAGGGAAAGGGGTTAAGGTTGTTGGGGAACAATTAAAAGACAATGAAGAGGCTAAAAAGTATGCTAAGGAAATCTTTGAAAGTGGCTTAGGAGGAGGAAAGGTTTTAATAGAGGAGAAGTTGGAAGGGGTTGAATTTACATTACATGGCTTTGTTGATAAAGACAATATTAAGTTTACTCCATTTGTTCAAGATCACCCACATGCCTTAGAGGGAGATAAAGGAAGTATAACAGGAGGAATGGGCTCTTACTCATGCCCTAACCATAAGTTGCCTTTCTTAACTGAAGAGGATGCTAAAGAAGCTAAGGAAATTATGGAAGAGACAGTTAAAGCTTTAAAAAAAGAAGTTGATGGCTATAAAGGAATTTTGTATGGCCAATTTATGCTAACCAAGGATGGGCCTAAGATAATAGAGTATAATGCAAGATTTGGAGACCCTGAGGCTATGAACATCTTGGCCATCTTGAAGAGCAACTTCTTGGACATCTGTGAAGCTATTGTTAATAGAAGGTTAGATAAAGTTGATGTAGAGTTTGAGAACAAAGCTACTGTCTGTAAGTATGTTGTCCCTATGGGATATCCAGATAAGCCAGTAAGAGGAGAAGAGA
The DNA here is from genome assembly GCF_000092305.1 of Methanocaldococcus infernus ME. Taxonomy (NCBI): domain Archaea; kingdom Methanobacteriati; phylum Methanobacteriota; class Methanococci; order Methanococcales; family Methanocaldococcaceae; genus Methanocaldococcus; species Methanocaldococcus infernus. The sequence goes on along the minus strand of NC_014122.1, from coordinate 1,190,202 downwards.
TCTATGTTGATGAGGAGAAGATAAAGAAAGTTGGAGCAATTCTTCACTATGCTTCAGTTGATGAGAGAGATGGAAAACTTTACATGACAGGCTCAAGAGCTGTAGCTGTTGTTGGGGTTTCTGATACTATAGAGGAAGCTGAAAGAATAGCTGAGGAAGCAACTAAATTTATAAATGGAAGAGTTTATCATAGAAGTGACATAGGAAAAAAAGAGCTTATAAGGAAGAGAATAGAGAAGATGAGAAAGTTAAGAGGTTTAGTCATTTAAAATCTTATTTAGCTCATCTTCCATAACATGCCCTTCTATTTTCACATCAACCTTTTTAACCCCCTCTAATTTCTTAACCTCTTCTTTTGCCTGTACAGCCATGTGTAAAGCACTCATACACATAGGATTTGTTGGGATTATTTTAAATTTAACATTTCCTTCTTCATCAACTTCTAAATCTTTAACTAATCCCATATCAACTATGTTAAGCCCCATGTGTGGATCAGAAACCTTTTTTAAAGCTTCTAAAACTTTCTCCTTATTAACCAAGAAATTCACCTCATACTTTTTAGCTTCATCAATATTAAGATGGTTTCACAGATCTCTCTTATGTTATGGACATCATCTTCATTCTTTAACTTGTTAAATAAATAGTTTATTTTACTGTCAATAATCTTTTTATATCCATTCTCAGGGACACTTGTAAATTTCTTCTCCTCTTTTTCTTTATTTTTACTGCAAATTGGGCAATATATCACACCATTCTTCTCAAATAATGGAAATCCACAATTTTTACAGTGTTTAGACAACATCTTAGCCCCTTTTAATAACTCAGCTGACACCACTTTAATATTTTTCTCCATTACTCTCCCCTCAGTGCCTTTATTGGATCTAAGTTAGCTGCCTTATAAGCAGGATATAAGGCAGAGATTAAAGCAGTGCCTACTCCAAACAAAACTCCTAATATTATGTAAAGTATTGAACTTGCTGGAAGTGAAGTATGTAGTAAATTAACTATTATATAACTTATCCCTAAACCTATAGCTGAGCCAATGGCTGAACCAATAATTCCTAAGATTAAGGCTTCATATAAAAATAGAAGCATGATATCTTTCTTTGAAGCCCCTACACTTCTCATAATTCCAATTTCTTTAGTCCTCTCTATAACATTCATGAGCATAACATTCCCTATTCCAAGCCCAGCAACCAATAGAGAGATTCCTCCAATAGCCATTAAGATGTAGGTTATAGTGTTTATGGCATTAGATATCTTATTCAATATTGAACCTAATGAGATAACTATAGCCCTCTTTTTCTTTTTATTTAATCTTTTATCTATCTCATTTTGAACCTCCTTAATTTTATTCATGTTAGGAACATAAATAGCAATTCTTGTGTAATTAAGCTTATAAAATCTGTTGAAAGATCTTTCAGTCAAAATTATAGAGTTCCTTGGAATTATAAAGGTTGAATTGTATAGAGAAGAGATCCTAAAAGAGATATTTTTTATCTTTATAGTGTCCCCTTTTTTAACCTCATGTAGCTCTGAAAAGAAGGAGTCTACAGCTGTTTGAGTGTTAGATAATTTTATATCCAAATTTAAGTATTTGATTTCATCTTTTTTAATTCCAAAAATTCTTACTTCTACATGTTTATTTTTTCCAACAATATAGATAGAGTCATAAGTTTCCTTTATTGGGATTACTTTCCCACCAATTCCTCTAAGTTTCAGTAAGTCTTTATCTGTAAAATACTTAACTCCAGCCATCCAGTTGGGAAAGATTAAGATATAGTTTGCCACATCTCCAAAATTTTTCTCTATCCCTACTTTAGCACTCTCCCCTAAGATTCCTAAGGTTGTTATAGTGGCTACACCTACTATAATTCCCAATAAAGCTAAGATGGTTCTTAGCTTATGCCTCATTAAGTTTCTCTTTGCCATTTCAAGATACATTCTCTTCCCTTTCAATTGAGCCATCCTTTATATAAATTATTCTATCTCCATATTTAGATACATTTATATCATGAGTAACAACCACAATAGTTTTTCCATAGCCATTTAATTTCTTTAATAATTCCATAATTTTCCTTCCTGTTTTACTATCTAAGGCTCCAGTTGGTTCATCAGCTAAAATAATTTTTGGATCATTTACTATAGCCCTTGCTATAGCCACTCTCTGCTGTTGTCCTCCACTCAACTGATTTGGCTTGTGGTTAGCAAATTTCTCATCCAACTCAGCCATCTTTAAGCATTCTAAAGCTCTTCTTTTCCTCTCAGCTTCACTCATAGAATTCTTATATTTAAAAATTAGTGGAAGCTCAACATTCTCTAAAGCTGTTAGTAGAGGGATTAAATTAAATTGTTGGAAGACAAAGCCAATCTTATCCCTTCTAATTTTTGTTAATTCATCATCATCTAAATCATTTGTTTTTATTTTGTCAATGTAAACCTCTCCCTCTGTTGGCCTGTCTAAACAACCAATAATATTTAATAGAGTAGACTTACCACTTCCTGAGGGTCCCATAATTGAAACAAATTCACCCTCTTTTATTTTTAAATTTATGTTTTTTAAAGCATAGATTAGCTCATTACCCATCTTATAAACTTTGGTTACATTTTTTAGTTCAATCATAAGTTAAACCTCAAAATTTCTTTATAATCCCTTTATAAATTAAGTAGATTACTCCTATAAAGAAGAGAATGCCAACCCCAATGACTAAATAATTATCTTTACTCTCACTTTTTGGAGAAATGGTTTTATTAATTTTTATTGACTTATATATAGTTATTAAGTTATTATTCTCATCCCTATACATTATTTTAATTGGTATCTCATTTACAGTTCCATTAATTTGACAGTGTAATTCAAAACTTCCATAATCATCTGGATTTAAAGTTCCTACAAAATAGTTTTCATAAGGCTTCTCTGGCTCTATATTTTCTGTTTTTACTAAGCTTATTAAAACACTTTTAGCTATTCCAGTTCCTATGTTACATAAATCTCCAGTAATGACCAAATGTTTAAAGCCTTCAACATTAACACCTGATAAAACTAAGTCAGGCTTTCCAACTATGTTTATAGTTAAATTCTTATTGATCTCATTTTTATCAAAATAAATTTTTATTGGGATATTTACTAAGCCTGTCTTATCCACTTTTATCTTAAAAGGAACTTCTTTAACTTCTCCTCTCTTTATAAACAACTCTTTCTTATTATCTCCTACATAATATTTGTCAATAATAACAGTGAAATACGAATCTTTATAGTTATTTTTTAAAATTAGTGTTAAGTTACATATTTCTCCTACAGGATACGTTAGATTTTTCAATGAGATAAAAATTAAGTCACTTGGGATTATCTTAAAAGTTAAAGTTCCACTTTCACTAAATATTTTTTCATTGTCATAATTTAGTGTCTCAGAATCTATAGATTCTGTCTTACTCTTTAAAATTAATAGGTTGTAAGGACTTTCATACAAGACTTTATAATTTATAGTTCCAAGGTCTCCATTGGCATATAACTTTAATTTTATTAACTTAGTTATACCAGCATTTAAGTTCTCTATTATGTAAGTATTATCTCCCAAAATTTGAATATTCTTTTCTCCATTAAATACTATTTTTATATTCTGAGCAGATCCTGTTCCTTTGTTAGTAACTTCTAAAAAAATCTCATTGTAACCTTCCTTTAATGTTGTAGGACTATCAATAGAAATTAAGGGTTTTCCCCTAACTGGAATCTCAAAGACCTGATTTTCTGAATAGTATCTTTTATTAATGGTGTAGTTACAATAAACAATAAACTTATAGTTGTAAGGTGGAGCATCATCTTTAACTTTAATAATAAAATGCCCTACTCCTTTCTCACCCTCTACAAGAGAGCCTTCATAATCCTCTCCCTTAATTATTTCTATATATTTTTTACTTAATCCATAAGGAGAGATACTAAAAATAGTATTATTAATATCTTTGTCAGGGATAACAACAACCCAAACATCATAAGTTTTTCCTGGCTCTAAGTACTCATTTTTATAGTCAAAATTTACAAAATTTATTGTTGCATAGACTAAGTTTAATAATATCAAAAGAATAAAATATGTAAATATTCTCTTCATTTTATCCCTTAAATAATAAGCTTAATTATTTTGTAGAGCTGATACAAGCCAAATAATAATGTTGGGATTAATGCCACTATAAAAGCTTTCCTTAACTCTAAGTTTCTTGCATACTTAATAGCATAGGTCCAAATATATAGATTCCATAAAGTAACAGCTAAGCCAATTAAAAGATTAGTATATAACATTGATTTTGGAAACATAGATTTTATTACCTGCTTTAAAACCTCTGGATTTTGTAGTTGTTCCATAGTTAAAGTTGGAATATGAGCATTTGAAAGAAAATAATATGTAATAGGAATGGATATCAATAGCCCTATAATATTTGGTAAAAATCCATAACCTACAAATGCTAAAGTTCTTTTAAAGGAACCTTCTCCTTTGAAAACCATTGAAATTATATGCATGATCCCAGCTATTATTATCCATGATACAAATCCACCTACTAAAGCAGATGTTGCGGAAATTATCATCATCATTGACATAATACCTTGCATATCAGATGGAAATATTTTAAACATTGTTGATGTTGTGTAATATGTATAAATAGACATAAACACCGAAAATGTAAGAACTATCAAGAACGGTGTTTTAAGAGATACCTCCCTATTTGCTAAATTTTTAAAGAAGTTGTTTGGATTTAGGATTAGTTCTTTTATGTTCATTTTCTCCCCTTTATTTTTTGATATTTAATTAGTATTTAGTATTATGTTTATTTAATTATATTTAAGTGTTATGTTAATAAATAATTCGCTATTTTTGGTGTGATATAAACCTCTACAAATGCTGCTATGATGATTAGAATTATTGGGAAGATTAGAATTGTTAATATTGATGGTAGTTTCATGGTTTCACTATATTATCTATTAAAATCTCCTTCTAAAAGATAAATAATCGTTATATCTAATAAAAAGTACAATCATACTAATGACAGGCAGGATAAAAATCCAAGTGCTAAAATCTGTATTAATGATTATCATGTAAAATAAAAGTGCTATAAATACTGAATTGTAAATAATTTTTGATTTTGATATTTGACATTTATTTTTTAATATTTTATATTGGAATATATACTCAAGAAATGTAGAAATAACCAATATTCCAAAAATTTGAAATATGGATCTTACTAAAATATCGTGTGCATAGAACATTAGATACTCAAATAATGTTGACAATGTCACTACCATAAATCCATTAAATAAAATCCACAACAAAATATTTCCCGAATAATTACTACTTTCATACATGAAACCACCCTTTAATTATAAAAAATAAAAAATAAAAATATCTAATGCAACTTATGCAACTCCAGCAGCAAATCCTAAAACAGCACCTGCTATAGCGCCTTCAGGACCCGCAGAGGCTCCAATTACTACTCCCCTTACTGCAAATCTAATCCCATTTTTAAATCCGTAAGCTGCTAATGCTCCAGTAGAAGTTACAATAGTATCATATTGTGCATCTCCACTTACAGAATTATGCATAATATTATTTACAACCCATGTTGCTGCCCATGAAATATCTCCCAAAGCCACTGGCTCAGCTACTAAAGCTCCTATCATGCAAAGCATAGCCACAGCAGCGAAACCTTTAAGTATGTTGCTTTTGAATATATTCATTTTGCCACCCTTACATAGTGGTTCTACTACTCTTATTGGCTCTGCCTCTATTACTGAGGCATCATCGCCAACTATTTTTTAATTTTTTAAAGTGTTTTATTTTAACACACTTTCTAATGTTCCTATTGTTTTCCACATTTTTCATAAACAAAATAAATGCAAAACCTATATATATATATATAACGATTTAAATCGAATAGTAAAGTATAAAAAAGGAAATGTATTGTTTATTAAGATTTTTAATAATTAATAAAATGGTAAAGCGATTTACATAAGTAACTTAGCTACCTCTGGTGTGATATAAACCTCTACGAAAGCTGCTATAATGATTAATATTATTGAAATTAAAGCTAATTTTAAGAATTCTTTTATATCTTCTTCCGTTATTGGTTTTTCTTTTCTATCTAAGAGATAGAGGGTTATTTCATAAGGGATTTTAAAGCCCGCTATTGCTGCTATTAACATAGCTGGGATTTCGAATATTCCGTGTGGAAGGATTAAGGCAGTTATTAATTTTAATGGTTCATTAGTTAGGAAAGTAGAGCCGATTAAAACGCCTACGTTAAATCCGTTGAATAGTAGATTTATAAAAGTGGATAAACCGAAGGTTATAGCTCCTGCTAACATTAGAAGAATAACTTTTAAGTTGTTTGTTAATATTGAAATAAAATTAAATTGTATTTTAGGTTTAAAGTTAGGTAAGCTATTATTGTTAATTTTTGATAAGTTATTTATCGATATCAATCCATAATATTATTATCCTTGATAAAGCCATGATGACCAATAATCCTATAATCCATGTTTTATACGGAGGTTCTAAATTAAACATTAATATAAGGAGGATTCCAAATAGTATATACCAAATATGCCAATATAATTTACGATATGTTTTTTTATTGTTGTTCATAGTTTCCCCCAATAAAGGAAAAATATATATTTAAAAAATTAAAATTTATATAAATTGTAAGATTAAGCCGCTACACCAATTCCAATAGCAATTAAAGCTACTCCACCAGTTGCTACACCTGCTGCCAATAAACCTGCTTCAGCACCAGTTTCGGAAACTAATGCTAAATAACCTACCCCTTTTGCTATTGTTTCACCAGCCCCATATAATACTACTGCATCCTGACCAGCATTATAGTAATCTCCATTTTTTGAGTGTTTATACAAATAGTAAGCTGATATATCTCCCAAAGCCACTGGCTCAGCTACTAAAGCTCCTATCATGCAAAGCATAGCCACAGCAGCGAAACCTTTAAGTATGTTGCTTTTGAATATATTCATTTTGCCACCCTTACATAGTGGTTCTACTACTCTTATTGGCTCTGCCTCTATTACTGAGGCATCATCGCCAACTATTTTTTAATTTTTTAAAGTGTTTTATTTTAACACACTTTCTAATGTTCCTATTGTTTTCCACATTTTTCATAAACAAAATAAATGCAAAACCTATATATATATATAACGATTTAAATCGAATAGTAAAGTATAAAAAAGGAAATGTATTGCCTATTAAGATTTTTAATAATTAATAAAATGGTAAAGCGATTTACATAAGTAACTTAGCTACCTCTGGTGTGATATAAACCTCTACGAAAGCTGCTATAATAATTAGAATTATTGAAATTAAAGCTAATTTTAAGAATTCTTTTATATCTTCCTCTGTTATTGGTTTTTCTTTTTTATCTAATAAATATAGGGTTATTTCATAAGGGATTTTAAAGCCCGCTATTGCTGCTATTAACATAGCTGGGATTTCAAATATTCCGTGTGGGAGGATTAAAGCTAAAATTAATTTTGTGGGCATTCCGCTGTTATAAGCATTAGAAACTAATAACCCAAGATTAAAACCATTGAATATTAAATTTATAAAAGTGGATAAACCGAAGGTTATAGAACCTGCCAGCATTAAAAAATCTGCTATTAAGTTGTTTAATAAAAGTTTTGGTAATGAAGAATTAAATCTTAACTTTGATTTATTATTATTTAGTGTCTTTATTTCATTATTGTTTGTGTAATACCCATTAATAAACCCAATAATATAGATTAAAATTACAGCTAAGATAATTAATATATTGTTTGTATACTTGAGCATAGTTTAACCCTAAATTTAAAAGTTACTTACTTGAACTTAATTTTGATTGTATAATTCTTGAGAGTATAGCTAAACTTACATGGTATATCATTAGTATTAATATAACTACTATCGTATCTAAAATAAACAAAGTAAACGATTTTGAGTTAATACCAGTACTTATAAATATACTATTGCTATATTCCACCCCTACAAGTGCAAAGATAATAGGAATTACAAATTTGTATATGACCTCAAAATTTTTTAATTTTATTTCCTCTTTTTTTAGACTTTTCATTAGGGAATAAAATAACTTAACACTTAATAATATTGAAAATGAAATTATAATTATTGTAATTATAATATTCATATTTTCACCATTCAATCTACATATATCATTATTTGTAAAAAATAATTTAAAAAGAAAAAGTTATTGTATTATGCATAAAGAATGGCTCCTGAACCACCAACTAATAAAACTGGAACTGCAGCTTCAGGGCATACTAAATAAAGTTCCCATGATGCTGCTGCAACTGTATATGCAGCGTTTAATGATGCAACACCAACACCTTGAGAAGCATAACCAAGTGCCTTGACCAAATCACTATCCGCATTTTCTGCCAAATATTTTCCACAATTCCCTAAAGCCACTGGCTCAGCTACTAAAGCTCCTATCATGCAAAGCATAGCCACAGCAGCGAAACCTTTAAGTATGTTGCTTTTGAATATATTCATTTTGCCACCCTTACATAGTGGTTCTACTACTCTTATTGGCTCTGCCTCTATTACTGAGGCATCATCGCCAACTATTTTTTAATTTTTTAAAGTGTTTTATTTTAACACACTTTCTAATGTTCCTATTGTTTTCCACATTTTTCATAAACAAAATAAATGCAAAACCTATATATATATAACGATTTAAATCGAATAGTAAAGTATAAAAAAGGAAATGTATTGTTTATTAAGATTTTTAATAATTAATAAAATGGTAAAGCGATTTACATAAGTAACTTAGCTACCTCTGGTGTGATATAAACCTCTACGAAAGCTGCTATAATAATTAGAATTATTGAAATTAAAGCTAATTTTAAGAATTCTTTTATATCTTCTTCCGTTATTGGTTTTTCTTTTCTATCTAAGAGATAGAGGGTTATTTCATAAGGGATTTTAAAGCCCGCTATTGCTGCTATTAACATAGCTGGGATTTCAAAAATGCAATGGGGTATGGTAGTAATTAAAACAAAATATACTCCGTAAGTAACAGTAAATATCTTGGCTTGAACACCCAATATATATCCATTATAGAGCATATTGACAAAAGTAGATAATCCAAATAGGACACTTCCAGATAAATTTGTTAATATAACTTTTAAGTTATTTGATAATATTCCTAAAAAAGTGTTCGGAAATATTGTGTTTATGTCAATGTTTGGAGTATTATCATATGTAGGGATTTTTGTAAAGTATCCAAAAACAAAAAATATCAAAAATAAAACTATGGGAAGGACTTCATACAATTTCATAATTTCCTCATTTGATTTTTTAATATATAAAGACAAAAACCAATAAAATAACTTGCAATAAAACAAATCCCTGAACAAATCATAACTATTAAAGATTTTTCATTTGATAATGAAATGTTAAAAATCAATTTTAAAAATTCAGTGGAACTTACTGCGAGAATTGGAAGCAAAAATAACATAGGTAAATACAAATACCCTAAAAATTCTCTTTCTTTTAGGTCCCATTTTAAAATATTTTTAACCACATAATAACCTAGTACAACCCCTAATAGAAATATAATGTTTAAAGTATTAACTGCAACTATAAAATTAAAAGAAATAGACAGAAGTACCAAACTAAAAATATAAATTAGGCTACAAAATAATATGGTAATTATTGATTGATCTTTCAAATTTTTAATATAATTTGTTGCTTCCATTGCATTCACCTAAAAAGTGAATAGTTTTATTAAGCTGCAGCGCCTATAGCTAATAGAGTTGCAGTAACTGGCAAACATGCTGTACCCACTACACAAAGTGCCAATCCCCAATAAAGACCAGTAACACCAATACCCTCTGCAGCTGTTAAGACGCCCATTGGAGATCCTTCAGCTAATTCCAAACCAGCTGCCGCTCCAGCTGCAAATGCTTTTAACACTGTAGATTCAGCAAACACAGCTCCTATCATGCAAAGCATAGCCACAGCAGCGAAACCTTTAAGTATGTTGCTTTTGAATATTTCATTCTGTCACTTCTTGTAGTGATTTGATTGAGATTAGATAGAAGGCTTAGAACTTATAAAAGTTCATCACAGTCAAAGGTTTGGCTCCGAATAGTTCCTACCTATTCATCATCGCCAGCTATTTTTTAATAATTTTTCTTTTTTTCATAATATAATAATGCAAAAAATAAATTTAATACCTAATAATGAAACCTATTGAAGAGATTAGGATTGTTAGTATTGATGGCAGTTTCATGGTTTCACTGTATTTTTAGTTTAACCTTGATAAATATTATGTTCATTTTTCCATGGTTTTTTGTAGATAACGTACTATAATTATTAAAAAAAGTGTAGTGAGTAAAAAGGCAGGTAGTTGCTTTATGCTAAAATTTCCACTATAGATTGAATACATCATTAGAGACACTAAAGCAATATATGATATAATTATAAAATATAAATAATGCTTTTTTGGAAATATAAACATGGTTCCCATTATATCCCTCAATAGAAGCTATAAATGATAATAGTGCAATAAAAATAAAATAAAAAATGTTAAAATATAATTACGCCATGGTAATCACTCCTGTGGCCCCAATAATTAATCCCACTTCTGCTCCAATTCCAGTACCTATTGCTAAACCTCCAGCAGTAGTTAATATTGTTCCAGCATTAAATAGTCTCTGACCATACTCTTTATCGATATTCCATGTCATATATACTTGACCAATATCTCCCAAAGCCACTGGCTCAGCTACTAAAGCTCCTATCATGCAAAGCATAGCCACAGCAGCGAAACCTTTAAGTATGTTGCTTTTGGATATATTCATTTTGCCACCCTTACATAGTGGTTCTACTACTCTTATTGGCTCTGCCTCTATACTGAGGCATCATCGCCAACTATTTTTTAATTTTTTAAAGTATTTTAACACACTTTCATAAACAAAATAAATGCAAAACCTATATATATATAACGATTTAAATCGAATAGTAAAGTATAAAAAAGGAAATGTATTGCCTATTAAGATTTTTAATAATTAATAAAATGGTAAAGCGATTTACATAAGTAACTTAGCTACCTCTGGTGTGATATAAACCTCTACGAAAGCTGCTATAATAATTAGAATTATTGAAATTAAAGCTAATTTTAAGAATTCTTTTATATCTTCCTCTGTTATTGGTTTTTCTTTTTTATCTAATAAATATAGGGTTATTTCATAAGGGATTTTAAAGCCCGCTATTGCTGCTATTAACATAGCTGGGATTTCGAATATTCCGTGTGGAAGGATTAAGGCAGTTATTAATTTTAATGGTTCATTAGTTAGGAAAGTAGAGCCGATTAAAACGCCTACGTTAAATCCGTTGAATAGTAGATTTATAAAAGTGGATAAACCGAAGGTTATAGCTCCTGCTAACATTAGAAGAATAACTTTTAAGTTGTTTGTTAATATTGAAATAAAATTAAATTGTATTTTAGGTTTAAAGTTAGGTAAGCTATTATTGTTAATTTTTGATAAGTTATTTATTGATATAACTCCTGAAATAAAACCAATTATGAAAATAGATATTGTTAATATTAGCGGTAGTTTTTTCATGGTTTCACAGAATTAATTTAATTAAAATCTTTATGAATAATTTCATTAAATCCATTATAGACAATAGTAATAACACAATTGCAGCGTATTTAGTAATTTTATTTAATTTTTCAGATTTAATGTATAATATTATTCCAATCCCAAAGAATATTGTTGAAATAAACACATTAGACAATATTTTTAGACCTACATTTCCAATAACATAATAAGCAAATATACTTAGCAATGCATATATTACACAAATAATAGATACAGTTACAGATTTTTTAAAGTTAATATTTATTTTAGGTTTTAATAGCATGGTAACTAAGAAACTAGCAATAAATATTACCCATAAATTTAATAATAAACGCCAATTATTAAAAAAATAAAAAATAAAAGATTTCATATTACCACTACCATTTACCACTACCATCACTCATTAAATATTCAGCAAACCAATGTAACACCTACAGCTACTAATCCTGCTCCAGTAAGGCCTGCTGCAGCCAATAATGCCGCTTCTGCTGTCCCTTCAACTTCAGCTACAGCTGAAAGAATTTTTATTCCATCCTTTTCTCCATCATTAATAATATCATTATATTTATGACTTTAATATAATTAAGTTAATATAATAAGCTGCTCCAATATCTCCCAAAGCAACTGGCTCAACCACTATAGGCAGTAGTTATAGACAGTAGTTTCATAATTTTATAAATTTTAGCTTTTTATTAGTTAATTTACAAATCCACATAATATCAATTATTATAGTAAAAACTAATATAAATATATTTAAGTATGTATTCTTAAAGTCAAATGACAAAAGAAGAGTTATGAGTATAACATTTATTGTTAAAAAAATGAAATTTTTTTTCATTATCTCACCAATAATAAAATTTCCATATCCCAAACTATAACTATTTTTGGAATATCAAATATTAAAACTTATTCTGTTAGTAACCTTTATATACAATTATTCCCATGTAATAAAATTATTCCACTGTTATAATGATGTCCATGTATAACAAGTTAGAAATTATAGAGAAGTGCATTCTCCTAAATCCAAGGTATATACAAACCTTTAGAGAAAAGCTAAAGATTACTCAGTCAAAGTTAGCTAAAGAGAGTGGAATTAGCCAGTCTCATCTAAGTATGTTAGAAAAAGGAAAGAGAGAGGCTACAGAGCTTATAGCCTGTGCCATAACCTATGGGTTACTTAAGTGCTACTCACAAAGGAATCCTGAGGATCCAATTTATGGGCTTTTGGATACTCTATCTCTTCTAAAATTTGAAGATGCTCTTATAGAGTTAATATATGACATCAAGAAAAATGAAGATCTCAGATATATAAGAAATATTAATGATAATAGTATCATCATCCTAAATAGGAATAGTATTCTAACTGAAATTAAGAAGAGGCTGAAGTTTGTTGATATTATTGATATTAACATAATGAGAGGTAGGTTAGAGATTTTTGGGAAATATTTAGAGGATAAAGATTTTTCAATAGTCTTAGATTGCTCAGATATAAGAAGGATAGAGAAGAAGTTTTATGAGAGAAATAGGTTAAGGGTTATAATCCAATCCTTCCCTAAGGGAGAGGTTCCTCCTATTTATGGGGTTAATGATAATTGCCTAATTATTCACTGCTGGTGATTTCATGCTTCTCTATATCCTCTCAGCTATTGTTTCAATGGGATTGGCATTTCTCTTTAAGATGCCTTTAAAGCCAAGGGATAAGTTTAGCTTTGAATCTTCAGTAATTTTTCCAACTCCTATTTTAGCCCTTGGATTTTATGCAATTTTTAAACATCTCTTTTATCCAGGTTTATTTTTTTCAGTACTTGCTGGGATATTAGGATTCTTATTATCAAAATACTCAGATAAATTATTTGGTGAGTCATAGTGCTTTCTCTAATTTTGGCTACAGTTATCTGCTGGCTGAACTTTGTTATCATTGACACTCTCTTAGGCTTGCCAGAGAAGCCAGGGGTTAGTGGAGCTGACACTATTGGAAAAAAGATTGAGAGCATAGGAGGAAATATCCATGGAGGCTACTTTATGGGGAATATTGTCTGTTCCCCAGATGCTTCAGCTGGCACTTTATTGGGAAGTATAATGACTTACTTAATGGGAGTTGATGGAGGTTTAATAGCTTCATTAATGGTTTGGATTGGGAATAGGTTGTGTTCAGATCCTGGCTATGCTGGAACCTTGGGAGCTTTATCTATAACACTTATTATAACAATTCTAAAGCCAATAATTGAGCCAAAATACTTTATTGCTGGCACAGCTTTAGCAATATTTACAATTCAGGGCTTAGAGCATAGAAGAGCTTCATGGCTCCTTTATAGGATAGCTAAGCTCTTTAAGGTGGTTAAATGATAACTGAAGTTGTTAGTTTTATTATTATTCTAATGTTAATTAGAATTTTCATAACAAAGAGTAGGGAGAGGAAACTTTTATATCTCTGTTGTTTAAGCTTTGCCTTCTCTGCTTTGATAGCTTTATATGTTGATTCACCAATGGGTGGAATCTTGGCTATAGTTTTCTTTATTTCTTCCACTCTCTCATCAAATGCTATAGCCCACACCTTAGGAAAGGTGAAACTTTGATATTACTAATTTCAGCTCTCTGTTGTATTGTTGGCTCTTTGGGGGTTATAGTTCACACTGACATCATAAACAAAATAATTATGCTCACCCTTATTGAGATTGGAATTATTGGTTTCATAACCTACTATTACTACTTAGATGTAGCCATAGTTGCAGCAATAACTGAGCCAATTGTAACCATAGTTATCTTAATTGGATATATGAAGTACAAAAAACTGAAAGAGGAGAAGGTTGAGCCTAAGGCTATAATTCCATAAAAAGGGGTTTGAGATGTTAGAACTCTATATAGGCTTTTTCTTACTGATTGTTGGAACCCTTGGCTCAATAATTGGGCCAAATGTTGAGGATCCATTGGTTAGATTCTTAAATATAGAGGTTGCCAGCTGTGGAGTCTCTTTAGTTTTCTTAGCCTATGATGAAACCCTTGCCTTAATGACTTACTTGGCTGTCAATGCTTTACTAACCATTATCATTGTTAGAGCCATCTTAATCAGAACCATGAGGGAAGATGATGAAGATAGGGAAGATATGGAATCTATTGTCTAACCCTGACATAGTTCCTAAGATCTTTGCCTTCATACTCTCCTTAATATTCATCCTTGGGCTTATGGTTCCTCATTATTATAATAGTGATCAACTCTACCCTAAGCCAGAGTTTCACTCCCAGATATTAAAAACTCCTCTGGCTCCATATGATAGAGGAGGAGTTCCATTAAAAGAGCCTGCTGAGGTTAAAGCTCAATATCCCCAATATCTTCCAAATCTTGGGAAGATTACAGCTTACTTAACTCCAATAGCCAGCTTTATCAAAGATAAAACTTACTTCTTTGGCACCACTATAGTCTCAACCCCTGGAGGAATCTTAGATGAAATCCTCTACTACACCAGAGGAATGGATACAGTGCTGGAAAGTACTATCCTCCTACTGTCCTTTATCATCTTCACAAGCCTATACTTAAAGGGGAATAGTGATGTATAGCCTAACAATCTTTATAGGCTTTGTTGTTGGCATTCTCTCTTTGTTGGCTATAAGCTTTCAAAATGATAAGCTACACTCACTAATTTTAACTGACTTGGTAGAGTGTGCCATGCTTGTCATTATAGCTGCTGTTGGCACCGACTTAGCTGAAGCCCTAATCTTACCAGGTTTGGTTGTTGGCTTAGCTGAACTTTTAGCAGTTTCTGAAATCTTATTAGTTAAAACTCAGATAAAGAAGAAAAAAACTAAGAGCTTAGATATCTGCCTAAATATGGAAGTTTTAAGAACAGCTCCTAAATTCTTAGCCTTAGTTTTAATTGTTTATGGCTCTATCTTAACTGGCTTTACTGGAGGAGCCTTAATAGCTACTGGCTTATTATTCTATGCCTTCTCAAGAAGGCATATATGTAGCTTAGACAACCTCTACAAGTTTGTCTGGGAAGGGTTATCTGGTTTATCAGGAATAGCTTGGGCTTGCTGGGTTATAGGATTTCTTGGCTTCTTCCTCTTTCCAAAGTATTGGCTCTCCTTCTTATTGATGGCTGGGATTGGGTTAGTTATTAAAGTAGGATCAAAGATGGGTTTAGTTGGACTTGCGGAGGAGAAATAGGATGATAGTGCCATTTGGAGACATAATTTTTTATTTCTCTCCATTCTCAACTGTTGGGTTTGTTATTGCCTTAGTCTTTACCATCATAGTTTATTTAACCAAGCCTGAGAAGCAGTTAGAGGCTAATAAGTTTAGTGGAGACAAGTTAATAGAGGTTAGCTTGGAAGAGATGAAGATAAGGAGATTGATGGCTATCTTCTGTGGTCTCGCCACCGCTGGAGCTATGATAACCTATGATCTCTTTGACTACACCTTATTTTTAGTTCTCATTGGAATATCAAATATTGGAATTGTTTCTGCCGTTAAAAGAGATTGGGTTTTAAATGCAGCCTTTAACTATGGGTTAGTTGCTATCATAGCCTCTCTTCCCCTCTTTGCCTCAGATTCTTTAGTATTGGCTAAGGCTGGAACACTTTCTTTATTGGAGTTAAGTAAAAAGTCCTATGACTTAATCTTTGAAAAATCATTATTTGCCATTGGAATGGCTGGAGAGGTTGGAATAGCTCCATTCTATGCTGCAAAGGCAGAGATGTTTAGAGCTCCAGGGTCTCCTTATATATTGATGATTCACCTCTCCTCACTCTTGGTTATTATAAGGACTGTTGATATTCTAATACACCTAAGTTAGTGATAGTATGGATGAAGTTAGAAGATATGGACTTTACTCATTGATTGTTGGCATTCTCTCACTAATTTTGATGCTTTACACAGAAGATAAATTTTTAGAGTACTCTCTTTACATCATTTCAATCCCTTCCCTAATCTTTGGGATAGGCTCTTTCCTAATTCCAAAGGTTAGAAGAAGTAAGATAGGAAGAATTCCATTTAGAGGGTTTTAGCATGGTTGAGCTCTTTCTACTAACCTTACATGCATTTCTTGTAGGCTCTTTATTGTTAGGTTTACATAGGAAAGTGATGGCTAAGCTTCAACTTAGACCTGGTCCTCCAATAATACAGCACTTAATCCACACATTTAAATTTTATTTTAAAGAAGTCACTTTCCCAATAACAGCTGCTCAACCTCTCTACATCTTTGTAGCTTGGCTTGACATAGCTATCTGGCTCTCAGCTTTAATTATCTCTCAAGTTCTAAAAGGCTCTCTTTTAATTATCATGGGAATCTATGTTTTACAGAAGATAGTTGAGCATGGTTGTGGTTTATCCTCAGGTTCTCCATATGGAAAGATGGGAGGGGTTAGAAGTGTCTTCTCAGCAGCTGCAGAGGTTCCTCTATTTGCAGTGGTTGCTACAATATACATATTAACAAACTCTCTAAATATTGGAGACATTATCAATTATCAATTAGCTCATGGATATCTTCTCTTTAAACTCCCTCTCTGTGCCTTAGCCTTCTTCATCTTACTAATTTCAAAGTCTCCATATAGCCCATTTGGTATAGTTAAGGGAAAGGATATAGTTAGTGGCTACTTAACTGAGCATTTTGGTTTATTATACAGTATGATCATGATAGCTGATTCCATAGCTTACTATGTCCTACTTTGGCTTTTCATAGCCATCTTCTTAGGCCCAATAGCTTTAAGTTATCCTCTAACTCTCTTGGTTATGGTTGTAATAACAATAATATTAGCTATCATTAACTCCCTAACCCCTCTCTTAGCCCCTCACCATTCAGTTATGCTACAGATGACTCTTGCAGCACTTGTTCTCTTAGATCTATTGCATAGAATATTATGGTGATTACTTATGAAGCTCTATGTTTATTTCTTCTCAATCTCCTGTTTAATAGGAACTATTTACTGTATCCTTGTTACCCTCTACCAAGTTAATGTTTTCCCACTAATTTTTATAGGGTTAGCTATGGCCATACTCTCATTTTTCTCATTAAATAGGAGATATGCAAAATTGTTAGAGAAGTTGGAAATTTACTTCATGCTTATAGTTCTTATCCTCTTTGCCTATGCCTTATACATCTTAAGGGTGTCTTAGTATGGATCTCTTAATTTTAGATATCTCACTTATCCTCTTTGTTATTGGGAATCTCTTAGGGTTAGAATATAGCTATAGAAAGTATCCTTATCCATACAACATAAAAAGAGTCGATCCCTTAGCCTTAGCCCTTGGAATTTTAGGGGGAATAGTGGTTAATTTTAACTTACCACTTGGCTCTCTCCTCTTAGCCTTCCCCTTAGGGATGAGGTCAGGATATGGTAGAGTTGAATTTCTCATAGGCTTAGCCTTAGCCTTTACTCTTTGGGTGTTATTATGATTGAAGAGCTTGATAAAAAGTATGAAGAGCTTTCAAAAAAACAGAAAAGAAATATTTTCTTAAACAGATACCTAATAGAGGATGCTCTAATTCCAATGGCCAAGAAGTTGGGAATTGAGTTAGAAGAGCTTATTGACATTATATTAGAGAAGTATGACTTTTGCTCCTGCTATGAGATACATGCCTATGCTGAACAGGCTAAGATGGGATGCTTAGGAAGAAAAGTAGATATAGACCTTGGCCTCTGCTGGCTCTCAGACTTCTTCAGCCTTATAGATAGGAAAGAAGCTGATAAGATAAGGAAGCTTGTAGTTGAGAAAACTGTCCTCTATAAAGTTCCATATAAAGACTCTTTAAAAGAGGGGAGAGAGAAGGTTATAAAGGCTTTAAGGGGGAAAGAATGAAAACCTTCTTTAGAAAGAGGTCTTTACATCTCTGCCTAATTAACACTGGTGGCTGTAATGGCTGTGATGTTGAAGTTCTCTCCTGCTTAGCCCCAAGGTATGATTTGGAACAGTATGGGATATATTTCCACAACAATCCAAGGGAAGCTGATATCTTAGTGGTGAGTGGTCCAGTAACCCTACAGTGGAAGGAGAGAATTAAAGAGCTCTATGAGAAAGTTCCTGAGCCTAAGATTGTTATAGCCCTTGGAGCCTGTGCCTTAAGTGGAGGGATCTTTAAGGAAGGACATACTTGTAAAGGGGTTTTAAATATCCTGCCAGTTGATGCCAAAGTTCCTGGCTGTCCTCCAAAGCCAGCTGAGATTATTAAAGCTATCTTAAAGGTGGCTCCAAAACTAATAGCTGAAAGGGAGAAAAAATGCCTACAATCCCAATAGGTCCAATACATCCAGCCTTAAAAGAGCCAATGAGAATTAAACTTGTCCTTGAAGGAGAGAGGCCTGTAGATGTAGAGTTAGAGATGGGTTATGCTCATAGAGGAATAGAGAAAATTATGGAAGGAAAGCACTGTCATAAAGCTATCCATCTTGCTGAAAGGGTCTGTGGAATTTGCTCAAATGTTCACACTCACACCTTTGCCCAGTGTGTGGAAAAAATTTCTAAGATAGAAGTGCCAGATAAGGCTAAATATTTAAGAGTAGTAATCTATGAGTTAGAGAGGATACATAGCCATCTCTTAGCCATCTCTACATACTGCTTAGCTATAGAGCATGAAACTCTTGGTTTATGGCTATTGAATATTAGAGAGCCAATTATGGATTTATTTGAGCTAATTACTGGGAATAGGATTAACTTATCCTTTAATGTTATTGGGGGGGTTAGAAAGGACATAACTAAAGAGATGGCTGAGGAAATTATTGACAAAATTAATAGTATAAAGGAAGATGTTGAAAATGTTATGAATGCCTTTGAAAAGGCTCCTTTAGTGGGTTTGAGAAGTAAGGGAATTGGAGTTCTAAAATATAAAGATATTATGAAAACCAGAGCTGTTGGGCCAATAGCAAGAGCCTCTGGCTTACCTGAGAGTGATTGGAGATTAAGGAAGAAGATTTACAAAGAGCTTAAATTTAAAGTTAAGTGGAGGAAGGAAGGAGACAACTTTGCAAGAACCATGGTTAGATTTGAGGAGATACTTGAGAGTATAAGATTGGTTGAGAAGGCTTTAGAGCATTATTTAGAATGCTCTGGAGACTATAGAGTTAGAGCTGAAATTAAGGCTGGAGAGGGAGAGGTTAGAAATGAAGCTCATAGAGGGGAAGTACTTTACCAAATGGCTATAACCTCTGGAGGAATTGTTAAGAAAATCAATATTAGAACTCCCTCAGTGATGAACTTTGAGAGCTATAAGTATATGATTAAGACCTGTCCAACTGTAGCTGACGCTGTAGCTACCTATGTAACAACCGACCCCTGTGTAGCCTGTGCTGAAAGAGCTATTTATATAGTTAAGGATGGGAAAATCTACCAGTATAGGAGATAACTATGGCCTCTTCCATCTTCTACATTTATGAGATTGTTAAGAGGATAAAAAGAGTTTTGGATGCTAAAACAAAAAAAGAGGATTATGAAGATAAGCCAAGATTTAGAAAGGTTCCTCCTATTGTAAAGTATCCTGAAAAGTGTATAAGTTGTGAAGCCTGTAAAGAGAGTTGTCCAGCAAAGGCTATAGAGATGGTAGAGAGGGAGAAAAAGATTCCAAATATTGAAGTAGATTCCTGTATAGCTTGTCTAAACTGTGTTGAAGTTTGTCCAACAGGAGTTTTAGAGTTGGATAAGCATAGAGTTAGTGTTGAAGGACAACCCTTTTCAGTTCCTAAGTTTCACTATCTACAGATAGATGAAGAGGTTTGTGCAAACTGTGGGAAGTGTGAAAGAGCTTGCCCTATAGGTGTAATACATAAAACTGAGAAAGCCTATAAAATAGATGTTGAAAGATGTATAACTTGCAAGAGATGCTTAGAAGTCTGCCCATTGAAAAATGCTATTGTTGTCTTCACTGAAGAGGAGATGAATGAAAAATTTGATAGGGCTTTCAGACTAAAAATATTAAAAGAGTTTAATAAGCTAACCTATGAGGAAAAAGTGGAAAAGCCGCATATTGTTAAAAGTCTATGTATAGCTTGCCTAAACTGTGTTGAAGTTTGTCCTGGTGAGATAGATATTGAGAAGGGAGAAATAATTAGTTGCTTAAACTGCTTCTACTGCTTAGAGGTTTGCCCAACCACAGCTATTAGGGTTAGAAAAGAGCCTATAGCTAAGGAGAAGGTTAAGTGCTATGTTGTCTTGGAAGAAGATTGTATAGGTTGCAGAGCCTGTTATAAAGTTTGTAAGTTTGGAGCCATTACCATAAGTAAGAAAACTAAGCTTCCCTATATTTTACCAGATAAGTGTATTGTCTGTGGCTTATGTGAGAGGGAGTGTCCAGTAGATACTATAAAGTTGGTTAATATTGATGAAGCCAAGAAGATGGCAAAAATAAGAACAATTGAGGATGATCTCATTGAAAGACTTGAAAATCTCTTACAAGGAGAAATGTCTGAATTTGCTAAAAAACTTTGTAATCTTAGAGGTAAATGTTAGAGATATCTATGTTATTAAAGATAGGTGTGTCCTCTGTAACCTCTGTAAAGAGGTTTGTCCAGCAAACTGTATTTTTGATGGAGAGGAGAGTGTTGAAATTAATAAAGAGAAGTGTATGTTCTGTGGAAGATGTGTTAAAGTTTGCCCAACAAAGGCTATAAAGTTGGTAAGGAAGGTTAGATACTTAGAAGATGGAGTGGTTAAGGAGAGGGAAATTAAGAAATATGTAGACATCTTCTATAACTATAGGAAATGTATTTCCTGCCTAATTTGTGTAAAAAATTGTATATTTGGAGCTATGAGCATTGAAGAAAATAAATTTAAGGATAAGATAGTTATTGATAAGAAGAAATGTGAACTTTGTGGAAAATGTGAAGAGATATGTCCTACAAAGGCAATATATCTAAAAGGGGTCTAAATGGAGATAGTTAAAGATTTAAAAGAAATTTTTGAAGACATGGATGAGGATGAAGAGTTATTGAAGCATATAGCTAACCATCTCTCTGAGATTAGGGGAAAGTTAATTTATGTTAATGAAAGTATCTGTTGCAAATGTAACCTATGCTATAAAGAGTGTCCTGTTGATGCTATAGAGAGAGCAAAGGTTAAGAGAGCTGTGAAGATAAAGGATAACTGTATTAAGTGTGAGATCTGTGCTAAAACTTGTCCAGTTGATGCCATCTTTGTGATAGAGGGAGATGTAAATATAAAAGATAGTAAGATAGTTCTCTCAATCAATAAAAAAGAAGTGATGAAGAGAAAAATTAGGTTAAAAAATTATATTTTCAATGATGAGAAATGTGGAAAGTGTGGAATCTGTGCAATGGTTTGCCCAACAAAGGCTATAAAGGTTGTTAGGAAAAAAAGCTTTTCTGTTAACTTAGATCTTTGTATTGGCTGTGGAGCCTGTGAAGAACAGTGTCCTAAGAAGGCTGTTAAGGTTGAGAGAGAATTAGGAAATATTTATAAAGAGGGACATATGGAAGTTGATAAAGAGCTTTGTGTTGGCTGTATGGTTTGTGTTGAAGAATGTCCTATAGATTGTATTTATGACATAGGGGGAGTTGTTGAGATAGATAATGATAAGTGTGTCCTCTGTAGGATCTGTGAAGAGGTTTGCCCAACAAAGGCTATAAAGATGATTAGCTATGATCAAGAGGGTGAAGGTAAAGATTGATGGTAAGGAAGAATATATATATGTTCCAGTTGAAGAGTTCTATAACTTACATATAAATGATAGGTTAATTTTAAGCTCTCATTCTATTTCTCCCTCAAATCTTAAAGAATTTTCAGCTGGCTTTTCAGTTTCTGAGGGTTATCTAACCAATATTGAGGCTATTGAAATTGAAGAAAAGAATATTTATGTCTATGGAAGTTATGAGAAGAAAGAGAGGAAAAAAGGAA
The DNA here is from genome assembly GCF_000092305.1 of Methanocaldococcus infernus ME. Lineage (NCBI taxonomy): Archaea > Methanobacteriati > Methanobacteriota > Methanococci > Methanococcales > Methanocaldococcaceae > Methanocaldococcus > Methanocaldococcus infernus. The sequence continues at coordinate 1,167,727 of NC_014122.1, read as the reverse complement.
ATTTAAACTTAGACATCAATTTAATTAAAAAGATTGGTAGCTTAGAACTTGACTATAAATATTGGAAGCTAACTTCAGGCTTTCACTGGGCTTCTATTTTTGAGGGAGAGGAAATAATATGCTTTTTTGAGGATATAAGTAGGCATAATGCAGTTGATAAAGCTATAGGCTTTTGTATCCTAAATAATAAAAATTTTGATAATTTAATTTTAAGATACAGTGGAAGAATTCCCTATGAAATTGTAAGGAAGGCTGTAAATGCTAATATAAATGTTATAATATCTAAAGCAACAGCAACAGATAAGGCTATAGAGCTTGCTAAGAGGGAAGGGATAGCTTTAATTAAGGTTAAGGATGGAAAAGCTACAGTATATTAAAAAATTTGGTGAGTCTTACATGGACATTGCTGAGGAAATTAGGAGAATTGAAGAGGAGTTAAAGAAAACTCCATATAATAAGGCTACTCAGAAACACATAGCAAGGCTAAAGGCTAAGCTTGCCAAACTGAGAGAGAAGGCTCAAAGTAGATCTGGAGGTGGAGGAGGAAAGGGGTATGCTGTAAAGAAGAGTGGGGATGCCACAGCTGCATTTGTTGGTTTTCCTTCAGTTGGTAAATCCACTCTATTAAACAAGTTAACCAATGCCAACTCTGAAGTTGGAGCCTATGCTTTCACAACTTTAACTATAGTTCCAGGAGTTTTAGAATATAAAGGGGCTAAGATTCAATTGTTAGATGCTCCTGGTATTATTGTTGGAGCCTCTTCAGGAAAGGGAAGAGGAACAGAGGTTTTATCAGCTGTAAGAAGTGCTGACCTAATACTATTAACTGTTGACATCTACACCTTAGAGCATCTTCCTGTAATTGAAAGAGAGCTTTACAATGTTGGGATTAGACTTGATCAGAAGCCTCCAGATGTGAAGATTAAGGTTAAGGATAGAGGAGGGATAAATGTAACTTCTACTGTGCCCTTAACAAAGATAGACAAGGATACAATTGAAGCTATACTTAATGAGTATAGAATTCACAATGCTGATGTTGTAATAAGAGAGGATATAAGTGTAGAGCAATTTATAGATGTTGTTGCTGGGAATAGAGTTTATATTCCCTCTTTAGTGGTTGTTAATAAAATAGACTTGGCTGATGAAGAATATTTAAAGTATATTGAAGAGAGGTTAAAAGAGTTTGGGAAAGATTATGTCTTAGTCTCAGGAAACAAAGAGATTAACTTAGATCTACTAAAGGAGAAAATATACAACAAGTTAGGATTTATAAAAATTTATTTAAAGCCACAGGGTAAAAAGCCTGACTTTGATGAACCTCTAATTATGAGGAAGGGAGCAACAGTTAAAGATGTCTGTGAAAAGCTTCATAGAGATTTTGTTAAAAACTTCAGATATGCCTTAGTCTGGGGAAAATCTGTTAAGTATCCTGGGCAAAGGGTTGGTTTAGATCATAAGTTAGAGGATGAAGACATCTTAACAATAGTGATTAAGAGAAGCTAATCTTTCTTTATAAACCTCTTGGCAAAGTCTAAGATGTTCTCACTTATAATATACTTAGAGTTGTCTTTTAAAACATTGTTTGTAACTTCCAAGGCTTTATACAGTTGAGCCTCATCTTTAAAGTACTGTCTTGCAGCTTCAGCTACTATCTGTATAGCCTTAGCTTGCCCTTCAGCCTCTATTCTATAACTCTCAGCTATCCCCTGAGCCTTTAAAATTCTTGCCTGCTTCTCTCCCTCAGCCTCTAAGATAGCAGCTCTCTTTAACCTCTCAGCCTTCATCTGCTGAGCCATTGCCTCTTTTATATCCTGTGGAGGGTCTATCTCTTTAACCTCAACCTTTTCAACTCTAACTCCCCATTGGTTAGTTTCCCTATCTAAAACCTCTAAAAGCTTAGAGTTTATATACTCTCTCTTATTCAGAACTTCATCTAACTCTAAGCTTCCTATAATAGCCCTTAGAGTAGTTTGAGCTAAGTTTATTATTGCATATTCATAGTCTTCAACCTCTAAGATAGCTCTCTCAACATCTATAACTCTATAGTAAACAATAGCATCTACCTTAACAACAGCATTATCCTTAGTAATCATTTCTTGAACTGGAACATTAACAACTCTTGTTCTCAGATCTATCTTAACAGGCACATCTAAGAAGGGGATTATAATATTTATCCCTGGCTTCAACTTCCCTATCACTTTACCCAACCTAAATATTAAACCTCCTTCATATTGGTTAACTATAACTATACTCTTAATAATAATGAACAAAACTAAAACTCCAATAATTAGCCAAAAAATAAAGCTCATTCTTCCACCTTTTTAACTTTAAGGGTAGTTCCTTCATAGCCAATAACAATAACCTTATCCCCCTTCTTTATCCCCTCTCCCCTTGCTAACCAATTTTCTCCTTCAACTTCAACCCTTCCAAAGCCCTCTTCATCAAAGTCTTCCAAGGCATAGCCCTCTTTATTGATTAACCTCTCTACTCCAACCTTAACCTCACTCTTAACAGAATAGACAAATTTGTTTAACACCACTATAGTCAATAAACCAGCTAAAATAGCTGAGATTAGGGAGAGGTTTGGCATTATCATTAAAAAAATCCCATAGATAATTAAAGCTATCCCCAAGGCTGGCATATATAAGCCAGGAGTAACAATTTCAGCAACAATTGCCAATAGCCCAAGTAGGATAAAGAGATAACCAACCATAGTTTTCACAAATAAATTTATTTTTAAAACCTTGAATATAAAGGTTTCTTTTTTATATTTGTAAATTAAAATCTACCAAAGAAGTAAAAATAAATCAAAAATCTTTAATATTTTTTGTAAAATTTAAATTAAATAAAAAATTTTTAGGTTGAGAAGGATGTTAGATGAGTTAAAGAGAATTAAAGTTAAGGATGTGATGACAAGGGAGGTTATCACCATAAATAAGGATGAGCTTGCTGTAAAGGCATTTGAGAAGATGTTGAAGTATAAGATTAGCTCTCTTCCAGTTGTTGATGGAGAAAAATTAATTGGGATAGTTACAACCACAGATATAGGCTACAATTTAATAAAGGACAAATATACTTTAGAAACTACAGTTGAGGATGTGATGACAAAGGAGGTTATTACAGTTTATGAGGATGAAAGTATTATAGAGGCTATAAAGAAGATGGATGTTAAGAAGGAAGAGATTATAAACCAATTGCCAGTTTTAAACAGAGAGGAGAAGTTAGTAGGGATAATATCAGATGGAGATATAATTAGATTGCTCTCAAAGATATTGAAGGGATCAGTATGAAGTTTGGTGAGGCAAGCTATGGCTTAGCTTGGGTTAATGTTTGCCTAAACAACAAAGAGCTATTTTTAAAAACTTTTTCAAGCGGGGGGATTTTAGCAAATTTGAGGCCTAATTTAATAGTTAAGCCCCTAACTATTGTTAAGCCAATTAACAACTTAGATAGTGAAGCTAAAGAAGAGCTATTTTATGGAGTTGTTCAATTTGCCATAGCCAAGGCTGTAGCTGACTTAAACTTAAACTCTGAGTATATAGTTTTTAATGTCAATGTTCCTGAGGTTCCACTAACAAAAATTTATAAAAAAAGGGTGTTTCAGCAATTTTATGCATCAGCAAGAACTGCAATTTTAAGAGCATTAAATGACTATCCAAGCTTAGACAAGGTTAAGAGAGAGAAGTTTAGAGCTTTACACCCATTAGTTGGATTTAGGGATGATAAGCTTGAGAATCCTCCATATTTACAGATAGCCTTAGATGTCCCATCCTTAGAGAACTTAGAGTTTATTTTAAATAACCTTCCTGAAAGTGATCACCTAATCTTAGAAGCTGGAACTCCTCTAATAAAAAGATTTGGCTTAGAGGTTATTGAAAAAATTAGGGAAAGCTTTGATGGCTTTATAGTGGCTGATTTAAAAACCTTGGATGCTGGAGGCTTAGAGGTTAGGTTAGCCTTTGAACACACAGCTGACGCTGTTGTTGTTAGTGGCTTAGCTCCAAGGGAAACTATAGAGAGGGCTTTAAGTGAGGCTAATAAGTATGGGCTCATCTCTTACTTAGATCTTCTAAATGTCCAAAATCCCCAGAAGCTTTATAACTCTCTAAAAAATAAGCCAGATGTTATAGTCTTTCATACTGGGATAGATGAAAATAAAAGAAGAGAGTTCTCTTTAGAGGGGAACTTTAAAAGAGCTATAGCTGGAGGAGTTAAGTTAGAAGAGATTGACAAGTTAATTAATAGTTATGAAATTATTATTGTTGGAAGAGCCATAACAAAGTCAAGAGACCCTGGAAGAGTTGTTAGATTTATCTTAAATAAGATGGGCTATGATATAGATACATATAGACTTTACTATGATGAAGATGATTAACCTAACAAAGAGACAGATTGAGATTTTATTAACTTTATATAGGACAAGGTCACAAAAAGAGGCTGCTAAGGTTTTAAATATCTCTCCCTCAGCTTTAAATGTTCAACTCAAAAGGATGGAGAGGAAGTTAGGATTTAAGCTTTATTATTCCACATCCTCAGGAACAGTTTTGACTGAGAAAGCCTTAGCTATAATAGATAATTATCTTGAAGAAAATTTAAATAAGAAGTTTGTAGTTTCTGGCTACATAAGTGGAGAGTTTGGCAAAAAAATTTTTGACAATCTTATAATAACCTCTTTTGGCTCAGCTCTAACTCTTTTAAGGTTAGGGTTAGTTAATATCTTAGGAATAGATGATCCCTACTGGCTTTATAGGCTTGAAGATGAGAGGTTTATAAAGTATGAGTATGGAAGCTACAAATTGGACATTGTGAAAACTTTTTATGATAAATTTATAATGGTTAGTAAGGACAATTTTGACTATAGGAAGTTAATAGGCATAAGATACAGTGCTCAGAGGATAGTTTATAATATTTTAAAAGAGGAGAAGATAAAGTTTAAAGTTTTAGTTAGAGTTGAAAGTCCATTTAAAGCTATTGAATATCTTAATAAAGGCTACTCAATGTTTATAAATGAGAGCTTTTTAAAGTATCTGGAAGAGTTTAATGTAGGGTATCCAGCATTTTATGAGAAAACAACACATGCTATAAACTTTGTTAGGGTGAAATAAAATGGACATTAAGAGATTGGAAGAGATTGCTAAGAGAGTTAGATACAAGATTGTTAAAATGGTTGGCTTAGCCAAGTCTGGACATCCTGGAGGCTCTTTAAGTGCCACTGATATAATGGTAGCCCTCTATTTCCATATCATGGACTATGATCCAAAAAACCCCTATAAAAAAGAGAGAGATAGATTTGTTTTAAGTAAAGGGCATGCTGCTCCTGCTTTATATGCTATACTCTCAGAGCTTGGGATTATAGAGGAAGAGGAGCTATGGAAGCTTAGAAAGTTGGAGGGAAAGCTACAAGGGCATCCATCAATGGACACTCCTGGAGTTGAGATCTGTACAGGATCCTTAGGACAGGGTTTTTCTGCAAGTGTTGGGATGGCTATAGGTTACAAGTTAGATAACTTGAAGAATTATATCTATGTCCTCTTAGGAGATGGGGAATGCCAAGAGGGAATAGTCTGGGAAGCAGCTATGGCTGCAGCTCATTATAAGTTAGATAATTTAATAGCCATTGTTGATAGAAACTATCTACAAATAGATGGAAATACAGAGGAGGTTATGGCCTTAGGAGATTTAAAGGAGAAATTTAAAGCCTTTGGCTGGGATACTTTTGAGATAGATGGGCACAACTTCAAGGAAATCATTGAAACCATAAATAAAGCAAAGAGCTTAAAGAATGGTAAGCCAAAGGCTATAATAGCAAGAACTGTTAAAGGAAAAGGAGTGTCATTTATGGAGAATAATGTGGCATTCCATGGAAAGGCTCCAAATGAGGAACAGTTAAAAGAGGCTCTCAAAGAGTTAAGTTAATATAAGATGAGTATGAACTTTAGTAAAAAATTTATTACAAGGTGAAACATTGGAGGCTCTTGTACTTGTAGGACATGGTAGTAGATTACCATATAGTAAAGAACTGTTAGAAAAATTGGCTGAGAAAATAAAGGAAAAAGAGGTTTTTGAAATTGTTGAGATAGGGTTAATGGAATTCAATGAGCCAACTATTCCTCAAGCAGTAAAAAAAGCTATTGAGAGAGGAGCAAAAAAAATTATTGTTGTTCCTGTTTTCTTAGCCCATGGTGTTCACACCTTAAGAGACATTCCTCATATGTTAGGTTTAGAAGAAAGAGTTAAAATTGATGGTCATCATCATCATGATCATGAGCATGAGCATATAGAGATTCCTGAGGGTGTTGAAATCATCTATAGAGAGCCAATAGGAGCAGATGAGAGGTTAATAGACATTATCTTAGATAGAGCTTTTGGTAAATAATTTCTCCTGTTCTTTTATTTTTAACCTCTAAAACCCTATGTAGAGGAATGTAAGTGTCAAAATAGACTATAAAATTTCCTCTAACCTCTATTTCACTTAGAGGAATCTCTCTTCTATTATTTTTAGCTCCTCTATCTAAAATAACTATAACATAATCCTCCTTCTTAAAATCTGGATGCCAAAAAATTTTATTTATTATCTCTTTTAGGGTCATTTTAACTTCTTTAAAATTTTTTCAGCACACAACTTTCCAGATAAGTACATGCCTCCAAAGATTGCTCCCATTCTGTAGCCACCATGGACAGCATTGGCAGCCATTCCACAGACAAAGAAGTTAGGATATATTTCTTTTGTATATTTTAATAACTCTTTCTCTCCTCTCTCAGCCCACATTGATCTCTCTCCTTCAACCTTTAAGTTAACCTTATTCTTTTTAACTAAGATGTTTGTAACATAGGCATCATGCCCAGTGGCATCAACCACTACTTTACTCTCAATAGCTAAGGGGTCAACATGTAAGCCAGCCTTTTCTATGGCATAGGTGTTTATAACAACCCCTCTAACTTCCTCATTTTTTAAAATTAGGTCTTCAACCACTATTCCAGTAAGTATTTTAGCTCCACTGTCTATAGCTGCTGTAGCCAACTTAGCTGGAACCTCAACAGAGTCAGCTACATAGAGATCATCAACCTTCTCCAACTTAACCCCAACCTCTTCTAATAAATGCTTAGCCTCTTCCTCAACTGTTATATATGGAAAGCCCATTCCACCTCCCCAGGTTCCTCCACCAAAGAAGAGATGCCTTTCAAGGACTACAACCTTTAACCCCTCTTTAGCTAAGTATCTTGCACAGGTTAATCCACTTGGTCCAGCTCCAACAATGGCTACATCAACCTCTAAGTTATCTAACCACATCTCCATAGCTTTTTTAATTATACCTCTACTAATCTTACTCTCCATTTTTGGCCCTCTTCTCAACCTTGTTTATATAATCATTTATTTTCTTACTGATCTCACTTTTAATACTTTCTACCAACTCTACAGTTTTGTCACTAACCTTAATATCTTCATCAACATAAGGGGTTTTTTCCAACTTCTTCAAGCCTTTTAAAATATCTAAGTCTGTGAATGTTCCATACAACTCTTTAACTTTTCTCACCTCCTTCTCTACCCAGTGAGCATACTTAGTCCCATAGATTGAGAAGAGAGGAAATTTGGTTATAACATTACTCCCAGCTAAGATTAGAGGGCTTATCATACTTATCTTATCTGTCCAAACTCCAGTAATAATTTTAATCTTTGGGAAGGCTAACCTTACAGAGGAAACCCAGTTCATATACTCTATAGTTGTAACTGAAGGTTTATTCTCAAATATTGTTCCCTTCTGAGGGTTTAAGGAATAGAAGGTTATTCTATCAAGCTCAAGCTCCTCTATAAGGTTTAGAAGTTTTTCAATGTCTTCCTCTCTCTCATTCAACCCTAAGATAATGGTTATTCCAGTTTTCAACCCAAGATCTTTAGCCTTAATTAAATTCTCTTTTATCTTCTCTAAACTCTTTCCTGGACAGAGCTTTTCCCTCTCTCTTAAGGTTTCTACAGCTCCAACAACTCCCTCAATTACATCTAAGTTTATATTTTCTACATCAACAACTCCAACATTTAAGTACTGCTTACACCTCTGAACATAGGCAACAGCTTCAGCTATTCTATTAATCTCTTCCTCACTGTATCCATAACCTCCAGAGATAAACTCTAACTTCCAACCTATTCTCTTCATTAATATGGCTTCAGCTAAGATACTTGCCAAGCTTCTCTTAGCCTTCTTAGGCTCCTTTATCCTCTCCTTAAGAACACTCATGTAACAAAACTTACAAGGCTCTTTTAAGTTACAGTACCACCCTAAGAAAAGGGCTCTCTCAAAGGAAACATAGGGAAAGTATTTATTTGTAATTTTAAATGCTTTAATACAATTCTCTAACACTTCCTCAGGGTTCATATTCCCTCTCCTTCTCAATGTACTTCTCAATTAACCTACTTGGAACCCTTGTTTCTATTCCCAGCCTCTCTAAAATAATGTTATTCAAAATAATCTTTAAAATTTCCTTCCCTTCCTTACTCTCAGTGATCTCATTTAGCTTTCTACTAACAGCTGGAGACTTTAACTTTTTTAAAGCTTCAGCTATCTCCTCCTCCTTTACTCTTCCCTTTTTCTTTACATAGATTTGGTCAGCAATCTCTTCTAACTTTTTTAAGTCAAAGGGTAAATACTCTAAAAATTTCCTTGAAACAGTTTCATCTATTGATGCTAAAAGCCTTGCTATCTCTATATCCTCTGTATTCTCATCAATCTTCAACTTTTTGACAACAAACCAATTCTTATGCTTAGCCAAAAACTCTATCTTTTCTTCCAATTTCTCACCACTTCCTTAATTTTTAAGTATGTTATAGGAACCCAGAACATGAGAGATAAAACATTAAATATTATTATAGGGTAATCATTTCTTAAAATTCCATAGATAAGCCAGAGAAATAAGCCTGTTGTAAAGATAAGTACAAAGGCTAAAGAGAAGCTTGAGAGATCTCTCTCTTTGATAGATTTAATAAGCTGAGGTAGGGAGGCAAAGGTTGTAAAGATTCCAGCTAAGTAACCAATAATGGTTAAATCCATATTATCACTCTTCAAGAGTTATAAGGTGAGATATTGAAAGAGTTGTTAAAGGATAAGAGGATTGTAATATTTATCTTAGCCATTCTCTTTTCCTCCATTGTTATAGCTGTTAAAGGAATTCACTATGGGGTTGATATAACTGGAGGAACTGTAATAGTGCTTAAGACAGAGAAGCCACTGAATGAGAGAGATATGTCAATGACTGTTGAGATTATAAAGAATAGGTTAGATGCTACAGGGCTTGGAAATATAGAGGTTTATTCAAGAGGAAACAATGAAATTATTGTTATAGTTCCAGCCTCTGCAGATGTTGATACAATCATTAAGATCCTTAAACAGCAAGGTAATTTTAAAGCTCTTCTTGATAATAAAACACTTCTCTATACTGGAAGAGATATAGCTAATGTAGAGTTTCCTACAAAGGTTCCCTCTGGGAACACGGTAGCTTATGGGGTTCCATTCTCTTTAAAGATTGATGCTGCTAAAAGGATGGCTGAGCTTGTTAAAGGAAAGGCTTACCATAGAGTTTATTTATACATGGATGATAAGCTTATCTCAGCTCCTGTGTTAAGCCCTGAGCTAACCTCAGGAAAGCCTTCACCAAATCAGGTTATTACTGTTGGCCCATACCCTCCAACAGAGGAGGAGAAGGCTGAGGCTTTAGCTATTTACACAGCTCTAAAATCTGGGGCTCTTCCAGTTAAGGTGGATATTGAATATACTTATAGCATCTCTCCAGAGTTTGGTAGAGAACTATTAAAAGGGATATATATAGCTATAGCCCTTGCCTTTATTGCTGTCTCTTTGGTTGTGGCATTTAGATACAAAAGTCCTAAATTAGTTTTCCCTATCTTACTAACATGTTTCTCAGAGATCTTAATTATCTTAGGGATAGCTTCACTAATCAACTGGAGAATTGATCTTCCATCCTTTGCTGGAATTGTTGCAGCTGTAGGGACTGGGGTAGATAATCAAATAGTTATTGCTGATGAGGCATTAAAGGGGATTAAGAGATTAAAGGCAAGTATAAAAAGAGCTTTCTTTGTCATCTTTGCCTCTGCATCTACATCAATAGCTGCTATGCTTCCTCTGTTTGTTTTAGGGGTTGGGTTATTAAAAGGTTTTGCACTAACCACCATTATAGGAATATTGATAGGAATCTTTATAACAAGGCCTGCCTATGCTAAGATAGTTGAAGAGCTCTTTAAAAAATAACTCTTTTTAATTCTCCAATCTTTCCAAAGTTTAAGAGGCCAGCTTCAGTTATAGCTATAGCTTCCAACTCTTCATAACTCTTTTTTAACATTGGTGAGCTTGGATAGTTATTAATTAAATCATTTCCTGGAGAGAGAGGGTTAAAGTTTGGTAAAACTATTATCTCTTTTCCTATTAAATATGTGGGAAATTTATATATTGCTCCAACCTCATCCCTCAACTTTATTGAAGGATGCTCATGGCCAATGATAAAAAAGCCTTCCTCTTCTAACTTTTTGTCTCCATGACATATAATATATTTCCCTAACTTAAAGTATTCATGAACCTCAAAAATCTTAGTTAAGTAAGTGTCATGGTTCCCTCTTATTAAGATGAGATCAGCATACTCTTCTAAAGAGGCTATAAAATCTTTAACTAACCTAATCTCCTTCTCAATAGGGATGAAATTATGCTTTATATCTCCATTTAAAATTAGAGTCTTAACTTTATACTTCTCAACAATCTCCAAAATTTTGTTAAAAATAGTATCTTTTTGGAAGGTTGGGAAGTTAGCCCCAGTTTCTAAAAAAGATATGTCAAAACCTAAGTGAAGATCAGAGAGGAGAGCATAGCCTTTATAGATAATGGCTCTCTCCTCAGTTAATAAGAAGTTTTTAACCTTCATGTTTATCCTTGCTCTACCAACAACCTTGCAGTCTCTGGTGTGTATCTCCAATCCATTGGTAGAACTCCCTTTCTTTTGTAGTATTTAACTAACCTTCTAATTTTAGACTCTATTAACTGTAATCCTCTTTTTGAGTGTAAATCTTTAGGATGTTGCTCTAAGTGTTTCCTTAAGTTAACTGCTCTTCTCATTAAGTTTAATAAATCTTCAGGAACCTTTGGGTAGAGGTTGTGTTCTTTCATTATCTTACTTATCTTCTTTCCAGTTATTAACTTCACATCTGGAATTCCATAGTTATCTCTTAATATTAACCCTATCTGAGCTGATTGGTAACCTTTTTTAGCTAACTCTACAACTAACTCTTCAACTTGCTCCGGTGTGTAACTAACCCACTTAGGAGGCTCTGTCCTGTATGGCTTAGTAGAACCGGAGCGACCTCTTTTTCTTGCATGCATTCTTGCCATGTTATCACCGACGGTCGCCAGTTCTAAAGTATAATTCTGTATCAAAAAATTGCTATTGCTATATAAATCTTTGTTTAATTTATTAAAATAAATAGTTAAATACAAAAATATTCAAAATAATAAAATAGAAAACTTTATATACCAAATTTTTAATTTAAGGTTAATGCTGTTGTGGTGCCGCGGTAGTTCAGCCTGGGAGAACGCGGGACTGAAGATCCCGTTGTCGGGTGTTCAAATCACCCCCGCGGCACTACTTTATTGTGCCCCCATAGCTCAGCTGGTAGAGCGACGGACTGTTAATCCGTAGGTCGCAGGTTCGAGTCCTGCTGGGGGCGCCAATTTTATTTTTTTATTAATTAAATTGGTGGGCCCGTAGCTCAGCCTGGTCAGAGCGCTCGGCTCATAACCGAGTGGTCAAGGGTTCAAATCCCTTCGGGCCCACTACTTTGCTCCGGTGGTGTAGTCCGGCCAATCATGCGGGCCTTTCGAGCCCGCGACCCGGGTTCAAATCCCGGCCGGAGCACTAATTTTTTCCTATTTAATTAGATTTAAAGAATTAAATCAATTAGAGAGCAGGGGTCGCCAAGCCTGGCCAAAGGCGCCGGGCCTAGGACCCGGTCCCGTAGGGGTTCGGGGGTTCAAATCCCCTCCCCTGCACCATTGTTGTGGCCGGGGTGGGGTAGTGGCCATCCTGGGGGACTGTGGATCCCCTGACCCGGGTTCAATTCCCGGTCCCGGCCCTTATTTTTTATTTTTTTCTCATAAATTGTTCTAAACCTAAAAACATTACAATTATCTCCCCTCCCCTATAGGGTGCAAATGAAATGCGTTCCCGATCCGGGAGGGTCGGGACTGAGGCAAGCCCACGGCTGGGGGTAAAACCCCTTTGCAGTAGGAGGCGCAAGAAAGGTTTTATCCTTTCTTGCGACCGTACTCCATTTAATTCCGGTTGATCCTGCCGGAGGCCACTGCTATCGGGGTCCGACTAAGCCATGCGAGTCAAGGGGCTCCCCTTTTGGGGAGCACCGGCGAACGGCTCAGTAACACGTGGCTAACCTACCCTCGGGTGGGGGATAACCTCGGGAAACTGAGGCTAATCCCCCATAGGGGAGGAGGTCTGGAATGATCCCTCCCCGAAAGCCCGTAAGGGCGCCCGAGGATGGGGCTGCGGCGGATTAGGTAGTTGGTGGGGTAACGGCCCACCAAGCCTACGATCCGTACGGGCCCTGAGAGGGGGAGCCCGGAGATGGACACTGAGACACGGGTCCAGGCCCTACGGGGCGCAGCAGGCGCGAAACCTCCGCAATGCGCGAAAGCGCGACGGGGGGACCCCGAGTGCCCTCCCTCTGGGAGGGCTTTTCCGGAGTGTAAACAGCTCCGGGAATAAGGGCTGGGCAAGTCCGGTGCCAGCAGCCGCGGTAATACCGGCGGCCCAAGTGGTGGCCACTGTTATTGGGCCTAAAGCGTCCGTAGCCGGCCCGGTAAGTCCCTGCTTAAATCCCGCGGCTTAACCGCGGGGCTGGCAGGGATACTGCCGGGCTAGGGACCGGGAGAGGCCGGGGGTACCCCAGGGGTAGCGGTGAAATGCGTTGATCCCTGGGGGACCACCTGTGGCGAAGGCGCCCGGCTGGAACGGGTCCGACGGTGAGGGACGAAGGCCGGGGGAGCAAACCGGATTAGATACCCGGGTAGTCCCGGCTGTAAACTCTGCGGACTAGGTGTCGCGTGCCCTTCGGGGGCACGCGGTGCCGAAGGGAAGCCGTTAAGTCCGCCGCCTGGGGAGTACGGTCGCAAGACTGAAACTTAAAGGAATTGGCGGGGGAGCACTACAACGGGTGGAGCCTGCGGTTTAATTGGATTCAACGCCGGGAATCTCACCAGGGGCGACGGCAGGATGAAGGCCAGGTTGACGACCTTGCCAGACGCGCCGAGAGGTGGTGCATGGCCGTCGTCAGCTCGTACCGTGAGGCGTCCTGTTAAGTCAGGTAACGAGCGAGACCCGTGCCCCATGTTGCCATCCTCCCCTCCGGGGGAGGGGCACTCATGGGGGACCGCCTCCGCTAAGGAGGAGGAAGGTGCGGGCAACGACAGGTCCGCATGCCCCGAATCCCCTGGGCTACACGCGGGCTACAATGGCCGGGACAATGGGATGCGACCCCGAAAGGGGGAGCTAATCCCCTAAACCCGGTCGTAGTCCGGATCGAGGGCTGTAACTCGCCCTCGTGAAGCCGGAATCCGTAGTAATCGCGCCTCACCATGGCGCGGTGAATGCGTCCCTGCTCCTTGCACACACCGCCCGTCACGCCACCCGAGTCGAGCCCAGGTGAGGCCCCATCCGCAAGGGTGGGGTCGAACCTGGGTTCGGCGAGGGGGGCGAAGTCGTAACAAGGTAGCCGTAGGGGAACCTGCGGCTGGATCACCTCCCGAGAAAATAAACCTCCTACTGCAAAGGGGTACCCTAACCAGCCGTGGGCTTGCCTCATAAGCCAAGTGGGCCCGTAGCTCAGCTGGGAGAGCGCCGGCCTTGCAAGCCGGAGGCCGTGGGTTCAAATCCCACCGGGTCCACTTTTTATTTTTTAATAGATGAGGCCCACAATCTCTTAAAGGGGTTGTGGGCTGAGGCCCGATAAAAACATGAGGGCCGCGCATAGGCCCCAAGCCCTGGTGAAATCTGGACACCCTGCCGGGCACCAGCCCGCCTGGTGGATGGCTCGGCTCGGGCGCCGACGAAGGGCGTGGCAAGCTGCGATAAGCCCGGGGGAGGCGCAGGCAGCCTTCGATCCCGGGATTCCCGAATGGGACTTCCTGCCCTTCGGGGCGCTCCGTAAGGAGCGGGAACGCGGGGAAAAGAAACATCCGAGTACCCGCAGGAAAAGAAATCAACCGAGATGCCGGGAGTAGGGGCGACCGAAACCGGCACAGGGCAAACTGAATCCCTACCCGAAAGGGTAGGGAGATGTGGGGTTGCAGGATCTCCCATAAGCCCCTCGGCTGGGAAGCCGAAGTCCCCTGGAATGGGGCGCCATAGAGGGTGAAAGCCCCGTAGGCGTAACCAGCCAGGGGCTCGGGAGATTCCTGAGTACCGCGCGTTGGATATCGCGCGGGAAGCTGGGGGACATTAGGCCTCCAACCCTAAATACGTCCCGAGACCGATAGCGAACTAGTACCGTGAGGGAAAGCTGAAAAGCACCCCTGTCGGGGGGTGAAAAGAGCCTGAAACCAGGCGGGTACGGAATGGCACGGCCCTCAAGGTAACCCCTCCGAAGGAAACCTCCGCGAGGAGGGAGTACGAGGAGGGGCATGCCGGGGTCGTGCCGTCCGTTTCGAAAAACGGGCCGGGGAGTGTACGGGTGTGGCGAGCCTAAGGCCTTCAAGGCCGAAGGCGTAGGGAAACCGACAGGGCCGCAGCCCTCTGGGCGAGGGCCGGGGTCTGAAAGGGCCCGGAGTCACACCCGTACGACCCGAAACCGGGCGATCTAGGCCGGGGTAGGGTGAAGCCCCCCATCAGGGGGGTGGAGGCCCGCAGGGGTGTTCCCTTGCAAAGGGCTCCTCTGACCCCGGTCTAGGGGTGAAAAGCCAATCGAGCCCGGAGATAGCTGGTTCCCCCCGAAATGACCCGCAGGTCAGCCGGGGGTTAGGTAGATGGCGGGGTAGAGCCACCGATAGGGTGGTTAGGGGGCGAGAGCCCTCGCCACCCTGTCGAACTCCGAACCCGTCATCGCCGTAGCCCCCGAGTGAGGGCGTACGGGTAAGCCGTACGTCCGAGAGGGGAACAACCCGGGACCCGGGTTAAGGCCCCTAAGTGCCGGCTAAGTGTAAATGAGAAGGGTGTCCCCGGCCTAAGACAGCGGGGAGGTAGGCTTAGAAGCAGCCATCCTTTAAAGAGTGCGTAACAGCTCACCCGCCGAGGTCGGGGGCCCCGAAGATAACGGGGGCTAAGCCGGCCGCCGAGACCCGGGGGCGCCGAAAGGCGATCCGGTAGGGGGGCGTCCCGCGGGGGTAGAAGCTCGGCCGTGAGGTCGAGTGGACCCCGTGGGAACGAGAATCCCGGCAGTAGTAACAGCAAAGTGGGGCGAGAATCCCCACCGCCGAAGGGGCAAGGTTTCCACAGCAATGGTCGTCAGCTGTGGGTTAGCCGGTCCTAACCCCCGGGGTAATTCCCTCAGGGGGGAAAGGGAAGCGGGTTAATATTCCCGCGCCACCGGGGTACGTGCGGCAACGCAAGGGCTGGCTTCCGACGCTTCGGGGTAGGCCGACCACCCCCGTCGGGGTGGCCAAGCGCATAAGCCCGGGGAGTGCCGTAATGGCGAGAACCGGGCAAAAGCGTGATGGGCCCTCCTTATGGAGGGTTCGGCTGAGCCCTGGAGCCCGTGAAAAGGGAGCCAGCAAGGATCCCCGGTGACCGTACCCAGAACCGACACAGGTGCCCCTAGGCGAGTATCCTAAGGCGTGTCGGGGTAATCCGGCCCAGGGAACTCGGCAAATTGGCCCCGTAACTTCGGGAGAAGGGGTGCCTGCGGTCCTCTCCTTAGTGAGGGGACCGCAGGTCGCAGTGGCCAGGGGGGTCCGACTGTTTAATAAAAACACAGGTCTTGGCTAGCCCGTAAGGGTGTGTACCAAGGCCGACGCCTGCCCAGTGCCGGTACGTGAAACCCGGGTACAACCGGGCGAAGCGCCGGTAAACGGCGGGGGTAACTATAACCCTCTTAAGGTAGCGAAATTCCTTGTCGGGTAAGTTCCGACCTGCATGAATGGCGTAACGAGACCCCCACTGTCCCGGGCCGGATCCCGGTGAACCTACCTTTCCGGTGCAAAGGCCGGAGACCCCCGGCGGGAAGCGAAGACCCCGTGGAGCTTTACTGCAGCCTGTCGTTGGGGCGTGGCCGTGGGTGCACAGCGTAGGTGGGAGCCGTCGAAGCCCTCCCTCCGGGGAGGGTGGAGGCGCCCATGGGACACCACCCACCCATGGCCACGTCCCTAACCCCCGAGAGGGGGGACACCGGCAGGTGGGCAGTTTGGCTGGGGCGGCACCCCCCTGAAAAGGCATCAGGGGGGCCCAAAGGTCGGCTCAGGCGGGTCAGAACTCCGCCGTTGAGTGCAAGGGCAAAAGCCGGCCTGACTTGGTCGGTAAAAGAGGCCGACCAAGAGGCGAAAGCCGGGCCTAGCGAACCCCTGTGCCTCACCGATGGGGGCCAGGGATAACAGAAAAGCTACCCCGGGGATAACAGAGTTGTCGCGGGCAAGAGCCCATATCGACCCCGCGGCTTGCTACATCGATGTCGGCTCTTCCCATCCTGGGCCTGCAGCAGGGCCCAAGGGTGGGGCTGTTCGCCCATTAAAGGGGATCGTGAGCTGGGTTTAGAACGTCGTGAGACAGTTCGGTTGCTATCTGCCGGGGGTGTTGGCCGCCTGAGGGGAAGGTGGCTCTAGTACGAGAGGAACGAGCCGCCGGCGCCTCTGGTCTACCGGTTGTCCGACAGGGCACTGCCGGGCAGCTACGCGCTAAGGGATAAGGGCTGAAGGCATCTAAGCCCGAAACCCTCCCCGAAAATAGGCGGCCATGGGGCTCCCCTAGAAGAGGGGGTTGATAGGCCCGGGGTGTAAGCGCCGAGCCGTTAAGGCGAGGCGTTCAGCCCGCGGGTACTAATCGCCCCAAGCCCAGCAGGGTGTCCAGACACTTAAAGGGCTTGGGGCCTATGCGCGGCCCACCATTTTTTTGCTTTCCAATAATTTAGCCATCTGGTACGGCGGCCATAGCGGGGGGGCTACACCCGATCCCATTCCGAACTCGGAAGTTAAGCCCCCCAGCGATGCCCCGAGTACTGCCTTCTGGCGGGAAAGGGGCGACGCCGCCGGCCACTATTTTTTAAACCTTATCTTATGGAGTAAGAGGGCTGGTGGCTGTCCCTCCAACTTAGGAGGGAGGAAGTTCCGCCCACCCCATAAAGAGATGAAGGGGCAACTCCCGAGAGGGAGGGAGAAGAGCAACAGAAACGACACGGCCCTGGAAGAGATGACAATGATAGAAAAAGTTGAGGACTTCCAGGGAACCGGTGAAACGGGCTCTCCTCCAGCCCCTGAGGGGTGCAAGCCGAAAAGGCGCTTAGCCGAATGCCACCGAAATTACAGAAGGCGGGCTATAGCCCTCTTACTCCATATTTTTATTTTTT
This sequence comes from Methanocaldococcus infernus ME, assembly GCF_000092305.1. NCBI lineage: Archaea > Methanobacteriati > Methanobacteriota > Methanococci > Methanococcales > Methanocaldococcaceae > Methanocaldococcus > Methanocaldococcus infernus. The sequence goes on along the minus strand of NC_014122.1, from coordinate 1,150,170 downwards.
ATAATTATATCTATAAATTTAAATATTTAAATTAAAATAGAAAAATAAAAATAATTTAAAGTCTTATAGGAATTCCTCTCTCTTTACAATATCTTTTTATCTCCTCTATTGTATACTCTCCATAATGTAAGATTCCAGCCATTAAAGCAGCTTCAGTTATTTTAAGAGCTTCATATACATGCTCTGGCTTTCCAGCTCCACCAGAGGCTATAACTGGGATATTAACAGCTTTTGAAATAGCCTCTGTTAAGTAGAGATCATAACCTTCTCTTGTTCCATCCTTGTCTATACTTGTTAATAGTATCTCTCCAGCCCCTAACTCTTCAACCCTTTTAGCCCAATCTATAGCATCTATTCCTGTCCCCTTCTTCCCTCCATAGATATAGACTTCAAACCAGCAATATCCATCTTCAACCTTAACCAAGTTTTTCCCTTCCTCTCTATTATAGTTTCTTTTAGCATCTATTGCCACAACAACACACTGACTACCAAAGATTTCACTTGCTTCTCTAATAAGGTTAGGGTTTTTCACTGCTGCAGTGTTCACTGATACTTTATCAGCCCCAGCATTTAGTAGGGCTCTAAAGTCTTCAATCTCTTTAACCCCTCCACCAACAGTTAGAGGAATAAAAACTTTTTCAGCAGTTTTCTCAACAACATCTATAATTATCTTCCTCTTCTCAGCTGATGCTGTAATGTCTAAAAAAACTAATTCATCAGCTCCTTCATTGTCATAGTACTCAGCTAACTCTACAGGGTCTCCAGCATCCCTTAGATTTAAAAATCTTGTACCCTTCACAACCCTCCCATTTTTAATGTCTAAGCATGGGATTATTCTCTTAGCCAACATTTACTCCTCCCTCATTCCTATCTCTTTTGCCAACCTTATGGCTCTTAAGGTAGTTAAGTCTTTCTCCAATAGCTCTTTTGATATAGTATGAGTAAAGTCTATCATACTTTTTGAGAATTTATTTCTTCTATTCAACTTAACTATTGGAGCACTCTCTACCCACTGCCTCTCCACTTCTTCACTATATGGTAGTACTGCTAAGAGATCATCAGCAATCTCTGTTAAGTCAGATACATTCTTAAATTTATTTATGACAATTCCAGCAGTTTCTATACTAAAGTCATTGGCCAAGTCTATACTCTTCAGAGAATTAATTATTCCTGGAATACTATCTTCTCCAACAATAATCATTTTGTTTATTAAATCCTCTTCTCCAATATAGTTAAAAACTAAACTACCCTCAGTTATATTTGGAGGGAAATCTATAACTATTATGTCATATCTATCTGAAATCTCACTTATTAACTCTGAGAATCTATCAATATCTACCTTATACCCAAAGGCCTTAGAGGTTACATCAGCATGTATTACATCAAGCTCATCATAACTATAGATAATCTCTTCACTTGTAGACTCTCCATTTAAGTAGGTGTTTAAGTTATGCTCTTTATCTTCTAAGCCAAAGATTAAACCTATGGTTCCACAGTAGACATCACAATCTATAAGTAAGGTTTTTGTAAATTCACTTAACACATAGGCAAAGTTTGCTGCCACTGTTGTCTTTCCTGTTCCACCTTGTAAGTTGAAGAACCCTACTTTTAAACTCATTTTCTTCACCTTTGATTTTCTATAAAATTTAAGGGATGTGAATTTATATGAAGATAGCTATTATTGGTAAGGGAGGAGTTGGAAAAAGCACTATTACAGCTATGTTGGCTAAGAGCCTCTCCAAGGATAAAGAGGTTTTAGTTATTGATGGAGATGAGTCAAACTTAACCTTAAATAAGTTCTTGGGCATTGAGAGAGGGAAAGAGTTTATAAATTACATTGGTGGGAGAGAAGGGTTTAAGAAGCTTAAGAGAAGTGAAAAGCTCTTTAAAAATAAGATTAGCCTTAATGATATAAAAGAGTATTTAACCAAAAAAGATAACATTTATTTTTTAACCATTGGGAAAATCCATGACTTTGGAGAAGGCTGTGCCTGTCCAATTGGAGCATTACTAAAAGAGCTTTTAAATAACCTTGATTTTGATGGCTATACTATAATTGACACTGAAGCAGGCTTAGAGCACTTTGGTAGAGGAGTTGAAGAGAGCTGTGACCTAATAATATTAATTGTAGATCCAACCTTAGAATCTCTAAATTTTGCTGAGAAGGTTAAAGATATTTGCCAAAGGTTAGGAAAGAATTACTATTTTATTATAAATAAGGCTGATGATGAAACCTTAAAGATACTCTTGGATAGGTTAGATAAGGATAAAATCTTAGGAGTTATAAAAGAGAACAGAGAGATTGTAAGGAAATGCTTACTTGGAGAAGAGTTAGAGCCTGTGGAGGAGATAGAAAAGATAGCTCACTTTATTACATCAAACTCTAAAACTATTCCTTCTCCTAACTTGTAAAAGTTTTTTAATTTTAATTTAACAGCCTCATCTACACTTTTAAATCCTTCTCCATCTACATAGCTAACACTCTTTCCTCCAAAGATCATAGGGGCTATATAAACAGAGACTTCATCAACTAAGCCCTCTTTAAACATGCTCCAATTTAGTGTTCCTCCTCCTTCAAGTAAGATACTTCTAATTCCTTTCTCATACAAGATTTCCATCAACTTTTTTAAATCAACTCTCTCCTTTCCACATACTATAACTTCAACCCCTAAATTTTCAAGGGCTTTAATCTTTTCTTTATTAGCTTTCTCTGTTGTAGCTATAATTGTCTTAGCTTCTTTATTTAAGACCCTTGCATTTAGAGGAATTCTTAAAGAGCTATCAACCACTATCCTTATAGGATTTTTTTCACTCTTTATTTTATGAACTGTCAATCTTGGATCATCTTTAAGAACTGTCCCAATACCAACCATTATAGCATCTACCTTAGCCCTAAGTTTATGAACCCTAATTAGGTCTTCTTCACATGAAATTCTTGAATCTCCTCCAACAGTCACCAACTTCCCATCCAAGGACATGCCAACATTTGAGATAACATAGGGCTTCATATCTGAACCCTTTAATTAAATATATTTTATTAAGTCTCTTATCACAGCCTCAGGATCCTTAGCCTTAACCACCCCTGAAGCTAATAAAACTCCTTCAGCTCCAAGCTCTAAGGCAGCTTTAACATCCTCTCCCTTAGATATTCCTGCCCCACAGAGAACTTTAATATCTTTATCAATTTCCTTGACAGCTCTAACTGTTCCTTCAACAATCTCAGGATTTGCCTTAGAAACTGGAATTCCTGTTCCTATCAACTCAGGAGGTTCAACAGCTATATAGTCTGGCTTTAAAGTGGCTACAGCCCTTGAAGTATTTATATTGTTGGTACAAACCACTGTTTCTAAGCTTAACTCCCTACATCTCTTTATTATTTCCTCTATATCTGATAATAGTAATCTTCTCTCAGAGTGATTTATCAATGTTCCAACAGCTCCAGCATCTTTTATACTCTCTGGCAAAATATGGCCTGTAAAACTTCCTGGTTTTATGTTATCAACATGTTGAGCATAACATTTGGTTATCTTAGCTATCTCCCTTAGATCAACATACTGAGGAGCTACAGCTATCTCCACCCCACTCTCTTCAGAAACTTTCTTAGCTATCTCAGCTATCTCTTTCCCTCTCTCTCCTAAACCTTCTTTATAGGTTTTGTAGTTAATGATTATTATCAAGCTCCCACCTGGTTGAGATTATGATAAAGATAAATAATTACTACATTGGCTTAATATTTAAAGATGGTTATCTTGTTGAAAACACAATTCCTTTAAAGTGTAAGTTGGAAGGCTATTCTGAAGATGGAGAAGAGATAGCTAAAATTATCTTAAAACTTTACCTTGCAGAACTCTCTGACAAAGAGGCAAGGAAGAGAATAAGGTTTAAGCTCTTAACCTCTGATTTCACAAAAAGAGTTTTAAAAGAGGTTTGTAAAATTCCCTTTGGAGAAACCATTACTTATGGAGAACTTGCTGAGAAATTAAAGAGCTCTCCAAGGGCTGTAGGAAGGGCTTTAAATAAAAATCCCCTCCCTTTAATTATTCCCTGTCATAGGGTCATAGCCAAGGATGGAGTTGGAGGTTACAAGTATGGAGTTGAGGAGAAGATCAAAATCTTAGAGAGGGAAAGAAATGCATTACTTAGAGCTAATAAGATTTAAAAATTGTGTCTTAGCTGGAATTAGTGGAATTGTTGGTTATATTATTTCAAAAGGCTCCTCTCCTACAATAGCTTTATTAATTTTCCTTGTTATCTTTTTCATTTGTGGATTTGGGAATATTATTAATGATATCTATGACATAGAGATAGATAAGATCAATAAACCTCATCGTCCCCTACCTTCAGGGAAAGTTAGTTTAAAAGAGGCTAAAATTTTAGCCATCTCTTTCTTAGCTGTTGGCTTACTTCTCTCTATCTTCATAAATTTTTTAGCTTTTTTAATAGCTTTTATCAATTCTCTTCTCCTCTTTTTGTATGCAAGATTCTTTAAGAGATTTAAGCCTATTGGAAATGTTATAGTAAGTTACTTAACTGGCTCAACCTTCCTATTTGGAGCTGTGGCTGGGAAAAACTTCTATCCCTCTTTCATCCTCTTCCTCTGTTCCTTCTTAGCCACTTGGGGAAGGGAGATAATTAAAGACTATGAAGATATTGAAGGAGATAAAAAAGAGAATGTTGTCTCTCTACCAATCTTAATTAATAAAAAAGCTCTCTATATAGCCACTTTTTTAATTTTGTTGGCTATTATTCTAAGCCCCCTCCCTTACATATTAAAAATTTTTGGAAAGTTTTATTTACTTGGAGTTTTAGTTTGTGATCTTCTCCTACTCTACCTTTGCTATAAAGCTTTGAAAAATAGGGAAGTTTCCTCTGACATTAAGAAGGTTATGCTTGTAATAGTACTTATTTTTTTAATTTCTTCAGTTATCCCCAGCTTCTAATCCTCTCTAAGATAACCTTGTCTCCATGCTCAACCTCTCCATTAAATTCCACTAACAGATTTCCCTTAGTTCCAAAGGTATCAATAATTTTCCCTTCTATATTTTTACTTGGAATATAAACTTTCTCCCCTACTAACCTCTCAGCTGAAGCTTTACTTTGAGCCAAGCCCTCTACAACCATTCTACCCTTCTTTTTAACAACTCTTCCCTCTTTAATAACAAGTTTCTTTAACTCTGGAATGTCAAAGCTTAAAACCTCTCCAAAGCCAGCTATCCTTAAGGTTGTTGGAGGGAGATCAAGTCTAAGGATCAGTATTTTATCCTTCTCCTCAACAACAATCTTTTCATCAAGCTTTATTAAGCAGTAACAAGAAGAGCCAGCTTTAACCTCTTTTAATACTATAGAGTGTCCTTTATAGTGAGTAAAAGGGATTATAGTAGCTGTAACTGTTAAGAGGTTCATGTGTAAGTGAACCTTCATTTTTGGAGCTAAGTTATATTTGAAGAGATCAACTACCCTAATTTTTGCAACAAATTGGTCAGTTACTCTTAACTTACTATCCTTTGATGTTAAGATACAGCCTCTAAAAATGTTCTCTGGCTCAACCCCTATAATGTTCATCCCTACCCTATCTCCAGCTTCAGCTTTATCAACACTCTTCTTAAAGCATTGGATAGATTTAACCTTAACCTCATAGTTTATTGGTAAGATTTTAAGAGAGTCTCCAACCCTAACTCTACCTTTGTGAATGGTTCCAGTGACTACAGTGCCAACCCCTTTAATTTTAAATGCATGATCAATAGGCATCTTGAAGAAGCTATTTACATCCCTCTTTATCTCTAAACTATCCAAGAGATTTTTAATCTCTTCCTTCAACTTCTCTATCCCTTCTCCTGTCTTAGCTGAGATTAAAACTATTTTAGAGTTCTTTAAATTCTTTGTTGATTTTAATATTTGCTCCATTAAAGTCCTTGTCCTCTTAATCTCTTCCTCTGTGGCAATATCTATCTTATTTATGGCTACAATGGTAGGAATCTTTAAAAGATCAAGGACTAACAAATGCTCTCCTGTCTGTGTCTTAGGCCCCTCTTTAGCATCTACAACTAAGATAGCCATATCTATTATACTCCCAGCACCTATAGCAGTTCTTATAAGCTCTGCATGTCCTGGAGCATCTACAAGGGTTACATTATATTTATCTAACTTAAAAGAGGAGAAGCCAAGGTCTACAGTAATTCCTCTAAGCTTAGACTCCTTTGGCTTATCCAAGGCTGAGGTTGAAGGGATTTCAGTTAACCTCTTAGCAAGCTCTGTTTTTCCATGGTCTATATGCCCAAACAATCCAATATTAACATTCATTTTTTCTCCCTCTTAACTAAGAACCATCTTTTTGGCTTAATCCCTAAAAATTTAATCTTAGCCTTCCTTATAGTCCCAGAAACTCCAAGGCATATAATATTTATAGGCTTATCTTTAAATTCTCTAACTAAGATTAGAGAGGATTTAACAAAATCAACATGATCCCTTTGACATCTAACTATGGCATAAGGGTAGTTATAATAAACAAGCCAAGGGTTGGCTTTAGCTGTTCCCCAATAGCCAATAAACTTTAGAGAAGCATCTCTTAACAATCTTATAAATTCCCCTTCACTTATCTCATCTTCATATAAAATTTTTATTGCTAAGTATCTCTTTTTTTCCCTTAATGTTGGTGGTAGTGGTTTAAGCATCTCCATCTTAACCCTCTTAATAAAAATAAAAAAGTTTTATGAATTCCCAAGATAGATAAATCTAAGGGCAAAGATGATGGCTAAGAGATAAACAAGCCAGTGAACCTCTCTCCATCTACCAGTGGCTACTTTTAAGATTGGATAGGTTATAAAACCAAGAGCTAAACCAGTAGCTATACTGAAAGTTAGAGGAATTGTCAATAAAGTGATAAATGCAGGAATAGCTTCAGTGTAGTCATCCCAATCTATAACCTTAATAGCTTTCATCATTAAGGCTCCAACTATAACAAGGGCTGAAGCTGTGGCATAGGGAGGAATGGCTTTAACTACAGGATAGAAGAAGAGGGCTAATAAAAATAGTATAGAGACAACAACAGCCACTAAGCCAGTTCTCCCTCCAAGGGCTATACCACTTGCAGACTCTATATAGGTTGTAACTGTTGAAGTTCCCAACAGTGAGCCTATAACTGTTCCAGTGGAATCAGCCATCAGAGCCTTTTCCAATCTTGGCAGTTTTCCATCTTTTAGATATCCAGCTTGGGAAGCGAGAGCGCTAAGTGTTCCGAGGGTGTCAAAGAGGTCAACAAAGAAGAAGGCCATAACTATAGTGAGAAGTCCAAGGTTTAAAGCCCCTAATATGTCAAGCTTTAAAAATGTTGGCTCTATTGATGGTGGCATAGAGATGATTCCTGAAGGGAATGGAGAGATTCCTAAGAGCATTCCTATGAGAGAAGTTATAATAATTCCTAAGAGAATTCCACCTATAACATTTCTACTAACCAAGATAGAAGTTAAGAAGATCCCAAACATGGCTAACAGAGGATAAGGCTCTAATAAGTTCCCTAAGGTTACATAAGTAGCTTTACTACTAACAATAATTCCAGCATTTTTTAGTCCAATGAAAGCTATAAATAAACCAATCCCTGCAGCTGTTCCATACTTTATAGCATTTGGGATGGCATTGAAGATCCAACTCCTTACTTTGGTTAAGGTTAATATAACAAAGAGAACTCCTGAAATAAACACTGCTCCTAAGGCAACTCTCCAGTCTATTCCCATCCCTAAGCAGACTCCATAGGTGAAGTAAGCATTCAACCCCATCCCTGGAGCTAAGGCAAAGGGATATTTTGCATATAAACCCATGATTAAAGTGGCTATAGCTGAAGCTAAGCAAGTAGCTACCATAACAGCTCCAAAGTCCATCCCTGCCTGGCTGAGAATTTGAGGATTGACAAAGATGATATAAGCCATTGTCATAAAGGTAGTTAAGCCTGCTAAGATCTCAGTTTTAAAATCAGTATTATATTTATCAAACTCAAAATACTTCTCTATTAACTCTTTCATAGCCTCACCTCACAACACTAAATAATATTAGTTTAAAATTTGGATTTATTTATAATTGTGGTTCCTATGTATGTTGAGCATAAATTTATAAAGCCAAATAAGTTAGAGGCAAGAATTTACCAACAGTTAATAGCTGCAAGTGCATTAAAGGATAATACATTAGTGGTTTTACCAACAGGTTTAGGGAAGACTGCAATAGCTGCCTTAGTGATAGCTGGGTTACTAACTAAAAAAGATGGAAAAGTTTTAATTATTGCTCCAACAAGGCCTTTAGTTGAGCAACATTACAGAACTTTTAAAGATATCTTAAATATTGATGGAATTGTGGCAATAACTGGAAAAATTCCTCCAGCAAAGAGAGAAAAGATTTATAGAGAGGGGAAAATCTTTATAGCCACTCCTCAAGTGATTGAAAATGACATCTTATCAGGGAGGTTAAAAGTAGATGATTTCATCCTACTAATAGCTGATGAGGCTCATCATACAGTTGGAAACCATGCCTATGCCTTTGTTGCTAAGAGCTTTAAAGATAAATGTCATATCTTAGCCTTAACAGCATCTCCTGGGCATGATGTAGATAAGGTTATGGAGATCTGTGAAAACTTAGGAATAAAGAGGATTGAGTTTAGAGATGAGAGTGATGAAGATGTTAAACCCTATGTAGCTAAGGTTAGAATGATTCCCATAAGAGTTGAGTTGCTAGAAGAGTTTAAAAAAGCTTTAAAGTTGTTAGATGATGCCTTAAAAGAGAGATTGAAATTTTTAAAGGATCATGGGGTTATAGATTCAATAAATGTTACTAAGACAGAGCTTTTAGAGTTAAACAATAAGCTCTTTTCCTATGATGATGAGGTAAAGTATGAATTGATAAAGAAATGCTCAGAGGCTTTAAAATTAATGTATGCTAAGGAACTCTTAGAATCTCAAGGGAAAGATGTCTTTTTAAAGTATATTGAAAAGCTTTCTTTACAGAGGTCAAAGTCTGCTAAAAATGTGGTTTGTGATGAGAGGGTTAAGAAGGCTGTCAATTTACTAAAGTCTTTAAATGTTGAGCATCCAAAGTATCCAAAGCTATTGGAGTTAATAAAAAGCATCTTAGAGAAAAATAAGGATGAAAGAATTATTGTTTTTGCCCAATATAGAGATACTGTTGATAAAATTGTTAGTCTCTTGGAGAAGAATGGAATTAAGGCTATAAAGTTTATTGGCCAATCCTGTAGGGATGGAAAAGGGATGAGTCAAAAGCAGCAGGTTGAAGCCATTGAGAGATTTAAAAGAGAGGGGCAAGTCTTAGTTTCAACAAGTGTCTCTGAGGAAGGAATTGACATTCCAGCTGTTAATTATGTCATCTTCTTTGAGCCTGTTCCCTCTGAGATAAGGACTATACAGAGAAGAGGAAGGGCAATGAGAGGAGAGGGTGGAACTTGTTATATCTTAATAAGTAAAGGAACAAGTGATGAAGCATACTATTGGAGTGCTCTAAAGAAAGAGAGGGAGATGAAGAGAACTTTAAGGGCTATCTGTAAAGCTATAGAGAAGAAGTTAAAGGAGAAGTATGGAGAGGATCCAATTAAGAAGGAATATTTAGAGGAAAAAGAAGATAAAGAGGAAAAAATAGAAACTAAAGAAGAGAAGAAAGAGGAAGAGAAAAAAGAAGAACCTAAAGAGGAGAAGAGGAAGCTAACCTTATTAGACTTTTTAAAAAGCTCAGGTAAAGAAGAGAAGAGAGAGGAAGAGAAAAAAGAGACAGGGAAAAAGAAGATTAAAATTATTGTTGATGTTAGAGAGAAAGGGATGGCTAAGTTATTAAGTGAGAAAGCAGAAGTTGAGCTAAAAACCTTGGAGTTAGGAGACTATATAGTGAGTGACAGAGTTGTTATAGAGCGAAAAACTGATGAGGACTTTGTCAATTCTATTATAGATAAGAGATTATTTAACCAACTGAAGGACTTAAAAAAGGTTGAGAGGCCTATATTAATAATTGAGGGCAATAACTTTAGTAGAATACATGAGAATGCTATTAAAGGAGCTATCCTTTCTATCATCTTAGACTATAGAATTCCAATAATCTTTACAAAAGATAGGGAAGAAACAGCTGACTACATTATAAAAATAGCTGAGAGGGAGCAATTAAAGGAGAAGAGGCCAGTGAGTATAAGATATGGAAAGAGAGCTATGACACTCCAAGAGAGGCAGAAGTTTATTGTTGAATCTCTCCCAGATGTTGGTGGAGCCTTGGCTGAGAGATTGTTAGAGCATTTCAAAACTGTTGAGAATGTATTTACAGCCTCTGAGAGAGAGTTGATGAGAGTTGAAGGTGTTGGAGAGGAGAGGGCTAAGAAGATAAGAGAGGTTTTAACAACAGAATATAAGAAGTGAGAAAGCTATGGTTTTAATTAGAAGGTTTAAAAGTGAAGACATAGATGAAGTTGAAGAGATAGAGAGAGAGGCCTTTAGGAAACCTTACCCAAGGAACTTAATCTTAGGACTTTGGGCAATGTATCCAAATCTATTTTATGTTGCTGAACTCAATGGTAGAGTAGTTGGCTACATCCTTGGAACATTGGACTGGGGAAATGGACATATAGTTTCCTTAGCAGTGAAAAAAGAGTTTAGAAGAAGAGGAATTGGAGAGAAGCTTTTAAAAACCTTGGAACACTATTACTTTAATGTCTTAAAGTGCAACTATATCATCTTAGAGGTTAGAGTCTCTAACATTGTTGCAAGGAAATTTTATTACAAGATGGGCTATAAGGATAGGAAGTTGATCCCCAACTACTATGAAGATGGAGAAGATGCTATATTAATGATTAAAAAAAGAGAAGGAGCTAAGGGAATATTAGTAGTTAGCCTATGGTAATTACATATTCAACTTTTTTAACAAGATGTCTATAATCTTTAATAATAGCTCTTCCTTTATAGCCTTTGACTTTATCAAGGCTATAACTTCTAAAGCCTCTCTAAACTTGTCCTTCTCAATTAAAGCTAAAGCTATCTTTTCTAAATCTGACTCAGTTCTTATCTCTTTAGCCAACTCTATAGCTTTCTTATCCTCTCCCTTGGAGATGTAAGAGATGGCTAACTTTCTTAAAACCTCATCTCTTAACCCTGTAGCTTTAATTCTCTTAGCCACTTCTTCAGCTTCTTTTAAATAACCACTTTCAATTAACTTTAAGGCTATTATTTCTAAGTTAGCATCACCTTTAACCTCATCTAACCTTTTCATAAGCTCCTCTACTTTACCCTCCTCTATTAGTTTTATAAATTCACTAACCATTTTCTCACCTTAATCTTTTTATATGAACCTTTGTTCCACTTTGTATATATATGTTACTAAGTTGTGAAAGAAAGTTCCATAATTATGAACACAAGTAGAATTAAAAATTATTATATACTCTTAAAAACTTCTTTAACCATAATCAAAATTTCTTTTGTGGTGTTGTTATGTACATCTTAGAGACTAAGGATTTACATTATAGCTACCCTGATGGAACAGAGGTTTTAAAAGGGGTAAATTTTAAAGTCAAAAAAGGAGAGATGGTTGCCTTACTTGGACCTAATGGTGTGGGAAAGACAACCCTATTTTTACACTTCAATGGAATCTTAAGACCAACTAAGGGAGAAGTTCTTATCAAAGGAAAGCCTATAAAGTATGATAAAAAGTCATTACTTGAGGTTAGGAAAACTGTGGGAATTGTTTTCCAAAATCCTGATGATCAGTTATTTGCTCCAACTGTTAAGGATGATGTGGCCTTTGGGCCATTAAACTTAGGCTTACCTAAGGAAGAGGTGGAGAGAAGGGTTAAAGAGGCTTTAAAAGCTGTTGGCTTGGAAGGCTTTGAAAATAAAGTTCCACATCATCTAAGTGGAGGGCAAAAGAAGAGAGTAGCTATAGCTGGAGTATTAGCCATGGAGCCAGAAATTATAGTCTTAGATGAGCCAACAGCTGGCTTAGACCCTATAGGAGCCTCTAAGATTATGAAACTTCTCTATGATCTAAATAAGAGAGGGATAACTATAATCATCTCAACCCATGATGTTGACCTTGTCCCAGTTTATGCTGATAGAGTTTATATTATGTATGATGGTAAAATTTTAAAGGAAGGAGAGCCAAGAGAGGTTTTTAGAGATGTCAATACTTTAAGAAAAGCTAATTTAAGATTACCAAGGGTAGCCCATCTCTTAGAAATTTTAAATAAAAAAGACCACTTACCAGTAGACTTAGGCTTCACCATTGGAGAAGCAAGGAGAATTTTAAAAGACTTAATAGTCAAAAACTAAAGGAATTATGTCATCTAAGGTCTTTGCTGGAATTATCTCTATTCCTTCCCTCTCTATGACATCAATCATATTAGCCTCTGGGATAATAACTCTCTTAAACCCATACCTCTTAGCAGCCTCTATTTTCTCATTAATGCCTCCAACAGCTAAGATATTTCCAGTTAAATCTAAGCTTCCAGTTATGGCAAAGTCTTGCTTTAAAGGAATCTCTAAGAGAGCTGAGATTATAGCTAAACAAACTGCTGCTGTTGCACTGTCTCCATCAATTTTGGAGTAGGATTGGCTAAACTGTATATAAATCTCTTTATCACTTAGATCAATATCTTTCTTTGGTAGTGGTAGTTTTCCATTGGCTATTAACTTCTTAGAGAGAGCTGAAGCTAAGGTTATTGAGTGCTTAGCTATGTCTCCACTAATGTTTAATAGATGAGTAGCTGGATTCTTAGACTCTAAGATTTGAACCACTATTTTAGTCACATCTCCAACTCCTCCTCTACCAAGGACTGCTAAGCCATAGATAACTCCAACCTTTGGAGTATCATTTGGAACAATATGTTTATATCTTTTAAAGTTTTTAATATAGTTTATAGCCACTTGTTTCTCCATGCTGTAAATTCCTGACTCAAAAACCTTCCTTACATGTTCAGCATCAATATAAACCTTCCCTTTTTTTTCAAGTGGCTTATAATCCTTATCTTTAAAGTTTTTTAGTATCTCCTCAATCTCCTTACCCATGGCTAAGTCATTTGCCATCTTTATTATGTTGGCAAGTAACCTTAACCTTAATGTTAACTTATCCTTTGATCCAGCAAGATACTGGGCTATTTTAACAATCTCACAACAGGCTTCATAAGTCATATGGTTTAACTTATTATTCCTTATCTCTTGGACTATAAACTGTAAAATCTTATCCCTATTTTCTAAGGTGTTGTCCATCTTATCCTTTAACACTATCTTATAGTCTATTCTATCAACTAATGGAGCCCTTAAATTGTAGATGTCATCCATATTCCCTGACATGATTAAGATGAAGTCACAGGGGATAGGGTTAGTTTCCACTGTAGCTCCACTTGAGTTAGGGTTTCTCCCACTTATTGGTAATTTTTTATCTTGTAAGGCAGTTAGTATATAGTCTTGAACCTCCAAGGGCATAGTTTTAATTTCATCAACATAGAGGATTCCTCTATGAGCCTCATGTATAGCTCCTAATATTATCCTCTTATGTGGAGGAGTTCCCAAAGGTGGCTTACCTCCAAGAGGACAGTGCTTAACATCTCCTAACAGCCTTGTCACATTGTAAGCTGAGGCCCTTACTAAAGGCCTCTTTTTACACTCATATAGTAAAACTGGCTCTAAGTCTGATGGACTTACAGAGGGCATTGAAGCCCTTGCCCCTAACAAAGATGAGAAGACAATAATAAAGCCAAAGATTAGAACTATCATAGAGGTTATTGCCACAGCTGCTAAGAGGTAGTCAGCTGGCATAGTTTTAATTATCATCTGAGAAACTAAGATAGCTATAATCATGACTATTAAAAGAGTAAATGGACTTGGAGCATTAAAATTAATCTTTGGTAATTCTTTCTTTTTCTCTTTATAGTAGCCATCAATAACTTCAACTATTGGCCTCTCCATATTTTTTAAATTTGGCTTGGCTATTACATAGTAAGGTGTAAATTCTCCAAACTCATCTAAAATTTCACCAACAGCCTTAACTATCATTGACTTCCCTACTCCTGGCTCACCAAGTAAAATAGCATTTCTTTTATTCTTCACAGCTGATAAAACAATCTTTACAGCTTCATCCTGCCCTATAACTTGGTCTATTAATCTTGGTGAAGGCTCTGGCAATTCTTCAGTGGTTTTAAATTTAACTGAAAACATGTAAAACACCTTTATTAGTTAATTTGAAGATTTAAATTATAAGTATGAGATTGTTCAAAATTGTAAAATAGGAAATATAATATATAAAGCTAAAGATAAAATTAAATTTCCTTAACTTTGATATTTAATTTTAAACTTAATATCTTATTTTCCTCAGCCCAGTATATTCTCTCCTTGGCTGTTGTATTTGCATAGTCTTTCCACTTAACCAACTTAAATGGAAGCTTGGGGTAATTTCCTTTAAATAGCAAAAACCACAGTTGATAATTTCCTGGCTTACTTATTGTGAAGTTATATCTCTTTTCAAACTGAGGTTCCCATTTCTCTATACTAATAGGTTTTGGTGGCAAAGTTACATTAAATTTATCTAAGAAGTACATATTATGAATAATAAGAGAGCCATTTTCATAAGTGCCATTAACTAACCAAATCTCTACAGTGTAGTTCATAACCTTTCCTTCATGGTTCACAATTCCAATAATTACTGAACCTGTTTCATTCACATAAAGCTCTGTAGGATAATCATAAGCTTTTCCTTCTGGCCCTAAGATGTAAAATTCAGTAAAGTATTCCATCTGTTTAGGATGAGTAAATATATAAATAGTCCCAATTATACATAATATCAAAATTATTAATAAAATTGTTGTTAAGATTTTTTCTAATTTTTCATTCATTTTTTCACAAGCCATATAAATTTTAGAACAAATTAGTTAAAAGTCTATAAAAATATAAAGTTTGTTCTTAAAATGAGGTTGTCGAAAAATTAAAAATTGATTATTATTGATTTATTACTTGATATTACTTTTATTAATTAAATTAAGAAGTTTTTTAAGTGATCCTTCTGATCTATTGCACGTTTTATGAGCTATGATTAGCTCAGTATTTTTATCGATTGCTATCCATATCCATGCCTTATTATTCTTATAGATCTAACGAAAGAGTACTTCGTCTATTTCTAAATGTATTTGCTCCATTAAGCTTAAACGTTCTTACTTGTATTATTTAGTTTTTTAAAATCTTTAATCCACCTAAGTATTGTAGTTGTACTTATTTTAAAGACTCTACTCGTATATTCCTTTCTTTTCTTTTTACATTTTTACCCGCTCATACATTTTATTATCTCTTTAACTATATTTCATATTTTTTAATAACTTCTATTAAAAAATTAAGATAAGTACACTGTACTTCCACCGTTATTATATATTTTATTAACTTCTTTTATGTAATTGTAAATATTGAGGTTAGTAATATTCTTATATATTATTACATTTTTAGACTTATGTAAACTTTCCCATATTCCTTTTATATTTATTAAACTAAAATAAACATATGAGTTATTTCCAATATATTTTTGTGTTATTTTTAATTTTCGTATTTTTTTACGTGGGATTATTCCATATTCTTCTAAAGTCCATCCTCCCCCAGCCTCATATACATAAAATTTTTTATTATAATATTTTGAGAACCACATTCCACTACATAGATCAGTATAATATATTACTCGATGATAGTAAGATCCTATACTAATTATATTATTACTATTTAAAACAGAATTCTTATTAAGAATAACAAACATAGGAGGATCTATTTTGGTAATTTCATTTATAAAACCAGTAGTAATCAATAAAAAGAATGTTATTAATATATATAAATATTTTATATTAAATATTGGTAAATCTATTTTAAAATATAACTTAAATAATTTATTTATTACTATTGAATAATATTTATATCCAATAATTATATTAGGTGCAATAATTGCAAATGATACTAAATATATTCTCCCAATACCCATAACACTCATATTTGGTAAAAACATAATAATAAATAAGGTAATAAAATACAATGACATGAATATATATATTACTATATAATTACCATAGTTATTATTAATACTTCTATTTAAAAATATATTTAAAAATAAATATAATGTTCCTAATAATGAGCAGAATATAAAAAAGATAATAATAAGTTTTTGGATAAAATTCCAAAATCCAACTATAGTAGTTAATATAATAATTCCTCCTGAGATTTCAGGATTAAATTTTTCATAAATTGTATTATTTATTGATGATAAAATTAAGAATATCAATGTACTTATAACTGACGCGTGGCTTATATATATATACCATGATGTATAAATTACTATATATATAAGTGTAATATTTATTATTTTTTTATATACACTTTTGATATCTTTATAATTAAATATATATGTACAAATAAAAATACAAATACAAGTCCAAACTAACATATTAAAAACTAAAGCTGAAGTTCCATAATGTGACCAAATTAATGAAAATGATACAAAAACTAATAAAATATATTTAGAAGTATTATTAATATTATTGTTAAATAATACATTTATAAATAATAATAACATATAATTAGCTAATATTTGTTTTAAGAGAAATATTACTGGATGTGTAAAAAAGGCAGGTAATGATATATATAAAAAAGATGTAAAAAACGCATCTTTTTTAGTTAATAAATTATTTAAATAATTACATGTAAAATTATATATTAATATAGGAACAAAAGTCCAATATAGTGGAAACAAATATTTAGTTAATATAGATACATCACAATTTGTTATTAGTACTACTATGGGTATAAAAATTGAATATATTAAAATTGTAGCAGATGTAATTGTATATTTTGTTAAATCATAGTATCCTAAATTAATTATTAAATTAGGAAAATATCTTTGCATATCATATATTTTTGTAATATCTCCAATTAATGTATCACTATACACTAATGAAAAGGCTATAAGCCAAATAATATAAGGATAATACTTACTTTTTATATAATCTGTAAATCCTATAACCAAAACAAGTGTTCCAATAATAATAATCATAGCCATTAATAAAATATTATAATTGTAATAATTTATTAGATATACTCCAAATATACTCATAAAAGGAATTAAACTTAAAATTAAGACTTGTGGATTTATAATATCTTTAATGTCTATAAAATCTAGACTATTATAATTTTTATCTCTAAAATAGGCAAAAATACATAATATAAATATAATAGAAACCATAGTATACAGTATAGGTATTTCTGAAATAGGTTTATTAGTAATTCCTACCATTGGATAAAATATATTAATTAGTAATCCAATAAGCATATCAAAAAATATGCTTAATCCCAAAGCATATGAAAAACTTTCAATGGTATTTAAATTATGTAGTCTTAGTATTCTTAATAGTAAATAACCTGGAATAAAAGATAAGTAAATAAAGCCAATTAAAGATTTTATAATAAAAGTTTCTACTTTAAAATTATTTTTTAGTGTAAATAATATTAATAGAGATATTTGAAGAAGTAATACTACTAACAAAAATTTTTTAAACTCCCAATTTTGCAATTTAAGTGGGTTTAATACTTTCAAGATTCATCACCAGTTTTCCATATAATTTTATGCATTTTTATGTTATATAGTAAATATATTAAATTTTTTATTAACATAAATTAAATTTTATTATCTAAACGAAAATATAAGAACAAGTATTATATTAGAAACAATAAAAAGTTATTTTAATTTCTATTTTGTATTAAGTTATTAAAACTATGTTATTATAATTATAATTATATATTTATAGGACGTTTATATAAATATAAGTTAATTCATATTTAACCTTATTTTCATCCCCACAGAAATGTAATTTTACATATAATTCTAATTTTCGATAAAACTTTTATCCTATATAAATTTTTATCCTTGGTCGGGATTGTCGAAAAATTATGAAATTATGGAATATAGTTAAAGAGATAATAAAATGTATGAGCGGATAAAAATGTAAAAATAGTACTGGAAAAAATAGGACAGAAGATGCTCACTTTTTGATTTACGTCAAACTTGTATTTTAATTTTATCCATAACTAACTTGGTGAATCCAAAAATAAGTTTAGTAGAGTCGGTAGAAATCCTTTATTATCATATAATCAGTATATATCAGCCTTTATTATAAAATTTATCCTTAAAATAAGTTTAAGAGATTTAGAAACATTGTCAAAAACTCTGTTTAATCCGTATATTGACCATTCTACGTTTGGTAGGTCATTTAAAAGAATTACTTTAGAAGATTTATCTAAAATTCTCCCTATTACTTACGAAATAATTGATAAACTTCTAAAAAGTTCAGATAAGCTATATATATCAGATTCTACCGGAGCTACCATAAACAGATTGATGTATATTACAAAAAAGAAGGTTAAATAAAACAAATTCATGATAAACTTTCAATCTTAGCTTTGTTATTATAAAGATTATGGTTTAATTTCTATAACTTCAGCTGTTTGGGATAGTAGATATGGTCAAGACGGAAAAAATCTACTTAAAATTATCAGTAAGATTGGAGAATGAAATGTATTAATATAATATAGATAGTTCACAACATACAAACTTTAATAAGAGTAATATCAAGTAATAAATCAATAATAATCAATTTTTAATTTTCGACAACTCCTCCTGGTTATGTACCAAATTTCGATATAATGTTTTTGTTATAAAAGTATACTAAATAAATCGATGGATGATAATATTATACATTTCTATTCTATAAGTATATATATCAATTGCAAGTACATAAACCATCCTTTTATGGAATTGTCCAAATATATGAACATAACATAATAAGATAAATAAGTATTTTTATACTTTTTTATACTTTAAAGTCAGATTTCTTATAAGTTTCCATAAAAAATCCTCTTTCATCTCCAAACACCTTTGGCTTTATTAATATAACCCCTGGAATCTCTAACCTCACAAACTCAAAAGGCATCTATTCCACCTCATATAAAAATGCTATAAAGGATAGACAACCAAAGCCAATTAGTATTAATATTTTATTAAATATATTCACATCTAAAAATAACAAAAGTGATACTAAAATTATTATGTAAGTAATATATAAAAATATAAATCTTATATTATATTTTTTATATAAATTTTTCATTAACTTCAAGAAAACAAGAGATAAAAATAAATAATTATTAAAAAAGCTAATAAGAAATAGCAAAGAGAAAATTATCTCCTCTTTATCAACTTTAAAATTTTCCTCTAAGAGATAATCTAAAAGTAATAGTGAAGGCAAAGCAATAATAAAAGTGTCTAAGCTTAATTTAATGTAATAAAATGAGAATATCAAAAATAACAAATAAATAATTAAAGATAACTCTTTTTTTCCCTTCATCAATAATAAAAAGATAACTAAAATAAAAAGTCCATAGTAATAATTGATCATTACTGATCCTGTAATAAATGCCACTATAGAAGAGATCATGGTTTCAACTCAATGATGTCATTTTTACCTAAATCTATAATTGGACAGTACTGTAAAAGCTTTTTCTTTAACCTTTCCCTCTCTACATATCTATGATATATTTTTACTATCTTCTCTTCACTATCTAAGTCCTCTTTACTTAGAAATAATATAGGATTCAAAGAAATAACAAAAAGCTTACAATTTTTAGACAAATTTAATATATCCTTAATCCTTAGAGCAAAGTCTGTCACTAATATAACTTTCCCTTCAGCAACTTTACTTAACATACTATATAAAGAATTATATTCCTCCACCCTCAAATTAGGGATTCCATAAACCTCCTCTAAATAATCTTGGATAATCTTCTTTGCCTTTTTCAAGTCTAAATTTTCATAAATACCTTTTATTTCAAAGTCATCAAATAAAACTACTTTAAAGTTTAGATTTTTAGAATTTAATAAATCTATCAAATGATAAACCAGTTGAGCTAACTTATCAGCCTTACCTCTTTTAAAAGTGTTACTAACATCTAATAATAAAGTTATCTTTTCCCCTTCCCTTAAAAATTCTTTAACCATCAAATTTTGATATTTAGCAGATCTTTTCCAATCAATACTTTTATACCTATCACCAACTGTATATTCCCTAACTCCCTCAAAATCTAACCCTACAGTACTTTTTAAAAGTGTTAAAAACTCTTCTGCAATTTTAGCATTTCTATTTATTCTTAGTAATTTCTTTAGACTTTCTACACTTGGGTAAACATCAATAACTACACTGTCACTTACAACATATTCCTTAAAAAATATCTTATTCCTCTCATAAACTAAAAACTTAAATTCATCAATTTTATGTCTTCCTTTTTTATCATATTTTAGAAATAACTTATATATTCCTTCTCCATTTTTTTCTATAGTAATTTCACAGCCATAAATATATTTAACTACCAATGGAATTTTTGACATGTTTTTTATTTTAAATCTTATTTCTATTTCTTCCCCTTCATAACATTCTATTTTCTTATTCAATGGAAATATTTTTACCTTTGGGACAAAAAAGAGTTTTATAAAAATCAAATATCCTAATATTAATAAAGCTAAAATAATAGAACTTATATTCACAAATAAATAAGCTTGAGCCATTAATAAAATTATTGTTAGTATTAAAATGTCATCCCTCTTCATTCAACCACTTTAACTTTATTTAATATCTCTTCAACTAATTCTCTTTCATCTATATCATATTCTCTATTAACAACAATTCTATGAGGAATGCAGTATTTAGCTACAGCTTTAACATCATCTGGGATAACATAAGATCTTCCTTCTAAGTATGCATTAGCTTTAGAAGCTAAGAGTATATGTTCAGAAGCCCTTGGAGATATTCCATATTCTATTCTCTCATCAATTCTTGTTTCTTTAGCTATTCTACAAATGTAATCTAATATTTTTTCAGAAACCTTAACATTTTTAACATCATTCATGGCCTTTTTTAAATCATCTATGGTAAATATCTGATTTACCTCTTTTTTATCTCCATTAACTTTAGTATAAAGTATCTGTTTCTCATTATCTAACTTAGGATATTCCAAGGTTAATTTAAACATAAATCTATCTATTTCAGCTTTTGGTAGCTCATAAACTCCAGCAAATTCCAATGGATTTTGGGTGGCTATAACCATAAAAGGTTCTGGTAATTTGAAAGTTTTCCCTTCAACAGTTACAGTTTTTTCTTCCATAGCTTCCAACAAAGAAGCCTGAGTTTTTGGTGAAGCTCTATTAATTTCATCAACCAAAACAATGTTAGCAAAAATTGGCCCTTCTCTAAATTCAAATTCTTGTGTTTTTTGATTAAAATAGTAAAATCCTGTTATATCTGAGGGTAGAAGATCAGGAACCATTTGTATCCTTGAAAATTTCAAATTAAAGAGTTTAGCAAAATTTTTAGCTAATGTAGTTTTCCCCAACCCTGGGTAACCTTCCAATAATACATGACCACCAACTAATATAGAAATAGTCAAGAATTTAATAACATCTTCATAGCCAACAATACACTTTCTTAGTTCCTTTAAAATTTTCTCATAGAATTGCTTTCCATTCAAATGTATCCCCCAAGATTTAAATTTTTTCAATAATTTCTTTTAATTTTTTGTAGTCTATATTATATTTTTTAGCTACTTCTTTTAAGTCAATCTTTTTTCTTAAGAATCTTGATAAATCCAATCTAATGTTTGATAATATATAGCTTCCTATTACTAATACTGTAAAAATTAAAAATTTAGTCTCATTAGAAACTTGGTTTTGTATATACACAACACCTACATCATATAAAGAAAATGAGCTATGGTGAAGTTCATCTATATAAAAGGTTCTACCTTCAAATTGTTTAAAAAAATTTTTAAGAAAGTCTTTATTATATTTGTACATACCATTTATAAAAATATCAGGATCAGAAATTAAAATAACTTCTCCTTCTCCATAATTTATTTTTTTCATTAATATTTTACTTGTAACAATACTGGTTTTTATATCTCCCTCTTTACTATTAATATAACTTGGATAGTTAAATACTACATTTCCAAAAGGGCTTCTACAAATTACCAAATTACAATTTTTGTAGTAAAATAAATCTTTAACTTCTTTATTTATTATTTTTTCTTTTATGTTTAATTTTTCTAATAATTTGTTAACTTTCCCAGTATCATCAGCTAAAATTAAAATTCCCCCAGATTCTAAGAAGTTTTTAATAATGTTAATTTCCTCATCACTATAGTCTATATCAGGAGCAATAATTATTAGAACTCCATCACTATTAAATTTATACATACTATATGGATTAATAATTGGCTTTATATTGCCAAGATGATATAGTAATTTACCAAATTCAAAACAACCATTCCATTTTTTGTTAAATACACTATAAGGAGTGTTTGACTTTATAATTGGAATGAAATAAGGTAGGGAAATAAAAATAATTCCTATTATAGCTATAGTAACATATTTAAGTATTTTTCTCATTATTCTCACTTTTTAATATATTTTCTATATCTTTAAAGTATTTTTCCACTATTGAATTGTCTAATTTTTGTTTTCCATATATACTATGCTCATAAACTCTTGTTATAAAATCTAACTTCTCATATATATTTTTGTCTAAATGTTTAATTTTTTGCAGTAATTCTCTTGGAGTTAATGTTTTTGGTAAATTATATTTATCTGTCAAGAATTCAAATATTAACTTATATGCTTTCTCAACATCTCTTGGAATAAAATTATATTTATCTTTCTCTTCTTCTACATGCTCTTTATTTTCAGGAATTTTATCCTTTCTATATCTTAAATAGTAAAATCCTATTAAAGAGATCGTAATTATAGACACAATAGCAAAAGCTAAATAGTTAGGTTCTTCTACATTAATAGTAATTATGTTTGATTTTGATCTTTCATATATGTTATTTCCAGGGAAGTAAACATATAAAGTATGATTCCCAGAGCTATTGAAAGATATATTGAATGAAAATCTACTATTTACTTCTATTTTTTTGTATGTTTTATTATCAACTATTATATAGACAGGAATGTTACTAACATTAATAATGCTTGTAATATTTCCATAAATTGTTAAGGGCTCATGTACTCTAATTTTATTAGTATTAGTTTTTGTGTATATAGATATAAATAATGGAATTTTTTTAATGTCTATTTTAATATATTTTGTAGAGTTCTTATAAATATGGTTGCTTGGTGAAAATTTTATTAAAAATGTTTCATTAAAAGTTTTATTGAACACTATTGATATTGAAAAAAGACCATTCTCTACTCTATAACTTTCATTTAAAAAATATATTTTTCCATCAACTTTATTACCAAAATAGTCTAAAATATAACCGCTAATATTTAAAGGTAAATTTACATATCCTTTAAACTTTTCTTCAGTATATATAAATGTTGGTATTCTTGACGTTTTTATATACAAAATGTTTGAAGTTTTATTATTTTGTTTAGCATAGATCATATAAGCACTCAAATCTTTAAAAGAGTAATATAGAGAAAATGTATTATTTTTAACCTCTAAAGTATGTTTTTCAGATATATTACTCCTCAAATTTTTTATATATATAACAATTGATCCATTGTCTGCCAAACCAAATATTTTAACCTTTTCATATATGATAGGATCTTCCTTTGAAATGAATATTTTTAGAGTTCCATTATAAACTAACCTTTTTTTAAAAAATTTCATTTTATATATTTCTATTAAATATTTCAAATTTTCAGTGTCAAATTTTAAAGTTTCATTTTCTTTTTTTAGTTGAATACTTTCTATCTCCTTAATATAATTCTCTAAATTATTTATTAAAATCTTTAGTCTCTCTAAATCCTCTAATGTTTTCTCTTTTTTAAATTTATTATTAATTTCACATAATAAATATAAATCATTTGAAAAATCATAAAAAGGAGGTATTATATAGGTTACTGGACTTGTTATATTACTCATTTTATAATATAGAACTTCATTTTTTAGTGCTGTAAGGTTATAATATAAACCCTTAGATATATTAATGTATGAATTATCATTATTTAGTATTAAGTTAAATACTTGTTCATATTTATTAATAACATTTGAAAAATACTTATAAGTAAAAGAATCATCTTCAACAATATTTTCAGTGTTTATAACTTTACCAAAAACACTTCCTAACAACATTAATAAAGTAAGTAAACATAACAATTTTTTCAATATCTCACCTAAATATGGTGTTGGGGTGATACTATATTAAAACTAAGTGAATACAAAAACATAATTGTTGGAGCTATATTTAGTATTGTTGGAATTCTACTCATATACTATGGATATATTACTTTAGGAATTTCTTCTATTTTTATAGCAATACTTGCATATACTTTTTTAGAAGATGAAGGTTTACATTTATACTTAAAAGCTAATAAGAATTACTCTAAGATATTTAAAAAAATTTCCAGTATTTATGTAGGAAACATAATATTTATTCCTCCATATAAAAATTTAAAATCTGGAGGTATATTAATTCCAAAAAAGAAAATAACTTCAGTAAATTTAGGATTATTTGATGAAAAAACCTTTATAACACCTATTGGTTTATTAATTTCACCTCCTTTAGGTTATGAGTTAATAGAGGAATATGAGGATAGAGGAGAAGTTAAATTAGATGAATGTGACTTATATTTAGCTATATCTATTGTAGAAGGAACATTAAAATCCTATAACTATTTAGATAATATTGAACTTGAAGAAAAAGATGATAAAATAACTCTAACAATAGAAAATCTAAAAGGAAATTATTTTATATTATCTCCAATTGTTTCATCTATAATTGCTTCAATAGCTTTTTCAACGAATAATTTGCTACTAACAGTAGATAACAAAAAAGAAGGATTTAAATATATAATAACTTTAAAAAAACTTGGACATCCAGATAAGTTTTTATGGTGAGATTTTTATGAAAAATAAGTTATTATTAGGGTTTTCAATTATTGTTCTAATTACATCATATTTAACATCTAACTATTTTGAGATATTTATGACTCTTTTGTTAATTGAACTTCTAATATTTATGAGCGTCTTTGAATATTATCTAAACTATAAAACAAAAGTAATTTTAAAATCAACATCTTATGTTTTAATAGTTATTTTTGCACTGATTGTATTGAAAAAAGTTTATGAAATTATTTCAAGATAAAATACTAATTATTTGAATTTATAAATTAATAAAACAGAAAACTTTATATATAACCTCTGTAAATTATCACAATGCTTACTTTTGTGGGCTCGTGGTCTAGCTGGCTATGATGCCGCCCTGACACGGCGGTGGTCGGGAGTTCGAATCTCCCCGAGCCCACCAATTCTTTTTTCAAGAAATTAATTTTGCTTTCACAATTTTATATTCTATTTAATCTATAAATTCAAATTTAACAATTTTAATTAAGTACATTTTAATAACGTTTAAATAGAGAAAAAGTTAAAAATTAAATTTAGTTTTACTGAAAGTAAATTACTCAATAGGGAATAACATGGATCCGTCATTAACAAATGTCCCAGTACTTGCAGTTATGTCTGAACCATTATTTTTAAGAAACACGCTTAGCGCGGAGAAAGTTTTAGAGTTAATGTTAAAAAAGAATAAAAGATACTGTATTTTAGTTGATCAAAGTAATAATCCAGTTGGAATATTGACCATATTTGATATATTAAAATACTCTGTTTTAAATAACACTTCTGATCTTTCAAACGTTAAAGCTATGGACTTAGCAACACGTAAAATAGTAACTATCTACCCAGAAACAAGTATAGAGGATGCTCTAAAAATAATGAAGAAGTATAATATAACTAAATTACCTATTATAGACAAAAGTACAAATAAAATAGTTGGAGTGATATCAGAGGAGGAGCTTGTTGATACTCTACCTTATTTAATAGACTCTTTAAATGAGTTAGTTAACTATCTCTTAGATATTATTAGTGAAGAGCTTGGAGAAAGTGAGAAAAAAGAGAAGATATTGGCAACAGTGAAAAATGCTACAAAGAAAAAGAATAAGAATTGATCACTTATGATAGATGTTTTACTTGATAACACTTACAAAACTGAAAAAGATAAGGGAATTATTTACCTCTACTTACTAAACTCTATTTTGAAAGATTATAATTTTAAGCCCTATTTTTATGTTGAACTTTATGAAGATGCTAAAGAAGAAGATATAGAAGAAGTTAAAAAATTTTTGCTTAGAAAAGATTTATTAAAATTTGTTGAAGATATGGAAATTGTAAAGAAAAGAATAATTAGAGAAGAAAAAGATATTTTGAAAATTATAGCAACACATCCTCAAAAGGTTCCTAAGCTGAGAGTTATTAAAGAGTTTGAAAAGGTTAAAGAGATTTATGAGCATGACATTCCATTTGCTAAAAGGTATATGATAGACAATGACATAGTTCCAATGATATACTTTGACTTTGAGAAAAAGAGGGTTGTTAGTGACAAACTGCCAGAGTTGAAGATGGTAGCTTTTGACATTGAAGTTGTTGATAATAAAATCATTATGGCAAGCTTTTGGGATGAGAAAGGAGGGAAGGTTTTAACATATAAAGACTTTTCTCATGAGAGTGTTGAGCTTGTTAAGGATGAGAAAGAATTAATATTAAAGATTATTGAAATTCTTAAGAATTATGATTTAATCTTTACCTACAATGGAGACTATTATGACTTCCCCTTCTTAAAAGAGAGGGCTAAGTTTTATGGTCTAAAGGTTAAGTTAGGTAGAGGGGGAGAAGAAATTAAGATAAAGAGAGGTGTGGAAACAAAGGTTTATATCCCTGGGAGGGTTCATATAGACCTCTACCCAATAGCTAAGAGGTTATTAAAATTAACAAAATACACCTTGGAGGATGTAGTTTATAACCTATTTAATGTTGAAAAGCTTAAAATTAAAAATTTTGTGGAGTATTGGGAAGATAAAGACAATATCTTAGTTGAATACTCCCTACAGGATGCTAAATACACTTACTTAATTGGAAAATACTTTTTACCTTTAGAAGTGATGTTCTCAAGGATTATTAACCAAGTTTTATTTGAAGTTACAAGGATGAGCTCAAGCCAGATGGTTGAGTATCTACTGATGAAGAGGGCTTATAAGCTAAACTATATAGTGCCAAATAAGCCAAGTGAGGAAGAGTATAAAAGGAGAGTTGCTGAGAGCTATGAGGGAGGTTATGTTAAAGAGCCAATAAAGGGGATTCATGAGAACATTGTTTATTTAGACTTTAAATCATTGTATCCAAGTATAATAATCTCATATAATATAAGCCCTGACACCTTAGACTGCCCATGCTGTAAGGAAGAGAGTGAGAAAATATTAGGACATTGGTTTTGTAAGAGAAGGATTGGCTTAATCCCCATGACAGTTAAGGACTTGGTTAGAAGAAGAGTAGAAATAAAAGAGAGGCTAAAGAAAGAAAAGGATAAGTTGTTAAATTATGAGCAACAATCTTTAAAGATCTTAGCCAACTCTGTCTATGGCTATTTAGCCTATCCAAGAGCAAGATTTTATAATAAGGTTTGCGCTGAAATCATCACTTTCTTGGGGAGAAAGTATATTATGGAAACTATAAAGGAGGCTGAAGTCTTTGGCTTTACTGTTCTCTATGCTGACACTGATGGAATCTTTCTGACAATAAAGGGAGAGAATAAAGAAGCTATCCTAAAAAAAGCCTATAACTTTTTAAATCATATAAATAGTAAGTTACCAGAGGATATGGAGCTTGAGTTTGAAGGATTTTATAGTAGAGGCATTTTCATAACAAAAAAGAAATATGCTCTAATTACAGAGG
This sequence comes from Methanocaldococcus infernus ME, assembly GCF_000092305.1. NCBI lineage: Archaea > Methanobacteriati > Methanobacteriota > Methanococci > Methanococcales > Methanocaldococcaceae > Methanocaldococcus > Methanocaldococcus infernus. The sequence continues at coordinate 1,122,353 of NC_014122.1, read as the reverse complement.
AAGGGGAGATTATAATTAAAGGATTGGAATATGTTAGAAGAGACTGGAGTGGAATAGCTAAGAGAACACAGAAAGAGGTGTTAGAGGCTCTATTGAAAGAGGGGGATATAGAGAAGGCTAAGAAAATTATTAAAGAGACTATAAAGAAGCTAAGAAACTTGGAAGTGGATAAAGAGGAGTTAATTATTTACACTCAGATAACAAAGGATTTAAATGAGTATAAGAGTACAGCTCCACATGTTGAGCTGGCCAAGAGGTTGGTTAGGGAAGGAAAGAAAATAAAACCTGGAGATGTCTTAGGCTATATAATAGTTAAAGGGGCTAAGCAAGTTAGTGAGAGGGCCAAGTTACCAGAGGAAGTTAGTTTAGATGAGATTGATATCAATTACTATATTGACAATCAAATTCTCCCTCCTATCATAAGAATTATGGAATCCTTAGGAGTTTCAGAGAAGGAGTTAAAGCAAGAAAAACAATTAACCCTGGACAACTTTTTTTAATTAGTTAAGTTTTAAATATGACTTTTTTAATTGTTTAATTGATTTAATTAAATAAAAAATTTTGTGGGGTTATAATATGAAAGAAATTATAAAGTGGAGCAAAGATTTAGAAACTGGAATCTCTACTTTTGATGAAGAGCATAAAACACTAATTGAAACACTAAATGAAGTTTATAGTCTCTTAGAAAATAAAGAGTCTGAGAAAGCTAAAGAATTGTTGAGAAATAATATAGTTGAGTATGCAAGTAAGCACTTTAAACATGAAGAGGAAATTATGGAAAAATATAACTATCCTGAACTTGAAAATCATAAAAAAATTCATAATATGTTTGTTAACATGATTGTAAATAAGATGTTACCAAAGATTGAAAAGTCCGATAGTGAGTTTAGATCAGTTGTTTCTTTTTTAGTTGGCTGGTTGGTTATGCATATAAAAAATATGGATAAAAAATATGGAAGATGGTTTAAAGAGAATAATATTACAATTAATGATGAGCCAAGGTTGTAGGTTTTCTATTCTTTAGTTTTTATATTTAAATTTATGAAGTTTATAAATTATTATTTTTTCTTTTTTATTTAAGTGTTATCTCGTTTAAAATTCTTGTTTTTAGATTTTTGTTGTTTTTAGGTGAGTTTTTTAATTTTTATTTGGTTTTTAGTTAGCTTCGGATGGTAGCTTTGTATTATTAATTTGAATATTCGGTTTTTATGAATTATTAGGATTTTTTAGTTTTTTAGGTTATTTGTTTTTAGAATTTTGTTTTCCCTTTGGAAATTTTGTTTTTGGTTTTGAGGTTTGGTTTTATTTTAGTATTAAGGAAAGTAAGGATTTTTACCAAACTTCGGATCTTTTTAAATAAATAGGAGAACCTAACCTTCATCCCGTTGATTAGGGATAAAGCTTATATACTATAAGAGCGAATGTTATAAACAAGCAAAATTTTGCCTTGTAAAATAACGCCCCTAAGGGGATGGAAACGGGGATGAGATAGTTCTGATTGTGAAAGATGGAGGTAAAATAACGCCCCTAAGGGGATGGAAACAAAAAAAGTCAAGCCATGTCCCAAAATCTTGTCGTAAGTAAAATAACGCCCCTAAGGGGATGGAAACCAAACAACTTTACACTTGCTACTGAGCAGAGTAATGTCGTAAAATAACGCCCCTAAGGGGATGGAAACTATGTTGATATATTGAAGGCGTATGATTTAAGGTAAAATAACGCCCCTAAGGGGATGGAAACTTCCATCTCTCTCACCTCTTATTTTTGTTTTCGTTATGTAAAATAACGCCCCTAAGGGGATGGAAACGGAATTGGCTTAGAGAGGTCTATTTTCCTGCTGGCAAGTAAAATAACGCCCCTAAGGGGATGGAAACATTGCATAGTTCCTCATTCATATCCCCTATATACAATACAGTAAAATAACGCCCCTAAGGGGATGGAAACTGAGTTACTGGATAAAATCCACAATGAAGTTATGGTAAGGTAAAATAACGCCCCTAAGGGGATGGAAACAATGTTATTAGTTAGGGTTCCATTTGGAAGATATTCAATCGTAAAATAACGCCCCTAAGGGGATGGAAACTCTCATTTTGCACACCTCCAGCAGCTTTACATTTTTCAGTAGTAAAATAACGCCCCTAAGGGGATGGAAACATATCCAGAAAAGGAAATAGGTGATAAGATGGAGTGTGTAAAATAACGCCCCTAAGGGGATGGAAACGATTATAAGCTATTTGACAGGCTCAATTTGCCAATTGAAAAGCAGTAAAATAACGCCCCTAAGGGGATGGAAACTTGCAAGATGTAGAGCAGTATATGATTTTCCTACTCCAGTAAAATAACGCCCCTAAGGGGATGGAAACTACAGCATCTTTTTTCACCTCAACTAGTAGTGCACAGTAAAATAACGCCCCTAAGAGAATGAAAATAAATAACAAAAAAGCTACTTACTAACCTCAACCATTCCAAAACCTAAGCTATTTTTTTCTCCAAAGCCACAGTCATAACCAAATTTAATTAATTCATAGTCTCCCCAAACCTTAAAAACCAAGTCTGAGCAAGTTAGATAGCCCCCTTTAATCTTAACTCTTTTTGGCTTAAATTTTAAAATTTCAAAATCAAAATCTAAGTTACACTCTTTATTAAAGTATTTCTCATATTTTCTTTTCAAGTTCTTTTTTAGATTTTCATAAAACTTTGAGTGTGTTGGTAGCAAGTCTTTAGTTTTTAACCTTCCATCTTCTTCTACTTTAGTCTTTAAATATATTGGAGATAAAGTTTTTAAAATTTTAAATTCTTTTGGAGACTCTAAAAGAGAGATCCTCTCAATATGAAAAATAATATTTCCTACTCTAATCCTTCCCTTCTCAAAAAGGCCATTTACAAAGCATTCTATAAACTCTTTATTTGGTGAAGATACATAAAAATAAGCTTTTCCATCATAGGACTCTAAGTAATCTTTGTAGATAACTCTCCTTGGTAACTTTAAGGTGGAGAATGTATAAAATTTAAAATCTCTAATTTTATGTAGCTTCTCAGCAAAGTTTGGATTTCCCTCCTTAACAATATTATAGATAGCTGAAGCTAAGTAGTATTGATGGTTAAAAGATATCTTAAATGGCTCATCAGCTGATAAACTAACCTTCACTCTCATACTTTCCTAACCCAAAATTTTTATTTTAAAAACTTTCACAGCATATATAAATTAGTTTTTATTTTTTATTTAGCTAAAGCTAAAAAGGTGAAAAAATGGCTGTTCATCCCATAGACTATAGATATGGTAGTGAAGAGATGAGGAAGGTTTGGGAGGAAGAGAATAAGTTAGAGAAGATGCTAAAAGTTGAAGCTGCCTTAGCTAAGGCTCAGGCCGAGCTTGGCTTAATCCCTAAGGAGGCTGCTGAGGAAATAAATAGAAAGGCTTCAACTAAGTATGTGAAGCTTGAGAGAGTTAAAGAAATAGAAAGAGAGACTAAGCATGATGTTGTAGCCATGATAAAAGCTTTAGCAGAGGTTTGTGAAGGAAATGCTGGAGAGTATATACACTTTGGAGCTACCTCAAATGATATTGTTGATACAGCTAACTCTCTATTAATTAAAGAGACCCTTGACATTATAGAGAGGAAGTTAAGAGAGTTAAGAGACATCTTATTAGAGAAAGCTGAAGAGCATAAATTAACTGTCTGTATTGGAAGGACACATGGGCAACATGCAATTCCAACAACCTATGGGATGAGGTTTGCCCTCTGGGCTGCAGAGATTGATAGACACTTAGAAAGGCTAAAGCAAATTAGAGAGAGGGTTTGTGTCTCTAAGATGACTGGAGCAGTTGGAACATTAGCAGCTATGGGAGAGAAGGGATTGGAGGTTCATAAAAGAGTTGCTGAAATTTTAAACCTAAAGCCAGTTTTAATATCAAACCAAGTTATTCAGAGGGATAGGCACTCTGAATACATCTTCTTATTGGCTTTAATTGCCCAAACCTTAAATAAAATAGGAGTTACTGTTAGAAACATGCAGAGGACTGAAATTAGAGAGCTTGAAGAAGAATTTGATGTTAAAAAGCAAACAGGATCTTCAACAATGCCACATAAAAGGAACCCTATAACCTTTGAACAGATCTGTGGATTGTCAAGGGTTATAAAGTCTCTCTGTATAGCAGAGCTTGACAACATTCCTTTATGGGAAGAGAGGGATTTAACAAATTCTTCAGCTGAGAGGTGTATCTTTGCTGAAACAGCTGTTTTAACTGATCACATCTTAAACTTGGCTATAAAGGGAATAAAGAAACTTAAGGTTAATAAAGAAGCTTGTGATAAAAACCTTGAGCTAACCAGGGGCTTGATAATGGCTGAGAGAATAATGATAGAGTTGGCCAAGAGAGGGATGGGAAGACAGAGAGCTTATGAAGTTGTTAGAAGAAATGCTATGAAGGCTTATGAGGAAGGAAGGCATCTAAAAGATGTTCTCTTAGAAGATGAAGAAGTTATGAAGTATTTAACAAAAGAGGAGTTAGAAGAGTTGATGAACCCAAAAACCTATATTGGCTTAGCTCCACGGATTGTAGAGAATGTTATAAAAGAGCTTAAGGGGAAGAAATAGTTAAGTTCAACTCTCTAAAGGTAGCTTCATAAAATGCCTTTCCAGCTTTGTTTTTCCTCTTTCTAAACTTGTCTATATTTTTTCTTATGTAATCCATTGGACACCACAAATAAGCTATAATCCTTGGCTTTTCTATAGCATCTTCTATAATAAATTTAAAGTAGTAATCAGCATGATAGTCATTTAATAAAATCTTTAAGTATTCTCTCTCACTAAAGCTAACCTTTAAAACATCAAACAGCTTTCTCTTTCCCTTGTCAGTTAATTTTATTTGTATCCTATCTCCAAAGTCAGTTACCGCATCAATGCCCATATAGTCATGCATAATCTCAGTATCAAAATAAACCCTTGAGCAAACTAACTTTTGCCTAATAATATCTGTTATCTCAGGCTCAAACATTTTCATTAATATTTCTGAAGCCTTAAATCTCTCAATATCATTTAGAGAAGGATCTCCAAGAGGCCTACCTTTTACAATATTTTTGTAGTATCTATGTAGCTCAAACTTATTCATATTACTAATTCTCCTTAGAAATTCAATTTTATCAAAATTTTTCATTCCTCTATTATCATTTTTCTTCATCACAACCAACCCCTTACAAATTTTCTAAAATTTAGATTATGGTAATAGAAGATCAAAAAATTTATTTTAAAGGAAATTAAATATATAAAAGTTAATGTTTAGATAGAATGACTTTATGATAATGTAATTTACAAAGAAAATAAGCCAATACTAATTTTAGATGCCAAATATCAAGAAATTAAAAAGGAAAATGAAATTATTTTATCTCCAGACATTCTTAGACAAATTTATACCTATGCAAGATATTACTCTAATGTGAATAAAGATATTGCCTCAGCCCTAATTTTCCCAAAATCAAAAAGCTATAACAACTTTGATAAAAGAATAGTTGGAAAAGGGATATTTTTTGATGGTTTAAAATTATATATTTTAACTTATGATTTAGATACTTTAATAAAAGGAGATGTTGACAAAAAATTCATTAATGTTATTAATGAAATCTACAAATTTTAACAAAACCAAAATTAGCTTTCAACAATCTCCAATAAATGGTAAAGTATATATCCAAAGTGATAATTTGATATCAAGATTAATTATAAGTCTTAACTTAAGTGGGGAATCATGATACTTCTTATAGGCTATGGTAGATTTGGTAAAAAAGTTGCTAATCTTATTAAAGAGAAGGAAGAAATAACTATAGTTGATAAAGAAATTAATGATAAGGAGAAACTGGAAAGTGACTTTAATATAGTTATTGGAGATGCTACTAAAGAGGAAGTGCTAAAGAAGGCAAATATTGAAAAGGCTGACATTATTTTAGTGCTAACCAATGAGCCAGAGGTTAATAGAAGAATAGCTGAGCTTGTCTGTAACTTAAACCCTTCAGCCTATAAAATAGTTAGACACATCCCAGGACAGCCTGATCTCTATGAAGGCTTAGATATTGATAAAATAATAGATGTCTTAGAGAGTGGGGCTAAGGATATAGCTAAAGATGTTGAGGAGGCTAAGCTAAAAAGAATGCTCACTCAACTAAAGAATATCTTAATTGAAAAGAAAAAAGAATTTTGTTCTTCTAAGAATGGGAAGAAGGGGTTACTAATTATAACCCATAGGAATCCTGATCCTGATGCTATAGCCAGTGCCATGGCTTTAAAAACCATTGCTGAGAAGTGGGAAGTTACTTCTGACATAGCATACAGTGGGAATATTGGCTATGATGAAAACAAAGCTATGATAAACCTATTAGAAGTGGAAATATTAAATCTTAAAGATATTGACATTAATAAATACTGTGTCATTGCCTTAGTTGATAGCTCATCAAGTAAATATATTGACATAGACCCAGAGAAGATAGATATAGTTATTGACCATCACCAAAATCCTGATATCTCAGCAAGGTATATGGATGTTAGAAATGTTGGAGCTACAGCATCTATTTTAACCCAGTATCTTATGGAACTTAACATAGAGCCAACAAGGAAGTTAGCTACAGCTCTCTTTTATGGGATACAGACAGATACTGACTACTTTAAAAGGAATGTTTCTAAGTTGGACTTTGAAGCAGCCTCTTACTTACAGCCTTATATAGATGCTACCATCCTGAATATGATTGAGAATCCTGAGATCTCTACTGAAGTGATGGAGGTTATAGCTAAAGCTATTATGAACAGAAAGATAATAAAAGGAAATATAGCTTTAGCCTATGTTGAAGAGATAAGTAATAGAGACGCTCTTCCTCAAGCTGCTGACTTTCTCTTAAAGATGGAAGGGATTTCTACAACATTTGTTTATGGAATTGTTGGAGATAAAATACATATTTCTGCAAGAACAAAGGATTTAAGAATTAACTTAGGAGAGATTTTAAGAGAAGCCTTTGGAGGAGGAGGGCATCAAACAGCTGCAGCAGCCACTATTCCATTGGGAATCTTTGCCTCAGTCTCAGATAAAGAATCTTTAAGGAAGCTTGTTGAAGAAGCCATAACTAAAAAGATACTTGAGGTTATGGGAGTTAGAGAGGGGCAAGGCTAATTTTTATTTTTGGTGAGGTTCATGCACTATTTTTCTGAGAAGCCAACATCAAAGTCAGAGATTAAAGTGATAGAAGAAATTTTAAGAGGAAAGCTTTTTAAATTTAAAACAGACTCTGGAGTTTTTTCTCATAATAAGATAGATAAGGGGACAAAGCTCTTAATTGAAACAGTTGAAGTTAATAAAGAAGATGAAATCTTAGACTTAGGCTGTGGCTATGGAGCAATAGGGATAGCCTTAGCTGATGAGGTTAAGAAGGTTTTAATGGTTGATATTAACAGAAGAGCTTTAAAGTTAGCTAAGGAGAATGTGAAGTTAAACAATATTAAGAATGCTGAAGTTAGATTCTCAGATTTGTATGAGAATGTAGATGAAAAGTTTGATAAAATTATTACCAACCCTCCCATTAGAGCTGGGAAGGATGTGGTTAAAAAAATAGTTAGTGAAGCTCTAAACCATTTAAAAGATGGTGGAGAGCTTTGGATGGTTATCCAAACCAAGCAAGGGGCTAAGTCAATGGCTAAATATATGGAGGAAGTGTTTGGAAATGTTGAAACTGTGAAAATAAAGGGAGGCTATAGAATTTTAAAATCTAAGAAAGTGAGAGAATGATAGCTCTGCCGGTTGTTGAGAGGAAAGTAGAAGATTCTCTAAGAGTTGCTGAAGAGTATTTGAAAGTGGCTGACATTGTAGAGTTTAGATTAGACTACTTAGAAGAGGTTAGCTTAGAGGATATAGGTAAGTTTTGTAAATTTAATAGCATTATAACCATAAGACCAACATGGGAAGGAGGTTATTGGGATAAGGGAGAGAGGGTAGAGTTGTTTAAAAAAGCCATTGAGGAGAATGCAAAATTTATAGATGTTGAGTTAAGAGAAGAAAAAAATAAAGAGTTAGTTGAATTTAGGAATAGAATAGGGTCAAAAACTAAAGTAATTATTTCCTATCACAACTTTGAGGAAACTCCTTCTTTTGAAAAACTTTGTGAGGTTGTTGAGAATTCTTTAAAGATTGGAGATATTGCTAAGATTGCCACTATGGTTAAGGATAAGGAAGATGTGCTAAAGATTTTAAACCTTGCAAATAAATATAGGGGAAGAATTATAGCCATAGGAATGGGAGAAGAAGGGAGATTAACAAGAATCTTAGCCCCTTACTTTGGCTCTATCTTAACCTTTGCCTCCTACAAAGGGAAGAGTTCAGCCCCTGGACAAATAGAAATAGAGGAACTTAAAGAAATTTGGAGAAAATTGAAAATTACTATATAAGTGAGAGGGGAAAGGTTGAACTTAATAGACATGTATGTTAGAAAATTTCTAAATTTGATAGAGCTTGAGAGAAAGTATGAAATGGAATTTCACAAGGAAGAGATAAAAAGACTTGGGAGGAAAAGAGAAGAGGTTGGAAGAGCTATTTTAAATCTAAAGGGAAAATTTTTAGGGCAAAGCTTAGGCTGTACTTTAGTAAGATTTGGGAGAAGTAAAGAGATAAAGACTGAGATCTCTCCAGGAGATGTTGTTTTAGTTAGTAAGGGAGATCCTTTAAAGAGTGATCTCTATGCCAATGTCATCTATGTTGGGAAAAACTTTATTGATGTAGCCTTTGATGTTGATGTTCCAAGATGGGTTTTTAAGGAGAGAGTTAGGATAGATCTCTTCATAAATGACATAACCTTCAAGAGAATGAAGGAAGCTTTAAGATACATTGAAAAAGAGAAGCCTAAGCTAATTAATATTATTTTAGGAATAGAAAAGCCAGAGAAACCTTTAAAGGAAGATATTGAGATGGAATTTTATGATAAAGAGCTAAATGAATCTCAAAAGAGGGCTGTGAAAAGAGCTATTTTAAGTAAAGACCTCTACCTAATCCATGGTCCTCCAGGGACAGGGAAGACAAGAACTTTAACTGAAGTGATAGTTCAGGAGGTTAAATTTAATAAGCATAAGGTTTTAGCAACAGCAGACTCTAACATAGCTGCAGATAACATTTTAGAGTATTTGATAAAGAAGTATCCTTTTTTAAAGGTTGTTAGAATTGGTCATCCAACAAGGATAAGTAAGGATTTGATAGAGCATTCCCTTCCTTACTTAATAGAGTGTCATCCAAAGTATCAGAAGGTTTTGAAGTTAAAGGAGAAGATCTCTGAGATTAAAGAAGAGAGGGACAAGTTTTTAAAGCCATCTCCAAGATGGAGAAGGGGAATGAGTGATGACCAAATTTTAAAGGTGGCTAAGAAAAATAAAGACTATAGAGGAGTTCCTAAGGAGAAGATAAAGAGCATGGCTCAGTGGATTAAAAAGAATGCTAAGATAAAAGTTTTAGTTGATAAGTTGGAAAAGCTTTCTAAGGAGATAGCTGACGAAATCATTAAAGAGGCTGATGTTATTGTTTCAACTAACTCAATGGCTGGCTCTGAAGTTTTAAAGGATTACTTCTTTGATGTTGTGGTTATAGATGAAGGTAGCCAAGCTATGGAACCATCTTGCTTAATCCCTATAATAAAGGGAGAGAAGCTAATAATGGCTGGAGATCATAAGCAGTTGCCACCAACAGTTTTAAGTGATAATGAAGAGCTTAAAAAGACACTATTTGAAAAGCTTATAAAGAAGTATCCTGAGTTCTCATCAATCTTAGAGATTCAGTATAGAATGAATGAGAAGATTATGGAATTTCCTAATAGGATGTTTTATGAAAATAAGCTAAAGGCTGCTGAGAGTGTTAAGAATATAACTTTAATGGATCTTGTTAAGGAAGTTGATGAGGAAGATAAAGACATTATAAATAAGATTCCTGTCCAATTCTTTCATGTGGATGGAGAGGAGAAGAGAGATAAGGATTCTCCATCCTACTACAATGAGGAAGAGGCTAAGAAGGTTTTAGAGGTTGTGAAGAAGTTGGTTAAGTATAAAATTCCTGTGAGTGTTATAACTCCATATGATGCTCAGGTTAGACTCTTAAGAAGAATGTTTGAAGAAGAAGGCTTAGATGTTGAGGTTAACACTGTAGATGGCTTCCAGGGAAGGGAAAATGAAGCTATAGTCATCTCTTTTGTCAGAACTAAAAACTTTGGTTTTTTAAAAGATTATAGAAGGTTAAATGTGGCTATAACAAGGGCTAAAAGAAAGCTTATTTTAATTGGTAATGAAAATTTACTGAAAAAAGATACAATTTATAATGAGATGCTGAAGTGGGCATCATTTTAGTTTCCATCCTTGTTTTAATGGACTGGCGATTCAAACTATGATGTAGTATGTCACATACCTCTTATCCACGTGTTTCCATCCTTGTTTTAATGGACTGGCGATTCAAACTGAGGAATACATATGTGCTAAGAGAATTTATGTTGAGTTTCCATCCTTGTTTTAATGGACTGGCGATTCAAACAATGGATATGGGATTCTTGGGTTCTTTCGTCAAGATGTTTCCATCCTTGTTTTAATGGACTGGCGATTCAAACCAGAATACCCCTAGACAAAATCCCAAAGTTAGTGTGTTTCCATCCTTGTTTTAATGGACTGGCGATTCAAACAATTATCTTCCCACCAACTCCTGAGCCAACAAAAAGTTTCCATCCTTGTTTTAATGGACTGGCGATTCAAACATGTCTTTTGTTGAGATCACATTGAGAAAGAAAGTTCTGGAGGAGCTTGATTTATCTTATCCATGTTTCCATCCTTGTTTTAATGGACTGGCGATTCAAACTTTAATCCAAGATGTTTATATTTAAAATGAACATTCAGTTTCCATCCTTGTTTTAATGGACTGGCGATTCAAACGTTTACGTTGAGATATGCAGATATGGTAACTAATGCGTTTCCATCCTTGTTTTAATGGACTGGCGATTCAAACCTTATCAGGAGATAGTAGAAAAGTTAAAAAGAAGAATTTGTTTCCATCCTTGTTTTAATGGACTGGCGATTCAAACTCACTAATTCGTTATCTATTGTATTTACCTCTGCTTGTTTCCATCCTTGTTTTAATGGACTGGCGATTCAAACGTGCCTTGGAGAAAAAAGTATGTTGTTGGAACTCCAGGTTTCCATCCTTGTTTTAATGGACTGGCGATTCAAACTTTTCTATTAATTGTGTTAGGGCTTCTAAACCATCGGTTTCCATCCTTGTTTTAATGGACTGGCGATTCAAACCCTTAATGTCTGTCCTTATTTTATATCAAAACTCCTATAAAAAACTTTCTTTTTTAACCTGAGTTTTCTTACTGGTTGGTTATTGAACCCCTATATAAAAGTAAGAAAGATTGTTCCCTCCATTTAAAAATACTATGCACAACCGTAAAAACAAAGCTCAACAATTAACCCTTATTTAACCAAAAATAAAGTCCAATTAAACCTAATACTATAAAATAACAGCAAACAATCCAACAAACTAAAAAATCACAATTCTCCAACGAAAAAATCAGTATTACTTTTCCCCAATTTTCTCGTACCAATTTCCAACGACCCCTATATAAAAGCAAGAAAACTTAATTAGGGAAGTTAATAACGATATCTAAATAACTAATAACAAAAAAATAAAAACCCATCAAACTAATTCCTTTTGATGAAACTTTTTCTAAAAGTTTCAAAGAAAAACTTAATTAAAAACATTAATAACGATATCTAAATAACTAATAACAAAAACTCATTAAGCTAACTCTTTTGATGAAACTTTTTCTAAAAGTTTCAGATGGAGCTTTTTCTAAAAGTTTCATTTCAAAGACAACTTACTTCCTCATATAATATAATAAATCCTGTAAGCAGTGATACTTAACCATTCCAGCAATTTCTCTCTGGTCAAGGTCTTTCTCATCAAAGGAAACCATCTCCCTACTGTATAGGGAGAATTCACTTTCTCTTGCTACAACTCTTACACTGCCACCAAATAGCTTAACCTTTACTGTTCCAGTAACTCTCTCTTGTGTCTTATCTATGAAAGCATCTAAAGCTTCTCTAAATGGAGAGAACCACTGACCTTTATAAATTAACTCTCCATATAAAGAATCAACAAGTTCTTTAAATCTTAAAATGTCTCTTGTTAAAACCAACTGTTCCAAGGCTTTATGAGCAGTTAACAATAAGATAGCTCCAGGACATTCATAGTTTTCCCTTGATTTTAGTCCTATAATTCTATCCTCCATAATGTCTATTCTTCCAACCCCATGTTTTCCAGCAATCTCATTAGCTTTCTTTATTAGTTCTACTAAACCTAACCTCTCTCCATTGATAGCTATAGGAACCCCTTCCTTAAATTCTATTTCAACTATTTCCTCCTCTCTATCTTCAGCAGGGTTTTTAGTCCAACTGTATATTTCCTCTGGAGGAATAAAATTAGGATCCTCTAATTCTCCACCTTCTATACTTCTCCCCCATAGGTTCTCATCAATGCTCCACTTCTTACTCTCTGATGGAATTGGAATTCCCTTTTTCTTAGCATACTCAATTTCCTCAGCCCTTGTTAAATTCAAGTCTCTTATTGGAGCAACTATCTTTATATTTGGAGCCTTAATTCTTATAGCTGTTTCAAATCTAAACTGATCATTCCCCTTTCCAGTACAACCATGGGCTATAACTTCAGCTCCTTCTTTTTTGGCAACCTCTACAACCTTGTCAGCTATTAATGGCCTTGCTAAGGCTGTTGATAATGGATAGCCTTCATACTGAGCATTTGCCTTTATAGCCCTAAAAATATAGTCCTTAACAAATTCTTCCTTAGCATCTATAGTATAGTGCTTAGCCCCTAAGAGCTTAGCTTTCTCTTCAACCTCTTTAATCTCCTCCTCTGGCTGGCCTACATCTACACAGACAGAGATAACTTCATAACCCTGATCCTCTAAGAGCTTTAGACAGCAACTTGTATCTAAACCCCCTGAGTATGCTAAGACAGCCTTCATTTCCCTCCCTCTAAATTTTTATGTTAGCCTTTTCCTGAACTTTCTTAACCTCTTCTAACTTACATATAGTTTTTGGAAATCTTGGGAGATAGGGACACTTAATTTCTTTCTCTATGGAAATGTTGTAAGTCCCTATACTTTTAGCAATTTCAACGATCTCATTTTTATCAAAGCCTATTAAAGGTCTTAAAATTGGAAACTCTATAGAAGAGCTTATAACTCTCAAGTTCTTTAATGTTTGTGAAGCCACCTGTCCTAAGTTGTCTCCAGTAACAATAGCATCACAGTTAAGATACTTAGCATACTTTTCAGCTATCTTTAACATCTTTTTCTTACAGAATATACAAGTATATTCCTCCTTTTTTATGCTTTTTAACTTCTCCTTGATCTCTTCAAGCTCTTTCTTATAATCATAAACAACAAATTCTAACTCAGGATCATAGTCATTTAAGACTTCAACAATCTTCCTAACCTTGTTGAGAGCTTCTTCAGTAATTTTTAAGTGTAATATCACCCCCCTACATCCTCTCTTAATCATCATAAAGGCTGCTACAGGGCTGTCAATACCATCAGAAACTAAGCATACAGCTCTTCCCTGGCTACCAACAGGAAGTCCTCCAACTCCTTTATAGGTTTCTGTAAATATATAGGCTTTATCAGAGATCTCTATTCCCAAAACAACATCTGGCTCTTCTAAATCAACCTTTAGGTTAAACTTCTCTATTATCTTCTCTCCAACAATTTCATTAACCTCAACTGAGTTATAAGGAAATTTTTTATTACTTCTCTTAGTTTTCACTGCAAACTTTACATCTTCTTTTTTTATTTCCTTTAACTTCTTCCTCATCACTTGTAAGGCTAAGCTAACAATTTCATTTATGTCTAAGTTACAGATGTAGACAGGGCTATAGGAAACTATCCCAGGAGTTTTTCCTAAAAGTTCTAAAGCTTTCCCTTCATCCTTATTAACCTTGACTAACAGCCTTCTATGTAAAATTTCAACTTCAGCATCTATCTCATATCTTCTTAAGCTCTTGATAATATTTTTTCTTAAAATTTCTTCTAATTTTTTTCTTATAACATTAGACTTTAGTCCAATCTCTCCATATCTAACTAAGATGTCCATTAAGCTTTCCCTCCAAGAGCTTTAGCTATAATTCCATTTATAATAGAGACAGCTACAGGAGTTCCTCCCTTGGCTCCTTTGCAAGTTATTATTGGCAAATCTAAATTTAATAACTTTTCCTTACTCTCCTCAGCCTTAACAAACCCTACAGGAACTCCTATAATGAGCCTTGGCTTCACATTATGATGCTCAACTAAATTGATAACCTCTAAAAGAGCTGTTGGAGAGTTACCAATAACCACTATTCCATTATCTATATAATTCTTAGCTACTCTCATAGAAGCCTTAGCCCTTGTTATATTCTCTTTCTTAGCCAACTCCAAAGTTTCTTTATTATTTATTGGGCAAATAATATTTTCATATCTAACTCCAGCCTTAACCATATTTACATCAACAACTATAGGAACTCTATCCTTAATAGCTCTTACCCCCTCTTTTATAGGATCATTCTTAAAAACCAAGAGCTTGGCAAACTCTGGGTCAGCTGTAGCATGGACAACTCTCTCAACTATTTCAAGCTCTTCTTCACTAAAATTTTTTATATACTCTTTTATCTTCTCTCTAACTATATCTCTTGACCTCTTAGCTATCTCTAAACCTTCATCAGTAGAGGCTCCCATAAACAATTAGTACCCCCTCAAAATATAAAGTTTAAAACCTCTTTAATAACATCTAAGACTTTTTTAGAGTTTAGATATGAGACAGCATCTTCATGGTATTCAACATCTATCTCTTCCTCTAAGATCTTAGCCCCTTTTTTAATAAGCTGTATAGCTACAATATGCTCAACTGAATAATCTTTCCCAAAGTAAATATCTTTTAAGAGATCAGCCTTTATCAATCTTAAACCACACTGTACATCTCTTAAAAAGTAAAATCTTTTAGTATGTACAAGAATAGCAAAAGACACTAAAAGATTTGCTAAAAAATTGGTTATCTTTCTTGGGAAGGGAATGTTATCAAATTTTCTAACTCCAAAAACAGCATCAGCTTCTCTCTCTTTTAAGAGTTTGTAGAGCTTTAAAATATCCCTTGGCTTCAGCTGATAGTCTCCATCTATGTATGCTATATATTTATAGCCTAACCTCAAAGCCTCTTTAGTTCCTAACTCCAAGGCTTTAGCCTTTCCCAAGTTTTTATTATTCCTTATTAAAAAGATTTTTATATTCTTTGGCTTAAAATTTTTTACCTTCTCACTTGTCCTATCCTCAGAGCCATCATCCACAACTATAGCATCTATCTTTATTTCATCCAACTCCTTTAAAACCTTCTCAATATTTTTCTCCTCATTGTATGCTGGAACCACTGCAACAATCATAAGCCATCTTATTAAGCTTTTATGTTAATTACATAACCTAATAGATATCCAAAGATTCCTCCTGATATAAGCCCAAGGATAGCATAAATAATATAATTCACTTCTATAACTTCTTTATTATTTTCCTCTGTTTTTATAGTAATGTTAAGCTTTCCTGTTAGATTAACTTCACTTTTATTTATAGGCTTAGTTTTATTAATTTCAGTTTTATTATTAATTAAAGTGTTATTAACTGTAATATTGCTTTCTTCTATCTTTTCATTTTTTTCCACTTTTTCCTCAGTTTTGTTCTCCTCCACTAAGCTTTTTTCTTTACTACCAACTATATTGATAGAAAACCTATATGTCCCAATAAATGAGCTTCCATTTTTAAAGTATAGGATTGTTACATAAACCTCTCCAGTTCCTTCTTCAGTAGCTTTTCCCACTATAACCTTATCCATCTCTTTCTGAGTCTTTGGGATATAAATATATTGGTCAGAGAAATTCACTTTCTCTGAGATAATTTTTATTTTAATGTCTTTCAATCCCTCAGGAATTTTAAGAATTAGATAAACTTGATCTCCTAAGCTACAAGTTTTTGGAGTTAGATCAACATAAAAATTTTCTGCTAAAGTAGCTTGAAAAGCTAAGAATAGTAAAAACATTATTATCAGTTTTTTCATACTTATCCACCAAGCTTTAACCTTCTAATTCTCTCATTAAGCTTTTCAACCTCTTCCTTAGTTAATCTTGTAGCTTTCTTTAATTCATCTAACTCCCTCTGTAGTTGTATAACTTTAATTAATAATATAATATTCAAAAGAATACTTGCTGCAACCACAATATATAAAATCATTTTCTACCACCAAATAGTCCCTTAATAAGTCTTGAGATAAAGCTTTCTTTTTTCTTCTTTTTATATTTAGCTTCATACTTAGCTCCAATTAACTTAGCAGCTATCTCCATTATAGCCTGAGCTGCAGGAGAATCTGGATACATAACAACTAAAGGAGTACCAAAGGCTGCAGCCTTTCTTACATGTGGATCCTCAGGAACCACTCCAAGGACTGGAATCTCTAAAATTGTTTGGATTGCCTTAACACTAAGCTCAGTACTTTCATTAGATACTCTATTAACTATAGCCCCTATTATCTCAGTTCCTAACCTCTTTGCTATAGCTATAACCTTCAAAGCATCAGAGATGGAAGAGATTTCAGGATTCACCACTAAGATAAGCCCATCAGCTGATGATATGGCTATAAGGGTCTCTTTCCCTATCCCTGCAGGACAGTCTATAATTAAAATATCAACTAAGTCATGAATCTCTTTTAAAACCTCTTCCAACTTTTCAGGGTTTGCTCTTCTAAATTTTTCTAAGGAAACCCCTGCTGGAATGACTAAAACTCCCTCAGGCCCTTTATAGATAGCTTCCTTAATACTTGCCTTCCCTGCAAGAACATCATTTAAAGTTACTGGCTTCCCTTCCAAACCCATGATAAGCTCTAAGTTAGCCATAGCTATATCAGCATCTAAAACAGCCACCTTTTTCCCAAACTTTGCTAATGCAACAGCAAGGTTAGCAGCAATTGTTGTTTTCCCAGTTCCTCCTTTTCCAGAAGCAATAGCAATAGCAACAGCCATATCTTAATCACCATGATTTTATAATAATATAGTTAGTGTTAACCTTTTTATCTTTTCCTTTTACTTTCATTTCTCCATTTTCTATAACTATTATGTCTCCATCCTCAGCTCCTTCAATATCTATAACCTTATAGGTTTTAGGATTTGGTTTTATTGAATCTACTGCTATATAGTCATCAAATAAATGTAGCTTTCCATTTTTCACTTCTCCTATCTCTCCATTTTTGACTATTCTATTAACTATGTCCATAACCTTACCAAAATCCACTAACTTCTTTTTCAATTCTTCCCTATACTCAAATAACTTTTTAACATCTTCCTCTATAACCTCTTCAAAGTCTTCCTCTTCCTTATCTGTCTTTTCTACATCAAACTCTTCACTTAAAGTAGGATGCCAAGAGACCTTTTTATATATCTCTTTAAAGATTTCCCCAACCTCATCAATTCTTTTCATTGGTAATACTCTATAATACTCCTTTAGATATTTGTTAATCTCCTCCTTAATAAATTTGTTTGAGAAGATGATAATGCTGAACCCTTCTAAGTTCTTCTCCCCAATAATTTGGTCATTTAGAATTTCTAATATCTTAGCTTTTCTTTTTGTAGCATAAACTCTCCTTCTTTTAGCATCCAACCCTAAGCTTCTAACCTCCCCTACAACAACATTTTTTATTTTCCAAACCTTTCTTCTTTTATCTTCAATAATTATCTTAACTCCAAGCTCTTCAGCTTTTTTTCTAAGCTCTTCCTCACTCTTTATTTCTCCACTATATAGTAGTTCTTCCAACTCTTTCCTCTTCTCCTCATTTCCTCTAAAGAACATTTCCCTCCTATCTCCTAAGATTATAGCCCCATTATTTCCAAAGTAACAAAGAATTAGAGACATTATACCACCTAAGTATTACAAATGTAGAGATTTTTCATATTATTTGAATAACTGATTTTTAAAGCTTATTAAATAGGCTTTTATTTTAGATTAAAAGCTTTAATAAAATAAAAAATTTAGGTGAGATTTTGGTAGTTGAGAATATAATTGATGGTGCTAAAAAAGTGTTAGAATTGACATGGAATACTATAAAAGATGAAGATGACAACTTAAAGTTAGGCTATCCTGGAACAAGTTATAACTTACCTATAATCTATGGACTTTTAGGGAAGAAAGTTGAAAATGTTAAAGATTTAAAAGAATTAATAAAAAGCTTAAAAATTGAAGATGAAAAAAGCTTAGAAAATGCTCTTAATGCTGGAGTAATAACCTTAATCTGTGCTGAAGCTCTTGAGGCTTTAAAGTATGCTAAAGGAGAAGGTTCAGGGTTTATTCCTGATGAAGTTTTAAGAGGGCTTGGGGTTCCATTGGTTGAGAAGAAGATTCCAGCTATTTTTGTGGTTGTGGGAAGTGTTGGAGATAAAGAAAAGTTGAAGAAGTTAATTGAAGAAATTCAGAAGAGAAATATATTAGCTCTCTTTGTTGGAAAGATAGTTAAAGAGCTTGAAGAGGCTAATATAGAGGTTGGATTAGATAAATTATTAGTTCCTATTGGAGAAGAGATAACTAAAGCTTCACATGCAGCTAACTTAGCTATAAGGGCTCCTCTTATTTTTGGAAATGTCAAGCCTGGAGACACTGAAGAAATTATAAAGTATTTGAAAGAAAGGGTTCCTGCTGTTGTCTTAGCCTTGGGAGAGTTGGATAATATAACTTTATCAGCTGGAGCTGGATGTATAAAGGCTGGAATTCCTGTTATCACTGATAATGATGTTCCAGTAATTGAAGGAGCTTTAGAGAAGGCAAGTTTAGATGAAATTGTAGATAAAGCTTTAAAGATGAAGGGCATTGAGGTTAAGGTTTCAGAATTTAAGATTCCAGTCTCAGTAGGGCCGATGAATGAGGGAGAGAGGATAAGAAAGCCTGATATGTATGTTGAACTCGCTGGGCCGAAGAGTTTCGGTTTTGAGTTGGTTAAGGTTGTTGATAACGCTGAGGATAAGGTTGAGGTTATTGGAAAAGAGTTAGATGAGATGAAGGAAGGGGAGAGGTATCCATTCGCTATTATTGTTAAGGTTAGTGGAGACAACTTAGAAGAGGAGTTAGAAGGAGTTTTAGAGAGGAGGATACACGAGTTCTTTAACTACATAGAGGGAGTTATGCACTTAAATCAGAGAGATCAGATATGGATTAGAATAGGAAAGGAGAGCTTTAAAAAGGGTTTGAGATTAAAACATATTGGAGAAGTCGTTAAACAACTCTTCAAGGAAGAGTTCCCATTTATAAAGAGCTGTGAAGTTACAATAATTACAGATCCTGAGAAGATAAAGGAAGAGTTGGAGAAGGCTAAGGAGATTTATAAAAAGAGAGACGAGAGAACAAGGGCTTTAAAAGAGGAAGATGTTGACGTGTTTTATGGCTGTATAATGTGCCAAAGTTTCGCTCCTACTCATGTCTGTGTTATAACTCCAGATAGGCCAGCGTTATGTGGAGGGATAAACTACTTAGACGCAAGAGCAGCGGCTAAGATAGATCCTAATGGACCAATATTTGAAATTCCTAAGGGAGAGTGCTTAGATGAAACCCTTGGCGTTTATAGTGGAGTTAATGAAGTTGTCTCTGAAAGATCTCAAGGCTCTGTAGAGTCTTTCTGCCTACACTCAGCTTTAAATAATCCTTGTACTTCCTGTGGTTGCTTTGAAGCTGTCGTCTTTTACATTCCAGAAGTGGATGGCTTTGGAGTAGTGCATAGAAACTTTAAAGGAGAAACTCCTCTCGGCTTGCCTTTCTCTTCAATAGCTGGACAGTGTAGTGGAGGAAAGCAAGTTCCTGGCTTTGTTGGCGTTTCTATTGGCTATATGATGTCTCCTAAGTTCTTACAAGGAGATGGCGGTTGGAAGAGAGTAGTGTGGCTACCTAAGGAGTTGAAAGAGAGGGTTAAAGAAGCTATCCCTGAAGAGCTCTATGACAAGATAGCAACAGAGGAAGATGTAAGTAGCGTTGACGAACTAATTAAATTCTTAAAAGAGAAAGGTCATCCGATCGTTGAATCCCTTGGTAAGGAAGAAGTTGAAGAGGTTAAGGAAGAGAAAGAAGAAGAGGAAAAAGAAGGGTTGGAGTTTGAAGATATTAAATCTATTATAAAAGAGAGAGGCATACAGATTATTATGAAGAATGTTAAAATAGTCATAAACATAAATATGAAAAAATAAGCTTAATTAAATCTTTAAAATTTTTAAAGCTTTTGGAATATTTTTTATTAAAGTTTCAATTTTTGTATCAGGCTTCACTTCACTTATTTCTCCTAAAACTCTATTTACTTTACACCCCAAAATACAGGCCTCTTCTGGCTTAAAGTTGAGAGAAATTAAAGAGGAAATAATTCCTGTTAAGCTGTCTCCAGTTCCTCCTATACACTCCATAGCTTCTATCTTAGGCTCTTCAATAGTTTTAATAATCTTTCCCTCACTAACAACATAGTCTTTTTCTCCCTTAACAACTAAGTATTTTGGCATCTTTACATTTTTGTAAGCTCTCTCAATTAGCTTAGGAACTTCCCTATCATCAACTTCAGAGATGAAGCCTCTAACATATGCTGGATGATATGCTTTTTCATCAGCTAAGAAAGAGAGTTCTCCAACATCTGGAAGGAAGAGAAAAAATTTATCTCCAATATTTGCAGCCTTAGCAGCATACATTCCTCCAGCATCAGCTATAATCTTTGGAGAAAAGTCTATCTCCCTAATCTTTGAGATCTTTGGCTTTATGTAATGAATAACTAACAAGTCATCATTAACTTCCTTCAACTCATTGTAAATCTTTAAGCTTCCATCTCCTTCTCCTATATCTCCAGCAGTTATAACCTCTAACTCATTCTCTCCAAAGTATTCTAAGGTTTTTATAGCACTTGCTATAAGTGTAGAAGTACCCATAGATATTGGAATCTCCAAGTTATTTAAGATTAATTTATTTCCCTCTAACCTTGGTTTTCCTCTAACTAAGTCTAAGCCTTTTATTGGCAAAGTTCCAGCTATGATCATTGAGCATCACTTCTAACTTCAACAACTTCTCCATCTTTAACTTCTCTTAATTTATCAATATATTTTTCTATGTTAATTATTTTTCCTATAACATTAACAGCACTTGCAGGCCTTATTTTATCATCACTTATTGGGGTCTTCCCAAAGAATAGGCAAATAGCTCTCCCAGGGATCCAGTAGGCAATGTCTCCAAGCTCAACAACTTCTTTAGAATTTTCTTCCTCATCAACAATAACCTCAGTTTCAAAATATATCTCATCTCCCCATCTATTAACTATTCCTTTAATAGGAAGACCTTCCAATATTTTCCTAACTGTCTTTGGAGCAAGCTCTTCATAAAGCTCAGCCTCAATCTCAAAGTCTTTAAATTTTATCTTTATTCTCTTAATTTTTTCACCTCTTCCCTTGCCCTTTCAAAGGCTTTCTGAAGTGTATATGCACAGAGAGAATATCCAATATCCTTAGGCTCTTCACTATTGTAAATATTTTTTCCCAACAACTTCAAAGATAGATAAGGAACATCTGGACAACCTCCACCAGAGATATTGACTATCTTCCCTTCTCTATTGAGGGTTATTTTCATATTCCCACATCTAACCATAACAAAGTTTCCAATATATTTAACCTTAACAAGCTCTAAAGGCTTTAAAGAGTAGTCATTTAAAGAGATAAACCTTAAAGGCTCTATTTTATTCTCTTTCAGTATTCTTTTAATCCCTATTTCATCAACTAACTCATACTCTATAGCTAAGTCACATCCCTCTCTAATCTCTGGAGGAGGAGCTACAACCCTTATATTAAAATCCTTTAACACCTTCTCAGCTTTCATAGCATCTTTAACACTTTTAAAAATAATTAATCCCTTTCCTTCTTTACTATCTTCTCTTTTTGAAAATAGAGATTTAACTTTTTCCAAGATCATAGTCCCACAAAATAAAAAATTTATAATAAGAGCATTTTAACAAGTGGAGCTACAACAGTATGGAAGATAATAGCTCCAACACACAGCCCAACTATATAAGCCATAGCTGTCTTATTTCCCTCAGCAGCCATTACATAGTTTCTTAATGGACAGCCCCCTTGGATAACTGAGAAAAAGCCCACTCCAAAGCCTCCTATAATGGCTAAAATTAGATGGCCAATTAAAGAACCTTTTGCTCCTAAAGGATCTCCTGGAATTGGAGTTAAGCCTTTTGCTACAAACCATGGGAAAGCAGGAATTTTTCCAATAGCACTAAATATTATATAACCTATCAAAGCTCCAATGAAGAAACCAAAAAGTCCCTTAATTAGCCAAGTATCTCTAATTAGATATAGATCTCTCATCCCTCCAATAAAGCACATCCTTGCCCTTTGGAAGAGATAGCCCAATATTATCCCAAAAATAAAAGTTCCTATGACATGAAGCATTTTTTCACCAAGCCTTTCTTTTTAGATAAACCTCACTTGCAACTATAACCCCAATGAACATGGCTATTAAACTTATGAAAGCTATAATATCTCCATAAGCTGTTCTTATTGTTTCTCTCAATGGACAACCTCCCATTAGTAGGGCAAAGATAATAACTAAGATTCCTAAAACAAAGCCAACTATAGGGTTGTGAGTTTCTTTTAATTTAAACTCCTTATGAGCATTGGCTGCTATAAAGGCTCCTATGAATATGCCAACAACTGTTAAAACTGGAAAGGCTTTAGAAACAGGAGCTAAGCCTAAATTACTTCCAAATAAATTATTAACAATCCAATTAACTAAATCTCTTGTATGACATGCTATACAAACTCCATAAGCTGGAGGGGGGAAGACATTAAAGAATGCTTGTAACAAAGCAGCTACAAAGCCTCCTATGAGCCCAGCAACTAATGGAGAGATTCTCATAAGATCACCATATTAGGAATTTTAATACCTCCTTTTTCTCCTTAACAACTTATTTTTAAAAGAGAGACAACTTAAATTTTTACAAAAATTTTTTATAAAAATTTTACTTTTTAGAAAATCTAATAGCTAAAAGAGTTATTAAAAAAATAAATTTAGTTTAAATATTCCTTTCCATAATCAACTTCATAAACTCTAAACCCTGGCTGGATTCCAAAGTTTGTAGGATCTAAGGAGGCTTTAACTAATTTAATATGCTTTAAGCCATATCCATCTAAGAAATGGAGTTTAGCATAAATACTATCTTCCAAGTTTCTTGTTGATAACCAAGAAATTCCTTTATCTGGTCTAACAAAGATTGAGAATTCTCCAGAGTTATTTACTTCAATCACCTTAACAAAGTCTCCTGACTTTATATAGACTTTGTGAATATTTATTGTTCCCACTGGTTGGTTGTTGTAAATAACATAGCTGAAGACTTTACCACTACTTAAGTTTACCAGTGTAGCATAAATATATGGGTTTTGCTTTATATTACTTACAATAATGTCTCCTCTTACTGTACATATTCCCTTAAGGAAATAGCCTTTCTCTCTCTTCTCATTTGGGGTATTTGAAGGTAAAGAGAAGTTCCAGAAGCCAAACATACTCCAAACTGGAGCTATGTCAGTCATTCTATTGTATGTTATTAAATAATCAGGATTTGGATGTTCTGGATGAGTGTAGTTCAACAACTTTAAGGCATCACTCTCTTTTAACTTATATTTCTCAGTTAATATCTTGTAAGCTTCACTTCTCTTTACAGGAAGAATTTCATTTAATATTTTAACAATCTTAGAGATGTTTCCTTTAGTGTAGTTCCACAATATTCCATTCTCTTTATAAGCTTCATCTCCACTTGTAGCTAACATTCTTAAAATTCCTATTGATAAATTCTCATTTGATGTAGCAAAGGCTCTACCAACCCAGTAAGCTCTTGGAGTGTTCTGAGAACCTCCATCAAAAGTTACCATCTTTCTTGTTGTCCAAGTATAGATATGTCCATTATCCCACCAGCAAGTTATGACAGCATTCTTAGGAGTCTCTTCCTTGATCCACTCTAAACTCTCTTTCCAGCCATTGTTAAATGTTGGAGCCACTGAGAAAGGAACAGCCATAGCTAATGGTGGTAAGATAGCTGAGATACAGAGAAGTAGAGCTGAGACTTTTATAAAGAGTTCTTTTTTGTTATCCTTACTTTTAATTAAATCAGCTAACTTATAGACTATTAAGATAGCTAAAGTAACTAAAAATCCTATGGCCATGTAAGGAACATAAGTTGTAGGAACTAAAATTAAAGGAATTTTAGTATAGCTTTTAATTAATATAATAAGCCCTATAATAACAGAAGGAAGGGCTATAATATAGAGGAAGATGTCTCCTCTTCTTAGTAAATTAATCATCTGCCCTATAAAAACTCCAAAGCCTATAGCTAATGGAGATGTTGCTAAGGAAGCAAACCTTATCCCCTTTGTAGCTGCATATAAAGTTACAACAAGCCAAATAAGGAGAAGTAGAGAGTATTTAATATCAACTCCTATTTTCTCCTTTCTTAGTAGGATAACTGAAAGTATGGATCCAAAGATTCCTAAGAGTGCTATGTATGGAGAGCCAATAGCATTGTAGAAAATTTCATTCCAAGAATTTGGCTTAGCTAACTCAGAAACAGTTGTAAATACATTTGGCCAACCAACTGATAAAGAATAGGAGGATAAAACTTTCTGATAACCAATTGGTGATGTTATTGGAGATAGAGCTAAGTTAATTCCATAAACTAAAGTTAGTAGGATGAAAGATAGTAAAATGTAAGAAACTGCTAAGAAGACAGTATTTTTCATCTCCAATCTTTCAAGGATCTTAACCTTACTCTTATTTATAAAGTACTGGATTCCAGCATATACAATTAAGAATAATGAGACTATATCAAAGCCATACCACCAAGCGCCCCACATTTTTGGGGCTAAGAGAGTTACTAATAAAGCTAAGGTTAGGAAGACTTCAAACTCTATCTCTCTATTTTCTAAATATCTCTTAGCAACATAAACTAACCCTAATAAGATTAGAAGTACTGACAATGAGTAAAAAGAAATAGCTAACTTAACAACTATCTCTCCATCTAAGTTATTAAGCAGTGCTCCAACTATTCCTACTAATACAATTGAAACTATTAGGTATAAAGTTGGGAAGGACTTGAGCTCTTTATTTACTATTTTAGAATTATTGATATTATGGATAGCTTCAAAGATAAACCACACTATAAAGAGTAGTGGAAGAACTTCAAAAATTGGAGTGTCTGCAAATCCTCCACAGGTTTTATAAAGTAAGGAAGGGGCTGAAATTATAACTATTGAACCAACCAATGCTCCAAGGTTACTATTAGTTATTCTCCTAACTATAAAGAATACTGGGATTGGGAGGAGCATACTTAACAGTGGTGGAAACCAGAAGGCAGCATTCATTATGGTTACTGTTGGATCAATTGAATGCCAGATATAATAGATTAAGAGCTCTACTAAACATATAACTGGAGGTTCCCAAGGAACAGGATGGCCTGGAGGAGCATATTGACAAGTGTCATAAGGAACAAGCTTACCATCAACAACTTTTAAAGTTTCTCCAACATGGCCATGCTTATAAAGGTTCTCTGTTAATCTTAAGTAATAATAAGGATCTAAGGCCAAGAGATACATCCTTCCATGCTCATCTGAAAATAACTTTTTTATTTCCTCATTTTTGGCAAATTTCATATCTGCAGTTTGGGCTCTAAGCTGAAAACTTAGGAACATTAGTAACAAGATAATTACTACTGTCAAAAGCCAAGGTTTTTTATCAAAAAATTCCTTAACCCTCTCTATCATACTTGATCACTTCTCACAACTTATTATTATTGCTAACCCATTTTTCCCTAAGATTTCCTTAATCTTTTTAAAAACTTTCTTTATCTTCTCATCTTCATCAACAGCTTCAACAATAATTGGCAAATCTACAGATAAGGATAAGATGTTAAAGTCTGAAATTCCTCTTTCTCCATAGCCATAAATTCCCTTTACTACTGTAGCTCCTGAAATGTTATTTTCTTTTAAAACCCTTATTATGTATTTATATAAGGGCTCACCTTCATACTTATCTCCCTCTCTTATATAAATCTTTAAGAGCTTCACACTCTCACCAAGAATAAAGCTAAGACTCTTCCAAGGTAGATAGAGATTAGGCAAAGAATAATATTTAACAAAATATTTAAAAGAGCTTTTATATAAAGTCCTTCCTCTATCATGAGAAAGGTTTCATATGAAAAGGTTGAGAAGGTTGTTAAAGCTCCACAGAAGCCAGTGGCTATGAATAATCTATATTCAGGGTTTATAGTTGAGTAGAGAGAGAAGTACATAATAAAGCCCAAGATAAAGCTACCTAAGATATTCACTATTAAGGTTCCCAGTGGGAAGTTAAACTTAGTTATATAGGAACTTATTAAATATCTTAAAATAGCTCCAAAGAATCCACCAATCCCTATAATTATTAAGTTCATATTCATTACCAAGAATTTTTATAGGGTGTAATAAATGGAAGTTGCTATAAAAATTTATCCAAAGGAGTTTTTAACTAATGAAGTTGTTGATAACTACTTAATAATAAATGGCAAAAAAATTAAGAAGGTTAGAATATTGGGATATGTTGAAGGATTTGAAGGAGATTATGTAATAGTTGATAAGGTTAAGGTTAAGATGGATAAAGAAGGAATAAATAAAGATGATCTTCTGGATGTTATTGGCTATGTTAAAAATGACAATGATAGATATATAGAGGCTGAGCTTGTAAGAAAGAGAGGGAGAAGTTGGATACTACTGAGAGAGTTGGAAATTAGGGCTACAAGGAAATACTTAGATAAGATTCCAACTGATGAAGATATAGAGAAAAAAGTATTAGAAATCATTAAAAGGTTTGGAGAGCTAACATTTGACGATATTAGTAAGATGGTAAAGATTCCTGAAGATAAGTTAAAGGAGATATTAGAAAAATTAGAAGGGAAGGGTGAAATATTATATATGGACAATAAGTATATAGCTCTTTAAAAATTTTTGAGGTGGTTAGATGGTTAAGGTAGAAGTTTTCACATCCCCAATGTGTCCTCACTGTCCAGCAGCTAAGAGAGTTGTTGAAGAAGTAGCTAAAGAGATGCCTATAGAGGTTGAATATATTGATGTTACTCAAAACCCTCAGAAGGCTATGGAATATGGAATTATGGCTGTTCCTACAATAGTTATAGATGGAGAGATAGAGTTTATAGGAGCACCTACAAAGGAGGCATTAATAGAAGCTATAAAGAAGAGACTCTAAATTTTTTTCTTTTTTATTTTTTCTTTTGGTGAAGAGCATGAAAGTCAAGGACTTAATGGATAGAAACTTTATTAAGATTTATAAAGATTATTCTGTAAAAAAGACCATTGAGTTGTTCAAGAAGAAAAAGAGGTTTGCAGCTCCTATTTTGGATGATAATGATAAGTTATATGGTTGGATCACAACCTTAGAACTTCTTGGAGTTAAAGATTTAGATGATAACATTTGTAAATATATGAGAAACAAGGAAGAGGTTATTGTTGTCTATGAAGATGATGAAGCAAGAGAGGTAGTTTTAAAGTTTGTTAAGTATAAGGTTGTTAGTATTCC
Organism: Methanocaldococcus infernus ME; assembly: GCF_000092305.1. Taxonomy (NCBI): domain Archaea; kingdom Methanobacteriati; phylum Methanobacteriota; class Methanococci; order Methanococcales; family Methanocaldococcaceae; genus Methanocaldococcus; species Methanocaldococcus infernus. Next base: position 1,094,643 of record NC_014122.1, on the reverse strand, counting down.
AGTATTAAATAGAGAGGAGAGAGTTGTAGGGATGGTTAGACACTGTGACATTGTTAGAACCTTAGCTCAACTTTATGAAATCCCTGTTTATAAAATTTTTAAGAGCTTACAGAAGTATCTTGGAGATATAACTTGGGAAGAGCTTATGGAAGCTTCAGCTATAGTAACTAAAAAGATGACTGGAGAAGAGATAACTCCAGAGGAGTATGAGAAGAGAATTAAAAATACTACCTTTGGAAAGGCTATATGGTCTTGTGGAGGTTTGGAAAAATTTTTCATTGGGTTAATTGAGATAGGTAGAGTAGCATTAGCCAGGAAAGTGGCTAAGAGGAGAAAAACATGATAATAGAGAAGGAGATTGAGAAAGTTATTAAAAAGAAAGATTATGACTTTTGGACATTTCTTGAAAAGGCTTATGAATCAGGGGTTAAATTAGATATAGGCCATTTTATATTATTAAATATTTTAATAGAAATTCCTAAGCTTTATGAAAAACTTTCTAAGGAAATTGGAGAAGAGAAGAGTAAGGAAATTTTTAGAAACTATAAAATTTTTGCTAAAGACTCTAACTACATTTCAGGAGAATTTTTAAAAAAATATATAAATAGAAAAAGTAGGGTTGCTGTACATAATAGAATTAAAGATTTGAAAAAATTAGGCTTTGAAATTGAGAGTAAATCAGGTGCCTTTGGTGGCTATAAAATTATAGGATTTCCAGAATGGTTTAAAAAATAAAGGTTTATATATGATTAAGTAAAATTAAAAAACACAAAAGATAAATAGGTGATGTTTTTGGAAATCCCTCCACAAGTTCAAGCTCAACTTATGCAATTTCAGCAGTTTCAGCAGCAATTACAGATGATCATTTTACAGAAGCAGGGAGTTGAAGCTGAGCTAAATGAGACTAAGAAGGCTTTAGAGGAGTTAGAGAAGAGTAGTGCTGAAGAGGTTTATAAGTTAGTTGGTGGCCTATTTGTAAAGAGAAAGAAGGATGAAGTTATAAATGAACTTAAGGAGAAATTGGAAACCTTAGAGTTGAGGTTAAAAACTTTACAAAAGCAGGAGGACAAGTTAAAGGAGAAGTTAGAAGAGATCCAGAAGAAATTACAGAGTGTTATCCCAGCTGCTCAATAAATTTTTTAACTTTTTGGGATAACTATGGAGCTATTAAATTATTTGAATAGAGATAGTTATACTATTTTATGCCACCACAATGCTGATCCTGATGCTATTGCAAGTGCCATAGCTTTAAAATATTTAATTAATAAATACAATCCAAATGCAGACTGTAAGATATATGCTGACTCCATAAGTAAGGTTTCAAAGAATGTTTTAAATGAAATTAATGAAGCTATCTTTGTAGAAAGTTATCCTAAGCTGTCTGACACTGTTTTTATAGTTGACACCTCATCAATAAATCAGCTGAAGGTTAATGAGGAAGAGTTGAAGAAGAGAGAGGTTATTTTAATTGATCATCATAAGAGGACTGATCTTGCTGACATGTGTAAGTTAGCCATCATAAAGGAGTATCCTTCAACCTCTGAGATTTTGGTAGACATTTTCAGAGAGTTAAATATATATCCTCCTAAGCCTGTTAGAATAGCTCTTCTCTGTGGTATAGTTTATGACACTAAGCATTTAAAGCTGGCAAATGCCCAAACCTTTGAGAGGATAAGTTATCTCTTAAAAGATATCTCTTTTAACAAAATTTTAGGGATGTTAAATTTAGAGAGTGACTACAGTAAGAGAACAGCCCACTTAAAGGCATGTAGTAGAATGGTCTTAAAAGAGTTTGATGGGCTAAATATAGCTCTCTCTCATGTCAGCTCTCATGAAGCTTCCTGTGCTAAAACCCTTGTCAGCATTGGAGCAGACTTAGCCTTTGTTGTAGCAGTTAGAAAGAAAGAAGGAGAGATAAGGGTTAGTGCAAGATGTAGGAAGAATGTTTCAAGATATATACACTTAGGAGAACTTATGGAGAAGATAGCTAAAAAGCTTAATGGCTCTGGAGGAGGGCATAGTGAAGCTGGTGGGTTGAATGCTCCTTATGATAAGAAAAAGAAGAAGGAAGAGGTTATAAAAGAAGTTTTAAACCTTTGCTACAAAACCTTTGTTGAAGAGTATAAAAAAGCCTTAAAATGAGATAACTTTGTCACTCTCTTTTACAAAGCTAACAAGGTCATGCATTGTTGCCAATTCAACACCTTCAATAAGATCCTCTTCTTTTAACCCTCTTGCCTTACAACAAGGACCACAGGCCTTAACCTTAGCTCCAAGTTCAATGGCATTTTTTAATAAATCCAAGTAGTTAGGAACCTCTGAAGGATCTTGTCCCTTCTTAGCAACATAAACTCCATCTTCAATTAGGAAGATATTTACTTCCAACCCTTCTAATAGAGAAGTTAGAGCAAACCTTAAGGCTGAGTAAGCTCTCTCCCTACCATAAGGAGCAGAGGTTATAACAACAGTAACCTTCATTTTTTCCCTCTTAAGGTTTTTTAATTACTATTCTAAATCCATTCTCAGTTTCTTCGGCAGTAACCACTATATAACCATTATTCTCTGCAAATCTTTTAATATTCTCTAATGCAGGTTTATAGTCTCCAACCACTTCCAACTCTTCCCCAGAGTTTAACTCTTCTAAAGCCTTTTTTGTTTTCAAAACAGGGATTGGACAGATGTCTCCAGTAACATCCAATTTTTTCATAAGGCTCACACTTGAGCTTTTTATTTAAAAAAGGTATTTAAGATATATAAACTTAGCTATTAGAAAAACTAATATTAAATTTATTGATTTATGGATTTCATGAATCTATACTTTATCTCAACAGGATGTAAAGGAATGTTTGGCACTTTTTCATTGTAAGGGATAGCTTTAGCTACTATAACAAAACACTCATCCTTAGTTAGAGCTTTTTTAAATATTTCTTCAAATTCTTCAAGTGTTTCACTCTTCTCCACATTTAAATTACAAGCCTCAGCTATCTTCTCCAACTTAACAACCTTTGCACTTGTCTCTTGATTCCCTGTAGAGCCATAGGCAGAGTTATCAACTATAACCAAGATTAAATTTTTTGGCTTACAGTAAGAGATAGTAGCAAGGGAACCAAGGTTCATTAATATTGAGCCATCTCCATCAATAACTATAACCTTTTCATCAACATTTAAAGCTAAGCCTAAGCCTATAGATGAAGCTAAGCCCATTGAACCAAGCATATAAAAATTTCTCTCCCTATCTTTTAAGTGATAAAGTTCTTTTGAGGGAATTCCTATATTACAGACTATTATTTCATCCTTAACATTCTCAACAATCTTTTTAATAATCTCTATTCTCTTTGGTCTCATCTTTTAGTCTCCTCTTTAATTCTTTAGCTAAGTCTAAAGCTCTTTTTCTGTCAGATTGCCTACAAACTATAGGGATTCCACAGATAGAGCCAAGCTTTATTTCAAAAACATTATATGGGCATATTTTACAAACTCCACAGCCAAAGCAATCTTCTGAAATTTTTATTTTGCCATTCTCTCTTTTTATGGCTTCAGTAGGACATGAGATTTCAGAGACACAACTTTTACAATTCTTACATCTCTCAACATGAACCTTTGGTCTTAGATCAACATCTTCCCAAACCTCACTATACTTTCCCTTATCAATTATTTCCCTTCCAAAGATATTAACCAGAGGAAGGGCTATATCTTTATCTAACTTCATCAAAGCCTCTCTATGCTCTCTAACATCAACAGCTATAGCTACAGTATTATAAATCTCAATTCCTCCTGAAGTGTAAAAGCCCCCTAAATAATAACTGTCCATCTCCTTCATATCAGCTGAGATCATTATATTTGGCCTCTCTAAGCTTGATCTTGTTCCAAACCCTAAGATTAAAGCTTCAGCACCATTTAATAAAGCTTTCTTCCCTATAATATCTTTCTCACTTTTAATAACCATATTTTCTAAGGGATTAATTTCTCCACATCCTGAGAAAGTAGCTTCTCCTCTTTTTAGCTCAAATCTGTGGAATATTGTCTTTACTGGCTCCCCTAAGTTTGTGAATGCCATATAATTCTTAAATGCCATCCTTGTCCCTAACATCTTAGCTGTTGGAAGCTCATCTATGTTTACAATATTTCTATAAACTTTCCCATCAGCTATGGCTTTAGCCTCTAATTCTTCCCCTCTCACCAATCTTTTAAATAGAAAGCCAACCTCTCCATAAAATAGAGCATCAACCTTTCCAAGATATTCATTAGGACAAACTCCAACTTTTCCCTCAATGTTGTCTAAAAATATCTTTTCAGCTCTTTTAAAAATCTCATTGAAAGGGATGTGAAAGATTCCTAAAGTTCCTGACATGATGCCACAGGTTCCTGTTGTAACTATATCAACCTCCTCTATTCTCTCATCATTGTTCCTTATCATCTTTTTAAATTCATCAACAGTAACTATTAACAAATTATCCCCCTCTCGTAGGCTTCTCTACACTTACAGCTTTCAAAATTAGAGTTTATAAACTCTCTAACCACCTTAACTATCTTCTCCTCCATCTTCTTTATGGTCTCAAAGACTTCTTCAACACTTAACAGATCTTCAGAGATTCCACAGGCATAGTTTGTAACATTACAGAGAGAGGAGTAGCATAAACCAAGCTCTCTGGCTAAAACAACCTCTGGATAACCAGTCATTCCAACAACATCTCCAAGGTTAGAATAGAATTTTATTTCACTCTTAGTTTCAAACCTTGGCCCCTCTGTACAAATGTAAACCCCTTCTTGATACTCAAAGTTAAACTTGTCTAAAATTTTTTTAAGCTCTTTCCTCATAGCTGGACAGTAAGGTTCAGTGAGGTCAACATGAACAACCCTATCATTGTAAAAAGTGTCATCTCTTCTCTTTGTAAATTCCATAAAATCATTTGGAATAAAAAAAGTTCCTGGCCTTATCTCTTTTTTTAGGGAACCAACAGAGTTTATAGCTAAAATTTTATCTACTCCTAAGAGCTTTAGAGCATAGATATTAGCTTTATAGTTTATCCTATGTGGTGGAATGTTATGCTTTAAACCATGTCTTAGTAAGATAATAACATTATCATCTTCTAAAATCTTAGCCTTTCCATACTTTGTATAGATTATCCTTTCTCTTCCTTCATTCAAAATTTCAGCCATTCCTGTTCCTCCTATAATGGCTATCAAACTCTCACCTCATACTTCTTTAAATCCTCTGATATCTCTATATTGTCATTAAATCTCTCTACATCTCTCTTATAAATTAAAAAGTTCTCCTCTTTATCATATCTTGCTGAGATGTGTGTTAATATCAACTTCTCAGCTTGGGAAAGCTTGAATATTCTATAAGCATCTTCAACAGTTGAATGATAAGTCTCTTCTGCTAAGCTCTTCTCAGAGCTGTCAAAGGTGGCTTCATGAATAAGAAGAGAGCAATCTAAATTTTTTAAAAATAGGGCAAAGTCTTCTATTGGTAAGGTGTCTCCACTGTAGGCTACACAAATTCCTCTTTTTGGGGGCAGAAGAACTTGCTCAGGGAAAATAGTTTCTCCATGAATGTTTTTAACTGGGATCCCTTCCTTTAACTTTTTTAAGTCAGGCCCCACTTTTATGCCAAGCTCTTTAGCCTTATTTATGTCAAGCCTTGGCTTCTTTATCTCCTTAAATATGTATGCATAGGAAGGAATGTAATGCTTAGTGGGATAAGCATAGAAACAAAAATCTTTTTCCTCTAAAATTTTAACCTCTTTATTTTTTTTAATTTCCTTAACCTCTACCTCATACTCTATACAGTTGTATCCAAAATTTTTAGCCATCTCAACAATCTCCTTAATCCCCTTAGGTCCATAAATCTCTAACTTCTGAGTTCTTCCCATAAAAGAGAGACTCTGAATAATCCCAGGAATGCCAAGGATGTGATCTCCATGTAAGTGAGTGATAAAAATAGCCTTTATCTTCATAGGTGAGAGGTTTGTATATAAAAACTGTCTCTGTATATTTTCACCACAGTCAAGTAAGTAGATGTCTCCATTAAATTTTAATGCTATTCCCATGTGGTTCCTTCTCTTAGATGGAATTGCTGCCCCAGTGCCTAAGAAGGTTATTTCTAACAATGTAAATCCCTCAGATCCTCTAACTCTATGCTATCAATCCAATCCTTCATCTTCTTATACCATCCTTCAATCTCTCTTTTCATTCTCTCTTTAACTTCTTCAAATGGAACAGCATAGTAAAGATAGAAGTAGCCACCATCTTTTAAATTAACCTGTTTCCTATAAACTAAGCCAGCATTCATTAAATTTTGCACTGATCTCTGAATTGTACTTCTATTCTTATTTAATTTCTCAGCTAACTCATTAACCTTAAATGGACCATGCTTTAAAAGATAGAAGTAGAGGTGAACATCAAAAACTTTAATCCCAAAGACACAAGCCATTAGTTCATCAAATGTCCAAGTTGTACATGGTGTTTTTAAGGATAACTTCATAGCTCTTCCCTCAATATTTTTACTATTCTTTCTCCACTCTTTCCATCTCCAAATGGGTTTTCCCAATCTCTCTTTTTATTTAGCATAACACTTATAGCTTTAATTAGCTTCTCTTTATTGGCTCCTACTAAGATATTAGCCCCAACTTTTATAGTTTCTGGTCGTTCAGTATTGTCCCTTAAGGTTATACATGGAACCTTTAATATACAAGCCTCTTCCTGAACTCCACCACTGTCAGTTAATATTAATTCAGCATTCTTCTCTAACATTAAAAATTTCAAATATCCTACTGGATTAATGATTTTTATCCTTTCATTATCCTTTAGCTTATCAAATAAGTTAAATTCTTTTAATTTCTTTTTGGTTCTTGGGTGGATTGGGAAGATAATATCTTTCTCATATACTTCACTAACCTCTAATATTCCTTCAACTATCTTCTTTAACCTCTCTCTGTTATCAACATTTTCAGCCCTATGTAGGGTTAATAAAAAATAATCTTCTAAGTCAAAATCTTTAATAACTTTCTCAGCAATTTTTAAATTTTGCAGAGTGGCATCAACTATTGTATTTCCTACAACAAAAATTTTATTTTCCTCAATTCCTTCCTTAATTAAGTTCTCCTTAGCTATCTCAGTTGGAGCAAATAGATAGTCACTAATATGATCAGTTAAAATTCTATTAATCTCTTCAGGCATTCTTTTGTCATAGCTTCTTAAACCTGCTTCAACATGAGCCACTCTAATATGTAACTTTGAAGCTGCCAAGGCTCCAGATAGTGTTGAGTTTGTATCTCCTTGGACTATAACAACCTTAGGCTTTTCTTTTAATAGAACTTTTTCTATATTTATTAACATTTTTCCTGTCTGTTCTCCATGGTTACCAGAACCAACATTTAAATTATACTTTGGCTCTGGAAGGTTAAGCTCTTCAAAAAATACCCTATCCATGTTCTCAGAGTAGTGCTGATTGGTATGGACAATAAAATACTCTATTTCATCCAATGCCCTAACTATAGGGGAGAGCTTTATAATTTCTGGCCTTGTTCCTAAGACTATTGATATCATTCCCAATCACTTTAGAAAATTTTTTATCTTAAGAAATTATGTTCCCTTAATTATAATAAAATCTTGGTGATTAAATATGCAAGCTGTACCACCAACTGCTTATGACAGGGCTATAACAGTATTTAGCCCTGAAGGTAGGTTATATCAAGTTGAGTATGCAAGAGAGGCAGTAAAAAGAGGAACTACTGCAGTAGGAATAGTTTGTAAGGATGGAGTTATCTTAGCTGTGGATAGAAGAGTTACAAGTAAGTTAATTAAGATAAGGTCTATAGAGAAGATTTACCAAATTGATGACCATGTAGCTGCTGCAACCTCTGGGTTGGTGGCTGATGCAAGAGTTTTAATTGATAGAGCAAGGTTAGAGGCTCAAATTTATAGAGTTACCTATGGAGAAGAGATCTCTATAGAGTTGTTGGCTAAGAAGATCTGTGATATTAAACAGGCCTATACTCAACATGGAGGAGTTAGACCATTTGGAGTTTCTCTCTTAATTGCTGGGATAGATAAAGGAGAAGGAAGGTTATTTGAAACAGACCCAAGTGGAGCTTTAATAGAGTATAAAGCCACAGCTATAGGTAGTGGAAGACAGACAGTTATGGAAATCTTAGAAAAGGAGTATAAGGAAGACATGGACTTAGAAGAGGGATTAAGGTTAGCTCTATATTCACTATATAAGGTTAATGAGAACATTAAGGCAGAAAATGTTGATGCCTGCTTTATACACATTGATGGAAGGGTGGAGAAGTTAAGCTGTGATAAGATAGCCAAGGTTTTAGATAAGATTCTTGAAGAGCATAAGAAGGAAGAAGAGGCTAAATAATTTTATCTAAAATTTTTTCTGCTGATCTCTCATTTATCTCATAGATTGTTAGAGAGAGATCAGAGAGCTTTTTTAAGGAGTATGTTGATTTAGTGTTTATGAAAAAGGAATATAGCTTTATCCCCCTCTTTTTCTTTTCCTCAATAAATTTGTTAGTAAAGTTCTTTGATATCTCTGCCTCACCATCAGTGATAAAGATAATGTCTCCATTATACTCCATAGCCTTCTTTAATGGCTTTTCAAAGTTTGTCCCTCCTCCATAAAAAACAGAGGCTATGTAGAGAATGTCATTCATACTTAGCTTTTTATTGAACTCCTTTACCTCTCTAACTCCATCATCAAAGAAAATTATATGTACTTTTTTCCCTTCATTGATTGAGAGATTTGTTATAGCCAAAGCCAAGGCTTTAGCCCATTCTTCCTTTTTTCCTCTCATTGACCCACTAACATCAAGGCAAATAACTAACTCTTTTTTCTCACTATTTTCAAGTATCTCATAGTTTAGTAATTTACTTTCAGAGTATCTTCTTAAAAAGTCTAAGAGTAAGTAGGGATCAGCTAAGTTCTTAACTTCAGAGAGGAGTAAATTACTTATCCTATTCCCAAGTTTAACATCATACTTAACTCCAACTATATGCTTTATCTTCCTCCTGCTCTTTTTTATAGCCAATCTATTGAATTTGGTGAAGAAGTCAAGGAATCTTATTAAATTTTTATTTTTTAAGAGTTTTTCATATAACTCTATCTTTTTCTTAGGGTCTAAGAATATTTTCTCTCCTCCTCCAAAACCATAGGTTAGGGATAAAAAAGATTCAATCTCACTCATAATTTCTTCAACATCCTTCTCTTTAATGTTTGAGCAGAAGTGGTTAGTAGCTATTAGAGAAAGGGATTCATCAAGGGTAGTGATAGATTTAATATAACTAAATTTCCTTGACTTCATTATCTTCTCAATAACTTCATGACTCTTAATAATTTCAACATTGTACTTAAAAAAGAGGTAGAAGATGGATTCAGTAAGCTCATCTGATAAATTAGAGCTTATCTCTTTCCTAACTCTATTCCAAATGATCTTATCATATTTATCATGCTTTATATAACTCACAGCCCTTCCCTACCCTTGTTTTAATTATTTTATCATAGTAAGAGCTTAAAATATCAATAATTTCATCTTGAAACTCTTCCTTAGGGATAACTAAGATGGAAGGGCCAGAGCCACTTATACAAACTCCATAGGCTAAATTCTTCAACTTCTCCTTAACCTCAAAATAGTGAGGGATCAGTTTCCCTCTGTATGGTTCAACTATCTTATCCTCCATCATATACTTTCCAAATAACTCTAAATCATTGTTAAATAGAGCATAAATCATCCCTGTAGCTCTACCTAAGTTATGAACCATATCTTTTAAGCTCACTTCCTTAGGAATTATTTCCCTTGCTTTCTTAGTCTCTATTTTCACATTAGGGATAGCCACTATTACATTAAAATCAACATCTATGTGGAGAACATTTAGAGGATTGTAGTTAACTATTGTGAATCCTCCATAAATGGCTGGAGCTACATTATCAGCATGCTTAGCTCCGGAGGCTATAAGCTCTCCATAGGAGGCATAATCAACCAACTTTAGCTTACTCAACTTTAAGTTAAATAGCTCATTGATGGCAAATGCTGTCCCAGCAGCTGAGGCTGCAGAGCTTCCTAAGCCACTTCCTCCCTTAATTCCCTTTTTTATCTTTATCTTTACTCCACTCTCAATATTGAAGTCTTTTAACATCTTTTCAGCTACAACCCCAGCAACATTTTCCTTAGGGTTTAGAGGAATGTCTTTTCCCTCTATCTCTATCCCTTCATCTATTTTCTTAACCTCTATAATGTCATAAGGTTCTTCAAGACAGAGGCCAAAGACATCAAAGCCAACCCCAAGGTTTGCTGATGAACAGGGAGCTTTAACCTTCATTCTTTCACTCAAGGAACAACTTTTTTATTTTATCCTCACACCCTCTTTTAACAAGAACTAAAATTCTATCTCCAGGCTTTAATAAGGTTTCTCCACTTGGGATAATTAAATTACCATTTTCAAAAACAGAGATTATTAAGAAATCTTTTCCTCCACCTAAGTCTTTAATTTTTTTGTTGGCTGCCCTTGAATTTTTACTAATCTTAAGCTCTAAGATTTCAGCTTCCCCTCTTCCAACTATAGCCAAGTCTATAATTCCTGGCCTTTCAATTAGTTTCTCAATATATTTAGCTGCTATAATTTCAGGGGAGATGGTTATGTCAATCCCAAGCCTCTCAAAGACATCTTTATACTCAAGCTCAGAGATCCTTGCTATGGTTTTGACACCATAACTCTTAGCTAAAAGAGAGCTTAACAAATTCACTTCATCCTTCCCAGTGACAGCTATGTAGTAGTCAGCATTATCTATGCCAGCATCCTCCAAAATTTTAATTTTTGTACAATCTCCATTTATTACTATCCCATCAATCTCATTACTGGCTATTTCACACTTCTTAGGGTTTATGTCAATTAAAACTAAGTCATGTTTCTTTTCTAAGTATTTAGCTAAGGTAAAGCCCACCCTTCCTAAACCTGAGATGATGATATACAACCCTTTTCCCTCTTTTTTAGCTTGTAGTAGTGATATTCAACAGTTTTTAAGTTAATTCCTGTAAGCTCAGCTATTTCCTTAGGCTTCTTATCTAAGTATTTTTTTATAATTTTATCTATATTTGTTGGCTTCCCAACCTTGGCTTTAATTGGAATTACTTCAACTCCTATTTTCTCAAGAGCTTTAAGAATTTTCTTTGAGCTTCTTTTATATTTAGATATGGGGATATATATTTTAGAAGGCTCAACATTTTCCAGGAGAGCTATAGCTATATCTCTATCAAGCTCTTTATTTATATATATTTCCTCATGCTCTCCTAAGCTCTCAATCTTCTTTAGAATTTCTTCCTTGTTTTTTCCTCTAATTTCTATCATGTTTTTCATTTTTTCTTGTTTTAATGGACTGGCGATTCAAACTTTTGTTTGGTTAAATGCACATCCTAAAAACTGCAAAAGGTTTCCATCCTTGTTTTAATGGACTGGCGATTCAAACACATTTTCCTCGGGAATGGAGGACATAGATCTGCTGGGGTTTCCATCCTTGTTTTAATGGACTGGCGATTCAAACAAGCCAAAGTTTTTTAGAGAATACGCTCTTATTTTATGTTTCCATCCTTGTTTTAATGGACTGGCGATTCAAACGAATCTGATTTTCCACCACCTAAACATACTCCTGTGAAGTTTCCATCCTTGTTTTAATGGACTGGCGATTCAAACACAAATCATTGATATGAGAAAACAACCCGTCCATCTGTTTCCATCCTTGTTTTAATGGACTGGCGATTCAAACGAGGAATGAGATAATGGCAAGAAGAAAAAGCACAAGGTTTCCATCCTTGTTTTAATGGACTGGCGATTCAAACCCAGATACCCAAGGTACATTAGAAATTGATACTTAGTTTCCATCCTTGTTTTAATGGACTGGCGATTCAAACCCTTAATGTCTGTCCTTATTTTATATCAAAACTCCTATAAAAAACTTTCTTTTTAAACCCGAGTTTTCTTACTGGTTGATTATTGAACCCCTATATAAAAGTAAGAAAGATTGTTCCCTCCATTTAAAAATACTATGCACAACCGTTAAAATAAAGCTCAGCAATTAACCCTTATTTCACTAAAAACAACTCCTAACTAAACCTAAAACATATAAAATAACAGCAAACAAACCAAAAAACTAAAAAATCACAATTCTCCAACGAAAAAATCAGTATTACTTTTCCCCAATTTTCTCGTACCAATTTTCAACAACCCCTATATAAAAGCAAGAAAACTTAATTAAAAACGTTAATAGCGATATCCAAATAACTAATAACAAAAAAATAAAAACCCATCAAACTAATTCCTTTTGATGAAACTTTTTCTAAAAGTTTCTTATAAAAGTTTCCTTCTAAAGGCAGCATAAATTTCTATAACAACAATCAATACATTTCTTTTTATTAACTTTAATATCTATGGGAAATTTTTCATCTTCAATAATCTCAAATATAAGTTTAATGAATTCAATAGCTTTTTTAAAATCTTCTTTTTTGAATTTAATTTCTTTAATAAGATTTCCACTTCTCACATAAACTATAAACCCTTTATTTACATTGACATTAAAATTTTCTTTAATCAATAAGCCATACAAAACAGATTGATACTTATATGTTTTAAATAATCTACTTTTATACTCTGCAAACTTATAGTCTAGAGGTGAAAAGCTTCCATCATTTAATTCTAAAACTTCATCTACAATCCCAACTATTTTGTATTTCTTAGATGATAGATAAACATTTGAATATTTTGATTTAGCATTTATTGATTTTCTGATATAGTTTTTATTTATTTTTTCTTTCAGCTCATGAATATGCCTTCCAATTAAAACTTTTTCTCTTTTTTCCTCATGTTGAAGAATTCCTAAAACTCTCTCAAAATAAACAAATCTTGGACAGTATAAGTATTCAATAACATCTGACACTGTTATCATATCAAATTCCATTTTAGAGCACCATAGTTTTTTTAGAGTCATTAACTAACTCCTTATCAAATTCTTCACCAATACAAATTAACTTTCCAAAACACTTTTCACAAACTTCAATTATGTAAACTTTGTCATTCTCTTCAATAATATTCTCACAGAAAACTCTTAATTCATCAATTCTATTTTTGTTTAGATTTCCCGCAAATACACTTTTTTGGATTCTTAATAATCCATAATTTAAACACTTATCAGAAACTTTTTTTCTAATTTTATCATCACTTATATCATAAATTACATAAATCATAAATATCTCTCCCTTATATCATTTGCAATTTTATAACATTCCTTTTGTATAGCATCAGGAAATTTATATCTCTTTTTATAAATCTCAAGCTCTTTATCAAATATATATTCATTTATGAATGCTGCAAACTCTTTAATTCCTGTATCTGACAAGGCTACTCCATTATGTAGTTTAATAAAAAACTCATCTTTTACTTTCTTTTTATTTATAAAACTTACAACTCCTTTATCCACATAAATTCTATATATCTCTATTATATCATAGACTAATGACCTCTTATTATATCCATCAGAATGTATAAATCCAATATATGGATCTAAACCAGAAACTATACAAGCTTTTTCTACAACTGGATAAAGCATTCCATAACCATAATTTAGTAGAGCATTAAACCTATCCTTTGCAGGTCTTCTACTTCTCTCACTAAATTTATATTTTTCTGGAAGAGCTAAATTAATTCCTTTAAAATAGTATTTTGAGGCAGTCCCTTCAATTCCAATAATAGTGTCTCTAACAGTCCCTAAATTTTCCTTTGTATTATTTAAGTATCTATTTAAATCATCAATACACTCTTTTATATTATCAATTATTTTGTTAAAATCTCCTTTCTTACCATGGTTCTTTTTAAGCTCTTTTAAAAAATCTATTTGATTTTTCATTTTTCTTTCAATCCATTTTGATGCATATTTCATTCCTTCAATAGTGTCTGAAAACTTTATCTGATTTCTTCTTATTTTTCCAGTCTTACCTAACTTACAATGCCATATCATTGCTGTAGGATCCTCATTTTTTAAAAATATTATTGGAATATTGTATTCTATTGCTAAGTTAATTGCTGATGTAGTAATAGTTCCATCTTTTCCTAAAATTATTCTTTTAACTTTACTTGCAGAGATCTCAACTTTCTTTACTTCTCCATTTTCTTTAACTTCAAAAATAAACCTATCTCCTTTTTTATATATAAAAAATCCATAAGATTTTAATATAATGTCCATAACTTCACCAGTTGAAAATCTTAAAAGTTATATATGATTATTCAGTTATATATATCAAACTGGTGATAACTATGCTATCAAGTGTAGCAGCAATTGGTAAATACATCATTAAAAAAGAAGAAAAAGATATTAACAATCCCTTATCAATACTTGTAGAGAATCCAAATATTGACAATAAATATAATATTATTTTTAAAATAACCTTTGATGAAAATTTTAACTATTTAGGGGTTTTTGATGATAGTTTTGATAAATCTCTAATATTAAAATTACTTTACAAAAAAGGATCTGCAAGAGGAGCTGACCTAAGTCCAACATCTAAGTTAACAGAACCAGAAAAAACATTTAAAAATAAAATATTAAAAGCTGTTAGTGATGCAAAAAAATATAAAGAAACTGAATTTTTAAAAAAATTAGAACAAGTACTTAAAGAAAAGGAGAAACAAATAATTGAAGATATTAAAAAATTAAAAAAAAGATATCCAAATGAGGGAATCATTTTAACTCTGACTTTTAAAAGAGGAAATGAGGAAATATATGTTGGAGATATAGAAGAATTTAAAGAATACTTCATATATAAAGCCACTATGGACTATTATTACATGAAAACAGGGAATGTTGTTGCAAAAGGAAAAGGGGTTTGTTCAATTTGTAACAAAGAAGGGGAGGTTTTTGGACTATTTAGAGAATTTAAATTTTATACTATAGATAAGATTGGAAATGTTAGTGGTTTAAAGCCAAATGAAGCTTGGAAAACCTTTCCAATATGTTTAAAGTGTGCCTTATATATTAAAGAGGGAAAGAACTACTTAGATGAACATTTAAGAGTAAAATTTTATGGCAATGATCTTTACATTATCCCAAAAGTTTTAGATGAAAAGTATATTGGAGATGTTTTAAAGAGATTAGAGAAGATGGCTGAAGAATTTGGAACTAAAGACTATTCCTATAGAGAGAAAAAGCTATTTGAAAATCTTTCAAAAAAAGATATTTACATGTACATAACATTTATGTTCTTTAAAGAAGGAAATGATTTTAAAATTACACAAATGATTGAAGATATTCTTCCATCAAGATTTGCTAAATTATATGCTGAAATTGATAGAGTAGAAAACTATGGTATATTCAAATATTTTAAATTAAAATATAAGAAACTCTCAAAAAAAGAAAGAGAATATTTCAAAAATATATTAAAAAATTTTGATGATAGGGAAGGCTTAAGATTCAGACTTGGATACATAAAAGAATTTTTTGGCAATGAGGACTTTTTAAGATTATTAAATATTATAATATCAAATAAAAAAGTTGATTACTATCAATTAATAAATGGTTTTATATCAAAAATTAGAGCCAAGTTTGTCAAAGATGAGCCTTTTGAATTATCAGCATACAAGTCATTTATGATTCTCCTTTTCTTGATAAACTTGAATATCCTGAATGGTGAGATCATGGGAGACAATAAAGAATACTATCTTTATGATGAAATTGATGAATTCTTTAATAATTATAAAGGATTTTTTGATAGAGATGAGAAAAAATGTGTCTTTTTATTAGGTATTTTAGTGAATAAACTCCTCTCTCTTCAATATAAAAAGAGAGGATCAAAACCTTTCCAATCCAAACTTTATGGCTTAAAGTTAGATAAAAAGAGAGTTGAATATATTTTTAAAGAAGCTATTCAAAAGCTTATGGAATATGAACAAGAAGATAATACTTTATACTACAAAAAATTAAGAGAAAAAGTTGCTGAATATTTTGTTAAAGCTGGAGACGATTGGAAATTAACAAATAATGAAATCTCATATATCTTTTCTTTGGGTATGGCTATGAGTGATAGGTTTAAAGGAAAAGGAGGGGATGAAGAATGATAAAAAGAAGTGAAATTTTATTCTTATATGATGTTAAAGATGCCAATCCAAATGGAGATCCATTAGATGAGAACAAGCCAAGAATTGATGAAGAAACTGGGATCAATATAGTTACAGATGTAAGGTTGAAAAGAACTATTAGAGATTACTTAGACAGTATTGGAGAAGATATATTTATAAAAGAAGTAAGAGATGAAAAAGGTGAATTAAAAACAAAGGAAGATAGGCTAAAAGAGTTAAAAATAGAAAAAGAAGAAGACTTACTAAAATTAATTGATATTAGACTATTTGGGGCTACAATAGCTGTTAAAGGAAATCCTATAGCTCTTACAGGACCAGTTCAATTTAGGTTTGGGAGAAGCTTACACAGAGTTTCTTTAAAATTAATAAAGGGAACTACTGTAATGCCTTCAAAAGAAGGAAAAAGCCAGGGAACTTTTACAGAATATTGGGTAGTTCCATATTCATTAATAGCATTTTATGGGATAATTAATGAGAATGCTGCAAAAACTACAAAATTGACAGAAGAGGATATTAAAAAATTAATTGAAGCTATGTGGAATGGAACAAAAAATCTTATTAGTAGAAGTAAAGTAGGGCATACTCCAAGATTGTTGATAAAGGTTAACTATAAAGAGAAAAACTACCATATTGGAGACTTAGATAGGAGTTTAAAATTAATCTCTAATGTAGAAGATGAAAAAATTAGGGATGTTAAGGATTACAAATTAGATTTAACTGAGCTAATTAACCTACTAAAAGAGAATAAAGATAAAATTGAAAGTATTGAGTATATTTGGGACAAGAGATTAAAGTTAGTTTATAATGGAGAAGAATTTGACTTTAAAACTTCAGACTTACCATTTAAAGAGATAACTTTATAAACTTTCTTTATTTTTTGGTGAAGGATATGAATGTTTTAGTTTTTGATATCTGGGCTGATTATGGACATTTTAAAAAAATATACACAACAACAAGCCCATTAACTTATGATATAATACCAAAAACTACAATTTATGGAATTTTAGGGGCTATCCTTGGATTGAAAAAAAATGAATATTTAAAATATATAAATGGTAGCACAAGCTATATAGGATTAAGAATATTAAACCCTATAAAGAAATGTTATTTTGGTATAAATTTAATAAATACAAAGGATAACTATTTTATTCCAGTGAAAAAAACAGGACATGAACCAAGAACACAAATAAGGTTTGAAATGTTAAAAAATCCAAAATATAGAATTTATGTTAGCTTAAAAGATGATAAACTACATGAAAAACTAAAAAATCTCTTAGAAGAGCATAAAACTGTTTATACATTGTATATGGGTATTAGTGAGTTAATAGCCAACTTTAAATATATTGGGGAATTTGAAGCTATAAAAAATTTGAATAGTAATAACTTTGTAGAAATAAATTCAGTTATCAGAAAAGATCATATAAAAGATATCCTCTTTGAAGAAAATAAAGAATATTTATTTTCAAAGTTTCCTAATGACATGAATCTTGAAAGGGTAACCACTGAGTACGTAGACATATTTTATGAAAAAAATGGATATCCTATAAGATGTAAAGTTAATGAATTCTTCAAACTAAAAGAATTGAATGAAAATATAACATTTATCTAAATTGATGAGACTATGCTCTTATCTCATCCTAATTATCCACTGAAGGATCATTTAACAAACACAATGAAAAGAGCATTAAAAAAATATGTTCCTCCTAAATTAAAGTACTTTAATGAGAAGTTAGTTAAAGGTACTTTGAAAATTATTGCTCTAACTCATGACTTTGGAAAGGCTACTTCTTATTTTCAGAGATATATTAGAGGGGAAAAAGTTAAAAGTTCTCTAAAGAGACATTCAGCAATATCCTTCTTACTAACCAATTGGGTAATTAGAGAAACAATTGAAAATAACTACTATCAACTCTTTTCTTTATGTGTGAAAAATCATCATTCTTTTTTAAGCAATCCTATTCATGATTTTAACATAGATAAAGAGATTTTAGAAAAGCAATTTAATGAGTTAAATATAGACTTTATAAATAAAGTTTTAGATGAAAATAAATTTCCTGTAATTAAATGTGACTTTGATGACTTATGGGATTCTTTTAGAGAATTGGAAGATGTATATGATGAAATTGAATATGAAGAGAATAATTTAAAATATGAATTCTATTTTTTATACATCTACCTATTTTCTTTACTAATAAGCTCAGATAAAGAGGATGTCATATTTAGAGGAAAGTTTTTAAGCTCTAATCTAAATGTTCCTGATAGTATAGAATGCTATATCAAAACATTTCTAAAAAAGAATAAAATTGACTATTTAAGAACAAAAATGTTCTTTGAAGTGGCTAAAAGAGTTGATGAACTTAATTTAAATCATAAAATTTATTCTTTAAATGCTCCAACTGGAATGGGTAAAACTTTAACAGTCTTTAACTTTGCTCTAAAATTAGCAAATAGAATAAAGAAGGAGAAAAAGACCGACATGAGAATTATTTATTGTTTGCCTTTTTTAAGCATTATTGATCAAAATTATGAAGTGTTAAAAAAAGCTCTAAGTTATATATTAAAAAATTTGGACTCAGACATGCTTTTAAAGCATCACCATTTAAGTGAAATTTATTATAAAGTTGATGAAGAAGTTTTAGATGAAGATAAGGCTCTTCATCTTATAGAAACATGGAACTCTAAAATAATAGTAACTACCTTTATGCAACTATTCTACTCTATTTTTAGTAATAAAAATAAAAATCTAAAAAAATTCCAATCTTTGAGTAATTCAATAATCATCTTAGATGAAATTCAAGCTATTCCTTACAAATATTGGTTTGCTATAAATAAAGTATTTAGCTTCTTAGCAGAGGAATATAACATTTATTTTGTTTTATGTACAGCAACTTTACCAATGATTTTTAAGAATAATATAGAAATTTTAAAAAATAAAGAGGAATACTTCAAAGAAATGAACAGAATAAAGATGAGAATTCATAAAAATGAAATGAATTTAAAAGAGTTTATTGATTTAGTTAGTGAAGATATCCAAAAAAACCCTCATAAAGATTTTCTCATTGTTTTAAATACAATAAGATCATCTAAAGAAGTCTATCAATCTTTAAAGGAGATGGGTTTAGATGGAGATTTCTACTACCTATCAACAAATATTTACCCAAAGGAAAGACTAAGAAGAATTAAAAAAATTAATAAAAATAAAAATAGGAAAATTATTGTTTCTACTCAACTAATTGAGGCTGGTGTTGATATTAGTGTTGATATTGTATATAGAGATATAGCACCATTAGACTGTCTAAATCAAACTGCTGGAAGGTGTAATAGGCACAATGAAGGGAAAAAAGGAATTGTAAATATTGTTAAGTTAATTGATGATAATGGGAAAAGATTTTCTTCTTACATCTATGAAAATCACCTTATAACCAAGACTGAGGAGTTATTAAATGATTATGAAATAATTGAAGAAAAAGAGTTTTTGAGGTTAAATAATTTGTACTTTAAAAAATTGAGTATTTATAAAGATAAATCTAAAGAAATTCTAAAGACCATTGAAAACTTTAGGTATGAAGATGTTGAAAATAAATTTAAATTAATTGAGAATATTCCATCCCTTGACTTATTTGTCTGTGTTGAAGATGAAGCTAAGAGAATTTGGAAAAAATATGAAGAAATTAAAGAAATAAAAGATGTGTTTAAAAGAAGAAAAGAATTTCTAAAGATAAAAAAAGATTTTTATGATTATGTTATAAGTGTCCCTGAATATGCTCTTAAAGGTAAAGAAATACCTTTAGAGAATTTAGATAAAATTGATGAAAAATACTATGATAGAGAAACTGGCTTTAGAGTCATTGAAGACAAGACAATAATATTATAGAGGTTTGGTGAAAGAATTATGAAACTACCTATTCTAATTTGCAGGTTAAAAACAAACAAGCCTTTAAAAAAGTCTCAAACTCCTTATGTAAGGGGGTATATACTCAATAAATTTAATAAAGAGGAATATAAGGAGTTACATAACCACAGTGGTAATGGCTTTATTTACACATATCCAAAAATACAGTATAAAATTATTGGTGGAGATGCTATTTTATTAGGAATAAAGGAAGGGATCAATATCTTAGGAGACATTATTTTAAATATTAAAGAGTTAGAGCTAAAAGGAGAAATTTATAAGGTTGTTAATGGCTATGCTAAAGTTAGATTTGAAGACTTTGGAACCACTAAAGAAATGGTTAAGTATAAGTTTATATCTCCATGGTTAGCCTTAAATGAGAAAAACTATTCCAAATATAAAGAGTTAGACAATGAAGGGAAAAAAGAGTTGTTAGAGAAAATATTAGTTGGAAATGTATTATCAATGAGCAAATATTTAGATTATAATGTTAAGGAAAAACTAAAAGCTGAGGTCTTAGAATTGGAGGATTTTATAGTTAAATATAAGGGAAATAAATTTATAGGTTTTAAAGGAGAATTTTTAATTAATTTTAATATCCCAAACTACTTAGGAATTGGTAGAAAAGTTTCTAAAGGTTTTGGTAGTGTTGTTAGAGTTGAAGAGTAAAAAGAAGGTGATCTCTTTATGGATTATTTAATAGAATATTTAACAAAGAAAGACCAAACAAGGGAGGAAATCTTAAAATTGGCAAGAGAGATAGTTAGAGATTGTGCCATGCTTATAAGGAGAATACATAAGAGTAAGGAAGATGTTTTTAAAGAAGATTTTAAAAGTATAAGAGAGAAGATCATAAAATTAAAGGAGCTAACTCAATATCCTGAATTTATTCACTATCTATCAACTCCAGAGCAGGAGTTTGTTGAAGCCTACACTTTATACAGCATTAAGTTTTACAACACAGTTCCAAAGTTTGAAGACTTTGAGATTATAAAAGAGGAGAACTATATTTTAGGGATAGCTGACACTATTGGAGAGTTAAGGAGAGAGTTCTTAGAGGCTATAAAGGAAGATGACAAAGAGGAGGCTGAGAGATACTACAAATTTATGGAAGAGCTCTATGACTTTATTATGAGCTTTGACCACTACTATGTTGTAGATAACCTAAGAAGAAAGCAGGATATAGCAAGAGGAATCTTAGAAAGAAGTTATGGAGACTTAGTCTATTTTATAGAAAATCTCAAATTAAGAAAAGCTTTAAATAAAGAATAATTATATATTTTAATTAAAATTTTTTAAAGGGGATTTTATGATTAAAGAAATCTTAACAGATTCTTTTGAGTATGTAAGATCAAATTTTAAAGAGCTAAGCTTAGGCTCTATACTCTATGGAATTTTTGGAGCCATGATAGGAGCTTTAAATGGTTATCTTTCTTTTAAGGTATCATCATATTTCTTTAATATTAATAGCACAGTTATAATTATATTTGCTATCTTAATTATGGTTGCTATTATAGTTTCTTTAATAGTTGCTGGATATTTTGTTAGGATTATGAAAAGTAGTGTTGAAAACTCTGATAAAGCTCCAGATTGGGACAATTTTTTAGATCTAATTATAAAAGGTTTTCTATTTTCTATAGGGTCTTTCATAGTAGCCTTAATTTTTATGATAGTCCCAATTATTTTATTTATTATAGGAGCCTTAATAATTAAAGGATTTGGCATAGTTTTTATAGGGGTTGGGATTGTCTTACTTATTATTTCTCTTATACTTCTTGCTTTATATCAGCCATTAGCTCAGGTTAATTTCTCAGTGAAGGGCTTCTTTGGATTCTTTGAATTTGGAAAAATATTTAAAATGGTGTTTAACTTAAACTATATTATATTGTGGCTCCTTCTTATTTTAATAGGTGTAGGTATAGGAATAATAATAACTATTATAGCCTTAGCTATACATCTACCAGCTTTCTTTGTAGATAACCTAAATGTTTATATATTCCTTAACACTTTAAGTAGTTTCATACAATATTTTATTTCCTTTTATCTTTCAGTATTCATTTTAAGAGCCTACTCCTTATATTATAGAAACTATCTTTAATCTCTCAAACTTCTTTTTTACATTTTTTAAGGTGAAATTGATGGAAATGAAAGGAACTACAACTATTGGTTTAATATGCAAAGATGCAGTTATTTTGGCTGCTGATAAAAGAGCCTCATTAGGAAATCTAATAGCTGACAAAAATGCTAAAAAAATTTATAAGATAGATGATAACTTAGCCCTAACCATTGCTGGAAGTGTTGGGGATGCTCAGTCATTGGTTAGATATCTAACAGCTGAGGCTAAGCTTTATAGAATGAGGACAGGAAAGTTAATGTCTCCTTTGGCTTGTACAACACTGTTAAGTAATATCTTACACTCAAGCAGATACTTCCCTTTTTTAGTTCAAATGATTGTTGGAGGTTTTGATGAGAAGGGCTTTAAGCTCTATTCCTTAGATCCCTTGGGAGGGGTTAATGAAGAGAAAGACTTTACAGCAACAGGTTCAGGATCTCCTATTGCTTATGGGGTGTTAGAGGCTGGATACAAGAAAGATATGGACTATAAAAAAGGAGTTTCATTAGTTTTAAAGGCTTTACAGGCTGCTATGGAGAGAGATACTTTTTCAGGGAATGGGGTTAGTTTAGCCTTAATAACTAAAGATGGAGTAAAGATTTATGAGGATGATGAGATAAAGAAATTAATCAAGAAAAAATAAATTTTTTATTTTAAATATTTGTAATAATTTCTATTTTAAAAGCTAAATTTCTTATTTTAAATATACAAATTATTTTAAAAGGTGATCTTATTTGGAAGTTTTAGAAAGATTAAAAGAGGAGATCATAAATAAATCTCCAAAGGGAGCTAAAATTATAGATGTTCAATTTGAAGGGCCTGAATTAGTTATTTATGTGAAAAATCCTGAAATTTATACAAATGATATTATTAAACAGTTAGCAAAAGATTTAAGAAAGAGAATAGTTATTAGGCCAGATCCCTCTGTTTTGATGGAGCCAGAGCTTGCTAAGAAGAAGATTTTAGAGATAGTTCCAGAGGATGCTGGAATCACAGATATTATTTTTGATGCAAACACTGGAGAAGTAATAATAGAGTCTAAAAAACCAGGATTGGTTATAGGGAAAGAGGGAAAAACCTTAGAGGCTATAAAGAAAGCTATAAGATGGGCACCAAAGCCTGTTAGAGCTCCACCAATCCCATCAGAGACAATAAAGGCTATTAGGGCTACATTATTTAGGGAGAGGGATGAAGTTAAAGAAATATTAAGAAGAATTGGAAGAAGGATACATAGAGAAGTTATACAAAAAGGAGATTATTGGATAAGAGTCTCTTTTTTAGGTGGAGCCAGAGAGGTTGGGAGATCTTGTCTATTGTTACAAACTCCAGACACTAAGGTTTTGCTTGACTGTGGAGTTAATATAGCCTATGAGGAAAAGATGTATCCTCAATTTGATGCTCCAGAGTTTTCCATTGAGGATTTAGATGCTGTTATTATAACCCATGCCCACCTTGACCACTGTGGATTTCTTCCTGGATTGTTTAGATATGGCTATGATGGACCAGTGTATTGTACAAGGCCAACAAGGGACTTAATGACCCTCTTACAGAAAGATTATTTAGATATTGCTGAGAAGGAAGGGAAGCCGGTGCCATTCTCAAGTAAGGAGATAAAAGAGTGTGTTAAGCATGTTATTCCCTTAGACTATGGAGTTACAACTGACATAAGTCCATCAATAAAGTTAACCTTACACAATGCTGGACATGTCTTAGGCTCAGCAATAGCTCACCTACATTTTGGGGAAGGGCTTTATAACTTAGCCTATACAGGAGATTTAAAATTTGACACCTCAAGACTCTTAGAGCCAGCAGTTTGTCAATTTCCAAGATTAGAGGCTTTAATTATTGAATCTACCTATGGAGGTTATGATGATGTACTCCCAGATAGGGCTGAGGCTGAGAAAGAGTTATTAAGGATAGTTATAGAACATATAGAGAAAGGGGGAAAAATATTAATTCCTGTGTTTGGAGTTGGAAGAGCTCAGGAGTTAATGTTAGTTTTAGAAGAGGGTTACAACCAAGGAATATTTAATGCTCCTGTCTATTTAGATGGGATGATCTGGGAGGCTACAGCTATACATACAGCTTACCCAGAGTATCTATCAAAGGACATGAGAAGAAAAATTTTCCAAGAGGGAGACAATCCATTTCTATCTGATGTCTTCCAGAGGGTTAGGAATACAAATGATAGAAGGAGAATTATAGATGACAGTGAGCCCTGTGTTATCTTAGCAACCTCTGGAATGCTCACAGGAGGACCAAGTTTAGAGTATTTCAAAAACTTAGCACCTGATGAGAAAAATGCTATTATCTTTGTTGGTTATCAGGCAGAAGGAACCTTAGGAAGAAAGGTTCAGAAGGGTTGGAAGGAAATTCCTATAGTAACTAAGAATGGTAAAACTAAATCTATCCCTATAAATATGGGAGTTTATACAGTTGAAGGATTCTCTGGGCATAGTGATAGAAAACAACTAATAAGATATGTGAGGAAAGTTAAACCTTCTCCTGAGAAGATAATAATGGTTCATGGTGAAGAAAGTAAGTGTTTAGACTTCTCCTCAACTGTTAATAGGCTATTTAAAAAGGAAACCTATGCTCCAAGAGTTTTAGACTGTATAAGGGTGAAATAATGGAATTTGTTGCTACTCTAACAGGAATAATGACTGTTAAAGAGGCCATAGATGCTGGGTATGGATACTATGTTAAAATTAAGGCTAAAGAAGAAAATAGGGAATTAAGAGAGGATGATATGATAGTGGTTTTAAATATTGTAAATACTACAAGCTTTCAAGTCTTTTTCTTAGACAAAGGGTTAGAGCATATAAAAGAGGAATTAAAAAATATTAATGTAAGGCTAAACTATGATAGTGAAAAAGCTATAAAAAGATACTTAGAAGGGTTAAAAAGATGAAAGACTGCAAGGGTTTAGATAAGCTCTGGGTTGTTCTTTCCAACTTGGCTATAGAGTTAGCTAATAAAAATATCTTAGTTCCTGAGGAGGTTTTTGAAAGGTTAAGGATAACTAAAGCTCTAATTTCTTACTATCTTTTAGATGAGCATGTTGGCTTAGAGAAGCTTAGGGATGTTGAGAGAGAGTTAAATTATATTCAATCTAAGCTTTTTCCTCTTTGTGATGAAGAGTTATTAAGAAAATACTTAGACCTAATGGAGAAAGCTTTGAGAAGTGAGCTAAATATTGAGTTTCCTCTTGATAAATCTGAGTTTAACCCAGAGGTTAAAAAAGTTGGAGAGGTTGAATGTATAAGAATAAAAGTTAATTCATATATTGATATTGATAGATTAAAAGATTTAAGTGAGTGGTATGGAGTTATTTTTAACCATAGCTCAGAAGATAACTATAAGATAACTATTGAAGGCTCTCTTGATAGAGTTAAAAAGGCTGTTAAAGACTTCTCCATAATTTGGAAGTTAGGCTAACCTTGCAACTCTTTTAGCCTTAAAAGAGCAGTATTCATCTCCCTTAGCTTTACACTTAATTTCTTCAACATTGACAATATATAACTTATCAGCTATAGACTCTAAACAGCCAGCTATAAAGCCAGAGGTAAAATAGCAAATAGGTTCAGTGGCTTTACAATTTTCACATTCCTTATTATTTTCAATCACTATTATTAATGGTTCAGAGCTTTCAACTCTCATATTTCCAAAATATTTTTTAATCTTATTTTCCATCTCTTCAAAGGTTTTAACCTCTAAAAATAGAGCATAATCTTTACCAATGTCATAAAATATTTTTGGAGTGTTATCTTTAAAATAATATTTTCTAAGGTATTCTTTCATATAAACAAATATTGGAACCTCTCCTTCTAAAATACAGCCTTCAACAGGCTCTTCTTTCTTTATTTTGGATTCAATATGCCCAGTTAATTCCTCTTCTAATATTTCATTTTCAAGGTCTTTTAAATAGGGACAAGCTTCTAAAACCAAGTCATATAAATGAGATCCTCTTAAAGCTTTTAAAACTTCTTTTAAGAGATCTTTATCATCTCTATATTTTTCTAATAAATTTCTAATCATTGTTAATTTAATTCCCATAAATTTAGCTCTTGAATCAATAACCTTAAGAGATTCTATAATTTTCATAGGTGTTGCCATTACCATCCCTAAAATTTTGTAAGCACAAAATAAAGTTCTTGTGTAAATCTTATATTTAGTCCTTGTTTTATTAATGTTTTTAATGTCCAATTAATAAAAATTAATATCAATTTTTTGTTTAGTTAGCATAAAAATAGACTATATATTTATATAAAACTTACTATTATTAGGTAATATAAAAAAGAAGAAAAGAAATATAGTAATAATATAATTAGTACTAACTCTATTAACTTATTTCTTTCTTATATGCTCTAAAATAATTTTCCTCTCAGTTCTTGCTACAACTCTTCTTATAGTGTCAACAGCATCTATATTAGCTGAGACACTATCAATTCCCCACTCTATTAGCTTTTCAACAATATGTGGCCTACTTCCAGCTTGTCCACAGATGGAAGTTTTAACCCCATTCTTTTTACAGGTTTCTATAACATACTTCATTAATTTTAACACTGCTGGATGATCCTCTTTATAGTATTTGGAAACAAGTTCATTATTTCTATCTATTGCTAATGTGTATTGAGTTAAATCATTGGTTCCCAAGCTAACAAAATCTATCCCTTCCTTAATAAGATCCTCAATTATTAAAGCTGCTGCTGGAGTTTCTACCATAACTCCAAACTTAATATCTTTTCCAAGTTCTAAGCCAACCTCTTTAGCAATCTCTTTAAACTTTCTAACTTCATCAACATATGTAACCAATGGAATCATAACTTCTATATTTTTGTAACCTTCCTCTCTTAACCTCTTTATTGCTTCAAGCTCACACTTTAAGATCTCTGGCTCATCTAAACCTCTTCTTATCCCTCTCCATCCAAGCATTGGGTTGTGCTCTATAGGCTCATTCTCTCCTCCTTCTAAGCCCCTAAACTCATCTGTTGGAGCATCTAAGGTTCTATAGGTAACAGGCCTTGGATAGAATGCATCAGCAACCTTCCTTATTCCCTCCATTAGAGCCTCTATTAAAGCCTCTCTTCCTTCCTCTTCTAAAATCTTCTTAGGATGCTTCCCTAAGCCTAAGATCATGTGCTCAGCTCTTAATAAACCAACCCCATCAGCTCCAGTCTTTGCTGCCCTCTCAGCAACCTCTGGCATTGAGACATTGACTTTAACTTCAGTAGCTGTGATAATTGGAGCTTGATAAACAACTTTCTCCTCTTTCTTTTCCTCTTCTTTTTTCTCTACTTTTCCTTCATAAACTATTCCCTTCTCTCCATCAACTGTTACAACCATTCCATCCTTTAAAATCTTAGTAGCCTTTTTAGTCCCAACAACACAAGGAACTCCAAGCTCTCTTGAAACTATAGCTGCATGACAGTTAAATACAACTATTGGAGTGTAGTATTTAGTCCAAACTATATAGTTGTGATCAAACTCATTATCAGCATCAACTGTTAAATTATAAACCTCTCCATAGTCTTCACCAACCTTAATTAACCTTATACTGTAGATATTGGAGTTTCTTATTAACTCTATCTTCTTAATTAAAGAGCCATCTGCTCTTTCTTTCAAGTAATTGTATAACTTCTCAACTCCAATAAATGCTCTATTTTTGTAGTGGTTGTAGAGATATCCTCTATAGTCATACTCTTTACATTCAGGGAACATCTGAGAAATATCTATTAACTTATTATCCTCTCTTACCTCAGCCTTTAGCTGGTTTAACTTTTCAATAGTGATCCTTTTAGTCTTTGAAAGTATCTTCTCTAAGTTATCTTTGAAGTAAATAACAGCTGTATTATTCTTAATTCTCATCTTTGGAACTATTCCTACCCTATACAAGGAGAGGATAAGCCCCTCTATTTTCTTAACATGTTTGGAATTTTCATAGATCTCAATTCTTGCCTTTCCACTTAAGTATCCATCTCCATCAACATATCCAGCTAAGAAGTCAGTTAGCTCTTCCTCTGTAGCATATAAAGGAATTGTATTTATGTTGTCCTCAACAAACCCTAATATCTTTGATGGCATAATTTTACTTGTTTGATATTCAACATGCCCATCTGATAAGATAGCTCCACAGAGATACATAATATTGGATAATGTCTCAAACTTCTCAGAGATCATAGGGATGTAATCAATACTTAAAACAGAGTAGTTATTTTCTATTATCTCAGCTAATGGGACTTTCTTTAAGCTACCATCTTTTATTATTGGGAATTTATGATCTGGAGTTATCTTTATTGTATCCTTAGTATTCTTATTCTTTCTATAAACTCCAACCTCAAACCTCTTAGCCTCTCTTTTCTGAGCATCTATAATTTCTTTCCACTCTGTTCTTAATGTTTTAGCATTCAATCCTAAAACTCTTATTTTTTCTCCATTTTTAACTAACTCATAGGCTTCTCTCATAGTTATAAATCCTCTGTCTGTAAGGATCTTTGCGTCTCCTTCTATACAGGTTAAACCTCCCTCATCAGTAATTATAGCAGCAGCTCTTCTCATTGCTGGAACCATGTCAGGAGTGGTCATCTCAGTAACTAAGATATCTCCTTCTTTAACCTTATCAAGCTCTTTAATATCTTTAACTATCTTAACCACTCCTGAAGCTATTCCTGGAGAGGCTCCAATTCCCTTTAATAATATTTTCCCTTCTATCTCTTCCTCTCTCTCCTTCTTCTCCTTCTTAAGGGTTGTTATTGGCCTTGCCTGTAGCATATATATCTTATTTTTCTCTATAGCCCACTCTATGTCCATTGGTCTTTTATAATGCTTCTCTATCCTTATCCCAACCTTTGCAAGCTCTTTAATTTCATCATCAGTTAGAACTTGCTTCTCCTTCATCTCATCAAGGACATCAATAACTTTAACCTCTCCCTTTTCATCCTTAACAAACATCTTCTCTTTCTTAGCTATATGCTTATCCTTAATTTCAAGGGTTTTTTTATCAACTATGTAAGTGTCTGGAGAGACAGAGCCACTAACTACTCCCTCTCCTAAACCCCAGGCAGCCTCTATAACAAGCTCATCATAGTTCTGATTAATAGGGTTGACAGTGAACATAACCCCAGCTTTTTCAGCATTAACCAACTTTTGAACAACAGCAGCAAGGGCTACATTGAAGTGATCAAACCCTTTCTCCTCTCTGTAAAAAATAGCTCTTGGAGTGAAGAGTGAAGAGAAACACTTTTTAACATACTTAACAACATTGTCAGCTCCTCTAATATTTAGATAAGTTTCCTGCTGTCCTGCAAAGCTTGCATCTGGTAAGTCTTCAGCTGTTGCTGAGCTTCTTATAGCAACCTCTGGCTCCTCTTCCCCTACAAGTTCTCCCAATTTATTGTAAGCTTCAACTATAGCTATTTTTAACTCATCAGGCATCTCCTTACTCTCTATTAACTCTCTAATTTTCTTAGAAGCTTCTTCCAACTTCTTAGTATCATTGATGTCCAAATCTTTTAATATCTCTTTTATCTTATCCATTAAACCAGTCTCTTTAATGAAGTATCTGTATGCTTCAGAAGTCACTATAAAGGCTGGAGGTACTGGAAGTTTAGCATTCCACATCTCCCCTAATGAAGCCCCTTTCCCACCAACTAAGCCAATATCTTTATTTGTAACCTCATCTAACCATGCTATAAATTTCATTGTCCCACCTTTAGGAGGTTTTGAACATTGATAACCATAGTTTATACAACTAACAATAAAAGGTTAGCCCAAGAGATTAGTAAGATCTTAGAGTATTATAAGTATGACTATACTTTAATAGATATTAAAGAGTTTTCCCTCTCTAAGGATGTTGAAGGTTACATATTTTTAAGCTCAACAGGGATAGCTATAAGGAAAGTTAAGGAGATAATTAAAGATAAGTTGAGAGATCCTTTTTTAATAGTTGTTAATAATAATTATGTTATTCCTCTCCTCTCTAATCATATAGGAGGAGGAAACTACATAGGAAAGATTTTAGCAATTAATTTAAATAAAGAAATAGTTTATTCTACAGCTACAGACTTAAAGGGAAAGGTTGGAGTTGATGAACTCTGCAGAACCCTTTTTTTAGAA
This sequence comes from Methanocaldococcus infernus ME, assembly GCF_000092305.1. Taxonomy (NCBI): domain Archaea; kingdom Methanobacteriati; phylum Methanobacteriota; class Methanococci; order Methanococcales; family Methanocaldococcaceae; genus Methanocaldococcus; species Methanocaldococcus infernus. The sequence continues at coordinate 1,064,395 of NC_014122.1, read as the reverse complement.
CTTCCTAAGAAGAAGGATATCTTAAGGTTAAATAAAGAGCTTTTAGAGAGAGATTTAGAACTTTACTTACCAGAAGGTTGGAATATAAAAATAAATGGATATAAAGTTAGCTATCATGACAAAGATTATGTGAAAGTGGAAGATGTAAAACTAAAGCCCCTAAAGGTTTCTGTTGGAGTTGGATGTAGAAGAGGGATAGAGAGCTTTAAAATTTACTGGGCTGTTAAAAAAGCTCTATATTTAAGGAATATCCCAAGTTGGAGAATTGATATAATAGGAACAATAAATTTAAGGAAGAGGGAAGTTAGAGAGGGATGTAAAAGATTCAATAGAGAGATCTTAACCTTCACAAAAGAAGAGCTTAATGAAGCTGTAAAAAGATATAACTTAGAAAGATCAGAGTTTGTTTATAAGCATGTTGGCACCTATGGAGTAGCTGAACCTTCAGCTCTTTTAGGCTTAGAAAGCTTAAAAATAAAAGGAAAGCTAATTTTAAAAAAGTTAAGGGTTAGGGGGGTTACAGTGGCAATAGCTTCACATCCTACTTATTTCATATAGGAAAATGGCCAAGTTTCCTAAAGCTCCTATTTCATTCTCAACTATGTATCTTCCTAAACCCTTCTCCAACTCTATCTGAGTGAAGCCTGTACTAACTCCAGAGAAAACTATTAGATCATTTTCTCCAACTTCTTTAAAGTCTAACTTCTTCTCACAAATATTTTTATTTCCTATCATAATAACCTTCTCAGGCCTGAGAACTTCAATAGCATCATCCAAATCTTCAAAGAATAGAATATTTTTCTTTAATTTGTAAGCCATCTTCTGAAGTGTTGGCACCCCTGTCTGAGCAGCTGAGGCTGTTGCTTTTGTAATAACTACTGTATTAACATCAAAACCATAGGCTATTCTTCCAAACTCTTCAACTTGTTTAGCACTGTAAGTGTTGTGTAAGCACACAAACATAGAGGCTCACTTTTTAACTTTTTTATAAGGTGTAGTCTAAAACCTTCTTAGCCTCTTCTATATGCTCTCTTCTTATTCTCTCTATGTCTTCATGTAAAGCTTTAATAACTCTTCCTAAGATGATGAATATAGTTCCAGTTATTAAAGGAAGGTTATCAACAACATTATCATCTAATGGTAAATCCCCAGGAATCTTTTTCATAACATACTTCTTAATAGTTTCAGCTATAATATTTTCCTCTTCAATAACCTCTTTAAATAGCTCCATAGAGTTTAACATCCCCTTTGTTAATGGGATATGTCTCATCTTTATAATTTTTGCATTCTCTTCCTTAGCATTTTTATAGGCTACTTCAAATAGATCAGCTACCTTTTTCTCCACAACATCCATCATGTCCTCAGCTTCAGTCTTGTATAGGTCAACTTCACAGGTTACATTCATCAACTTCTTTAACTGAGGATATGGGATAATCATCTCAGCCAAGCTATCACCTCTTTTATTTAAGGATTGTTTGAAATTTAAACTTCATTTATTTAAAATTAACTATTTAGACTTTTCTTATACTTAACACCATTAGGATAAACCAAAGTAGCATAAGCATAGCTATCAGTATAGAGAATAAAGTTAAGCTCTTTGAGTTTCCAAAAACTATAGGGATAGGGCCAATCATAATAATTCCAGAATATTCAATATTCTCTTTCTTTAAATTTTTTTCCTCCTTACTTTTCTCTATATTTTCTAAAGTGTAAAAAAATAAGCCTAAGCTTAGTATAATGAAGCCTAAGAATATTAAAAGAATTCCTAAGGGAATTAAGAATCTCATAACTTATCTCCTATTTATTGGATAGTTTGGAGCTTCATTGGTTATTAAAATATCATGTGGATGGCTCTCTATTTGACCACTTTGAGTTATTATAATAAATCTTGTTTTCTCTTGCATCTCTTTAATGTTTTTAGCTCCACAGTATCCCATTGAAGACTTTAAACCTCCAACAAGTTGGTGAATTACTTCACTAACTGGTCCCTTGTAAGGAACAGCTCCTTCAACCCCTTCTGGGACTAACTTACTATACTTAACTCCACTCTGGAAGTATCTATCTGCAGAACTTCCAGCTAAGGCTCCTAAGGAACCCATTCCCCTATACTGTTTATATTTCCTTCCATTTATAATCATCAACCTACCAGGAGCCTCATCAGTTCCTGCTAATAGGGAACCAAGCATAACAGCATCTGCTCCAGCAGCTATAGCTTTGGCTATATCTCCACTGTATCTAATTCCTCCATCAGCTATAACTGAAATATCATAATCCTTAGCAACATCTGCAACATCAGCTACAGCTGTTAGCTGAGGAACTCCAACTCCAGCAACTACTCTTGTGGTACATATTGACCCTGGTCCAATCCCAACCTTTAAAGCATCAGCTCCAGCCTTTATTAAGTCCTCAGCAGCCTCTTTAGTGGCTATATTTCCAACTATTAACTTAGTGTCAGTTCCATCTAAAAGCTCTTTAAACTTTTTAGTGTTCTCTACAACCTTTAAGTTATGAGCATGGGCACAATCTATAACCAATGCATCAACTTCAGCCTCTATTAAGGCTTCAGCTCTCTTAAAGTCATGTGGCCCACAGGCTGCAGCAACTATTAATCTTCCTTTCCTATCCCTTGCTGCCTGAGGATATCTTCTTTTCTTTAAAATATCTCTTAAAGTGACGATTCCTATTAATTTCCCTTCATCATCCACTATTGGCAATCTTTCAACTCTATTACTATACATAATTTCTAAGGCTTCATCTTCACTAATGTCTTCCTTAGCAGTAACCACATTCTTGGTCATCACTTCTTTAACCTTAACCCCTTTATCTTTAATGGCTTTAATGTCTCTATGTGTTATAATCCCCACAACCTTCTCATCCCTGTCAATAACTGGCAAACCACTAACTGAATAGTTTTCCATTAACTCCATAGCTTCTCCAACACTATCCTCAGGAGAAACAACAATAACCTCCTTAATGATGAATTCATCAGCCTTTTTAACAGCTAACACTTGATGAACTTGCTCTTCTATGGACATGTTTCTATGTATAACTCCTAAACCTCCAAGTCTTGCTAAGGCTATAGCCATCTCCTTCTCTGTAACAGTGTCCATAGCTGAGGATAAAATAGGAATATTTAACTTTATCCCTGCTATTTCTGTTGAGACATCAGTATCTTTTGGCTCCACAGGGGAGGGGTTAGGGATTAAAAGAACATCATCAAAAGTATAGCCAGTTCTTGCTTCATTTAATTTCCTTGAGAACACACAATCACCTTTATAACCTTTTAACCTATATTTAAGTGAAAGGTATAAAATTTTTATTTCAATTTATTGTATTAAATATTTAGGTGGTTTGATGAAAGTTTATATTGTTGGTGCTGGACCAGGAGATAAGGAATTAATAACCTTAAAAGCTCTAAAATTAATAAAAGAGGCTGATATTATTGTTTATGCAGGCTCTTTAATAAATAAAGAGATTCTCAACTACAATGAAAAGGCTGAAAAGTATGATAGCTCAAGACTAAACTTGGAAGAAATTATTAATGTAATGGTGGATGCTGTTAAAAAAGGGAAGAAAGTGGTTAGGCTACATACTGGAGACCCTTCAATTTATGGAGCTATAAAGGAACAGATTGATGAGCTTGAAAAGAGAGGGATAGAGGTTGAAATAATCCCTGGAGTTTCTTCTCTCTTTGCTGCTGCAGCCTCTTTAAAGGTAGAGTTAACTCTCCCAGATGTATCTCAGACAGTTATTATAACAAGGCCTGAGGGAAGAACTAAAGTTCCTGAGAGAGAAAAAATTAAAGAGTTGGCTAAGCATAGATCTACCATGGTAATCTTCTTAGGAGCTTCTCTTATAGATAAGGTTGTTAATGAGCTAATTGAAGGAGGTTATCCAGAGGAGACTCCTGTGGCCATAGTTTATAAAGCCTCATGGCCTGAGGAGAAGATAGTTAGAGGAACCTTAAAAGATATAGCTGAGAAGGTTAAGAAAGAGAATATAGAGAGGACAGCCTTAATTATAGTTGGAGACATTTTAGAGCCAAAGAAGTATAGTTACTCTAAACTCTATGATAAAGAGTTTAAGCACAGCTACAGGGGATAGGCTTGGCTTGTATAGATCAGATGAACTATGAAATTTTATTTAGAGGTAGCTTTAAGGACTGTGCCAAGTTTATAAGAGAGAACTTTAAAGATGTTGTAGAAAAAGAGGCTGGAGAGGAGATAATTGAAGGAGTTTTCTTAATTGGCATTCCTCCAATTCCAGTGGTTTATGGAGACAACTATATTATCTTCCCATACACCAAACCCTGCTATGGAACATTTGTTATAAAGCTAATGTTAGAGGAGAAAAAGAAAGAGGAGAAGAAGAAAAAGAAGGGTTTAATTGAAAAATTGTTTAGATTCTAATAAAATCTTTATGGCTCTCCAAGTTAAAAAGCTCTGTGGCCTTAAAATCCTCTTAATAGGGTCTAAAAATAGAATATTCCTTTTAACTAAAAGTTCTTTTATGTCTTCTTCTATGCTATAAGCATCTATCTCATATCTATCTTTAAAGAGTTTTAAAGCATTAACAACTTTTTCTTTATTATTTTTAGCTTTAACTAACAAGTTCATAATGTCAGAGATCTCTACATTTAGTAAGTAATTTAAAACTTCATCCAAATTTTTAGTTTTTAGCTTATTTATTACATTTATTATTAGTACTGGTTTCCCTCCAACGTATGAATAAATTAATTCTTTTTCTTCATTTGAGAGTTTTTTATTTAAAATGTTTTCAGCTAAAAAGTCCATAAACTTTAAGGCTGTTTCTTTATCAAAGTCATCAACTAAGATATAATCAGCTCTACCTTTCAGCATCGCTTCACTATAAACCTTCTCAATAAATAAAGAATCTGAAGATAGACAAAAGACATGACATAGGTGTTTATGCTTAGTTAAACTTATGAAATAGTTAAAAAGCTCATAAATCAAAAAGCCGTTAATTTTTAAATCTCCTATCTTTTGAAGTTCATCCAAGATAATAATTGGTTGTTTTCCTTCTTTCCTAAGCTCCAATAAAATATTAGTTATATATTTAAAAACATTTTTAGGTTTCTTTTTACTTAGTAAAGTTTCTAACGTATTCTTTGGTGTAGGAATTCCAAAAAGAATGGAAGAGTCTTTAATTAAGCTCTTAACCAATTCTATAGGATTTTTATCTTCCTCATACTCCTCAAAGAGAACCTCTATAAAATCTTCATACTTGGAAATAAAAATCTCTCTTAAGTCAAAATAAAACACCACATATTCCTCATCAAGTTTATTAATAACCTCGTTAATTAAAGCCGTCTTTCCACTATTAATAGGGCCGTAAATAAAATAGATAAAATTAGGCTCAAACTCCAAAATAGAAAGAATTTCTCTAATTTCTTTCTCTCGGTTAAAGAATTTCATATTTTCCCTCTTCATACTCCATTCGATACTAAAACTAAATATAAAATAAATTCCCTTTATAACATATAAGTGGCTTTCTTAATCAAGTAATTAAAATTGGTGAGAGCTTGATATTAATCCTGCTTGGCTGTCCTGAGCCTCCAGCTATGATCCCTTCAGCTCTCTATTTAATAGCTAAGTTAAGAAAGTTAAAAGATATAGTCATAGCTGGAAACCATGCAGCTTTAAAGCTCTTAGATGTTTCAGATGTTGAGAGGCACTACTTAAAAGGAGTAGCTTGTATAGACATAGATGAAGGTCTTAGAGGGTTAGAAGGAGTGGAAAAAATAGTGAGCTTTGTCCACAATGATGGAGGGGTTAGTTATACAGTAACATATAAAAATAAGTATAAAAAAGAATGCTTAGCCATACTATTTGGAAGAAAAATAAATGAAGAGTTTAAAAAAACCTTGGAAGAAAATGATATTAAAGTCTTCCCAGTTAGAGCCTTTCATAACCCTTATCCATTAGTTAAAACTATTGATAAAATTATTTCTCAACTTTGATTCCACTAACTCTTATTAGAGGAACTAATGGAATTCCCTCAATCTCATTTAGCCCACTTTTGTCAATTAGGACAACTATTAACTTAGGAGAGCAAACCTCTTTTAACTTTTTTATACATTCTGTTAATGTTTTCCCACTTGTAACAATGTCATCTATAATAATAGCTTTTTTATAAGTGGCTGGGGAGAAATTCTTTGACAATGATCCCTTATTTTCATCCTTCTTAGTTATATAGACTCCAAACTCTTTTTTAAGCTCTGAGGCTATTAAGGTTGCTAAGGGAATGCCACTATTTGAAATTCCTATGACAATGTCAAAATCTATATTCCTACTTTTTATTATGTCAGCCATTATTAGGCTTAGATATCTTAACCTCTCCCCAGAGCTTCCAATATTTCTCCAATCTACATAGATATCAAGATCTATAGGCTCAGACTTTTCTAACAACTTCTCAGCATTTAAGACTAAGTATCTTGCTGTGTCTGTTGAAATGTTGAGTTCATCAGCAATCTCTCCAATGGAGAGACCACTATTTTTTAGCTCTAAGACTTTCTCTAAGATCTCTTTCTTCATACTATCAACCATTATAGTATTTTCATATATTTATGCATTTGTATGGTTGTCATAACATCAACATACTTCCCAGCTTTCTCCATCATTTTAAAAATAACTTTTTTGGAAACTCCTTTTATATCTTTAGTTGGAGTTACTGGCTGGAGGCATAGAAGGATGGAGCCAATCTCTGACAAGTCCTTAGCAACCTTCTCAATCTCTTCAACTGTATTACTACTTAATATAACTACCTTTGCATAGACATCTACTCCATTTTCATATAGTATTTTAATACTCTCTAACTCTTTATTATAAACTTCCTTATAGTTGGGGATATGTCCCTTTAACTTAATATCTATTGACCCTATATCTGTAAAAACTAACCTCTCTGGAAGAGTACCATTACTTTCTAAGTGAGTTCTAAACCCTTTCTTTTTTAGAAGTTTGTTTAGCTCATCTAACTTATCAAATAGTAGAGGTTCTCCTCCAGTAAATGAAATGGCAAAAAGATCATCAGTTTTTAACCTCTCAACCTCTTTAACAATATCTTTTACATCTCTAATTTCTCTCTCCTCAAAAACTCCACTTCCTGGCTCAACCTCAACCCTATTCTTATAATTTTTCCTCTCATCACAATAGATACAGTTTAAATTACACTTAGGGAATCTGATAAAGATATATCTCCTTCCTATATACTTTCCCTCTCCCATGATAGAGCTAAATATCTCTGTGATCATGTTATCATTCTCAGCCCACCTATTAGGATAAAGATGGCTAATAAATATCTTAAATATTTGGTATTTATTTTATCCTTTATTTGAGCCCCAACCTTTGAGAAGGTTATACAGAAAGGAAGTAATGTTAAAGAGGTTGAAAGTGAGACATAGCCAATATTATAAAGGCTGTCAAATTCTCCAATAGAGGAGAACATATAGATAATAACTCCAGGGAAGGTTATTATGCTAATCATTCCAATTGAAATGGTTATAGCTCTTTTTATTGGGACACTTAAAAGAATGTTTAGAGAGGGAATAACTATTATCCCTCCACCAATACCCAACATTGAGGAGAGTATTCCAGTAATAAAACCTAAAAGAGACAACTTTTTATTACAAATGTTCCCTTGAAAATTTTCTATATCTTTATGTTTTTTGAAAATTAAGTATATTGACAAAATAATTAGAAAAAAGCCAAAGATCTTTTTTATTACATACTCTGGAAACACCTTTATAGTTAGATAAGCTCCAATAAAGGAGCCAAAGATGCCAAAGATGCCTATGTGTAGAGAAGATCTTAAGTCTAACTGATGTCTTGAAAAATATAAAGAGAAGAGGGAGTTTAAAAAAATTGTAAAGAGAGAGGTGCCAATAGCCATTTTTATAGCTGTAGTTGAAGGAACTCCTAAGGAAATGAAGTAGTGATAGAGAATAGGAACTAAGAGGAAACCTCCACTGATCCCTAAGAGGCTTGAGATTAAACCAATTATTGAGCCTATAATAATTAGAGTTATCATTATTAAACTCCCATAATAGTTCTAAACAAGTTCCTTAACCCAGGAGCTAAACCAAGAGCCATTATAATTAGCTTAATAATATTTCTTAAGTTGGGATCCATCTCTTCCCTATTTAAAATGTATAAAATAAGTATAGTAATTGTAAATTTGACAACAATAAAAGAGATGGGGGTGAAGTGCTCCATTAAAAATCTTGGGATTGGGTGTTGCTCTAAATAACCATAAATCCCTATCCCTATAGTTGTTGCTGCTCCATCAACTAACTGTCCAAGTAAGGTTAAATAATCTATTTTACTATTAAATATCTTAAATCTTTTGTTTATTAAATAAGCTATTCCCAAGAAGATAGTGACTAAAAAGAAGGATAATATTATTGGAAGAACTGTTTTAACATGCTGTAAAAAAATAATAAAAAAATATATTAGTGGAATTAAGCCAACAACTGAAGAGACTTTATAATAGTTATCTCTAAAAAAGTAGCCAGTTACTAATATAGTTAAGATATAGAAGCCTCCAACTAAAAAAACAATGCCAGGAGTTATGGTTAAGAAGCTTCTTTCTATGTAGCCTAAATCTACTAAGGCTCTCATTAAAGCTATTAAGATAGTGAAAATAACCCCTGGGATGGCAAATTTTTCATCAATTTTTATATTTAACTTCTTCAGCCCTTTATAAAAAAGATATAAAGAGAGGGCTAAGATTAAGCCATAGGTTATTTCCTGAACTAAGTTGTAGCCACTACCAGTTTCAGCTGGCTCAATATAGTATTTATATATAAATTCTTTTAACTCTTTTAGCATTTATAAGCACTCTCCAAAGTATTTTATAAACCTCTCCTTTTCCTCTGGTATGTAAGCTCCAGAGGCAAAGCTATGCCCTCCTCCAGAGCCATTAACTTTTAAAGAAGCCAACTTTATAGCTCTTCCTAAGTTTATATTTTCAGCCAAACACATTAGCCTTGGACACCTTGCTGAAACTTTATATCCTTCACTAAGCTCAGAGAAGGCTAAGATTGGCTTAAGCCAGTTAATCTCATCAATTCCATAGCTTAGACTTGCCACTATTCCAATAATATTTTTTTCTATCTTATCTGTTACAAAGTATTGAAACTTTTTCTCCTCAATAATTTCAACATCATTTTTAACATGCTTTAAAGCTTCCCTTAAATTTTTCCTATGCTCTCTTAGATTTTCTTTGATCCTTTTTAAATACTTTCCTCTATCTCCCATCAAAACTCTTAATGCTGTTTCATAATCCCCATATCTTGTACAGGCATTTATACAGGTTGAGAATTCTGATAAGTCAATTAATATCTTCTCCTCCTCATCTCTCAACTCATAAACCTCTCCAAACACAACCTTGGGTAAAAATCTAACCCATCCCTTTGGCACATATCTTAAGGCTTTAATTATCAATTCATTTCCAAGGATCTTTTTTTCATTGTAATCAATCTCTGAGAGGCTTGAAGTAGGATCAATGTTTAAGTTATGCTTTTTATTTATATACTTAATATATTTAATTATATTTTCATCATTGTTTAGTAGATCTGTCCTAACATCACTCCAGTATCTTAGAGAGATATAGAGGGGCCTTGAGCATCTTCCATAGAGTTGTAGATCACTCTTAACCACTAAGTCTCCTGAGAGAATAGCATCTGATAAAATAGCTCTATTTAAGCCCTCTAACCTTCCCCAAATGTTTTGCACATCTCCAACAGCTCCTAAGATGGCATACTTAGCAAGATCTATATTATTTCCAAAAGCTCTTGCTAACAAGTAAGAGACACTGGCTCCACAGAGATCTAAGCTACTTCTTCCCTCTAAATGAGGATTTACATGAATAATATTACTTAACTTTATATTCTCTGGCTGATGATGATCTAAGATAATAATTTTCTTCCTCACTTCTTTTAACAGGCTTAAATGAGAGCTACCAAGATCAGCCATAATTATGATGTCATAGTCATTAAATGGAACCTCTTCTACAGTACTGGGTGTTAATTGTGTCAAAAAGAGATAGTCAGCATCTAAGTTTAATCTTTCAGCTAACTTTTGTAAAATAACCCTTGAAGTTAACCCATCAGTATCAACATGAGTAACAATTAAGAATTTTTTGTCCAAATTCTTTAATATAAATTTCCTTGCTCTCTCTATTTCCCTCAGCATAATTCACTCCAATAAACTAAATGCTCTATTATAACACTCTAAAGCTTCTTCTAATCTACCTAATTTCTCTAAAGCCAAGCCTTTACCATTCCAAGCTTCTACTAAGTTAGGATTAATACTTAAAGCTTTATCAAAGTATTCTATAGCTTTATCATATTTCCCTAATTTGTTAAGAACTATTCCATATAAAATATATAAAGCTGGATCTTTTGGATTCAACTCTAAAGCTTTTTCTAAAAACTCTTTAGCTTTTGTAATTTTCCCAATAGTTATAAGAACTTTGCTAATTTTAGTTAATGCTCTAATATTACAAGGATTTATTTTTATAATCTTACATAAGTATTCTATAGCCTCATCATACTTCCCTAATTTTACACAGACATCTCCAGCATAGTATAAAGCTTCAGTATCACAATCACATTTTTCAAGACATTTTTTAAAGCATGTAAGAGATTCTTCTAACCTGCCTAAATTATATAGAACTTTTCCCCTCTCTAAATAGGCTGCTGGAGAATTGTAATGTTCTGAAATTTTCTCTAACAATTTTAAAGATTTTTCATACTCTCCTAATCTTGCATAGATATAAGCGAGCATGGTTGCTGCTACAAGGTAGTTCATTCTTGTAATATGGCAAACTTCTTTAAATGTCTTCTTAGAATCTTCCAATTTTCCAATGATCATTAATAATAGACCCTTAACAATACTTAAATATTTATAATTCCCTGATTTTCTCATTAGCTCATCAAGTACTTCAATAGCTTCATCAAATCTTTTTAACTCTATTAAAATTTCATATTTTAAATATAGTAATTTCTCATCCCATTTATTTTTAAGCTCATCTTCTATGAGTTCAAGAACTTTCTCATATTCTTCCTTCTTTATATATTTTTTGACTAATATTTGTATATTTTCCCCCATAATCTCCCACAGTTTGGAATAATTTACTATAAAACATAATTTATATTGATTGTTATTTTTATAAAATATTTACTAAGGCTAACTCTAAATTTTAATTTAGCAAAAATGTTAGAGGGAAAAGATGAGAACTATCATAATTGGCAGTGGTGCAGCTGGATTAACAGCAGCTTCAACATTGAGAGGGTATAATGAAGAGATGGAGATTATAGTAGTGACTAAAGATAAGTACATAGCTTACTCTCCCTGTGCTATCCCCTATGTTATTGAAGGGACAATAAAAAGTTTTGAAGATATTATAATGAGAACTCCAGAGGATTATAAAAAAAGAGGGATAGATGTTTTAACAGAAACAGAGGCTAAAGATGTTAGAGATAACAAGGTTGAGCTAAGCAGTGGAGAAAAGATAGAGTTTGATTACTTAGTCTTAGCCACTGGATCCTCTCCTTTCATCCCCCCAATTGAGGGAAGAGAGTTAGAAGGAGTTTTCAAAGTGAAGAGCTTAGAGGATGGTAAAAAGATCTTAGAATATATGAAAAACTGTGAGAAGGTTGCTGTTATAGGAGCTGGAGCTATTGGTTTAGAGATGGCCTATGCATTTAAGAAGAGAGGCTTAGATGTCTTAGTTGTTGAGATGGCTCCTCAAGTTTTACCAAGATTTTTAGACCCTGATATGGCTGAGGTTGTTAAAAACTACTTAGAGAGCTTGGGAATAAAGTTTATTCTCTCTAAACCTTTAGAGAAAATCTTAGGAAAGGATAAGGTTGAAGGAATCTTAGTTGATGGACAAACTTATGATGTTGATATGGTTATCTTAGCCACTGGAGTTAGGCCAAACATAGAGTTGGCTAAAAAGGCTGGATGTAAGATAGGGAAGTATGGGATAGAGGTTGATGAATACTTAAGAACCTCTGTGAAAAATATTTATGCTGCTGGAGACTGTGTTGAAGTTATAGACATGATAACAGGAGAAAAAACCTTATCTCCATTTGGCTCTACAGCTGTTAGACAGGGAAGAGTTGTAGGAAAAAATATAGCTGGACTTAAAGAAACTTTCCCACCAGTTTTAAATGCAGCCATTAGCAAGATAGGAGAGCTTGAAGTTGGAGGAGTTGGCTTAACAGCTGTAGCAGCAAACTTAAAGAGGATTCCTATAAACATAGGGAAAGTTAAGGCTTTAAGTAGAGCAAGATACTACCCTGGAGGAAGAGAGTTAATAATTAAACTTGTAGCTAAAGACAACTTAGTAGTTGGTGGGCAAATTATAGGCTATGAGAGAGTGGCTGAGAGAATAGATTTATTATCTGTTGCCATAACTAAGAAGGTTAGTATTAAAGAGCTATCAACTATGGAATTCTGCTATGCCCCTCCTGTGAAGATGGTTAAAGAACCTATCTCCTTAGCTGCTGAGAAGATCTTAAAGCAGGAATAGCCTTTAATTTAACTCTTTTAGGGCTTAAGGGATAGCAATGGAGATTATTGAAAGGTTAAAAGAGAGAATTAAAGGAGATGCTGTAGTTACTGAGATAGCCAAGGAGAGAGATCCTTTTAAGGTTTTGGTTTCAACTATCATAAGTGCAAGAACAAAGGATGAGGTTACTGAAGAGGTTAGTAAAAAGTTATTTGAGAAGGTTAAGGATGTGGATGACTTATTAAAGATTGATGAGAAAGAGTTAGAATCTCTACTATACCCAGCAGGATTTTACAAAAATAAAGCAAGAACTTTAAAGAAATTGGCTAAGGTGTTAAAAGAGAAGTACAATGGAGAAGTGCCAAGTAATATGGATGAGCTTCTCTCCTTACCAGGGGTTGGAGTTAAGACAGCAAGCTTAGTTTTATCCTTAGCCTTTAACAAGGATGAGATCTGTGTTGACACCCATGTCCATAGGATAAGTAACAGATGGTTTATAGACACTGAAACCCCAGAGGAGAGTAGGGAGGAGTTAAAGAAAGTTCTACCTAAAAAATATTGGAAATCTATTAATAACCTTTTAGTCTTGTTTGGCAGATCTATATGTGGTCCTAAGCCTAAGTGTGATAAGTGCTATGAGGAGATAAAAGAGTTATGTCCTTACTACAAGAAGTTAAAGGCTCTAAAGGAAGTCTTAGATAAATATAATTTTAAAAAAGTTAGCCCTAAAAAAATTCCTGATGAGAGAGGAACCTATATATTAAAAATTAAGCTAAAAAATGGGAAGGTTATAAAGTTTGGAAACCATGAAAGATTTTTTAAGAAAGGCTACTATTTCTATGTTGGCTCTGCTAATGGGAAAAACATAAATTTAAAAAATAGGATAGAAAGACATTTAAGAAAAGAAAAAAATAAATTTTGGCACATAGATTATTTATTAGAGCATGGAGCTATTGAAGATATCTATATAACTAATAAAAGTGTTGAGTGTGAAGTGGCTAAAGAACTTTCAAATATCTTAGAGCCAATAAAAGGCTTTGGATGCTCTGACTGTAAATGTGTAAGCCATCTCTTCTACTTAAAGCCTTAATCAGGTGACAAAGAAATGTATAGAAAAATTCTATATCCAACAGACTTCTCTGAAACTGCTGAATTAGCCTTAGAACATATAAAAACCATGAGAAAATTGGGAGGAGAGAAGGTTATTTTACTAAATGTGATAGACAAATCTGAAGAGGAAAATTTATTATCTACTATTTTCAAAATATTTAATATTGGTTCAAAGGAGAGGGAAGAGATTGAGAAAAAGTTAAAAGATGAATCTCTCAAAAAGTTAGATGAAATTAAAAAGGAGTTGGAAAGCTTAGGGTTTGAAGTTAAAAATATATCTGTCTTTGGAACTCCTCATGAGGAAATAGTTAAGGTAGCCAATGAAGAGGATGTTGACATAATCATTATGGGGTCACATGGAAAGACAAATATTAAAGAGATTCTCTTAGGCTCAGTTACTGAGCATGTCATTAAAAAATCTGACAAACCTGTTATGGTTATAAGAAGAGCTGAGGGGTAACAAATGGAACAGCCATGGGTTGAGAAGTATAGGCCTAAAACATTAGATGAAATTGTTGGGCAAGAGGAGATAGTGAAAAGATTAAAAAACTATGTTAAAAGGAAGAGCATGCCCCACCTCCTCTTCTCAGGACCTCCAGGGGTTGGGAAGACAACAGCAGCCTTATGTTTAGCAAGAGATCTCTTTGGAGAGAACTGGAGAGAGAACTTTTTAGAGTTAAATGCCTCAGTGTCAAAAGATACACCTATATTAGTAAAAATTAATGGAGAGGTTAAAAGGACTACATTTGCTGAGCTTGATAAGCTCTACTTTAATGAGAGAGATGGGGATATTTCTTATAAAGACACTCCTAACTTAGAGGTTTTAACTGTTGATGACAACTACAATGTTAGATGGGCAAAAGTTTCAAAAATAATAAGGCATAGAGTAGAAAAAATTTTAAGGGTTCATCTTGAGGGAGGAGGAGTTTTAGAATTAACTGGAAATCATTCTATAATGCTACTTGGTGAAAATGGATTAGTTGCTAAAAAAGCCAGTGAGATTAAAGTAGGAGACTATTTCTTAAGCTTTGTAACTGAGATGCCTGGTTTATTGGATAAGATTAGCTTAAATAACTATCAGTTAAGAAGAGAATCAGCAAGAACTAAAGTATTTGATGAGCTTTATATAAATGAAGATTTAGCATGGGCATTTGGTTTATATACTGCAGAAGAATTTAGAGAAGATACTTCAGGACAGGTGATTTATACATTAGGCTCTCATGAACTACCCTTAATTGAGAGAATAAAAACTATTGCTCAGGAGTTAGACCTAAGTATTTATGAAAACTTCACAAGTTCAGGATTTGATAGATCAAGGTTTTCAGCCAAGCAGGTTAGAATTTTGAATACACAGCTGGCTAAATTTATCAAGGAAAACTTTTATGATGGCTCTGGAGAGAGAGCAGTTAATAAGAGAGTGCCATCCTTCATGTATGAAGCTCCTATTCAAGATAGAATCTCTTATCTAAAAGGCTTAGCTGATGGAGATATCTGGGATAAAGTTATTAGAATCTCATCAGTCTCAAAAGATTTATTAATTGACATTGCTTGGCTTTCAAGAATATCTGGAATTGAGAGTTCAATATTTGATCAGGAAGTAAGATTAATATGGAAAGGAGGAATGAAATGGAAAAAGAGTGACTTGGTTCCAGCAGATATAGTTATTTCCTTACTTAAGAAACTTGAGAATAAAATTAATGGTAACTGGCGTTATGAACTTAGACATCAGCTCTATGATGGGAAGAAGAGGGTTTCAAAGGACATAATTAAGAAGATCTTGAAGATGATTGAGGTTGAAGAGCTTAAGGAAGATGAGAGAAAGATCTTATCTTTATTAAGAAAATTAGCCTACTCAGATTTACATGCTGTTAAAGTTACAAAGATTGAAGTTATTGAATACAATGACTTTGTCTATGATGTTTCAGTTCCTAACAATGAGATGTTCTTTGCAGGAGATATTCCAATACTATTACATAACTCAGATGAAAGAGGGATAGATGTTATTAGGACAAAAGTAAAAGAATTTGCAAGAACTAAGCCAATTGGAGAAGCTCCATTTAAAATTATCTTCTTAGATGAGAGTGATGCCCTAACTGCAGATGCTCAAAATGCTCTAAGGAGGACAATGGAGAAGTATTCTAATGTCTGTAGATTTATATTAAGCTGTAACTATCCAAGTAAAATAATTCCACCAATACAGTCAAGATGTGCCATCTTCAGATTCTCTCCTTTGAAAAAGGAAGATATTGCTAAAAAGCTGAAAGAGATAGCTGAAAAGGAAGGGTTAGAGCTAACTCCATCTGGTTTAGAGGCTATAATTTATGTCTCAGAAGGAGATTTAAGGAAAGCTATAAATGTCTTACAAACTGCTGCAGCCATATCTAAGAAAATAGATGATAGTGTTGTCTATAAAGTCTCTTCAAGAGCAAGGCCAGAGGAGATTAAGAAAATGATAAACTTAGCCTTAGATGGAAAGTTTGTAGAGGCAAGAGATTTACTTTACAAGTTAATGGTAGAGTGGGGAATGAGTGGGGAAGATATATTAACCCAAATGTTTAGAGAGGTTGGAAACTTAGACATTGATGAGAGGAAGAAGGTTAAGATTGCTGAAGCCATAGGAGAAACTGACTTTAGGATTGTTGAAGGAGCCAATGAAAGAATTCAACTTAGTGCTTTATTGGCTAAGCTCTCCTTACTTGGAAAGGAGAAATAAATTTTTTTATATGAATACACAAAATAAAAAAGTATTTATATCCCAACCACAATTTTATCTTTTGCTTATGTGGTGCGGCCTTGGTGTAGCCTGGTAACACACGGGCCTGCCACGCCCGGACCCCGGGTTCAAATCCCGGAGGCCGCACCATTCTTAGCTGTTAAGTGCGCCGGTGGTGTAGCCTGGTATCACTCTGGCCTTCCAAGCCAGCGACCCGGGTTCAAATCCCGGCCGGCGCATCATTTTTTATTTTAGAACATTATATCAAAAAAATTAAATTAATCAATGGTAGTTATGATAGAGGCTAAGCTATTTTTAAACATTCCTAAAGAGGTTAAAGAAGCTTTAAGTATAGATAACTACAAAGAGAAAGACTTTTTATTTGAGGTTAATGATGAAATACATATAAAAACCAAAAACATAGGCTCTTTAAAGGCTACTTTGGATGACTTTTTTAGATGCTTAGATGTGGCATTAAAAACTTATCAGCTAATTATTAAAATTAGGAAGGTTAAGCCAGAAGACTTAGAAACTTTTTTAGAGCTTTATTATAAAGCTTATAGAGGGTTTGACAAATATTACTATAAAAAGAAGAGATGGGCTAAGTGGTATTTTAAGTGGCTCATGAAGAGAGATGAGGATGGGTTCTTAGTCTTAGAGTATTGTAATAAACCTATAGGCTTTATAGGGGTTGATTGTAACTGGGTTAGCAACATTGAAAAAAGGGAGGTTGCTGAAATTCATGAGATCTTTGTTGATCCTGACTATAGAGGTAGAGGATTTGGAAAGCTTTTAATAAATAAAGCTATTGAATATGCTAAGAAAAGAGGGAGAGACTTTATAGAGCTTTGGGTAGGGGTTGAGAATAAAGAGGGGCAAAAGTTTTATGAAAGGTTAGGGTTTAAAAAAGATGTTATCATTAAAGATTGGTTAAGAATGTATAAGGTGATAGAGTGAAGAGAAATATATTTATTAAAAAGTTAAATTGCAAGCCCATAGATGAGCAAGAGATTGAGATAGTTGAGAGAAAAGGGTTAGGACATCCAGATTCCTTAGCTGATGGAATAGCTGAGAGTGTTAGTAGAGCCTTATGTAAGATGTATATAGAGAAATTTAACACTATTTTACACCACAACACTGACCAAGTTGAAGTTGTTGGAGGCCATGCTTACCCAAGATTTGGTGGAGGAGAAATGGTTTCTCCAATCTATATTTTACTCTCTGGAAGGGCTACAACTCAAATTATTAAGGAGAATGGAGAAGTTATAAAGCTACCTGTTGGTACTGTAGCTATTAAAGCTGCAAAGGAACACTTAAAGAAGGTTTTAAGAAACTTAGATGTTGAAAAAGATGTTATCATTGACTGTAGAATTGGTCAGGGAAGTTCTGACTTAATAGATGTCTTTGAGAGACAGAAAAATAAAGTTCCATTGGCAAATGATACATCCTTTGGAGTTGGTTATGCTCCTCTCTCAGTTACTGAAAGATTGGTCTTAGAAACAGAGAGATTTTTAAATAGTGAAGAGCTAAAGAAAGAGATTCCAGCAGTTGGAGAGGATATTAAAGTTATGGGGCTAAGAGAGGGGAAAAAGATAAAATTAACTATAGCTATGGCAGTTGTTGATAAGTATGTGAAAAACTTAGAGGAGTATAAAGAGGTTATTAACAAGGTTAGGGAGAAAGTAAGGGAGCTTGCTAAGAAAATAGCTGATGGCTATGATGTAGAGATTTATATAAATACTGCAGATGACTATGAGAATGGCTCTGTCTATATTACAGTTACTGGAACCTCTGCTGAGATGGGAGATGATGGCTCTGTTGGTAGGGGGAATAGGGTCAATGGGCTAATAACTCCATTTAGACCTATGAGTATGGAGGCTGCAAGTGGTAAGAATCCAGTTAATCATGTTGGTAAGATATACAATATATTGGCTAACTTAATAGCTAATGACATAGCTAAGATTGAAGGAGTTAGAGAGGTTTATGTAAGAATCTTAAGCCAAATTGGAAAGCCAATAAATGAGCCTAAGGCTTTAGATATAGAGTTAATTGTTGATGACAACTATAACTTTGATGAGATAAAGAAAAAAGCTGAAGAGATAGCAAATAATTGGCTTGACAACATTATGGAGGTTCAGAAGTTAATCTTAGAAAATAAGGTTAGCACTTTCTAATTTAGTGCCTTGTTGTAAAGCTCTAGAGCTTCTTCTAATTTTCCAAGAATTTCTAAGAGCTTAGCCTTCCTTATTAGAGAGTTGGTTAAGATAACTTCATTTATCTTTTTATTCTCAAGCTCTTCTATCACTTCACTATAGAGATCAAGAGCTTTCTTATAATCTTTTGTTTTTTCATAAGCTAAAGCTAAGTAGTACTTTCCCTCAACATCTTTATAGTTGTTTAAGTATTCTCCTAAGTATTTTATGGCTTCATTGTAATTTCCTTGGGTGAGTTCAAGATATCCAACTTTCTTATATAGAAATTTTAAATTTTTATTTAACTCAAGAGCAACATAGTAAGCCTTTAAAGCCTCTTTTAACTTTCCTAAGTTCTCTAAAATTTCCCCTTTTAGCATCCAGCTGGCTGAGTTTTTTCCTCCAAGTTCTATAACCTTCTCAATACATGTTAAAGCCTCTTCAAATCTACCCAAGTTTTTATAAATTTCAGCTTTAAATCTCCAGGCAAGGATAAATTTATTATTCACTTCAAGTAGTTTATCAAGCTCTTCAAGAGCTTTCTCATATTCCATACTTTCCATATAAATTAAAGCCTTATGAAAGTTTGAGACACAAACACATTTTTTCTTAGTTTTTTCTAACTTTTCAGCATAGTAAAGAACTTTATGGGCATTTCCTAAGATGAAGTTTACACAGATCAAGTTATTGCATGAGAGTTGAGAAAAGTTATTTAAAAAGATCTTCTCAAAGCATTCATTTGCCTTTTCAAAGTCACCCTCTAACTTATAGATAATTCCTAATATGTAGTTTGCTAAAAAATTCTCTGGATCCTTCTTTAGGATAGAGTTTAACAACTCAATAGCTTTCTTATTTTCCCCTTTATCAGCATATTCAATAGCATCAATTAATTCTTTTATAACCTCTAAGCTCTTTTTCAACTCTGTTAAGCTCATGAAGTTCACTTAAGCATTTTTACCTTAGTAAAGTGAAATAAATTTATATAACTTTCCATCATTTATTTATTATTTTTTTCAAATTGATTGATAAAATTGAAGATATCCTTAATAGTTGTTCTTCAGGAATGTCAACCTTTTTCTCTAAGAGCTTTTTTAAATCTATTTCTATTTTCTCTCCTACATCTCTTGGATGTATTGGAGAGAGCTCAGCAAATACTGAAAACACTGGGCAAAAGTCATGGCAATAAAAACAATAAACACATTTCTCATAGTTGATCTTTGGAACCTTATCCTTTACATAATTCTCAGTAATCTTAACCGGCTCTACCTTAACCATCTCTATAGCCTTTGTTGGGCAAACATTTGCACAACCTTCACAGCCAATACAAAGCTCTTCTAAAACACTCTTTGGAAGCTCTATTTTTCCCTCTAAAATTTTCTTTCTCATCTCTTTATCTGTTACACATCCTGAGCCTAATAAAATTCTCTCCAAATTTTCATAGATTCCAGTTAAAACTATTTCTATATATTCTCTCATAGTTCCAACCTTCATATTAATAATAATTTTTTTATTCTATGATCTTATTTAATATTCTCTTAAAAAATTCTAAAGGGGGTTATCATGAAAAAGTATATTGTCCTTTTAGCTCTCCTTGTTTTACTATCTCAAAGCTTTGCAGTGTTAATAAAGGCTCCAGCTGTTTCTGAAACTTCAACTGGCTATGTTGGAGTTCCTATAACTATAGATATTAAAGTTGGTAAAGGTTCAGGAAATGTCTATATGGACACTCTACCACTAACCCAGTTAGATATGCAAGGCTCTGCAAGAATAGCTTATAAAGTTGCCTGTGAAATAACTGGGAAGAATCCTAATAATTACAATGTCTACATCTCAGTAAGAAGTGATGTTCCAATTGTTGGAGGTCCATCAGCTGGAGGAACTATGACAGTTGGAATAGTTTCAGAGTTGATGAATTGGAGTTTAAATAGGAATGTTATGATGACTGGAATGATAAACCCTGATGGCTCTATTGGTCCAGTAGGTGGAATCTTAGAAAAAATAGAGGCTGCTAAAAAGGCTAACTGTACAATCTTCTTAATCCCTAAAGGGCAAAGGTATGTTAACTACAATGGAAAAATTATTGATGCTGTAGCCTATGGTAAGAGGTTAGGAGTTAAAGTTATTGAGGTTTCAAATATCTACCAAGCTTTAAAATACTTTACTGGGAAAGATATTGAGATGAAAAAGTATCCTCAAAATCCAAAGGTTGAAGAAGAGTATAAAAAAATTATGAAAAACTTGGCTGACAAGATATTAAAGGAGAGTAATGAGAAGTATGAGGAAGTTAAAAGTGAGGTTGAGAGTACTTTATATCCTATTGGTTATCAATCTATAGTTTTAGAGAAGTTAAAGAATGCCAAGGCTCTTTTAAATAAAGCTAATGATGAGTATTTAAAAGGAGACTATTACTCAGCAACTTCAAGGGCTTTTAATGCTTTAATTCAATTAGAGTATTTAGATAAGCTAACTAAGTATTTAAATGGAGAGCTTGAGTTAAAGGATTATCTCAATGAAATAGAGACTCAGTTATTCAAAGATAAGGAAAAGATCTACAGTAAGAATTTAACCTATGATAACTTTGAGATTCTCTTAGCTGCAAGGGAGAGAATCTTTGAGGCTAATAATTATTTAGACTTGGCTTGGAAAAGTTATTATAATGGAGACTTTGACTCAGCTCTTTACTATGGAAGTTTTGCCAAGCTTAGAGGAGATAGTGCAATGTGGTGGCTAAGCTTAATGAATGACAGTGAAGGAGATATAATAGACAAGAATAAAGTTAAATATTTAGCTCAGCAATATTTATCCTTCTCAGAGACTTTAACAACCTATGTTGAAACTCTCTTTCCAAGCATAGACTTTAGTGGAGCTGAGGAAGATATAAAAGATGCTAAAGATGCCTATGAAAATGGTGATTATCTTCTAACTATAGCTAAGTGTATAGATGCATCAGTTAAGGCTGAGCTTCCATTAGTTATGATAGGGAATGAAACCACCTATATTAAGGAATATGCAAGAAATAAAATAAATTTGGTTGAGCAATACAATATAGTTCCAATCTCAGCTCTCAGTTACTATGAATATGCTAATAACTTAGATGATAAGATAACAAAGGCTCTTTACTATAAATATTCTTCATACTATGCTCAAATGGATCTTGATCTCATAAAGCTTGAAAAAATTAAGCTACCAAAAACTTATGAAATTCATGGAAACTTCTTAGAGGTTAGAGAATATAATAATAACTTGGTTAATAGTGTAGTTACTTCAATAATATCTGTCCTAATAGGCTTTGTTGGTGGCTACATGTTTAGAAAAGTTAAAGCTTAAGAGGGGGACAATGATTTACATCTTAAACAATGGAGGGCAGTATGTTCATAGGATATATAGAAGTTTAAGATATCTTAATGTTCCTTCTAAGATAGTTCCCAACACTGTAAAGTTGGAAGAGCTTGAGGATGTGAAGGGAATAATAGTTAGTGGTGGGCCAGATATTGAGAAGGGGAAGAACTGTATAGAAATCATAAAAAAAGCTGAAGTCCCTATCTTAGGAATATGCTTAGGGCACCAATTAATAGCCTTAGCCTTTGGTGGAGAGGTTGGAAGAGCTGAAGCTGAGGAATATGCTTTAACAGAGATTTATGTTGATGAAGAAAATGATCTATTTAAAGGAATTCCCAAGAAGTTTAAGGCTTGGGCATCACATAAGGATGAGGTTAAAAAGGTTCCTAAGGGCTTTAAGGTTTTAGCCCACTCAGACATCTGTAAGGTTGAGGCTATGAAGCATGAGGAAAAAAAGATTTATGGAGTTCAATTTCACCCTGAAGTGGCTCATACTGAATATGGCTCAGAGATATTAAAGAACTTCTGTAGGGTTTGCTATGAGGGTCTATGAAGTGGCAAGAGAAACCTTAGAAACAAGTGTCTACTTAAAAATAAATATTGATGGTGTTGGGAAGTATAAGATAGACACAGGAATAGGATTTTTTGATCATCTCCTCTCTTCCTTTGCTAAGCATGGTTGCTTTGATCTCATTGTAAAGGTTAAGGGAGATTTAGATGTTGATGACCATCATACAGTTGAAGATGTAGGCATCTGCTTAGGCTTAGCTCTCTCTAAGATAGAGAGGAAAAACATCTTCAGATTTGGCTGGGCTATTGTCCCTATGGATGAGGCAAGGGCTACTGTAAGCATAGACTTGGGTGGAAGAAGCTATTTAGTCTCTAACTATATACCAAAAAGAGAATATCTTGGGTCTCTATCAACTGAAAATATAAATCACTTCTTTCAATCAGTGGCAAGTTATGGATTTTTAAATATACACTATGAAGTTATTGGAGAAAATGAGCATCACAAGGTAGAGGCTCTTTTTAAAGCCTTTGGCTTAGCCTTAGACATGGCAACAAAAATAGATGAGAGAAAGGGAGTAGTTAGTACTAAAGGAGATGTTAAGCTATAATTTATTCCTCTTTCTCTCTCAAATACTTGTAAAAGTTAGGCTCCTCATAATTTTCAATGTTTCTAACAAAAGGACAATCCTTAGGAAAGACATGGGCTAAGATAGCTTCTAAGATGGTTAGGCAATTATATTTATATCTATCCTCATAAACCTTACATAACTTAGTTTCTGGGTCAAAGTGTTCACAGTAAATTAGCTTTAAGCCATCTTCTGTTTTATATGCATGGATTATACAGCATCTTCCACATCTTTCACACTTCTCTGGTGGGAACATCTCTTTACTTGTTTTTATAACCTTATCTCTATTGTATCTAAGTGTTTTCATCATTTTTTAACCTCAAAATTTTTAAGTTTTAAAAGTAAAATAAATTTTTTATACTTTGCTATAATTAATCTATTTAAGTCTTAGGAGGTGAGAGATTGGAAAGCTTTATTCAAAATTTATTTGCTGAGAGAATAGGAGGAAAGAAGTTTGGGAAGGAAGAGGTTATTTACAAATTTGAGAAGATAAAGAGAGCTAAGAAAGAGGCTATGGAGAAGCATCCAGATATGGAATTAATAGATATGGGTGTTGGAGAGCCAGATGAGATGGCTGACCCAGAGGTTATAGAGGTTTTATATGAAGAAGCTAAGAAATGGGAAAATAGAGGTTATGCTGACAATGGGATACAGGAGTTAAAAGATGCTGTTCCTGAGTATATGGAAAGGGTTTATGGAGTTAAAGACATAGATCCTGTAAATGAGGTTATTCACTCAATAGGCTCAAAGTCCGCCTTAGCTTACTTACCTTCAGCATTCATAAATCCAGGAGACATTTGCCTAATGACAGTTCCAGGTTACCCTGTAATGGGAACTCATGCTGAGTGGTATGGAGGGAAGGTTTATAATTTACCATTGTTAGAAGAAAATGACTTCCTTCCAGATCTTGAGAATATTCCAAAAGAGGTTAGAGAGAAGGCTAAGATGCTCTATCTAAATTATCCAAATAATCCTACTGGAGCTAAAGCTACTAAGAAGTTCTTTAAAGAGGTTGTAGATTTTGCCTTTGAGAATGATGTGATAGTTGTCCATGATGCTGCTTATGGAGCTTTAGTTTATGATGACAAGCCTCTCTCATTCTTATCAGTTAAGGATGCCAAGGAAGTGGGTGTTGAAATTCACAGCTTTTCAAAGGCTTACAATATGACAGGTTGGAGGTTAGCCTTCTTAGTAGGGAATGAGTTAATAATTAAAGCCTTTGCCACAGTTAAGGATAACTTTGACAGTGGTCAATTCATCCCTATCCAAAAGGCTGGGATTTACTGTTTAAAGCATCCTGAGATTACTGAGAGAATTAGAAAGAAGTATGAGAGAAGGTTAAGAAAGATGGTTAAGATATTAAATGATGTTGGCTTCAAGGCTAAAATGCCTGGTGGAACCTTCTATTTATATGTTAGGACTCCAAAAAAAGCTAATGGAATTGAATTTAAAACAGCAGAAGACTTTTCACAATATTTAATAAAGGAGAAGTTGATTTCAACAGTTCCATGGGATGATGCTGGGCCATACTTAAGATTAGCTGCCTGTTTTGTAGCAAGAGATGAAAATGGAAACCCTACAACTGAAGAGAAGTATGAAGACTTATTATTGGAGGAGTTCAAAAGAAGATTAGAAGATTTAGACTTAGAGTTTTAAAGTATCTCTCTAACAATAATTTTAAATTTTAACTCTTTTCCAGCCAATGGATGGTTAAAGTCTAAAATAACTTTATCATCAGTAACCTCTATGATTTCAGCAGGTATTCCATTGGCTAAAATCTTTAACCCCACTTCTGGCTCAAAGTCAGCATCCTTAAACATCTCTTTAGGTATCTCTTGGATAAATTCTTCATTTCTCTCTCCATAAGCTTTTTCTGGAGGTAAGATAACCTCTTTTTCTTCTCCTTCCTCCATTCCTAAAACAGCCTCTTCAAAGCCTTCTATTAACTCTCCATTCCCAACAATAAACTCTAATGGCTTATATTCCCTACCTTCTTCATAGATTCCTTCTTCTTTAGCTACATCTTCCATAGAAGTGTCTATTACTTTACCATCAACCTCTAAGATGTAATCAACCTTAACTAAGTCTCCTTTTTTTATCATAATTTCAACCTCTTTTTAGGTTAAGCTCTCTTCCTTATAGTATAAAAAGCTTCACAAAATTTATAATTTCAAATTAATTATTAGAAAAAGATAAATTTTATAGTTAAAAGATTTTAATATTTTGAAAATAATAGAGAGGGATAATCATGTCAAAAATTGATATTGATCTAATAAACAGAAGACTTGCTGAGATTAAACAGGTTCTTAATGATCTTAAAAACATAGTTGATTTAGGATTAGAAAGGTTTCTATCTGATCCATATATTAAAGATGCAGCAAAATATAAGTTGATTGTAGCAATTGAAGCAGCTATCTCTATATGTAACCACATAGTTGTTAGAGTAGCCAAAGAGATTCCAAATAGCTACTCAGATTGTTTTATAATTCTTGGCAAGCATAATATAATCTCTCAAAATTTATCAGAAAAGCTTGCTAATATGGCAAAATTTAGGAACATGCTTGTACATATTTTATTGGAAAATAGATGACAAGAAAGTTTATGAAATAATAAAAAAAGATGTCTCAGATTTAAATGAATTTATTAAGGAGGTTAAAGATTATGTCAATAAACAGGGAAGAAATAAAGAAGAAAATTAAAAAAATTTTAGATAAAAAGGATGAGGTTGTCTTTGCCTACATCTATGGTAGCTTTAATGAAACATCTTTTTTTAGAGATATAGATATTGGAGTTTATGTTGATGAGAATAAGGTGAAAGATTTTTTAGAGTATGAATTAAAGCTTTCTACTGAGATTGAGAGGGTTATAGGGTTTCCTATTGATGTCAAAGTTTTGAATTCTACACCCTTAAGATTTAAATATAGGATTATTAAGGGAGAGCCTTTAATTAGTAGGGATGAAGATGTTAGGTTGAAATTTGTAGAGAAAGTATTAATGGAATATTTAGACTTCAAGCCTATAGAAGAGAAGATAATTGAGGAGATCTTGCAACAGGATTAGCTATTTTTAATTATAGCATAGATTTATAATTTTAAATTAATTATTAGAAAAAGATAAATTTTAAGTAATCCAACCAAAAGAATAAGAGAGTTAAGAATTTATCACATATGGGAGATATTTATGATCAAAATAGTTATTGATAATATAACCAACAGTAAATTACTGGCTCAGCATGGTCTCTCTATACTAATAGATGAGAAAAAAAGAATTCTATTTGATGCTGGGCAAGATGAAAAAGTTTTAGAGCATAACTTAAAATTACTTGGAGAGAAGGAAAAGTTTGACTACTTTGTTCTCTCACATGGCCACTATGACCACTCAGATGGGCTAAAGTATTTAATTGAAAATGAGCTAATTGAGACAGTTATTTTACATAAGGATGCTCTAAAAAAGAGATTCTATAATGGAAGATATATAGGGGTTTCAGAGGAAGTTAAAAAATTATTGGATAAGGTTAATGTCATTTTTATACAAGATGAGTTTAGGATAGATAAGGACAATATTGTCTTAGGAGACATTGTTAGAAAGTTTTACTATGAGCCTGAAGATTTTAAAGATGAGAAAGGGAAAGATTTGGTTGAAGATGAACTAATTCTAATATCAAAAAATAGGCTAATAACTGGCTGTTCTCATAGTGGAGTTATAAATGTTATTGAGCATGCTAAAAACTTTGAAGTGATAAGGTTAGTTGTTGGAGGCTTTCACTTAATAAATGCCTCTCAGGAGTATTTAGAAGAAGTTCTTAGATATCTAAAGGTTCAAGAATTTAAATTCATTCCTTTACACTGCACTGGCTTTAAAGCTCTTTGTAGCCTCTCAAGATTAAAAAATTTTGTCTTTGGCTGTGCTGGAATGGTGGTTAAATGAGAGAAGAGGAGAAGCCATTAATATTTAGTATTGTTGGAAATATAGCTTTGTCTCTTGCTAAGGTGTATATTGGTTATCTATATAATAGTATCTCTATCCTCTCTGATGGAATTCACTCTCTCTCGGATGTTATAACAAGTGTTATAGGTTACTTTGGGGTTAAGATCTCTAACAAACCTCCAGATGATGACCATCCTTTAGGGCATAGGAGATTTGAAAACATCTTTGCTTTAATTATAGGGATAGCTTTAATTTTTGTATCCTTTGAACTTTTAAAAGACTCTTTTTTTAGATTTATATCAAGAGAGACTATAGAGGTTAATTCCATAATGCTTGGAGTTGTTATCTTCTCCATCATATTTAAGGAAGTTATGACACAATACTCTCTAATAATTGGAAGAAAGTTAAATAATAAAATTTTAATTGCTGATGCCTACCATCATAGGAGTGATGTACTTAGTAGTATAGCTGTTCTCATAGGCTTGATATTGGAAAAGTTGAATATATACTTTGGAGATGCCTTAGCTGGAGTTGTAGTTAGTTTAATGATTTTAAAGACTGGAATTGATATAACAAAAGAGAACATCCTACTCCTCTCAGGAGTGAGAGCAAGTGAAGATCTAATAAATGAAGTTAGGGAAGTTATTTTATCCCATGAGAAGGTTTTAGGAGTTCATGATATAAAGGTTTATCACTTAGGCTCTAAGGTTCATGTTGATGTCCATGTTGAAGTGCCATGCAACATATCAGCTAAGGAGATGCATGATATAGAAACTGAGTTAAAGAATAGGTTGGAAAAGTTGGATAATGTTGAAGTAGCCCATATTCATATAGACCTGGTGTGAGCATGAGAAGAGGACAAATATCTTTAGATTTAATTTTTTCTATATTCTTGCTAACAATAGTTTCCACCTATGTAGCTTTCACACTATTCTCCTTAAATGACACTCAATATTTATCCTATATTAGTGATAGAGCCTATGATATAATGGATGACTTGGAGAATTTAATGTTAACTTGCTATTCAAAGGACATCTCAGCCACTTATATTTTAAGGCCTATTGGAGATTTAAGCTATAGGTTTCACATAAAAAATAAAGAGGTTTTAGTTAATAAAGAAATTTTTTTAAGTATAACTCCAACTGAAGATGGAGTTATAGTAAACATTGACAACTCAACTTTAACTAATGATATTGGGAATAGGATAGTGATAACAATAAATATAAGTGGAAAAACTTACAACTTTACGAAAAACTTAGCTTTACAGGTTAATTAACTTTGAGAGCTCATAAATATCTCCATCAATTGGGTAAAAGACTGAATACTTATTTTCTCTTAAAATCTCTTTTATCTTTCTTGGATCTCTTAAAATATATTTATCTATATCCTTGCTTTTCCTTCTCTCCAAGTAATTGTTTATAAATTCCTTATTTTTTAGCTGGGATGAGTAAGGGACATAGATAGCTCTATTCTTTAATGAGCAAGAGTCTCCATAAAGGTAAAAAGCTGTTAAGTCATGTTCTTCAATAACTGGCTTGACAAGATCTTCAACCTTTTCAGTGCCAACCCAAATATTGTTAAAGAGGTCTAAGGCTCTCTCTATCACTTTTAATATAACCTCTCTCCTCTTCTTCCTCTCATGCTCTTTTAAATATTTCCTATTTCCTAAAACTATACAGATGGCTAAGGGATCATAGGAAGAGTAAAGCTCTAAGAGTTCATAAGCATTATCTCTCTTACTTTGAACAGTAACTATAACTTTTTTCAAGTTCTCCAAGTTTATGAAGTCTTCAGTTTCAGAGTCTATGACATGGAAGTCATAATATTTTATTATTTCACTATTTAAATTAATATCTTTTGGCTTTGTAGCTATCCCAACCTTCATTTTTTCCCTTTTATTGCTTCTAAAACCTTCTTATGTAGCTCTAAGATCATCTTCCTCTTATCTTCCATAAAGATAACATCTGAAGAGGCCATAACAACCAAGTTAAAGGCAAAGGGTGAAGGAGAACTTAACTTCTTATAAATAATCTTCCTCTCTTTTACTTTTTCATAATAGTTTAGTGCATTCTCTATATCTAAGTAATCTTCTAAAATCTCTCTTATTGTTTCCCTATACAAAGGATGATTTACTTTTTTACAGTATTCTAAGAGAGCCTCAGCATTAAACTGTTGTCTCTCAACACTTATCTTTTTATTTAAATATCTCCTTAAAATTAAAAAGCCTCTTGTAGCCACATGCCTAAACCTTCTTTTTATTATCTCACTTCTCTCTATTGACTCCTTTAAGTTAGAGAGTAAATCAATGTTAAAGAGTTGTCCAAGTAGTTCCTTACTTAACCTTCTACTCTTAGAAAGTACTAAGGCAAAGGAATAGTCATTAACCATTATTCTAACATTAGCCCTCTTAACCTTACTCACATAGTTAGCAAAAGCCCTTGCTATTGCCTCATTTGCCCTTCTCCCAGCTACAAAGTGAAATATATAGTATCTTCTCTTCTCTTCCTCAAAGCTCTCTATTAACATCTCTTCCTCAGTAGGAACTATTGCATATCTATCTTGCTCTTCAATATATCCCTTTATAGCTTTCCCAGCCTTTTCATCAATCTCATACTTCTCTATTAATTCATCTATAGAAATATTTTTAGCCTCTCCTCTAAACCTCTCAACATCTAATGCCAAGTCATAAGCTAAGGGCAACTGCTCAGAAAACCATGCTGGAATGGTTGGCTTCTCATTATAAACTTCCCTAACTCTAATTCTATTTCCTCTCCCTCCTAAGAACTTATAAGTTTTCCCCCCCAAGACAAAGATGTCTCCTTTCATCAACTTCTCAGCAAACTCTTCCTCAACCTCTCCAACAAGCTTATTATTTTCATAAACTTCAACAGCTGTTTCATCTGGGATAGTTCCAACATTCATAAAGTAAATAACCCTCGCTCTCCCCTTCTTTCCAAACTTCTCTCCATCAAACCAAATTTTTGAATAAACTCTCCTCTCCTCAATACTTCCAGATAAATATTTTAAAACATCTAAAAAATCTTCTTTACTTAAATCTTTGTATGGGTAAGCTCTTTTAACCAAATTGTAAGCTTCATCTACATTCCAAACCTTCTCTAAAGCCATCCCAACAATATGCTGAGAGAGAACATCTAAGCAGTTTCTTGGAATCTTAACCTTATCTATCTTCCCAGTTCTTGCATCATAGGCTAAGACAGTATTTTCAATCAAGTCATCCCTATCAAAGGCTATAATAATCCCTTTACTCTTCTCATGTAATCTATGCCCACTCCTCCCTATCCTTTGTAAGGCTCTTGCCACACTCTTAGGAGAGCCTAAGAGGATAACTAAGTCTATACTTCCTATATCAATTCCCAACTCTAAAGAGGTTGAAGTACAAACAACCTTTAACTCTCCTCTTTTTAATTTTTCTTCAACTTCTAACCTAACCTCTCTACTTAAAGAGGAGTGATGAGTTCCAACTCCTTTAATGCCTAACTGTTTCAAGTGAAAAGCTACCCTCTCAGCAGCTCCTCTTGTGTTTGTGAAGATAAGGACAGTTTTATGCTCTTCTATAAGCTTTTTTAATAAACTATAAAGTTTTTTGGTTATCTCCTCTGTTGGAGTGTAGATAAAGTCATCAACTGGAGATAAGACTTTAATCTCTATCTCCTTTCTGTAGCTAACATCTACTATATAACAATCTCTACCAACTCCAACTAAGAACTTAGCTATCTCCTCCAGTGGGGAGATAGTGGCTGATAAACCAATCCTGACAAAATTTGATATTCTATTTAGCCTCTCCAAGGATAGAGAGAGGTGAACCCCTCTTTTATTTGTTAGTGCATGTATCTCATCAACTATGACATATTTAACATCCTTTAATAGCTGAGAGAACTTAGGTGAATTTAAAGAGATGGCTAAGCTCTCTGGTGTAGTTATTAATATATGTGGAGGCTTCTTTAACATCTTCTGCTTCTGATGGCTTGTTGTATCACTTGTTCTTACAGCTACTCTAATCTCATCTAACTCTATCCCTAAGTTTTTAGCTGTCTCACAAATTTCTTTTAAAGGCTCTTTTAAATTTCTCTCTATGTCATTATTTAAGGCTCTAAGTGGAGATATATAAATGATATAAACCTTATCCTCTAACTTTTTCTCCATTGACAACTTTATTAGCTCATTAATTCCAGCTAAAAAGGCTGATAATGTCTTCCCACTACCTGTTGGAGAACAAATTAAAACATTTTTCTTTTCATGTATCTCCTTTATAGCATATCTCTGTGGAGGTGTAAAACTCTTGTATTTACTTTTAAACCAAACTCTAACAGGCTCTTCTAAGATCTCATAAATTTCTTCATCACTATACTCCCTCTCCAAGTATTTTATTGTCACTTTATCACTCTAAGGATTTGGTAAATTTACACTTTGGAAAGTTTGTACAACCTATAAATTTCCCATATTTCCCTTCTTTAACCACTAAAGGAGAGCCACATCTTGGGCAAGTTCCTACAACTTCTTTATTGGTTAAGTTCTTCCCTATTTCAACCTCTTTCTCCTTAAATTTTTTTAACACTTCTATTAACCTTTTTTTAGCTTCCTCTAAGACAAGGTCTTTATTTATCTTCTTCATCTGTATATTTTCTAACTTATCCTCTAACTCTCTTGTTAATTTCTCATCAACAATTTCAGGACAGAATCTTTTAAAGACTTCAACTATTGAAGCTCCTAAGTCAGTAACCTCTAAAGAGCCATTCTTACTAACTTTTATATAACCTCTCTTAATTAACTTATCTACAATTTCAGCCCTTGTAGCTTTAGTCCCTAAGTTCCTCTTTTCAAGCTCTTTAATGATACTTGATAATGTATATCTCTTAGGTGGCTTAGTCTCTTTTTTAACTAACTTTATCTTCTCTACCTTAACCTTTTCTCCCTCTTTTAAATTTAAGTTAAGCTCTTCAAATGTTGGAAAGTGGTAAATGACATGCCAACCTTCCTTTACTGTTTTAGAACCAGAGGCTTTAAAGAGCTCATCATTTATTGATATCTTAGCATTTATATGCTCTCTTTCCACCTCATCCCAGAAAGCTGATAAGGTTCTTCTTGCTATTAGATCATAGACTTTAAGCTCTTCCTTACTCAGCTCTTCTTTATTCTTTGGATAATCTACAACATGTATAGCTGGATGTGCTGGATCATCCTTTTTTCCTTCTATTGGTTTCCTCTTCTCTTCTATAATTCTCTCAGCAAACTTCCAATATTCTGAGTTTTTTAGAGTTTTTAGTATATTCTCCAAGTAGCTCCAATCCTTTGGTAGTTTTTGGGATGATGTTCTTGGATAGGAACAGTTATGAACAACTATTCCATTTGCTATAAAGTTGTGGAACTTATCAACTACCAAATCATAGACTTCTCCTTCATATTCAATTTCTTCAATTTTTTTAATTTTTGAAATATAGACATCTCCTTCTGAGATTCTTTTTAAATCTTCATTAATTAAATAGTTGTCTAAACTTAGCTCTTTATTTTGATGTCCTAAAGTTATTATCTGTTCCTTCTCCTTTAATCTCTCTGATGGAACAAATAATAGCTTATCTCTATACACTAAAATAGGATGCTCTCTTGTTGTGATGAGTTCAGTCCCATCATTCAAAGTAATTTTTATTAACTTTTCCCTCACAGTTCTTTTTAAAAGCTTATATCTTGATTTTGTTAGCTTTAAGTTATGATTCAAACATAATACTTCTCCCTCTTCTTTCAACTCTTTAATTTTTTTAACTCCATCTGGTAACAATATTAAAGTGTCTGGATGAAGACATAACCCTTTTTCATACAAAGACTGAGCAATTTCCTGAGTCTTCTTAGGAGAGAATTTAAAATAGTTGTAAGCCTCTCTCTGTAAAGTTCCAAGGTCAAAGGGAACAGGAGGCTTTATCTTACTTACTCTTCTCTCAACCTTAACCACTTCTCCATATTTAGCATCTTTCACTTTCTCATAAATTTTCTTAGCCTCTTCCTCATCCCAAAATTTCTCTTTCTCATGAATAGCTTTTAGATTTTTAAGATAAGCTTCTAAAATCCAGTATGGCTTAGGCTTAAATTCTTTAATTTCTTTTTCTCTCTCAGCTAAAAAATAGAGTGTTGGGCCCTGAACCCTACCAATGCTTAGAATTTTCCAATCATTTAAAGCCTTTACTGCATGCATTAAAGCTCTTGATAAATTAATTCCAAAATACCAATCTACTATATGCCTACTCTCTCCAGCATCTACTAAGCCATAGTCCATACTTATTGGATTTTCAAAAGCTTTTATAATTTCTCTCTTAGTTAAAGAAGAAAATTTCATTCTTTTTCCTTTATCTCTGCCACAGCAAAACTTTAAGGCATGGTAGCCAATAAGCTCTCCTTCTATATCATAATCTGTAGCTATATAAATTTCATCAGCATACTTTGAAAGCTCTTTTAAAGCTCTAATATAGTTTTTAACATAGCTCTTTCCCTTCTCTATGTAAGCAGGAGCCCATTTTATTTCAAATGTTGGATAGCTAAAGCTCTTGTTTTTCTCAACCAATGTGAAGAGATGGCCTACAGCACTTGCCACCACTATCTTCTTTCCATTATAGTCAACTTCATAATATGGGACATCATAAATTTTCTTTTTCTTAGCCTTTCCAAGAGCATTAGCTATTTTTTTAGCTACACTTGGTTTTTCAGCAATAATTAAAATCATAGCTTAGCACCAAGAAAGTATTTAATGTTTATTCTTTAATTTTTTTATTAGTTCTTCTTTTGAAATATTGTTCCACTTGGAAATATCAGTTAAAATAGCATTTAATGTTCCTTTTGCTATTTCATCATGATAAGGAATTGTTATATTATGAGTTCCAAATTCTGTTTCTTTTCTTAATCTTACATGACTTCCTTTTTGTCTGACAACTTCATAACCTAAACTCTTTAAAAACTTTATTAACTCCTTACCACCAACAACTGGAAGTTTAGACAACACCTGACACCTCTATCTCAGAAAAAGAGAGGATCTTTATACTTTCTCCAGACTTTAGATCATCTTCAAAGTGTAATTCAACAGCCTCTTTAAGATTTTTCATTAATTCATCTAAACTTTTTCCTTGTGTATATATACTTACATCAATTCCTTCAGCAACCCAGTATTCTCCATCATAATAAATTCTAAATTTGACAGTCTTCATTTAATATCACCAAAAATTAATAATATCTAAGCCTCTTAGCCAACTCCAATAACCTCTTAATCCTCTCCTCTGTTGGTGGATGGGTGGAGAAAAGCTTGGCTATAAAGTCACTTCTGAAGGGATTAACTATAAATAAATGAGCTGTTGCTGGATTTCCATGCTCTAAGGGGTAAACCTTAACCCCTTCCTCAAGCTTTTTTAGGGCATTGGCTAACCATAGTGGATGGGTTAGCTTAGCTCCAGTCTCATCTGCTAAAAATTCTCTTTGCCTTGAGATGGCAAACTGTATTAAAGTGGCTGCTATTGGGGCTAATATAATTAGTAAGATTGAGGCTATAAATTCAAGAGGATTCCCTTCCTCTTCATCCCCTCTGAACATCCAGCCAAACCATAAGAACCATTCAGCTATGTAGGTGATGGCTCCAGCTAAGGTAGCTACTATTGTAGATATAAGAATATCTCTATTAACAATATGTCCAATCTCATGCCCAATAACTCCCTCTAACTCCTCTGGGCTTAGTAGTTGCAAAATTCCCTCAGTTACAGCAACAACAGCATTTTCAGGATTTCTTCCAGTTGCAAAGGCATTAGGAGTTTGGATAGGAACTAAGGCAACCTTTGGCTTGGGAATTCCTGCCTTTCTTGCCACTCTTCTAACAATGTCATGTAACCAAGGAAGTTCATCTTCCTCTAAGATCCTTGCTCCATAGCTCATTAAAACTATCTTATCACTAAAGAAATAGGCTATTAAATTTGGAATTAGAGCTATGATAATAGCAAAGAATGGAGGAATATGGAGAAGTAGGCAAATAGAATAAATTAGTCCAACTAAAAGCCCTAATAAGAGATAGGTTTTTATATTCTCCATAATCATAGGTGATCACTTCTTTACTTTATCTGCTCTAAAATAATAGCTGGGCATATCTTTTTAATTCCTTCAATTTTTCCTAACTTATTAAATATTAAATCTGAAAATTCTTTTCCATCCTTAGCCCAAATTTCTGCCATGATCATGTGGTCTCCTGTTGAAGTGAAGAGTTTTTTAACCTCTTCAAACTTAGCCAGCTCTTTAGCAACACTTAAAAACTTGTCTGGCTCAGTGTCAAAGCCTGTTAAGGCTACAACATTGTAGCCTATCTTTGATGGGTCTATTATAGCTGTATAGCCCTTAATAACCCCCATCTCTTCCAGCTTTCTCACTCTCTTTCTTATAGAGCTCTCACTTGTTCCTAATTTTTTGGCTATGTCAGTGTAAGACATCCTTCCATTCTCTAATAGTAAATTAATAATTTTTAAATCTTTCTCATCCATATTCTCCCACCTTAAATTTCTTTCCAACAACTTTTTCAATTTTAATCTCTTTTCCTTCAGCATTGTCAATTAAAAGCTTAGCCAATGGTGGCTCTGTCATCAAGCCCCAGACTGTAGTGGTTATCCTTGGATTAATTTCAATTATGTATATATTGTCATCAATTACTAAATCAACTCCAACATAGCCATTTAGCCCATCAATCCTTTTTAAAGCCTTTTCACACTCATCTATGATTTCTTCCTTTCTCTCATGATCTATATTAACTTCAGCTCCTTTAAACCCAGATTCATCAACAATTTGTTTATTTAGAGACAAAAATTTAATTCCTCTCTTCCCTACTATGAATGAGGCTGAATAAGGAGAACCTTCAACAAACTCCTGAATTATGTATTTCTCATCATAAACCCTGAACTGTGAGCCACATCCATCTCTTCTCTTTACTATATACTTTCTTGGCTGGAAGGTTTTAGGAACTTTGACAATGTCTTTTAAGGCTTCATAAGTTAAATATTTGTCTCCAGCAACTTTTATAGCTTTTGATGAACTTCCTAAATTAACACCTTTAGGCTCTAATATCTTTGTTAGCTCATACAATATATTGTCTTCCTCAGGAGCAATGACTAAGAAGTAGTCAAAGTTATTTATCTTCCTTAGAGTTTCAAATAAATTAGTTGGTTCAACAACCTTAAGGTTTTTAATGTTTTTATAGGGCCTTGAAAGTTCTTTATTGATTAATGTTACAACACTACCTAAGCTTAAAAATTCATAGAGGAGTTTATCAAACATCATCTTTCCTTCAGCTAAAAACTCTCTACAATTTGTGGCCATAGCATACTCAAAAAATAGGATTTTCATTTTCTCATCCTTTTGTAAATTTTTACTATCTCCTCTGCTGCATCTGTTGGCTCTCTAATTCCAAGATAGACACTATTAACAATATCTTTAATTACTTCCCTATAAATATTTTTTAAATTTTGGATACAGAGAGGGCAGAACTCTAAATAGTATGTTTTATTAAACTTCAGAGGAAAGAGCTTAAGGAAATTTATATATATTGAACTTCCTCTTTTTAAATAGCTCTCTTTCAGGCAAGTGGTAAAAATATATCCTTCAAGATTTAAATATTTTGGTAAGAAGCCACAGGATTCTTTAAAGTTAGGCTTTAAATAAATCTCTTCATAACTAATCTTTCTCTCCTCTAAGAATTCTATAGCCCTATTCCTCTTTTTCTCTGGTAAAATAGGAGGATTTAAAAGTAGAGCTTTCACTCTAAACACTTTATTTAGGGTTTCAGCAATGTATAAGTCATACTGGCAAACTATTGTAGTATAAACTAAATTATCATAACTTTTATTTTCTAAAAAGTGAGAGCAAAGCTTTAAAATAATTTCATCATTACATTTTTCTTTAATTTCTTTAACCCTCTCTAAAAAGAGTAAATAGTCACTGTAATCCTCAACTTTAATTAGCTCATAGCCTAACCTCTCTCTAAGCTTCCCAACTACCCAACCACCAGGGCCTATAATGGCTGATTTATCAGTTCTTGTTCTTGTGTAAATAACTAACTTATTATCCTTCTCTTCAATCTTAACTATATCAATATTAACCTTTGGTAGGTTAAGCTCTTCCCTAATTTTATTGATCTCCTCTACTATTCTTTTCATCTATATGCCTCTCTATAACCTTCTTAATCTCTTCAGGAGAGTAAAGAACTTCAATTCCTTCCATCTCTTCAAGCTTTTTAACATTCTCAACATCCACCTTTCTTATATACAACTTTAATGTCTTACCATTTGGAAGTAGGGTTTCAACAACCCCCTCTTTATTATCTGGAGGATATATATAGGTTGGAACTCTTGCCTTCATCCCTTGGGCTACAGAGTTGGTTATTAAAGTGTCTGCTATCCCATGGGCTATCTTAGCTGTTGTGTTGGCTGTAGCAGGAGCTATTATAAATAGATCATACTTTCCTGTCTGTAACTTTCCAGGCAGGAAAGGAGAGTTTGGTCCCTTTTCAACCCAAACTTTATCAAACTCTTTCTTTACTTTATCAAACAACTTATACCATCTTAAAACAAACTCTCCATTTTTTGAAACATAGACATCAACATTTAAGTTATATTTATTCTTCATCTCTATCATAATGTTAACAACTTCTTCTATTCTATCTCCACATCCTGTAATTCCCCAAGCTACTTTTAACATTTTTAAGCTCACCCAATAAAGTAGTTTGAGATGAAAACATAAATAATAAGTAGGATAGCAATCCCTATAAACATATATTGAACTCTCATCATCTTTTTTCTTCTATTTAAATATTCCA
This sequence comes from Methanocaldococcus infernus ME, assembly GCF_000092305.1. Taxonomy (NCBI): domain Archaea; kingdom Methanobacteriati; phylum Methanobacteriota; class Methanococci; order Methanococcales; family Methanocaldococcaceae; genus Methanocaldococcus; species Methanocaldococcus infernus. The sequence goes on along the minus strand of NC_014122.1, from coordinate 1,026,598 downwards.
TCCTACACTTTTCAGAACAAAAAACCTGATCAGGAGGAATAGAGATTCCACAGTTCAAGCAGTGTCTATGCTTCTCTACCAAAAGATATCACCTATATGTTGTCTCATAAAGGTTACCATTAACCACTGTATATATTGGAGCCCCTCTCACTTTCCAGCCATCAAATGGACTAAACTTAGCCTTGGACTTAAAGTTTTCAGCATCAATCTTAATCTCTTTTTTAATATTTAGGATAGTTAAATTAGCTAAATTTCCCTCTTTTATTCTATTGTTAATATTAAAGATCTTAGCTGGATTTAGGGAAATTAATTCTATAGCTCTCTCTAAGGATATATAACCCTTATTAACTAAATTTAGTGTTAAGGGAATTAAGGTTTCTAATCCAGGAATTCCTGAGGGACATTCACTGACATCTCTCAACTTCTCCTCATAGAGATGAGGGGCATGGTCAGAGGCTATAACACTAACCTTATTATTTAGAGCCTTTATTAGAGCTATGTTATCTTCCTTATCCCTTAAGGGTGGGTTAAATTTCCCCAAGCCTTTTAATTCCTCAGCCATCTCCTTGTTTAAGTATAGATGGTGAGGAGTTACTTCAATATAGTCATCCTTTATTATCTCCAAACTTTCTTTAGTTGAAATATGGCAAAAATAAACCTTCTCTTTTTTATACTTTAAGATTTCTTTTACAGCTTCAACTTCAGCCCTCTTCTCTCTAATTCTACAGTGGTCAAGCCAAGTTTTTAATGGAATCTTCTTTTTATTCTCCTCTATGATATCTTTATGCTCAGCATGGATACAAAAAAGCTTTTTCTCATTTAGGATATATTTTAAATTATTATAATCTTTAATATGGAGATCTCCAACTGACTTAACCATAAAAATTTTGTATCCTTTAGCCTCTTTTAAGTAGTCTTTATAGTTCTCATCAGTTATCCCATAATTTAAAAGAATATTAACCTTACATTTCTTAGTATCTTCTAACTTTTTATAAAATCTTTCTTTGCTTGTTATTGGTGGGTTATCATTAGGCATATCTATGACAAAGCAGAAGCCTCCATTTATAGCTGCTTCACTACCACTTTTAAATCCTTCCTTTTTTGACTTCCATCTTAGATGGACATGGCTATCTATACACCCAGGAACAACAACATTATTTTTTAAGTCTATTCCCTCTCCATCAATAACCTTAGCTATTTTCTTAATCCTTCCATCATCAATTTCAATACAACAATTTATAAATTTTTTGTTTATATATGCTCTACAATTTTTAAGTATCATATTTATCAACCTTGATAGTATAGGTTGGGAAAGCTATCTCTATTCCCTCTTTTTCAAGCTCCTCCTTAATCTTTAAGTTTATCTCCTCAACAGCATTTAAATAGTAGTCAAAGCCCATATTTCTAACAAAATACTCAATCCTTAAGTTTAAGCTCCAATCTCCATATTCAATAAAATGAACTCTGTAAGGAGGAAGTGTAGCCTTATGCTCTTCAATAATCTTTAATATTATCTCCTTAGCTCTTTTAATCTTCTCTGGAGGAGTGTTATAGGTTAATCCTATGGTAAAGAGAACTCTCCTTCTATCTCTAACACTTAAGTTTTCTATAACTTCTTCTAAAAGTTTAGAGTTTGGAATTATATAGAGGGTTTCATCAAAACTTCTTATCCTTGTGCTTCTAATTCCAATCTCTTCAACTATTCCCTCTATATCACTAATCTTAACCCAATGTCCTATTATAAAGGGCTTGTCAGCTAAGATGAGAAGGCCAGCAATGAAGTTTTTTATAGTATCTTGTAAGGCAAGGGCTACAGCCAAACCTCCAATTCCTAAACCAGCTAAGATGGTGGTTATGTCATAACCAATAGAGCTTAGAGCTGTTAAAATTCCAAGTAAGTAGAGAAGAATCTTTAAAATTTTCTTTAATGGCTTGGCTAAGTGATCATCTAACTTAGTGTCTGTCTTTTCAATTATTGGCTTTACATAGAGATCAAAGAGTTTATCAAGTATTTTAACTGATGTATATGTGAGTATTAAAATAAATATAAATTTAATAGCATTCTCAACTAAGTTTATATACTGGATTGGAAGAGTAAGATAGAAGCCTAAGTATAAGAAGAAGAGGATAATTATTATCTTTAAAGGAACTTTAATAGCACTAATAACAATGTCATCTAACTTATTTTTTGTTTTCTCAGCTATTTTTTCCAATCTATTTAAAAATAGATCTACAAAAATGCTTACAAAATAACCAACTACTAAAATGAATATAAAAATTCCAATCTTTATTATGTAATTTTCAAAATTCATATACATCTCACTTTAGTTTTATATACTATTCTTGACATTAAATCAATGTAATAATATAGTATCTAAGTAATGTACAAGGTGGAAACATTGGAAACTCCTGAAACCCCAAGGGTTAAAGTTTTGGAAGCTGTGTCTTATGCATTAAGAGCATATAGAGCTATGTTTGAAGGCAATTTATATAAAGCTTTATATTACTGTGATGAATCTTTAAGATTACAATCAGATTTTTTAATCCCTTTATTCTTAAAAGGGTTAATCTTAACCTCTTTAGGGAAGGTTGATGAGGCTATTGAGGTTTTTAACACCTTAGTTAGATTGGGAGATAAAAATCCTATTACTTACTTGTTCTTAGGACAACTTTATGGTATTAAGGGATCATGTTCAGATGCATTAAAAAACTATAAAAAAGCTTTAAATATTGAAGATAATTTCCCATCAGCTCAATTTTTAAAACTTCTATGCTTAGAGAGCTTAGGAAAATATGAAGAGCTTTTAGAAGAGTATGATAAAGTTTTAAGAGTTGCTCCAAATTTAAAAATTTTGTATGTTAAGAAAGCAGATATATTAAGGAAATTAGGAAAGTATTATGAAGCTTTAGAATGCATAAATAAAGCCTTAGAGAAAGATCCAAATGACATTAATGCTTTATACTTAAAAGGAGTGCTATTAAAGAGAATGAATAAATTTGAAGAGGCTTATCAGGTGTTTAAAAAATTAATTGATGAGCTTAATGTTAAGTGGTTAGATGCTCTAAGACACTTGGCATCAATTTGTTTAACTATTGGAGAGTTTAAAGAAGCTATAAAATATGCTGAAGAAGGGTTAAAGATAGCTGGAGAAGATCCTACTTTCCTATACTATATTGGAAAAGCTTATGAGAGACTAAAGGAGTATGAAAGAGCTAAAGAATATTTAAATAGGTGTATAGAAAAGAAACCAAGTTATGTTAAAGCTCTTTTAAGTCTGGCTAAGATACATGAAGAAGAAGGAAATTATGAGAAAGCTGCAGATCTCTATGTCAAGTCACAGCTTTACATGGATAAGCATGTGAAGAGAGATTTAGATTAAGTTGGTGATTCTATGGATATTTTTGAAGAGCTAAAAAATAAGAAAATAAAGTTATATCAATTGGATGATATGTTAGGACATAAAGAAGCTACAAAGATAAGGAGAGAATTTTTAGAAAAGGAACTTAACATTAAATTTAATCACATAAATAAATATTCTATATCAGAGGAGAATGTAAAAAAGAATATAGAGAATATGATAGGAGCTATTCAAATACCCTTAGGAATAGCTGGGCCAATAAGGGTTAATGGAGAGCATGCTAAAGGTCTCTTTTATATTCCATTGGCTACAACTGAAGGAGCCTTAGTAGCTTCAGTTAATAGAGGTTGCTCAATAATAACCAAGTGTGGAGGAGCTATAGTTAGAGTTATTGATGACAAGATGACAAGAGCTCCATGCTTTAAAACAAGGTCTGTTGTTGAAGCTATAAAAGTAAGAGATTGGATATTAAAAAACTTTGATAAAATTAAGGAAGTGGCTGAGTCAACAACAAGGCATGGGAAGTTAATAAAGATAGAGCCAATATTAATAGTTGGGAGAAATATCTACCCAAGATTTTGCTACAAAACTGGAGATGCTATGGGCATGAATATGGTTACCATAGCTACAGAAGAGGCTTGTAAGTTTATTGTTGAAGAGCTTAAAAAGGAAAATATTGATGTTAAGCTTGTTTCCTTAAGTGGAAATGCCTGTGTAGATAAAAAGCCAAGTGGCATGAACTTAATAGAGGGGAGAGGGAAGAGTGTTGTAGCAGAGATTTACTTAGATAGGGAAGAGGTGGAGAAGTATTTAAAGACAACCCCTGAGGCCATTGCTGAGGTTAATAGACTAAAAAACTATATTGGCTCAGCAATATCCAACAGCATGGGTTTTAATGCCCACTATGCCAATATTGTTGGAGCCATCTTCTTAGCCACTGGTCAAGATGAGGCTCATATAGTTGAAGGTAGCTTAGGCATAACTATGGCTGAAGTTGAAGATGACAAGCTCTATTTTTCAGTAACCCTTCCTGATCTTCCATTAGCCACAGTAGGAGGAGGAACAAGTGTAGAGACTCAAAGAGAGGCTTTAGAAATTATGGGATGTTATGGCTCTAACAAGGTTTTAAAATTTGCTGAGATTGTTGGAGCTGCTGTTTTGGCTGGAGAACTCTCCTTATTGGGAGCTTTAGCCTCTAACCATTTAGCAAAGGCTCATAAAGAGCTTGGAAGATGATGAAAAATGATAGATAGTTTAAAAAGGAATAAAAATATAATTTCTCTTGTTTCCTTAATTTATTTCCAATCTTTTTTAGTCTTCTCTTTTCTAATCTCCCATAACCAATACTTTTTTAACTTGGGGAATGAGATTTTTTACAACTTTAAAAGTCAAATATTAAGTGGAGTTAATTTAAAGGCTCTAAATAGCTTTAGCCTCTATTTACTAATTTTGAGTAATAATTTAAAAGTTTGTCTCCTCTCCTATATATCTGGCTTTTTTAACATATTTATCTTACTGATAAACTCTTTTATCCTCTCCTATGTGCTTGTTAAGTTTGGAATAAAAAAATTTGTTATCTTTGTTTTGCCACATGGAGTTATAGAAATTCCTGCCTTCATCTTAGCCATCTCTTCAGGGATCATCTTTTACATTGGAGTTATTGAATATCTGAGAAAAAAGAGTTTAGAGAGAGTGATAGATTCTTTAAGAATTCTATCTTTATCTATTATCCTCTTTATCATTGCTGGATTTATTGAGAGTTTTATAACCTTTAGAATAATCCCTCATTAGTTTCAACATTTATATATAATTGGCCTTTAACCTTTCTACCATTTGCATAATCTCCAACTAACTTATAAAAGGTTCCTTCAAACTTTCTTCCTTCATCCTTCTTCTTTATCTTTATAACTGGATTCTCAACAATTCCCTCATATTTAAAGGATGGTAAAATTTCTTTAACTTTACCATAAACTATTATTGCTCCAGCTTCCATCTCTCCTCCAAGTCTCACATCAGTATTTCCTTCTACAATAATATAGCCCCCCTGCTGATGTAATCCTGCAAACATTCCAGCATCTCCTTTAACTATAATCTCTCCACCCCTTAAGTAGAGGCCAAGCTCGTGCCTTGCATTTCCTTCTACTACTATCCTTCCTCCACTCATTCCTCTCCATTCTCCTTTATATGTTCCACCAGTGTAGTCTCTTGAAGAACCTTTAACTATTATTTCCCCACCTTTCATATTCATTCCTAACCAGTTATCAGCATTTCCTTCAATAACTATCTTCCCTCCTTTCATATGCTCTCCAGCATACATTCCAGCATCTCCTTTAACTATAATCTCTCCTCTACTCATCTTAGAGCCAATATGCTTTATCTTTATAGAAGGGTTTTCAATAACTAACCTTGGCTCTCCTTCTATCTCATTTACTTCAACATCAAACATGTCAGAGAGCTTAACCACCCTATTCCCATAGTATAACTTTATATTTTTTATATCCTCTAAGCTCTTACTTTCTAAATCCTCAGGAAGGACATTCTCTAATGAGAGAGGAGCATATAGCTCTTCCTGTAGTATTATCTTAACCTCCTTACTCATAGCTATTCCCTCTTTTTTATTTTTACAGCAGTTCCATAGGCATAGTAAGTTAATTCCCTATCAAGAATTTCATTGAATATCTTCACTCCCACAATTGCATCAGCTTTTAAAGTTTCTCCAATCTCTTTTAACTCTTTTAAAGCATCTTCAGGATCATCTCCACAGCCTATAATAATGTCAAGATATTCAACAATTTCATAGCCTTCTAAGGTTTCAGTTGTTGTTATAATCATAAAAGATAACCAAAAAATTTTTTAGAGGTTTGTAGCATCAATCTTTATAGGCTTCCAGTTGTTAGCATATTCCTCAGTAACAACATAGTTTTCAAAGTTTATTGTATAGTATCTCTTAAACATCTCTTCTACATCCTTGAGAACTTCATTCATCAATGATTCATCAACTTGCACATCTAAGTAGAATGTTCTATAGAATTTCTCCTTAACTATCTCTCCATCCTTGACAATAACTTCTCCATCTTTTAAGACATACTTAGCATATCTAAATGCCTTCTCTATCTTCTTTCCATCCTTCTCCTCTGGATCTATTTCATATATGGCTATGTCAGCATTGGCTCCAACTCCTAAGTGTCCCATACTTTCAGATAAACCAAGAGCAATAGCTTGGTTAGCTCTTGTTACCTTTGCCACTTCATACATATCATATTCCTTATCAGCATCTGGAAGGGCTGTTCTCTCCCTTGCCCACTTATGAACTTTGTTATATAGCCAATCCTCTCTATACTTCTTACTTAATAGCCAAGCTAATATTCTTGGATATCTTGTAAATGGTCCAGCATTTGGGTGATCAGTTGTTAAGATCACTTTATCAGTGTCAGTGTAGAGTAAGAACTCTAAACCTATAGCCCACTGGACAGAATGAACTGGGTTCTTTCTTGAGTAGATGAATGGAACTACTCCTGAACCAGTTTCTAACTCAACATCACAGTTAGCCCACTTGAACTTAGTCATCATATATAGATCATATTCCATTGGTCCATCAGCTGTCATGGTTGTAGTTTCATCTAAAGTAACTTGCCCAACATCAATGGTTACATGCTTTGACTTATTTACATAGTCAATAATTTCTAATGCCTTACTTTCAAAGTCTTTCCATGATGTTCCTCCATAGGCATGGAATTGAATATGAGTATTATGGTAAGAGCTCCATCTCTCTCCAATTTTTGGTTTAGCCTTTACATCCTCTAATAACTTCATAGTTTCTATAGTAACCTCATAATTTCCAGGATGTCCTAAATCATTTGGGTGGACATGGATAGAATGAGGTAATCCTAAAAGTTCATTAACCATTCCTAAACCCTTGACTATCTCCTTAGGGGTTATATCAAATCCTGGAACTGGATCATCTAAGCTATGAACATTTGTTCCCCAACCCCATGCCTCAGTTCCTCCTGGGTTAACTATCTTTATCCCATAACCTTTTGTAGCCTTTAACATCCAAGCTACATAAGCAGCTAAAGCTTTATAGTCTTTCTCCATTATGTACTTAAAGACAATCCAGTTATTTCCAAACAATGGGAGGGCTGCAACATCAATCTGTGGAGTGAATAAAAATTCTTCATGAACATGCCTTGCTTTTAATGGTGGCATAGCTGCCTCTAAGGCAAAGGTGTAGCCAAGCTCACAGTATTGGTAACCAGTTTTAAAGGTTGATGGAATAGAGAAACCTGTTCCACATCTAAGCCCTTTTTTAGCATAGATCTCCTTAATACTATCCTCAGGCCTCATCATTCTTCCAATATTAACCTTTGGCCCAGCTAAGTGAGAGTGTATCTCTATCCCTCCAGCCATAACTACACAGTTGGATGCATCAATAACCTTTGCATCCTCTGAAACCTTTTCAACTATCTTTCCATCTTTAACACAAATGTCCATCTTTTCTCCATTGACCCCATTGATTGGGTCATAGACAATTCCATTTTTTATAATATATTCCATGTTTTCACCTCTTTCCTTGCCCCTTTTGTTAGGTAGTATCTTTTCATTAACCTCTTCATGTCAAGAACTTCCTCATTGGTTTTTTCAATGGTTACATATAGATCAGGAAATCCTTTCAAGTCTGGCATTCCTGTTGAATGGGTTTCAGGGGAAACTAAGAGGTTTGCCCATGGTCCCATTGGGACATAAACATAACCTTCAGGATTCCTTTCTATAGCTTTTTTAGCTTTAAGAACAACCTCTCCCCAATCAGATTTAACTTTAACATTATCTCCTTCTTTAATTCCCAATTTTTCCATATCTTCCTCATTGATATAAACAACAGCAGCAGCTTTTACATAGAGATCTAAGTCTTTCCCAGCTTCTATAGCTTGCCCTTGCCAGATGGTTCTACCTGTGTTTAATCTAAATCTCATAATTTACCACCTAACCACTAACTTTATAGCATCTACTGGACAAGCCTCAACACAGGCTCCACAGCCCCCACAGAGTTCAGGTTTAACAAGCTCTACAGTTCCATTTTCAACTCTAATAACTACATCTTCACTTTTTGATCCCTTTCCTCCCCAAGTGTTTGGATCCTGAGCATTAACTGGGCAGGCAACTACACAGTTTCCACAGCCATGACATCTTTCTTTGAAAATAACTAAATCATAGCCCTTCATTTAGTTCACCTTTAATAACTTATTAAATGCATTCCTCCAAGCCTTTGAAATTGGTTCTCTTTCAAAATTAATCTTAGTTCTCTCAACCTTTATAGCATTGACAGGACAAGCCTTAGCACAGGCTCCACAGAGAACACAGAGGTTTTGATTGACAACTAACTTAGTAACCTTCTCACCCTTCTTCTTAGCCTCTGGGAATTCTAAGGCTGAGCATGGGCAAATATAGACACAGGCTTCACAGGCATTACACTTTTCAGTGTCAATCTTAACCTCTCCTTCAAATGGCTTCTCAACCTTTATAGCATTGACAGGACAGATATGTGAGCACCACCCACATGTGACACAGAGCTCTTTATCAACAATGGTCTCTCCTTTAATATCTTCATATAACTTAGCATGAGGAATTCTCTTATGAAGAGGACACTTGTAACAGATAGCTTCTATAGCATCATGAGGACAGACATATTCACAAACCCTACAATAGACACATCTCTCTGTATCAACTCTAATATCAACAACTGGCTTAGGATTTGTTGGAGTTGGGATAACTCTCTCTAAAATTATAGCATCAGCTGGACAGTAGTCAGCACAGATTCCACAGTAAACACACTTCTCTTTATTTATGTTGATTTCTCCAACCACAAACTTACTCCTTTCAGTTAATTCTCTATGAACCCTTATAGCCTCTTTTGGACAGACAACTTCACACTGCTCACAGAGAACACAGGTTTCTTGGCTAACCTCTATATCTCTCTTTATCTTTGGATATCTCTCAATATCTTTACTATTCACTCCATTGATATACAAGTTAAGAGCATCAAATGGACATGCTGAAGCACAGAGACCACATAAAATACACTTATTTTCATCAATATTTAGTTTAAAAGTATCTATTATCCCCTTAGCTATTGCTCCTAAGGGTCCTAAAACTATGGCTTGAGCAGGGCACACATCATAACAGATGCCACAACCAACACACTTATTATTATTCCAAATTAGCTCTCTTTTTTCTTTTCCTTCCCTTGAAATTTCAAAACCTTCATCAAAAACAGATTTTTCAGCTTTTATCATTACTATCCCTCTTAAGTGTTAGTGCCTTTGTTGGACATATAAATGTGCATTCTCCACACAAGTAACATTTTTCAAAATTTATATTTAAAGTTTCTCCTTCTAATGTGAGTGCCTCACACACAAGGCAGGAGCCACAGAATAGGCACTTATCCCTATCCCATACAAGCTTAGGGTTATATAGCTCTTTAACCAATTCCTTAGCTAACTCTTTATCATTGGCTATTGAATGTATCAACTTGGAGCCACAGCTTGGTGGCAACTCCTCAATAATTTTTACAAACTCTATAACTTTTTTCTTAGGAAATCTTCCATGTAGATAGTGGGAAACCATACTCCTATCAACCTTTATCTTCTTAGCAATCTCCCTCTGTAAATAGCCCTTCTCTTTTAACTTCTTAGCAACTATTGCCTTAATTCCAGATAAGATATGCTCTGGCATGGTCTCACCAAAAAATTTAATATATAGTACTAAGTTATTTAATTACTATTAAATAAAGTTAAGAGGTGTTAATTTGGATCCTAAGTTAAAATATTTTAAAACCTTCTTAGTGGCAAGTGAAACAAAGAGCTTTTCAAAGGCAGCTAAGATCTTAGGAATAACACAGGGAACTGTAAGTAATCACATAGCTACCTTAGAGAAGTATTTTGATGCCCAACTCTTTGTTAGAACTCCTGAAGGAGTAGAGCTAACTCCAGAGGGGAAGATACTTTATGAGAAGGCTAAAGCTATATTGGATATGGTTGAAGAGGCTAAAATTTTAATGAAGTCTCTAAGTGAAGTGCCAGAAGGTACTATAAGGCTTTATGCTTCAACCATTCCAGGAGAATATATCTTACCCTCAATTATAAAGGAGTTTAAAGAGAAGTATCCAAGTGTAGATTTTGATGTAAACATTCTTGACACTGAAAGATGCTATAAAGCTCTTGAAGAAGGGTTAGCTGATGTTATATCAGTTGGATACTTGAAAAGTAAAGATTATGATTACATAATTATTGGGAAGGATAGGTTAGTCCTTATAGTTCCTCCAAACCACCCATTTGCAAAAAGGAAGAGTGTTAAATTTGAAGAAATATTAAATGAAGACTATATAGATAGAGAGGAAGGCTCAGGAACTAAGAAAACTATTGAAGAGGCTCTAAACAAGAAAGGGTATTCAATGATGGATTTAAATGTCACCATGAGATTAGGAAGCACTTCATCAGTTATTACAGCTGTCTCTGAAGGTTATGGGATAAGTATCATTTCAGAGATCCCTGCTAAGAAGGCTGAGAGTGCTGGTTTAGTTAGAATTGTTCCTATAGAAGATTTAGATATAACAAGATACTTATACTTAATAAAGAGTAGAAGGCCAAAAAATCCAAGTGCTGTTAAAACCTTCTGGGAATTCCTGAAAAAAATTTAAATTTTGTGAGAGCTTGAAAGTAGCTATAATAACTGATGGAGTCTATGGAGAGAATGCATATAAAACCATAAGTAAGAGGTTTCCAACAGACTTAATAAGGGTTTCCTACTCAGGAGAGCTTGATGATCTAAAGGTTAGCTTTGATAAGCCTCTTAATCATGACTTATATATCCTTTACATAAGAGACCCAGATGCTACCTTAGAAGTGATAAAAAAGATTAGAGAGAAAGGGGAAGAGCCAATAATCTTAGGCATAAGCTTTGGTAAGGGATTGGCTAAAAAATTTAAAAATGTTTATGCTCCAGAGTTATTATGCTCAGATCTGCCAATAGAGCCCTTTAATAAATACTTTGGAACTCCAAAGGTTAAGCTTTACATAAAGAATAACAAAATTTATAAATATGAAATTTTAAAAGAAACCCCTTGTGGCTCAGTTGAGAAAGTTCTGGAAGAGTTTAAAGGAAAAGAATTTAATGACAAAACTTTAAAAGATATGGGTTTAAGGATTCAGCACTTCTGTAAAGCTGGAAAGTTAAGACTTTTTAAAGAAAAGACTTGTAAGAAGGTTAAGGTTGGAGAAAACTTAGTTAAGAATATTGAAGTCTATTTTATGTCCAAATAAGTATAGAAGGGCTGTTCCTGAGACACTTTTGCTCTTTGAAGAATAACTCTTCCCAGCTATTTTTATCTTGTCAATCTCTTCATTAATACTAACCTTAAATTTTTCATTCTCAAACTCTTCAAACACAGCATCTTTAAGAGGATTAAATTTTTTTAACTCTTTGTAGGTTAGCTCTTTTACTATTAACCCTGTGTAACCATGAAGAGAGTTTATAACCCTTAATAACCTTATATCATCTTCCATAACCTTCTCATCTATCTCAATGTTGAGAGCTTTTTTTATAATATTATATACTCTCTCTTTATCCTCCCTCCTCTCTAAAACTTTCTTCCAATTCCTCTCATTCTTCAGCTCTTTTACACTAATTTTATACTTCCTTAAAATATTTATTAACCTTCTCCTCCAGGCAGAGTTTAGGTTAGATAAATTTAAATTTCTCCCAAGGATGTAGTTTAGAATAACCCTTCTCTCATTCTTACTATACTTCTCTATCTTCTTTTTAACCTCTATATCTTTTGGCTTTATATAGATGTGATAACCCCTATTCCCACTAAAAGCTATCTTTATGTCTTCTTCACTCAAACCAAAGTCTTCAAATAAAAACTCTTCAATTAAGTAAATAGCTTGCCTTTTAGCTGAGTCTAAGCAATACTTACAGATCCAATCATCTCTATGCTCGCACTTCTCTGTTTTATGGGCATCTATGTCAAAAGCTAACTCTCTCCCATAGATTCCCTTATTCTTAGCTCCAGAGTTTTTAGGATACTTCATATATGCCAAAGATTTATAGAGATGGTAAGGAGTATATCTTAAAACCCAAGACTTATACTCCTTTTCAGAAGAGAAGGATAGATTCCTATTATCTACTTTATTCTCATAGCCATAGGCAAATTCCCTATCCCTTAACCTCTCTGGAACCTCTAAAAGGTTATTTTTTATTGAGTATTGATAGTATTTTTTATAAAGCTCTTTTATGATTCTCATCATAGTTCCCTTCCCAATGCCTTAGCCACTGTTTGGACATCCTTATCTCCTCTACCTGAAAGGTTGATAACTAAGATATCATCTTTATCTAAGCTCTCAGCCAACTTTACAGCATAGGCAATGGCATGAGAACTTTCTAAAGCTGGAAGTATTCCCTCTAATCTGCATAACAATTGGAAAGCTTCTAATGCCTCTTCATCAGTAACATAGACAGGCTTTATTCTACCTTCATCCTTTAAGAAAGAAAGTTCTGGCCCAACTCCAGGGTAGTCTAAACCTGCAGAGATACTATAGCTCTCTTTTATTTGTCCATACTCATCTTCTATCACATAAATCTTAGAGCCATGTAAAACTCCAACCTCTCCAGCACAGAGAGAGGCTCCATGTCTCTTATTTATTCCCTCTCCTCCAGCTTCAACAGCATAGAGTTCAACATCATCATCTAAGAATTCATAAAAACAGCCTATGGCATTACTACCTCCACCAACACAGGCAACTATTGCATTAGGAAGCCTTCCCTCTCTCTTTAATATCTGTTCCTTCAGCTCCTTTCCTATAACTCTCTGAAATTCCCTAACCATCATAGGATAAGGATGTGGCCCAAGAGCTGAGCCTAATAGATAGTAGGTTGTCCTAACATTTGTAGTCCAATCCCTTAAAGCTTCATTTACAGCATCTTTTAAAGTTTGAGAGCCACCATAAACAGGAATAACCTTAGCTCCCATCAGTTCCATTCTAAAAACATTCAATTTTTGCCTCTCCACATCCTTAGCTCCCATGTAAATCTCACACTTCAGCCCAAGTTTTGCACAGGCTGCAGCTGTAGCTACTCCATGCTGTCCAGCTCCAGTTTCAGCTATAACTCTCTTTTTACCCATCTTCTTAGCTAATAAAGCCTGTCCCAAGGCATTGTTTATTTTATGTGCTCCTAAGTGGGCTAAATCTTCCCTCTTTAAATAAACTTTACATCCAAGCTCCTTAGAGAGGTTTTCAGCATAATATAGAGGAGTAGGCCTTCCTACATATTCCTTAAGTAAGCTGTAAAATTCTTCTCTAAAGTTACCCTCATTCTTTATCCAAAATTTATTAAAGGCTTTTTCAAGCTCTTCTATAGCTGGCATTAAAGTTTCAGGAACAAACTTTCCTCCATATATCCCAAATTTCCCATTTTCATCTGGATATCTGTCTTTATACATGGCTTATTAACCTCCAATTGCTTTTATTAAAGTTAAAAACAATAACATTATTATATAAGTTTGGATATTACATATGTAAAGTAACAGAGAATGGGGGACATCTGAATGTTAGAGAAAATATTGGTGGAAATTAATAAAACAGAAGGAGTTAAAGGGAGTATGATAGTTGGTAAAGATGGTTTATTAATTGCTTCCCAACTTCCGAGTGATGTTGATGCTGAACTTGTTGGAGCTATGCTCTCTGCTGCCTATGGAGCTGCTGAGAAGGCTTGTGAAGAGATAAAATTAGGAAAGATAAAGCAGGCCATGATAGAAGGAGAGTTTGGTAAGGCTTTAATGATAGATATAGGAGATTATATATTAGTGGTTTTAACAGAGGATAAGATTAACTTAGGTTTAATTAGGTTGATTATGAAGAAAGCTATTGATAAGATTAAAGCAATGATTTAATAATATTTGTTATCTCTTTAGTTATCTCTTTAACAACTTTATTGTTTAGCTCTCTATAGTCTATCTTTTTGGTCTCAAAGACAACTCCTTTAACATCTATCCTATTGTAATTTGGGCAGATGGTTGTTAAAGATTTTCTTTTAGTTAGCTTTATAGCACTATTTATTTTTTTAGCTAACTCCTTAGGCTTATCATGCTTTATAAATAAACTTATCCCTTCTCTATCTTTAAAGAAAGAGCTTTCAATATTCTTTTTCATCTTATAGTTAGCTTTAACATAAGCTCTATAACATCTCTTAGCATTCATAAGCTCCTCTATTAGCAAGCCAAAATAGTTTTTAGTTTTGAAACTTTTAACTATGTCATCAACCTTTATACTCAACTCTTCAGAGATTCCAATAAAGCCACCATAGCCACAGTTTAAAATCTTTGGCTCTCCTGTTGAGCCAACTATAATATCTCCATAGCCACAGTCCCCACCAATAGCTCCAGAAAGGTCTTCAATTAAAAAAATATTCTTCTCTTCACATTCCTTCTTTATCCTTTTCATATCTTGCTTAGCTAAATAGCCTGAAAGAGTTGTTAAATATAAATACTTTCCTTTAACCTCTCTAACCAACCCATGCTCAGTTTTTAAGAATTCAAAATTTTTATTTAAGATTTTACAAAAATCTACAAATTTTTTCCAACCTCCAACATCTGGGACTGTGAAGTTATTAAATAAGCTTACAATTAAGAATATAGCTGAATTTCCAGAAGGGAGGAAGTAAATTTTATAGTCATTATTTAGAAGATCATTTATCATCTCCTTAGCCACTTCTTCCTCTCCCTCTAACTCAACATTTGGAACCTTTCTATATCTTAGTCTAAGCAAAATCATCACCTTGTGATAGCTATGCTTCTAAAGGTTCCTCAGTGGCATTCCTCTTTATTAACTGACTATGAGAGGTTAGCTATATTTAAATTAGCCATAGAGAAGTATGCTAAGGGAATAGTTTATGACCTTGGCACAGGCTCAGGAATCTTAGCCATGATAGCTGCTAAGAAGGCTGAGAAGGTTTATGCCCTTGAGTTAGACAGCTTCACCTATGAGTATGCAAAGGAGAACATTGAGAGAAATGGCTTTAAAAATATTCTCTTGTATGAGGCTGATGCTGAATTCTTTGACTATAAAGAGAAGGCTGACTTAATAATAGCCGAACTTTTAGACACAGCTTTAATAACTGAGCCTCAGGTTAGAGTTCTAAATACAATAAATAAGAAGAAAGTTTTAAAAGAAGATGGAAAAATTATTCCTGAAAAGGCTATTTCAACTGTTCAGTTGGTTAATAGCTCTTTAAGTTATATACACTATGATGAAGAAGATAAAGAAAAAGAGCTTTCCAATGAGATTATTTATGAGGAAGTTAATTTTTATAAAGTGAATCCTCTAAAGGTTAGCTATAAATTTAAGCTTTCAGGAGAGTATGGAGAAAACTTAGGGCTAAAGTTAAGGACTTACACTATTTTAAGTGAAGAATTTGTCTCTGGCCCTTTAAGGATGTTAAACCCTCCTCTTGTTATTCCTCTAAATGTTGATGGTAGTGATGTTAAAGTTAAGCTAAGCTATAAAAGAGGAGGAGATCTTGACAGCATAAAAGTTAAAGTCTTCTAACTAAAATAGCATTTTTTGGGCATCTTCCAGCACAGATTTTACAGTTGTGGCAGTCTTCTGTATTATAAGCTATATATTTCCCATCCTTATCCTTTTTCCAAATTTTTGGACCTTTTGGACAAGCCTCTAAGCAGATGCCACAGCCCACACACTTGTTTTTATTAACAATAATCTCAACAGCCATAATTTCACTAAATATTTAGTTTTATAGATTTAATAATTATAAAGAAAAAAGAGGTTAAGAATTTACTTGAAGTATCTGTCTAACAATCCTTTTAATATTCTTGCATGTCTTGCCTCATCTCTACTTGACTCATCAAAGTAGTCATGAGCTGGATCAATATCTAACTCCTTAGCCTTCTTAGCAGCTTCTTTTTTCTCCTTGTTAGCTTTGCACTCTCCTTCTAACATCATTTCTAAGTTCTCTTTTAAGTTTTCTGAGATAACTCCATTCATCTCTGCAAAGTGTGCAGCATGCTCAGCTTCTTCCATAGCTATCTTTATTAAAGCCTGAGCAACTTCTGGTAATCCTTCTCTCTCAGCTAATCTTGCCATAGCTAAGTACATTCCAACCTCTTTACATTCTCCTTCAAAGTTTGCTTGAACAATTTTCTCTAACTCAGTTCCTTTTGTAACTCCTATTTTGTGTTCATTTATTAATTCCATCGCTCTCACCTCTTTGTATTTTCTCTGATTATTATGATTTATGAAGGGATTAATAATGCTATCGGTGCGAATTTCGTTAAAATTTTGAGGAAAATAGTAAAATATAGGACAAATATCATATCAAAGTTTATTTAAATCTTTTAAAGTAAAATTTTATATCCTTTAAAAGAGAATTTTAGAACCTAAAAGCTTAGGAGGGAGAAAATGCCTACTGTTAATGTGAAAAAGTATGATTTGGAGAGATTGGTTAATATGCCCTTGGAAGATGAATTTATAGAAAAAACTTTCCCTATGATGGGGATTGAAGTTGAAAATATCTATGAGGAAGAGGGAGAAAAGATAATTCAATTTTCAGTTAATCCCAACAGGCCAGACTATTTAAGCTCTGAGGGATTAGCAAGAGGATTTAGAGGGTTTATAGGGATTGAGAAGGGCTTACCAAAATATGAGGTTGAAGATTCAGATGTAAAGTTATATTCAACAAACAAGTCAAGACCTTACATAGCCTTAGCTGTTGTTAAGGGAATTATAATTGATGACTATGTCTTAGAGAATTTAATAAACTTCCAGGAAAAGCTCCACTGGGTCATGGGAAGGGATAGGAAAAAAGTGGCTATAGGGATCCATGACTTTGATAAGGTTAAGCCTCCCTTCTACTATAGGGATGTGAAAGGAGATGAAGTTAAATTTATCCCTCTAAACTCTGATGAGGAGATGACACCTAAGGAAATTTTGGAGAAGCATGAGAAGGGGATTAAGTATAGACACTTAATAAAAGATAGTTTCCCTTTGTTAGAAGATAGTGAAGGAAACATTTTGTCCATGCCTCCAATCATAAACTCTAACTTAACCAAGGTTACAACAGAAACAAGAAATTTACTGATAGATGTGACAGGAACTGATAAATGGGCAGTGGAGAAGACATTGAATATAATAGTGACAGCCTTGGCTGAAAGAAAGTATGCTAAAATCCATAGTGTTGAAGTGATCTATGAAAATGAAAAAATTAAATATCCAAATTTAAAGGAGGAAGTTGTTGAAGTCTCTCCTGACTATATAAATAAAATTTTAGGGACTAATTTAACTCCTGGAGCTATTCTTAACTACCTAAGAAAGGCAAGAATGGATGCCCAATTTATAGAGAATAAATTTAAAGTCTTTGTTCCTCCTTATAGGGTTGATATATTTGGAGAGATAGATATAGCTGAGGAAGTAGCTATTTGCTATGGCTATGATAAATTTAAAGGCTTATATCCTGAGATAGCCACCATTGGCTCTCTCCATCCATTAGAAAAAAGATGTGACTTTATTAGAGATATAATGATTGGCTTAGGCTTCTATGAGGTTATAAATTTAATGCTCTCAAATGAAGAGGTTCTATTTAAAAATATGAGGTTAGATATTAAAGACTATATAGAGGTTTTAAAGCCAGCCTCTATAGAGCATAAAATTGTTAGACCCTTCTTACTACCAATTATTATGGAAACAGTAAGAATAAATCAACATAAGGAGTTACCAATAAAGATATTTGAAATTGGAGAGTGTATAAATATTAAAGATAATAAGATTGTTGAAACTAAAAATATAGCTGGAGCTATTGTAAGCAATGAAACAAACTTCAATGAAATTAAGAGTTATGTTGAAGCTCTTCTAAGGGAGTTGAAGCTAACTTATAAGATAGAGGAATATGAGCATCCTTCCTTTATTAAGGGAAGGTGTGCAAAAATCTTAGTTGATAATGAAGAGATAGGCTACTTTGGAGAGATACACCCAGAGGTTTTAGAGAACTTTGAAATAGAGTTTCCAGTAACAGCCTTTGAAGTGATTTTAAAATGATTGAGGAAATTATAGAGAAGATAAAGAAAATGAGAAATGGAGAAGGAGAGTTCAAGGTTTTGAAAGAGCATATTATGAATTTAGATGAAGTTCAATACAACATAATCTTAGAAAGATTAAAGATTGAGGATGAGATAGTTAAGAAGTACAAGCCAAAGGTTAGGCCAGCCCTTGATCCCTATGTTTCAGGGGAGTTGGGAATATATAGAAGGTTGGATGACCATGAGATAGGGAAATTTTTAAACTATCCTGAGTGCTGTATAAAGTCTTTCACTGAAGAGGTTAGGGTTTCAATAGATAGAGAGCATTTAAAAGAGGCTGAGGAGATTAATAAAAGAGTAGTAGTAACTTCAGGCTTCATTCCTTGCTCTTTGAAGTGTAGAGAGGCTATAAAAAGAGGGTTGTTAGGACATCTAAATGAGAAAGAATTAGAGGTTATTAAGAAAGTTAATGAGGAACTTAAAAAAAGGCTTGGTTCCTTTAATATCTTCTATGAAGATTTCTATGACTTCATCAAATAAATTTTTTTGGTGAATTATATATGTTAAAAGTAGAGAATTTAAAAGTTAAAAGAGGAAATAAAGAGATTTTAAAGGGGATTAATTTAGAGGTTAAGAAAAATGAGATACATACTATTATTGGCCCTAATGGAGCTGGAAAATCTACTTTGGCTTACACATTAATGGGAGTTTCTGGTTATAAGCCAAGTGGTGGAAAGATAATATTTAAGGGAGAGGATATAACCAATAAGTCTATAACTGAAAGAGCCAGGTTAGGTTTAACCTTGGCTTGGCAAGAACCTGCAAGGTTTGAAGGAATTAAAGTTAGAGATTATTTAAAGATAGGAATGAATAAAAAATATGCTGGTAGAGAAGAGGAAAAAATCAGAGAGGCTTTAGAGTTAGTTGGCTTAAACCCTGAAAGATATTTAGATAGATATGTAGATGAATCCCTAAGTGGTGGAGAGAGAAAGAGGATAGAATTAGCTTCCATCATCTGTATAGAGCCAGACTTAGCCATCTTGGATGAGCCTGACAGTGGAATAGACATGGTTTCTATAGATGAGATTGGAAAAGTATTTAAATATTTAAAAAATAAGGGTTGTTCTCTCTTAGTTATCACTCATAGGGAAGAGTTAAGTAAGTATGGTGATAGAGCCTCTCTAATCTGTGGAGGAGAGGTTATTAAGACAGGAAAGCCTGATGAAGTAGCCAACTTCTACAAAAGAAGATGTGGAAAATGTAAGGTGAGTGCATGAGTGTTAAACAAGAACTCTTAGAGGCTATAGAGTTTATTAAATATACAGCTGAGAAGCCAGAGGAAATTATTCATGGGAAGGGTCCAAGAATAATAGTGAGAGAAGGAAAAATATTGGATGTTAAGGATGATGAAGGAATAGTTATAGAGGGAAGTGACAAGGAAGGGAAGATAAGGGCTAAGATTGTTGTTAAAGAGGGATACAAGTTTAAGTATCCTATCCATGTCTGTATGGGAATTACTCAAGATAATGTTTGCCAAGAAATAGATGTTGAAATTATCTTAGAGGATAATTCTGAGATAACTTTATTATCTCACTGCTCTTTCCCTAAGGGGAAGGATTTAAAGCATATCATGGATGGAAGGATAAAGATAGGGAAGAATGCTAAGTTTGTTTATAAAGAGATTCACTACCATGGAGAGGAAGGGAAGATTTTGGTTAAGCCAACTGTGAAGGTTGAAATTGATAAGGGAGGAATTTACATTTCAGAGTTTAACCTAACTCATGGTAGAATTGGAACATTAGAAATTTACCAAGAGATAGAGGCTAAGGAAGATAGTATTATAGATATTTTAACAAAAACCTATGCAATAAAGGATGATAAGGTTAAGATAGATGAGATAGTTAAGTTAAATGGAGAAAATGCTAAAGCCATGATAAGAAGTAGAGGGGCTGGAAAAGATAATAGTAAGATAATCTTAAAGTTTAAGATAGAAGGGAATGCTCCACACTGTAAGGGGCATATAGATTGTGCTGAAGTCATTAAAGGAAATGCTGAAGTTGAATCTATCCCTATAGTCTTAGTTAGAGATGAAACTGCAAGAATCACCCATGAAGCAGCTATAGGAAGTGTTGACAGAAAACAGTTAGAAACCTTAATGGCTAAGGGATTGGATGAAGAGGAAGCTACTGAAATCATCATAAAGGGAATGATTGGTGAGTAAATGCTCTTAATAAAAAATGTATTTTTTAATGGAAAGAGGAGAGATATTTTAATTGAAGATAATAAGATTGTGAAGATTGGAGAGGTTAAGAGAGAGGAAGAGATGGAAGTAATAGATGGAAGTAAAAAAATAGCTATTCCTGGGTTAATAAATACTCACACCCACATCCCTATGACTCTCTTCAGAGGAGTTGCTGATGATCTTCCACTGATGGAGTGGCTTAATAACTATATATGGCCTATGGAGGCTAAGTTAAATGAGGAAATAGTTTATTATGGAACCCTGTTAGGATGTATTGAGATGATAAAAACAGGGACTACAACTTTTAATGACATGTATTTCTACTTAGAGGGAATAGCTAAAGCTGTAGAGGAAAGTGGGTTAAGAGCTTTCTTAGCCTATGGGATGATTGATCTCTTTGATGAGGAGAGAAGAGAGAAGGAACTAAAAAATGCTGAGAAATATATAGAATATTTAAATAAATTAGGATGTGAGAGGATAAAGCCAGCCTTAGGGCCACATGCTCCTTACACATGTTCAAAAGAGCTTTTAGCTGAAGTTAATAAGTTAGCTAAAAAATATAGTGTTCCTATACATATTCACATGAATGAAACCCTTGAGGAGATAAAGAGAGTTAAAGAGCTAACAGGAATGAAACCTTTTGAATATCTTAACTCTTTCAAATTCTTTGATGGTGTTAAGGTTATAGCTGCTCACTGTGTTCATCTTAGTGATGAGGAAATAAAGATTATTAAAGAAAAGAGAGTTAATGTTTCTCACAACCCAATAAGTAATTTAAAATTAGCCTCAGGAGTGGCCCCAATTCCAAAGTTATTAAAAGAGGGAATAAATATTACCTTAGGAACTGATGGCTGTGGAAGTAATAATAATTTAAATCTATTTGAAGAGATAAAGGTTTGTGCCATCTTACATAAGGGAGTTAATTTAGATCCAACACTTATTAAAGCTGATGAAGCCTTTAACTTTGCTACCATTAATGGAGCTAAAGCTTTAGATATAAATGCTGGCAAGCTTGAAGAAGGAGCCTTAGCAGACATAGTTTTAATTAATAAAGATAATCCTACACTCCAACCACTTGAAAATATTAGCTCTCATTTGGTCTATTCCTTTAATGGCTTTGTAGATGATGTTATTATTGATGGAAATGTAGTTATGAGAGATGGGAAAATATTAACTATAGATGAGGAAAAGGTTTATGAGGAAGCTGAAAAAGCTTACTATAGGTTAAAGGAATAGCTTAATCAAGTATAGTTTATTTTTTATCTTAAAATTCTTGAATAATAAAGAGCTTTCTCCCAAAATTAAAACTTCTTTTCCTTCAACTTTTAAGATAAGTCTTTTATTTTCTCTTTTAAATTGCTCCCCAATATCATTTAATTTTTTGATAAGGCTTTTAAAAGAGTTGAAAATTGATTTCTCCTTTTTTCTCTTGCTAAAGATTTTTAATAACATCTTAACTCTCTCTATATCCTTTATATTAATCTCTACTTTCTCTTTTTCTACTTTAATATAGAGAAAATTGCTAACTTCAATAGTTAAGTTCCCTTTATTAATCAAATTTTGAAAAGAGAAAAGAATTTTAAGGATCATTCTTTCTTCTCTCTCCTTATTGGAATTATCTTTAAGCTAATGTCTCCATTTAAGCTTAAGTTGTTAAAGCTTAACTTAACCTCACTCCCAGTTCCTTCTAAAGCATCTATAATTTTTTCCAAGTCTATATGAACCTCTGGCAATCTCTTCTTAAGCTCATCCAATAATTTTAATGCCTCCTCAACCTTTTCCTTTGAAACCACTCCACCTTTAAAGCTTGATAGCAGAGAGCTTAACTTCTCTATTTTTTCAACTATTTCTGCTGGAATCTCTATCTTTATCTCTTTCTTCTCACTCATAGTTATCCCTCATAAAAACTTTTGATTTTTATTATTAGGGTTTATTTTATATAAGCTTTTATAAATCCGTTAATTTAGTTTATTTATTATAAACCTACATAACTACCTACATAAATAACAATAAAAACAGTTACAAAGTTGATTACAAAAAAAAGATTTATTATAAAAGCGTAACATAATATAATCGAAGTTTGGTTTAGGGGTTTGATGTATAGGGGAACTAATGAATCTTCTTTAAATTCAAAATTTTTTAATCAGAGGGTGATAACAAATGAAACTCTTAGCGTTCTTAAAAGGTAAGAAAGGGGCTATGGGTATAGGAACATTGATAGTCTTCATAGCAATGGTTTTAGTCGCGGCAGTAGCTGCAGCAGTTTTAATTAACACAAGTGGATTCTTACAGCAAAAGGCAATGGCTACTGGGAAGGAGAGTACTGAGCAGGTTGCAAGTGGGTTAATGTGTATAGGAGTTACTGGACATTATGATGGTACAAGTGGAATTGATAGAATAGCAATCTTTATAACACCAAACGCTGGAAGTGCTCCAATTGACTTAAAACAGTGTAAAGTATTATTAACCTATGATGGAAATACAGTAGTTTTAAATTACTCAGGTTATACTAGTGCTACTGCAGGTGCAAGTAATATATTTGATAGTGCTACTATTACCGCTTGGAGTAATGCAGATGCAACTTCATTCGTTGTAGGAAAGATACAGGATGCCGATGGATCTTTAGATAATGGTCAAGTAATTAACAAAGGAGACATAGCAGTATTATTAATTGACGTAAGTCAAGTATTTGGTGAATCAATTCCTGATAGAAAAGAAGTTTCTGGACAAGTTCAGCCAGAATTTGGAGCTCCAGCAGTTATACAGTTCACAACTCCAGCAGCATTCACTTCTGATATAGTTGAATTACAATAAAAAAATATTTAACTAAAACCTTATAGGGTGATAACAAATGAAACTCTTAGCGTTCTTAAAAGGTAAGAAAGGGGCTATGGGTATAGGAACATTGATAGTCTTCATAGCAATGGTTTTAGTCGCGGCAGTAGCTGCAGCAGTTTTAATTAACACAAGTGGATTCTTACAGCAAAAGGCAATGGCTACTGGGAAGGAGAGTACTGAGCAGGTTGCAAGTGGGTTACAAACTTTAAGAGTTATTGGAATACACAACAATACATCTATAAATTATCTTGGAATTTATATAACACCAAACGCTGGAAGTGCTCCAATTGACTTAAATCAGACT
Source organism: Methanocaldococcus infernus ME (assembly GCF_000092305.1). Lineage (NCBI taxonomy): Archaea > Methanobacteriati > Methanobacteriota > Methanococci > Methanococcales > Methanocaldococcaceae > Methanocaldococcus > Methanocaldococcus infernus. The sequence goes on along the minus strand of NC_014122.1, from coordinate 1,002,773 downwards.
AAAATATTAATTAGTGACGGTTCAAGAAAGGCAGTATTACAGTATAAATCCACCGCATTTACAGACCTAAGCACTGGAGGTAAGGTTTCAAATATTTCTAAGGATGCATGGAATCTTAGTGGAGGAGAATTTGGAATAATTGTTGTTCAAGATGCTGATAATTCCTGTACAAGTAATACTCCAGTTATCAATAAAGGAGATATTGTCGTATTAACCATAAATGCTACAGCTAATCAATTTAATTTACCACCTAGAACAACTGTCACTGGATCAGTTGTTCCAGAATTTGGAGCTCCAGCAGTTATACAGTTCACAACTCCAGCTACCTATTTAGGAGATCAGTCTGTAGTAACCCTACAATAAACTTTTTAACTTTTTAAAACTGATTTTTTTAAGATTAAACTTATGAGGTGGCGAGATTATGAAATTTTTTAGCTCCAAAAAAGGAGCTATTGGAATTGGAACGTTGATTATATTCATTGCTTTAGTATTAGTTGCTGCTATAGCTGCAGCTGTTATTATAAATACTGCAGCTAACTTACAACAAAAAGCTGCAAGAGTCGGACAAGAAAGTACTAAACAAGTGGCAAGTGGGATTCAAGTAGTAAAAGTTGTCGGTTATGCCCCAAATAACAATGAAATAACTAAATTACTTATATTTGTATCTCCAAATATTGGAGATGAAATTGATTTATCATCTACTATTGTTACATTATCAAATGGAGAGAAGAAGTGTTCTTTAGTTTATGATAGTGCTGCTTATGTAAATGATCCTGCAATTCAAGGAACAGAAGATTTATTTAATGGTGATAATGTACAAACTGCTTGGACATATTCAGGTGGAGACAGATTTGGTGTTATAATATTGCAAGATGCTGATGGGTCATGTAATGACTCAGCTCATCCAACTATAAACTTTGGAGATAAAGTAGCTCTAACAGTTGATCTTAATGCAATAGGGATGCCAATAAAACCAAGAGATTTAATTGAAGGAGAAGTTATTCCAGAATATGGATCTCCAGGAATTATAGAGTTCTATGCTCCATCAACATTTAATAGAAGAGTTATTGAGTTGCAATAAACTTTTTAACCTTTTTAAAGGTGAAACATTATGAACATAAAAGACCTTATTGAAAAAATTAAATCTAAACTTTCACAATTAAAAATAAAAAAAAAGACCAGCCCCCCGAGGAAGAGTCTCCTCCATTAGAGGAGGAGATACTTGAAGATCTTGAGGAGGAAAGTGGAAGATTAGATGAGATTGAGAGAACTGTTAGGGAATTAATGGAAACTACTGAAAATTTAATGGCTAAGGTTGGGGATATAGAAACAAGAATTCCAAGGCTTGAGTCTTCATTAAACAACCTAAGAAAAGAAAATGAAATGCTAAGAATTGAGCTTAATAAAATAAATGAAAATCTCCAAGATATAATGGCCTTGTATGAAGTAGTTTCTAATCAAATAAACCCATTTATTGGGGTCTCTAAGATTACTGCTACAAGTTTAGAGAAATTAGAAAGGCTTGAAACTGAGTATAAAAGACTTAAAAAAACTGTGGAGGAGTTGACAAATGACTTAATAATCTTAGGATCTCTCTATCTAAATCAGTTAAATGTTGATCTTGAGAAGATTATTGAAGAGGTGTTAGAAGAAGAGATAATAAAGCTTGTAACTGAGGAGGATAAACATGATTCAAAAGGCAATAAGTGAAGCTTCATCATTGGAAATTCTTCCTGATGAGGAAGTTTTAACTGATGATGAAATAGAAGAATATTTAGAAAATCTTAAATCTAAATTACCTTCTTTTGTGATCATCTTATTAAAAAATAATTTAAAAGGTAGAAGGATAACTAAGAGGCAATTGGATAGGATTGTTGAGAGAATATCTGAAGTATTATCCAAGAGTAAGACAAGTAGAGATGAAATAGAAGAAATGAATAAAAAATTGCAATCTTTAGAGCAGAAGTTAGATACTATAATGAAATTAACCACTGTTGTAGCTTCCTCAAAGATTTCTGAAGAGATTGAAAAAAGTGAAATAGAGGAAAAGAAAGAAGAGAAAGAAGAAGAAATAAAAGTTGAAGAAGTTAAAGAAGAAAAACCCATAGAAGAACAAGAAATTAAAATAGAAGAGGAAGAAATAGAGCCTGAAGAAATTGAGTTAGAAGAGGAAGAAGAAATAAAAGTTGAAGAAGAAAAAGAGGAGATTCCTAAAGAAATTCCTGATGTAGAGGGGATTGAAGAGGTGGAAGAAATGTTAGGTGAGGAACAGGGTTATAGATTAAATGACATTCCAGAAGATCCTATATCAACAGCATTAGCTTTTAAGTGGTTACAGTTCTTAGTTAGTAAGGTTGGAACTTCAAATTTGCCTGATGTCTTAGACTATTACAATAAAATAGGTTGGATATCTAATAAAGTAGTATTAAAGTTATTAAGATACTCTAAAAATATGAGATTTTTTGGTGGAGAGGAAGAGAATGTTAAGGTTAATGACAAGTTAACACCAAGTGACCATATAATGTCTTTCTTATATATTGAAAAATTAGCTGGAAGACCATTAGATCCAGATATGTTAGAAATGTTAGAAATTGAAATTAGAAGATTTAAAAAATGGGCTGAAGAATTAAGATCAATTTAAACTTAGTCCAAATACTTAAGGGGGTGTTAAAATATGGATCCAGCAACAGCTTCAGCAATATTAGAAATACACAAGCCAAGTAAGTTAGAAAAAATTCCTGATGATCCTATCTCAATAATCATGACATTTAAATGGATAGAATATTTATGTGAAAAAGTAGGTGTTGAAGGAGTTACTGAAGTTTTAGAATTCTACTATATGCTTGGCTGGATTGGAGATAAGGCCTTAACTCAACTCCTAAAAATATTAAAAGGAATTAGAGTAGACAATGAGAATGTTATAGATTCATCAGGAAAATTGGATGTTGCTGATCATATAATTTCACTATTGTTCATAGAAAGGATACAAGGTAAGCAAATATCAACTGAATTTATGGATAAGATAGAGTGGGAGTTAAGGAAAATCAAGAGGGGGGCTGAACAATTTTATGGGATTTAGCAGTGTTGCAGGAACTGTAATTATGGTTATTTCTTTATTGATAGTTGGAGCTTATCTATACACAACTATAGATAGTAGTTACTCAATTCTATATAAAAACTATGAAGCTTATCAGAAACACTTGGAAAATAAAATTAATGAGAAGTTGGTTATTACTAAAGTGTCCAGCTCTGCAACTCAAACAAACATTACAATTTACAATAATGGCTCTGTGGTTGTTGAGCCACACAAATTTACAGTTCTATTTGATGGAACTATTGTTCCTCCTCAGAATATATCCTATAGTCCAGATGTTCCCTACTTATTACCCTTAGAGAGCATAACTTTAATAGTTAATTGGACACAGCCTACAAGGATCTGTATAGTATCTAACTATGGAAATAAGTATTTTGCTACTACATAGCTTGGTGAAAATGTGGCATCAAGTGCCCTTTCTGAGATTATATTGTTTGTAACTGTCCTAATAATAGCTGCATTTGTTGCTGGAGTTTTACTGACTTCATCTTACAAAATATCTATAGGAATTGGAGAAAAAACAGATGTACTGTCAGAAAAGCTTTCCCAAGATTTTGAGATAGTTAATGACCCTTCAAACATTCCAAGAGATTCTAATTTAGGGATAACAACTTTATACATAAAAAACACAGGGAATACTCAACTACCAATAACAAAGAATAGTTACACAGTAATAATAGATGGTTTAGTTGTACCTATAGAAAATGTTGATAATTATAACAATCCAGGATCCAATGTTCTATATCCTGGAGATGTGGGAATTATAAATGTTTCATATAATAACTCTGGCTATCATAAAATAAAAGTTGTTCTATATAGTGGATTATCCCGTGAAATTATAGGATATATTCCATAATAACGATATTTAAGGGGATTTTTATGGAATTAGCAAAAATTGAATTAGCAAGAGATGATTTTGATAAAAGAATTGGTGGTGGTATACCATATGGTAGCTTAATAGTTATTGAAGGAGAGGAAAGTACAGGGAAGTCTGTACTATGTCAAAGATTAACTTATGGATTTTTACAAAATAGACATTCAGTTACTTATGTGTCTACCCAGATGACAACCTTGGAATTTATAAAGCAGATGAACTCCTTAGACTATGTTATAAATAAAAAACTCTTATCTGGGGCTCTCTTATATATTCCTGTCTATCCTTTAATAGCAGATAATAAAAAGAAAGATGGATTTTTAAAAAAGGTTATGGAAACAAGAGCTTTTTATGAGAAAGATGTTATTATTTTTGATTCTCTCTCCTCACTAATTGCAAATGATGCCAGTGAAGTTAGTGTAAATGACTTAATGGCTTTTTTTAAGAGAATAACAGCTTTAAAGAAAATTATAATTTGCACAATAAACCCAAAAGAATTATCAGAAGAAGTTTTAACAATTATAAGAAGTTCTGCTACTATGCTAATTAAAACTGAATTGTTTGTTTTTGCTGGAAATATTAAGAATGTAGCTAAGATACTTAAATATAATATGGCTCCTGGAACTTATCAGAAGAATATAGTCTTTAGAGTAGAACCTAAGATAGGTTTAGCTGTAGAAATAGCCTCTGTTGCATAAATTTTTGAGGGAGACTTATGGGTGAAGCTGAACTTAGAGAAGCAATGTCAAGAAATCCACATTTACAGAAATATATTGAAAATTTTAAAAGAATCTACATGAGAGTTCCTGACTTTTTAATTTCATTGTCAAGGGAATTAAAAGAATTAAAATATCCAAATATAATATATCCAATTGGAGATCCTATTTTTATCCATATTTTTGGAACTCCTGAAACAAGGACTAAATATATTGTTATTGAGCCAAGATTAGAGACTCCTGAAGAAAAATTAAAGTATAAATTAATTTTAGACAAAATTTTAGAGATAGCTCCTTATGAAAAAACTCCTGAGAGTATAGAGGAGTTTGAAGAAGTCTTAGTTAAGCTTTTTGATAAATGTACTAAAGTAGTTGAAAAACCTGGAGAAAAAAAAGGATTTTTGGATAAGATAATAAAGAAGGTTGATGATAGAATTGAAATTACAAAAGAAGAGAGGGATAAATATATCTATTTGTTAAAAAGGGATTTAATAGGCTTAGGGAACCTTGAGCCTATATCAAGAGATCCATACTTAGAAGATATCCATGTTATTGGAGCCTATAATACCCATGTAGTTCATAAGATCTTTGGAATGCTTCCAACAAACATAACATGGGAGGATGATGTTGAGCTTGCCAACTATTTAAAGAATATTGGGGAGAGAATAGGAAGGCCAGTATCTGATGCCAACCCAATAGTTGATGGAGCACTTCCTGATGGTTCAAGGATTAACATTATTTACTCAACTGATGTCTCTTTAAAAGGGCCATCTTTTACAATTAGGAAATTTACAGATGTACCAATTAGTATAACCCAACTAATTAGTTGGGGAACAATGTCCTCAGAGATTGCTGCTTACCTCTGGCTTTGCTTAGAGTATGGGATGTCTATCTTTATCTGTGGAGAAACAGCTTCTGGAAAAACTACTACTTTAAATGCTATCCTTCCATTCATTAAGCCAGATTCTAAGATCTTCTCATGTGAAGATACTCCTGAAGTTAAGCCTCCACACCCAGTATGGCAGCAGCTAATTACAAGAGAGAGAGGGCCAGAAGAGAGTAGAGTTACACTCTTTGATTTACTAAGGGCTGCTTTAAGATCAAGGCCCAACTATATTATAGTTGGAGAAATTAGGAGTGTTGAAGCCGCTGTAGCTTTCCAAGCTATGCAAACTGGACACCCTGTTCTTTCTACATTCCACGCAGCTAATGTTAGAAAGATGATTCAAAGATTAAGTGGAGATCCTATTAATGTTCCTCTCACCTTCATGGATAACCTTAATGTTGCCCTTTTCCAGCTGGCTGTTTATCAGAGAGGGAAAGTATTGAGAAGAGTGGTTACTATAGAAGAGATAGAGGGTTACTACAAAGAGGTAGATGGGGTTATAACAAGAGGAGTTTTCCAATGGGAGCCTGATAAAGATAGGCATGTATTTACAGGGAGAAATAATAGTTATGTACTTGAAGAAAAAATAGCTAAAGCTGCTGGTTTTGAAGATACAAGAGAAATTTACAATGAGTTAGAGTTAAGGGCTAAAATCTTGGATGAGATGATAGCAAGGGAAATTTTTGACTACTATCAAGTTAAAGACATTATATGGTCATTCTATGAGAAAGGATTAGAAGGGCTACCTTTCACTATCTGAGGTGGTTTTAGTGCTTTCTGTTATTATAAGAGCTGGTTTAAACCCAAAGGAGTATTTTATTAAAATTGTTGTTCCTTCTTTTATTGTTTCAATTTTGTTAATTATTATTGCAATTAAATTTTTTAGTGGAGTTATTTTATATCTCTTTATTGTTTTAGCTCTTCTAATCTTAGGAGTGGCTCTTGCCTACCCTTACATATTATTAGATAATTTAAAGAATAAAATAAATGAGAGACTTCATATTTTTATAACTAAATTTGGAACTCTCTCAATTACAGATTTAAATAGAAAAGATCTTTTAAAGATATTATCTGAAGAAAAAGAAGAACTTGGACAACTTGCAGAAGAATCAAGAAAATTATATGTCTTAGTTGATAAGTGGAGTAGATCCTTAGCTGAAGCCTGTAGGTTTTTAGCTCAAAGAACACCAAGTCCAGAATTTGCAGACTTTTTAGATAGGTTAGCTTTTGCCTTAGATAGTGGAGAAGATCTAAAAGAGTTCTTAATTAAAGAGCAAGATATTGTTATGGATGACTATGAAGCTTTCTATAACAGAGTGTTAAGATCTCTTGATCTATATAAAGAGCTTTATGTTAGTGCTATGACATCTATCTCATTCTTATTAGCATTTGCAATTTTAGTTCCATTTTTAATGCCTTTTAGTTTTATTTTTATGGCTGTAGCAGGAGTCTTTTTATTTATTGTTACTGAACTTTTAATTTACATTGTTATCAAAGGTAGGTTACCTTTTGACAGGCTATGGCACACTGGAGAGAAGCCAACAGATACTGATAAGAAGTTAAATAAATGGTTAAGGATCTCTATATTATTAACAGTGTTATTAGGGGCTATTTTGGGCTATGCTTACTATATTGGATTACAACCAATAGCTAAAATTCCCTATCAAATTTTAGTAGCTATAGCTTTTACACCTTTAGCTATTTGTGGAATTATTTCTCATATAGAAGAGAGTAAGGTTAAAAGAAAAGAATTTGTCTTTCCAGAGTTTTTAAGATCTTTAGGAAGCTCTGTAGCTGCCAAAGGAGGAGGGTTAAAAGAATCTTTAAAATATTTAACCTTACATGACTTTGGCCCTTTAACAGAAGATTTAAAGAGGTTATATAAAAGGATAGCTCTTAGTATTGATTCTAATAAAGCCTGGAGATACTTTGGTTTTGAATCTTGTAGTTATCTAATTCAGCTATTCTCAGATATGTATGCAAGATGTACCTACTTAGGAGGAGATCCAAAAATAGCTTCAGAAATTATAAGTAAGAATTTTAAAAGAATTATTCAGCTAAGAAAGGCAAAGTATCAGAGTGTTCAGCAATTTGTTGGAATTGTCTATGGTTTAGGTGGAGGTTTAGCCTTAGCTCTTTTCTCATCTCTCTCTGTTTCCAAAGCAATAAGTGATATATACAACTCAATGAATATACCTGAAACAGTTGTTAATATTATTCAAATTCAGCCTATAACTAATGCCCAACTTGTTGAGTATATATTTTTTATTACTCTAATTATTTATTCAGCTTTTTCTGGAATTTTGATAAAGACTATGGATGGTGGACATAAGTATGTTGCATTTTTACACTTTGTTATCACTCTCTGGATCTGTGCAGTAGTAGCTTATATAACAAAGATGTTAGTCATAAAGCTCTTAGGTACAGGAGTTCCAATCTATTAAATCCTTTTAATTTTAGAAAAGGTTAAAATTAGAATTAATATAGGGATTATTTCTAACCTACCTAAAATCATTCCAAAAATTCCAGCTATTTTTAATATTGCTGGAGAATTTATATTAACTACTTCCAAAGATAAGCCTATGTTAGAGACAAAAGAGACAGAGTCAAAAAGAGCTTTTAATGGAGAGGTGTAAAAAGAGAATATAAAAAATAATGTAAATGAGGAAAATAAGTATAAAATAAAGATTGTGAAAGCTTCTTTAACTATTTTATCATCTAATTTAAGATTACTAAGATATTTGGGAAAAACTGTATTTCTTGGATAGACTATTTTTTTAATTTCATAGTAAACTATCTTCAAAATAATTAAGAATCTTAATATCTTAACCCCTCCTGTTGTTGTTCCAGTCCCTCCTCCAATGAACATAATAAAGATTAATAGTATTAATGAAGGTTCTGACAACTTTGAGAGATCAAAAGTTGAGAAGCCTGTAGATGTTAATGCTGATGTCACTAAAAATAGAGAATCTAAAAAATTAATCTTATCTTTAAAGCAAATAAATAAAGAGCTTAGCAAAATTACAAGGAGAGAGTATTTTATTTGACAATCCAACTTTAACTTCCCAGACAGTATTTTATAGTGTGTTGAAAAAGAAACTACACCTCCAGCAAGCATGATAAGGATCATAAAGAGCTTAGCTAAGCTATTGTAAGGAAAGCTTTCATTGCTTAAACTCATTCCTCCTGTACAGATGCCTGTCATGGTTAAGTTTAAACTTTCCCAAGGAGATAGGCCAGAGAGGTAGAGAAGGAGAATCCCAACAATAGTATAAAATATATAAATCCATATAATAGTTTTTATAGTACTCAAAAATTTGGGTAAGATTTTCTCCTGTCTTGCCTCCGAGAGGTAGAGATGAGAGGCTAAGTTAGATAAAACTAAGGAAGAGAATACTAAGATCCCAACTCCTCCAATCCACTGCTCTAAGCTTCTCCAGAATAGTATTGATTTATCCACTACATTTAAATCTATAATTAAACTCATTCCTGTTGTTGTCCAAGCTGATGCACTCTCATAAACTCCATCAAGATAGGAAAAGTAGGGAATTGAGAGATAGAAAGGAATAGCTCCAATTAAAGAGGCCAAGATCCAAGAGAGGGAAGAGACACACATACAATGGTAGAGCTTAACCTTATAAATTTTTGTAGTTTTCAACAATATTAAGGATATTAGAAAAGATAAAAGAGATGAAATTATAAATGGAAAGGGATTTTCTTTAAAATAGAAGGCTACAAATATAGGAATTAGAGAGATTAAAGAGATAATTAAGCTTATTCTTCCAAGGATGTTAAGGATTGTTGAGATATCTTTATAAGTGATCATAAGCTTTCCTCTAACACATCTTCTACCCTTCCACCTTCCATTTCTAAGATTCTCTTTAACTTTTCAGTTATGATATTTAAGCACTCCTCAACTGTCTTACTTATATTAATATTCTCAACTACAGGAATTCCCTTTTTCTTAGATGTGACAACTAAATATTCATTTATAATCCTTATTATCTTGAAGTGTCTTAAATATCTTTCAGTTGGCCTATTGGAAACCTTTCCTCTAGCATAAAATCTCATTTTATGTAACTTCTCATCACTAACTGTTAAAGTTATAAAAATAACATTTGGACTTTCCAAATACTTATTACTTATTAAAGAAGGAACTAAGTGAGTTCCCTCAATAATAACACTTTGTCCTTCTAATAAGGCTCTATCTATAACCCCTTCAACTCCAACTAAAACAGATTCACAATGCCTCTCAAAGCCAATGATATACTTTTTTTCCTCATCTTTAATCTCTTCCCTTAGCACTTTCCAAGCTGTATAACTTGACTCATACAGTGTTGGAACCAACTCTCTTGAGATAACTTTTCTCATCACTTCCCTTATAGAATCAGTTCCTATAACACTTGATATTCCCAACCTTGAGGCTAACTCAAAGGCTATTGTAGAGGTTCCAACTCCAGAGGCCCCACCTATTAAAATAGATATTGGCTTTTTATTTAGTATGGCTCTCCATAGTAAATATCTTTTAGCTATTTCTTCATAGTTCTTCTCTATTAAAAAATAATAAACCCTTCTCCTTAGCTCATCTTTATCTATCTCCTTTATATTCTCTTTTTTTAGCATCTCATAAATTTCAAGGGCTAATTTATAAGCTATACTTGGTTTCAAGCCAGCTGCTGTTAGAGATCTTGCTAAGATCCCCTTGGAGAAGGGCATTTTTATCTTTTTTCCTATAACTATGATATCTTCAGAGTTCATCAATCTCTACCTTTTCAGCATTATATAGCTTTTTAGCTCTCTCAAATAAGAGATTGTCTTTTTCATCCTCAACAACCACATATATCTTATTTGGCTTATACTTCTCAATAAATCTCTCTATATTCTTCTTAGCCATCTCCACCTTCTTCTCCAAAGATTTTAGAGCACTCTCAGGCACTCCAATTTTTTTAAAGTCTTCAATGTCTAACAAACCTTCAGTACAGACAACCTTTAAGTTTTTATTTTTAGACTTTAACTTTTTGAAGAGTTTTCTATTTGAAACTATATAGAGTGAGGATTCATCAAGCTCTTCCTCTTTATAGAAGGAGAAACCAAAGTTTGATAAAACCTTATCTAAGCTATCTTTTGCTTTAAAAATTAACTTACAGAATTCTTTAGCCTCTTCATCATTTAAATAGAACTTTGGAGATTTTTTATATAAATAGCTATCAGCCTCAATTAAGTAATGTATGGCCTTCTTAAACTCTTCAGTGTTAATAGTCCCAGCTCTTGCCTCATTGTAACTTCTTCTCTCCTCAGTTACTTTTCTCCTTGACAGTAAGGTTATTGTCTCTATCCCCTTCTTTATTAAGCTCTTTTCTCTCATTTTCTAACCTCTCCAGCTCTTCAACTAATAAAAGAAGGAATGTTCCAACATCTGTAACCACACCAATAGCTTGAGAAGTTCCTCTATCCATCAGCTTGGTTACAACAGATTGGTTTATATCTACACAGACAGTTTTAACCCATGAAGGAAGTAAATTTCCAGTAGCTATGGAGTGTAACATAGTGGAGAGCATTAAAACCATATCCCTACCTTTTAAAAGCTCTCTCATCTTCTCCTGAGCTTCAACCACATCAGTTATAACATCTGGCAGGGGCCCATCATCTCTAATACTCCCAGCTAATACATAGGGAATATTGTTCTTTATGCACTCATACATAATTCCCTCTTTTAAAACTCCTCTTTCAACAGCATTTTTTATACTTCCTTCTCTCATTATAGTATTTATAGCCCTTAGATGATGGCTATGCCCTCCAGGAACGGGCTTTCCAGTTTTTATATTAACTCCTAAGGATGTTCCATATAAGGAGAGTTCAATATCATGGGTAGCTAAAGCATTCCCAGAGAAGAGAACTTGAACATAACCCATTTTTATTAGCTTTGCCAATGCATCCCTTGCCCCTGTATGAACAACAGCTGGACCAGCAACAACTACAATTCCTCCCTCTCCAGTTTTTCTAAATTTCTCTCTAATTTTATACATCTCTTCAGCTATCTGTCTAATAATAGTTTTTTTAGGCTTTTCTGAGGAAGCATCAGACTTCATAAACTCAAAAACTCCCTGCTCCCTTGGCTTCTCTGGAGGAATTACTCTAACCCCTTTATGGCCAACAACTATTAAGTCTCCTTTTTTTACTTGCCTTATAGTTTTTACTTCAGCTCTCATCTCTTCAGGGTAGACTACAATAACCCCATCCATCTTTTGATTTTCAACCTCTATCCACTCCCCTCTAAATCTAATAAATGTCTTATGGTTGGTTGTTGAGTAAAACCCTTCTGGTAAAACCCTATCTCTCTCAGCTGGTTTTAGCTCAACCTCCTCTATTTCTGGAATCTCTGCTCCTAAGTCTCTAAGCTCCATTAGAATTTCATCAACATGCTTCTCATCCTTTCCAATAACCAATATCTTAGCATAACTTGGATCAGTCTTTTTCTTCCCAATTTCAAACTTTAAAATTTTATAATCTCCACCCATATCTAAAATTTTATCAAGAACCTTAGGAAGGATTAAGCTATCTATAATATGACCCCTTAACTCAATCTCCCTCATGAACAAATCTATCACCTATATAACACATCATCACACTTCTTTTCCTTCTCCATGAGTTCTTTAACCTTGTGTATATATGTAGATTTTATATAGGCATTTGAGATTTCATCAATCCTCTTTAAGGCTTCATAAGCCTTAGCCTCTTCAAACCATGAGCCTAATAAAAATAGGGAGAAAAGAAGTTTTTTAGTGTCCTCTTTAAACTTTCTATATAGATATTCAATAGCCTTAGATGGAACATTAGTATTGTAAGCATCTCTAACAGCTAATAGAACCTCATCAGCTTCCTTATCAGTTAGATGTAAAGCCTCATGAATCTTTGGCTTTTCATGGTTGAAGGAAAAGTCTTCTATAAAAGCTATAAACTCCTTTACTTTCTCAATATCACAATCTTCAAACTCCTCTATTTTCTGATACTCATCATTAACCTTCTTCTTTAAGAAAACTTTATTTTTCTTAATCTCAACCTTATAAACTTTATCTAAATACTTAATATAGTAGAGATTTTCAGACATCTTTAGGACTTTCATTTTCATCACTCAATCCCAATCATTAATAAGAGTTCTCTCACAATCTTAGCAGCAGTTATTGAGGTTATGTCATTTACATCATTGGGAGGAGAAACTTCAACAACATCAAATCCAACTATTTTATCACTAACCTCTTTTAACATGTAAAGAGAGTTAAAAAGCTCTCTACTTGAAAAGCCACAAGGCTCTGGAGTTCCAGTTCCAGGTGCATAGGCTGGATCAAGGACATCTATATCTATAGTTAAATAGATTGGTTTATTTAGTTCTTTTATATATTTAATATCTTCTTCACTCAAAAGTCTTCTTTTTAGATAAATATTATGTTTTTTGGCAAAGATCCACTCCTCTTTATCTCCACTCCTTATGCCAAATTGCATTATCTCTTTATTGATCTCATAAATTCTCCTCATGACACAGGCATGAGATAAGGGATTTCCTAAGTACTCATCTCTTAGATCACAGTGAGCATCAAATTGAATAACAACCAAGTCTTTATAAAATTCTTTATAAGCCTCTACTATAGGATAGGTTATAGAGTGCTCTCCACCTAAAGAAATAACCTTTTTCCCATCACTTAAGATACTTTTTACAGCCTCTTTTATCATCTTAAATTTCTCTTCCTGAGAGCCATATAAGTCAAGATCCCCCAGATCACAAAAATTTATATCATTTAAATCTCTCTCCAATTCTGGGCTATAACTTTCCAATCCCCAAGAAACTCTTCTTATACTTAACCCCCCTTCCCTTGACCCTGGCTTAAAGGAAGAGGTTTCATCATAGGGAATTGAAACTATAGCTATGTTAGAACTTTCATAATCTTTAGACAGCATAAACTTAGAAAAGTCTATGAACATCTCTAATACTCACCTCTCACTCTTTAAGTTAAATTAAATAAGAGCTCTTTAACTTTTATAATCTTAGCTTAAAATTAATAAAAAGGTGAAAGATTTGAAGATATCTATATATGGAGCTGGAAATCAGAAGCTGTATTTAGAGAGGCTTAAAATTCATGAGAGGTTTGGAGGAAACCTTCTCTATGGAGGAGCAGCAATGGCTATAGAGATGGCTAAGGCTGGATATGATGTTATCTTAGCAGAGCCCAACAAAAATAAGTTAAGTGAAGAGCAGTGGGAAAAAGTAGAAAGTGCCAATGTTAAAGTTACTGATAATGATTTAGAAGCTGCAAGGCATGGTGAGATTCATATCTTCTTTACACCTTTTGGGAAGTCTTGTGACATTATAAAGAATGTTATAGAAAAGCTTCCAGAGAATTCTGTTATTTGTACAACCTGTACAGTAAACCCTCTCCTTCTGTATTATGAGTTAGAGCCAATCTTAAGATTAAAAAGAAAGGATCTTGGAGTATCATCCTTTCATCCAGCCTCTGTTCCAGGGACAGAGTTGAATCAGCACTATGTAATAGCTGGAGAAACCTTAACTAAAAAGAAGTTAGCTACTGATGAGCAAATAAATAAACTGGTTGAGCTGTGTAAAAGTATAAATAAAAAGCCTTATGTTGTCCCAGCTGAATTGGTTTCAGCTGTAGCAGACATGGGAGTTTTAGTAACAGCCTTAGCCTTATCTGGAATATTATGCTTCTACTACTTAGGTACAAGATATATAAAGGCTCATAAGGACCTGATTGAAAAGCAAATTATAAATTCTTTATATACAGTAGCCTCTCTTGTAGAGAGTTCTGGAGTTGAAGGGATGGCTAAGGCTTTAAATCCTGAGTTAGTTATAAGAGCTGCAAAATCTATGCTATTGGTTGATAAGCAGAAAGATTTAGAGTTAGCTTTAGACTTACTCTCTCAATTAAGTGAAGAGAGTTTAAGAGATATAGAAGAGGCTGAAGTTAAAGAAACCTATGTTGTTGCCACTCAAGAGTTGGTTAAAGAGATAGAAAAGCTTGGAGGAAAGAGGGTTCTTGAGGGAATGATAAGAAGAAGCCAAAAAAGATTATTGGAAAATACTTACTGTAAATAATCCAATATTTTCTCTTTAGTAGCTTAAACATTCTATGCAGTTTTGATACTATTTCTTTAAATCTAATGAATTCAATATTTACCCTTTAGACATTAGATAACAAAAAAGATTAAAATATGTTAATTTCTTGAGATTTCTTTTGGAATTTTTAGAATATGATCTTTTTTAATTTCAAATGAAACTTTTTTGTTTTCTTTAAAAACTATTTTTGGACCATGAACTTCAGAAATTAACTTAATATCTTTAAAATTTATTGTATATCTAACTAAATTGCCTAGATACTCAACATCTTCTATTTTACCAACAAAATTACCCTTCCCTATAGTTACATGTTCAGGTCTAATAAAGTAGAAGTACTTTTTATTATATTCTATACCCATACTATCAAGAATAACTTTTGAAAGTTCATTTATACTTCCTATAAAATTTGCAACAAATGGAGTCTTTGGAAATTTATATATATTTTGGGGAGTATCAACTTGCTCAATCATGCCGTTATTCATAATAGCTACCCTATCAGAGATCGCCATAGCTTCCTCTTGATCATGAGTCACATATATTGTTGTTATACCTAATGTTCTTTGGAGTTTTTTTAACTCTTTTCTCATTTTTACTCTTAATTTTGCATCTAAATTACTGAGTGGTTCATCTAAAAGGAGAACTTCCGGCTCTATAACCAGTGCTCTTGCCACGGCTACCCTCTGTTGCATTCCCCCACTAAGTTCATAAATCATATAATTCTCAAAACCCTCTAAATTTACTAAACTTAAAACATTTTTAACTTTTTCTTTTATCTCATTTGGTTTTAGTCCTCTAACCTTTAACCCATAAGCAATATTTTCAAAGACATTTAAATGTGGAAATAATGCATAATTCTGAAAGACCATTCCAACATTTCTTTTATGAGGAGGAAGGTTTGTTATATCGTCTTCATTCAAAATAATTCTACCATTATTTAGAGTTTCAAAACCTGCTATAATCCTTAATAAAGTTGTTTTTCCACAACCACTTGGACCTAAAAGAGAAATCAACTCTCTTTCACATTCTAAGCTAATATTTTTTATTACAGCCCTATCACCATAAGATTTTGAAATATTGATGAGTTTTAAAACCATGTTTTGTCACCATTTAACTTCCAAATTAAAAGCGTTCCTATTGCGGAAAGTATAGTCATTATTATTGCATAGCACGCCGCAACTCCAAATTCATAGTTTATCGTACTTTCAAACACCATCGCCGATAAAACTTTCGTATTTGGAGTTATAAGAAAGATTATTGAGCCCAGTGTTTTTACCGTTGCAATAAATGTATATATCATGCTAAAAATTATTGCAGGTTTTAGTAATGGCAATATCACTCTAAAAAATGTTTTTACTTTATTCGCCCCCAAATTTAAAGAAGCTTCTTCAATAGATTTGTCGATTTGGGAAAGTGTAGCGCATCCTATTTTGAAAGAAAAAGGTAGTTTTCTAACAACACAGTTTAAGACAATAATTAAAGATGTCCCTGTTAGTAGTAATGGAGGTCTATTAAATGCTAATAGGTACCCAATACCCATAAATGTGCCAGGAATTGCAAACGGTAGAACTGAGAGAAAATCTAAAATTCTACGTCCAAAAAATTTATCCCTTACAACTAGGTAAGCTAAAACCATGCCTAATAATCCAACTAAGACACTTGATGATATAGAAAATATTATAGTATTTTTTATTGCTAAACTTCCTTTTTTTAATGCCTCTATAAAGTGATCCAAAGTAAATACATAGTTATATCCAAAGCCCTTAGTAAATCCCGCCAAAAATACGGAAAAAAATAATAAATACACAACAATTGAAAATATAACTGCAGGTAAAGATAATAAAATTTTATGCCATTTTTTTAGAGAATATGGCCTTACTTTTAAAAACTTCTGACTGTAACCCTTGTAAAATTTGTTATATACTATAAACAAAATTAATGAGGGAATTAATAATACTACACTTAGTGTTGAGGCCATAACTGTGTTGTAGTTACCAATTATCTCAAAATAAGCAGCGGTAGCAAGTGTATTAAAGTTTCCACCAACAATAATTGGTGTTACAAAGTCAGCCATAGATTCCATAAATATTAAAAGTCCAGCACTTAGTATGCCAGGTAAAAGTAAGGGTAAAGTAACGTCTTTAAATACTCTAAGTTCATTTGCACCTAAATTTCTTGCGGCATCTTCTAAACTACTGTCAATACTCAATAAAACAGCCGATATAATTAAAAATGCTGTTGTGGTATAGTCAATTGACTGCATAATAACGACACTCTTCCAAGAATAAATATTTGGTTCTAATCCCAAAAGACCATTTGTTATAATCCCATTCCTTCCAAACAAAAATACATATGATAAAGATACCACAAATCCTGGAGTAATTATTGGCAAAAAAACCGCAATTTTAAAAAAGAGTTTTCCTTTAATATCTGCTTTAAAGATAAGGATTGAAAATAATAATCCCATAAGCAGGGATATTATAGTTGATAAACATGCAACCATTAAACTATTTTTTAAACTGTCCAGATAGTAAACATTACTAATAACTTCATAATAATATTTTAATGTGAAAACACCATTTTCATAAAAAGATTGAATAAACACCATCAATATTGGATATGCGACAAATATTGCCAAAAAAATAAATGCAAATATGTGAGGTAAAAATCTAACAATATTCTTATTACCTCTCAAAATTTCACCTTAAAAATATACTTTTAAAAAATAAGGATAATAAGAGAAAACTAAATTTGATTTATTCTGTTTTAAGATGTTGATACATCTCTTCCCACTTTCTTAATATTTCATCTCTCTTTTTACTCCAGTAGAGAAAGTCCATATCAATAAAGTCTAAATCTTCCGGGTTTGGCACTCCTTTAATAGGTTCTATATCGCCCCTCACAGGAACTCTCGGGCATGCTTTCATTAAAACTTCCTGTCCTCTCTTAGATAATACCCAGTCAACAAATATCTTTGCATTCTCCAGATGCTTACAGTTTTTTATGATAGCTACGGGTGCAGGCCACCAAATTACTTTGTTTAAGTATATGGCCTTAATAGGAAGATCTTTATTTTTCATTGGAGCTATGTGCGGATCTGGACAGATACCAAATGCATATTCTCCAGAAATGACCATTTTAGCAGGCCCTGAACCTCTCTTTGTTAAGAATGGGACATTTTCATACAATTTTTCTAAGTATTTCCAACCTTCTTTTTCACCCTTCATTTGCAATATCCCACAGATTGTGAAGTATGCAGTTCCAGAGATCGTTGGATTTGATGCAATAATTTCGCCTTTATATTCTGGCTTTATCAAATCGTCCCATGTTTTTGGCTCTGGAAGTCCTTTCTTTTTAACCAATTCTTCATTTTCCATTATACCAATTGTAACTAACGAGACGCCTGTCCAATAATAATCCTTATCAACGAACCTCTTGTCAATATATTTCACATTTGGGGATTTGTAAGGCATTAATAAACCTTCCTCTTTAGCTTTTATGAAAGCATCAATCCCTCCACCAAACCAAACGTCAGCTGACGGATTGTTCTTTTCTGCTTCTAGACGAGATAAAACTTCTCCAGAAGACATAGAGATATATTCTACCTTTATGCCAGTATCTTTTTCAAACTCTTTTGCTATTAAATCCATTCCACCGTAGGCAGCATAGACTGTCACTACTTTTTCTCCAGTTTCTTCTGATTTTTGCTTGCCAACACATCCACAAACTAATATTACAGAAATTAGAGCTAATACAAATAAAATAGTCAGATATTTTCTCATGAATATCCCTTTATAATTTTTTTAATAAGTTATATTAAAAATCTTACAGTGAAAAATAATATTTATGTATTATTATTTAGAATTTCTAATAACTAAAGTTATAAGATCTATATATAGACATACTTCAAATTTATAAGCAAGATCTTAGTTATGGGTTATTAAGGGTTGTCTAAAAATTAAAAATTGGTTATTGTTGATTTATTACTTGATATTACTCTCATTAAAGTTTGTATGTTGTGAACTATCGATTTACATAGACACATTTCATTCTCATATCTAACGATTTTTCATTTCTATTTAGCCTATTTTTAGTTTCTAAACCGCCGAATAAAATAGAGATTTCTTCGACTAATACCCCAGTGTTTTCTTAATGGGGTTTAATTATTGAATGGAAACATTCGCAATTATTGACATGAGGTATGCCGTTAGAGTATTCTTTTGATGTATGATTAACTATTAAGTATTTAAATGTCTTTGAATGTGACTCTAAATCTTTGTAAATAGTGTATTCGTCTGTATTAATAATTAAACTATCACAATTATTAACTTCGTTAATTATCTTCCTAATTTTAATTTTGCTTAGATTCGTTTCAACAGAAGTAAACACTTTTTTATTCGCTAGGTCGTATAGAGTAATTATTGGAGGTCTTTCATGTTAATAAATTCCTCTACCCTTTCTTTTTAGACCTCTCTTTCGACTATTTTCTTTTTTAGTGCCTTTATCTCCAGTATTAACATAAAATTCATCTATTTCTAATGTTTTTCCAGTAATTTTTTAAAAGGTTGTCTTTTTTTAGACTGTTTCATAACCTCTTTTACAAACGAATGAATTGTTCTATAACCTCCCCTAATTCCTTGGATATTTAATTAATTAAAGAATTTTTTAAATTTTTGATTATATAAAACATTCCTCCCAATGACATTCGTTTTTTGGCAAATATCGTACCTGTTAAATCGTTGAAATGTCTTTTACACAAGCTACATCTATATCCTTGAATGTGTGATCTATTTCTTCCTCTACCTTTCAAAATAACATCTTTTGATCCACAATATGGACAAACGTATCCACGGTCATGTACGCGCAATTGATATATATCATTTATGATATATTTTTCTTATGATCAGGTGTAAATATTGTAATTCGGATAAAGTCGTTAAGGCAGGAAAGCACAAGTCAGAGAAATACGGAGTTAGGCAGATGTATTTGTGTAAAAAATGTAAGAGACGATTTGTTGAAGAATCTAAAGCTCCTAGATATTCCGATAGTTTTAAAGAAAAAGTTGTTAGAAGTGTAGTTTTTGAGGGTTTAGGGATTAGACAAGCCGGTAGAGTATTTAAACTAAGTACAACTACAATACTTAGGTGGATTAAAGATTTTAAAAAAACTAAACAATGCGAACAGGAAAATTAAACTTAATATGAACCAAATTCATTTAGAAATAGATGAAATGCATTCTTTCGTTAGATCTAAGGATAATAAAGTGTGGATATGGATAGCAGTCGATAAAAATACTGGACTAATCATAGCGCATAAAACTGGCGATAGATCAGACAAATCGCTTAAAAAACTTCTTAAAGAAATTCCTAAGAAAGTATTGGATAAATGTACATTCTATACCGATAAATGGAAAGCTTACAACATACTTCCTAACGAAAGACATAAAATTGGTAAGGAATATACAAGACGGGTAGAAAGAACCTTCTTAACATTTAGAAATTCATGTGCAAGATTAGTTAGAAGAGGTATTCGATATTCTAAGTCTATGGAAATGCATAATATTATTATCGATTTATTGGTATATTTTTATAATAAAGACATGATATCAAAATTTGGTACATGACCCGTATCCACTACTCCATCGGATCCTTCTTATAACTTCAATACATTCTTCATCTTTTGGAATGAATAAATTATATATTCCGACGCTCATAATTGCTATATATGAGATTACTACTTATATAAGTAACCCTAAATGAACATGAGCGCTTTTTCTTTTTACATTTTTTCCCACTCATACATTTTATTACCTCCTTAGTTATATTTCATATTTTTCGACAACCTCTGGGCAACAGAAATCTTTAGATTTTTGTCAGTATAAATAATCCAATATTTTCTCTTTTATTATATGAGTAGGGTCTTCAAACTTAGCCAACCCTAACTTTTTTCCAATATTATCTTCAACATAGCTAACAATCTCTTTAATATTGGTTGAATAATATAATCTTCCCTTTTCAATGAGATACTTATCTACTCCTAATAACTCTTGAGGATAACAGGAAACTACAGGAGTTCCTAAGACTCCAGCTTCTCTATTCATTGTTCCTCCTGCACCTATCATAAAGTCACATTCATATAGGAGAGAGATGCTATCTAAAGGCTCTGGAACTGTAGCTATCTTTTTATAAATAAGCTCTTGCTTCTTACTTCTTGGAAATGCTATAAAGTGACAATCCAACCTTTTATTTAGCTCTTCTACAATCTTAGGGAGAATATCTTTATGCCCATTACAGTAGGAAGAGTTTGGACAGGGTCTTAGGACAATATTATATTTTTCATCATCTAAATATTTCTTTACATTCTCATCTAAGCCTATTTTTAACCTTGCATTTACATTAGCAACTTCACAAACTCCATCAAACTCTATAACTTCACAAAAATTTTTAAACTTCTCCAAGTCTGTAGCTATGGGCTTTATTAAAATATTAACTAATGGGATTGTTAGCCTATTCTGGGCCTCAGCCTGTTCATTATCAACAATAAAAATAGTTGGAATGTTTAAGCCAAATGCCACCCTTGGGAGCTCAACAGAGTGTTTAGCCACAGCTACCTTTAAATTTAAATTCCTTATTAGCTTTGTTAATAAATAGATCCTCTTAGAGGAGTTAAGAAGCTTCCCAAGTAAGTCAGTTGAATGCTTTCCCACACATTTGGCTTTAAAACCATAGAGTTTTATAATATCTCTAATGTTATTTATCTCTCTAAAGGTTACAAAAGCTATATCTCTATAAAAATTTATGATCTGAGAAAAAAAATGAACATGTGGATTATTGGTTAGATCTATCCAGATCAAGGTGTTTCACCTTCTAACTTTATTGAGGTGAGAATTTGAAACTCTTTGGAACATCTGGAATAAGGATAAAAAACTTTCCTCCAGAGTTAGCTTATAAAGTAGGATTGGCCATAGCAAAATATAAAGATATTGTTATTGGCAGAGATACAAGAAAAAGTTCTCCATTGTTGGAAAGCTCTTTAATATCTGGAATCTTAGAGGGGGGAGGAAATGCTTATAAGATAAATCTATGCCCAACTCCTGTTTTAGGCTATAACTGTAAATATTACAATTTAGGAGTGATGATAACAGCCTCTCATAACCCACCAGAGTACAATGGAATAAAGATTTTTAATAGGGAAGGGCTTTCACTTAGTAAAGAAGAAGAGGAAGAGATAGAGAGAGAAATTAAAGAAGGAAAATTTAAAAAAGTTGATTGGGAAGATATTGGAGAGGTCTATGAAGATAAATTAGCTTTAAAAAGATATAGAGATTTTATTTTAGACAATGTTGAGCTTGATGGTAAGGGAAAGAAAATTTTGGTAGATTGTGCCAATGGATCAGCTTCTGTTATCTCTCCAAGTTTGATAGGAGACTTTAACTATAAAGTTATTTCAATAAATAGCCATCCTGATGGTAGATTCTTGGGAAGACTTCCAGAGCCTGATAAGGAAAATTTAAGAGATACTTGTGAGATGGCTAAGTGCTTAAAAACCATAGCTATAGCTCATGATGGAGATGCTGATAGAGCCATAGTTATAGATGAAAAGGGAAGGGTATATTTTGACAAACTCCTTATTTTGTATGTTAAATATCTCTCTGAGGTTAAGGGAATTAAAGAGGTTGTAACTACAGTAGATTGTTCAATGGCCATAGAAGAGATTGATGATATAAAGGTTGTTAGAACTAAAGTAGGAGATGTCTATGTCTCTGAGGAGATGAGGAAGAGGAAAATAAAATTTGGTGGAGAGCCAAGTGGAACATGGATACATGAATTACATAAAACTCCAGATGGGATATTAACAGGGATAAGAATTTTAGAGGTTTTAGAGTATTATAATAAAGAGCTTTACAAACTCTTGGATGAGATTCCTGAGTATATAAATTTAAGGGAAAAGGTTAAGGTTGAGGATCACTTAAAAGAGAAAGTTATTAACTACATAAAAGAGAAGGTTGGAGAAGCTGAAACCATAGATGGAGTTAGGATAAGCCTTGAAGATGGCTGGTTACTAATAAGGCCTTCAGGAACTGAGTCATATATAAGGGTTAGGGTTGAAGCTAAAACCTTGGAGAGGGCTAAAGAGTTATTAAACCTTGGAGTTAAGTTAGTTAAAGAGGGGATAAGATGTTACACATAGATGAAAAGAGGTTATTGAAGATATTTCAAGAGACTGGAAAGGATAGTTTTAAGTTGGAGGAGTTGGAGAAGTATCTCCCAAGAGAGAAAATTTTAAGAGTTTCTCTCTGGCTTAAGGGAAAGGGTTTAATTGAAATTGATGAGAAGAAAAGAGAGAGAGTTAGAGTTATAAAGAAAGAAGACTTCCCTGAGAGAAAGATAGCTAAGTACTTAAAAGAGAGGAACTTGAAGGAGATAGAGATTAAGGAACTAAAAAATATACTGAATAAGGAAGAGATCAATGCTGCCCTTGGAGCAATAAAGAGGAAAGGGATAGCTAAGATTGAGAAGGGGAAAATAATCTTTGAAAACTTAGACTATGAAGATGAGGAAGAGAGAGCTTTAAATGAAATAGATGGGAAAACTGTTGAGGAAGTTGATAAAAACTTATTAAATATCCTAAAAAAGAGAGGCTATATTGAAATAGAGGAGGAGAAAGAAGTAAATATTAAACTCACTGAGGAAGGAAAGAAACTTTTAGAGAAGCCAATAGAGATAGAAGAAGAGATTTCTCAACTAACAAGAGATATTATTATAAGTAAGAAGTGGAAAAAGGCTTATATCAGACCTTATGATGTTAAAGTTCCTACAAAGCCTATTTTCCCAGCTAAGGTTCATCCACTCACAAGAATTATAAGAGAGGTTAAGGAGATACTCTTAGGAATGGGCTTTAAAGAGGTTAAAAGCCCTATAGTGGAAACAGAGTTCTGGAACTTTGATATGCTCTTTGAACCTCAGGATCATCCAGCAAGGGAGATGCAAGACACTTTCTTTTTAAAGTATCCTACTGAGGGAGAAATTCCTAAAGAGTTAGTTGAGAAGGTTAGGGAAGTACATTTAAGATGTTGGAGACAGTTTGATGAAAAAGTTAGTAGAAGGTTGATATTAAGAACTCATACAACAGCATCATCTATAAGATATCTTGCCTCTTTAAGTGAAGAGGAGAAAAAGAAGAATCATAAAGTTTTCTGTATTGATAGAGTGTTTAGAAATGAAGCCATTGACTACAAACATTTGCCAGAGTTTTATCAATGTGAAGGTATATTAATGGGAGACAATGTTAATTTTGATAACCTAATTGGAATATTGAAAGAGTTTTTAAATAGGTTAGGCTTTGATAAGGTTAGATTTAGGCCTGCATACTTCCCATTCACAGAGCCATCCTTAGAAGCTGAGATCTATGTGGAAGGAAAAGGATGGTTAGAGATCTTAGGGGCTGGAATCTTCAGACCAGAAGTTTTAGAGCCTTTGGGAATAGAGAAGCCTGTCTTAGCTTGGGGAATTGGATTTAGTAGATTGGCTATGCTAAAGTATAACTTAACTGACATTAGAGAGCTTCATAAAAATGACATAGATTGGCTTAGGAGGGTTATAGGATGAAGATAGTTATAGATCTTGGAGGCTCCATGATAGCTCCAAGGGAAGGGATAGATAAGGAGAGGATTTTGAAGTATGCTGAAGCTTTTAAAGAGATTTATGAGATGGGGCATAACTTAGCTATTGTTGTTGGTGGTGGAAAAGTAGCAAGAGAATACATAGAGATAGCAAGAGAGCTTGGCTCAAATAATGGTTATTGTGACATGCTTGGCATTATGGCTACAAGGATGAATGCCATGCTCTTAATCTCTGCTCTAAAAGAGTTGAGTATAAAGAAAGTTCCTAAGAGCTTTGAAGAGGCTGAGGAAATTTTAAGTATGAATAAGATTCCAGTTATGGGAGGAACTCATCCTGGTCATACAACTGATGCTGTTTCAGCTGGGCTTGCTGAGTATATAGATGCTAACCTCCTTATCATAGCTACAAATGTTGATGGAATCTATGATAAAGACCCTAAAAAGTATAAAGATGCTAAGAAATATGACAGGATTAAGATAGAGGAATTAATAAATATAATTAATACTCAATCCTTAGAGGCTGGTTCTTCTTCAGTGGTTGATCTCTTAGCTGCTAAGATCATAGAGAGAGCTAAGTTAAAGGCTATTGTTGTTAAGGGAGAGCCTGAAAATATATTAAAGGCTGTAAAAGGAGAAAGGATTGGAACTATTATAGAATGAGGTGGAACATTGAAGTTAGAGGAGAGCTTAAAAAAGTGTCCTGTAATTAAGAGAGGAGAATATAACTATTTTGTCCATCCTATAACTGATGGAATTCCTTTAGTTGAGCCCTCTCTTTTAAGGGAAGTAGCTTGTAGAATACTAAAAATTGTTGATTTTAGTGAGGTTGACAAGATAGTTACAGCCGAAGCTATGGGAATTCATTTAGCTACAACCCTCTCCTTATACACAGATATCCCTTTTGTTATTATTAGAAAGAGAAGCTATGGCTTAGAGGGAGAGATTCCAGTTTTTCAAAAAACTGGGTACAGTAAGGGACAGCTTTATGTGAATGGGATTAAAGAAGGGGACAAAGTGGTTATAGTTGATGATGTCATCTCAACAGGAGGAACAATGATAGCTATTATTGAAGCTTTAAAGAGGGCTGGAGCTGAAATTAAGGATATTGTTTGTGTCATTGAGAGAGGGAAGGGAAGGGAGATAGTTGAGAAAAAAACAGGCTATAAGATAAAGACATTGGTTAAAATAGATGTTGTTGATGGAAAAGTTGTGATAAAGTGAGAAACCATGTTTAGGCCAGAGGAGATAGTTGAGACTATAAAAATGATTAAAATGGAAAACTTAGACATAAGAACAGTAACCTTAGGGATAAATCTTAAGGACTGTGTCTCAGATGATTTAGAGAGGTTGAAAGAAAATATATACAATAAAATTTACTCCTCTGCTAAGAACCTTGTTGATGTTGCTGAAGAAGTTTCTGAGAAGTATGGGGTTCCAATAGTTAATAAAAGGATAGCTGTAACCCCAATCTCTTTAATCATTGGTGGAGCTTTGAGAGGTTTAGAGGAAGATGAGAAAATAAAGGCCTGTGTTGAAATAGGGAAAATTTTAGATAAAGTGGCTAAGGATGTCAAGGTTGACTTTATTGGTGGCTACTCAGCCTTAGTTCATAAGGATTCTACTAAAGAAGATGAAGCCCTAATTAACTCTATCCCTTATATGATGGAGAAGACAGAGAGGGTTTGCTCTTCTGTTAATGTAGCCTCTACAAAGACTGGCATAAATATGGATGCTGTTAAGAGGATGGGAGAGATTATTAAAGAAACTGCTGAGAGGACAGAGAAAGCTATAGGATGTGCTAAACTTGTTGTCTTTGCAAATGCTCCTGAAGACAATCCCTTCATGGCTGGAGCCTTTCATGGGGTTGGAGAGGGGGATAAAGCTATAAATGTTGGAATCTCTGGGCCAGGGGTTGTTAGATCAGTTATAGAGAAGTTAGGAGATGCTGACTTAGGAACCTTAGCTGATCAGATAAAGAAGACAGCTTTTAAGATAACAAGGGTTGGAGAGCTTATAGGTAGAGAAGTGTCTAAAAAACTTGGAGTTAAGTTTGGGATAGTTGATTTATCCCTTGCTCCAACTCCTGCTAAGGGAGATAGTGTAGCCAACATCTTAGAAGCTATGGGTTTGGAGAGATGTGGAACACATGGCTCTACTGCAGCCTTAGCCTTGTTAAATGATGCTGTTAAAAAAGGAGGGGCTATGGCCTCTTCCTATGTTGGAGGGTTGAGTGGAGCCTTCATTCCTGTGAGTGAAGATAGTGGAATGGTTGAAGCTGTAAGAGCCGGAGCTTTAAGCTTAGACAAGTTAGAGGCTATGACTTCTGTCTGTTCTGTTGGTATTGATATGGTAGCCATTCCAGGAGATACTCCAGCTACTACAATATCAGCAATCATAGCTGATGAGATGGCTATAGGAGTTATAAATAACAAGACTACAGCAGTTAGAATTATCCCAATCCCTGGAGCTAAGGAAGGGGATGAAGTAGATTATGGAGGCTTGTTAGGAAAGGCTGTAGTTATGAAGGTTAATAAATATTCCTCAGAGAAATTTATAAAAAGAGGTGGAAGAATTCCAGCTCCTATACAGGGGCTAACAAATTAAGAAGTGAGAGAATGATAGATGCACACACCCACTTAGATGTTAGAAGCTATGAAGACATTGAAAAGATGGCCATAGCTGGGATTGAGTATATAGTTACTTTAGCACATGATCCTTATAAAATGATCTCCCCAGAGGTTTATTTAGACCATTGGGATAGGATAGTAAATTTTGAGGTTAAGAGGGGGGAGATGGCTGGAGTTAATGTTTTGCCAGGAATTGGGATTCATCCTATGGGCTATCCTAAAGATTGGAAAATCCTAATTAAAAAAATTCCTGAATATATTGATAAAATAGTCTGTATAGGAGAAACTGGGCTTCACTATTTAAAAGGAGAGGAAGAGTTGTTAAAGGAACAGCTAATTTTGGCTAAGGAGTATGAGAAGCCAATAGTTATACACACTCCAGAGAAGAACAAAAAAGAAGCTCTCTTAAGGATTTTAGATATTCTAAATGAGGTTAGGATTGATGAGAGCTTAGTTTTAATTGATCACATAAATAGGGAAACTATAGACTTAATTGATAGAGATGTTTATGTTGGCTTATCCATACAGCCAGCTTTTAAGTTAAGTGTAAAGGAGGCTTGTGAAATTGTTAGAGATTATGATAAAAAATTTATCCTTAGTAGTGACTTGGGAAGCTTAAAATCTGATATCTATGCCTTACCTAAGGCTAAGTTAGAAATGAAGAGAATGAATCTTGAGAAGAGAAAGATAGAAGAAAGTTTATATAAAAATGCTAAGAAATTCTATAGAATCTAAGTTTTACTAAAATTTTAAATAACTCTTTAAAGTAATAGACTTCCTACCACTTTAAAGAAAAAACTTTTTGAGGTGAAAGTTATGCCAGGAACTAAACAGGTGAATGTTGGTTCTTTAAAAGTTGGACAGTATGTTATGATAGATGGAGTTCCTTGTGAGATTGTAGATATCAGTGTCTCAAAGCCTGGAAAACATGGAGGGGCTAAGGCAAGAGTTGTAGGAATAGGGATCTTTGATAAGGTTAAAAAAGAATTTGTTGCTCCAACATCTTCCAAGGTTGAGGTTCCAATCATTGATAGGAGAAAGGCTCAAGTTTTAGCTGTTGTTGGAGATACAGTTCAAATTATGGACTTACAAACTTATGAAACCTTAGAGTTACCAATCCCTGAGGGAATTGAAGGATTAGAGCCAGGGGTTGAGGTTGAATATATAGAGGCTGTTGGACAATACAAGATAACAAGAGTCTTTAAGTAAACCCCTTTTAACTATTTTTTGAGGTGGTTATTTTGAATATTAAAGGAAGAGTTTGGAAGTTTGGAGATAATGTAGATACTGATGCTATTTTACCAGCAAGATATTTGATATATACTGAGCCTGAAGAGTTGGCAAAGTATGCTATGACAGGGATAGATGAAGAGTTCCCTAAGAAGGCTAAGAAGGGAGACATTATAGTGGCTGGTAAAAACTTTGGCTGTGGCTCTTCAAGGGAGCATGCTCCTATAGGCTTAAAAGCCCTTGGTATCTCTGCAGTGATAGCTGAAAGCTTTGCAAGAATCTTTTATAGGAATGCTATAAATATTGGACTTCCTTTAATTGAGTGTAAGGACATCTCTAAGAAGGTTGATGAAGGAGACATTTTAGAGGTTAATCTAAAAACTGGAGAGATAAAGAACTTAACTAAGGGAGAAACTTACCAAGGAACTAAACTTCCTGAGTTTATGATGGAGATCTTAGAAGCTGGGGGATTAATGGAGTATTTAGTTAAGAAGAGGGCTTAGGCCATGATAAACTATGAAATTTTAAAAAAGTATCCTCTCTGTGATAGATGCTTTGGTAGGCTATATGGTAAGGTTCTTAACACCACCAACTTAGTTAGGGGAAAATCTTTAAAGATAGCTAAGGCTATTGAGGCTGAGATAAATAAAGATGAAGAGATGTTAAAAGCTCTAAGTAGAAGTGGAGTTAAAGAAATAAGAGGAGTAGATGAAGAAGTTAAAGAATGTCCTTGGTGTAAAGGAATTTTTAATAGGATGGACAAGCTCTTAGAGGAAGTTTTAGAGAAGGTTAAAGATTATGAATTTAACACCTTTTTAATTGGAACGCATATTCCTGAGGAGATTAAGGAGTTTGAAGAGGAAATTAAAACTGAGTATATGGAGAGTATAAAGCAGGAGTTTGGTAGAGAGTTTGGAAAACTCTTAGCAAGAACCATAAATAAAAAGCCAGATAAGGAGAATCCTGATATT
Source organism: Methanocaldococcus infernus ME (assembly GCF_000092305.1). Lineage (NCBI taxonomy): Archaea > Methanobacteriati > Methanobacteriota > Methanococci > Methanococcales > Methanocaldococcaceae > Methanocaldococcus > Methanocaldococcus infernus. The sequence goes on along the minus strand of NC_014122.1, from coordinate 973,626 downwards.
GTTATACATATAAACCCTTACACAGAGGAAATATGGCTTCAAGTAAACCCTCTCTTTATAAAGGGAAGATATAGAAAGTTGGTTAGAGGCATTCCTCAAACAAGATGGCTCTGTGGCTTCTGTAAGGGAAAGGGTTGTGTTTATTGTAACTTTACAGGAAAAAAGTATTTGGTTTCAGTTGAAGAGATTATTGGAGAGCCCATACTTAAAGCTACCAAAGGGAAAGACTATAGATTCCATGGTGCGGGAAGGGAAGATATTGATGTAAGAATGCTTGGGAATGGAAGGCCTTTTGTCATTGAAATTAAAGAGCCAAGGATAAGAAATATTAACCTTAAAAAATTGGAAGAAGAGATTAACAAGGATGGAAGGGTTGAAGTTTTAAACTTAGAGTTCTGCAGAAGGAAGGACAAGGTTATTATAAAAAATGTCCCTCATAAGAAGACATATAGAGCCTTGGTTTATTGTGAAGATGAGGTTAGTGAAGAAGAGCTAAAGAAGTTAGAAGAGGAGTTAAAGAATAGAGAAATTTATCAAAGAACTCCAAAGAGAGTTTTACATAGAAGGGCTGATTTGGTTAGGGTGCGTAAGGTTTATAAAGTTGAAGCTAATAAAGTTGATAGAAATCATTTTGAACTTATTATCTATTGTGATGGAGGACTCTACATAAAAGAGCTTATCAGTGGAGATGAGGGAAGAACTAAACCTTCAGTCTCCTCTATTTTAAATAAACAGTGTATCTGTAAGGAGCTTGATGTGATAAAAGTACATGATGGTGAAACAAATGGTAGAAATGAGTGAAGGATTTAGGAGAAAAACAAGAAAGAAGTTGACAAAGAGTCCAAGAGAAAGAGGTTTATATCCAATAACAAGAGCTTTAAAGGAGTATAAAGAAGGGGAGTATGTTAGTATAGTTATTGATCCTTCAGTTCATAAGGGAATGCCTCACCCAAGGTTTCATGGAAGGACTGGAGTGGTTGTAGGAAAACAGGGAAGAGCTTTCTTAGTTAAGGTTAGGGATGGAGGGAAGTATAAGATAATAATAGCCTTCCCTCAGCATCTCAGACCTGTAGCTAAAGAGGGTTAAGGATGATTGGCAAAAAAATCTTGAATGAAAGATTTATTACCATTTCTGAAGCCTATGAAATTATGAAAAAAAGAGCTGAACTTGGAGACCTCTCCTATGAACAGAAGTGTGCCTTAGATTATTTGGAGAAGTTTAAAAAATTAACTCCTGAGAAGGCTAAGGAGTTAGTTGAAGAACTTAAAAAGATTGGAGTAGATGAAGAAACAGCTGTTAAGATAGCTGATATACTTCCAGAGGATATAGAAGATTTGGAAGTTATTTACTACAAGAGAAAGTTGCCTGAGAATGCTGAGGAAATCTTAGAGGTTGTTAGAAAGTATTTATAAATTTTTTTAGATGTGAATATTTATAAATTCAAATTAAATAGGTGATTTTATGAAATTTCCTAAGAAAAATAAGCCTCAAAAGTTTGAAGAGTATGCCTGGGTTTTAGACTTTTTCTATAATTTAAAGGGAGATCCTATAGTTCAAGGACTTGGAGAGGAACAATTTTTACTAATGGAGATGACTCCAAAGAGTGATGACATAAGCTTAGGAGAGAGAGTTTATATAGGAAAGGGTAAGAGGGATAAGATTGACCATGTCAATAGAATGATAAAATATGAGCAACTAACAGGAACTGCTAAGACTGAACTCATCTATAACATAATGAATGCTGTACAACAGCAAGAGGAGAGATTTATAAGATTTTTTAATGAGGCCCCTCCTATTACTACAAGGCTACATAGCTTAGAGCTACTACCAGAGATTAAACATAAGTTAATGTGGAAGATTCTTGAAGAGAGAGAAAAAGAAAAGTTTAAAAGCTTTGAAGACTTTAAAAATAGAATAGGTAGGGATCCAATAAAAATATTGGCTAAGAGGATAGAAAAAGAGCTTTCAGATGAGAAGAAAGATAAATATTATTTATTTGTTAAGTGGAAAAGAGGAATAATTTTAGATGAGGATACTATGACATTCTATGTTAAAGAGTGAGACTATGGAGGAGAAAATTTTAGAGTTTATAAGAAATGTTGTTAAAGAAGCCAATGCCAATGGAGTTGTTGTTGGCCTAAGTGGGGGAATTGATAGCTCTACTACAGCTTTCTTATGTGTTAAAGCCCTTGGTAAAGATAAAGTCTTAGGTCTAATTTTGCCTGAAAAGACTACAAGGAAAGAGGATATAGAAGATGCTAAAAAAGTTGCTGAGATGCTTGGAATTAAATATTATATTATTGATATAACTGATGTCCTAAAAGCCTTTGGTCTCTATACTCCTACAAAGGAGTTTGAGAAAATTCCAGATGGTAACTTGAAGGCAAGGGTAAGGATGTGTGTCCTCTATTACTATGCAAATAAATACAACTACTTAGTGGCAGGAACTGCAAATAAGTCAGAGATCTATGTTGGTTATGGAACAAAATATGGAGATCTTGCCTGTGACTTTATGCCCATAGCCCACTTATTTAAAACTGAAGTAAGAGAGTTGGCTAAAAAATTAGGAGTGCCTAAGGAGATCATTGAAAAGCCTCCTTCTGCAGGCCTCTGGGAAGGGCAAACTGATGAAGGGGAGTTAGGAGTTAGCTATGAAATTTTAGACAAGATATTAAAGTTGTATGAGGAAGGTAAGAAAGAAGAGGAGATAGCTAAGGAGTTAAGTGTTGATCTCCAAATAGTTAAAAGAATTTTTGATTTAATAAAGAAGAATGAGCATAAAAGAAAATTGCCAGCTAAGATAGAGTGAAAGCTATGAAGGAGATCTTTGAAAATGTATATAAAATAGATAATAAGATAGCTACAAAGGCTTTAAGTAGAAAGAAGGTTTATGATGAGAAATTTATTGAGAAGGATGGAACTTACTATAGAGTATGGAACCCATATAAAAGTAAGTTGGCTGCAGCTATAGTTAATGGATTAAAAGTTATGCCAATAAAGAGAGACTCTAAGGTTCTCTACCTTGGAGCCTCTGCTGGAACCACTCCTTCACATGTTTCTGACATTGTTGAAGATGGAATTATTTATGCCTTAGAGTATGCTCCAAGGATTATGAGAGAGCTCTTAGACAGTTGCTCAGATAGGAAAAATCTTGTTCCAATACTTGGAGATGCAAATAAGCCATGGGAATATTCAAATATTGTTGAAAAAGTTGATGTTATCTATGAAGATGTAGCTCAACCTAACCAGGCAGAGATCTTAATAAAAAATGCCAAGTGGTTCTTAAAAAAGAATGGCTATGGAATGATAGCCATAAAGGCAAGGAGTGTAGATGTAACAAAGGATCCAAAAGAAGTTTTTAAAGAGCAAAAAGAAATTTTAGAGAAAGGAGGATTTAAAGTTGTTGATGAGGTTAATATAGAGCCTTATGAAAAGGATCATATCTTATTTGTCTGTAAGTGGCTCAATGTAGAGTGAGAAGTCAATAGCCTTTACTGAATGGGTTAGGGAGCCAAGAGAGATAACATCTATATCATACTTGGCATACTCTAAAATATTGTCTTCATTTATTCCCCCACTAACCTCAATGATAGGCCTATAGCTATAACTTTTAACTATCTTTAGAGCCTCTCCAATTTCTTCTGGAGAGAAGTTATCAAGCATCACTATATCAACCTTTTCTTCAAGAGCTGTCTTTAACTCTTCAAAGTTTCTAACTTCAGCCTCTATCTTCTTTGTGAAGCTAAACCTCTTAGCTCTCCTTATAGCTTCCCTTAAGCCTAAGATGTCTATATGATTATCTTTAATTAAGATAGAGTCATCTAACCTAAACCTATGAGGATCTCCTCCAGCTAAGAGAATGGCATATTTTTGGAGAGGAGATAATAGAGGAAGAGTTTTCCTTGTCCCAGCTATTCTTACTTTTTTATTCACTTCTCTAACTTTTTTAATTAATTTATATGTCTTAGTAGCCACTCCTGAGAGATGCATTAATAAATTTAAAGCTGTTCTTTCCAAGGTTAAAATAGTCTTAGAGCTTCCATAAAGCTCTAAAACCTTTCCTTCACAGAAGGAGCCTTCAGGCTTAATAACTTTACATTTAACATTATATTGTTCAAAAAATTCCTTAATAAAGTTTATTCCACATAAGATACATGGCTCTTTAGCTACAATGTAAGCTTTAATCTCATTATCATCTAAAAGTTCAGTGGTTATATCCATAAAACCAATGTCCTGCTTTAAAGCCTCATTTAAAACTTTTAAGGCATAGAGCTTTATCAATTTAGATCACTTTCTTAATCTTTTCTAAGTAAAGTTTTAACAAGCTAACATTAAGGATCCAGGTTGATATTATATCAGCCACCAAGGCTATAACCAAAACCTCAGCTATGTTAGCAAGGATATCAGCTATTGGGATGAAGAGCTTAACCACTATTAATAAAGTTACCATAGCTGCTATAGTTGTTAATGTCATGGTAATTCCTGTCTCAAATGCCTCCTTTACAGATTCATCAAACTTCACTGACAACCTTCTTAAAACCTTTGTTGTCAGTAAGATGTCAGAGTCAACACTGTAACCAATAATCATTAATAAAGCTGCTATTGTAGCTGTTGATAGCTCTATGTTAAATAAACTCATAGCTCCAAGTGTTAAAATTATATCAGTTAAAGCTGATAAGATGATGGCTCCACTTGGATAAGGGTCTCTGAAGTAGAAATAGACAACCAATGACATAAAGATAAAGGCAAAAGCTAAAGCTTTAAATCCTTCTTCAAAGAACCTACTTGATAGTATGGGCCCAACAGTTTTTTCAGAGTAGTTTAAAGAGCTTAAACTTTCAACTTTAAAAAACTCCTTAAGTTTTTTCTTAACGATCTCAACTTTGTCATAGCTACACCTAACAACTATATAGTAGCCTGAGCTACTCTTTAGCTCTTTAACTTCAGCTAACCCACTTAAATAAGACTTTAAACTGTAAAAGATGTTTGGATCTTTCACCTTTATAGTGATCTCAGCCCCTCCTGTTATGTCAATACTCTTAGGAATCCCCTTAAATACTAAAAGAGAAATAGAAGCCAATATTAAAATAAAAACTATTGCTAACCCAAGCCTATAGTCTTTAATTATCAACTCTATCCCTCACATTGTAAAATTTTTATATAACCTAAGAGCTTTTTATATAAATAAACTTTGTTTTGGTGGTTAAAATAAAAAAGATTATACTAATTTTATTATTTTTATTGCTTCCTCTAAGTCTTGGAGAAAGATTAGAGCATGAAATAGTAAATCAAAAAATTTATTGTAATATATCTTACAACAATTTAGCATATGAAAATATAAATATACTTATGAAAATCAAGAATGATACAGAGACTCTCTATTATTATATTCCTCACAAACTTGACAACTTGAAGGTTAATAGCTCTATAAATTACTCAGATTTAGTAATTTACTATATTGGTGGCTACACTAAGTTAGAGCTTGAGTTTAACAAAACTTTAAAAAAAGGAGAACTTATAAATATTTCAATAAAAGGAATTTGTAGAGACTGTATATTTTGGAAAGATAATTATCAGTTTATTACAAGCTACTTAGTGGCTGGAAATACAACAGTTAAAGTTGTTCTTCCTCCTGGTTATATATTAGCAAGTGATGTTATTACTCCAAGTAATTACTATATAACAGGAAATGGGAAGAATCAGATAATTATTTGGAAATTTAAAAATCAAGAGCCAAGTATAGTAACTTTTTCATTTAAATATATGTACGCTCCTTACTCTCCTCCAAGTAGCAATACAACAAAAACTAAAAGTAACTTAATTTTAATTTTAGCTTCACTTCTTATAGCCTCTTTATTAGGAGTTAGCTTAAAGTTCTTTAAAGATAAGAAAGATAGAGATAAGGAATTAGAGAAGTTAAAAAGTCTCTTAAATGAGAAAGATCTTGAAATAAAAAAGTTGACTGAAGAAATAAAAAAGAAGGAAGAGATCTTAAATATAGTTAATGGGAAAGTCTCTAAGGTTGAGATGGAAAAAGAAGAGCTTAAGAATCAAGTTAATTCATTAAAGAATGAAAATGAGAAATTAATAAAGTTAATAAGTGAGTTGAGTGAGGAGAAAGAGAAGTTAGCTGAAGAGAATAAAAAGCTAAGAGAGAGAGTTATTGAACTTGAGGAGGAGATTAAAAATTACCTAACTTCAAGGTGTAAGTTAATATGGGACTTCCTAACTGAAGATGAGAGGAAGATAGTTGAGATTATTAAAGAACATGGGCATATAACTCAGAAAGAGTTAATAGAGATTACTGGCATGTCCAAGCCAAAGGTTTCAAGGATAGTTTCTGAGCTACAGGATAGGGGGATAATTATTAAGGAGAAGATTGGAAGGATTAACAAATTAACATTATCAGATGAAATAAAGAATAACTTATAATTTTATTCCTACTACTTTACTAACTCCATCTTCCATATAGACTCCATAAACAACATCAGCCTTACTAATCATCTGTTCCCTATGGCTGATAACAATAAATTGGCTCTCTCTTGATAAATTTTTTATCATTTCAGCTATCAGTGAGACATTTTTAACATCTAAGGCTGAATCTACCTCATCAAGAACATAGAATGATGAAGGATTTAACTTTTGGATGGCAAAGAGGAAGGCAAGGGCTGCTAAGCTTTTTTCTCCACCACTCATTAGTTCTAAGCTTAAAAGCTTCTTTCCTCTTGGTGAGGCATCTATTAACAAGCCTCCACTGAAAGGATCTTCCTCATTTTCTAACCTAAGTTTTCCCACTCCACCAATTTCCCTATAAACTTCTTCAAAGTTCTTAGCTATCTTCTCAAAAACTTTTAAGAAAACTTCTCTCTTCTTTTTTTCAATTTCTTTAACCATATCCAAATATTTTTTCTCTTCTTTCTCATAACTCTCTCTTTTGTTAAGCAACTCTTTGTATCTTTCATAGATAATGTTGTAGTCCTCAATAGCCCTCATATTGACAGGCTCAAGGGCTTTAATCTCTTTATCTATCTCACTAATGAGAAATTCAAGCTCTTTAATATCTTTCTCCTTAATCTCTTCCCTAACTTTAGTTTCCTCCTGAATGTAAAGCTCTTTTCTTTCTTCCTCTAACTTACTCTCATATTTTGCCTTTTCTATATGTAACTTATTTATTTCTTTCTCTATATCTCTTATTTCCCTTAAGAGTTCTTCTCTTTTAATTTCTAATTCTCTTAATTCTTCTTCTAAGGATCTCTTTTTATTATTAAGCTCTTTCATCTTTTCAGAGATTTTTTCATACCTCTCTTTTAACTTCATTAGCTCAAGTTCTTTCTTTTTTATATTGTCTTCATAAACTCCTATATTTGTTATAATAGCTTTATCCTTCCTCTCTAACTCATCAATTTTCTCTTCAATTTCCTTTATTCTCTCTAATAATAATTTATTTAAGCTCTTACATTTTTCAATTTCTTTTTCTAAACCAAGTTTCTCATTGTTAAGCTCAACTATTTTCTTCTCAATCTCTTTTAACTTGTTTATTTTCTCCTGAACTCCAAGTTCCTCTATTCTCTTATTTATCTCATCCTTCTTTTTACTAAGCTCTTCTATCTCTTTTTCAAGCTTCTCTACATCTATATTTTTCTCTTCTTCTCTTAATTTACTTATTTCCTCTTCAAGCTCTTTATTTCTAAGCTCAAGTTTTTTTATTTTAATTCTATTTTCTTCAACTATTCTTTCTCTTCTTCTCTCTTCTTCTTCTATGCTTCTTAACTTCTCCTCAATCCTTATTTTTCTTCTCTCTAACTCTCTTTTTCTATTTTCAAGATCTTCTATTCTCTCTTCTATCTCCCTTAACTCCCTCTCCTTCTTCAATATACTTAGCTCAAGCTCTTTAATTTTCTCCTCTTCATCAACCTTAATTAAGTTCTTCTCTATATAGCTACCTCCTATTAAGGCTCCAGAAGGCTCTATCACATCTCCATCAAGTGTAACAAATCTAGCCTTATATTTTTTAGAGAGTTCTTTAGCAATATCAATATTTTCAACTATAATAGTATTTCCAAGAACATGCTCAAAAACCTTCTGAAACTCTGGGGAAAAAGAGAGTAAGTCAATAGCCCTCCCAACAACTCCATCTTCATAGATATGCTCTATTTTCCTCCCTCTTATTCTATCAAGTGGCAAAAATGTTATCCTACCAAGGTTCTTAGACTTTAAATAGTTTATAGCCCTTATAGCATCTTCAGTAGTTTCTGTTACAACATACTTTAACCTTGAACCTCCAGCAACTTCAATAGCTTTTTTATACTTCATTTTAGTCTTTCCAAGATTTCCAACTATATCTATAACCCCAGGAAGCTTTAGAACCTCTTTAATAGCTTTATCAAGATTTATCTCTTCCAAAGCCTTTATCTTAGCCTTCTCCTTTAAATATTCTGAGTTTAACTTACTAATCTCATCCTTAACTTTTCTTTCTTTCTCTTTTAACTCTCTTAACTCTTTCTCTAAGAAGGATATTTCAATAGATAAGTTCTCTAACTCTATGTAAAGATCTTTAGTATCTATTTTTTCAAACTTCATTTCCTTTTTTAGCTCTTCAATCTTAGCTAAGTTATTCTTTATCTCAAGCTCTTTTTTATAAATCTCAGTTCTTATTAGGTTAAGTTTTTCTTTTATCTTTAGTAGTTTTTCTCTTTTTTTCTCAATTTCTTTCTCCAAATTTTCTTTTTCTTCTCTCAACTTGTTTATTCCTTCTTCAAGCTCTTTAAGGCTAAGGTTAATTTTTAAGTATTCCTTCCTTAACATATCTGAGCTCTTTACAATCTCCTTAATCTTTTCTCTATTTTTTTCAATAGCTTCTTCATTAAGTTTAATCTCTTCTCTCAACTTCTCTTTTTCATTTAAGAGTTTCTCCTTTTCATTCTTTATTCTAAGGTTTTCCTCTCTTAAGCTCTTTAATATCTCATTCTCATGTCTTATTTCAAGCTCAAGCTCTTTAATTTTATTGTAGATGTCCAATACTTCACTATCCTTTAATTTCTCTAAGACTTTACTTATCTCTTCTTTTTTCTTTTTAATTTCTTCCTCAATCTCCTTTAATTTTTTTATCTTCTCCTCCTTTTCCCTCTCAAGTTTCTCTATTCTCTCTTTTAAATTATTTATCTCTAAATTTAAATAATCAATTCTCTTTTTTGTTAGCTCATATCTCGCCTCTTTTAAAAGTTGCTTTAACTCTAAGTATCTCTCAGCCTCTTCCTTCTCCTTCTTTAACCTATCTAAGTTACTTTTAACCTCTGAAATTCTTGCATCAATAATTTCTATTAACTCTCTTGCTTTCTTTAGCTCTTCCTCAGCTTTCTTCTTCTTCTCATCAAATTCAGAGACTCCACTAAGCTCATCTATTATCTTCCTTCTCTCAATTGGAGACATATTTATTATATTTAGTAGATCTCCCTGAGAGATTATATTGTCTCCTAAAAGCTTTAGCCTTCTAAAAAAGTCTATAATTTCTTTCTTTGTTAATCTTCTCTTCTCACCATTTTTTATAAAATAGTAAGCTGTCTCTCCACTCTTCTTAACCTTTCTTGAAATTCCAAATTCTTCACCATTAGATTCAAAGAATAGGGTTACTTCAGCATACTCAGCCTTTCTTCCCTTATGATAGTTAATTAAAGAACTAAACTTATTAGCCCTTAACTTTCTTGCTGAGCTCTTCCCAAGAACAAAGAGGATAGCATCAACAATATTAGACTTCCCACTACCATTAGGGCCTACAATGGCTGTAAAGCCCTTAGGGATCTCTAAAGAGAGAGATTTAAAAGATTTAAAGTTTTTTAGTTCTATCCTTTTTAGCATAGTAAATCCCTTATTGCCCTTACATTAGCCATTCCTTTCCTCTCAGTTTCATCCCACTCCTTCTCTGGAACAGAGTCAGAGACAATTCCAGCTCCTACTTGTATAGCTCCTTTATTGTTTGAGATGGTGTAGGTTCTTATAGTTATGGCTAAGTCCATTAGATCATCCCAACTAAAGTAGCCAACTCCTCCTCCATAAGGTCCTCTTCTATCAACTTCAAGCTCATTTATTATCTCCATAGCCCTAACCTTAGGGGCTCCACTTAATGTACCAGCTGGAAATGTAGCCTTAACAGCCATGAAGGAATTATATTTATCTTTAATTTCTCCCTCAACCTTACTAACTATATGTTGAACATGTGAATACTTTTCAATCTTCATAAATTCAGTAACCTTCACAGTTCCAAATTTTGATATCTTTCCTATATCATTCCTACCAAGGTCAACAAGCATGACATGCTCAGCTCTCTCCTTTTCATCATTTAATAGTATTTTCTCCAACTCCTTATCTTCTTTTTCATCTCTTCCTCTTCTTATAGTTCCAGCTATTGGCTTTGTTATCACATACTTCTTATTTCCTCTCATCTCTGTCTTAACCAATATCTCAGGAGATGAGCCTATAATCTTCCTCTCTCCAAAGTTTAAATAGTACATGTAGGGAGAAGGGTTAATTTCTCTAACTTTTTTGTAAATTAAGAAGGGATCTAATCCTTCACAGTCAAATAAAATTTTCCTTGATAAAACTACTTGAAAGATGTCACCAGCATAAATATACTCTTTAGCTCTCTCAACCATCTCCATAAATTTCTCTTTATTTACATTGCTCTTAAACTCTATTTTATTAGTTTCTACCTTATACTCTCTCTTATACTTCTTAGCCTCTTCTAAAATTCTTTCATCTTCACCAACTAAATAAATTTTCTCTCCCTTTAAATCAAAGGCTATAAAGTCCTTAACAATAAAAAACTCCATATCTGGGAACTTTATAGTTTCTTCTTTCTCTTCCAAGTCTATCCAGTATCTAACTATATCATAACTTAAGTAACCAACTAATCCTCCTTTAAATCTCAAATCTTTTAAATTTTTATAATTTACTTTCTCTTTTAACCTATCTCTAACCAAATTTAAAGCTTCTAATGGACAACTATAGGAGCCTTCTAAATCCTTTATTTGATCAGAAAACTCTGAAAAGCTCTTTACTCTTAACTTCCCATCCTTCATAGAAACAATTCCTTCAGCTTTTCCCATAATTGTGTATCTTGATTCTCTTGTTAATTCTCCAGATTCTAAGAGAAAAGTATTTTCTTCTTCAAGATATTCATAACACTTTATTGGAGATACAGTTAAAGGCAAGATTTTCATAGTTTATCACTTTATTTATATTTTAGTAAGATTTATATTTAAGAGTAATATTTCAATTTATTAGAAGTATTAATTAACTTGTGGGGTTTTATTATGTATGGAGGAAATTATATGGATATAATTATATTAAATGATAACAAGTTAAATTTAAAATACACTGGTAAAGAACTCTCTCCTTTATGGGCATTTAAGACATTTGGAACAAGGAAGGATAGTATAGTAGCTTTCATAGGGGAGATGGAAGTTAGTAAGGATAATATGAAAGACTTAGCAGATGTTAAGAAAGAGTTTAATATAGATTATCCAATAAAATCTGAGAAGGCTATAAACTTTATAGTTGAGCATTTTGATACAAACAATATAAAGGTTGCCTATCTTAGACAGAGGCTTTTAGTGATGATGGCTAAGGAAGTACTTAATGATTTTGGAGTTAAAGTAAGGAGAGAAGGAGATGATCTATACATTGGAGATAGAAAGTTATCTGTCTCTATAGCCTCTTCTGGGTTAGTGTCTCATAAGATACACTTAGGGCTTAATGTCTCTTCCAAAGGGCCTGAGCATGTAAAAGTTGTAGGTTTAGAAGAGTTTTTGAATGAAAATGAGATTAAGGAAGTGATGAAAAAGATAGCTCATAAGTATGTTGGAGAGGTTGAGAGAATAGAGAGAGATATTAGAAAAACCTTACCAATCCTTTAATATCTCTATAATTTTTTTTATTCCTAACTCTATTCCTCTCTTTTGTCTCTCAAGGACATTCTCAAAGGTTAAGAGGTTGGCATAAATATCTGTTGTAAAAACTTCCTCTTTTTTATTGGTTATTATGGCTATTGCTCCTCTACCAACTCCTGCAGTTGTTCCTATGGCTATGTCAAGATTTAACTTTTCTTTTAAACCTTTAGCCATAAGCTTAGCCACTAATAAGTCTTTCTCTTCAGAGTATGCCTTAGCATACTTATACTCAAAATCTGGCTCTGGGAGAGAGATATCTAAAAGTTTTTCAGCAGCATAGATAGAGGGGATAAACATTGAGGTTAAAACTCTAACCTCTCTAATTTTTTCAGGGAATTTATATTCTATATTAGGATAGCCAGCAGAAGCTTTATGTATGGTTAAACCTATCTGACCATGGGTAAAGCATTCAGCTGTTCCCACTGTTATCATCATTAACCACCATGAAGTGAGAGGATGAAAATTATAGGCTTAGATATTGGAGGAGCCAACACTAAGATAACTATTTTGGAAGGGGAGAAATATAAAATTGATACTCACTATTTACCAATGTGGAAGATGAAGGATAAGTTAGTAGAGGTTTTAAAAAATTATGATGCTGACTATGTAGCCTTAGTAATGACTGCAGAGCTTTCAGATTGCTATAAAACTAAGAAAGAAGGGGTTGAAGATATTATAGATAAAGTGACTTCAGTTTTTGACAATGTCTATATCTTTGATGTTAATGGCAAATTTTTAACTCCAGAGGAGGCTAAAAAAAGATACTTAGAGGTTTCAGCTTCAAACTGGATGGCTACAGCAGAATTTATTAAGAGATTTGTTTCTAACAACTGTATCTTAGTTGATATGGGATCAACCACCACTGACATCATTCCAATAAAAGAAGGAAGGGTTTTAGCTAAAAAAACAGATTTAGATAGATTGATGAATAACCAACTCTTATATGTTGGAGCTTTAAGAACTCCTCTACATTTCTTAGCAAGAAAAATAATATTTAGAGGAAAATTAACAAATGTGGCATCAGAATACTTTGCTATAACTGCTGATATCAACTATTTATTAGGGAAGGTTAAAAATTACAGCTGTGAAACTCCTGATGGTGGAGGGAAGGATAGAGAAGGTTGCTTAATAAGGTTATCAAGGGTTGTATGTGGAGACATTGAGATGATAAAAGAGGAAGAGCTCTATAGCTTAGCTAAAGAGTTCTATAAAAAATTGGTTGAGATGGTTAGAGAGGAAGTTAAAATCATCTTTGAGAGTTATGGGTTAGAAGAAGTTGTTACTGTAGGTTTAGGAGAAGAGATATTAAAAGAGGCTTTAAGGGAGTATAGGATAAAGTCTATAAAAGAGTTATATGATGAGAGTGTTTCCTTAGCCATGCCAAGTTTTTCAGTGGCTAAGTTGTTAAAACTTACTCTTCTTTCTTAGCTGGTTGTTTCCACTCCATATATCCACATCTTCCACAGGAATATCTATTTAAATGCTCAGCTAAGAACACCCCAGGACCACACTTAGGACAGAATCTTTTTAACCTAACTACTTTATCCCCCTCAACTTTATAATACTTGTATTTTGCTGTTTTCTTTCCCTTTGTCATCCTTTATCCCTCTTGCTCTTGTTCTTCTTCTAATTGGTTCTTTCTTATTATATGCTCTCTCTCAAAGTACTTTAAAAACTCTTCATTATCATAAACCTTAGCATAGCCTCTAACTCTCTGTAATCCTGTTTCTTGGTAGATAGATTCAACAATCAACAACTCTTTATTAACATTTAACATGGCTGCAAGCTTTAGCTTCACATCCTTAAATGTTGGAGTTGCTCCTTCATGATCCACTATAAACCTTATCTCCTTTCTGTGAGCTAAGGGGTTGTATCTCTCTGAAACTATTTTTATGTTCATCATCTTCACCTTTTCAAATTTTTTTAGTATTTCATCTATCTTCTTTTTTAGCTCATCATCTATTTTCAATAAAATAACTCCCTTATCTGGAAGCCCATAGGCAACATAAATGTTTTTTGGAAAATACTTTATTACCAGCAGGGCTAAAAGATCTTCTTCTCCTTCAACATATAAACCAATGTCATCATCATTTAATTGAGAGATATATTTAATCTTTTCTATTGCCTCATCTGATATATAACCAGGTGGATTACAAACTTTAAAAGTCTTCTTAAACTTATAATTTATCTTCACAGGGATATTTCTCTTAGTCTTCAAGTCATAGATAGCCAACTTTATCTTAACTCCCTTTTCTATGGCTGACTTTGTTACTATATCTCCAACAGTTACTATATAACCATCAACATCTGGAAATTCCTTATAGACTTTCCCAAAAGGCTTTCTCAGCTCTTCCCTTAAATGATCTGGAAGCTTCAGCATAATTTTACTCCTTAACTGATATTGCATATTTTCCTTTAACCTTTATTCCTAACAGCTTAGCTATCTCTGACTTTTCAGGGTCTAAGATTATTAACAAGCCTATCCACTTCTCACTTGTTGGGCTCTTACAGATAGGACACTCCTTTTCCTCTGTAAGATATTTACACTTTATACATGCTCTCATATCTTAACCCTCTTTTTTCTTCTCCTCTTCTATCCACTCCATCTTTCCTAACCCTGGCTGTCTCATGGTTAGAGCTATCTTACTTCCTCTCTTTCTATCACTCTTTAAGCTTATAGCCACTATTCTTGCTCTAACTGTATCCCCTACCTCAACAACCTTCTTAGTCTCATTTCCTATAATAGCTTCTCTTTTTGGGTCATAGCTAACATAGTCATCCATAATTTGAGAAACATGAACTAAGCCATCCAATGGGCCAAGTCTAACAAATAATCCAAAGTCTACAACATCAACAACTTCCCCCTCAACAAGCTCATAGATCTCTGGCTTATATATGAGAGCTTCAAATACTACAGGATGATAAGCTGAGCCATCTCCATGTATCACTCTTCCCTCCCCAATTTCCTTAACATCAATTATAGAAAGGACAAACCCTAAGTTTTTTTCTAACATTCCCTCATACTTCTCTATTAATATCTCTTTAACTGTTTCCTTTAGATCACTTCCAAATTTTGAGGGAGGAATTCTAACAACATCTGCAACTTCTAAAATTTTATACAAGTCCATCACCTAAAAAGAGGTTAAATTTAAAAAAGCATTAACCTTAATAATAATTAAAATTTTATATAAATTTTGGTGTATGCTGTATGGATCTGATAAAATTTAAAGAGAGAGGGATTAAAAAGAGAGAAGCTTTAGATTTATTTTATGAGGAAGACTTTTATGACATTTTAAAATTTGCTGACCAACTGAGAAAGGAGGAGGTTGGAGATGTAGTTACTTATGTGGTTAATAGAAATATCAACTTCACAAACATCTGCTACTGTAACTGTAAGTTCTGTGCCTTCCATGTTCCTGAAGAGGATGAGAAAGCTTATTTCTTAGATATAAAGGAAATTGTTAAGAAAGCTATTGAAGCTAAACAACTGGGATGTACAGAGGTTTGTATCCAAGGAGGTTTACACCCTAAGATAGACACTTACTACCAAGCTGAGATTTTGAAGGCTATTAAGGAGAGAGTTGATATACATATACATGCCTTCTCTCCAATGGAGGTTTATTTTGCTGCTGAAAATGCTAATTTAGATGTTGAAGAGGCTCTTAAAGTATTAAAGGAGAGTGGCTTAGACAGCATGCCAGGAACAGCTGCTGAGATCTTAGATGATGAAGTTAGAGAAAAAATTTGTCCAAACAAGATAAAGACTAAAGAATGGGTTTATATTATAAAGAAAGCTCATTCCTTAGGAATTCCAACAACTTCCACTATGATGTATGGGCATGTTGAAGACTATAAAGATTGGGTCAATCATCTATTTTTATTAAGGGAGATTCAAGAGGAAACTAAGGGGTTTACTGAATTTGTTCCACTATCATTTATGTATAAACTTTCTCCACTCTACAGAGATGGGAAAAGTAGGGCTGGGGCAAGTGGGATAGAGGATTTAAAAGTCTTTGCAATTAGTAGAATAATCTTTTATAGAGTTTTAAAGAATATACAAGCCTCTTGGGTAAAGCTTGGGAAGAAGTTGGTTCAAGTATCCTTAAGAGCTGGGGCTAATGATGTAGGTGGAACCCTAATAGAGGAAAACATTTCCAAGAGTGCTGGGGCTACAGTATCATCAATGAGCATTGAAGAGATAAAAGAGATGATAAGGCAAGTTAATCTAAAGCCAGCTCAGAGAGATACTTTATATAAGTTGATAAGATATGATTGATGAAATAGTTAAAAGCATTAATTCTAAATTTCTAAATAGGAAGTTATTAACAAAGGAAAATAAAAATAAGCTTTACTATGCTGTTAAACAACCTGATGGTTTTATTAAAGTTGTTCTACCTTTTTGCTTTGAGAATAAGAAGTTTTTAAAGTTAGAAGATTATAAAGATGGAATAGAAGGAGCTACACAGAGAGTTATAGAAACCATAAAAGAGAATGTCAATAATTTTCCTGAACTTGCTGGCTATTTTAGGAGAAGATATAGAGAGCTTTATGAACCCCTAACTGTTGTCAATTGTGACCTAAACTTTGGAGCAAACCTTTGGAGAGCTGATAAATATAACTATATAGAAAAAGATAAGATTTTTTTAATCTTAAGGATGGTCTTTGATAGAGAAGAGAGGGTTAAGGAGAGAGTGGATGAGATAGCTGAGGAGATCAATAAAATTATTGAAAATGTTGATATAAATATTCTAATTGATGAGGCAAAGAATATAATTGATCAAAAATATTTAAGAAGTATTTTAAAAAACTTGGGGTTAGTCTCTTTTATAGCCAATGGTTCAAGAGTAGCAAGAGAATACACTGAGGTTAGGAAACACTATAGAATAGCTGGACCTAAGAAGGATAATATTTCTTTCTACTGTCCAGAGGGGTTAGAGCCTATAGAGATAAAATTAAGATATAGAAAAGTTAAAGGCTTGGGGATTAAAGAGAAAGAAATCTTTATTATCACTGGAAGAAATGCTCAAGGGAAATCAACTCTTCTACAGGCTATAGATAGTGGCCAAGATGATCATCTTATTGGAGATGGGAGAGAATTTATAATTACAACAAAAAGTTTATCTAAAGCTTCAGCTGGAACTATGGAGATGAGGGGAGAAGATATAAGCCTATTTTTTGAAAAACTTCCTGAGGGAATTAAGGGAGAGCCTAAAAGTGTTTATGGTACAGCTTCAGGCTCTATGACTATGGCTTATCAAATACAGAAAGCTATTAAGCTAAAGAAAAAGTTAGTTTTAATTGATGAAGATAACTCAGCTGTTAATCTCTTAGTTGAAGGATTATTAAATAAAAAGTTTGAGGGGGTTAAGCCACTCTCTTATATAATAAGAAAGGAGAGGGAAAAGTTGAGAGAAACAGGGTTTATTATAGTAACAAGCTCCTTAGACTTACTAACAGCTCTTGGAGATAGGGCTATGATTATTGAGAACCATAGAGCTTACTATTTAAATTTGGAAGAGTTTAGGAAAGAGCTCTCTAACTATTATAAAAAGTTGGCTGAGGAGATAGTAGATGATAACTTTAATAGGAAGTAAGTTAGCTAAGGAAGGAGAAAAATTTATTTACTTGGGAGAGTTAGAAGAGTGTAAAGACTGTAAATTTAAAAATCTTTGTCATAACTTAGAGGTTGGTAGAATTTATAAAATAAAGTCTGTTAGATCAACAAACCATAGGTGTAAGATCCACTTAGGTGGAGTTAAAGCTGTTGAAGTAGAGATTTCTGAAATTGAAGCTATCATAGAAAGTAAAAAAGCTTTAGAAGGATTATCATTTACTTACTCCCCAATTTTATGTGATAATAGTGACTGTGAAAACTATAAATTTTGTGTTCCTCAGGGATTAGTTGAGGGAGATAAGGTTAGAGTTGAGAAGGTTTTAGAGAGAGTAGAGTGTAAAAATAACTTATCTTTAAGGAAGGTTATTTTAAGGTTAATTTAGTTGCAAATTTTTGTAACCTTTTATTTTTTAAAAATTTAGCTAATTTTTACCTTAATTTTTGAAATCTCAATTTTAATTAAGTTTCATTTCAAGAAACAAAGTTATAAACTTTTTCAATTCGTAAGCTTTATATACTACTATGGCCATAATGTTATACCGTCAAAACATAAAATTAGGTGAAAGAGATGGCAATGAGTTTAAAGAAAATAGGTGCTATAGCTGTTGGAGGAGCAATGGTAGCTACAGCCTTAGCAAGTGGAGTTTCCGCTGAAGTTACAGTTATAGGGGAAGTTTCTAAAGATATATTTGTTAAAGATGGACAGCCAAACTGCTACGTTGTAGTCGGTGCAAACGCTCCATCAACTATGGACGTTGTTTCAGCTGCTGACGTTGCTGCAGCTATAGGTAGCTTATGCTATAAAGAGAGTACAGTTGATACTGGAAAGGCTTGCTTAGATGTTCATGTGTGTTCTAAAAGTGACGATGAATTAATATATGACCACGGTACTTTATTAACAGAGCCAACAATCTTTATAACCGCTTCTGATAGTGATTATGCAGACGACTTAGTAAGTAACTTAGGGGTTTTAGACGTTAATGATATGAAAGACTTACAAAATATCCCAATGTATAATGCACAAGTTAGTAGTGAATATGCTTTAGTATCAAAAATATTAGAAGATTTAGGTAATCCAACTCTTTCAATAACTTTTAATATAAATGAAAGAACAATTACAAATGCCAAATTAAATATTAACCAAGATAATATAAATGGTAATGAGTTATTAAATGATATTAAATTAGCTTTAGGTGAAGATGAATATAATAAGTTTATTGATGCAATATTAAGTAAAGATCCTACCAAATCAGACATTGTTGTTAATATAGTGGATAATGGAGATGGTACTTATACAGTAACAATAGACTTACAAAAAGTTATTGAAAAATTAAAAACTGTAATGGATACAAGAATTAGTTTAGGTTCAATGGGAACTATGTTAAAAATTGATGATATAGATCCAAGTGATTGGTACGACATTGATGACGATGCTGGAGAAGTCTTAGCAGTAATAGTTAAACCAGATCCAAACGATCCAGAATCTTATGTAATCGACAAAAAAGATGCTTTATATATGAGTTTAGCATATTTAGATGGAGAATCAAATCCATTATTGACTAGATGTATAGATAAAGGAATGGTAATTCCATTCTTAGGATCATCTTGGACAGTTGGTAAAGTTGATGCTGATGATGATTATATATTACTTGGAAAATGTGTATATTCAGACGTAATGCAAGAAGGTACAGTTTATGATCTTGGAAACGGTTATCAGGTAAAAGTTTCAAATATATTACAAGATATTCCACAAAATGTAGCAAAGGTTAAAGTAGAAATTCTAAAGAATGGTCAAGTAGTAAAATCAGAGTTTAAAGAAGCTCCATTCACTCTATACTATAAAGAAGGAGACATAGCTGTTGTTGTACATAAAGCATGGCAGAATATTCCACAACAAACAGGATTTGCAGAACTTAAGATACTAACTAACTGCAAAGAATTAGATTTAGGTAAAGAATATGTTCCAGATTGGAAAATATATGCTGTTGTAATGGATAACAATAAATTAGTATTAAGTAAAGATATTAAAACTGGAGATTGTGTAGTTGGTATAGCTTTAAGATATGAAGGAGATAAGTTGGATGGATTAGAAAATGGAGACGAATTAAGTTTCCCAGAGGATTATGCAGTATTTAAGTTTGATGATGAAGACAAGAAAGATAGGTTATATGTTTACTATTCAATGGATACTACAAAATCCATATGCTTAAAGCCAGGTCAAGAACAGCCTATATTAAATGCAGATATAAAATTAAATGAGATAGAGGCTAATGCAATAAAACCATGTCCAGTCTCTACTCCAATAGCCAAATTAGACACTGAAATTAGCTTAGATGCGGCTGATAAAAACTTAGTCTTAATTGGAGGGCCTGTAGCAAACAAATTAACAAAAGAGTTAGTCGATATGGGCAAAATAAGTTTAGACAACGATAGTCCAGCAACTATAGCAGTAATTCCTGGCGCAGCTAACGGACATGACGTTGTAGTTGTAGCTGGTGGAGATAGATACAAGACAAGAGAAGCTGCTAAATACTTAATAGAAAAATTGGCTGAACTTGAATAAATCTTCAAATCTTCTTATTTTTTTATTAAATTATATTAACACATTTACATAAAAAAGTTCATTTTGGTGAGTATTATGAGAAAAATGGTATTAATATTAGTAATGTTAACTTTAGCATTAATAGTAATGAGTGGAGCTTATGCTAAAGGTAATGGATGGAAAAGCTCTCCATATATAAGGTGTCCTGATGTATCTCAAGATATTAAATCTTATACTTTAAAAGTATTTATACAAACAGCTGATATTTATGCAGGAACTGCTTCAGATTTAGATCTTGCTAAAGAGCTGAAAATTAATCCAGTATTAATAACAAATACAAATAATAATATAGAAATAACAAAAGACACTATCCTAATCGGAGGGCCAGTGGCAAACCCATTAACTAAGAAGTTAATGGATAAGTTCCCGGTTAAAGTAACTAATGAATATCCAGGAAAGAATAAGGGAGTTATTGAAATGATTAAGTTGAATGTTAAGATCTCCGATCATCTCTACAAAGAAGTTAAAGTTCTACTCTTAGCTGGTTCAGACAGATGGGGAACTAAAGCTGCCGTAGAGTACTTTAAAACCTTGGATTATATTCCAGAGGAACCAATCTTCGTAGAATGGAAAGACGGAAAGGCTGTTAAAATAGAGAAGCCTTAAGGTTTTTATAAAGGTTTTTCAAAGTTTTTCTTGAGGTAAAATATGAAAATACATCCTAAAAACTTAACTCTACCTCTTTTACTTATTTTTATTCTCTCCTCTTTTACATATCTCTACTTTTTTCCACCAGAGCCAACTTATAAGAAAATAGCTGAAGTTAAAGAAGATGATTATGTTATTTTAAGAGGAGATATTTCTAAAATTTATGCTAAGAAAAATAAATATAATGAGATTGAAAAAATTTATAAAATTAGAATTATTGATGATTCTGGAGATATAGATATTGTAGCCTTTGGTAAAGTGAGAGAAGAACTAACCAAGTATATAAAGGAGAAGAATATCTTAGAAGGAGATTATGTTGAAGTTAAAGGGAAGGTTTCAGTGTATAAAGGAAGATATCAGATTATACTAAGGGATATTAAAGATTTTAAACTTCTTTTGAAGAAGAATTTTGAAGATAAAATAACCTTAGCTAAAAACAAAACTAATATATATGCATCAAAATACTCAAAAATTTACCATACAAATAAAGATTGCCCATATGGTAAGAAAATTAAAGAAGATAATAAAATTTATTTCTACTCTGAGGAAGATGCCTTAAACTTAGGGTATAGGAAATGTAAGTGGTGCTCAGAAAAAGATAAAGAATAATAATTATATATTAAAAGCTAAAAAATTTAAATTAACTTTAAACTATTAAAGGTGTCTAATCATGGTGAAGATGATAAGAAAAGTTGTTAAAGAAATTGATCCTCTAAAAGATGCTCTTCTTATTGAAGGGCTTCCAGGAATTGGACATGTTGGTAGGTTAGCAGCTGAGCACTTAGTTCATGAGTTCAATGGAGAACTCTTTTTAGAGCTCTACTGTTATGACTTTCCCCCACAGGTTTTAGTTAAAGATGATGGAACTATTGAATATATGAGAGCTGAATTTTATAAGATAGAGGAGCCTAAGCCAATGATCATAGTTTTAGGGAATACTCAGGCTCTCTCTCCAATAGGACAGTATCACCTATCTGAGGAGATTGTTAAGATAGGCATAGAATATGGAGCCTCTTTTGTCTACACCTTTGGAGGCTTTGGGACAGGAAAGATTAGTGAAGAGCCTAAGGTTTATGGAGCAACAAACAGAAAAGAGTTAGCTGAAAAGATAAAGGAGCATGGAGTTGAGTTTAGATCAGATGGTGGAGGAATAGTAGGAGCTGCTGGTTTAATGCTACTCTTTGCTGATCTTAACAACCTACCAGGAGTTTGTTTAATGGGGGAAACTCCTGGTTATCTAATAGACCCAAATGCAGCTAAAGCAGTTCTTGAAAAATTCTCATCTATTGAGAATATAAAGATAGATATGGAAGAACTTAAAAAGAGAGCTAAGAGTATGGAACAATTTATAGAGAGAATTAGAAAGTTTGAAGAAGAGATGGTCAAGGCTATGCAAAAACCACCAAGTGATGAGGATCTAAGATATATTGGTTAATAAATATCAAATAATTCTCCCAAAGTAGCTTTTTTATCTGTTTTAATTACCTTTGGAATCTTTCCCTTAACTCCTACAAGCTCTCCAACAACTATAAAAACTCCATCTATTCCTTCTATGTTATCAGCTCTCTCTAAGCCTCTCTGTATCATCTCCTCTTTATCTTTTCCAATAGTTACATTACAGATAGCTGTAGCTGAGGCATCAGCTAAAGCTGGGCTTTTGGCAAAGACTGTTACAGAGTCAGCATTACCAAAGCTTATAGAATGTCCAACAGTTGCTGATGATGTACAAACCCCATAAAACTTTTTATTTTTTATTAAAAATCCAATCTCTCCAGATATTGGAGATGAGCCAGAATATAGGCCAACAATAGCTTTTTTAGTTTTTAAGGCAATGTCTCCACCATTATCTGCTATAGCTTCAGTAGGCACATCTCTAATAGAGAGCTCAGCAATGGCTCCAGCAACACTTGCCATAGGTCCAACATTGGCTTTTATGGAGGAGAGGGACATAAGCTTAATAATCTCTGGAGCCTCTTCAACATAGATAGGAGTTAAAGAAGTTAAAAAATAAGGATTTTTTAAAATATAGTGTTCAAGCTCAGCTCTTAATCTAATTACATTCTCCTCTACAAATTTAAAGTATCTCTGATCCTTTAACTTAACCAATAAATTAGTTTCTTTAATAATAACTCTTCTCCTGAACATTTTTTATAAATCCTCCAAAATTTCTAATAAAATCTCTTTACTTTTAAGAGCATCTCTTAAATTTTTATTTTCTATGGTTAGGATTTTATCATAACCTATCTTCACCAACTTTTTAAGCACTCTATAAAAATTAATCTTCCCCTCTCCAATAGCAAGATGCTCATCCCTCTCTCCATTGTTGTCATGAATGTGAATATGAATAATTTTATTCCTTAGCTCATCTATGAACTCTTCAATATTTCCAACAGTGTTAGCATGTCCAATATCTAAAGTAACCCCTAAATATTTTGAGTCTATCTCATTTAAGATATTTTTAAGTTCTTCAGCCTTTTGGCATAAAACTCCTGGAAAGTTTGGCATATTTTCCAAGCCTAATTTTACACCATAGTCCTCAGCAATCTCCACCAACTTCAAAATTGTTGAAAAGTTGTTATCTAAAACCTCCTCTTTTAAGTCTTTCCAAAGCTCTGGGATATAACCAGGGTGTATAACAACTAACTCAGCATCTAACTCATAAGCTCCTTCAATAGCATCCCTAATACAGTTAATAGTTAGTTCTCTAACCCTATAGTTCATAGAGGCAGGATTTAGATCAGCAAATGGAGCATGAACAACTATATCAACCTTATACTTTTCTTTAGCATCTCTCAAGAGCTTTATATTCTTAACATCTAAGTAGTGGTTTCCCTCACAAACAACTTCCCAGACACTGAACTTATTGGTTATCTTATTTAAAGCTGAGTCTAAGCTCTCTGGTAGAAAGACTAAGGAAGAGATCCCAAACCTCATACTTCTACCTCCCTCTTGTAGTAGAGAAGTTCAGCCTTTTTACAGTAAAGATATATTAAGTTATTGGCTAAGATGAACAAAAATATGGTAAACCATTTATTAATAAAAATAAATATGAGTGCTAAAGCTGGAAGTGAATAGATAAGGTAGAGAATAGTTATAAAGAGAATATACTTAACATTAATCATTTTTTTGAATAACTCTTTCATCCTTAAGTAAGCTCTAAACCCAAATTTGGCAAAATCAACCTCTCCAATTGGAAAGTAGAAAAAGATGAGCAAGAAGGGAAAGAAGGAAATTAAGAGAACTATGATAATTGTGTAAATTAGAGGAACATTTAAATATTTTAAAACTATAGTAGGTAGGATGACAAATATTAAATAAATGGGGAAAAGTAAAGATAAAAACCAAGCAATATATTTAACTCCATTAATTAAGAGGGTAATTAAATTATATCTCTTTCCCTCTTTTAATATTTCCAAGTAAAAGCCACTCAAAATTATTGTGAAGAAAAGTAAAAATATATACTTATTAAAATAAATTGATATAAACATAGCTATGGAGATAATAAAGATGATAAAGAGTTCTTCTTTTTTAATACATCTATAAGCTTCAATAAAGATATCTTTCATAAACTCACCTTCCATACTTTTGGTGATTAGATGGATGAGGAAGAATTTAGAGGGCTTTTTGAGGATAAGTTAAAGCTTTTTATTAAGGAAGAGCTGAAAAATTTGCCAAGGAATAATATTTTTGAGTTTGACATAAAAAAATTTATAGAGAAATTTCCAGAGGCTTGTGAAATTAATGATATCATCATTAAAAAGCCAAAGTTTGCTGAAGACATAATATATAGTATCTTTAAAGAGACTTATATAGAGATCTATGGGGAAGATGAGAAGATTGAAAAGATACAGATAGCCTTTAAAAATCCAATGGGTTGTTATAAGGTTATTGAAGATATCTCTGCTGAGGATGTTAATAGGTTAGTTAAATTTGAAGGAAACATTATAAAGGCTGGAAAGGTTTGTGCCCTACTTAAAAAAGCCTGTTTTGTCTGTCCTAAGTGTGGAAATATAAAATATATAAATATCCATAACTACTTTGAGCTTCCTGAACCTATCTGTAATAGAGAGAAGGATGGAGAAATCTGTAGAGAAAAGATGATTTTAGATTATGATGAATCAACCTATATAAATATACAGGAGTTAGAGATACAACAACCAATAGACTTAATGAAAAATCCTGATGACCCTCCAAGAAGCATTAAAGTTTTCCTTGAGAATAGTAAAGGAATTTACTCAGGAAGGGTTGAAGTTATAGGAACTGTCCTAAGAAAAAAGACAAGGAAGAACTTGCCAGTCTTTGAAATATTTGTTAGAAGTAACTATATAAATCTCTCTGAAAGCTATCAGAGGATTGAAGTTAGAGATATAATAAATAATCCAGAAATTATAGAGATCTTAGATGAGCTTGGAAGGAAGAAAAATATTATTGATATCTTGTCAAACTATTTAATTTACCAAATAAAGGGCTATGAGATTGTTAAGAAAGCCATCTTCTTACAGCAGATTAAAGGGGCTTTCAAATTCTTACCAGATGGAACCCCACTAAGGAGAGATAGCCATATCTTGCTAATAACTGACCCTGGGATTGGAAAGACAACAATGCTTAAGAGGATATCAAGGCTTTTTCCACAAAATGCTTATGCCTCTGTCACCACAGCTACAGGAGGAGGTTTAACTGCTATTGTTACAAGGGAGAGCACAGAGATAAGTGATGGCTGGGTTGTCAAGCCTGGAGTTTTTGTTAAGGCAAATGAAGGAACTGCTTGTATAGATGAGCTAACTGTTGATAAGGATGTTATGAAATACATCTTAGAGGCTATGGAGAGTCAAACTATTCACATAAGTAAGGGAGGTTTAAATGTTAAACTACCTGCAAGGTGTGCAGTCTTAGCAGCCTGTAATCCAAAAAGAGGAAGATTTGATAGAAATTTAACTGTTATTGAGCAGATAGATATCCCAGCTCCTTTATTAAGTAGATTTGATCTGATCTTTCCATTAAAAGATATTCCAAATAGAGAGACAGATAAGGAGATAGCTGAATATATTTTAAAAGCTCACTATGAGAGTGCTAAAAAAGATTATCAGATCTTAGCCCCTATAGAGGTTGATGGTATAGTTGTAGATGAGAAGATTTTAAAATACTATATTATTTATGCAAGAAACTGTGCTTACATAGAGGAGAATAGAGCTTTATACTTAGACAATGAGTTTAGTGAAGTTAAGTTAAAGATGCCATACTTAACAAATGAGGCTATGAAGCTTATAGAAAATTATTACTTAGAGATGAGAAAGTTAGGAGAGGGAGATAATCCAATTCCTATAACAGCAAGACAGTTAGAAGCCATTATAAGAATCTCTGAGATGCATGCTAAAGCAAGACTGTCAGAGAAAGTTGAAAAGAAGGATGCTGAAGAAGCTATAAAGATTATAGATTACTGCCTAAAAGAGATTGCCTATGATCCAGAGTCTGGAACTTTAGATTTAGATAAGATAACTGGAACTCCAAAGTCAAGAAGAGATAAGATGGACTTACTCTTAGATATTATTAAGGAGATAATAGATGAGAGAGGAGACAACTTAGCTCCTGAAGCTGAGATATATGAGAGGGCTAAGGCTAAGGGAATGGATGAGAAAGATATTGAGAGAACCTTAGAATATTTAAGAAAAAGTGGAGACATATTTACCCCAAGATATGGATTTTATTCAATCTTAGAGTGATAGCATGTTAGTTAGAATGAGAAGGCTAAGGAAAAATGAGAAGATAAGAGAGTTGGTTAGAGAAACTAAGATTGATGTTAGTGACTTAATTATGCCTATCTTTGTAGATGAGAATATAAAGGATAAGAGGCCGATCAACTCACTCCCTGGACAGTATAGGTTTAGTGTAGAGAAAGCTATAGAGGAGGCTAAAGAGATAGCTAATTTAAATATTCCAGCAGTTATTTTATTTGGCATCCCTAAGGAGAAGGATGAAATTGGAAGCTCAGCCTTTAAGAAAGATGGAGTAATTCAAAGAACTATTAGAGGAATTAAGGAGGAGCTTGGAGATAACCTCTTAGTGATAGCTGACTGTTGTTTATGTGAGTATACAACACATGGACATTGTGGAATTGTAAAGGATGGAAAGATTTTGAATGATGAAACATTGAAGATATTGGAAAAGATAGCCTTATCCTATGCTGAGGCTGGAGCTGATATTATAGCTCCTTCTGATATGATGGATGGAAGGGTTAGAGTGATAAGAGAAGCTTTAGAAAGAGAGGGCTATCATGATGTTCTAATTATGAGTTATTCAGCCAAGTATTGCTCTTCCTTTTATGGTCCATTTAGAGAAGCTGCTGACAACAAGCCAGCCTTTGGAGATAGGAGAAGTTATCAGATGGATATACACAATGCTAAAGAGGCTTTAAGGGAGATAGAGCTTGACATTAATGAAGGCTCAGATTTAATTTTGGTGAAGCCAGCACTTCCTTACTTAGATATAATAAAGATGGCTAAGGAAAGATTTTTAGTTCCTATTGGTGCCTACTGTGTTAGTGGAGAGTATGCAATGGTTGAAGCTGCTGCAAGAAATGGGTGGATAGATAGGAAGAGAGCAATATATGAAATTTTGGTTAGCATTAAGAGGGCTGGAGCAGACTTTATTATTACTTACTGGGCTAAAGAGTTTGCTCAAATGATGAGGTGATCATTTGAAATTATATGTTGATTTTGGAGGCTACTCAGCAATAGAAAAAGGAAATTTAATAATTCCAAGGGAAAATATATTAAATAAAGAAGACTTTGACAAAATTGAAGTTGGGGAAGTTGTAGATATTTACTCAAAGAGAGGAAAATTTTTAGGGAGAGGGTTTAAGAATCCTGCTGAAGTTAGGATAATGACTCTAAGGAAAGAGGAGTTAGATGAAAATTATTTTAGAGAGAAAATAGTAAATGCTAATAATTATAGGTTAGAGCTTGGCTTTAAAGACACTTATAGGATGGTTTATACTCAATCAGATTGGCTGAATGGCTTGGTTATAGATAAGTTTAATGAACTCTCAACTATCCAAATATTTAACTATGGAATTGAGAAGTATAGAGATGTAATTGTAGAAACCTTAGAAAGCTTAGGAATAGATACTATCTATGAGAAGAGTACAGGAAGAAATAGAAAGAGGGCTAAGCTTCCAGAGGTTGAAGGTTATCTATTGGGAAATAAAAAAGAAACCATCATTAGGGAAGGAGAGGCTAAATTTATAGTAAGAATTGATGGGCAAAAAACAGGCTTCTTCTTAGACCAGAGAGAGAATAGATTAGAGTTAGAGAAATTCATTAAGCCAGGAGATAGGGTTTTAGATGTCTTCTGCTACACCGGCGGATTCTCTGTCCATGCAGCTATAAGAGGAGCTTACGTTACTGGAATAGATCTGTCTAAGAAAGCTCTAAGCGTAGCTGAGCAAAATATGGAAATTAATAATATCCCTAAGGATAGATATGAATTTATTGAAGGAAATGCCTTTGAGATCTTAACAGATCTTGCCGATAGAGGAGAGAAGTATGATGTTGTTATCTTAGATCCTCCAGCATTTGCTCAATCAAAGAAATACTTAAAAAATGCTATAAGAGGTTATCATGCTCTAAATAGATTAGGGGCTAAGTTGGCTAAAAGAATGTTAGTTACTTGCTCTTGTTCACAACCAATAGAGCCAGATGCTTTTAAAGCCTTGGTTATTGATGCCTGCTTAAAGGCAAGAAAGTGGGCTAAGATTATTAAAATTGGCTCACAAGCTCCAGATCATCCAATAACATCAAAGGGAACAGAGTATTTAAAATGTCTATTTTTAGGTGTTGAGGAGATATAGATGCATAAAAAAGTGGAGCCAAAATTTGGGGTTATAACAGTAAGTACAAGCAGATATAAAGCTCTCTGCTTAGGAGAAGAAGTTAGAGATGAATCTGGGACTTTTTTAAGGAATGAGTTAAAGGCTAAGTGTTACACAATAGTGCCAGACAATAGAGAGATGATAAAAGGAGCTATAGACTTTTTTATAGACAAGTTTAAGGTTAACTGTATAGTCCTAACTGGGGGCACAGGTTTAGAAAGGGAAGATGTGACAATAGAAACCTTAAAGGAGATGTTTGAGAAAGAATTAGAAGGATTTAAAATTATCTTTCAATTATTAAGTTATGAAGAAGTGAGATTTAGAACAATACTATCAAGGGCTACTGCAGGAATTTATAGGAAAACTTTAATCTACTCTCTCCCAGGCTCTCTAAATGCCTGTAAGCTTGGAGCTAAGATTATTAAAGAAGAAAGTTCTCACATCTTAGGGCATGTGGTGAAAGAATGAAGTTTTTAATTGTAGCCTCTACAAAAGACTTAGCAAGCATGAACATGGCTAAGCACTTTGACAATGTCTTTATAGTTGAGAAAGAGCTTTTAGATCTAACTCAGGATGATTTAGAGAAAGCAGATTTCTATATTTTTCTCTCTAAGCATAGAAGTTTAGCAAATAAGCCAAGCTTAACTGTCCATGTTCCTGGGAATTTAACAGAGAACTGTGAGAGAGGAAACCCTAAAGAGATTTGCCCATGCTCTCCAGAGTTAAATACAATCTTACTTAACAAAATTAAAGAGAAGAGCTTAGGGTTAAGTTATGAGGTTTGCTTTGAAGTGGTTCATCACACACCAACAGACTTAAAAGGAAAGGCTGTTTTTGTTGAAATTGGAAGCTCTGAAAAGGAGTGGAGAGATGAGAAAGCTGGAGAAGTGATGGCTAAAGCTGTTAAAGAAGCCATAGAGATAATTAAAAATAAAAACTATGAGGAGAAAGAGAGGGTTATAGGCTTTGGAGGAGGCCACTATGCCCCAAAATTCACAAAGTTAGCATTGGAGGGGAAGTATTACTTTGGCTACTTAGTTCCTAAGTATGCTCAAGTGGATGAAGATGTTCTGAACCAGATGGTTGAGAAGAGTGAAGTAGACAAGATATTAATAGATTGGAAAGGCTGTAGAGGAGAGGATAAGAGAAGATACATAAACTTTTTTGAATCCTTAGGGATACCATGGGAAAAGATCTAAGGGAAATTTTATTAAAATTTAAAAATGGAGAGATTAGTTTAGAAGATGCTGAGAGGCTGGTTAAGCTTAACTATTTTGAAGAAATTGAGGAAGAAATTAAATTAGATGTAAATAGAAGGTTAAGAACTGGCATTCCTGAAGTGGTTTATGGAAAGGGAAAGGGTGAGAAACAAATAGTAGAAGCTACTCTAAAATTGGCTGAGAGGAATGGAGTGGCGTTGGCAACTAAGATAGAGAATATAAAAAGAGTTGAGAGAAAGCTAAAAGAATATAACTTAAATAACTATATTGTAAAAATTAACAGAGTTGGAAAAACTTTATCAATAAGAAAGAAAGATTATAAAATAAAAAAATTTGGCTGTGTTGGGATTATAACAGCTGGAACCTCAGACATACCAATAGCTGAAGAAGCCATAGAAACCTTAAATTTGATGGGAATTAACTATATAAAAGCTTATGATGTAGGCATAGCAGGAGTTCATAGACTCTTCCCCTACTTAAAGAGAATGTTAAGCTCTAAAGTTTCTTGTATCATAGCCATAGCTGGAATGGAAGGAGCTCTTCCTTCTTTAGTG
Organism: Methanocaldococcus infernus ME; assembly: GCF_000092305.1. NCBI lineage: Archaea > Methanobacteriati > Methanobacteriota > Methanococci > Methanococcales > Methanocaldococcaceae > Methanocaldococcus > Methanocaldococcus infernus. The sequence continues at coordinate 943,175 of NC_014122.1, read as the reverse complement.
TCTTCTCTTGTTGATGTCCCAGTTATTGGAGTGCCAACCTCTACAGGTTATGGGATAAAGATAACTCCTCTACTCACTATGCTTCACTCCTGTTCTCCAGGGTTAGCTATTGTTAATATAGATAATGGCTTTGGAGCTGCAGTATTTGCAGGATTGATAGTTAAAAATCTTCTGAGGGAAGTTCATGATTAAAATAGTAGAAGGAGGGTTTGTTAGTAGATTTAATGAGAAAATAGAATTTGATAATCTAATAAAGGCTGTTAGCTTAGGCTATATTGCAGTTTTTTCAAAGGAGAACAACAAAATAAAGGAAGGATACTTATTTATCTCTGAGAATAAAATTATTGGAGTTTATATTAAAGATGATAAGGAATACTTTGGAGATGTAGAGAAGTTTAAAGAGTTCTATAAAAATCTTAAAGGAAATATATTAATTGAAGTTTATAAGTATAATAAAGACAAAATGAATTTAATGAAGTGGCTCTATCCTCAAATATTTAAAGTTAAGGAAGAAAAAGCTAAACAAGAAAAGAAAAAAGAAGAAGAAAGGAAAAAGAGAAAAGTTAAGTTAAAGCTTGGAAAGCTAATTAGTGAAGAGAAAGAATTTGAAAAATTCTTAGGAGAAGGTTATTATTTAATTCATATTTGTAAGGAGATTAAAGACTCTTTTGAGCAAGGATATCTAATTTTTAAGAATAAATCTTTAGTTGGAGCTATCTATGAAAATAACTTTGGAATTATATTTAAAGAGAATGCTAAGAATTACATTGATAACCTAATAAGGGATAGTAGCTCAAGGGTAAAAATCTTTAAACTGTCTGAAGAGGAGTTTAATAAAATCTTTGATCTATATCCTGATGCTAAGTTGGAAATTGTAGAGATCAGAGAAGAGGCTGAGGAAGAGCTAAAAGAGACATTTGAAGAACTTTCAAGGGAGGAGCTTTTAAAGAAACTTGGGATAAAAGAGCCAGATGAGGAATGGGTTGAGCAAATTATAGAAGATATTTTTAGGCCAACATCAGAAGAACTTGTTGAGTTACAGAATCAAATAAGAGAGGATATATATAACTATTTAATGAGTAATGAAAATATTGAAAAGGCTATAGTTGATGTTAAGGTAGATTGGGATAAGGAATATATTATAGATATTAATGTACAAGTTTCTCCAAAGAAGATATTAGGATTTATTAAAAAAGATATTCCTATAGATAAAATTAAATATGATATAAATAATAAAGTTAGAAATATTGTTTCTACAGGAAAAATAAGGATAAATGCTAAAATAGTGTGAGGGTTTTTCATGAGTTCAACACTAATTTTTTTAATAACCTTTATTACTGGTGGTTTGTTAGGTTATCTTTTCTATAATATGAAGTTAAAAAAAGAATATGAAAAAAAGGAGGAAATTGAAGAGGAGTTAGTTAAAAGCTTAAAAGAGTTAAAAAGTTATGTTGCTCCAAAAGAGGTTATTGAAGAAAGAGAGTTCTCAAAAGACTTTGACTTAGTGGAGTTAGCTTTAGAACATAATTTAATAGATATTATTGTAACTGATGAGGAGGGTTTAACTATAGCAACAACAATTAAAGATGAGAGTGACTTAGGGCCTAAGATAGTCTATATCTTTGAAAATATTATTAAAAATTTTCCAGATACAAGAAAGGTTATTATCTCAAAAAAAGAGAGCTATTTATATATTTTTAAGTCAATTATTGGAGAAGAGCCAATATATATTATTTTTGAGTCCAGAGTTATGCTAAACCCTGTTGATGAAAGAGAAGTAGTTAAAAAGATATATAAAATAGTAAGAGACAGATATTTAGAATGTATAAGAAGATTAGAAAGTTTAGAAGAAAAACCTATACTGGCAGAATAGTCCCTTTAATAGGGACATAAGCAGGAATCTTTAAATTTTTCCATATGGTCATGGCAAAGGCTAAGCTTTGATATCTCTCTCCATGCATCACTATAGCCTTCTCTGGCTTGGGAATCTTTTTTATATATCTTACTAAGGAGTTGTAATCTCCATGGGCTGAAAACTCTATCTTAACCACCTCTCCCCTAATTGGAATCTTATTCTTAAATGGCTTTATTTCTTTAATCCCTTCTTCTAAAGCCCTTCCTAAGGTCCCCTCTGCTTGGTAGCCAGTTAGAATTAACTTATTCTTGGGATCCTTTAACAGCCTAAGATACTTTAAAACTGGTCCCCCCTGAACCATCCCAGAGGTTGAAACTATAACACAAGGCTCATCTTTTTTAAAGATTCTACTCTCATCAGCTTTCTCTACATTTCCAAATGGATTTATTCCAGTCTCAATTAAGTTTTTTAGCTTAGGATTTAGCCAATCTGTATAGCTTAAGTATATGGATGTAGCATGAATCAGTGAGCCATCAGTAAATATCTTAGCCTCTAACTCACCAGATCTAATATAGTTGTTTAAAACTAACAATATCTCCTGAGCCCTACCAACAGCAAATACTGGAATAATAACCTTTCCTCCTCTTTCTATGGTTTCTTTAACCTCATTAACCAATTCCCTCTCTAAAACCTTCCTTGCAGGCTTTATATCTAAAGGAGATCCATAAGTGGCTTCAATTATCAAGATGTCTATGTCATCAATGTCAGTATCTGCTGCCCTAACAGTTCTTTGCATACTTTCATTAATATCTCCAGTGTAAAGAATTCTTTTTCCATCAATTTCTAAATAAATGGAAGAGCTTCCCAAGATGTGGCCAGCATTGTAGAGCTTAAATTTTAAATTCTCCCCTATCTTCTTCTCTTCATAGTAGTTGAGACATTCCACTGAAGATAGAGCTCTTTGAATATCTTCCTCTTTAAATGACTTTTGTAAATTTAGTGTGTCTCTCCAAGTGATAAACATTAAATCAGCTGTTGGAGGAGTACAATAAATCTTTTTAAAATTGTAAAATGGAATAGCCCCACAGTGGTCAAGGTGAGCATGGGAAACAATTAGAGGGGCATTATCATCTATCTTAGGAATCTCTCCAGTGTCAGGCATCATTCCACAGTCTAAGAAAACTCTATCTTTCTCTCCTATAACTTCTACACAACTCATTCCTATCTGATGGCATCCTCCATGAAATTTAAGCAAAACCATAACTATCTCTTTTTATATTTTTATTCCCCATTTGGTTCTAATCTCTTTAAATCTCTCCCTTAACCTCTTTGTTATCTCTCCAACTTTTTTATTATTTATAATTCTTCCATCTATTTCAAAGATTGGAACTATCTCAGCAGCTGTTCCAGTGATAAAGAGTTCATCAGCAGTATATAGATCATGTAAAGTTATTGGCTCTTCCCTAACCTCTATTCCTTCCTCTTTAGCCAACTTTATAACAACATCTCTTGTTATCCCCTTCAATATACTTAAGTATGGTGGAGAAGTTTTTAAAACCCCATTTTTGACAACAAAGATATTGTCTCCAGTACCCTCAACAACATAACCCTCTTTATCTAAAAGGAGAGCTTCATCAACATTTGCATAGTTAGCCAAAATTTTGGCTAAGACACTATTTAAGTAATTTAGAGATTTAACAGCTGGATTTAAAACATCTATTGGAGGCCTTCTTACAGAGACGGTTATAGCCCTAATCCCTTCCTCTCCCAAGAGAGGAGGCATAGGGATGGCTATACATATAATACTTGGCTCCTTACACTTCCTTGGGTCTAAGCCTAAGTCTCCTTCCCCTCTTGTAACTACAAGCCTTATATAAGCATCTTTTAAATTGTTAACCCTAAGTGTTTCTAAAACCACATCTATCATTTCCTCCTTTGTGAGAGGAATATCTAAACAGATGGATTTTGCTGAGTCATATAACCTATCAATATGCTCTTTCAGCATGAACACATTTCCATCATAAGCCCTTATTCCCTCAAAAACTCCATCTCCATAGAGTAAACCATGGTCAAAAACTGAAACCTTAGCCTCTTCCTTGGGAACAAATTTTCCATTTAAATAGATCTTCACTCTAACCACCCAAGTAATGTTTAAATAACAATTCTTTAAAAATTTTGAGCTAACTTATAAAAATTTTTTTAAGGTGAAATTTTTATGAAAGTTGTGGTTTCAGTTATAGGTAAGGATAAACCTGGAATTGTGGCTGGAATCTCATCAGTCTTAGCTGAAAATAATGCTAACATCTTAGATATAAGTCAGACAATAATGGAAGGACTTTTTGCCATGATTATGATTGTAGATATCTCAAACATAAAAGGAGATTTTTCAAGCTTAAAAAAGAAGCTTGTTGAGAAGGGAAAAGAGTTAGGAGTTGAAGTTATAGTCCAACATGAAGATATATTCAAATACATGCATAGGATTTAAATATCTTCTATCTCAGTAACTATATAGTTATCATCTTTCCCATCAAATCCCTTAACCAAGTAAGTCTTTCCATGTAACTTTAAATATATGGTATTTATAGTGTCATCAATTCCATACTCTTCCAACATATCTAAAAGGCCAGGGAAATAGTTTTCCAAGGTTGAAGAGGGGATATAGCATCTCTTTGATATGGTTCCAAAGTGTATCTTCCCTAAAACTTTAATTCTGACATCTACATCTTCAGGGTTAAGCTCCCCACAGACATTACATATATAGACTAAACCCCTTGGCTTGATCTTAGCTTCAACTAAGCTTTTACAGTTCTTACAATAATAGTTAACATAAATATTATTCTTTGAAAGCTCAAAGATGGCTGGAATCATTAAGTCTAAAACTTTTCCTCCTTTATAAAGCTCTTCCTCTGGAATATCCTCTATCTCTCTTGGGTATCTAACCCCCCTAACAACCTTCTCAATAATCTTTACACTCTTCTCCTCTGTAATCCTACCAAAGATTTCATAGCACTTCCCTTTCTCCAAGGGAATGGTTGTGATAAAGTTGGCTACTCCATCTCTATCTACAATAGTCCCTATGTAAAAGACATTTCCATCTTCACTTTCCTTCTTTCTAATATTTACTACCTTAACCTTAGCTATTATCTGGGTTCCAGGAACTAAGTTATTGATCTTACCTAAAACCATATCCTATCCCTTTTAAAATTCTCTTTCTGTTGAAAACTTAATATCTTCTTCTCCAAAGATTTTCTTTATAATGAAGTCTGGAGAGAACTCTATTAAATCTTCATACCTTTGCCCAACTCCTAAGTATAGTATTGGCTTCCCTATAGCATAACCTATAGAGATAGCAGCCCCTCCCTTAGCATCAGCATCAACTTTGGTTAGGATAACTCCATCAATACCAACAGCTTTATTAAACTCTTCAGCCTGAAAGATGGCATCATTTCCAGTTAAGGCATCAGCTACAAAGATGACTAAGTCAGGCTTAGTAACCCTAACAACTTTCTTTATCTCATCCATTAAATTTATATTTGTTGCCTGCCTTCCAGCAGTGTCTGCAAGAACTACATCAATCTTTTTAGCCTTCGCATGTTGAATAGCATCATATATAACAGCTGCAGCATCAGCTCCAGGTTTTTGTTTTATAACTTTAACTCCTATCCTCTTAGCATGCTCTTCCAACTGCTCAATAGCTCCAGCTCTAAATGTGTCTCCAGCAGCTAAGACAACAGAGTAACCCTTATTCTTTAACTTATATGCTAACTTAGCTATACTTGTAGTCTTTCCAGTCCCATTAATTCCAACAAAAACTATAACTGTTGGCTTTCCCTCCTTTCTATTCTTTTGTATAATTTCTTCAAGATCTATCTTCTCCCTTGATAAGATATTTAAAATAGAGTTCTTGACAGCATTATAGACAATTTCTTCAACATTGTCATCAGGGCTTATCTTTTTACCAACAAGCTCCTTCTTTATAGAATCTATCATCTTCTCAACAACTTCTAAAGCAACATCAGCCTCTAACAGTTCTAACTCAAGCTCTTCTAAGATATCTTCTATATCTTCCTCAACTATTACAACCTCTTTTTTTATCACTCTCTTTATAGTTCTTGTTATCTTAAACCTATCAAAGAATGACATCCCCTTACTTTTCTCTTCCTTAACTTCCTTTTTCTCTTCAATTTTCTTCTCCTCTTTAGTTTCTACTTTTTCCTCTTTTTTTACCTCTTCAGCTTCTCCTTTCTTATAAATTTTCTCCTTTATCTTCTCTGCAGCTTTCATAAACTTTTCTCTTAGCAAGTTGAACATAGTTATCCCCTTTAACTATGATAAGGAACTTTTATATAATTTCTATTCAAAAAAGTTTATGTCAATATTAAGTAGGTGAGTTTTTTGACATGCTCCATTATAGTTGGAGGACAGTGGGGAGATGAAGGGAAAGGGAAAATAATTAGTTATATCTGTATGAAAGATAAGCCATCAGTTATAGCCAGAGGTGGAGTAGGCCCAAATGCTGGGCATACAGTTAAGGTTAAGGGTAAAAGCTATGGAATTAGAATGGTTCCTACAGGTTTTCCACACTTAGATGCTAAGCTTGCTATAGGTGCTGGAGTTTTAGTAGACCCAGAGGTTCTTTTAAAAGAGATTGAGATGTTGAAAGAGTTTAAGGTTGGAGAAAGATTAGTTGTTGATTACAGAGCTGGAATTATTGAAGAGAAACATAAAGAGATGGATAGAAAAGATGAGCACTTAGCTAAGGAGATAGGGACAACTGGCAGTGGCTGTGGGCCGGCAAATGTTGATAGAGTTTTAAGAATATTAAAGCAGGCTAAGGATATTAAAGAGTTGGAAGATTACTTAGGAGATGTCTCTGAGCTAATAAATGACACCTTAGATAGAGGAGAGGATGTTTTAATTGAAGGGACACAGGGAACATTCCTCTCCCTTTATTATGGAACCTATCCTTATGTTACTTCTAAAGACACAACAGCCTCAACCTTTGCAGCTGATGTAGGAATTGGGCCAACAAGGGTTGATGATGTCATAGTTGTCTTTAAAAGCTTCCCTACAAGAGTAGGCTCAGGCCCCTTCCCAACAGAAATGCCATTAGAAGAGGCTGAAAGATTAGGGATAGTGGAATATGGGACAGTGACAGGAAGAAGGAGAAGAGTAGGATACTTTGACTTTGAGATGGCTAAGAAAGCTTGTAGATTGAATGGAGCTACACAGATAGCTTTAACAGGATTAGATAAGTATGATAAAGAATGCTATGGAGTTAAAGAGTTTGGAAAATTAACAAGAAGAGCTAAGGAGTTTATAGAGAAGATTGAGGAAGTGACTAAAGTGCCTGTAACCATTATCTCAACTGGGCCAGAGATAGAGCAAACAATAGACTTAAGAAAAGAAATTTAGTGATTTATTATAGATTTAATATAGTTAATTAGCTCCATAGCATTATTCATATCCTCTAACTCCTTTTTACTTAAAACTGGGACATTCTTATATTCTCTCTCTTTCTTTTCCAACACCAATAAAGTGTAAGCCTCTAACAACTTAGCTATCTCCCTTACAAAGTAAACCTTTTTCTTTACTTCAATATTCTCCTCCTTGTCTATGTTTGTTAATAGTATCTCTTTCTTATCATCAGCTACAGCATCAAATGGAGCCCTCTCTAAGGGAAAGGATTTAAATCCTAATTGATTTAAAAAATTTATTATCTCCTTCTTTAAACCATCAATCTCTTTATTAACCTCTATATCTTCATCTATTGGCTCAAATAGATCTATTCCTCTAACTAATGGAGCATCTAAGTATTCCTCTATTTTTATAGCTATATCAACAGATGGGTTAGCACTGTAATTTTCATACTTATAGATGGTTTTTCTTGAAACACCTACAGCCTCTGCAAGTTCACCAACTGAAATTTTTTTCTCCTCTCTAACTCTCTTTAAGGTTTCTCCATCAATCTTTACAAAGAACCCTCCTCTATTGGCATAAACTATAGGAGGACTACCCTCTAAGAAATCTTTGAAGGTTTCAAAGGTTACAGCTTTGATGTTGTATCTGTCATAGACAACTCCATCTTCCATAGGGGCATTTCTTGTTCTTGCCCCAATAATTAGAGGAACTGCTCTAATTGCCTTACTTAACATCTTTAGCTCAGAAGATTGCTCTTTACTAAAGCTATCAATATTCTTTAATATCTTTAATACTAATCTAATATCATCCCTCTTAGCTAAGATGTCAAAGCATGCTCTATTCACAGGCTTAGAAACTTCAAAGTTATTCTTCATTAATAATTCCATACATTCAGATATTAATATATATCTCATGAGCATCACCCTCCAAATGATGATTATATATAAAATTTACTATTTAGTTTTTTAAAGTTTACCTACTTAAATTAAGAAATTTAGTTCATATAAAAGGAAAAAATTTAGAAAAAATTTTATATGTAAATATATAGTTCCGAAAACAGGAGCAAGAATATATATAATCCAAACTATATTATACTACTTTATTACCTTAATGAGGTGAGAGTATGAAAAAATTGTTGTTGGTTTTATTATCACTCTTAGCCCTTACATATGTGTCAGCAGAGACTGTTGTTTTAGTTAGTGATAACTCAGCAGATTATGCTACAGCCTTAGCTATAGCTGAAGCCTTAAATGCTACCATAGTGACTACAGAGTGGGGAATTTATAATGAGAGTTTAATAACTAAGATTGAAAATTTAACTCCTGATAATGTGATCATTGTTGGAGGTCCTTTAGCAGTTGTAGAAAATTATACAAAAGCCTTAGAAGATTATGGAATCAATGTTGAAAGAGTTGGAGGAAAAGATAGATATCAGACAAATGCTATAGCATTGAATCAATTCAAACTTATGTTACAAAAAAGATTTAAAAATATGAGTGCTTGTATATGTTATGGTTATGATGACATAGCTTTAAATGAGTCTATAAATTTAGTAGCAAATGGATCAGTTCCAATTTTAACAAATGGGTTAAATCTCTCAGTAAATCCTAAGGAGTTGAATATTTCAAAAGCTATAGTCATTGAAAATCCAGTATGTCCTTGTAATATGACAAAAATAAAAATTATGTTACAGAATAAATTTAAAATTAAGGTAATGGAAAAATTTATCCCAAAAGAGAGAATAAGATTAATGTTAATGAATAAAATAAAAATGTTTGAGCATAAATTAGTAAGATTAAAAATAAGTGGAAATGTAACAAAGTTAGAAGAAGAATTAAATGAAGTTAAACAACTAATTGAGCAGAATAAATTAGAAGAAGCTTTTAGAATTATGGTTAAGTTAGACAATGAATTTAGAGTTATGGTTAAAATGGAGCATATGGGTAGAGTTAAGACAATGATGAAAATAGAAAAAGGAAAAAATAAAATAAATATAACAAACAAAATGGAAAATGTAACAGTTGGTAAAAAATTAGGAGAAAAGCCTGAAGTGAAAAAAGGCTATATGAAATAAATTCAAATTTTTTATTTTTTATTTTTCTTAATCCAAAGATTTAAATTTATTTCAATAAAGTATTTAATACCAAACAACTTTTTTAATAACTTTGCAGAAAACAAGTAAGAGATAATGAATATGATAATCTTTGGACTGTTTGGAAAAACAGGATGTGGGAAAACTGAAATTTTAAGGGAGTTAAAAAAGAAACATCCAGTTATTGACATAGAGGAGATAGCTGGGACAAGGGGAAGTATATTAGGAGACCTCTATGACTTAAAGATGAGAACACAGGAAGAGTTTGATAGGATTATAGAGAAAGAGATAAAGAAAGCTGGAAAATATGGTTATGTTGTTGTTGAGTATGAAGGAAGAAAAATAGGGGGAGATTATAGAATAAAGATTCCTGAGCTTCTTGCTAATATAAAAAATTATGACTATAAAATTTTAATAGACTGTCCTTATGAATGCCAAATAAAGAGGTTGGTTAATATTTACAAGCCAAGAAATGAGAGAGAGAAGGAAATGCTAATCAATAAATTATTCATTTTAAGAAGAGACTTTAAAAAGCCAGATATGATTGATATGTTAGATGAAGCCATCAGCTTAATTAAAAATGACCAATACTTTGAAGCTGCTAAGCTGTTGGAAGAGAAGCTGTATAGAGTTCATTATATGAGAAATATCAAGAATATTAAGCCTGATTTGGTTGTTTATAATGAAGATGTTAAAAAATCTGCTGAAATCATAGACAAGTTTATCAAGGAAAAACTATGGATGAGGAAATCTTAGCAAGGCTACTAACATTTAATAAAGATGTCTATCTATGTATTTTCTTAAAAGATGGAAGAAAGATGATAGCTAACTCTGAAAAAATCTTAGCTGGGAAAGTTGGAGGAGAGATAGTTAGGAAAGTAATAGATACAATAAAAAAGATGGAGGAAGAAGGAAAGGAAATTTTCTTACTTGAAGATGAGAAAATTTACATTGAGAAAATAAATATAAAGAAATTTTTAAGCTCTATAACTATTCCTGATGACACAATAACCATAGATGAGGCTTTAAAAAAGAAAGATGCTATTTTTATTGATGTTAGATCTCCAAGGGAGTTTAAGGAAAAAACAATTCCAGGAGCTATTAACATCCCTCTATTCTTGGATGAGGAGCATGCTTTAATAGGAAAGGTTTATAAGAATGAGGGAAAAGAGAAGGCTATGGAGTTGGCTATAGATATAGTTAGTAAGAGCTTGGTTAGAATACTCAATGAAGTTAAAAAATTAGATAGAAATAAAGAAATAATAGTTTTCTGTGCAAGGGGAGGGATGAGAAGTAGAACAGTGGCTTTAATATTAAGCCTCTTAGGCTTTAAGAAGGTTAAAAGGTTAATTGGAGGATTTAAAAGTTATAGGCATGTGGAAAAATGATTTACTTAATAGGGATAGGGCCAGGGGATAAAAGGTTTTTAACCCTATTGGCTTTAGAGAAGGTTAATAGTTGTAAATATATAGTTGGCTCAAGAAGAGCCTTATCTCTTTTTGAGCTGAAGGATAAGGAGGTTTATGAAGTAAGGAATGTTGTTGAAGATCTAAAGAATATTTTAGGCTCAATAGATTATAAGGCTCATGACATGGCTATTTTATCAACTGGAGACCCTTGTTTCAGTGGGCTACTTAAAACTCTTTTAAAAATTGGAGTTGATAAGGAATATATTGAAGTGATTCCAGGCATTTCTTCAGTTCAGATAGCTTCAGCCAAGTTAAAGATATCTTGGGAAGACTTTAAAATACTAACCTTACATGGAAAAAGAGAGAACTTGAAGAAGTTAATAGACTACATAAAAAATAACGAGAAAGTAATTTTTCTCCCAAACAATTTAAAGGAAGATGCCAAATACTTGGTTGAGAATGGAATTGATAGGGAAGTTTGGATTTTAGAGAACTTAACCTATCCAAATGAGAAAATATATAAGTTAAAGTTAAGTGACTGTATTAATAAAGAATTTTCTTATCTAACCATCTGTGTCTTAGATTAAGCTTTTCAAGTTTCTTAAATAGCTTAACCAATCTTCATTAGATAGATTTGGAAAGCTATAGTCTGCATTTGGGTGCATGAACTTACAGAGGGTTATGGTTCTAAGATGTGGAGCAAAATGTTTTAAGGTTGATAAGCCTTGAGTAGCTATATAGTAGGGAACTCCAACAAATAAAATTAGATCATAATTTCCCTTACCATCAAACCCTTCCCAGTATGGATTTCTTAAGTTATTTATTAGATCTATGATTCCTATTTTAGCATCTGGCTCAAGATACTTAGAGAGGGTTAAGTAAGAGCCACCAGTGGAGACTATTGTAACATTATACTTATTTTTTAACAACTTAGCTACCTCCAAAATTTCCATAGTTATCTCTTCAGGCAGAGAATTTAGAAGAGAGCCTAAGACAAACATGGGCCTCTTAGCCTTTTTTACAGCCATGGCTACTATCTTTGGTGAAGCTATATTAGCTATTTCAGGAGTTACATAGGCAGGATTCCACATGAAGAACCACCACAATGTATATATAGGTTATAATTTGTAATGATTAATAATGACAAATTACTTACTTATATTTAAAGGTGTTTATTCATGGCTTTAGATATAAAGAATATACTCTCAAAAAATCTGAAGGTAGATTATGAGAAAATTGTAATTAAGGGGTTTGAGGAAGAAGAGGAGAAGGAGGTTAGCTCTAACTATCCTAAGCTAAGGGAGTGGGATCATAAGTTACTCTCTTACTTCAAGCCTTTCTATTCTCCTCTCTGCTCTCTCTGCTGTCTCTGTACCTATGGAAAATGTGACTTATCCAAGAATAGAAAAGGAGGATGTGGGATTAACCTTGAAAAACAGCAGGCAAGGATTGTTTTATTAGCCTGCTGTATGGGAGCAGCAACACATACATCACATGCAAGACACTTGTTAGAAATAGCATTAAAGAAAAATCCTAATTTAAAGTTAAAGACAAGTAGGGATATTCAAGTTATAGCTCCTATAACTACAACAGTAACAGGAGTTAAGCCAGAGACTGTTAAAGACTTAGCTAAGATCCTTGACATGATAGAGAGAGAAATCACCATGCTCTTAGCAGCAACACACACAGGACAGGAAGGAGATAGTATAGACTTTGAATCCAAGGCTTTACATGCTGGTTTATTGGACAACATGGCTAAAGAGATTGGAGAACTAATACAAATTTCACTATATGATTTACCATTTGGAGAGGAAGATGTTCACTTTGTAGAGATTGGTTTAGGAACTATTGAGAAGGAGAAGCCAGTAATTTTATGTATTGGACATAACATAGCTCCAGGAGCTGCTATAATAGATTACTTAGAAGAGCTTGGAATTGAAGATAAGGTAGAGGTTTGTGGCCTCTGTTGTACAGCTATAGACATAAGTAGATACTCAAAGAGGGCTAAGATTGTTGGTCCATTATCAAGGCAACTAACCTTTATCCTCTCAGGAACTGCTGATGTTGTTGTTATAGATGAACAATGTATAAGGAATGATGTCTTAGAAATTTGTTCAAGTATGGACATTCCTGTAATAGCAACAAGTGAAAAAGCTTCTTTTGGACTGCCAGATTTAACTGATGAGGAGCCAGATAAGATTATTAGAGACTTGCTAACAAAAAAGTATCCTGGAGCTTTAATTAGAGATGAAGATAAGGTTGGAGAGGTTGCTGTTAGATTAGCTTTAATCCTAAAGGAGCAGAAAAAGAGAATAGGTTTAGACTTGAGAGATAAGCAAGTCTTAGAAAGTATTAAAGAGTGTACTGAGTGTGGCTGGTGTAATAGAGTTTGTCCAGCCATGTTGCCAATAAAAGAAGCTATGATTGAGGCTAAGAAAGGGAATTTAGAGCCTTTATCTAACATCTATGAGAAATGTGTGGGCTGTGGGAAGTGTGTTGAATTCTGCGAGAGAAATATTAAGTTAGTTGACCTCTATAGAGTAGCTGCTAAAGAGAGAATAAAGAATGAGAAGTTTAAAGTTAGAGCTGGAAGAGGGCCAGTTACTGATGTAGAGATTAGAAAGGTTGGAGCTCCTATAGTCTTTGGAGACATTCCTGGAGTTATACTATTTGCTGGCTGTGACAATTACTATAATGGAAATGATCTTCCACTAATGGCTGAGGAGTTCTTAAAAAGAGGTTATATAGTAGTGGCTACTGGCTGCTCTTCAATGGCTATAGCTTTCTATAAAGATAAGGATGGAAAAACACTTTATGAAAAGTATCATGGAGCCTTTGACAGAGGAGGGCTGTTAAACTTAGGCCCCTGCTTAGCCAATGCCCATGCCATTGGAGCAGCTATAAAGATAGCTAATATATTTGCAAAACTACCACTGGAAAAGAACTTCCCAGAGGTTGCTGATTACATCTTAAATAGAATAGGAGTTTGTGCTGTTGCCTGGGGAGCCATGTCACAGAAGGCTGCAGCTATAGCCACAGGAGCAAACAGGTGGGGAATTCCAGTTATCTTAGGACCACATGGCTCTAAGTATAGAAGACTATACTTAGGAGAAGAGATGTTAAGGAAGATAAAGGATAGGAGAACAGGCGAACTTATAGATACTGAGCCAGCTCCACTACACTTAATATATGCAGCTGAAAGCTTAAATGAAGCTATCCCATTAATTGCTAAGCTGTGTATAAGACCTAATGACACTCCAAAAGGTAGGTTGATTAAGTTAACTCACTACATAGACCTAAGTAAAAAGTATCTTGGCTATGTCCCTGAAGATATCCACTTATATATAAGAAATGAGAGAGAAATTCCATATCAATACAAGGAAGAGGTTAAGAAAATCCTAAAAGAGAAAGGATGGAAGCCAAGAGAGGCTCCTAAGGAGCCAAGTATATTATAGCTAAAGCTAAAGCTCCTTCAATATCTACTGAATCCACCTCTTCCCCTTTTGAAAAGAGAGCTCTCTTAACATCCTTTATATGCTCTTTTCTTATAACTCCAAACTCTGTTTCTAAACCTTCATTTATTATCTTCTCTAAGGTTTTTTCATCAGCATTCTTTATAATTTCCATAACCTCCTTAGTCTTACTCTTAAACTCTGGTCCTATCTTAGATTTATCTGGAATAATTTCAATAATCTTATATTCTAAGGATGGCTTTCCTTTTATTATTTTAAGCTCTTCAATCTTTAGGGTTCCCTTTATATCCTTCATAGTTTCATTTAAAGCTTTATATGTTTCTTCATCTTCAGTATAAATCTCAACCTTTTTTATTGGAGCATTTAAGGCTAAGCCTTTATTGGCCTTGTATCTTCTTATACTTATCACAGCTCTCTTGGCAATTTCTCCAAATTTCTCAGCATCTTCATCTATTAACTCCTTATCAACCTCTGGAAATGAGAAGTGTAGGTTATCTAACCTATATATTTCTCCTACATAGTCTGAGAAGTGTGGAGCAAATGGAGCTAAGAGCCTTAAGATCTTATCAATGACATAGTATAGAGTATATTTAGCCTCCTCCTTCTCCTTCTCATCTTCTCCATAGAGTCTATACTTAACCATCTCTATGTAGTTGTCACAAAACTCATGCCAGACAAATTTATAGATCTCTACTATCACATTAAACCTGTATCTCTCTAAGTCCTTATCTACCCTTTCAATAAGCCTCTGTAACTTAGATAGTATCCATCTGTCAATGATATTTTTAACTTCTCTCTTTTCCTTTAATTTTTCAATTTCCTCATCCTTTATATGTAGCTTAGCAAACCTACAGGCATTCCATAGCTTTCTTAAAAATCTGTAGCCATAATCAACCTCTTTCCAAGAGAATGGGACATCATCACCTATAACTGAATTACTTGCCCATAACCTTAAAGCATCTGCTCCATACTTATTAACAATTTCATCAGGCTCTACAACATTTCCTCTACTCTTACTCATCTTATATCCATCTTCTCCAAACACCATTCCATTGATAACTATCTCTTCCCATGGCTCCTTTCCTGTTAGAGCAAGGGATTTAACTATTGTATAGAATGCCCAGGTTCTTATAATATCATGCCCTTGAGGCCTTAACTGGACAGGATAGTGTTTTTTAAAGAACTCTTCATCATCCAACCACTTGGTTATAACCATTGGAGTTATTGAAGAGTCCATCCAGGTGTCTAAGACATCAGTCTCTGGCTTCAGATTGGTTGATCCACACCTATCACAAACATAGCCTCTCTCAGTTGGATCCACTGGCAAATCTTCCTCTTTAGCCACAACTATAGCCCCACAATCTTGACAGTACCAAACTGGGATTGGAGTGGCAAAGATTCTCTGCCTACTTATAACCCAATCCCAGTCCATGTTTTCTATCCAATTTAATAACCTAATTTTCATATGCTCAGGAACCCACTTTATTTTTTCAGCCACTTCCCTAACCTTAGGAAGGAGTTTTTTAACATTAACAAACCACTGCTCTGTAACAACTATCTCTATTGGTGTTTTACATCTCCAACAAACTCCTACATTCTGCTTAATCTTCTCCTGCTTAATTAAATATCCTTCTTTCTTCAAATCTTCTATAATCTTTTTCCTTGCCTCCTCTGTCTTTAACCCCTTATACTTACCAGCAACTTCAGTTAACTCTCCTCTCTCATTTATAGCTTTAATTATTGGCAAGTTATACTTATTAACCCATAAAACATCTGTTTTGTCTCCAAAGGTACAAACCATCACTGCCCCAGTACCAAAGTCCTTTTCAACAAGCTCATCAGCCAAAACTTTAACCCTCTGATTGAATAGTGGAACAATAAACTCTTTTCCTATCTTATCCTTATATCTCTCATCTTCAGGATTTACTAAGATGGCCACACAGGCAGCCATTAGCTCAGGTCTGGTTGTAGCTATCTCTATCTCCCCCTCTCCATCAGCTGAAGGGAACTTTATATAGTTAAGATATGTTTCTCTCTCAATGTACTCAACCTCTGCAAAGGCTATAGCTGTCTGACACCTTGGACACCAATTTACTGGAAACTTACCCCTATAAATTAATCCATCTTTATACATTCTAACAAAAGCCACCTGAGATTTCTCTATATATTTTGGAGTCATTGTTATATATTCCCTACTCCAATCTATTGAGATTCCCAAGCTCTTTATTTGCTCTCTCATCCTTTCAATGTTCTTTTTTGTTAGCTCAACACATAGCTCTCTAAACTTCTTTCTGTCAATGTCTGTCTTAGTTATCCCATGAATCTCTTCAACCTTAACCTCTGTTGGTAACCCATGACAATCCCAGCCCTGTGGAAAGAGGACATTATAACCTTTCATTCTCTTGTATCTTGCTATAATATCCATATAAGTCCAATTTAGAGCATGCCCTAAGTGTAATTTCCCTGTTGGATATGGTGGAGGAGTATCTATAATATAAGGTGGCTTATCACTCTCCTCTTTAAACTTGTAAATCTCTTCCTCTTCCCACTTTTTCTGAACCTCTTTCTCTATCATAATGTTGTAATCCTTATCCATCCTCTCACTTTTTTAAATTTTCTAAGGTAAAGTCTATCTCTAATAAAAGCTCTTTTAGCCTCTCCTCAATAGCAATATTTTTATCAACAATCAGCTTTAACTTAGCCCCATTCTCATCCATAATTTTTTTTACTTCATAGTATTCTTCTAAGGCCTGTTTAGCATTCTCCATTTCAATATTTTCCAATTTCTTGACAATGTCATTAATGTTATCTAAAGATTCTCTATGCTTTTTCATCTCATTGAATATATTGTTTGAGATGGCTCTTACATTATCTAACACTATATTTAAGTTCTCAAGATTTTTAATAAATTTTTCTAAGACTTCTGTTTTAATTGATCCTCCTTCATGTAATCTTTTAACCATCTCCTGTAATTTCTTTTCAGTTATATCTATGGTTTTTTCTACATTGTTCAAGATATCAGAGAGTTGATTTAATAGGGTTGTTAAATTTTTATTACTTTCTTTAAAATTTCTTATGCTAACTAACAATTTATTTATAGAATCTTCAAGCTCTTTAATTACATCTCTCTCTACCATAATTACCCCTTTATATACTTCCTAATAGCAAATATTTCACAGATCTCCATTATAGCTTTTCCTTTATAAATTATATTATACTTTCTCATAGGCAAATAGTTGTAGTTAACATTTAGTAACCTCTTTACTCTATCACTAATTTTCTCTATCTTAATCTCTTTAATCTCTCTCCTTGTTTCTAAGTTATGCTTCTTAATTATTTTCCCAATTGGGATATCTGCTGATAATAAATCTTTTTTAATTTCCTCTCTTAAGTCTTCCTCAATTAACTTCAGTGGAGTTATTGACTTGGCATAAACTAAGGGATTTTTAACTTTTAATATCACTTCCCTATAATTTACATCATTAACTATCCTCTGTGAGATGGTTTTAACTTCACAGTCTCCTTCAAATAGTATCTCTAAGATATTGGTTACACTTCCATCAGTCCCAAGTAATATTTTTTCCTCATTGAGTAGAGGAAACTCTTTATTAATTTCAGCAATTCTTTTATAGATCTTCATAATCTCACCTAACTTTTGGTGAAAGGATGAAAATCAATGATTTCCTAAGATATATGGAATGTGAAGGTTTAAAAAAGGTTGTCCTTACTAAGAGAGAGAATATAAATTACTTCCTTGGAAAGTATTTTCCTTTCTTCTCAGTCCTTGTCTTTGAGGAGAAGCCAATTTTATATGTTGGTGAGCTTGACTTAGAGTATGCTAAGGACAACCTAAATATTGAGGTTAGAAAATTCACTGGCTGGAAAGAGATTTTTGAAGGCTGTGATGGAGTTGAAAGTGAGCTAAAGATAGAATTTTTAAAATATTTAGATAATTATAAAATAGTTAGTGAAAAGCTTAGAGAGTTGAGAGCTATAAAGGAGAAGGAAGAGATAGAGAAGATAAAGAAGGCTGCTAAGATTAGTGATAAGGCTATGAAGTATATTATAGAGAATCCAGAGGGGAATGAGAGAGAGAAGGCTATTGAACTTGAATACTTAATGAGAAAGGAAGGGGCTATAAAGGCTGCATTTGACTCCATTGTTGTCTCCGGAAGGAAGACAAGTTATCCTCATGCTCTTCCTGAAGATAGAGAGATTAAAGATATTCTATTGGTTGATATTGGAGCCTGTTATGAAGGCTATTGTTCAGATATTACAAGAACCTTACTATTGAATGAGAGGGGAGAGTTTAGAGAGATTTATAACTTAGTTAAGGAGGCTAAGGAGTTGGTAGAAGATTACTTAAGAGAAGGAGTTTCTACAAAGTTCTTAGACTTGAAGGTTAGAGAGTATTTTAAAGAGTATGAGAAATATTTTATCCATTCCTTAGGTCATGGAGTAGGGTTAGAGGTTCATGAGTTTCCAACAGTGTCTAAGAAAGAGGAAATCATTTTAAAGGAAAATATGGTTATAACTATTGAGCCAGGGATTTATATTAAAGATAAATTTGGAGTTAGATTAGAAGATCTCTACCTTATAAAAAAGGATGGCTTTGAAAAATTGAGTAAGGTGACTCTATGATATATCAGAGATGTATAGAGTGTGGAAAAACCTATGAAGATGATGAGATTGTTTATAGGTGTGAGTGCAATGGTTTATTGGAGATAGTTTATGACTTTGACAAGATAGAGGTTGATAAAGAGAAGTTTAAAAATAGAGTTTTTAGTGTTTGGAGATACTTTGAGCTCTTACCAATAAAAAATAGGGAGAAGATAATTAGCCTAAAAGAGGGAGGAACTCCTCTTTATAGGTGTAGAAACTTAGAGGAAGAGTTAGGGGTTAAAGAGCTTTATGTTAAAAATGAAGGAGCTAATCCAACAGGGAGCTTTAAAGATAGAGGGATGACAGTAGGAGTTTCTAAGGCAAATGAATTAAATATAAAGGTTGTTGGCTGTGCTTCCACTGGAAATACTTCAGCCTCCTTAGCTGCTTACTCAGCAAGGGCTAAGATGAAATGCTTAGTCTTACTACCTAAAGGAAAAGTAGCCTTAGGAAAGTTGGCTCAAGCTATGATATATGGAGCTAAGGTTGTTGAGATTGATGGAAACTTTGACAAAGCCTTAGATATGGTTAATGAACTGGCTAAAGAGGGATTAATTTATTTATTGAACTCTATAAATCCATTTAGATTGGAAGGGCAAAAGACTATAGGCTATGAGATTGCTGATGAGCTAAACTGGGAAGTTCCTGATAGGGTTATAGTCCCTGTAGGGAATGCTGGAAACATATCAGCTATTTGGAAAGGGTTTAAAGAGTTCTATGAGCTTGGCTTTATAAATGAGCTTCCAAAAATGACAGGAATTCAGGCAGAGGGAGCTAAGCCAATAGTTGAGGCATTCAAAAAAGGGAAGAGAGAGATAGAGCCTTATGAAAATCCTGAGACTATAGCTACTGCTATAAGGATAGGGAAGCCAGTTAATGCTAAAAAGGCTTTAAATGCTATCTATGAGTCTAATGGCTATGCTGAGTCAGTTAGTGATGAAGAAATTATTAAAGCTCAAAAGTTATTAGCAAGAAAAGAGGGAATCTTTGTAGAGCCAGCTTCAGCCTCTTCAATAGCTGGCTTAATTAAGCTATTGGATGAGGGAGTTATTGACAGGAGTGAGAGAATTGTTTGTATAACCACAGGACATGGTTTAAAGGATCCAGATGCTGCTATAAGGGCTTGTGAAGAAACCATTAAGGTTAAATCCTTAGATGAGCTTAAGAAGTTATTAAGCTCTTAAACTTAAAATTTATTTTTTGCATTTAAATATAAAAAATAACAAAATAGAAAACTTTTTATACTCAATCTTAAAATTTATACTCTGCTCTTAGATTATGTAGCCCGGTGGTGTAGCGGCCTATCATCCGGGGCTTTGGACCCCGGGACCGCGGTTCGAATCCGCGCCGGGCTGCCATTTTTTATTATTTTTTATTTTAGAAGTATATATTTATAATTTTATATATAGGGAATAATTATGATAGCTGTGTCCTCACTCTTTTTTTGGGAGTATGGGATTGTTGAAATCTTAGACATACTAAGGGAAATAGGAATTAAAGCTATAGAGTTTTTCCCAGAGAATCCAGATTTTTGGGATAATAGGTTTAATGAGGACTATTTAAAAGAGGTTGAGAAGGAAATAAAGAAGTTTAAGGTTTCTGTCCATTGTCCCCATATTGAGTTAAATCCATGCTCCTTTAATCACCATATAAGAGAAATATGTATAAAAGAGACTCTATGGTCTTTAGAGTTGGCTGAGAGGTTTAAGGCTAAAATTCTCACTATCCACCCAGGAAAGAGGCCAGTGAATAGAGAGCCAACTGAGGAAGAGCATGAGCATCTAAAAAATTATTTAAAAGCTATAAAAGAGAGAGAAAATAAGGTTAAGATTTGCTTGGAAAATATGCCAAAGAAGATAAATAGGCTTTGCTGGCATCCTAAGGAGGTTAAATTTTACTCAGAAACCTTTAATATTCCAATAACCTTAGACTTTGCCCATGCTAAACACTATGTTAAAGACTTCATAGAGTTGGATGTTGGCCACATCCACATCTCAGGAGTTTGTAATGGAAAGGATCACTTCCCTTTAAAAGAGTCTGAGATAAACTTCATCCCCTACTTAGAAAAAATTTTAGATAGAAAATATAGGGGGATAATAACCTTAGAATTGGATGATAGGAGAATAAAGAGGCATGATAAAGAGTATAAGATAGAGGTTATTTTAAAAGATTTAGAACTCTTAGATATCTGAGGGGATCTTAGCTTTTTCAAACTTCTCCCTATCTTTTAATGGCTTTGTAGCATCTATTCCTATTTTTGTTGTGGTTCCATCACTTGAAGGGTCAAGGGAAGAGCCCTTAGCTCCTTTGATAATAACTAAATCTCTATCCCCCTGAACCCTTGTAGCTATGGCATATTCAACATCATTTATATCATAGATATTTATGTCTTCATCTACAACAACAACATGCTTTAAACTTGGATGTCCAGCAAGAGCTGCAAGGATAGCATTTTTCCCATCTCCTTCAGTTCTCTTCTCTATCTGAACTACCCCATGTAGCCAGCAACAACCACCAGTGGTTAAGACAACATTCTTAACTGTTGGAATTGTGTTTCTAACAATCTTATATATCCTTGGCTCCTGTGGAAGGCCCATTAGGGTTTTATGCTCAACCCCTCCAGGAAGGAGAGCATGGAATATAGGCTTCTCTTTTCTGTAGAGATTTTTTATTTTAATAATTGGCTGTTTCCTAACTTTATCATAGGTTCCAGTTATATCAACAAATGGCCCTTCATCATCTAACTCTTTACAAATCTTCCCAGTTATTATAAACTCTGCCTCTGGGACTAAGAGGTTGTCAAGTTCAAAGACTTCAACCTTATTTAAGATAGAGGCCATCTTATACTCATCAAAGGTTATATCTCCTGAGGTTGAAGCTGCTAAGAGTAGAGAGGGATGGACACCAATAGCTATAGCTACCTCTAACTCTCTCCCCTCTCTTAGAGCTTTGTTATATAGGAAGTGTAAATGCCTCTGCTCAACCATCCTTATAACTAAGTGGCTCTCCTTAACTAAGATTCTATGAATTGACAAGTTATAACCATAGTCTTCATCATAAGCTATTACTAC
The DNA here is from genome assembly GCF_000092305.1 of Methanocaldococcus infernus ME. Lineage (NCBI taxonomy): Archaea > Methanobacteriati > Methanobacteriota > Methanococci > Methanococcales > Methanocaldococcaceae > Methanocaldococcus > Methanocaldococcus infernus. The sequence continues at coordinate 921,192 of NC_014122.1, read as the reverse complement.
CCCACTTGTTATATATGGCCCAGCATCCTTTTCATAGTAAGTTGGGATAGGCCAGCTTAAAATATTTTTATCTTTAATATACAACTCCCTTAAATCATCATTTATCTCTACTTTTCCCTCTTTCTCTCTCTCAATAGCATTTAGAAGTAGAAATAACAATTCCTCTTTTTTCACATTGAAAATTTTAGCTAATGTTTCTCTACTCCATAGGTTTCCAACAACCTCAAAGTCATCAACATCTTTAATATATATTGGCTTTCCATCATTCTCTTTTAATATCTTAGAGACTCCAAATTTCTTAGAAGCTTTTTCATAAACTTTAGGCTTCAACTTCTCTATCAACTCTCTCATGCTAAAACCTCAGAAATTCTTTATAGGTTAATATTGAGATAATTAAAGAAGATAGAAGTGAAGAGGTTAAGATCATCCACATAATAATGATTTGTATCTTAGCTGCTTCAATTGGTGGGTAGCCAGCTAAGATTAAACCAACCATAGCCCCTGGGATGAAGATGAGGCCAACACTCTTACTCCTATTTAAATGAGGGATAATAGCTGACCTTATGGAACTTATTAGAGTTAATTTTATAGCTATCCACTCAGTTGCTCCTAAAGCAAGCATGCCAAGGATCTGATCTCTATCTCTCTTAACCAACTCTCCTAACTTATCAAGTAGTAGGTGAACAGTGTTTAAAGAGTTCCCCACAACCATCCCCATGAGGGGGATAACATCCCTTGGAGTTAGGGAGATTACTTTAAATAAAATAAGTAGAGAGATAATGAAGAGGGTTGTTAAAAAGAATGTAAGAAAGAGTGAGTAAAAAAATTTTATTCTATTCTTAACTCTAATCTTCCTAAAAATCATCACTGTAGCTGAGATAATCATGACAAAGAACATTAGGCATATTCCTAAAAGTTTTAGGGTAAATATGTAGAGTAGAAGATAACCTAATATTAACAGCTGGATTAAAACTAAAAAAGAAGATAATATAATTTCTTTCTCATTTCTTAGCTCTAAAAATCTTGCTATTATGATGGAGAGAATGACAAATATTGAAGACAAAATAAGGCTAAGCATTTAGATCACAACAGTGGCCTTGGCTGGTTCTCATTTAACTTTGGAAGAGATTCAAGGGTTATTAAAACACCATCTAAGTCTTTAGCCCTCTCTAAAAGTATCTCCTTCCCGACCTCTGAGAGGGCAAAGATTGGAATGGTTTTCCCAATCTGAGCCTTTATATTTCTTAGCCTCTCTCTTAAACACTTTGAGGCACAGCTTGTTAGTAAGTCAAAGTATTCCTCTATCTCTTCACTCCACTCTATTCCTGTTAAGTGAACTCCAAAGGTTATTGCTCCAAGCTCTTTACACTTCTTAGCCTCTTCCAAGCTTGTAACAGTAACTATAATTTTTTTAAATCCTAATTCTTTAGCTTTCTTAACCCCTAAAACCTGATCTATCTTAGCCTTCTCTTTATCTAAGACAATGCCTCCATTCTCCTCTATCTTCTCAATCACTTCCTTTATAGGAGAAGTCTCTATAATTCCTGAGATTCTACCACATAAGCCTTGGACTAAGTAAGGATTGTTGGTTATTACTGTCCCAGCACAGTCTGAAACAATAACAGAGCAATCAACAACTTTCCTTTTCAAGGCACTCATTATAATTTCAGAGGCTCCAAATGGAACTATATAGTCTTTCTCTAAAACTTTCCTATCCTTTGTAAATAGTCCAAAGTCCTTAATTCTAAACTCTATATTTTTCTTTATCTCCTCTTTTGTTATCTCTTTAATTCCTCTATGCTTGGCAAATAGAGGACAATACTTAACCTTTGGCTCTCCAACATAGACAACTTTCCCATCTTCAACAATAACCTTAGCCTTTCCAAGAGCTTCCATTACATGCCTCATTTTCTCTCCAAGTAGTAGTTAATTAACTCCTCCCCCTCTATAAAGACTAAGTTGTGCTTTTCAGCATATCTCTTAGCCTCATTTTTACTTAAGGCTAAGCCATCATCTCCAAGCATCTCACAGATTGTTGTTATTGGAGTTAAGTTACAAAGCTCTGCAAGAGCTACAGTCATCTCAGTGTGTCCTCTCCTTTTTTTAACTAAGCCTTCAGTGGCTCTTAATAGAATAACATGCCCTGGGCTTCTAAACTCTTTCCCAAAGTTATTAAATCTTCCTTCCTTAACAAGCTCTGTTAATTTCTTTATGGTTAATGCTCTATCCTTATCAGTTATCCCTGTAAATGTCTTTCTATGGTTTATGGTTATAGAAAATGAAGACTTTTCATCATATGGAATATCATTAGGATAAAGCTCCTCTAAAACTCTATATCTCTCCTTAGCAGCTTCATAGATGTCAACCATATAAGGGATTCCCAACCTATTGGCTATCTCTGGATGTATAGCTGTACAAATTAAACCTCCAGCATCTTTTCTCATCCTTCTTATATGCTCTGGCTTGATAAACTCTGAGGCTATAACCATGTCAGTTTCTCCTTCTCTGTCATCAGCATCATAAACTAAAATAATCTTTCCCTCTTTTAGAGCTTTTATAGCCTTTTCTATCATCTTATCCCAATTTTAACTTTTATTTCATCTCCATCTTTTAAGCCAAGGTCTCTTAACCTTATAGGAGCTACAACTTCAATAACATTTCTCTTATGAGATGTCTTTTTTGGTAAGATAATAGCTCCTTTAACTTCTTTACCTTTAACTAAGATGGTTGCTGGCACTACATAGACACCAAAAAATTTTTTTCCATTTAGGTAGAAGTCTTCAGTCTCATAATAATTATATTTACTGATATCAAACTCCTCAGGAAGCTCTAAATTTAAGGTTCCTTCATAAGGTTCAAAACCAACAACTTTTTTTATATCTTCTTTATACTTCTTAATTGAGAGATACTTTTTTCCTTCACCAAGTCCTGAAACTACCTTTCCCAACAAATAAGCCCTCTCAGAGCTCATACGGATCATCATTTTGGTTCAGTAAAGCCAATCCTCATCATTGAGGGGTTAGACATGATAGCTATGATAAATGGTTATGGTTATAGCTCTAACACCTATGTAATCTTAGATAAGGATATTATTGTTGTTGACCCAGGTAGTGAAGAGAGCTTTGACAAACTTATGGATGAGTTGGAGTTTATAACAAATAAGGTAGATTATATTATAAATACTCATTGCCACTATGACCACTCCTCAGCCAACTATCTGTTAGAGGAGATATTTGATTGTCCAACTATTATACATGACAATGAAGTTAACCATCTAAAAAGAGGGGATGAAGTTACTGTCTCATGGCTTTTTGGGAAAAGGTTGAAAGCTCCTAAGGAAATTGTTCCTCTCTCTGAGGTTGAGATAGATTTTTTAAAATTTGTCCATACTCCTGGACATACCTATGGCTCTATCTCTATTATTTATGAAGATAAGGTTTTAACTGGAGACACTCTATTCTCTAACAGTGTTGGAAGATGGGACCTACCAACAGGAAATTTAGAGGAGTTAAAGAGCTCAATATTAAAGTTAGAAAGACTAATATATGAGAATAATATAAAAGAGGTTCTTCCAGGACATGGAGAGGTTGGAAATAGGAAGAGCTTGGAAATAGCAAAGGCTCTATTGGGATTAAGATGAACACCATTATCCCCATCTCACCAATAAATAACTTAAAAACAAGGTTATCGGAGTTCTTAACCCTTGAGGAGAGAAAAAATTTATTATTTAACATGCTTAGAGATATTTTTAAAGCCTTGAAAGGATTAAACATCTATGCCATAAGTAAAGACCCAGAAATTTTAGAGTTTTGTAACAACTTAGGAGCTAAAACTATAGAGGAGAAAGGAAAAGGGTTAAATCAGGCTTTAAATCAGGCTTTTAGTGTGGTTAATGAAGATCTCTTAATTGTGCCTGCTGACATCCCATTAATAAGAGAGAGCCACATAAAAGAGATAAAAAAATTAAAAGAGGAGTTTGAAGCTATAATAGCTCCATCAAGGGGTGGAGGGACTAACTTACTCTATTTAAGTAGAGCTTCCCTAATTAACTTGAGATATGAAGGGTTTAGCTTTTTAAAACACTTGGAAGAGTTTAAGAGAAATAAGGTTAGCTACTATATCTATGACTCTTTTTATTTATCAATAGATATAAACACTCCTGAAGATTTAGGAGAGATATTTATCCATGGAGATGGAAGTTATACAAAGAGATACTTAGAGAGCTTAAATATAAAGGTTGAGCCCAAGCATTCATCAGCAGGAAGATTTAAGATTTATAGGGAATAGTATGGAGCTATACTCAACTCTTTCTCCTGGATTGGAAAAGATTGCTAAGGAAGAGATAGAGAGCTTAGGAGGGAAGGTTAAAGAGATAAGAGAGGAAAGAGGAAGAGTCTTTTTTGAAGGAGATTTAAAAGTGATGGCTAAGCTCAACTATTTTAGCAGAACCTTGGAGAGAATAAATATTCTCCTATATAGAGGAGAGGTTGAAAGCTTAGAAGATATTTATGAAGTTATTTATAACTTAGACTGGACTTTCATAGATGAGAATAAAAGCTTTGCCATTAGACCCTTAAGAGTTGGTTCTCATAACTTCACCTCCATAGACATTGGAAGAGTTGCTGGAGAGGCTTTAATAAAATCCTACTTAAGAGATAAAAATGTAAGATTGAAGGTTAATTTAGATGAACCTGATGTTATTGTTAGAGTTGAGCTTATTCACAATGAGTTACTTGTTGGCTTAGACACCACTGGAGATATAGCCTTAGATAAAAGAGGTTATAGAGTTTATAACCACTTAGCCCATCTCAACTCCACAATAGCAGCATCTCTAATTTACTTAGGAAATTTTAGAGAGTATGAATCTCTTTTAGATCCAATGTGTGGAAGTGCTACCATCTTGATAGAAGGGGCATTAATTAGAAGAAATATTCCACCAGGTATTTTTAGGGAAAGAAAGTATGGATTCTCTTTTTTAAATCTCTTTGGTAGAGAGTTGTTGGAAGATGTTAAGAGAGAGGTTAATATAAACTATGAGAAATACTTAATCTATGGGATAGATAAAAATCCAAAATTCTTAGAGGGAGCTAAGAGAAATTTGGAGAGTGCTATGGTTGATGACACTGTAAATTTAATCTTAGGAGATGCTACTAAGATAGATAAGATCTTCAATGAGGTTGATTTAGTTGTTGTCAATCCACCTTATGGTATAAGGTTGGGAAAGAAAAGGCTATTAAGAGAGTTATATAATAACTTTTTACTCTCTGTGAAGAGGGTTATGCATGGAAACTCAAGAGTTATCTGTATAACAGCTGAAACTAAGCTATTTGAGGAAGCTATAGCTAAAGCTGACTTAACTGTTAAGGAAAAGTTTAATGTGAAATTTGGAGGGCTTTCAACAAAGGTTTATTATCTAACACTGTGATGGTTATGGTTAAGATAAAGATATGTGGAATTACAAATGAAGAGGATATAAGCTATATATCAAAAAAAGCTGATGCTGTTGGCTTAATTATAGATGTTCCTGTAAAGACTCCAAGGAAGATAAGCTTAGAGAGAGCTATAGAGCTAAAAAATTATCTCTCTCCTCTAACCAACTTAGTAGCTGTCATCATGCCAGAGAGCTTAGAAGAAGCTCTAAATGTATATAAAGAGTTGAAGCCTGATTATTTACAGCTACATGGAGATGAAAGTTTAGAGTTGGTGAAAGAGTTAAAAAGAAAAGGAATTAGGATAATTAAAGCTATTCATGTGGAAGATAATATAAATATAGAGTATGTTAAAAGCTTAGAAAACTATGTTGACCTCTTTTTGTTTGACACAAAAATAAAGGATGAGAAAATTAAAGGAAAGGTTCATAACTGGGAAATTACAAAATCTATTATTAAAGAGATAAAAAAACCTTTTATAATTGCAGGAGGAATAAATAAAGATAATGTTGTTCAGGCTTTAAACTACCTAAATCCTTATGGAGTTGATGTTTCCTCTTCTTTAGAAGATAAGCCAGGAAAGAAAAATTTAAATATGGTAGATGAATTTATAAAAGTTGTTAGAAGGTGGGAATATGGATAAAGAAGAATTAATAACCTTTGTTTTAAATAAGGAGATGAATAGAGCCTTAGGATGTACAGAAGTGGGAATTATAGGTTATACTGTAGCCAAGGCTAAGCCAGAAGATCCTTACAGTATAGAGAAAATAGAGCTAACCTTAGATAAGAGGACATTCAAAAATGCCTTTGCTGTTGCTGTTCCAAACACTGGAAAGTTTGGAATCTTGCCAGCTGTTGTTGGTGGTTTATTGGGAGATCCAAAAAATAAGTTAGAAGTGTTTAAGGATATTAAGTATGATGAAGAGCTTGAGAAGTATATAAAAGATAGGTTAAAGGTTAATGTTGTCAATTATGATGACATATTCTGCAGAGTTAAAATAGACAATAGAACAGCTGAAACTATTGGATCCCATACAGGAGAGATAATTCCTCCAGATGTTAGGGATAGGTTTTTAACTCTCTCTCCTGAAGATTTCAAAAATTACATAGAGAACTTGCCAAAGGGGATTATTCCTAAGCTAAAGGAAGCTATAAAGTTAAATAAAGAGCTAACCAATCCTAAAGCTCCAGAAGACTTTATATCCCTAAAGATAGATGATAGAATATTAAATAGTATGATAAAGGATACAGCATCAGCAGTTTATAATAGAATGATAGGAATCCCAAAGTCTGCCATGACCATTGGTGGCAGTGGAAACATGGGAATAATGGCAACAGTCCCAATTATAGCCTATGATCAGGAAACTGAGAAAGATGAGGATAAGTTGTTAAGATCTATAGCTCTCTCATCAATCATGACCATCTATGCCACTTATCTCTCTTCCTACATCTCACCAATGTGTGGCTGTGTCAATAGAGGGGGAATTGGAGCTACAGCAGGGCTTACTTATTATATACATGGGTTTGATAAAGTTGATGAGGCTGTTAAAACCTACTCATCCAACTTAGCTGGCTTAGTCTGTGATGGTGGTAAGACAGAGTGTTCCTTAAAGTTAGCTTCAGCTGTCTTCTCATCTTACTTAGCAGCTAACTCCTGTGTTAAAGGATTTGGGGGAATTATTGGAAAGGATATGTTAGAAACCTTAAGAAATGTGTCAAGGATAGAGAAGTCTATGAACCCTGTTGAAGATAAAATTATAGATATCCTAAAGGAGAAAATGAATGAAGGTAATTAGAGACTCAATACATAAGGATATATACTTAAGTGAAACTGAAATTAAAATAATTGATAGTGAAGAATTCCAAAGATTGAGAAATATAAAGCAGACAGGCTTAACCTACTTAGTTTATCCCTCTGCTAATCATACAAGGTTTGAGCATTCAATAGGAACCTTATATGTAGCTTCAAGAATGGGGGAAAAGTTAGGAGTTGAAGATCTTGAACTCTTAAGAGTAGCTGCTCTTTTGCATGATATAGGGCATCCTCCTTTTTCTCATACATTGGAAATTTTAGGCTATGATCATGAGCAAGTTGGTAAAAAGATAATTAAAAAAATGGATCTCATCAATTTCTCTCCTTCAGAGGTTTTAAATATTTTAAGTAGTAGAAGGTTGGAGAGGAAAATTATTAATGGAGATGTTGATGCTGATAGAATAGACTATCTTTTAAGAGATAGTTATCACACAGGAACAGCCTATGGAATGATAGATCTACCAAGAATTTTAAGGAGTTTAACAACCTTTAAGAGTGGAGATAAAATAAAGATGGGAATTTTAAGAAAGGGGATAATGGCTATAGAATCTCTTTTAGTGGCAAGGCATCAGATGTATTCAGCTGTCTATTTACATCCAACAGTTAGGATAGCAGATAAGATGCTAAAGAAGGCTGTTATTGAAGAGTATTATAATAAAAATTTGGATATTAAAGAGCTATCTAAGATGGATGATCCTGACCTAATCTCTCTTTTAAGGCATTCTGAAAATAGGTTAATGAGAAAGTTGGATAAGAGAGAACTTTTTAAGAGAGTTTTAACCTTAAACTATCATGAACTCTCAAGCTTAGATAGATGGAGGATAATAAACTTAAGTGAAAAAGATGTTTTAGATATTGAAAACCTACTTTCAGAGAGTTTTGGAAGAGAGATTTTTTTAGATATCTATCCAATTCCCACACTGGAGGAGCATGATGTTTATATAGTTGATGAGGAAGAGGTTTATAAATTAGATTCTATCTCTCCACTGGCAAGAACCTTAAGATCAGCTGAAATATGCCTATGGAACCTCTCCTTCTATAGTGAGAAAAGAGATATAGATGTTGAAAAACTAAAAAAAGAGTTTTTAAGTATAATTAGAGAGAAAGAATTTAAGAGTAATTTGCTGGAAATTTTGAAAGAGCATAAAAAAATAGTTGGAAAGTCTAAGCTATTTGAACTTTCTAATTTATCTTACAAGGAGTTCAATGAGGAGTTAAAGAAATTGATCTTCTCATCCTTGGTTAAGGAAGAGGCTAAAGGGAAAAGTTATGTTTATTCAGTAAATCTTTAAACTCTTTTAGAGCTTTATCAACATCATCATGCTTAAGAGACTTTATAAACTCTTTTCTTAATTGTAAGAGCTCTTTAATTCTCTCCTTCTCTAACCCTCTCTTTATAATTTCTCCAACTATCTTCCTTGTTCTTTTATCTATCTCATCTTTTTTACTTACTTTACTTCTTTCTTTTTTTTCCTCTTTTTTATCCTTACTATATAAAAGTAGAGATTTAACAATCTCTTTATAATTTATTTCTTTTGTTGTATCAACAACTAAAAAAGGCTTATCCCAGCTATACTTTTTTCCTGGCTCATCAAACTTTAAGCTCATCTCCTTAATAACTTTATCAGGAACTTTTTTCCCTCTCTCCTCATTTCTTTTTAGTATCTCTTCTATTGGAGCCTTTAAATAAATGATAGCATAGTTATCTGGACAGATTTTAATTAAATCTCTCCTCATTGAATTGTAATAGTTTGTATCATCTACAATAACCCAATACTTTTTTATAGCCATTTCAATTAACTTTAAAGTACTCACCCTTATAAACTCTTCATACTCTTCTTTCCATCTTGGAAAGCTCTCCCTAATTAGATCTGAGCCAAGGACAATAACATCTACATCATAGTTAGAAAGCTCTTTAGCCAAGTTTTTTGCAAAGGTTGTTTTTCCCACAGCTGGAAGCCCTGTAAGGATAATTAGCATAGTGACCACTTCTTCCTATAAGGTGATCTCAAGATGGAAATTAAAAAGAGGCACTTCTTAAGTAAAAAGGATATTAAGGAGATAAAAGAGAAGCTAAACTTTATAGAGCTTCCTAAAAAAGGTGTTGAGTTGGTTGTTACTGACAAGTATGATATTCTATATGTTGATGAACCTGTAGCCTTTAAGTTTGGAGATAAGTGGATTCCAACTTTAAAAGCACTCTCTAACAAAGAGATTAAGGAAAAATATGCCATAGTTGACATGGGAGCCATAAAATTTTTAATCAATGGTGCTGATGTCATGGCTCCTGGAATAGTGGATGCTGATGAAAGCATAGAAAAGGATGATGTTGTTGTAGTCTTAGATGAAAATCATAAAAAACCTATATGTGTTGGCATTGCCTTAATGAGTGGTAAGGAAATGAAAGAAAAGAGTAAAGGAAAAGCTATAAAGAATTTACACTATGTTGGAGATGATATTTGGAATTTATCCAAATAAAGCAGCCAATCCAGCAACTGCTGCAGTGTCATCTTCTTTCTTCTCCTCTTTCTTCTCCTCTTCTTTCTTCTCTTCTCCTCCACTTGCCTCAGCTGCAGCTGGTGCTGGAGCTGCAGCAACTGGCATAGCTGCATTGGCTATAGCTTCTTCTATATCAACTCCTTCTAAACCAGCAACTAAAGCTTTAACTCTTGCCTCATCAACTTCTACTCCAGCAGCTGATAAGACAGCTTTTAAGTTTTCTTCATTTATCTCTTTTCCTGCTGCATGTAATAATAAAGCTGCATATATGTATTCCATGTTTCTACACCTCTTAAACCTTTTTTATAAAAAATTAAAGTTTTAGAAGATAATCACAAAAAAGAATATTTATAATTTTCGGTTAGAACAATAGGGCTAATCCAGCAACTCCAGAGTCTTCCTTCTTCTCCTCTTCTTTCTTCTCTTCCTCTTTTTTCTCCTCTTCCTTCTCTTCAGCTGTTTGAGTTACAGCTGATGAAGACAGTAAAGATTTTATCTCATCATCTAAGGCTTCATCAGGTAACTTTGATGCCAAGGCTAAGGCTTGAGCTTGTGCCTTTGCTAATATATCTCCAGCTGTATCTTTTGTCACATAGCAAGCTTCTAAGGCTAAGGCCTTTGCATTTATAAATGCCTTTTGTATTAGCAATGGTAAGACTTCCTTGGCTGGGTAGGCTATGTTAAATGCTAAGTTCATTGCATTTTGGAAAGCTCTCTGAATATCTTCTTTTAACTTCTCCTCATCAATCTTTAAAGTATCTGGGGTGTAAATAATTCCATCTTCATAGACAGCTAAGATATTTAAACCTACTTTTATTGGCTTAATTCCTAACTTGTTTAAGACATTAGCTAAATCTTGAGAAACCACTTCCCCTTTCTTAACAACAACCTTATCCTCTTTTATAGCAATCTTACCCTTTTCAATAGCTGCCGGAATTCCAACCCTTTTAAGCTCACTTAAGAAAGGTCCTGGAGGCATTCCAGTGGAACCTTTCTCAACCTTTATATCACATGGAGCTACTTGTCCAGCTTTAACAGGAGCAGGACTCTTATTTTCTTCTAAGATCTTGTATAATCTAAAAGGATTCATGTCAGTTACTAAGATAGCTGCTCCTCTTTCAACATAGTTAGCAAGTTCAGCCAACTTAGGGTTATTTAACTCTTCAGCAGCCTCTTTAATAGCCCTCTTAATTAAGGTGTTTCTTGACATTCTTAACTTAACTTTATCCCTTATCTTATCCCTAATCTCCTGCAACTGAGGAGCAGGGACATCCATCATATCTACAATGGCTACAACAGGCTTACTCTTAATAAGCCCCTTTAGTGTCTTAACCTCTTCAATCTTCCAAGGGGCTACATGGGCTTGAACCTTAGTTTCCATTTAAGTTCCCCTCTTTATCTTTTTTTCTTACTATCTTTCTTAATCTTAACAGCTGGACCCATGGTTAGTTTTACATAGGCATCTTTTATATGGTAGAGACCTTTCTCATACTTCTTCTTAACAACATCTAATACAGCTTCAATATTGTCAACAATTTGTTCATCACTCATCTTTTCATTACCAACCAACACTTGGAAGTATGGTTTATCTCTTGTATTTATAACTACTGTCTTCTTCAACCTTTCAACCAATGGCTTTATGTTAGCATTGGCAGGAACAGGCTTAGGCATCTTTCCTCTTGGCCCTAAAATAACCCCCCAGTATTTACCAATTAAAGGCATTAGGTCAGCTTGGGCTATAAAGAAGTCATGGGCCTTAGCCAACTTTCTTAACTGTCTCTTATTCTTCCCAAGCTCTTCAATCTCCTCTTTCCTTATAGCAGTTAATCCAAGCTCTTCAGCCTGTTTAATTAAATCTCCTGTTCCTACAACAGCAATTTTAGCCTCTTTTCCCCTTCCATGTGGTAAGACTACTTCAGCCCTTATTCTATTTTCAGGCTTTCTCATATCAACTTCTTTTAATGTAGCTATAAATTCAAAGGATTGTACAAAGTTTCTCGGCTTCGCAAGTTGGCGAGCCTCCTTCACAGCTTGAAGTATAGCTTCTCTGTCCATAGTTATCAATCCTTTTCTTTTTTATTGTTTAGTAAAAGTCTCACTAATGACTTTTAAGTGTTTAAAAAATAGGAGCTTTTTGATTTGAATAAATTATGAGCTTAATAATTGATATACTAAATATAAAAAGGTTTTGGTAAGGAAAAATAATTAACTTATTTATTGATTTTGATTAAGTATATTGAAAGTATCCCCTCTTAACCCTCTTCTTAAGGTTTCTAAGCTAATGACATCTTCATAGGGAATATTTCCTAAATTTACAGAGCTACCAAATTTTTTTATAAAGCTAACTTGCTGACTTTTCAGAGGAGCTTCAAAAATTAAATTTTTTATATCAACATTCTTAACTATTAAATTTAGTTCATCCTCCTTAACATTTCCATTTTTATCATATAGCCCTATATTTTTCCCACTCTCCCTTCCTTCAATAATCACATACTTAGCTCCAGCATTTAAATCTTCTTTTATAATCCTTATTCTCTCATCAACACTTAAAACTCTATCCTTACTTGGATCCTTCTTTCCAACCTCTGTAAGCACTTCAAACTCTTCTCTCACTTTTTCTATAATATCTTTTCTCTCCTCTAAACTCAAGTTTATTGAACCATCAGATATTTCTAAGGTTTCAAAGCCTAAATCTTTACACTCATTTAAATAGTCTTCAAATTTATTATTTATGTAGCAGTACTCAAAGAGTGTTCCACCAGGATAAGCTTTTATATTAAACTCTTTACTAAGCCTTATCTTCTCTTTTATTATATCTCTATCAATAGTGGCTACAGTTCCCCAGCCAAATTTTATATAGTCTATATAGTCTCCACAAAGGTTTAAATAGTCTTCAAAGTATCTTAAAGGCAACCCCTTATCTAAGATAACTGTTAATCCTCTATCATACTTGACATTTATAAATTCAAATGCTTTCATTAAATCACCATTTTTTATTAAGAGAATTGCAAGAGGAATTATATAAAATATTCCATTTTCCTTAAAAACTTTTAACCTTATAATAAAAAATCTTCAGCAAATTTACCTTATGGTGATAACATGATGAAGGAGTTAAAGAAATATGTCAATCCCTTTTTCTTAACTATAAGGAAAGACAAAATCATAGTAAACAACAAAAGAATGGCAAGGATTTCAAGATGGAAGATAAATAAGATAGAAGAAGAGCTTAACATTCCAGTGATTTATTCTAAAACTTATGAATTTATTTCAACAAAGGTAGGGAGATTTATTAATAAATATAAAATTATTGAGCCAAGAGACTATGTTATAGTTGGGCTTAGTGGAGGGAAGGATAGCTTACTTCTTCTACACCTCTTAGAGTGCTATAGAAGAAAGTATGGGATCAAGCTGATAGCTGTAACCATTGATGTCAATATTGGAGGAGTAAGGCCTTGGAAAGAGGATAGTGAAGGGGTTAAATTAATTAAGAAGCACTGTGAGATGCTTGACATTCCTCACTATTTAATAAGTAATGACTTAGATGTTGTCCAACTCTCTGAGATTTTAACAAAAAATTCTAAGGGAATGGAGTTTTCCCCATGCTTTTCATGCTCAATTATTAAAAGATATATCTTAGGAAAATTAGCCAAGGAGATAGCTGAGAGGGAAAAGATAAGCTTGGATAAGGTTAAGTTAGCCTATGGGCATAACTTAGATGATAACTCTGATACCATCTTAGCCAACATCTTCAAAGGAGAGAAAATAAAATTTATGAGGCCAATAACTAAGTTTAGTGAAAGAGAGTTTTACTTTGGAGACTTAACATTAAAGTTAGAAAGATGTACAATAATAAGGCCTCTCCTCCCAATAACAGAAGATCTAATAATTAAGGCCTTAGATGAGTGTAAAATAGAGTATTACAAAGATAAGGAGTTCTGCCCATATAGTAGGGATAAGGGAGATAGTATAAGAAGAAGATGCCATGAAATCTTAGAAGAGCTTGAAAAAGAGATTCCCAATATTAGAGAGATGGTGGTTAGTTCTATTTTAAAAACAGTTGGAGAATAAAAGCCCCGTGCGGGATTTGAACCCGCGACCTGCTGATTACGAATCAGCCGCTCTCCCAGGCTGAGCTAACGGGGCTCTTTGTAGATGGCTACAACTTCAACAAACTTTGGCTCCTTTCTTATCCTATCATAGTACATAGATACCCCAACCATTAAATTCTTTTTCTTTCCTATACAGTAGTCACACTCAAAGCCAGTAATTTTAAAAGCTTCCTTCATCTTCTCAAATCCAAAGGGATCTAAATATTCTTCTCCTCCTCTTAACCTTTCATGAATACTTTCAACAAATTCCTTAATCTCTTCTTCATCTTCAACAATCTCAAAGTTTTCCTCTTTAAGCTTCTCTTCCAAGTAGCTCTTTATATTGTCAACTTGGTCTCTACAAATCCCTTTAACTATTAACATATCATCACATTCAAAGAGTGGCCTACAACCTCTAAAGGCTTTTAATCTCATCATTAGCTTTCCAACTTCACTTTTCCACATATAGAGTCACAACTCCTTTATTTCTTCACAGTATCTTTTTATTGTTTCTATTGAGTATTTAAAGGCTTCAAACTCTTCCTTACTAAATACTATATCTGTTACTATCTCAACTCCATCTTTACCAACCTTAACAGGAACTCCTGCACAGACATCTGAGAAGCCAAATTCTCCATCTAAGTATGTTGAGAGGGTTAATAACCTATTTTCATTGTTGGCTATGGATCTAACAACATTCAATACTGCTGCAGCTGGCCCAAACTCAGAGCCTCCTTTTAGGGCTATAATTTTACTACCCTTATTTTTAACATTCTCAATAATGTCCTTTAAAGGCAAATCTTTAAAGCTTTTGAACCTTGTTATTGGAATCCCCCCTATGGAGGTTGAGCTTATCAGTGGAACCATTGTGTCTCCATGCTCTCCTATAATTCTTGTCCTAACCTCATCTATATGAACTCCAAAGAACTTAGCTATTTCAACCTTAAATCTTAATGAATCTAAGTGTGTCCCTAAGCCAAAAACTTTATTTCTCTCAAATTTAGAGTCTATATAAGCCTTGTATGTCATGACATCAACAGGGTTAGTTATTATAAAGAGCTTGGTCTCACAGATCTCAGCTATCTTCTTTGCATAGTTTCCAATAATTTTAGCATTCACCTTAGCCAAATCTAACCTACTCATCTCAGGAGTTCTTGGCACTCCACTGGTTATAATAACTAAGTCAGAGCCATCTAAGAATTTTAATGTTTTGTCATCACTCACATTTATCTCACAGTCTCTCTTAGTTCCTGCTAAGGCATCATAGATATCTTCTCTCAAACCTCTCAGTTTATCAATTGACTTCTCTCTACTTATTAGGACAAGTTCCTTAACATATGGCTCATTTGCAAGTAAAAAAGAGATGGCACTCCCAACCTTACCAGAGGCTCCTATTATACTAACCTTCATTCTATCTCCTCAAACACATTCTTTAAATTTTCAATCATTTCATCAATTTCCTCTTTCTTAACTATTAATGGAGGCAAGAACCTTAAAACTTTATCTGATGTACAATTTATTATAAACCCTCTCTTAAGCATCTCATTAACAATTTCTGAGCCATTAAAAGTTAGTTCTAACCCAATCATTAAACCTAAGCCTCTAACCTCTTTAATAAAGTTAAAGTCTAACTTACTTAGTTGTTTCATGAAGTATTCTCCTTTCTCTTTAACATCCTTAATATTTTTAATTTCTTCAACTGTTGCAAGTCCAGCAGAGCAAGCCAGTGGATTGCCTCCAAAGGTTGTGCCATGATCTCCATAGTCTAAAGCTTTAGCTATTTCTTCTCTAACTATTATAGCCCCTATAGGTAAGCCATTCCCTAAGGCTTTGGCTAAGGTGACAATGTCAGGCTCAACCTTATAGTGTTGGTAGGCAAAGAACTCTCCAACTCTTCCCATTCCACACTGAACTTCATCAAAGATTAGCTTAACATTGTAGTCATCACAAAGCTCTCTAACAGCCTTTAAATACTCTTTTTCAGCTACATGTATTCCTCCTTCCCCTTGAATAGGCTCAAGCATTACAGCTATGGCTCCTTTAATATTCTCCTTCAAAGCCTCAATGTCATTAAAAGGAATATATTTGAACCCTTCAACTAATGGCTTAAAGCCCTCTTGAAACTTTGGCTTTGGTGTAGCTGATAAAGCCCCAAGGGTTCTCCCATGAAAGGCATTTTCCATGGTTATAATATAACCCTCTCTTCCCTCCTTATGTGCCCACTTTCTCACAAACTTTATAGCCCCTTCATTAGCCTCAGCTCCACTATTGCAAAAGAAGACTTTATCTAAGTTAGAGAGCTCAACCAACACTTTAGATAGCTCAATCTGTGGGACATTATAAAAGAGGTTTGACACATGGATTAAGGTTTCAGCCTGTCTCTTTATAGCTTCAACAACCCTCTCATTACAGTGGCCAGCATTAACTACCCCTATCCCAGCTAAGAAGTCTATATATTCTTTATTGTTAATGTCCCATAACCTTGTTCCTCTACCTCTAACAAAAATAACAGGAAACCTTTTATAAACTTGAACATGAAACCTTTTCTCTAACTCAAAATAGTCCATCCTTCCCCTCCTTTAACTTTAGGATAAGCTCTTTAAACATCTCTTCCTGTTGAATCTCAATAAGGTTATCATTTGCTAAGCATAGAGCTGGGAGAAAGTATTTAATTTTCTCATCCCTATTTTTAAACTTCTCCTGGAAGATTATTATTTTCTCATTCTTAATGAGGGATAAGAGAAAGTTTATAAGCTCATCTACATCATCCTCTTCCAACATCTCATTAACTAACTCTTCAACAATATAACTTTTCTCTTCCATCTTTTTCTTCTTTCTTTTATTATTTTTCTTTATCTTCTTTAACTCCTTTTTAACATTCTCAATTAACTCCTCTTCACTTATCTTTTTTCTTCTCTTCCTTTTCTTCTCTTCTTTCTTATCTTCAAAAGAGTTATAAAGAGATTCTGACTTCATTCTCAATAAGATAGCTCCAACTAAAACAAGATCAGCTCCTAACCTAATATCAAACTTCTTAAGCTCTTTAATCTTATTTATGTAGTATTCAGCAACCTCTCCTATATTGACATCCCAAGGATTCAGTCTTTTTTTCCTAATCCCTTCCTTCACAATCCTAACCCAGAGTTCAACATCCATAGTTAATCCTTTTTTATCTTCTCTACAACTTTTATATCATAAATCCTTGTCTCTTTATAATTATCTAACTTCTCATAACTCTTAACCATATCCCAGATGGTTAGAAGAGCTACTGAAACCCCAGTTAAAGCTTCCATCTCAACTCCAGTTTTGTATGTGGTTTTAACCTTACATGTAGCCTTTATCTTATCTTCAAAGATTTCAAACTCTACATTAACTCCAGTTATTGGAATAGGATGACACATTGGAATTAACTCAAAGGTTTTTTTCACAGCCATAATTCCAGCAACTTGAGCAACCTTTAACACATCTCCTTTCTTAGCTTTTCCTTCTTTAATAATATTGATAGTTTCTTTTTTTAACTTTATGTAACCTTCAGCTATACACTCTCTATAAACATCTTTCTTTTCTGAGATGTCAACCATTCTAACTCCTTTCTCATACATATGCACTTTATCACCAAATATTTAAATATATAAATATAAAAAATAATAATAAAATATTATCTCTCTATAACCAATATAACCAACTGAAAACTCGCAACCAACCAAAAGGCCGCGCATAGGCCCCAAGCCCTTTAAGTGTCTGGACACCCTGCCGGGCTTGGGGCGATTAGTACCCGCGGGCTGAACGCCTCGCCTTAACGGCTCGGCGCTTACACCCCGGGCCTATCAACCCCCTCTTCTAGGGGAGCCCCATGGCCGCCTATTTTCGGGGAGGGTTTCGGGCTTAGATGCCTTCAGCCCTTATCCCTTAGCGCGTAGCTGCCCGGCAGTGCCCTGTCGGACAACCGGTAGACCAGAGGCGCCGGCGGCTCGTTCCTCTCGTACTAGAGCCACCTTCCCCTCAGGCGGCCAACACCCCCGGCAGATAGCAACCGAACTGTCTCACGACGTTCTAAACCCAGCTCACGATCCCCTTTAATGGGCGAACAGCCCCACCCTTGGGCCCTGCTGCAGGCCCAGGATGGGAAGAGCCGACATCGATGTAGCAAGCCGCGGGGTCGATATGGGCTCTTGCCCGCGACAACTCTGTTATCCCCGGGGTAGCTTTTCTGTTATCCCTGGCCCCCATCGGTGAGGCACAGGGGTTCGCTAGGCCCGGCTTTCGCCTCTTGGTCGGCCTCTTTTACCGACCAAGTCAGGCCGGCTTTTGCCCTTGCACTCAACGGCGGAGTTCTGACCCGCCTGAGCCGACCTTTGGGCCCCCCTGATGCCTTTTCAGGGGGGTGCCGCCCCAGCCAAACTGCCCACCTGCCGGTGTCCCCCCTCTCGGGGGTTAGGGACGTGGCCATGGGTGGGTGGTGTCCCATGGGCGCCTCCACCCTCCCCGGAGGGAGGGCTTCGACGGCTCCCACCTACGCTGTGCACCCACGGCCACGCCCCAACGACAGGCTGCAGTAAAGCTCCACGGGGTCTTCGCTTCCCGCCGGGGGTCTCCGGCCTTTGCACCGGAAAGGTAGGTTCACCGGGATCCGGCCCGGGACAGTGGGGGTCTCGTTACGCCATTCATGCAGGTCGGAACTTACCCGACAAGGAATTTCGCTACCTTAAGAGGGTTATAGTTACCCCCGCCGTTTACCGGCGCTTCGCCCGGTTGTACCCGGGTTTCACGTACCGGCACTGGGCAGGCGTCGGCCTTGGTACACACCCTTACGGGCTAGCCAAGACCTGTGTTTTTATTAAACAGTCGGACCCCCCTGGCCACTGCGACCTGCGGTCCCCTCACTAAGGAGAGGACCGCAGGCACCCCTTCTCCCGAAGTTACGGGGCCAATTTGCCGAGTTCCCTGGGCCGGATTACCCCGACACGCCTTAGGATACTCGCCTAGGGGCACCTGTGTCGGTTCTGGGTACGGTCACCGGGGATCCTTGCTGGCTCCCTTTTCACGGGCTCCAGGGCTCAGCCGAACCCTCCATAAGGAGGGCCCATCACGCTTTTGCCCGGTTCTCGCCATTACGGCACTCCCCGGGCTTATGCGCTTGGCCACCCCGACGGGGGTGGTCGGCCTACCCCGAAGCGTCGGAAGCCAGCCCTTGCGTTGCCGCACGTACCCCGGTGGCGCGGGAATATTAACCCGCTTCCCTTTCCCCCCTGAGGGAATTACCCCGGGGGTTAGGACCGGCTAACCCACAGCTGACGACCATTGCTGTGGAAACCTTGCCCCTTCGGCGGTGGGGATTCTCGCCCCACTTTGCTGTTACTACTGCCGGGATTCTCGTTCCCACGGGGTCCACTCGACCTCACGGCCGAGCTTCTACCCCCGCGGGACGCCCCCCTACCGGATCGCCTTTCGGCGCCCCCGGGTCTCGGCGGCCGGCTTAGCCCCCGTTATCTTCGGGGCCCCCGACCTCGGCGGGTGAGCTGTTACGCACTCTTTAAAGGATGGCTGCTTCTAAGCCTACCTCCCCGCTGTCTTAGGCCGGGGACACCCTTCTCATTTACACTTAGCCGGCACTTAGGGGCCTTAACCCGGGTCCGGGTTGTTCCCCTCTCGGACGTACGGCTTACCCGTACGCCCTCACTCGGGGGCTACGGCGATGACGGGTTCGGAGTTCGACAGGGTGGCGAGGGCTCTCGCCCCCTAACCACCCTATCGGTGGCTCTACCCCGCCATCTACCTAACCCCCGGCTGACCTGCGGGTCATTTCGGGGGGAACCAGCTATCTCCGGGCTCGATTGGCTTTTCACCCCTAGACCGGGGTCAGAGGAGCCCTTTGCAAGGGAACACCCCTGCGGGCCTCCACCCCCCTGATGGGGGGCTTCACCCTACCCCGGCCTAGATCGCCCGGTTTCGGGTCGTACGGGTGTGACTCCGGGCCCTTTCAGACCCCGGCCCTCGCCCAGAGGGCTGCGGCCCTGTCGGTTTCCCTACGCCTTCGGCCTTAAAGGCCTTAGGCTCGCCACACCCGTACACTCCCCGGCCCGTTTTTCGAAACGGACGGCACGACCCCGGCATGCCCCTCCTCGTACTCCCTCCTCGCGGAGGTTTCCTTCGGAGGGGTTACCTTAAGGGCCGTGCCATTCCGTACCCGCCTGGTTTCAGGCTCTTTTCACCCCCCGACAGGGGTGCTTTTCAGCTTTCCCTCACGGTACTAGTTCGCTATCGGTCTCGGGACGTATTTAGGGTTGGAGGCCTAATGTCCCCCAGCTTCCCGCGCGATATCCAACGCGCGGTACTCAGGAATCTCCCGAGCCCCTGGCTGGTTACGCCTACGGGGCTTTCACCCTCTATGGCGCCCCATTCCAGGGGACTTCGGCTTCCCAGCCGAGGGGCTTATGGGAGATCCTGCAACCCCACATCTCCCTACCCTTTCGGGTAGGGATTCAGTTTGCCCTGTGCCGGTTTCGGTCGCCCCTACTCCCGGCATCTCGGTTGATTTCTTTTCCTGCGGGTACTCGGATGTTTCTTTTCCCCGCGTTCCCGCTCCTTACGGAGCGCCCCGAAGGGCAGGAAGTCCCATTCGGGAATCCCGGGATCGAAGGCTGCCTGCGCCTCCCCCGGGCTTATCGCAGCTTGCCACGCCCTTCGTCGGCGCCCGAGCCGAGCCATCCACCAGGCGGGCTGGTGCCCGGCAGGGTGTCCAGATTTCACCAGGGCTTGGGGCCTATGCGCGGCCCTCATGTTTTTATCGGGCCTCAGCCCACAACCCCTTTAAGAGATTGTGGGCCTCATCTATTAAAAAATAAAAAGTGGACCCGGTGGGATTTGAACCCACGGCCTCCGGCTTGCAAGGCCGGCGCTCTCCCAGCTGAGCTACGGGCCCACTTGGCTTATGAGGCAAGCCCACGGCTGGTTAGGGTACCCCTTTGCAGTAGGAGGTTTATTTTCTCGGGAGGTGATCCAGCCGCAGGTTCCCCTACGGCTACCTTGTTACGACTTCGCCCCCCTCGCCGAACCCAGGTTCGACCCCACCCTTGCGGATGGGGCCTCACCTGGGCTCGACTCGGGTGGCGTGACGGGCGGTGTGTGCAAGGAGCAGGGACGCATTCACCGCGCCATGGTGAGGCGCGATTACTACGGATTCCGGCTTCACGAGGGCGAGTTACAGCCCTCGATCCGGACTACGACCGGGTTTAGGGGATTAGCTCCCCCTTTCGGGGTCGCATCCCATTGTCCCGGCCATTGTAGCCCGCGTGTAGCCCAGGGGATTCGGGGCATGCGGACCTGTCGTTGCCCGCACCTTCCTCCTCCTTAGCGGAGGCGGTCCCCCATGAGTGCCCCTCCCCCGGAGGGGAGGATGGCAACATGGGGCACGGGTCTCGCTCGTTACCTGACTTAACAGGACGCCTCACGGTACGAGCTGACGACGGCCATGCACCACCTCTCGGCGCGTCTGGCAAGGTCGTCAACCTGGCCTTCATCCTGCCGTCGCCCCTGGTGAGATTCCCGGCGTTGAATCCAATTAAACCGCAGGCTCCACCCGTTGTAGTGCTCCCCCGCCAATTCCTTTAAGTTTCAGTCTTGCGACCGTACTCCCCAGGCGGCGGACTTAACGGCTTCCCTTCGGCACCGCGTGCCCCCGAAGGGCACGCGACACCTAGTCCGCAGAGTTTACAGCCGGGACTACCCGGGTATCTAATCCGGTTTGCTCCCCCGGCCTTCGTCCCTCACCGTCGGACCCGTTCCAGCCGGGCGCCTTCGCCACAGGTGGTCCCCCAGGGATCAACGCATTTCACCGCTACCCCTGGGGTACCCCCGGCCTCTCCCGGTCCCTAGCCCGGCAGTATCCCTGCCAGCCCCGCGGTTAAGCCGCGGGATTTAAGCAGGGACTTACCGGGCCGGCTACGGACGCTTTAGGCCCAATAACAGTGGCCACCACTTGGGCCGCCGGTATTACCGCGGCTGCTGGCACCGGACTTGCCCAGCCCTTATTCCCGGAGCTGTTTACACTCCGGAAAAGCCCTCCCAGAGGGAGGGCACTCGGGGTCCCCCCGTCGCGCTTTCGCGCATTGCGGAGGTTTCGCGCCTGCTGCGCCCCGTAGGGCCTGGACCCGTGTCTCAGTGTCCATCTCCGGGCTCCCCCTCTCAGGGCCCGTACGGATCGTAGGCTTGGTGGGCCGTTACCCCACCAACTACCTAATCCGCCGCAGCCCCATCCTCGGGCGCCCTTACGGGCTTTCGGGGAGGGATCATTCCAGACCTCCTCCCCTATGGGGGATTAGCCTCAGTTTCCCGAGGTTATCCCCCACCCGAGGGTAGGTTAGCCACGTGTTACTGAGCCGTTCGCCGGTGCTCCCCAAAAGGGGAGCCCCTTGACTCGCATGGCTTAGTCGGACCCCGATAGCAGTGGCCTCCGGCAGGATCAACCGGAATTAAATGGAGTACGGTCGCAAGAAAGGATAAAACCTTTCTTGCGCCTCCTACTGCAAAGGGGTTTTACCCCCAGCCGTGGGCTTGCCTCAGTCCCGACCCTCCCGGATCGGGAACGCATTTCATTTGCACCCTATAGGGGAGAGGAGACAATTGTAATGTTTTTAGGTTTAGAACAATTTATGAGAAAATTTTAACTATTTGAAATAATTTATTAAATTATTTATGATAGCTATAGTTTTTGACAATGCTGGCACTATTACAAAGATACACAGAGCTATAAAAGATGTTAAGAAAGGAGAATTTATTTGTAATAAGCAGAGTGTTGACTTAGTTGATGAGAAAAAGGGAAGAGCTTTAGTTATCATAAAAGATGATCCTCTCAAAACAGTTGATAGAGAAAATCCTAACAATTTAATATCAAACTTTCTGAGGAAGGTTAATATTGGAGTCTCCTACTGTAATAAGCCTATAAAGTTAAGTGGCATCTTTGAGGATAAGAAGACAAGGGTTAGAGAGTTGCAAGAGCCACTAAATATTTTAAAAAGTAAGTGCTCAACTAACCTCTTTGGCAGTGCTGTCATTATAGATACTTTAAAGGGGGAGGTTGACTATACTGTAGCAACAAGTGGCTGTCTCTTTCCAGAGGTTGAAGAGACTTTTAAGAGGTTAAAAGAGCTTGGAGTTAAAATTTATATTGCCTCTGGAGATAGAAAAGGCTTCTTAGAAGAGTTAGCAAAAAAGTTAAGAGTTGACAACATAGTGCCAGAGGCTCATCAGGAGAAGAAGAAAGAGCTAATAAGAAGATTAAAAGAGGAAGGCTATTTTACCATCATGGTAGGAGATGGAGCTAATGATGTCCCAGCTATGTTAGAGAGTGACTTAGCTATAGTTACTTTACAAAATAAACATCCTTCAGAGAAGGCTTTAGAAGTGGCTGATTATAAAATCAAAAATATTAAAGAAGTTATTGACATTGTGAAAAAATATATTAACCAAAAATAACAATAACTATTTTTTGTAAAATTTTAAGATGGGGAGAAAATGAATGTTTTAAAGATTGTTGAATCTAAAGAAATTATAATTATTCCTCCAACCTGGACAATTAGGGAAACTCTAACAACCATGAATGAGAAGGGCTTTAGAAGATTACCAATAGCCAACCCAGGGAATAAAAAGCTTGTTGGGATTGTTACAGCAATGGATATAGTTGATTTTATTGGTGGAGGAGACAAATATAATTTAATAAGAGAGAAGCACAACAGAAACTTTTACTCTGCTATTAATGAGCCTATAAAAGAAATAATGACCAAGGAAGTTATTACCCTTAATGAAAATGCTGATGTTGATGAAGCCATAGATCTCTTTTTAAATAGAGGGGTTGGTGGAGTGCCAATAGTTGATAAAGAAGATAAAGTTATCTCTCTAATAAGTGAGAGAGATGTTATAAAATACTTCTTAGATGACATAGATGGGGTTGTTAAAGATTACATGGAGAAGAATGTTATCTATGCCACTCCTGGAGAGAGGTTAAAGGATGTTGCCAGAACCATGTTAAGAAATAAATTTAGAAGGTTGCCAGTTGTTAGTAAAGGAAGATTAGTAGGAATGATTACAGCTACAGACTTTATAAAGCTACTTGGTAGTGATTGGGCATTTAACCATATGAAAACTGGAAATGTTAGGGAAATTACAAATGTCAGAATGGAAGAGATTATGAGAAGGGATGTGATTACAGCAAGAGAGGATGACAATTTAAAGAAGATAGCTGAAATTATGATAAAAGAGAACATTGGAGCTATTCCAGTTGTTGATGGAGAAAAATTAGTTGGAATTATTACAGAGAAAGATATTGTCTCTTCTCTTAACAAATAATATCTATTTTCTCTCCACAAACTAAACACTTCTTACTCTCTAAGTCTAAATCTACTATTTTTATTCCAAAGATGTCTCTTTCAATTAAAAGAGCTCCACATCTTGGGCAATAAGTATTTTCTCCCTCATGTCCTGGAACATTTCCAATATATACATACTTTAAGCCCTCTTCTAAGGCAAGCTCTCTTGCTCTCTCTAGGATTTCTACAGGAGTGGGTGGAACATTCAAAAGCTTATAGTCTGGATGAAACCTTGTAAAGTGTAAAGGCACTTCTCTACCAAGAGATTTAACAAACTCCACTATAAAGAGAATGTCATCTACATTGTCATTATATCCTGGGATGATTAAGTTGGTTATCTCAACCCATATCCCTAACTTCTTAGCCAACTTACAGGTTTCTAAGACAGGATCAAGCTCAGCCTTACAAACCTCTCTATAAAATCTTTCATTTCCCTTAATATCAATGTTCATAGCATCCATTGTTAAAGCCTTTAAAGGCTCTTTCTCTATGTAGCCATTGGTTACCATTGTATTGTATAAACCTCTCTCTTTAGCCAAGACTGAGCAATCATACATAAATTCATAATAAACTGTTGGCTCTGTGTAAGTGTAAGATAACCCCTGAACTTCATAGGAGAGAGCAAGCTCTATAACTTCCCCTGGTTCCATCTCTCTATAAACCACTTCATCAGGAGCTCTCTGAGAGACTTCCCAATTCTGACAGTGTAAGCATCTAAAGTTACAGCCAGCTATGGCTAAGGATAAACACTTACTTCCTGGGTAGAAGTGATATAAGGGCTTTTTTTCAATTGGGTCAATGGCTAAAGAGCAAACCTTTCCATAGCCTATAGCATAGAGCTTTCCATTAATATTTACTCTATTCCAACAAAACCCTCTCTTACCCTCTGGAATAATACAGCGTCTTGGACAGAGTAAGCACTGAACCTTTCCATTCAACCTTTTATAAAACATGGCCTCTTTCATTCTCCCACTCTCTTCTTAAAAATTAAAGAGTCTCTCTTATAAACAAATGTATCTCTCTCTATATCTTTATCTATTAAACAACTTGCCCCTATCCAAGAATTGCTTCCAACCTTAACCCCTGGCATAAAAGATACTTGTATTCCTGTCTTAACATTATCTCCCATAATAACCCCTAACTTCCTAACACTCTCAACCCTCTTCCCCTTAATATTAACTTTAACTGGTCTATCATCAAACCTTAAGTTAGCTGTTATTGTGTTACATCCAAAGTTACAGTTTTCCCCTATAATGCTGTCTCCAACATAGGATAAGTGAGGGATCTTAGTATTTTTCATAATAATACTTCCCTTAACCTCAGAGGAATTTCCTACAAAAGTGTTTTCCATTAAAACAGTATAAGGCCTAATATAAGCTAAAGGCCCAACAACACTGCCAGACTTTATAATGGCTGGGCCTTCAATGACAGAGTTAGCCCTCACTTTAGCTCCTTCTTCAATAATTACATCCCCCTTAATAACAACATTCTCCTCAATCTCCCCTCTAATATCTCTTTTAATCTTATCTAAGAAGTACTTATTAGCCTCTAAGACATGCCAAGGTAAGCCTATGTCACTCCAAAAGCCTTTTAGCTTTACAGCTTTAACATCTTTCTCTTTAATTAAAATTTTTAGGGCATCAGTAATCTCCTTCTCCCCTCTCTCAGATAACCCTATATTCTCTAATATGTCAAAAATTTTACTATCAAGCTTGTAGATTCCAGCATTTATTAAATTTGACCTTGGATTTTCTGGCTTTTCCTCCAGATCTATAATTTTATCATTTTTTACAACTAAAACCCCATAGTTTTTAGGATCCTCAACCTCTTTAACCCCTATAGCATACTTAAACTTTAAAAACTCTTCTAAGTTATCTTCAAAAATAATATCTCCATTGATAACTAAAAATTCTTTATCAACATAGTCTTTAGCTGTTAATAAAGCTTCTCCAGTCCCATCTATCTCTCCTTGCTCTAAAAATTCTATTTTTTCCCTATCTTTGTATCTTTCAATGATTTTCTCTTTCTTATACTTGACAATAATGTAAATGTTATCTACTAAGCTCTCAACCCTCTCTAAGATGTGGTCTAAGATAGGCTTCCCAGCAATTGGAATTAATGGCTTTGGCCTATTCTCAGTTAAAGGCCTTAACCTCTCTCCCTTCCCAGCAGCTAAGATTATGGCATCCATGGTAATCAGCTTTATTAGGTTTTTAGGTTAATTTAATAGTTAAGCTATTATATTTTAGTTTTCATAAAAACTATACTAAATCAAAATAATCAACAAAAATAAGAGAAGTTATAATTTTATTTTATCTTGGTGATTTTTATTAAGGATAAAACTAAGGATGAATTCTTTACATCCAAAATTTTACAAGATGCAGTCATTAGAAGATTAGAAATTATAGGGGAGGCAATTAAAAACTTACCCATGGAGTTTAGAGAAAAATTCAAAGGGAAGAATTTGCTGGAGAGAGTTTTAATTCATAAATATTTTGGAGCAGATTTATGTTTAACTTGGGGAGTTATTAAAAAGGAAATTAACACTTCCTTGCAACAACCCCAATATAGGAGCCAAAATATTTTAAAAAGCTTTTATAAATGAACTTGTCAATGAAGCTATTAGTTATGTTAGCTCCAAAGGAATACTCTATTTTAAAATTATTCTTTAGTAGCTTTTCCTTTATTTCATTCATTGAGTAAAATCTAATCTTAACTCTTATCCTCTCTCCATCTATATACTTAACCAACCTTCCCCTTCTCTCTTTTACAGCCTTTAATGTCTTTTTAAGTCCCTTTCTTCTTAAATTTTTAACTATCCACTTTATGTCATAGGCATTGGCAACTGTAAAAATAAACTTTCCCTCAGGCTTCAAAACCCTATAAACTTCTTTAAAAGCTTTATCTATGTTACAGTGATTTAGAGCTCCAAAGAAAGAGATGACTGTGTCAAAGCTCTCATCTTTAAAGGGAAGATGTTCAGAGTTAGCAACAACAACAAACTTTTTACACTTCTCCTTAGCTATCTTAGCCATCTCTAAAGAGATGTCTAAACCAATCCCCTCATTTAAAAGCTTTAGTTGTTCTCCTGTGCCACAACCTATATCCAAAGTTAAGCCCTCAACCTCTTTCATGATAACCTTTTTCTCTACCTCTCTCATATACTTCTCTTTATAGAGCTTGTCATAGTATTTAGCCAACTTGTCATAATATTTCATAACAACCACTTTGGTGAGAGCTTGAAAGTAGCTGTTGGCTCAACAAATCCAGTTAAGGTTAGAGCTGTGGAGAAAGCTTTCTTAACCTTTTTCCAAGAGGTTGAAGTTGTTCCATTAAATGTTAGCTCAGGGGTTTCTCCCCATCCTAAGAGTTTAGAGGAAACCTATAGAGGAGCTTTAAATAGGGCTAAGGAGAGTTATAAACTTGGAAACTTTGACTACTCTGTTGGTATTGAAGCTGGAATTTTGAAGTTAAATAACCATTATTTAGATGTTCATGTCTCTGTTATCTATGATGGAGAAAGAGAGAGTGTAGGCCTATCCTCAGCCTTTGAATATCCTAAATTTGCTATTGAAGAAATATTTAAAGGGAGAGAAGGAAAGGAGATAGCTGAGGAGATCAGTGGAATAAAGGATATTGGTAGAGGAGTAGGATTTATTGGCTATCTAACAAAAAATAAAATAGTTAGGGAAAAGCTCTGTGAGGAGAGTGTTCTTATGTCTTTAATTCCTATTATCAATGAGAGGTTATACTATGGATAAGAAAGAACTTACTGAGTGGATCATTTTTTTAGTTATCCTATTCCTAATTTGGAGCCATGTAAATGTTGTTGTTTCTAATAGCATGTATCCAGTTTTAAAGAGAGGAGACTTGGTTATTGTGGAAAATGCGGGACTTGAATTTAACCCTAAGGATGTAAAGGTTGGTGACATTGTTATCTATAATGCTCATTGGCCAGCCTATGAAGATATTATTTTCAAAATTGATGAGAGGTTAGGGGAGAGAAATATCCTATATATCTTTAGTGAGGGCAATTTAGAGGCTAAATATTTGGGAAATCTTAATAGTAAATTAGGAATCTTTAAGGTTTTTAATTTATCTGTCCCTCAACTCTATGAGAAGCCAGTGATTCATAGGGTTAGAGATAAAGTTCAATTCTTAGGGAAGGACTATTTAATAATAAAAGGAGATAATAACCCTATCTATGATCCTGAATTAGTTTCCCTTTCCCAGATAAGGCAGAGAGTTGTTACAATTAATGGCTATCCTTTAGTTATTCCCTATGTAGGTTATTTATCAATCTATGCTAAGGAGTATTGGTATTTAATAGTGTTGGGAATAGCTCTCTATTACTTGTATAACTACCTTAGAGGGAGAAAATGACTAAAAGAGTTTTAATAGCCTTTATTGTCTTACTCTTTGTTTCTCTCTCCATGTGCCTAAATGTTGGAGAGATGAAGAAGAGCTTTACAGTAAATATTAATGGAACCTCTATAAATGTTGAGCTAAGGACAAATATTTACTTGGCTAAGAAGACAGAGCTTATAAATACAACTCCTGAAGAGATCCATAAATATTATTTAACCAAGCCTAATATTTATATCAATGGGACTTTAAATATAACCCCTGAAGAAGGAGGAGTTACAATAATAGACTTCATTAGTAAGGTGAAGTGGCTAAACCATTACTATCCTCACAATATTGTGGTTGAGCTTGAGAGAAATGGAAGTTATATTTATGTTGATTCCCTAACCAAGGATGGAGAGAGGATAAAGACTTATGTGCCTATTGAAAATATGACAAAAATAATAAACTCAAATAAAACAATGGTTGTAAGCATTATTAAAGGAGATGGAAAAGCTAAGATAATAAAAAGAGGAAATAGGTTTATTATTGAAGGAAATTCATTAGAAGAACTTGATAAGGCTGAATCAAGGTTTATTATGGCTATGCTATTAGGAAAATAATATTTCCAAGTTTAAATTTTCTTTTACAACTTTTGCAAAGTGATTAAAGCTCTTTTCCAACATCTCCCTATATCTATCTTTTACCTCTATCTTATCTAAGCCCTTCCTCTCACAGACCTTATTTAATATATATTCCCTAAATTTTGTATTCTCAAGGATTCCATGGAAGTATGTTCCAATAACTAAACCCTCTCCAACCTTTTTTATAGAGCCATCATATCCATCTCCACAGTCTCCAAAGCCCCTCTTAATTTTTAAAAATCTTCTCTCTTTTGTGTAAGTTCTTCCCTCATGAATCTCATATCCAAGAAATTCATAATTTTTAAAAACCCCAATTGAATTTTTTATAACCTTCTCTCCTTCAAATGTAGTTTTAGCTTCCAATATTTTTAAGCCCTCAACCTCTTCTAAGAAGTTCTCTCTATTGTTAGGGTCTAATAACTTCTCTCCCAAGGTTTGATAGCCTCCACAGATTCCTATTAAAATTCCTCCTTCCTTTAAAAACTCTCTAACCTTCTCTGAGAAGTTATTTTTATTTAAGTAATGAGCTTCAGTTGTAGAGCTTCTACTTCCTGGGAGAATTAGAATATCTCCTCCAATGTCTTCATCAAAATCTATAAACCTTATAAAGCTTTCAAATCTTAAGGGATCAATGTCTGAAAAGTTGGCTATCTTTTTAAATCTAACCACATCAACAGTTATCTTACTTCTCTTATCCCCTAAATACTTTATTTGAGATAGGCTTTGACTATCTTCTTCTGGAAGGGTTAGATGTTCATCATATGGTAAAACTCCTAAAACCTCAACCCCTGTTAATTCCTCTATCTTCTCAATCCCATCCTTTAGCACTTCTAAGTTTCCCCTAAATTTATTTATCACAATTCCCTTAATCAGCTTTCTCCATCTCTCAGGAAGTAACTTTAAAGTTCCATAGATAGAGGCAAAGACTCCACCCCTATCTATGTCAGCCACCAAGATAGCTTTAGCCTTAACAATCTCAGCAATTCTTAAGTTTGCTATATCATCCTCTAATAAATTAAGCTCACAACAGCTTCCAGCTCCTTCCATTATGACATAGTCATAATCTTTAAGCTTCTCTAAGCTTTCTTTAATCTTCTTTAAAAAGAAATTCTTGTTCTCTCTATACTCATTATAGTTCATATTCCTAAATGGCTTTCCATGGACTATAACCTGAGAAATAAAATTTCCTTTTGGTTTTAGTAAAATAGGGTTAAAATGAATAGAAGGCTCTTGTTTAGCAGCTAAACTTTGAGTATATTGAGCTACAGCAATCTCTCCATCTTCTTTAGCCACCCTTGAATTTAAGCTCATATTCTGTGATTTGAATGGAGCTACTTCATAACCTTGATTTGCCAACAGTCTACATAAGCCAGTTACTAAAGTAGTTTTCCCACTATTTGATGATGTTCCCACAACCATGATATAGTTAGCCATTATCTCCCACAATGAGATAATTATATTACCAATCTCAAGGAGAAAAGCACAATTTACCGAAAACTTTAAATACCCCTTTTTAAAACAAAAATTAAATGTAAAAGCTTTAAAAGGGTGATATGAATGGGTGAATTACCAGTTGCACCATTTGAAAGAATATTAAAGAAGGCTGGAGCTGAGAGAGTAAGTAGAGCTGCAGCTGAGTACTTGGCTGAGGCTATTGAAGAAATAGCATTAGATATAGCTAAGGAAGCTGTAGAATTGGCTAAGCATGCTAAGAGGAAGACAGTTAAGGTTGAAGATGTCAAGTTAGCTTTGAAAAAGTAAATTTTCAACTTTTTTGATTTTTAGACAATTATTATTTTATTAGAGTTTCTTGTATATCATACTATCTATTTTTTTGTTTTTTATATCCAAATATGTAAATGTGTGACTAATATGAAATCTGTTGTCTTCTCTGCAGCTATTGGTGATGCCTTAGGAATGCCAGCTGAGGGCTTAAAAAGAGAGGAAATTAAAAAGCTCTATGGATTTATAGAGGATTATGAAGAGCCAAAGAACTATTTAAAGGGAAAGAAGGAGAGAGGAGAATGGACAGATGACACTGACCAAGCTCTTGCCTTGATAGATGGGATAGAAGATATAAATATATTTATTAGGAAGTTGATTGAGTGGAAAAATAGAAACCCTCCAGATATTGGCTTAACCTCACTGAAGGCTATAGAGAAGCTTGAGAGAGGAGATCTTTCAGGAGTTGATAGCCCAAGCTCAGGAGCAGCTATGAGAATCTACCCTATAGGCTTAGTTTGTAAGGACTTAGATGGATTGAAGAGAAAGGTTATTTTATACTCAAAGATAACCCACAATAATAAAGATGCCATTGCTGGAGCTTTGGCTATTGCCTACTTAGTTTTTAAAGAAGAGAAAGATTTAGATGGATGTATAAAATTCTTAGAGAACTTCAATTACAAGTTTTCTAAGCTATTGGAGAGAATAAAAAGTTTAAAAGCTGTTGAAGAAGCTTATCAACTATTTGGTACTGGTGTTTTAGCCTATGAAGTAGTTCCCTCAGCCATAGCAACCTTTATTTTAGAAGAGGACTTTGAAGAAGGGTTATTGAAGTGTGTAAATGCTGGAGGAGATACAGATACATTAGCATCTATTTATGGAGCATTGGCAGGAAGTTACTATAAAAGAGTTCCTAAGAGATATTTGAAAGGCTTGAAAAATAAAGAAATCTTGGAGGAGAAGGTTAAGAAATTGTTATCCTTGTTCTAACATAACCTCCTCCATCTCCAACAGGAACACTTTGCCCATTCTTTCCACAGTAGCCAACACTTAACTTAAAGTCCTTAGTAACAGCATCTATTTTTTTCAGAATACTTAAAATTTCTCCACTGATCCCAGCATCTCTATAGTTCTCTGTTATCTCCCCATTCTCTATTTTGAAGGCTTCAACAGCACTGAATTGGAAAACTCCTTTTCCCGTATCTACTTGCCCTCCTCTTGAGCCAACCATATATATGCCATTCTTAGTATCCTCTATAAGCTCTTCAAATGTCCAATCTCCTGGCTTTATGTAAGTGTTGCTCATCCTAACCAATGGTTTGTTAAGCCCTTCACTTCTACCATTCCCAGTTAATTCCATATCCATCCTTCCAGCTGTTTCCCTACTATGTAAATAGCTCTTTAAAACTCCTTTCTCTATAATAACTGTTTCCTCTCCCTTAACACCTTCACTATCATACTTATAAAAGCCAAAGCTCTCCTCTATGTTGGGGTTATCTATAATTGTGACATAGTCACTTCCAACCTCTTCCCCTAACTTATCTTTAAAGACACTGTCATTTTGTAAAACCAAGTCAGCCTCAGAGGCATGGCCAACAGCTTCATGTATGAAAACTCCAGCAAGCTCTGGGTCTAAGACAACTAAAAACTCTCCCTTTGGGCAGGGCTTAGCTTTCAACAATCTTAAAACTCTCTCCTTACACTCAGTAGCTTTCTTTTTGTAGTCATATATTTTCTCAAAGTTAAAGCCTCCTATTCTCTCTCCAGAGTATTGTAAATTTCCATTTTCCCTTCCTACACAGTTCATAGTTAAGATAAATAAAGACTTTTCTGATTCTATAACAGAGCCTTCAGAGTTTATAAAAACTCCTTTACTAAAGCCATCTGTGTAGCTTACTGAAGCACTCTTAATTTTCTCATTTAGCAAGGTTTCATAGCAATCCTTAACTATCTCAATTTTCTCACTAATGTCTATGGAGTTAGGATCAACTTTCCCAACAACTTTATAGCTATCTTTAACAGCTTTATACTCTTTTAACCTAACCTCCTTTGTTGAGTATTCATTACTTATCTTAGCTATTCTATAAGCCTTCTCTATCAATTCCTTATAACTCTCTAAATTGTATGACTTAGCAAAGCCCCAGCCATTTTTATATAGAACTCTAACAGCTATCCCTTTGGAATAGCCTGAACTTATCTCCTCTAATTTTCCATCTTTCAATACAATAGATGAGCTCTTCCCTCTTATTACATATCTAACATCTATATAGCTTGCATCATACTTCTCTATCTCTTTTACAATCTTGTCTATCATGGTTTCACTTGGTTATCATTGTCCCTATCCCTTCCTCTGTAAATATCTCCAAGAGAAGGGCATGAGGAATTTTCCCATTGATGATATGAACACTCTTAACTCCACTCTCTATAGCATAGATAGCACTCTCAGCCTTTGGGATCATTCCCCCCTTTATCTTTCCCTTATCTAAAAGTTCCTTAAGCTCATCTACAGTTAATTTTTTATAAAGTGTTTCTGGCCTATTTACATCCTCCATAATTCCATCTACATCAGTTATCATTATCAACTTCTCAGCCTTTAAGGCACTTGCTATATCTCCTGCAACAGTGTCAGCATTCATATTGTAAGCTTCTCCATTCACATCTAAACCTATTGGTGAGATAACTGGAATATAGTTATTGTTTATCAAAATTTCTAAGAGTTCAGTATTAACTTCAACTGTTTCCCCAACCTTTCCTAAGTCTATTTCAATCTCTCCCTTATCTGTCTTTATCTTCTTTATCTTCTTCTTAGCCACTATAATCCTTCCAGATTTCCCAGACAAGCCAACAGCTTTACCTCCATATTTAGTTATCTTTGAAACTATTTCTCCATTTATCTTTCCAGTTAGGACCATCTCAACAATGTCTAAGGTTTCATCATCTGTTACTCTTAGCCCATGAACAAACTCTGGCTTCTTTCCCATCTTCTCCATGGCCTTATTTATCTCTGGCCCCCCACCATGGACTATAACTGGCTTAATCCCAACATATTTTAATAAAACAATATCCTGAGCTGTCCAATTCTTTATATTCTTATCTATCATTGCATGGCCACCATATTTAATAACAAAAATCTTATCATGGAACTTCTGAATATATGGAAGAGCTTCCAAGAGAACCTTAGCCTTTTCCATCATTCCACCTTTCTCAAGTATATATAGACTTCATACTCCTTTCCATCCTCTCCTATAGCTTTGGTTTTCTCCCTTATGTAGTAAATATTGAGATCCTCAAAGTCATCAAAGATTTCCAACTCTTTAGGAGTTATATCTATTAAGATAACTCCATCTATATAACTTCCTTCTTCTCTCTTAGCTCCATAGTAACCAATAGAGTTATCAAAAAATTTTTTGTAGTTATAGACCCTTCCCTTAATCTTTTTAGGAACTTTACCAATTAAAGTTTTTAAAACTTTGTCTTTCATAAGCTCTCCATAGGCAAAGACATTCATCCCTTTTCACCAAAAATGAGGTGATAGGTTTGGATAAGCTAATTTATATGTCTATGAAAAAAGTCCTTACTGAAGAGTTAAAAAATATTGAAGCTGATATAAAAAAGTTATTTGAAAAATGGGGATGTAAAGAGAAAGAGGAGTTTCTTAAAAAAGCTGATAAAGAAGATGTTGATAAATTTTTATACTTGGATGAACAATATAAGAGAATTTTGAAGTGTTTAGAAGAGCTATTTTAGTCTCCTTAATGGTGTTATTTTGCTTATAACAAAAGTTGAAGTAAAAAAAAACGATATTTGGTTTCCATCCCCTTAGGGGCGTTATTTTACAAGGTATATTAAGATTAGCAAGTATAAAATAGATAATAGTTTCCATCCCCTTAGGGGCGTTATTTTACAAGGTATATTAAGATTAGCAAGTATAAAATAGATAATAGTTTCCATCCCCTTAGGGGCGTTATTTTACTAGTGTTGGGAGGATTATCCGCGTTAGTCATTAGATAGTTTCCATCCCCTTAGGGGCGTTATTTTACTAGTGTTGGGAGGATTATCCGCGTTAGTCATTAGATAGTTTCCATCCCCTTAGGGGCGTTATTTTACTAAAAAAACAATTGCAACATCAATATTAGCGCCATTTATGTTTCCATCCCCTTAGGGGCGTTATTTTACAAGGGGGAGGGCTTGAGTTCCTCCCTCTTATCTTTGTTTCCATCCCCTTAGGGGCGTTATTTTACGGAGGAGGCTCTCCCATGAGGGGCAGCCTGGGGCTGCCCTGTTTCCATCCCCTTAGGGGCGTTATTTTACCTTGCTCTTGTGAATGCAATCTTGTCCATTATGTAGAGAGCGTTTCCATCCCCTTAGGGGCGTTATTTTACCTAGATGTAAAACTTGGTGGAAAGATCATCAGAATCACGTTTCCATCCCCTTAGGGGCGTTATTTTACTTTTACTGGATAAATTTATTAAGAAAAAAATACGTATATAAAGTTTCCATCCCCTTAGGGGTGTTATTTTACCCGAATGTAATAATTCATAAGAAAATTGATATTGAGTTTCCATCCCCTTAGGGGCGTTATTTTACTCGGACTTGATGCAATTACCAAGAGGAGAAACGCTCATATCCGTTTCCATCCCCTTAGGGGCGTTATTTTACTATACTATTATCAATAGTGCTATTTTGGATTGGTTATAGTTTCCATCCCCTTAGGGGCGTTATTTTACTTATAGAGAGCATTTTAAACGATTATTCAAAATTCACAAAAGGTTTCCATCCCCTTAGGGGCGTTATTTTACTTTTAGATGAGGATGAGATTGAGATAGATACGTTTCCATCCCCTTAGGGGCGTTATTTTACAAATCTTTTTTCTATCTTCATCATTCAATTCCTTATACTTTCGTTTCCATCCCCTTAGGGGCGTTATTTTACGGAAACTGGTTGTGATTATGATTTGCATCTCGAGCTTAAATTTCCATCCCCTAAGGAGCGTTATTTTACAAAGCAAAATTTTGCTTGTTTATAACATTCGCTCTTATAGTATATAAGCTTTATCCCTAATCAACTGGATGAAGGTTAGGTTTTCCTATTTATTTAAAAAGATCCGAAGTTTGATAAAAATACTTACTTTCCTTAATACTAAAATAAAATTAAACCTTTAAACCAAAAACAAAATTTCCAAAGGGAAAATAAAATTCTAAAAATAAATAACCTAAAAAACTAAAAAATCTCAATAATTCATAAAAACCGAATATTCAAATTAATAACATTAAGCTACCCTCCGAAGCCAACTAAAAACCAAATAAAAATCAAAAAACTCACACGAAAACAACAAAAACCTAAAAATAAGAATTTTAAACGTGATACAACCCAAACAAAAATAAAAAATAAGACATTATATAAAAATCATCAAACTTTCTAAATTTTTTGATGAAACTTTTTCTAAAAGTTTCTTCTAAAGGTTTTAGGAGAAAGCTTTATATACTACTTACATAAAAATTTTCGGTTAGCCGAAAATTTGATTGTGAGAAAATGATAAGTTTAAGTGATGTCAAAAAAGGAAAATTTAAAATTTTGAATATAGGGGGAGGATTTGGAATTAAAGAAAGATTAAAAGAGTTAGGGATTGTAGAGGGAAGTGTAGTAAAAATCTTAAAAAATGATTTTGGCCCAGTTGTCTTAGAAGTTAGAGGGGGGAAAGTAGCTATTGGAAGGGGGCAGGCTAAAAAAATATTTGGAGAGGTTTTAGAATGAAGGAAATAGCCTTAATTGGAAATCCAAATGTTGGGAAGTCTTCACTATTTCATAAGCTAACTAAGGAAAATGTTTATATTGGAAATTGGCCAGGGGTTACAGTGGAGAAAAAGGAAGGACTTTTCAAATATAAGGATGAAAAGTTTAAAGTTATAGATCTGCCTGGACTCTATACTTTATCATCAGAAGGAATTGATCAGAAGATAGCTATAGACTACCTAATTAATAATAAGCCAGACTTGGTTATAAATATTTTGGATAGTACTGCCCTTGAGAAGAACTTATATTTAACCTTAGAACTCCTTGACTTGGGAATTAAGCCACTATTGGTTTTAAATAAGATAGATAAGGCTGAAGAGCTTGGGATAAAGATAGATGTTGAGAAGTTAAAAGAGAAACTTAATTTAGAAGTTATCCCCATATCAGTAATTAAAGATATAAACATAGACAAACTTATAGAGAAAATTTATGAGCTCTCAAAAAAACAAGGAGATAAAAAAATAACCCTGTATTCAAAGGAGATTGAAGAGAAAATAAAAAAGTTAGAAGAGAAATTTAAAGACAAGAAAATTAGTAGATTCTTAGCTACTAAAGAGTTAGGAGATGAAATTGTCAAAGAGAGATATAGAGTTATTGAAGAGATTATAAAAGAGTGTGTCAAAGTAGAAAAGAAAGAAGATATTACTAACCTCTTAGATGAAGTTATACTATCTAAGTATGGCTACTTAGTAATGATCCCAATATTTTGGCTTCTTTTTAATTTCACATTTAAAACAAGTGCTCCACTTGTTGACCTCATCTCACTCTTCTTTAACACCTTAGCCAGCTATATAAAATCTTTAGGAAATAACTTTTTTATAAATTTGTTAGCTGATGGAGTTATTGAAGGGGTTGGAACAGTTCTCTCCTTTATCCCAATTTTAGCATTTATGTTTATCTTCTTAGCTATCTTGGAGGAGAGTGGCTACCTTTCAAGAGTTCCTTATTTATTAGACTCTATTTTAAAAAAGCTTGGGCTACCTGGAGAGGCTTCAATTCCTTTAATTATCTCCTATGGTTGTAATGTTCCTGGGGTTATAGCTACAAGAGTTATTAGGGATAGGGCAGACAGAATAATAACAGCTATTATTTCTCCATTTATCCCATGTACTGCTCGTTTACCAATCTTTGCTTTCTTCATAGCAATGTTCTTTAAGAGCTATCAAGGAATTCTCTTAGTCTTTTACTATTTCTTAGGTCTATTTGTAGCTATCTTTTTAACCCTTATATTAAGAAGAGTTGTTTTTAAAACCCCTCCAATGGAGTTGATTATTGAGCTTCCTCACTATAATGTTCCAACATTTTCATCAATATTTAGGAATACTTGGTTTAGAGTTAAAGCTTTCTTATACAAAGCTTCAACCATTATCTTACTTGGATCCATCTTAATATATTTATTAACTTATCCAACTCCAGAGAACTCTCTATCATATTATGTTGGAGAAACTCTTTCCCACATCTTTATACAAAATTGGGATTGGAGGGCTGTAGTTTCTCTAATTTATGGAGTTATTGCTAAAGAGCTTGTTGTCAGTAGCTTAGAGATCTTATATAAAGGGAATTTATCATTCACCCTACCTTCAGCTCTCTCATATCTTGTATTTTCCCTCTTATACTTCCCATGCATAGCAACCTTAGCCACTCTAAAATCAGAGGTTGGCTGGAAATGGGCTTTATTTTCAATGATTTCAAGTTTATTAATAGCTTACATCCTCTCCTCATTGATTTATGCCATTGCTTCACTAATATTAGGGTGAGAAATTGAGAGTAATTTTAGCTTTACTTTATATATTTTTATCAATCTTTGAGCCAGAAATTTTAGGGAAGATATCTTTATTTATTGTAGGAATATTATACTTAAAGAACCATGAGGGCTTTAGGTTAGTGGCTTCAATTATAGGGACAGGAATCTTTATAGTCTCTTTCCTAACCTTACTAACTTACTCAATAGGAATTATCTGTGGATATGATCCAAGAGAAGCTTTAACTCCTTCTTTACTCCTTGGACTTCTCTCTACTATAGATCTATATCTAAAGGTAAGGGAAAATGATAGATAAGATACTAAAAGCTGGAGAGATAGCTAAGAAAGTTAGAGAGGAAGCTAAAAAGATGATAAAGCCAGGAGTTAAGTTAATTGATGTGGCTGAATTTGTTGAGAATAGAATTAAAGAGCTTGGAGGAGAGCCAGCTTTTCCCTGTAACCTCTCTATAAATGATATTGCTGCTCACTACACTCCAAGTTTTAATGACCCTCTAACTTTCAATGACATAGACTTGGTTAAGCTTGACTTAGGAGTTCATGTTGATGGCTACATAGCAGATACAGCTGTAACCATAGATCTCTCAGGAAAGTATAAAGAGTTAGTGAGAGCTTCAGAAGATGCTCTAAAAGAAGTTATCAATAGAATAGAGATTCCTATGAATATTGGAGAGATGGGAAAAATTATTCAGGAAACTATTGAAAGCTATGGCTTTAAGCCAATTGCTAACCTCTCTGGGCATGTGATGTATAGATATGAGTTACACACTGGGATAAGTATTCCAAATGTCTATGAGAAAACAAATAAAACTATAGGAGTTGGTGACTTAGTAGCTATAGAGCCCTTTGCCACTGATGGCTTTGGAATGGTTAAGGATGGGGAGCTTGGAAATATATATAAGTTCTTAGCTAAAAGGCCTATAAGACTTTTAAAAGCTAAAAAATTGTTAGATGAGATCTCTAAAAAATATCCTTATCTCCCCTTTGCTGAAAGATGGGTAATTAAAGATAAAAAAGATAGATTTATTCTAAACTCTCTTTTAAAAGCTAATGCTATCTATGGCTATCCTATTTTAAAAGAAAAAGAGGGAGGAATGGTTTCTCAGGCTGAGCATACTATTTACATAACTGAAGATAAAGTTATTGTTATAACTGAATAATTAAAACAACAAAACCAAAACCTTTATATACTACTACAACAACATATACATACCGAAGCAAGAACCAAGTGAAAGGTGATAGGGATGGCAATGAACGCTCCAATAGTAGTTTTACCAGAGAATGTTAAGAGATACGTTGGAAGAGATGCTCAAAGAATGAACATCTTGGCAGGGAGAATAATAGCTGAGACTGTAAGAACTACCTTAGGACCAAAGGGAATGGACAAGATGTTAGTTGACGAGTTAGGAGATATAATAGTTACTAACGACGGAGTTACCATATTAAAAGAGATGAGTGTTGAACATCCAGCTGCTAAGATGTTAATTGAAGTCGCTAAGACTCAAGAGAAAGAGGTTGGAGATGGAACTACAACAGCTGTTGTTATCGCTGGAGAGTTATTAAGAAAGGCTGAAGAGTTGTTAGATCAGAATATACACCCAAGTGTTATAATAAACGGTTATGAGTTAGCAAGAAATAAGGCTATAGAGGAGTTAAAGAACATAGCTAAGGAAGTTAAGCCAGAAGACACTGAAATGTTAAAGAAAATCGCAATGACTTCAATAACTGGAAAAGGAGCTGAGAAGGCAAGAGAGAAGTTAGCTGAAATAGTCGTTGAAGCTGTTAGATCTGTCGTTGATGAAGAGACTGGAAAAGTTGATAAAGATTTAATAAAAGTTGAGAAGAAGGAAGGAGCTCCAATAGAAGAAACAACCTTAATAAAAGGAGTTGTTATTGACAAGGAGAGAGTTAACCCACAAATGCCAAAGAAAGTAGAAAACGCTAAGATAGCATTATTAAACTGCCCAATTGAAGTTAAAGAAACTGAAACTGACGCTGAGATAAGAATAACTGACCCAAGTAAGTTAATTGAGTTCATCGAGCAAGAAGAGAAAATGATTAAGGATATGGTTGATAAGATAGCTGCTACTGGAGCTAACGTAGTGTTCTGTCAGAAGGGAATTGACGACTTAGCTCAGCACTACTTAGCTAAGAAGGGAATCTTAGCAGTTAGAAGAGTTAAGAAGTCAGATATGGAGAAATTAGCTAAGGCTACTGGAGCAAGAATCGTTACTAAGATAGATGACTTAACCCCAGAAGACCTTGGAGAGGCTGGATTAGTTGAAGAGAGAAAGGTTGCTGGAGACGCAATGATCTTCGTTGAAAACTGCAAGCATCCAAAGGCAGTTACAATATTAGCAAGAGGTTCAACCGAGCACGTTGTTGAAGAGGTTGCAAGAGCTTTAGAAGATGCTATAGGCGTTGTTAAGTGCGCCTTAGAGGATGGAAGAATTGTAGCCGGTGGAGGAGCTGCTGAGATAGAGTTAGCTAAGAGATTAAGAAAATACTCTGAAAGTATAGAAGGAAGAGAGCAACTCGCTGTTAGAGCTTTCGCAGATGCATTAGAGGTAATTCCAAGAACCTTAGCCGAGAACTCTGGATTAGATCCAATTGACATGTTAGTCAAGTTAAGAGCTGCACACGAGAAAGAAGGAGGAGAAGTTTACGGATTAGATGTCTTTGAAGGAGAAGTCGTTAACATGTTAGAAAAAGGAGTTGTTGAGCCATTAAAGGTTAAGACTCAAGCTATAGACTCAGCTACTGAAGCGTCAGTTATGCTCTTAAGAATTGATGATGTCATAGCTGCAGAGAAATCCAAAGGAGAAGAGAAAGGCGGAGGAATGGGAGGAGAAGATGAGGAGTTCTAAGCTCCTCTAACTAATTTTTATTTTTTTATTAGAGTAGATTGGTTAATTTAAATTCATAATTTTTTATTTAGACTTTAAAACTTTAGGACCCCTTGCTAAAGCTGTAACTCCAGTTCTTGCCATCTCTTTAATGCCAAGTGGTTTAACAAGCTCTATAAAGGCATCTATTTTATCTTCACTTCCTGTAATTTCAACTATTAATGATTCTGGACTTAGATCAACTATTCTTCCCCTAAAGATATTTGCATACTGAATAACTTGAGACTTTGCTGTTTCTGTTGGGGCATAAACTTTTATTAAACAGAGTTCTCTCTCAACAGCTCTTTTCTCTTTAAGCTCACTAACCTTTATTACATCAATTAACTTATTTAATTGCTTGACAACTTGCTCTAAAATTTTATCATCTCCATTAACCACAATAGTCATTCTTGATATATTTGGATTCTCTGTTTCTCCAACAGTTATACTATGAATATTAAATCCTCTTCTTGTGAATAACCCTGAAATTCTTTGTAGCACTCCAGGTTTATTTAAGACAAGAGCAGAGATTACATGTCTTCCTTCCATGTCTTTCAACCTTTTTTAATTTTTCCTACTCCAAGGATCCTTATCTTTGCACTACCATCAAGTAGCCAAATAAGTTCATTATCATAAGCTATTGGCTTATTTAACTTTAATTTAACTTCATCTTTATCTTCAACTGTACAGGAGACATATTGAAGATTACAAATTATTTGGTAGGTTTCTCCAACATTAATATCTCTCTCCTTAAAGGGGTTCCACTCCACATTTAGCTTAATTT
Source organism: Methanocaldococcus infernus ME (assembly GCF_000092305.1). Lineage (NCBI taxonomy): Archaea > Methanobacteriati > Methanobacteriota > Methanococci > Methanococcales > Methanocaldococcaceae > Methanocaldococcus > Methanocaldococcus infernus. The sequence goes on along the minus strand of NC_014122.1, from coordinate 879,067 downwards.
CATCATAAACCTCTATATCTTTATTTGTTAGTATATAGCCTCTACCTATTTCCTCACTATCAACCCCTTTTAATGCTAAGCCAACCCTATCTCCAGCCTTGGCTTCATTAACATTATTATCATGGATTTGAATACTTTTAATAAGAACCTCCTTATCTATAGGATAAATTTTTAGAGTGTCATGAACCTTCACTATTCCCTTCTCAACCTTTCCTAAGACAACAGTACCAACACTTTTAACCTTAAAGTGGTGATCAATAGGAATCTTTGTATAGCTAAAGTCTCTTTCTATATCTAAGTTAATAATCTTCTCTCTAATCTCTATGAAGTTCCAAGGCAGGATATCAAAGTTTTTCATTGATGTTCCTTTTATCACTTGATTGAAGAGATCTTCATCAACATAATCCCCTAAGACAAATGAGCCATGCTTAACCTTAGCCATGTCTAAAGCTAATAGTGTCTCTCCCAACTCTCCAGTCAGTTCTTTTATAAAGACTAAGGCATAGTCCATCATATTTATAGTATATATCAAAGGAGCTATCTTATCAGGATATCTTGTTGGCTCAACATAACTAACTATTTTATCTCCCTGCTTGTAGTTGTAAAGTGTAATATCTGAACTTGTTCCTTTCTTTCCCAACTCTCTTAAGTTCTCTATCTGTCCAAAACAGCCAACTATCATAAGTTTTCCCTCTTGATTAAGTAATTGGCTAAGAGAAGATAATTAAACTTTGTCCTTAAAAAACTATTTATTGCATCCCTTTCAGTGCAAACTATTGGCTCTCCATGTAGGTTAAAGGATGTGTTCAAAAGAACTGGTAAGTTGATAGAGTCATAAATATATTTTATAGTGTCATAGTATATTGGATTACTCTCCCTCTTTAATGTCTGTGCCCTTGTTGTCTTATCAACATGAACAACTCCTTCAATCTCCTTAATTTTTTCCTCTTTAACCTTAAAAAGAAGGGTCATGAAAGGAGAATATTTTGGCTCTTTTAAATATTCATCAATATGCTCATATAGAATAGTTGGAGCAAAGGGCATAAACCAATCTCTCCCTAAGATTTTGTTTACCCTCTCTCTATTTTCTCTTGTTGGTAGAGCTAAGATACTTCTATTCCCTAAAGCCCTTGGACCAAACTCCATTTTTCCCCTTGCAACACAGATAATATTATTTTTTAAAATTAGCTCTCCAACAACTTCAGGAATCTCAGAGTCTTCTAAGTATTTGTAACTTAATTTTTTCTCTTCTATTATCTCTTCAACCTTTTCATTCTCTATTTCATAGCCAAAGTAAGTATTTTTTATCTCTATTCTTCCTATTTTTCTATCTGAGAGAGAGGAGCCTAAGCTTAAGCCTTCATCTCCCATGAATGGAGGGACAAATAAGTTATAATTCTCAGCTATCTTAGTATTTAACTTAACATTTTGAGCCACTCCTCCAGTAAAAACTATATTCTCTATCCCATATTCCTTACTTAAATTATCAACAGCCTTTAAAACAGCTCTCTCTAAGGTTTCCTGAGCAAATCTTGAAATCTTAACCTTCTCATTAAAGCTCTCTCCTTTATAATTTAAAAGTTCTCTTAATTTTTCTGTCCCCTCTCTTCCAACAACTCCAAGTAAGTTTTTAAAACTCTTTAATTCTTCAATATAGTCCAAAACCTTAAGCTCTATCCTTTCACTACAGGGGAATGAAGAGAGGGACATCACCTTACCCTCATCCTTCATAGCCTTAAATCCCAAGAGTTCAGTTATAGAAGCATAAAAGTCTCCAACAGAGTCTATAACATCACTCTCAGCTATGATCTCAAGATCCTTACTTCCAATAGAGGCTAAAAAAGATAACCCATCTCCAGCTCCATCTATTGAAATGACTAAGCATTCTTTAAAGTTGGAGAGCTTATAAAGATAGGAGTGTGAAAGATGATGATAAATATAGAGTAATTTTTTCATCACCTTACTTTGAAACTCTTTAATATCTCTTAACCTCTTTCCCCTTCTGAAGACACTTCCAACAGTTATATATTCAAAATCTCTTTCCTTACTTAAAATATAACTCAAAGAGTTTTTTGGGAAACCTCTATAGTTCTTCTTCCTAACAAATCTCTCCTCACTCATTGCCCATAAAATTCTCTCTCTACTAATTAAGGAAGAGCTTGAGTTATGCCCATCATGAATGCCTAAAATCATGATAAAAACCTAATTAAGATTTTTATTTAAAAATAGCCACTCATCTACTCTTTTCTCTCCCTCAAACACATTCTTAAATTTTGATAAATATTTCCCTATCTCCAAGAGTTTTTTAATCTCATCCATTAAGGTTAGCTTTCTAAAATGTTCTCTGTAGTGAAGTTCTCTAAGATATCTTAAAATCTCTTCATCCTCCTTAACTTCTATCTTAATATCTTCTCTAAAAATTTCTTTATATCTCTCCTTAAGCTCAAGAAAAGAGTTAGATTTTAAAATATATCTTCCAAGCTCTTCCCTCTCTTCCCATGTAATTTTCTCATTCTCTTTTAAGTAGGTTGTAGAAGAGTGCTCCATCCCTCTATAAATCAGATCTTCAAAAATGTCAAAATAAAGCTCTTTAATATTACTTATAGCTTCTTTTATCAAATTCTTCTCAACTTCTCCTTTAATTATTCCACTACAATAATGTTTAATAATTAAAAGAGGTGTGCCATCCCACTTAACCATCATGCTAAAAGGGAAAATTCTACACATGAGAGGCTTGTAAATATAACCCTTTTCTAAGTGAATCCTACAAAGATTATTTTTTAAGAGCAAGCAGCCTTTATTATTAACCTTCAACTTATACTTAAACTCTCCATCACTTGGCTCAATAAACTCTTTATAATCCTTTAGCCTTAGATAGTCAAAATAATTTAAGTAGATTCTCCAGCCTTTACAAGAGCAACAGTAAGTACAAAACTTACACTTATAAGTTATTCCCTCAAATGTTATTTCCCACTTCATGGTGTCAATCTGTGCCTATCTCTTGGGAAGAGGACACACTCTCTTATATTCTCTTGCCCAGTTAAAACCATTGTAAATCTATCAGCTCCTAAACCCCAACCAGCATGTGGAGGCATCCCATATTTAAAAGCTTCTAAGTAATAAGTGAAGGCATCAGGATTTAAACCTTTATTTTTTATACTCTCTACCAACATGTCATAGATATGAATCCTTTGAGCACCTGAAGATATCTCTAAATCTTTATACATTAAATCAAATGCCTTACAATACTTATCATCCTTAGGCATGGTGTAAAATGGCCTTATCTCAGTAGGCCAATCAACTATGAAGTAAAAGCCTCCCATCTCTTCCCCTATAGCTTTTTCAGCCTCTCTACTTAAATCCTCCCCCCACTCTATCTCTACTCCTCTTCTTTTAGCTATCTCTATGGCTTCATCATAAGTAATTTTATCAAAGCTCTTTGGAGGAACCTCTAACTTATGATTTAGTAGATTAAGCTCTTTCTCTCTATTCTCATAGACACTTACACAGGCATTATAAACAACCTTCTCCAACATCTTTATAGCATCTTTATCATCAGCAAATGCCATCTCTATGTCAATAGAGGTAGCTTCATTCAAGTGTCTCCTTGTATTGTGCTCCTCAGCTCTAAAGATAGGAGCTATTTCAAAAACCCTATCTAAGCCAGAAGCCATTAACATCTGTTTATAAAGCTGAGGGCTCTGTCCTAAGAATGCTTCCTTTTCAAAGTAAGAAATTGGAAATAGCTCAGTTCCTCCCTCTGTGGCACTTGCCACCAACTTAGGGGTGTTAACCTCAATAAACCCCTCACTATAAAAGGTTTCCCTTACACTCTTTAGCATTTCATGCCTTATCTTAAATATGGCTTGAACCCTTGGCTTTCTTAAGTCTAAGAATCTGTTTTCTAACCTTGTGTCAAGCTCAGCAGGAACCTTTTCAGCAGGATCTAATGGAAGAGGCCTCTCAGCTCTATTTAATACTTCAACCTCTATAGGAATTATCTCAAAGCCATTAGGAGCTTTTTCATTGGCTACAACTTTTCCCTTAACAGCTATAACATCTTCAACTCCCAAGCTCTTTATGGTTTTGAAAACCCCTTCTTCCACTTTTTGCTTAGGAGCAGTTATTTGAACTGTCCCTTCCCTATCCCTTAAAATAACAAAAATAATTTTTCCTAAGGCTCTTATAGAGTGTACCCATCCAGCTACTATTACTTCCTCACCATCCATCTGGGGAGTTATTTCTGAAGAGTAGTGTGTTCTTTTCATCATTTATTCTCATCCCTCTGAAGAGTTTTTCTAAATAAATTTAATGTTAAGATATTTAAAGGATTTCAGTAATAGCTATGAATTTAAATGTGTAAATAATAAAAAAGTTTTTATATTTGGTTAGTATTACACTAAAAGATAACTAAGGACTATTAGGAGTCGTTAAAACTTATTTTTTAGGCAGGTTTATTGAATTATGTTACTGAATTAGGTGGTAATTATTATATCCCGCAAATCAGTAGATATAAAATTAAAAAAAGATGAAGTTGAATTAATTGATGACACAGTTATAAATTTATTTAAATTAAAGGCTGAGCTTTTACCTGAAGAAGAGGCTAATGAAGAAGAAGTTAAAGAGTATCTTAAAATCTTAGAAGGAGAGGAGTGGGAAGATTTAGATGAAATTTTAGATGATTTATTTGACTAACTAATTTATAGTCTCTTATATACCTTCTTTCTATGCTCAATTTTAATGACACGTATTAAGCGTTTATCAAAGTCTATAGAATAAACAACCCTATAATCACCAAATTTCGCTCTAAAAGTATTATTAAGATTACGTAACTTTCTAATATCTGATGTAGGAAAAGGATTAGACTTTAGTTGAATTAAAAATTCAATAATTTTTGTTTTTATTGATTTTGGGAGATCTTTTAATGATTTTTTGGCACTTTTGTGAATTTCAACTTTAAAATAAGTTATTATATCACCCTATTAGGCTTTAAGAAGGAGAAGATACAATCAGAAATATTCATAATAATATAATATAAATATTGCTATTTTTGATTTGGGGAATTTTCTATTTAAAACAAAAATCTTATTTAAATGATGACTATGATAACCATCAAGATCAATAGAGAAGGGAAAATTGAAAAATATAAAGTCCCAGAGAATCTTACAGTTTTGGAGGCTCTTGAGTACATAAATAGAGAATATGGAGCAAACATAAAGTTTAGAGCTTCCTGTAGAAATTCACAGTGTGGAAGCTGTGCTTTAACCATAAATGGCTCTCCAAGATTGGCATGTGAAACCCTTGTTAAAGATAACATGCTAATAGAGCCACTAAGAGGATTTAGAGTTGTAAAGGACTTGATTGTAGATAGAGAGCCCTACTATCAGAAGCTTAAGAGTATAAGAAACTACATAGTTAGAAAGAAACTTCCTAATGGCTTAGAGGAGATAGAGGAGAGTGAAGTAGAAAAAACTAAGGAGTTGAGGGCTTGTATAGACTGTCTATCTTGCTTATCCACATGTCCAGCAAGAAGCTCTTCCAACTTCCCAGGGGCTACAGTGATGAGACAACTATTGAGATTTTCCTTAGATAAGAGAGATGAGGAAGATAGAGAAAGAATAGCTTTCTTTGAGAATCTCTATTTTTGTACAACTTGCTCTTCCTGTGTTGAAGTTTGTCCAATGAATATTAAATTAGAGAGAGCTATTGAAAAGCTTAGAGAGTTGGCATTTAAAAAAGGCTATTTCTTGGAAGAGCATAGAAAGGTTAGAGAAAATATTTTAAAGAGTAATAGAAGTATTCCAAAAATAAAAGAAAGCTTTTTAGAGAAAGCTAAAGAGTTTTATAAGGCTGAAAATGAAAAGTTGAGGGTAGCTTTCTTCACTGGCTGTTTGATAGACTATAGAAATATAGCTGTTGGCTTTGACACTATAGAGGTTCTCTTAGCTCATAACATCTCTGTTTATCTTCCAAAGGCTCAAGTTTGCTGTGGCTCACCTATGCTTAGAACTGGACAGAGAGATGTAGCTGAGGACTTAATGGAAAAAAACTTAGAAACCCTTGAAAGTTTAGATATTGATTATATAGTTACAGTCTGTGCTGGCTGTGGAAGCACATTAAAGAATGACTACAAGTTAAAGAATGTTAAAGACATCTCAGAGCTTTTAATAGAGTTTGAGAGAGAATATAAAAAGCTAAAGCTAAGGGTTTCTTACCATGATCCTTGTCATTTGAGAAGAGGGCAAAATGTCTATAAAGAGCCAAGAGAGCTTATAAAAAGAATTCCTGGAATAGAGTTTTTAGACTCTAAGCCCCAATGCTGTGGAGCTGGGGGAGGAGTTAGAAGTGGAGTTAAGGAACTTGCTAAACTGTTAGGAAAGAGAAGAGCTAAGCAATTTAGAGATGTTGATAAAGTTATTACTATATGCCCATTCTGTGAGCTTCACTTAAAAGAGCAGGGTTTAGATGTTATTAACTTAGTTTCTCTTCTTAAGAAGGTTATTTAAGACAAACTCTTTCTTTTTTATGGCTTCATCACAAGCCTTCCTTATCTTCTCCTTCATCTCCTCAAAGTTCTCAGGCTCTCTATCAACAACCTTCTTAACTGGTGTGTAAGGAGCCTCTCTAAACTTTGGCTTTAACTCTTCCCTTCTCCCATCTTTTAATAAATAACTTTTATTCCCTCTCTCAACATAGCCAACTTCAATAACATCTATCAACCTCTTTATCTCCCTTGCAGTGTCTTCAGGACATATAATTAATAAAGAACCAGTTGAAACCCCTAAGAAATCTATATTTAGCTCTTCCAACATCTTTAAAACTTTTTTATTCACTGTCTTAACTAAAGTTTCATAGTCAAAAACTAAAGAAACCTTAGCAGTCTTAGAGATCTCAAAGGCATCTCCTCTTATTCCTCCATTTGTGACATCTGTCATAGCATGAACCTTATTTATTAAAGAGTTTCTTATTAACTTTTGACAGTCTAAAATGAAATTAACATTTAGGGTTTCATAAACCACATCAAAGTAGCCATGATAAATAGCTGTTGCACATATGGTTCCTCCACCAGAGCCAACAGTCATTAATATAAGATCTCCTTCCTTAGCATGTCTCCTTGCTGTTATATGGTCTCCAGAGCCTATAGCTGTTACTGAACTAACCAACCTCTCTCCTAAAACCATGTCCCCTCCAACTCTTAGGGTACTCCCTCCTATTAAAGGAACTTCAGTAGCCTCTGAAACTGTAGCTATCCCAGCTGTGAAGTCAAAGATCTTTCCAACATCTCCATCATCAGCTAAATGTATATCACTTAACAGAGCTAAGCCCTCAGCTCCCATCACATATATATCTCTTAAAGCTGCTCTTGCCACATGAAAGCCAGCTATGAAGGGGAATTCACTTAACCTTGAATGTGTCCCATCAACAGCAGCAACTATATATTTTCCCTTAGCCTTAACAACTCCAGCATCATCTTGGTCTTCACTGTCTATGATAGCTCTTGACTTACAACTCTTTATAATCCTTGCTATCTCTCTATGGACAAAGAAGTCTCCTTCTCCTCTACTTCCAACTCCAGCCTCTCCCATCTTCACCCCAGCTCTTGGGTAGAGAAGAAGGTTCTTTAAAGTTTCATCTTTAATCTTTAGTATTTTTTCTGATGCCTTAACCTCTTCTAAGACAGCCTTAATAAACTTTAGTGAAAACTCTTCATTCTCTTTAAATTCTAAAACTCTCTTGAATCCTTCTTCAATTATCTTTTCCTCAGGGACATTTTCCCTTAATTTTTTCCTTACAAACTCTTCAATATCCATAAATTTACACCATCTTGGTAAATTCTTTTAACTTCTCATAGAAGTCCTTACCTTTAACAAAGTAACTATAACCATCTTTCTCTATCTCTACTCTCTCTCCTTTTTTAATTTCTTCCTCAACACTTCCATCAATAACCACTAAAGCCCTCTTGTCACTATTTAACTCAATCTCAACCTTATTCTGGCTACCTACAACTAAAGGCCTTGAAGATAATTTAAATGGACAAATAGGAGTTATGATAAAGCAGCTAACTGAGTTATCAACTATAGGCCCTCCAGCACTTAGGGAATAGGCTGTTGAACCTGTTGGAGTTGAGATAATTAACCCATCAGCCCTAATCTCTTCAACCTTCTTATTGTTAATATAAAGGGAGAACTCTAAGATCTTAGCAGGATTTTTAGTTATGATAACTACTTCATTTAAGGCATTATATCTCCTTCTTTTAACCTTGCAAGAAATCTTTTCTCTCTTTATCACATCATAGTTACCACTTATAACCAAGTCTATAGCTTTAAATAGCTCTTCTTTACTAAAATCTGCTAAGAACCCAACCCTTCCTAAGTTTATAGCTAAGATAGGGATAGGTTCATTATTAACAATCCTTGCAGCTTTTAATATTGTCCCATCTCCTCCAATGGCTATAACATGAGAAATCTTTTTTTTGTCAATTTCCTTCTCATTAACTATACTCTTCAAAAATTTATCACAATAGACTGGAATATTTTTAGACTTTAGATAGTTAATAGCTTTCTTAGCCAACTCTATAGCCTCTTTATTATCCTTAACCACAACTCCAAAGGCTATAGGCTTTAAGATCCACTTATTCCCTAAGATGGAAACAAACTTTCTATGTAGGATAGGGTTGGCTAAGACTATAGTACTCTTCTCCCTAACATCCATCTTCATGTTTAAAGGCTTTCCATTAACATCAGTTATTACAGCATTTCCCTCTTTACAGATTACATAAGCTCCAGCTATATCAACAAGCCTTGCATTTTTATTTAAATTTATATAGGCATCTAAGGCTCCACTGACAGTAAAACACATCTCCAAAGCTGTAGCTCCAAATAATCTAACCCTTATATTTTTCAATAGCTCTAAGCTCTCCCTACTCAACCCATAGGCAGAGATTGATATCTCCCTCAGCTCACTTTTTTTATTAACCTCTAACTTCTTTTTCCTTCCATTTTCTTTTACTAAGTAACTTCCCTCTCCCTTAATTCCATAGTAAATGTCTCCAGTAACTAAATTTTTTACAACTCCTAAGAAGAGATCATCTATGGTTTTAGCGTCTCTATAACCTATAGCTATTGAAGAGGCATAGAAGGGAATATCCTTTATAGCATTGTAGGTTCCATCAATTGGATCCAAGACATAAATATATTCCCCTTCCCCTAAATTTAGAGTTCCAACTTCTTCACTAACTAATATTCCTCCATATTTCTCTAAAACCTCTATAGCTGTTTCTTCAGCTACAACATCTATTCTCTTAGTTGGAGTGCCATCAGCCCCTATTTTAACAGTTTCTCCAGCCTTTTCCCAGCCTATTAAGGGCTTTATCTTTTTATGCACTTCATTCACAACTTCTAAAGCTATCTTTAAAGCTTCCATAACCATCAGTCAAACATCTTTTTTATATAAGGCTCAAAGGGAACTATATCATCCCTTTCCCTTGGAGAGATGACAGCAACTTTAAGCTTTCTCTCTTTAGTATTTAAGTCTATAACTAAGGTTCCAGGGGTTGCTGTAATAGACCAGGCTAAGAGCACTAAGCCATTAGGGTTATTTATTTTAGACTCTATCTCAACAACCTTAGGATCAATCTCTCCAGTTATACTTCTTCTAACAACATCAATCCAAGATTCTGATATGGCTTTTATAAAAACTATTAAATAGCCTAAAGTACTTAATAATCTCATTAGTCACCACCTAAACAGAGGGGATGATAAATGAATGAGAAAATTTTAGCTTTAGAGATGTACTCTAAGCAGATTGAAGCTATACAGAAGGAGATAGCATCAGTAAGAGTATTGAAGAATGAAATAAATAAAGCTATTGAAACCTTAAGTAATGTGAAGGTTGATGAAGAAACCCTTATTCCAGTAGGGCCAGGAGTTTATTTAAAGGCTAAGGTTATTGATGACAAAGCTTTATTGGGAGTTAAGTCAGATATCTACATTGAAAAGTCTTTAAGTGAGAGTATTGAAGATTTAAAGAAGTCTTATGAAGAGCTTGACAATGTTGAGAAGGAAGGCTTAAAGAGGTTAAATGAGCTTTCTAAGGTTATAGCTGAGCTTAAAGAAGAACTCCAGAAAGAAGCTGAAAAGATGGAGAAGGAGAAGAAAGATTAAAGAGCTTTCCACTTTCTATATAGGTAAATGGCTTTTGTTGGGCATATATTATAGCAGGCTCCACAAAACTCACATTTTTTTATGTCAATAACTCCATAGTCTATACACTCATTAGGACACACTTTATTACAAAGGCCACACTTTATACAGACATCCATATCCACCCTTATAAATGAATTCTCTCTATCAACAACTTTTTTGTATCCTGTTGTATTTGGAATAATGTCTCTTGGACAATGAATAGAGCAATTTTCACATAAGATACAGTTGTCAGTAAATATTATTTCTCTATTACTCCTATCAATTATAATAGCTTCCTTAGGACAAACATTAAAGCAGGTTCCACATAGGATACAATTTTCATCCTTTATTTTCTTAAAGCTAATTTCTTCAATTTTTATAGCTCCTACTGGACAATTATTTATACAAACCTCACAGAGAGAGCAGGCTCCATCAACCCTATCATTCTCTATAAATCTAACTTCATTTGGACAAATCTCTATACAGGCTCCACATTTCCAGCAGAGGTCTGGGGAGTAGAGTAAAAGATCTTCCAACTTTAAGGCTCCACTCTTACAAACTTCAGCACAGAGGGAGCAATTTATACAGTATCTAACTGGCTTAATCTTCTTACTCTCCTTAACCTTCTTTATCTTAAAGTTTTCAACCTTCAAGGCATTGGTTGGGCAAACTCTAACACATCTTAAGCAGAGAACACACTTCTCTTCATTAACCTCTCCATTCTCTATACAATCCTTTGGACAAACCTCTTTACAGAGGTTACAATAAGTACAGTAATTAACATTCCTTGGCATAATTGTGTATCTTGGGCATAGATAAGAGCATTTTAGACAGCCAATACACTTGTCAAGGTCAATTTTTATAGACTTTCTCTTTCTCTCAGAGAGCTTTATCTCTCTAATTTTGAAGATCTTATTTTTTGTTAAGCTCTCCAAAACCTTTAAGTATCTTTCAACTAACCCCTCTTTCTTTTTAAACATTAGCTCATAGGAACTAACTCTTGCATTGAAAGGACAAGCCTCTATACAGAGGCCACACATACAACAAATACCTATAGGGAACTTTTTTCCATCTCTTTCCACTATCCTTATAATCTTTATTGGGCAATTTTCAGCACAGATTCCACAGCCATTACACCTTTTCCTATCTACATAGTAGCCTCCAAATTTATTTTTCTTTATAGCCTTGTTTGGGCAAACCTTGGCACAGATTCCACAGGTTAGACAAGTAAAGCTTTTATTGTTTATGTAAAAGATAGCTTCAGTTGGGCAAACCTCTTTACACTTAGAAGTTTTTCCCAACAAAGGGCAATTTTCACACTTTTCTAAGGATCTACACTTATCTAAGAGAGTTATAATCATCCTTTTCCACCTAAAACTCTATTACCAACAAAGATCCCTAAAATTGCTGAAAAGAATGTTAGAGAAATTTTTAAAGGCTCATAGTAAGGAAGGGGCTTTAAGAAATATGCTATGATTAAAGAGAGAACTAAAAAGCCAAGTATATTAGGAATCTTATATCTAAACTTTGATCCAATCAATATGCCTAAAAGGAAAGCCAATATTGAAGGATATAAGTAGATAATCATCTTTACTCCCTCTCCAATCTTTCAATGATAACCTTTTCACAGGATAGGAGAAAAGAGGCTGTGGATAAACCAGCTAAGACTTTAAGCCCAACTAATATATTCAAATATGGAATAATTCCAGGATTTACTGTTGGGGATGGAAAGATTGGGATCCCAAAGATGTGGGAGAAGTTAAATAGGTAGTAACCACTAACCAAAATTCCAAATAGTCCAGCCAGTAAATAGCCCAGGGCTCCAAAAGCCTCTAACTTCTCTAAGTAGTGGTGGTCAAACCATAAAGGAGAGTTGGAACCAAAGGCAATAACTGATAAAATAAAGGCTGCTGCTATCAATGCCCCTCCTTGAAAGCCACCTCCTGGAGTTATATGGCCCCCAAGTATGGTTAAGATTCCAAGACCAAGCATAAATATAGAGAGAGGAAGAGCTAAAGGCTTAACCATCTCTGTATATTCTCCCCATCTCTGTAAGGTTATGTAGTCATCAGTATATTTAGAGTAAAAGATTTCTTTTAAGTAGGTGTTATCATACAAGGATTTCCCAAAGATAACCCATGAGATCATGACAGCTGTAACTAATACTAAGCACTCTCCAAGGGTGTCATAGGCTCTCCAATCAAAAACTACAGCTGTAACATAGTTGGGGACAATATAATTTTTAAGATAAACTAAATTAACTCCTGGATTCACAGAAACCTTAGATAAAATATAGAGCAAAGAGGCTCCAAAAATAAAAAATGAAGTCCCAGCTACTAAGTCTCTCTTCATTCTTTACACCCCTTTAGGATGAGATCATCATCAAAAAGGCAATTGTTCCTAAGAACACTGAGAGCCAGAAGAGTTGATAACTTATACTATTAGAATTTTCCTTCTTAAACCTAAAAATAACTGGGATAAAAAGAAGGGCTAAGGCTAAAGATGATAAGGTGAAGAGAGCTAATAAAATTTTCCCATAGATTCTTCCTATAGCCATAGCTCCAAAAATTAAAAATAAGTAGAGGGTGAAGTCTCCAGTGGTGTATGCTCCTAAATTTATCCCATCCTTTTTTTTCAGCTTCTCCAAATACTCCTTATAATTCATGCTCTCACAGATTAAATTTATCATGATTTTTCATTATAAATTTTTTGGGTAATACAATTTTTAGGTCTCTAATATTAATTAAACTAATAGGAAGATCATACACTTTCTCTAACACTTCATCTTTAAACACTTCAGACACTTCTCCAAAATCCAACAAAGAGCCATCTTTTACAAATGCTATTTTATCAGAGTATAAAGCTGCAAAATTTGGGTCATGGAGAGTCATAATAATAGCTAACTTCTTATTTTTAGCTAATTCTTGTAGTATATCTAAAATTAGCACTTGATTTTTAAAATCCAAGTGAGAGATTGGCTCATCCAATAGTAAAACCTTTGGCTCTTGAACTAAGGCTCTTGCAATTAAAACCAACTGTAGCTGACCACCACTGAGTTCAGTATATGTCTTATCCTTTAAATGTTCAATTCCAAGCATCTTTAAAACATTTAGAGCTTTCTTATAGTGTTCTTTTTTTGGAGACTCAAATAGAGAAAGTTGTGAAGAAACTCCCATAACAACAAAGTCAATAACCTTATATGGAAACACTGGACTATGGGATTGAGGAACTAATGACATGATCTTAGCTCTTTCTTTAACTGGCAGTTTATGAAAATCCATTCCATCAATAAAGACACATGCATAATTAGGCTTTAATAATCCATAAATAACTTTTAATATAGTACTTTTTCCTGCTCCATTTGGTCCTAAAAGAGTTAGAGTTTCTCCATAATTTAAGTTAAAAGAGATATTTTTAACTTCAAAATCTTTATATTTATATGATAAATTCTTTATTTCAATCACTTCCAAACACCACCAGTTTTCTTAAGAAGGTAGGCAAAAAGAGGAGCTCCTATTATTGTTGTTAATATCCCAATAGGGATTTCAAAAGATGTTAAACTTCTTGCCAATGTGTCAGCCAAGATCATAAAGCTGGCTCCTAAGGTAATGGTTAGAGGAATTAATGTTTTATGGTCAGGACCAAATGCCATCCTAACAATATGAGGGACTATAAGCCCAACCCATCCAATAATTCCACAGACTGAAACTGAAACTGAAGTTATCAAAGTTGCCAATAGGATGAAAATAAGCCCTATCTTCTTTGTATCTACTCCCAAAATTTCAGCTTCTTCTCCAAGGGATAAAACATTTAAAAACCATCTCATTAGATAAACCAATATTAAACCAAAAATAATTACTGGAGCTGAAATATAAACATCTTGCCAGCTTGTATTACTAAAAGATCCCATAATCCAATAAACAATAGATGCTAAGTCTTCAGGATTCATAAAAAACATTAATAAAGATGATAGTGATGAAAAAAGAGCACTAATTATAACTCCAGAAAGTACAAGAGAGATGGGAGTTGCATTTCTGCCAGCTAAGAGCAGGGTAAAGAAAACTGCAAGGATTCCAAAGGTAAAAGTTGACATATAAAAAAATGGTAAAGATAAAGATAAAAGAATGGCTAAACTTGCCCCAAATGCAGCCCCTGAGGATATTCCTAAGATATAGCTATCAACTAAAGGATTCTTAAATTTTGATTGAAGGATAGCTCCAGATACTGATAGGGAAGATCCAACTAAAATATTTAATAGTATCCTTGGTAATCTAATATCCCAGATAATTATATTATAAGCTTTATTATATGTTACACCAAACAGAATTTTGATAATCTCTAATGGAGGAATGTGGGCTGAGCCAATACATAAGCATAAAAATCCAACATAAATGGGAGAGGTCATTAATAAAAAATATAAAAATTTTTTAACATTCATAAGGTTCCCTTATTCTGTAATATTTATTTTATAAAATTTTTTTAATAGTTCATCTCTAACTGTTCTCCAATCTGGATAAAATTCAGGATATATATAATTAGCAATTTGATACACTCCTGTAACAATTCTTGGACCCCAACTTAAGTAACCATTAGTTCCAGAAAGAATTCCATAAACGTGTCCTTCTCTAACTGCCTTAATAGCTTTCCATTCTTTTGAACTTAATATTTCATTTATAGATTCATTTAGAGATTTCTTATTATATCCAACAACTAAAATAATGTCTGTTTTATTTCCCCAATAGTCTATAATCTGCTCTAAGTTTAGCTTAACCCATGGAGAAGAAAAGTTTTTATCTAAAGCTAAGTTATGGGCTCCAACATACTCAATAATTTGCCCATATGGGCTGTTTGCATATACACGTACTTCACCTTTACGATAGGTTATCATTAAAACATTCTTTCTTTTGTCTTTTGGTATAGCTTTGGCGGTTTCCTTTATCTTTTCTAATTTACTCTCCATCCAATTTACTAATTCATTAGCCTTCTCTTTTTCTCCAGTAATATCTCCTAAGAATTCTACAGCCTTTATATTGTCATCAATATTTTTAATATACATACAAGCTACAGGGATGTCTAAACTCTCAGCTTTTTCCAATATTTTTTTATCTCCGTACTTTCCTCCATACCAATCCATAATAAACAAATCTGGATTTAAGGTAATAACAGATTCCCAATTTACCCCTTTAAACATGCTTCCAATAACTGTTTTATTCTTAACACTTTCTGGTAAAAACTTGTCATATCTTACATATTTTCCTATTCCTACTATTTTATCGTCTAATCCTAAAATATGTAAAACTTCAGCCCAATAACTATCTAAAACAATAATCCTTTCAGGAGGATAATGTTTTAAAATAACGGTTCTATTTGCTAAGTCTACGAATTTATAAACTTTTTCAGCATTTTCATTAACCTCTTTATACTCCACATTTGTACATCCTGCCAGAATTGTAAGAGATAACAATAGAGACAATAATAATGTCACTAATTTTATTCTCATTTATATCACCACATTTAAAAGATTCTTAAATAATATTTATACCATAATAAAAGCTTTATAATTTCCTAATATATTATCTACAACTACTTGAATATACTAATCAATTAAAACCATAAATTATATAAATGTAAATAGTATATCTACCATAAACTCTTTTTTCCGGATGATCCTCCGGAGTAAAAAATGAGAAGGAGGGAAAGAGATGGATATAAACAAGGCAATAAGAACAGCTGTTGATACTGGAAAAGTTATCTTAGGTTCAAAAAGAACTATAAAATTCATTAAACACGGTGAAGGGAAATTAGTTATATTAGCCAGTAAAATACCAAAGGAGATAGAAGAGGATGTTAAATACTATGCAAAGCTCTCAAACATTCCTATCTATCAGCATAATGTAACATCCTTAGAGTTAGGGGCAATCTGTGGAAAACCTTTCCCAGTTGCTGCTCTTGTCATCTTGGATGAGGGATTATCAAACATCATGGAGATAGTTAAAGGTGATAAATAATGGGAAAGTTAAGGCTAACAACAGATGAAATTATGAAAATTGGACTATTTGAAAAAATTTCTAATGTCCCTGTTCTTGACTGTGTAGCCACTGAAGATAGATTAGCCTTTATAGTCAAAGAAGGAGATGCAGGAGCAGCAATTGGGAAAGGAGGGGAACATGTAAAAACAGCTGAGGAAAAGTTTGGTAAAAAAGTAGATATTATTGAATACTCAGATGATTGGAGAAAATTTATAAGAAATATCTTTGCCCCTCTACAACTTGAAGATGTCTGGATTAAAAGAGCTGGAAAGGATGTTATTGCCTATATAAGAATAAATCCAAAAATTAGAAGAGCTATTTATGGGGAAAAGGGCAAAAATTTAGAAAGAGCCTTAAACATATTGAAGAGACATACAAAAATAACCAAGATAAAGGTAATTATTGGGGATAATAGGAGAAAAGAGAAGAAAAATGTTGAAAATACTCAGGAGTAAATATTTTATATAGAATTCAACTATTTTATATAGCTCAAAAGTATCAAAGAGGGATAAGTATGAGTGGAAGTAAGTCACCAAGAGGAGAATTTGCTGGGAGAAAATTAAGGTTAAAGAGAAAGTGGTGCAGGTGGCATGACTACAACTATGTTAGAAGAGTTTTAAAGTTAAAGGAGAAATATGACCCATTAGAAGGGGCTCCAATGGCAAGGGGAATAGTTATAGAGAAGGTTGGTTTAGAGGCTAAGCAGCCAAACTCTGGGATTAGGAAGTGTGTAAGAGTCCAGCTAATTAAAAATGGTAGAGTGGTTACAGCCTTCTGTCCTGGAAATAGGGCTATAAGCTTCATAGATGAGCATGATGAAGTTATTATAGAAGGGATTGGTGGGCCAAAGGGACCAAGAGCAAAAGGGGACATTCCAGGGGTTAAGTATAAGGTTGTAATGGTTGGTAGAAACTCCTTGAAAGAATTAGTTAGAGGAAGACAGGAGAAAATTAAAAGATAAATTGGTGGAAACATGGAGTTGGATGAGGTTAAGATATTTGGGAAGTGGAGTACTAAGGATGTTGTTGTCAGAGATCCAGGTTTAAGGAATTACATAAATTTAACTCCTATTTATGTCCCTCATACAGCTGGAAGGTTTACAAAGAGACAGTTTGAGAAGGCTAAGATGAACATAGTTGAGAGGTTAGTTAATAAGGTTATGAGAAGAGAGGAAAACACTGGAAAGAAATTAAAAGCCTTAAAAATAGTTGAGAGAGCCTTTGAAATTATTGAGCAAAGAACTAAGCAAAATCCTATACAGGTTTTAGTTGATGCCATTGAAAATGCTGGACCAAGGGAGGATACAACAAGAATACAGTATGGGGGAATTGTCTATTTACAATCTGTTGACTGTTCCTCTCTAAGAAGAATTGATGTAGCTTTAAGAAACATTGCTATTGGAGCATACAATGCTGCACATAAGAGTAAGAAGCCAATTGAAGAGGCTTTAGCTGAAGAGTTAATAGCTGCAGCAAGGGGAGATATTCAGAAGAGCTATGCTGTTAAGAAGAAGGAAGAGATTGAGAGAGTTGCAGAATCTGCAAGATAAAATTTTTATCTCTTTTTCATAAAATTTTTATATTCCCAGGGATATGCTAAATTATCATAAAATATGAATAAAGGTGAAAATTATGGGAAAAAGAGCAAAGATGATAGCTAAGATTAAGGAGTTGATGGAGAAGTATGACAGAATAAGAAATATAGGGATCTGTGCTCACATTGACCATGGGAAAACTACTTTATCTGACAACCTCTTAGCTGGAGCTGGAATGATCTCTAAGGAGTTGGCTGGAGAACAGTTAGCTTTAGACTTTGATGAGGAAGAGGCTCAGAGAGGAATTACTATTTTCGCTGCTAACGTCTCTATGGTTCATGAGTTTGAAGGAAAAGAATATCTAATTAACTTAATTGACACTCCTGGACACGTTGACTTTGGAGGAGACGTTACAAGAGCTATGAGAGCTATTGATGGAGCTATAGTTGTTGTCTGTGCTGTAGAGGGAGTTATGCCTCAGACAGAAACAGTTTTAAGACAGGCTTTAAGAGAGAGAGTTAAGCCAGTTCTCTTTATAAATAAGGTAGATAGGCTAATCAATGAGCTTAAGCTCTCTCAAGAGGAGATGATGAATAGATTCATAAAAATCATTACAGATATAAACAATCTAATTAAAAAGATGGCTCCTGAGGAATTTAAAGATAAGTGGTTGGTTAAGGTTGAAGATGGTAGTGTTGCCTTTGGATCAGCTTACAACAATTGGGCCATCTCTGTTCCTTTCATGAAGAAGACAGGAATAACATTTAAAGATATTATTGAGTACTGTCAAAATGATAAACAAGAGGAGTTAGCTGAAAAGGCTCCATTACATGAAGTTGTCTTAGATATGGTTATTAAGCATCTCCCAAGCCCACCAGAGGCTCAGAAGTATAGAATTCCACATATATGGAAGGGAGACATTAACTCAGATGTTGGTAAGGCAATGTTAAACTGTGACCCTAATGGGCCATTGGCTGGAGTTATAACAAAGATAGTTATGGACAAGCATGCTGGAGCTGTTTCAGTTTGTAGATTATTCAGTGGTAGAATCCACCAGGGAGACGAAGTTTATATGGTAAATAGCCAGCAGAAGGCTAAGATTCAGCAAGTCTCTGTCTTCATGGGACCTGAGAGAATTCCAGTAGATAGTATCTCAGCTGGAAACATCTGTGCATTAGTTGGTTTAAAAGAGGCTTCAGCTGGGGAAACCATCTGTTCTCCAAACAAGATAATAGAGCCATTTGAAGCTATAACTCACATCAGTGAGCCAGTTATTACAGTGGCTATAGAGGCTAAAAATACTAAAGATTTACCAAAGTTAATTGAAGTCCTAAGACAGATTGCAAGAGAGGATCCAACTGTTAAAGTAGAGATTAATGAAGAGACTGGAGAGCATTTGCTCAGTGGGATGGGAGAGCTTCACATAGAGATTATAACAAAGTTAAAGATAGAGAGAGATGCTGGAATTCCTGTTGAAGTGGGTCAGCCAATAGTTGTTTATAGGGAAACTGTCACTGACAAGTCTCCAATAGTTGAGAGTAAATCTCCAAACAAGCACAACAAGTTATACTTTGTTGTTGAGCCTTTAGAAGAAGGAGTTTTACAAGCTTATAAGGAAGGGAAAATAAAGGATGTTGATGTCAAGAAAAAGCCAGATGAGAACTTAGTCCAAGAGTTAATAAAAGCTGGAATGGATCCTGAAGAGGCTAAGAGGGTTATGTGTATCTATGAAGGAAATGTCCTTATAAACATGACAAGAGGGATCGTCCACTTAGATGAGGTTAGAGAGCTTATCATCCAAGGGTTTAAAGAGGCTATGAGAAATGGTCCATTAGCAGCTGAGAAGTGTCAGGGAGTTAAGGTTAAGCTAATAGATGCTGTCTTACACGAGGATGCTATCCACAGAGGGCCAGCTCAAATGATTCCATGTGCAAGGTTTGGAATTAGAGATGCTATGATGCAAGCTAAGCCTGTTCTCTTAGAGCCTATGCAATATGTCTATATAAGCACTCCTCAGGACTATATGGGAGCTGCAATGAGAGAGATTAGTAATAGAAGAGGACAAATATTAGATATGGAACAGGAAGGGGATATGACAATCATTAAAGCTAAGTGTCCAGTTGCTGAGATGTTTGGATTTGCTGGAGCCATCAGAGGAGCTACACAGGGAAGATGTTTATGGAGTATTGAGTTTGCTGGCTATGAGAAAGTGCCAAAAGAAATGCAAGATCAATTAATTAGACAAATTAGAGAGAGAAAAGGTTTAAAGGTTGAATAACCCTTTTTTATTTTTTATTTAATTTTAAATTTATTATTTTAAATTTATAAATTCAAGAAAAGTATTTATATAACTTCTTTTATTAAATAGGAAATAACTTTCCTAATTCGTAGGAAAAGAGAAGGTGGTTCAGTGTGAAAAAAATTGAAGCCATTATAAGACCAGAAAGGTTAGATGTTGTTAAAGAGGCTCTCGCTGATGCTGGCTATTTGGGGATGACTGTTAGTGAGGTTAAAGGTAGAGGCGTTCAGGGGGGAATTGTAGAGAGGTATAGAGGAAGAGAGTTCGTTGTTGATCTTCTGCCAAAGATAAAGATAGAGATGGTTGTTAAAGAAGAGGATGTTGATAAAGTTATTGACATAATTTGCGAGAACGCTAAAACAGGAAAACCTGGAGATGGCAAGATATTCGTTTTACCTGTTGAGAAAGTCGTTAGAGTTAGAACAAAAGAGGAAGGAAGGGAAGCGATTTAAAAAAGATTTTGAGGTGAGAAAAGAT
Organism: Methanocaldococcus infernus ME; assembly: GCF_000092305.1. NCBI lineage: Archaea > Methanobacteriati > Methanobacteriota > Methanococci > Methanococcales > Methanocaldococcaceae > Methanocaldococcus > Methanocaldococcus infernus. Next base: position 858,544 of record NC_014122.1, on the reverse strand, counting down.
GGCGACTGCTGATTTGTTTCAAAATGTTAGTGATATAAATTCAATAGTTCAAGCTTTAACAACATTAGCTAACGCTTCAGATGTTTATTTCCTTGTTGTTATGGGTGTCCTTGTTTTTATGATGCAGTTAGGATTTGCAATGTTAGAAGGAGGACAAGTTAGAAAGAAGAATGTTAATAATGTTATGATGAAAAACATGGTTGATTGGCTTGTTGGTTGTGTTCTATGGTTATTTATTGGAGGTGTTTTAAGTACTTCAATAAATCCAGCTGATTTTATTGATTGGTGGAGCAAGATATTTAGCGCTAACTGGCCAAACAATGGTTTAGACTTAGCAAGCTGGTTCTTCGGCCTTGTCTTCTGTGCAACAGCTGCTACAATAGTCTCAGGAGGGGTTGCTGAGAGAATTAAGTTTAGCGCTTATGTCATTATTTCAATAATTATTACCGGCTTGCTCTATCCTCTCTTCGTCTATCTTGGCCCATGGGGAGCTTCAATTGTTCCATGGCACGACTATGCTGGTAGTTTAGTGGTTCATGGCTTAGGTGGCTTCTTAGCCTTAGGAGCTATAGCTGCTTTAGGTCCAAGAATTGGTAGATTTAAAGACGGAGTTCCAGTCCCAATTTTAGGGCATAACATTCCTATGGCTGTCTTTGGAGCCTTTATGTTGGCTATAGGTTGGTATGGATTTAACGTAGGAAGTTCCTTAGCTTTAAGTGACATCAGTGGATTGGTTTGTGCGACCACAACCTTAGCCATGGCTGGGGGAGGTTTAGGAGCTTTAATAGCTTCTAAGAAGGATGTTCTCTTCACAGCCAACGGAATAGTTGCTGGCTTAGTAGCTATCTGTTCTGGAACTGATATAGTTAGTCCAATAGGAGGTTTAATTATAGGGTTAATTGCTGGATTACAGGTTCCAATAGTTTATAAGTTAATTGAAAAAGCTGGATTAGATGATGTTTGTGGAGTTGTTCCAGTCCATGGAACTGCTGGAGTTGTAGGGGCCATCTTAGCAGGAATCTTTGGAATGAAAGCCTTAGGAGGAGCTGGAGGAGTTAGTATAGTTGAGCAAGTTATAGGCTCCATCTTCTGTATAGTTTATGGTACTGTCTTAGGTTATGTATTAGCTAAGATAATAGACTTAACAATAGGATTAAGAGTTTCAGAAGAAGAAGAGAGAAAAGGATTAGACTTAGCTGAGCATAAGATGCCAGCTTACCCAGAAGAAGAGTTTGCTTAAACAAATTTTTTATTTTATTAAGTTTAGAGCTTTATTTGTCTTCTCTATAGATTTAAACTTATCATCTTCCATCTCTAACATAGCTCTTATACAATCTATATTTTCAGGGACCACTATACTCTCTTGATGGACAGCTTGCATTAAGAATATTTCATTTCCTAAGGTATTAACACTCTCTTCCCAGACACATAACTCTGGAAGATCATATCTTTTCCTACCTAAGTCTCTTGCAAACTCTATAATTTTGGCTGTTGAGCTAAATCCTTCTTTTTCTCTAACCAATATTATCCTTGGAGTTTCATTAATTTTCTCTAAAATGTCTTCTCTTTTAACTTCACTCTCAACCTCAACCATTAGGGTGTGTTGATGCATTAAGGTGGTTGGAACTATTACAGCTGAAGTTATTATCTTATCTTTAAGCTCTGGAACTACTGAAACTACATCTGGACCATGGTGAGAAGGAACAGTTACAGGATTTGGCTTAATAGCATTTATTGGTCCAGTTTTATCATCATTTGGATCTGCTCCTCTCCTAACTAAAACAACTCTTGCCTTTTTTATCCCAAAGTCTTTTAGAGCATATAAGATTCTACATAAACCAGTTGTGTTACAGGAAACAACTCTAACATAGCTCTTACCATAGCATCTTTCATAGCTCCAGAGGGCATTAAAGTTATCTTCAACATCCTTAGCCTTCTCACCACCTTGCAAAATAGCCTTAACCTTATTTGGCTTATATATCTTCTCTAAGTTTTCCTTCCCTACCTTCTTTGGAGCCCCATCTACAACAATGTCAGCCTCTTCAATCACATCTAAGATAGTTCCTTCTATAGGAATTCCAGCTTCTTCAAAGGCTTTTACTCTCTCTTTATCTGGGATGGCACAATATAACTTATAGCCTAACTCAGTGGCTAACTTAGCATCAAAGTCTGGCTTTGTCTTTGTAACTCCAATAACCTCCATATCCTTCTGAGCTGAGACTGCATCAGCTACCCTCTTCCCAATAGAGCCATAGCCATTTATCAAAACCTTAGCCTTCATTATCTCACCAAAATTAATTAATTATCTCCCCTTCAACTAAGATAGGAGGACTTATTAACTTCCCTCTCTGCTCACTTCCTTTTAAAGGAAGAGCCTCTTTTAGCAAGTTAAAGATATTCCCACTAAATAAACCTTTCTTTATTGGAATTATCTCTCCATCTTTATATAAATAGGAGTTTTGAATTTCAACAGAGAAGTCTCCAGTTATCATATTTGCAGTATGAGAGCCAATAACACACTCTATATAAACATAGTTATCAAAGCTCTCTATTTTATTATTGGTTTCTCTTATTATTAAATTATTTGTTGAGATGTAGGGAAGAGAGGAATAGCTCCTTGAAGCATTTCCAGTACTTCCCCTCCCTTCTTTTAAAGCTCTCTTTATGTCATAGATATAGTTCTTTAAAACCCCATCCTCTACAATGGTGGTTTCACCCTTAGCTATCCCTTCCCCATCAAACTTAGAAGAGCCAAGCCCATAGTCAATAACTCCATTATCTATAATTGTTAAGTGCTCACTAAAAACTTGCTCTCCTATCTTATCTTTTAATACACTCCTTCCTCTTTGAACATTTTCAGCATTTATAGCTAATTTTAAAGGAGTTAGGAGAGAGCTTAATGCCCTTGGAGATAAAATAATATTTCCCTTGTATCTTAACTTCTTTCCATTAACTCCCCTCTTAGCAAGCTCATTAACCTTCTCAACAATCTCATCTAAGTTGAAGATATCTACCCTTGTCTTCCCCTCATAGGCTGTTTCATCTTTATAGATGGTTGAGATGCCAGCTGAGAATAGAGTGTATGTTTCCTCAACATCTAACCCATAGGAATTAACAATTCTAACCTTCCCTACACCCTTCCCAACACCTCCAGAGAGAGGAGTGCCAATAATGTTATCTCTTAAGTATATCAATAGATCAGCAAGCTCCTTATCCTCTAACTCCAAAACCTTCTTAGAAAATACTTTTGGATTTTTATATTTTGATGGGTAGGCAAAGTCTATTTTGTCATTAACCAAGTTTTTCATAGCATCATAAACTACTTTTTCACTCAACTCCTTTGAGTAAGAGAAGCCAACCTTATTATTTTTCTTTACCCTAACCCCTATACCAAAGCCTTCATGGTGTTCAAAGCTATCTAAGCTTTTCCCATCAAGTTCCACATCTAAGCTAACTCCTTCCTCAATGAAGATCTCCACATCAAAACCTTCCTTTTCACCAATTTTTAAGAGCTTCTCTATCATCTTAATCCCTAAAAATTTAATTGTTTGCTAAAATAGAAACTGAAAAATCTAAATATCTAAAAAATCTAAAAAATAGTCTTACTTAGACAACTCAATCATTCTCTCAATAGCTTTCTTAGCTTTCTTAATAGTATCCTCATCTAACTTTATCTCATATCTCTCCTCTTCTAAGCTCTTTAATATCTTCTCCAAGGTTATCCTCTTCATCTCCTTACAGATGGCATCATCTCTTAGTGGAATCAATTTCTTTTTTAACCCTAATTTTTCAAGTTCTAACTCAATTCTTCCTATTAAGTCTCTCTCAGTTCCTATAATGAATTCTTCCTCATCAGAGTTTAAAACATATCTAACCATTCCACTTGTACTTGCTATTACATCAGCCTCTTCCTGAACCTCTGGGTTACATTCAGGATGTACTAAGAGAGTAGCCTTAGGATATAGCTTTCTAACCCTATAGACATCTTCTAAGCTAAACTTTTGATGGACATAGCATCCTCCATCCTCTGGAATGTTTATAATTTCTTTCCCAGTTCTCTTTTTTATATAGTATGCTAAGTTTTTATCAGGACCAAAGAGAATTAAATCTTCTTCCAAGGAAGAGACTATCTTATCAGCATTTGCTGATGTGCAAGTTATATCTGCTAAAGCCTTAGTTTCAGCAGTAGTATTTACATAGACAACAAGAGGAGCCTTATACTTCTCTTTATATTTTAAAATTATCTCTCTATTAAGCTGATGAGCCATAGGACACTTAGTTCCTTCAATCTCTGGAAGTAAAACCTTTTTCTCAGGATTCAATATCTTGGCTGATTCAGCCATAAAGTCAACTCCAGCAAAGACTATAATGTCAGAGTTGGTTTCACTTGCCTTAATACATAGCTCTAAAGAGTCTCCAACAAAGTCAGCTATCTTTAAAATCTCCTTTGGCTGATAGTTATGGGCTAAAATAATAGCATTTTTTTCTTCCTTAAGCTTGTCTATCTTTTCTACAATGTTCATAGTTCCACCTTGAAACCCTCTAACCTTAGCCTCTCTAAAACTTCTTCCCAGCTTGGCAAATTACTCTGACACCCTTTTTCTTCAACAACAAATGAGGCAACAGCTGAGCCAACCAAGCCACAGGTTTTTAAGTCATAGCCCTTAATGTAAGAGGATAAAAATCCAGCCCTGTAAGCATCTCCTGCTCCAGTTGGATCAGTAACTTTCCTTGGCTTGATAACTGGAATCTCAATTATCTCATTTTTTGTGAATATCTTACTTCCCTTACTTCCAAAGGTTACAACTAAGAGATCTAAGTGATTTAAGAAGTCTTCTAACTCATAATTTAGCAATTTCTTAGCCCTCTCAAACTCATGCCTATTCATAAATAAGAAATTGGCATAATTCAAAATGTCTTTTAAATCCTCTCTACTGTATAGGGGAAGATCTTGTCCTGGATCAAAGGAGATTAAACTCTTTTTATAATTCTTCTTTGCACACTGCAGGTTAAACTTAGGATCACCAGTGGCCAAATGGACAATCTTTGAATTAAATGTTGGAGCCTCTATCTCTCTATAGTGCTTAGCAGCCCCCCAGAGAAAAAAGGTTATTTGGTTATTTTCTTTATCTGTGAAGATCCAAGCCTTTGGAGTTTCTTCCTCTTCAGAGTAGTAGAGATTTAACTTAACTCCCAAGTTTTCTAAATATTTTTCATACTTACTATTTCTAAAATCATAGCCTACACAGGAGAAGAGCTCTGAATCTACTCCAAGCTTCTTTATCCCCACAGCTGTGTTAGCTGCTGCTCCACCAAAGTAAAGCTTAGCTGATGGGATCTGAACTGATGTATTTGGCTCTGGAAATTTCTCAACATTAAAAATATAGTCTAAAGCTGTATGGCCAATACATGTTATCATATCTGATCCACCAAACTCTTTAATTTCTCTCTTGCTCTCTCATTAACCTCTTTATATATGCTGTTAAAGTTTGAATCCATAGTTACAACCAAAGGACCAAAGTTTTCAACCTCTAACTCCCAAACAGCCTCTGGCATCCCTAACTCTAAAAAATAGACATTCTTAACCCTCTTAATACTCTTTGCCAATAAGGCTGCACAACCTCCAGGGGCTGATAAGTATGAAACCTTATACTCATGGAAAGTCTTTAAAAGCTCTTCTTTCATCCCTCCCTTACCAACAATGGCTGAGATCTTAGTTAATTTAATAAACTCCTCCTCTAAAGAGTTCATCCTTGCTGAAGTTGTTGGGCCTATAGAGATGCATTTCCAACCATTCTCAGTTTTTTTCATGATAGGACCAGCATGGTAGATAATAGAGTTTTCTAAGTTAAAAGGTAACTCTTCCCCTCTCTTTAACAACTCTATAATTTTCATATGAGCCTTATCTCTTGCAGTGTAGATAGTTCCAGAGTAATAGATGATGTCACCAACTTTCATAGTTTCACTCAAATTCTATAGTTGCTGGTGGCTTGTCAGTTATATCAAAAACAACCCTTGCCACATTTGGAATTTCTGAAGTTATCCTCTTACTTATCCTCTTCAGCAAGCTAAAAGGAACCTCTGGAACATGGGCAGTCATGGCATCTATTGAGCTAACCAATCTTATGGCTACAATCCAGTTATACTCTCTCTCATCTCCCTTAACCCCTGTTGCCTTACAGTCAAGAACAGCTGCAAAGTATTGCCAGAGCTCTCTATCTAAGCCTTCTTTTTTCACTTCTTCTTCAACTATTGCATTAGCCTCTCTACAGATCTCTAACTTCTCCTCAGTTACTTCTCCTAAAACTCTGACAGCTAACCCAGGACCAGGGAAGGGTTGCCTATAAACTATGCTCTCTGGCAACCCTAAGGCTTTGGCAACTTCTCTAACCTCATCTTTATAAAGCTCTCTTAATGGCTCTACAACCTCTAAAACCATCCCATGGGGGAGAGCAACATTATGATGGCTCTTTATCTTTCCTTCAGTTTCTATCCAATCTGGGGCTATTGTTCCTTGGACAAGCACTTCAGCCTTAACCTTCTCAGCAATTTCTTCAAATATATCAATGAATAACTTTCCTATGATCTTCCTCTTCTCCTCAGGGTCTTTAACCCCTTTTAAAGCCTCTAAAAATCTTTCTTTGGCATCAACAACAATTAAATTTAGGCCTAACTGATCTCTAAAAACCCTCTCAACCTCTTCCCTCTCCCCTTTTCTCATTAACCCAGTATCTACAAAAACAGCCACTAACTTATCTCCAATAGCTTTATGGGTTAATACTGCAGCCACAGAGCTGTCAACTCCTCCACTTAAGGCAATTATAGCCTTTCTATCCCCTATCTTCTCCTTAATTTCCTTTATAGCATCTTCAATAAATTTCTCTGGGCTAAACATTGTTTAAACCTCCAAAAATTTTTAAAATAAAAAAAGAGATTAAATTTTTAAGTTGGTTATTCTAATGCCTGTCTCAGCTTTATACTTGATATTTAGGGCTATTAATAGAGCTGTTATACTCTCAACAATTCTTGACTTTTCCAAGTCTCCACAGTCTATAACCCTAACTCCATCTATCTTTTCCAAGATCTCTTTAACAACTCTCTTAGCCTCTTCATCATCTCCAGTTATTAAGATGTCACAATCAACCTCTTTCTCAATGTCTCTAAGAACTTTATTACTAACATTCTGTAAGGCTCCAACAACCTTACTCTCTTTTAAAATATTCTGAACCATCTCAGCCACAGAGCCATCTGGAGGATATAAGAGCCTTGTAGGTTTGTCTCCAATAGCTGTAGCTAAGGGAACTCCCATAGAGATAACTATCTTTCCCTTCAACTCATCCTTTAAAGCCTTAATTGTTGGAATAGTGTATTCATAGGGAATTGATAAGACTACAACATCTCCTTCCTTAGCAGCCTCTATATTGTTCTTCCCTTCAACCTTCCCCTTTAATCTCTCCCCTAAAATTTTTTTAATCTCCTCTACTGTCATTAATGCCTTTTCCTCACTCCTTGACCCAATGATTACATGAAAACCTTTAATGAGAAGTCTTAAAGCTAAGGCAAAGCCTTGCTCTCCAGTCCCTCCAATGATGGAGATTTTCATTTACTCTTCACCATATAGTATTTTAGCTATCTCTCTTAGGGTTTCTACACCCCTTGCCTCTGTCTTTAAGAGAGGGACATAGGCTATAACCTTATCTCCAAACTTCTCCTTAATCTCTTCCAATCTTCTTAATTGTAGCTCTCTCCTTGCTCTACAGAATTCACACTGAACATTTTCAGGGATTAATTGGTTGACAATAACAGCATCTATATTAATTCCATACTTCTGAAGAGCCTTCATAGCTCTTTCACTCTCTAAGATACTCATCTCCTCAGGAATAACCACTAATCTAAAAGAGGTTCTCTCAGGATCTGAGAGAATTGCCCTTGCCTTCTCTATCCTCTTCTTCATCTCTTCAAGCTCTTCTAACATCTTATCATAGTCAATATCCTCATCCTTTCCTCCAAATGGTAAAAACTTCTTAAACATCTTCATAAAGCCACTCATCTGCTTTCTAATTTTTATCATCTTGGTTAAGTATTTATCCATAATCTCTGGCATTCCTAAGAATCTCAATGTATGTCCAGTTGGAGCTGTGTCAAAGATGACAACATCAAACTCATTATTCTCCATATACTTTAAAAAGGTGTCAAAAGCAGCACTCTCATCAGTTCCTGGGGAGAGAGAAGCTATTTCTAACTGCTCTTCCAACATCTCCCCTAAGAATGGATTTTCTTCAATCTGAGCCTTCAACTTCTCCTTATATTCCTCCATAGCCTTCTGAGGATCTATTTCAACAACATATAGGTTGTCAAAGCCCTTAACCTTTGTTGGCTCATGACCAAACTCCTGCTCAAAGATATCTCTCAATGAATGAGCTGGATCAGTTGAGACTATAACAGTCTTAACCCCCTTGTTAGCTAAATAAACCCCTGTTGCTGCACTCATGGTTGTTTTTCCAACTCCTCCCTTACCTCCAAACATAATATACTTTGTTCCCTCCTTCTCTAACTTCTTTTCTGTTATACTTTTTAATTTATTTTTAATTGCTGATAACAATAGACTTCACCCTCAAAAACTTTTATAGGTTTTTAATAATTGAACTTAGTTTTATATTTTTTTGATAATCTCTTCATACTTTTTCTTAAATTCATCAAGATTTTTTATTGTTGTGTCTAAGGTTAGAGGAGTTAGAGAAATATGCCCTTTCTTCCTTAAAACATAGACATCTGTATCCTCTTCCTCCTCATAGACAGGATAACCATCTATCCAATAGTAACTTCTTCCCCTTGGATCCACCCTTTCCTCAACATGTGTTGTATACATCTTCCTTGCCAGCCTTGTTATCTCTATTGGAGTTTCAAGAGTAGCATTTTCAGGAATATTTAAATTTATGACATCACAGGGAAAATTATGCTCTAAATATTTCTCAGCTATCCTAACAGTTATCTCTGCTGGAACACTGAAGTCTATAGGAATGTCAAGCTCTCTAAATTTTAGGTGATCAGAGGTTATCTGTAAAGATGAAGCTATTGCCTTAGCTCCATGATGAGCAGCTTCAAAGGCAGCCCCTAAGGTTCCAGAGGTCATAATTTCAGTTCCTAAGTTTTCCCCTATATTAATTCCAGAGATAACCAAATCAGGAACCTTATTTAAAATCTTATATATCCCCAAGATTACACAGTCAGTAGGTGTTCCAGAGACAGCATAGCCATAAATATCTTTGTCTAACTTAACCTTGCTCATCCTCAGGGGTTCAAATAAACTTATAGCCCTTCCTATCCCACTCTGTTGATTTGTTGGAGCAACAATTACAACATTGGCATCTTCAAATCTATTTTTTATGGCTCTGTAAAGTGAGACTAAAGAAGGGGAGTAGATTCCATCATCATTAACTATTAATATATCCATTATCCCACCACAAAAGAAATAGTATATTCAAATAAATGAAAATAGGGTTTATAAAAAATAAATGGTGCCGAGGGGGGGATTCGAACCCCCGACCTCCCGGTTTCCCAGGACCCCAGCGGAATGCTGGGGAAGGTCCGTATGAGCCGGGCGCTATAACCAGCTAAGCCACCTCGGCACGGGATATAAATTAAAACCAAAGAGATATATAAAATTTACTTATATTAGCTAAACTATATATAGAAAATAACAAAATAGAAAGCTTTTTATATTTTTCTGTTGATGTTATATATATACTTTTTGGGGAGAGGATGAAAATAAAAGTTCTTCATAAGACACCTAAAGGGTTCATCATAGGAAGAGGTCAGGCAAGGATAGGAGATAAGGTCTATTATAAGAGAAAGTTATATGGTGTTGTTGTAGACATCTTTGGCCCAGTAGCTAAGCCATATATTAAGATCAAGCCCTTAAAAAATTTTATCCCTGATGTTGTTTTTATTGATAAATCCAAATATAAAAATAAAAAGTGATGTCTATGGCTATTTTAAAATATGAGGAGAAGAAGAGAGAAGAGGAAAAAAATGAGGAAAAGGAGGAATTAGTTTGTCCAATCTGTGGAAGTAAGGAAATTGTAAGTGATTCTTCTGAAATTGTCTGTGCTAAGTGTGGTTGTGTCATTAAGGAGCAAATATTTGATGCTGGGCCAGAGTGGAGAGCATTTGATCATGAGCAGAAGGTTAAGAGATGTAGAGTTGGGGCTCCAATGACATATACTATACATGATAAGGGATTATCAACAGTTATTGACTGGAGAAATAAAGATGCTTATGGGAAAGATATTTCAGCCAATAAGAGGGCTGAGCTTTATAGATTAAGGAAGTGGCAGAGAAGAATTAGAGTTTCAGATGCCTCTGAGAGGAACTTAGCCTTTGCTCTCTCTGAGTTGGATAGAATAGCCTCTAAGTTAGGCTTGCCAAAGCATGTTAAGGAACATGCCTCCCTCCTTTACAGAGAGGCTGTACGTAAGGGGTTAATAAGAGGAAGAAGTATTGAAGGTGTGGTAGCTGCAACCATCTATGCAGCCTGTAGAAAGTATAGAGTGCCAAGAACCTTGGATGAGATAGCCGAGGTTTCAAGGGTTGATAAGAAGGAGATAGGTAGAACTTACAGATTTTTAGCAAGAGAGTTAAAGATAAAGTTGGCTCCAACAAATCCTATAGACTATGTTCCAAGATTTGCCTCTGAGCTTGGCCTACCTGGAGAGGTTGAGTCAAAGGCTATACAGATATTAAAGAAAGCTGCTGAGAAAGGATTAACAAGTGGTAGAGGCCCAACAGGAGTGGCTGCAGCTGCTATATATATAGCAAGTGTCCTTTTAGGGCATAGAAGGACACAGAGAGAGGTTGCTGAAGTAGCTGGAGTTACAGAGGTTACAATAAGGAATAGATATAAGGAATTAACTGAACACTTAGATATAGATGTCACACTATGAAAACCTTGGCCTTAATAACAACAAAGCCAGGATTTGAGGATAGGTTAAAGAGGGAGTTTAGCTTTATAAAATATACTCCTTTTAGAGGGATATTAAAGGTTAAGGGAGAGAGCTTAGAAGAGATTTTAGAGGAAATTAAGAAATCAAAATATATTTTTAAGCTAATTCCTATTGAGAGAGAAGGAAGCTTAGAAGATATTGAAAACTTAACTTTATCTTTAATTGAAGAGAAGAAGCCAAGAGGAAGCTTTGTAGTTAGATGTAATAGAAGAGGAAGGCATAGCTTCACAAGTGAAGAACTTGAGAGAGCATTAGGGGAGAAAATTAGAGAGCTTGGCTATAAAGTTAGCTTAAAAAATTTTGATTTTAAAGTGAATGTTGAGATCTTGCAAGATAAGGCTTACATAAGCTTATTTACTAAAGATTTTAAAGAGATTGTTTTTGAGGAGAATATAAGGAGAATGGAGAGAATAAATAAATATAAGGAGAGGCCAATATCAAGAGCTGAAAATAAGATTAGAGAATTAATAGATAAATTTCCTCATATTTTTAAAGACTTGAATGTTGTCTTAGACATAGGCTCAGCACCTGGAGGTTGGGTTAAGGTTTTGAGTGAAGTGTCTAAGAAAGTTTATGCTGTTGATCCAGCAGAGCTAAAGGTTAAAAGAGAGAATATAGTTCATATAAAGAAGAGAGCTGAAGAAGTAGAGATAGAGGAAACCTTAGATTTAATAACCAATGACACCAACCTTTACCCATTAGAATCTTTTAGCTTGATAGAGAGGTTCTTAAAAAATCTAAAAAATAATGGTTATATAATTTATACTTTAAAGGGAGAGAGGGGAAAGGTTAAAGATAATTTAAGGGAAGTTTTAAGCTATATAGATAAGTTGGAGAATATAAAGTTAGAGAAAGTTGTTAAGTTAAAGAGTAATACAAGGTGGGAGAGAACCCTAATTTTAAGAAAGGTGGGATAATACTAAATCCAATTATTCTCTACCTAACTATTTTATTTGATAGGCTTCTTGGAGAACCTCCTGAAAAGATACATCCAACTGTTTTAATTGGTAAGTTAATTTTATACTTAGAGAGGGTTTTACCAAACACTGAAGGGAAACATAAGATTTTAGATTTTATAAGTGGCTCTCTCTTGGTTATAGTTACTATTTTAATAATATTTATTATTATAAGCTTCATAGAGAGCTTAATAATCTCTCTCCCTTTTTACTTATCTATTCCCCTCTACTCACTAATTTTATCAACCACCATAGGCTACAAATCCTTAATAGAGTTTTGTAAGGCTCCAATTTTAAAAATTGATGACTTGGAAGAGGCTAAAAAAGAAGTGAGGAAAATAGTAAGTAGGGATGTCAGTAACTTAGATAGGGATCATGTGTTATCAGCTGCTGTTGAGAGCTTAACAGAAAATATAACTGACAGTATTATAGCTCCTCTTTTCTATGCTATTCTTTTTGGTTTAAAAGGAGCTTTCATTTATAGAGCTGTGAATACAATAGATGCTATGATAGGCTATAAAAATAGGAGATATTTTTACTTTGGAAAGTTTGGAGCAAGGTTAGATGATATCCTTAACCTTATCCCTGCAAGGATCTCTTGTTCTTTGTTAATTTTAACCTCTCCTCTCTATGGAAACTTTAAGAAAGCTCTTCTTGGCTTGAGAGAGGTTAATAAATTAGAGTCTCCAAACTCTGGCTACACAATGGCAATAGTGGCTAATGCTTTAGACATAACCTTGGAGAAAATAAATTATTATAAGTTAGGCTCTGGAAAGATAACTAAGGAAAAAGCTTTAAAGGCTTTCTTAGCTGTTGACCTTACTGTTATAGCTTTCCTTTTACTCTATACAATTATTTTTTTGGCTTTTTCTTTTTCTTCTTCTTTTTCTTATTTTTAAACTTCTTCTCCTTCTTTTTCTCCTTCTTCCTCTTAGGAGGCTTTGGATACTTCCTTCTAATTTCTTCAACTCTCTTCATCAACTTTTCCATTAAAAAATCTGCTATATAGTCATTATTTACATCAGCCCTTGCTGCAATAGCTAACTTACAAGCTAAGGCTCTTGCTATCTTCCCCCTCTGCCACTTTGGAGAGCCCTGAATGAGAGGATGGTTATAGATAACTCCATGCTTTGGTGGAGGAACTTTCTTCCTTAAGTGGGCAAATAAAGCCTTCTCAGCACCTAAAACTTGGATGGTTGAAGCTGGTAACTTAGCTAATCTATCTAAACCTCCAGCTAAGCAGATGAGCTTAGCTCCTAAGGTAACCCCTGCTAACTTACAGAGGTTAGGGGCATTTTCATTCATAAGTCTTTCTAAGTAACTATAGAGTTCTTTCCTTTTTTCATAGAGCCTTTTTACTTCCTCAGCAAACTTCACTATAGCTTTTAAATCTTCATCCTCTAACTCTCCACCCATTGAGTTCTTAGCAGCCTTAGCTATCTTTTCAGCCAACTTTGAAGGTAGAATTTTTTTAAGCTTTGATCTTGTAAAGTTCTCTCTTCTCCCAAACTTTATAATGAGATCAGCAAAGAGCTCATGTTTCTCTATATAGCTATCTAACTCAGGGAAGTATAGAGAATACCATTCCCTCAACCTTTCAGAGAGTAAGTTTATAACCTTATCTAAGTCAGAGATGGCTTCAGAGACTTGAATAATAACCTTATCCTTCTGGTGAGAATAGCTCTTTATCAACCTCTTAGTTAACTCCTGACCCCAAAGGCTCATCTTTTCTCTAAAGTCATTGTAATCTTTAAAGTAGCCAAGCTCTTTACCTATCTCAAATAAATTTTCTCTAATGAAGTTTCCAATCTCAAAAGGTTCAGTTGAGAAGAGCTCAACCTTAACCTCTCCCCAATCCTCTATTCTCTCCAAAACCTTATTTGGGTTAACTCTAAGGAGATAGAGGAGTTCAGGGATCTCCTCCTCTTTAAATAGTAATTTATATTCAATATCTTCTAAGCTTTTAATTTCCTCTTTAGAGCTTCCAAAAATTCCAAATGGTGCTATTGAGACATAGATCATTTACTCCCCTCTCACAATTTTAGCATCTAATATTTTAGCTCCATCTTTATAGGCTAAGATAGGATTTAAGTCTATCTCTCTTATCTCATCATGGATATAGAAGAAGATGGAAAGTTTGAAGAGCAAGTCTATTAAGTAATCTAAATCTACCTCTATTCCTCTATAGCCCTTTAACAACTTACTTCCTTTAAGCTCATTCAACATCTCTCTTATATAGTTTCTATCAACAGGAGGGATAGCAAGGGAAACATCCTTTAGCACTTCAGTAAAGATTCCACCTAAACCAACTAAAAATAGAGGATATAAGCTTCTCTTCCCTCCAAATATTAGCTCAACTCCTCTTTCATCTATATACTCCTCAATTAAAATTTTATTTCCAAATTTCTCAGCCAAGTTTTTATAAGCCTCTCTCACATCCTCAGGGTCTATTATAACAGCCCCAACATCTGTTTTATGATAAACATTTAAAGCTTTTAAAACCACTCTTCCTAATTTTTTAGCCACTTCTTCAGCTTCTTCTTCACTCTCAACTATATAACCCCTTGGAACAGGGAAGTTGTAAAGGGAGAGAAGTTTTTTAATTGAATATTCATCTCCTTTCTTAATTAGCTCTCTAATTTCCTCCTTATTCTCTTCTTTAATATTTAAAAATTCTTCTAAAATCTCTTTAATCTCTTCCTCATTTTCCTCTCTCATCTTTAGCTTATAAAATTTATATAAATTAGATAAAGCTTTAACTCCATTCTCTGGGGTTATGTAAGATGGAATTCCATGCTTCCTTAAAAAGCTCTTAGCCCCTTTAACTGAAACTCCACCAATAAATGAGGTTACTAAAGGCTTGACCTTTTCAACTCTCACTAACTTTTCAGCAACCTCTAAGGGCTTAGTCATCTCTTGGGGGGTTAAGATAATTAAGTAGCCATCCATATTTTTATCCTTCATCACAATCTTAACAACCTTCTCATATCTTTCAGGGGTAGCATCTCCAATAATGTCAAGTGGATTAGAGATATTTGCATTCTTTAACACTTCCTTCAACTCTTCCTTAACACTAAATTCTGGTAACTCTAAGTTATAGCTCTCAGAGGCATCTGCTGCTAAAACTCCAAATCCTCCAGCATTTGTTATAATTCCTACTTTATTTCCTCTCATCTCTGGCTGTGTTGAAAAGACATGTAAGGCATCAACAAATTCCTCAAAGGTTTCAGTTATGATAAAGCCACACTGCTTAAAGATAGCTTCATAAAGCTCATTCTCTCCTGCCAATGCTCCAGTGTGTGACTTAGCTGCTCTCTTCCCAGCTTCACTTTTCCCAGCTTTTAAAACAATGATAGGCTTTTTCTTAGCCACTTCCTTAGCCACTTTCAAAAAGTTTTTATCCTTTAAGCTTTCTAAGTAAATCCCTATAACCCTTGTCTCTTCATCATCCTTTAGTATTTCTAAGATGTCACTCTCTTGAATATCTATTTTATTCCCTAAGCTAACAACCTTAGAAACTCCAATATTTAAGAGAGGAAGAATATCTAAGATTGCATCTATGACAGCTCCACTTTGTGAGATTAAAGAGATATTCCCCTTCTCAGGAAAAACCTTTGAGAAGGTGGCATTTAAATTTATATGAGCATTTATTAGCCCAAAGCAGTTAGGTCCTATAGCTCTTATATTATACTTCTTTAAAATACCTCTAACTTTATTTTCTAACTCTACATTTCCAACCTCAGAGAAACCAGCTGAGATGATGACAACATACTTAACCCCCTTTTTTCCACATTCTTCCAAGACTTGGGGAACAACAACATTGGGGACAACAATTATAGCTAAGTCAATTTTGTCATCAACATCTAAGATAGACTTGTAACATTTAATTCCAAATATTTCACTATACTTAGGATTTATAGGATAGAGCTTACCTTTAAACTTTAATAAGTTTTTTAATATAGAATAGCCAGCCTTTCCCTCCTTTGGTGTGGCTCCTATTATAGCTATAGCCTTTGGGTTAAACATTATTTAAACCTCCAAAGAGTTTAATTTTTAATTTAGTGATTTTTATTAAATAGTTATTATTCAAATTATATAATATTATGGTGAAACTATGAAATTCTTTAATCGAGAAAAAGAAATTAGAGAGATTCTTTCTATTTTGGAGTTTGAGCCTAATTTTATCTATTTTATTTATGGCCCTATTAATAGTGGAAAGACGGCTTTAATTAACGAAGTTATTAATAAGCTTGATAATAAATATGTGGTGTTTTATTTTGACTTAAGAGAGATTTTTATTTCTAAGTATGAAGATTTTATAGAGGTTTTGTTTGAGGAGTATGAAGAGGATAAAGATCCTATAGAATTGGTTAAAGGTTTAATTAAAGATTCTTCCGTTCTCTTTGGAATTCCCGTTCCTAAAAATGTTTTAGAAGTGTTATTAACAAAAAAAGAAGAGAGGAATGTTTTTAGGTATATAACTAATATTTTATTAGAGCTTAGGAAAGAGGGAAAGAAGTCGATAATTATCTTAGACGAGCTTCAAAAGATAGGGGATTTAAAAATTAACAGCTTTTTGATTTATGAGCTTTTTAATTACTTCATAAGTTTAACTAAAGAGCTTCATTTATCTTATGTATTTTGCTTAAGTTCCGATTCTTTATTTATTGAGAAGGTTTATAACGAGGCGATGTTAAACGGTAGAGCTAAATATTTATTAGTTGACGATTTTGATAAAGAGACTGCTTTAAGATTTATGGATTTTTTAGCTAAGGAAATATTAGGTAAAGAACTATCAACTGAAGAGAAAGAATTAATTTACTCCTACGTTGGAAGGAAACCAGTACTAATAATAAAAGTTTTTAATAAGTTAAAATATAAAGATTTAAATGAAATTTTAGATTTTATGCTAAAAGATGAGTGCTCTAAACTAAAAAGATTATTAGCTAGGGTAAAAATTAGGAAGATTGGAGGAGTAGAGTATGAGAATATCATTAATGCATTAAAATTATTTAATTTGAGAATATCATTAATGCATTAAAATTATTTAATTAAAGAGGATTATATAGTTGATGAATATATTGTAGATGAAGATACAAAAGAATATTTAATTAAAAAAATATTTTATTCTTAGATCCTATTGAAAGCACTTTAAGACCCCAATCTTATTTAGTTTGGAATGCTATAAAGAAAATTATCTAATTTTTGGTGTTTAAGATGTTACAAAAAATTAGGGAGGAGCTAAATTCTTATTTTTTAGAGAGAGAAGAGGAGATAGATATAGCTTTAACTTCAATCTTAGCTAAGGAGCATACTCTATTCTTAGGCCCTCCTGGGACAGGAAAGTCTCAGCTTGTTAGGGCTATAGCTTCTCATATAAAAGCTAAGTATTTTGAGAAGTTGATAACAAAATTTACAACAGAAGAAGAGATTTTTGGACCAATCTCAATTAAAGAGCTGAAAGAAAATGATAGACTTTATAGAAAAACTAAAAATTTCTTGCCTGACTGTGAGATAGCTTTTTTAGATGAGATATTTAAGGCTAACAGTTCAATATTAAACTCTCTCCTAACTATTATGAATGAAAGAATCTTCCATAATGCTGACACTATTGAGAGGGCTAAGATAATAACCATCTTTGGAGCCTCTAATGAATTGCCTGACAATAGCTTATATGCCTTCTATGATAGATTTCTATTTAGGAAGGTTGTTGAGGGAATAAAGAGTTATGAAAATTTAATTAAATTAATTAACTTAGATGAAGAATATAAGGCTAAGACAAAAGTTAGTATAAAGAAGATTAAAAATTTACAGGAGAAGGCTAAAGATGTTGATATCTCAGAGGTTGTAGGTTATTTAATAGACATTAGGAAGAAGTTAGAGCAAAACCATATTTACATCTCTGATAGGAGGTTTAAGAAGGGAGTTAAGGCTATAAAGTGCTACTCTCTAATTAGAGGGAATAGAGTGGCTGAGATAGAAGATTTAGAGATCTTGAGATATATCTTTTGGGAAGACATTGATGATATTCCAATAGTTTCTAAGATTATATTTAACTTAATTAATAAATACTCTGAGAGGGCCTTAGAATTATTAGAGGTTATAAAAGAGCTAAAGAAAGAGTTAAGATATATAAATGTAGAGAAAATTAGTGAGTGTAAGAAAGATTACAATATGGTTATAGAGCTATTATCAAAGATGGCTAAAATTAGGTTGGAGCTGAAAAAATTAAGAAATGAGGCTCTTTTAACTGGAAAAAGTGTTAAGTTGATTGACAAAGCTATTAAGGAGAGTGATGAATTCAATAAGTATATTGAAGTGATTTTAAATGAATTATAAAAAGATTTTATCAGAAAATTTTGATGAGAGGAAAAAGATAGAATGCTTAAAAGAGATTTACAACTTGAATGTTGAGGAAATAATCTCTCTTGATATCTTAGACACTATTTACAACTTACTAACAAGAACTAAGGAGTTGGACTTTGAGCAGATAGTTTATTCTAATGTTGTTGAATCCAAAAATAAGGAGATTATTAAATATTGCCTAAAAATTATTACTAAGGTGGGGAGGGAAAGGGAAGATTTAGTTTATCTTTACATCCCATATATCATTAAACTATTGGATAGTGAAGTGGAAGATATTAAAAGATGGGCAGCTGAGGCTCTCTCAGAGATTCCTTCCTCTCTAACCATCTATTCATATCCAAAGTTAATTAAAGAAGATGGTGAGAAATTTACAGAGGCTCTATTTAAAATTATAGTTAGAGCTAAGAATAAAGAAGCCATATTATTAAAAATCTTTGAAAATTTTAACATTAGTCATGTAAAATTGATAAAGAAGCTTTACAACTATGATAAAGAGTTAGTTAAGGAATTTATTCCACTATTGGTTAAATATAAGGTGAAACTTTGAAGGAGTATAGGACAAAACACAACTCTACCATTTATTTGTTAGGAACTGCTCATGTGTCTAAGGATAGTGTTGAGAGTGTTGAAAAGGCTATAGAGGAGATAGAGCCTGATGTTGTAGCTGTAGAGCTTGATCAGAGGAGATTTTTATCTCTCATTAGTAGGGATGAGAAAAAAATAGATTTTAAGGAAGTGATAAAGAGAGGGGAATTTCTAAAAACTTTTCTCTATCTTATTCTTTCCCAATCTCAGAAGGAAATTGGAGAGAAGTTAGGGATAAAGCCAGGAAGTGAAATGAAAAAAGCTATTGAAGTAGCTAACTCCAAAAATATCCCAATAGCTTTAATAGATAGGGATATTGAAATAACCTTCTCCAGATTGTTAGAGAAGCTAACCTTTAAGGATAAAATTAATCTCTTAAAGGCTCTCCTCACTGAGGAAGATGTTGGAGAAGTTAATGAAGAACTTTTAAAAGAGATGAAAGAGAACCCTGAGAAGTTTATTGAGATGCTTAAAGAGTTGTCTCCAAAAATTTATGATGTTTTTGTAGATGAAAGAGATAAGTTTATGGCTAAAACTCTCTATGAGGTTAGTAAAGGGAAGGAGAAAGTATTAGCTATTGTTGGAGCTGGGCATGTTAAAGGAATCATTAACTATTTAAGTAAGTTAGATAATGGGGAAGAGATAGATATCTATGAGCTCTTAAAGGTTAAGAAGAAGAGATTTAGCTTAGCAAAATTTTTAGGATATACAATTTCTTTAGCCATCATCATTATCTTCTTGTATGCTCTTTACTACTCTCTAACTAATCCTCAACTTCTGAAAATGCTAACCCTAAACTGGATTCTCTTCACTGGTGGTTTGTCAGCCTTAGGAGTTATTTTAGCAAGAGGAAGGTTATTAACAGCTTTAATAGCCTTTGTTTCAGCTCCTATAACTACCCTAATCCCTCTCCCTTTTGTGGCTGTTGGAACCTTAACTGCTCTTGTAGAGTTAAAATTTACAAAGATCTCTGAGGAAGATATAAACTCTTTATTTAAGACATCTTCAATAAGAGAGCTATTAAATAACAATTTATTTAAAATATTATTGGTGATGACACTCTCAAACCTTGGAGCCTCTATTGGGGTTTTTTACTGCATGGGTAAGTTTGTTGGATTATTATAGTAGGTGATGCTAAATGAGATATCCAGCAGTTGCAGGCTTATTTTATCCTTCAAATCCTGAGGAATTGTTAGAGATGATTGAGAGCTGTTATTTACATGAGCTTGGTCCTAAAAAGTTACCATCTATTGGCTCTTATAGCATCTTAGGCTTAGTTTGCCCTCATGCTGGCTATATCTACTCTGGCCCTATTCAGGCCCATTCCTACTTAGCCCTTTCCAAGCATGCTGATCCCTCTGAGGAAATAACTGCTGTTATCTTAGGGCCCAACCACACAGGCTTAGGTTCAGGAGTTAGTGTTTCAGCAGATATATGGAGAACCCCTTTAGGAGATATGGAGCCAGATAAGGAGTTTATAGACTTACTATGGAGAGAGTGTGAAATCATTGACTTAGATGAGACAGCTCACTTACAAGAGCATTCTATAGAGGTTCAGCTACCCTTCTTAAAGCATTTAGAGCTCTTAGAGATAGCTAAGTTTAAGATAGTTCCTATCTGTATGATGTTTCAAGACTATGAAACTGCTATAGAGGTTGGTTACTTTATAGCTAAGGTAGCTAAAGAGCTTAATAGAAGAGTTGTAGTTATAGCTTCCTCTGACCTCTCTCACTATGAACCCCAAGAGATAGCTGTAGAGAAAGATAGGATTGTTATCAATGACATTATAAAGATGGATGAGAAAAGGTTGTATGAGGATGTTGTAAAATATAATATTTCAATGTGTGGTTATGGCCCAGTAATGGCTATGATAAGGGCTTTAAAAGAGCTTGGAGGAGAGAGGGCTAAGCTCTTAGCCTATGCAACCTCTGGAGATGTAACAGGAGATTACTCGGCTGTTGTTGGTTATTCCTCTATAGCCATTAACAGACTCTTGGAATAGGATCACCAATAGGAGGCTCTAAAATTCTCCTACCAAACCCTGTATCTAATAAAACTTTATCTGTCTCTTTAGTTGCATATCCAATAATTTCAGCATCTTTTCCATACTTATGCTTTTTTAAAATTTTTAAGCACCTCTCAGCCTCTTCCTCAGGGACAGCTATAACAACCTTTCCCTCATTTGCCATAGTTAGAGGATCTAAGCCTAAGATGTCACATAGGGCTTTTACTTCATCTTTTATTGGAATCCTCTCTTCCTCTACAACTATCCCAATTTTACTTTTCTCTGAAAGCTCATTTAACCCATTGGCTAAGCCTCCTCTGGTTAAATCCTTTATAGCGTGAACCTCCACCTTATCAATAACCTCTTCTAACATCTTATTCAGTGGAGAAACATCAGACTCTATATTTCCCTCAAACTCAAAGCCTTCCCTTGCCAGTAAGATAGAGAGGCCATGCTCTCCAACAGTTCCTGAGACTATAATAGTGTCATTTTCCTGAACTCCTGAGTCTTTTATTAACTTTTTAACAATCCCAACTCCAGAGGTTACAATGATTAGCTCATCTATGCCATCAGAAACCTTAGTATCTCCTGTAATTATTGGAACCTCAGCCTCCTTAGAGGCTAAGTTTATTGATTTTATAACCCTTTCTAACTTCTCCTCTTCAAAACCTTCAGGGATTATTAAAGATAGGGAGAGAGCTAAGGGCTTGGCTCCAACACAGGAAAGATCATTAACAGTTCCACAAACTGACAATTTTCCAATATCTCCACCAGGGAAGAAGATGGGTTTAACAGTGTAACCATCAGTGGTTAAAGCTATCTCTTTATCTCCTAAGAGGATGGTTGAGGAATCATCTAAATCTTCCAACCCTAAGGAGCCAGCTCTTTTAAGCTCAATATTCTTTAATATTAAATTTTTTATTAGCTCCTGCATCACCTTTCCTCCAGCACCATGTAACTTAGTTATCAATTTACCTCACCAAAAAATATTTTTAATAAAAAATTCTTTCTTAGTTAAAGGTAAAATAGATTTATGGGATGCTGATGCAAAAAGAACAGTTGATGAGATTACATCAATTTTTTGTTTATCTTGCTAAGGAAATTATTAAAGATTGTGAAAATAATGACTGTAAAGAACTCTTAGAGCTTTACAATAAATTAGAGATTAAGCCCCATCATATCCATAGGTTAAAGAATGAGCAGAAGGCAGCTATTTTACTGTTGTCAGCCTGTATCTCAAAATGCTTAGAGGAAGAAATAGACATTCCTAAAAACTTATCTGAGAAATTAAAGGAGAATGCTCTAAAATATTTAAATGGAGTTAAGAGATAAAGTTATTTCTCTATAATACTCTCCTTTATGGCCATTCCAAAGTGTCTGGCATATTCATCATACTTTATTAAAACCTTATCTCCTGGCTTCAGCTCAACAACAGATATAGGCTTTCCATCCTCTCCAACTAACCTTATGGTTTCAGCATTTTGTAAGATTGTCCTTATCTTATCTCCTTTATACTCAGCTTCTATTAATATTAAAGGTCTCTTCTCAATCTTAACTCTTCCAACTATGGCTTCTCTTGCATTTCCATCCTTGTCAACTATTAAAACCTTGTCTCCAGCTTTTAAGTCACTTAAATACTTTGTCTTATTCCCTGGGCATAATATATAGGCATGAACTGGACCAGCATTTACTCTGAAGGGTCTTGTATCAACATATGGGTTTTCAACAGTTTCAGAATGAACTAAAAATAAACCTCTTGAGTAAGAGCCCACTAACATCCCTTCACCAATCTTCATTAGGGAGCAAGTATCTATACAAACCCTATCTCCACTTCCAATAGGCTCAACCTTGGTTATTACAGCAGTGTCTAACTTAACCTTCTCCTTGTTAAGCTCTTCAATTAATTTTGAAAGCTCTTTTACATCTTCCAACTTCTCAGGGTTTAGAAGAACTCCATCAGTCCCTTTCTCTAAGATCTCATAGGAAGTTTTAGCCTCTTTCAGGTCCTTAACACTGGCAACAATTTTAACATCTCTATTGAAGAGATCAGCTATTAAGTTCTCAAGTGGGATGATTGTCCAATCCCTTCCCTCAATAACTATATAATCAACAAATCCAAACCTTGCAACCTCTGAGGCAAACTCTTCATCTTCCTTAGACTCTATTGGGATATAGATAGCTGTTTCCTTTCCCTTTTCTTTAGCCTCCTTTAAGAACTCTATGTCATCATTCTTACTAATTAAGACTATGTCAGCATCTAAGCTATGTGAAGCCACTTTTATATTTCCTAATTCTCTAACCTTCTCTATATCCTCTGGCCTAACAACCACAACAGGGATAGAACTTTCTAAAGCCATCTTTACTATCTCTTTCCTATCTTCCCAACTATCCCTATCAGCAGCACAAACCCACCCAAATTTCATAGAAAGTTTCACCTTTTTAGGATTTTTTAAATGTTATAATATTTTTAATAATCTTTTTATATCTTTGTTTCTGCTTTATTTGAATATTTAGGTTTATGAATATATCTGTATCTAAATTTAGTTTATTTTTAACCCTTTAGAGGCGTTATTTTACATGAAAATAAGACAGTAGAACTTAGATTTGAAATTTCTGAATTTCCATCCCCTTAGGGGCGTTATTTTACGCATCAATAAGTGTAAATGATACTAACTTCACATCAGTTGTTTCCATCCCCTTAGGGGCGTTATTTTACGGAAAACAACAGATATTATAAACAGGTTAAATTTTGTCGTTTCCATCCCCTTAGGGGCGTTATTTTACTAGAAAAGGTTAGAGATGATTGTGGAGATGGGGAGCATGTTTCCATCCCCTTAGGGGCGTTATTTTGCAATTCCACATTTTGCATGTTGAGAAGACCAGAGATGAAGTTTCCATCCCCTTAGGGGCGTTATTTTACAGGCAAAATTTTGCTTGTTTATATCGTACGCTCTTATAGTATATAAGCTTTATCCCTAATCAACGGGATGAAGGTTAGGTTCTTCTATTTATTTAAAAAGATCTGAAGTTTAATAAAAATCCTTATTTTCCATAATACTCAAATAAAACCAAACCTTTAAACTAAAAACGAAATTTCCAAAGGGAAAACAAAATTCTAAAAATAAATAAATTAAAAAACTAAAAAATCCCAATAATTCATAAAAACCGAATATTCAAATTAATAACATTAAGCTACCCTCCGAAGCCAACTAAAAACCAAATAAAAACCAAAAAACTCATACAAAAACAACAAAAACCTAAAAACAAAAACTTTAAACGAGACACAACCTAAAAACCAATAAAAATAAATAAAACTAATTACAAAAATAACTCAAAATAAGCTCCACTATAGTGATTCTAAATGTATATCATAATTGTATATGATGTAAATGTAAAAAGAGTTAATAAAGTAAAAAGTTTTTTAAGGAAGCATCTTAATTGGATACAAAATAGCGTATTTGAGGGAGAGGTTACAGAATCTGAATTAGAGTGGATTAAAACTAAACTATCAATGATTATTAATAAAGAGGAAGACGCCATTGTAATTTATAAATTAAAAAGTAAGCCAAAAAGAGAAATTATTGGTATAGAGAAAAACCCTATAGATGATATAATTTAAAACCATGCAATGAGTGGAGAATATTTATTAACCTCTAACAAATGTTTAATTAGCTTGTAACACTCTAATCTAATTAATCTCTTTTTACTTACATTTTTATTTAGCTTTGGATGCTTAACAGTAGACTCTAAAAGCTCATTAAAGAATTTTATAACCAATCTCATTCCCTCATCAGTTAATAACATCCCATTTAAATCATCTCTAAAATGACTTTTCTTAATAATATTTTGTTTAACCAACCTATTTGCTAACCTATCAACATAAATAGGTTTGAATATCTCACTTAAGTCTAAGGCTAATGAGAATCTCCTTGTTCCAACTTCATGTAAATAGCTAACTGATGGATTTAGTTGAGTATTATAAATTTCTGAAATTATTGTAGCATACAATCTGGAATTTAAAAAGCTAATCAAGGCATTCATTTCATTTTTAGGAGGTTTTCTGGTTCTTTTAACTATCTTAAACTCATCTTTTAAAGTTTCATCCCAAAGGGAATAGTACTTTGCTCTTACAATTCCCTCAATATTCATAACCTCAGTTATCTTTTTTACACTTTCCAGCCTTTTTAGTTCATTATTAAATTTATATTTATTCTTGAACTTCACTAAGTTATGCTCTATATTCTTTATAGCACCAAAAACAAATAATTTTGCAAGTTCTAACCTTTTCTCCTTATTTAAATAATGCTCAACTTGTTTAACAGTTAGATCTCCTGAAATCAACTTTTCTCTTGGATAAAAGGTTCCATCATAGTAGCCATAGTGATTAAAGAAATGAACCACTATTCCCTTCTGAGCTAAGTAGTGTAGAGCTTGAGAACTTATATTTACATTTCCATAGATATAAATATCATAGATTCCTTCAATAGCTAAAGGCTTTTTCCCATACTTGTTTTCAAAGTAAATAGTATTTTCCTTTCTAAATAAAGTACCATCTGTAAGTAAGGTTAAGCTCTTTTTTCTCATAGTATCACAAACTTATATATAGCAAAGTTCATAGTATGCACAATTTTTACAAATCTTCTTTTTATCTGGCTTAGGTGGTTTCTTAGAAGCTCTAATTTTTTCAATTTCATTTATAACCTCTTCTATATAATTCTCCTTTCCTTCTAATCTAACCTCTTTAACCACCTTAAGCTTTGGATAGTTTATTTTTGCTACTCCCTCAATTCCCAAATTTTTTAGATAATATAGATAGTACAAGGCCTACATTTCATGAGCTTTTTCCATAGTTTTACTCTTTTTAACTTCATGAATCTCTAAATATTGATTGTTCTTGATAAAATCTATTTTAATTGAATTTATTAAAACTTCCTTTTCTTCATTAAAATAACTTCTTTTATGTAGTAGCTTTCCTAAACTAACTAAGTCACTTTCATGTTCCATATTAATATTTTTCATAAAATACCATAACTTAGTTTTACATACAAAAAAATAATTGACTTCAACTCCCCTAATTAATAGCTCATCTTTTAAATACAAAAGAGTTCACCTATCACATTATCCATTGATCCTCATCCATATCAATATTATCAAGCAATAGCCCAAGCTCTGAATCATACTTTAAACTGGCAATAACTGATTTAAGTTTTGGCTCATATCTAAAAACATCTCCTAATTTTTCCTTAATGGAGAAGTATTTACTAATAGACAGTGGAACCATATACTTGTAGATTTCTATATATCTTCTTTGGTCAATAAGTTCATTAACTTTCCCAATATACTTAATAGGGATAACCTCAAGTCCTTGGAAGAGCTCATAAAATCTTTCCTCATTTTCACTGCTATATAATGGTTTTAAACTATTAAATATATCTATTGTTGTATCCTTTGCAGACATAATACTTTTAATAATTTTATTTGAATCCTTATAGACTTCATCTAAGTAATCTTGTATTTTAGACTCTCTTAATAATTCTTCATTAATTTCTTGGAGAACCTTTAAAGTATTTTTAACCATCCACTCCTTATAGACATATTTATCCCTCTCAGAGCCTTCAGTTAAGACATAGACATCTTTAATTACTCCATCTTTCCAACCATGTCTATTTACCCTACCAAATCTTTGAATTAGAGCATCTAATGGTGCAGGCTCTGATAGAATTGAATTAAAGCTTATGTCCAATGAAACTTCAATAACTTGTGTTGACACAATAAAATCATAATGCTCTATATTCTTCCTAACCTCTTTCTCTAACCTCTCCCTGTCTCCATATGTAAACCTTCCATGTATTAGCAATACTTTAAATTTCTTATTTTTTAAATATTTATAAACTTCTATTGCTCTATCAACAGTATTACAAACTATAAGAACTGGCTTTTCTAACTTAATTTCACCAAAAATAAAGAAATTTTTGTTTAATTCTAAATTTTGTATTATGTCAAAGACATTTCCATCTACAACTCTAACTCTATGCCTTGTAAATTCATCAGGATCTTCTTTTTCAAATTTCACATCTTCAGCTTTTAGAGTCTCTTTAAACAGCTCTTCTAAAAAAGTTGGAAGTGTGGCTGACATTATTAGAGCTTTAGCTTTGTAGCCATTTACAAGTATATCTAACATTCCTAATATTATCCCTATGATATTTGGCTCATAAACATGAATCTCATCAAAAATTAAAAGAGACTTTGCTAATTCAGATAACTCCATTTCATAGAATCCTACTCCAAAGAATGCCTTCATAATTTGGAAGGGTGTTAAAACCTTCATTGGAGAATAAATTTTCCTATACAAGTTAGTTAATCTCCTATATTCATATCCAGAGACATATAAGTAATATTGGGAAGAGCTGTGTAAAAGAGCTACCATTCCCCCCTCAGGAAGATAAGACTTTAAACGCTCATACATAGCATTTATACTAACTTTATATGGTAGGATGTAAAAAACCCTATTTGGATATCTCTTTCTAACACTGTCTAAGTTTGTATAGCTCCATAGCAAGGCAGCTTCAGTCTTTCCATAACCTGTAGGAGCTTTTAAAATAGCATTTCTCTTTATAAATAATAGCTTTTCTTGTAATTCTCTTAAGTTACTAATTTTTTCAAAAATTCTTTCTTTTAGATTTGGGAGAGTTAATATACTATACTCACCAGCTGAGGCTAAGTGATCACAGGCATTTAACAATCCTTTTAGAAAAATCAATTCTGTCTTTTTTTCTCTTACATTTTCATCATACCAATCCAATAGCTCATTAAAGTTATAATTTCCTATTTTTTCTTCCCAATTTTTTGGCAAGTTAAATTTTTTTAACTTTTTCCTAAATATTCTTAACTCCCAATCTTCAATTCTTGGAAAGTAAAAGTTTATTAAATAACCTTTATTTTCTAACAGCTCTTTAATTTTATTTTTATATACTCCATAGTATAGCCTTGGTAACATTTGGCTATTCTTTAACTCATCTATATATTTATGGTGGGTTAAAATAGCTAAGGCTATCATATTTTTTTCATCTTCACCATAATCTAAAAACTCTACAAAAGGAGTAGATAGAACCTCATGCCTATATCCCCAATTCTTAGGATCCTTTTGAAAGCCTGTAGCACATTTCCCAATGTCATGTAATACTATAGCATAAAATAATAGCTCCCAAAAATTTTCATTGGTTAGCTCAGGAACCCAAAAAAAGTTATCTTTTAAACTCCTCATAACATTTAGTGTAGCATAAACATGACATTCCAAGAGTTCATCAGGATTAAATTTAGCTAAACAGAGATTTGTCATAGATCCATACACCTAAATTTAGCTCATCATCATATGGTAGCTCTCCACTGTATGTTTTTAATTTCCTCCTATCTTTTGGATAAGGTAAAAGAACAAAAGGCTTTACCAACTTTACACACCTTGGGATTTTAGAGTAGTCAAATTCCACAGGTAGAGCTAATATCATTCCAGGAACATTAGCCTCTAATGGTAGGATTGTTCCACCAATTGGAACCTCTCTTTTCATCTCTAAATTAATTTTTTTAATTTCCTCTACTGTGGCAATGTCACAAGATCTTCCTAATAGTAGTTGATATCTTGGACTTTTAAAATATGTCTTCCAACCATCTGGTAAATATAAGTATAAAGTATTGTTGAATAGAAATTCCCTTCTTATTACATCTGTTTTAACCTCATTCTCATTACTTAGGTAGTAAGTCTTTTCTAAATCAACCCCTTTTCCTTCACTTTTAAATATGTATCCAAAAAATTCAACATCTTCTAAGTTAACAATTTCTCCCTTTGCAGCAGAAAGTAACCCTAAAATTGTTGATATTGGAGGAAGGGGAAGAGTTGGCTGATATCCAGATTGAAATGTTGGATATCTAAAAGTTGCTGTCCAACTCTTTAATTTAACTCTGATCATCCTTTAACACCAAATTATAGTAATTAGAAATTTCTTTAGAGATCTCTTCTAAGATTTCCCCAACACTCCCATAAATTACCTCTATTCCATTAATTTTTATATCCTTTATTTCCTCCAAGCCCCATTTTTTGATAAACCCTTCATCAAATCCAAAGAATATTTTTTTAGACTCTAACACATCTTTAAATTCTTCTAACCTTTTTACCAAAGCTTCTTTATTAAAAACTATTTCTCCCCTATCTTCATAGAAGATATCTGAGATAAATGGGTTAATTCCACCATTGAACATTCCTAAGGCTATAAATTTAGGAGTAACATCAGTTAAGAATAGTGTTTGCTTAGCACCACCATATAAATATTTTAGAGCTTTAATAGTTTCAGTAGCCCTCTTAGCCCTAATATCATTTGGCATAATCCATTCATTTTTTTTCATTATTACTCCAATCTCTTTAGCAGCCTTTAAATATTCTTCATCCCAATTTATTTCCTTTCTAATCTTCTCTAATTTTTTACTCTTCTTTTTATCTTCTTTATATTTCTCAAAGTCTATTATATTCCTAAATCCTGCCTTGTCAATGAGTGAGAATCTACCAACTGCATCTAAATCTAAAGAGAATGCCCCTTTTAATACTGTTGAGTAAAACTCCATTTCATATATTACAGGATCTCCCTCATGCCTTGAGGTGTTTGCAAAGTCAGAAGTTAAAGAGTTTCTTACAGGAAGTATAGAAATTAGAGGAGTGTTTTTTAGTGGAGAGATTCTTGTCACTGTAAAATCTTCCATAGCCTTCATATATCCAAAGATATCATCATCTGGATATTTTATAGGATTGGCTTTAGTATAGACTTGATTCTTACCTTCAACCTTTTCCACAGGAGAGAGTTCCCAATTAAAGTGTTCTTTTAATGTTAGTCTCCACCAATATCTCCATGCCTGGGCAGAAACATAGGCATAGCTATCCCTTCCACACTTAAGTTTTTTAACAACAACCTTATTTCTATCAGGTGTACTGGTGTCAGTTCCCATCATATTTAAAGCAGAGTGTGGAGCATCAATTAAGACTAAGCCACTCACAAATTTCATTTTTCATCACCTTCATAGTTTTCTTCTGAGGTCTTAATTAGCCTATCATGAAGCTTTTCATAAATTCTAAATAATAAGAGATCTTTAACAACTTTCCAAGACATTGTTATGTCCTCACCATAACCCATTAACAACCTTGCAAATTCATCAAAAGTTAATAGGGATCTTGGAATTCCATTTTTTTGCCTTATTTTCTCAACTCTTATAAAGAAATTTTCAAATTCATAAAGCTTTGTTGACCTCTCTAACTCTCCAACAATTTTCCTTAAATCATTGTCATTTAATTTTTCTATGGTTTCTATAATTCTATCTCCAACATCTTTAATAAAATCTAAAGCTTCTTTATCCAATTTTAACACCTCCAGACAATAAAATTCCAATAATTCCCAACTAGCATTAACCTTCTTATTTATACCATCATAGAAATATCTTAGTATGCTTTCATCATTTAACAATTTTTTATAAACTTCATTTACTCTTGTTTTTTCCATTTCTTCAAAATTTAAATTATCTTTTTTACTCCAACCCATATTTACTATATTTCTCCAACCTTCAGGATCCACTTCTCCTGCAAAGGCTACAAATCTTAGTATATCATTTGGAATATAGATAATATCAATATTTTGACTTCTATTATCATTTATAAAATAGTAAAGGGTGACTACAGTATTCTTCCAATATTTACTACTTTCAACATTTTTTGTAATATCAATTAACAATTTAAAGAAAAAATTCTCTGGTTTTCTGAATCCTTTAGCATCTGGAACTAAACTTGAGATTCTTACTTGTCTTAAACTTTCATCATAAAATCTTAACATCTTACTATATGGATATGTGTGAATTACTAAAACACTTGATAAGTTATAGGCTACTAAAGGCATAAATTGAGCTAAAAATATACAGTGTGCACAAATATCTTCTCCCTTTGGATTTCCTGAATGAAAGAAATTTAGCATCTTACCAGTACCCAACAATGGGAATATAGATCTATCACCCTTACCATAAGGAACTCTTCTACCACAGATAATACATCTTCTCTCTTTTGATGAAGGTTCTAAAATTTCTGGAATATTTTCATATAATTTCCATAGGTTTTTAGCAATATTTTCAGGACTTCTTTTCTTACTCATACTTGGATTAGTCATTATAAATCCATTATTTGGAAAAATTTTCCCACTTAAATATCTAACCCATTCATTTTTAGCATATAAATTGGATGCAAACTCTATAGCCTTTTTAATGTCATTCTCATCAATTTCATCAGGATTTTGCTTGTTATTTAGTAATAGTATAGCTGACAAGCCAGCATCAGCAAAGGGATGCCCTGTCCAATAGAATGTTTTATTTCCCATATTTACACCAAGTATAATATTGGTAATTTATATGTAGATTTTGGGATTTATTTATTTTTCGGTTACTTGTTTAACGTTTTTGTTTTTAGGTTTTTGTTGTTTTTAGGTGGGATTTTTTGATTTTTGTGAGTTTTTAGTTGGCTTCGGAGGGTAGCTTAATGTTATTAATTTGAATATTCGGTTTTTATGAATTATTGTGATTTTTTAGTTTTTTAGGTTATTTGCTTTTAGAATTTTATTTTCCCTTTGGAAATTTTGTTTTTGGTTTCAAGGTTTGGTTTTATTTTAGTATTAAAGAAAGTAAAGGTTTTTATCAAACTTCGGATCTTTTTAAATAAATGGGAGAACCTAACCTTCATCCCGTTGATTAGGGATAAAGCTTATATACTATAAGAGCGAATGTTATAAACAAGCAAAATTTTGCCTTGTAAAATAACGCCCCTTAGGGGATGGAAACTTCAGAGTTTAAAAGGTTCATTAGGGTATCAAGTAGTAAAATAACGCCCCTAAGGGGATGGAAACCAGGATGATGGAAGATCAGAGGGTGAGAGAGTTCCTGTAAAATAACGCCCCTAAGGGGATGGAAACGTGCAACGTGCTCTTCCACATAGCGAATGAGAGTTTGGAGTAAAATAACGCCCCTAAGGGGATGGAAACAAGACATCGTGTTTCACAACTTTCATTACGACGGGTTCGTAAAATAACGCCCCTAAGGGGATGGAAACTGAAACAAAGACTGAAGAACCTCAGCCTCTTCTTTTGTGTGTAAAATAACGCCCCTAAGGGGATGGAAACGGAGCAGAGACTCTTTTCTGAACTCCTGTTCCTAATAACTGTAAAATAACGCCCCTAAGGGGATGGAAACAATCTCCCTTCCTATTTCTATGACTTTTACCCCTTCCTTATTTGTAAAATAACGCCCCTAAGGGGATGGAAACAACGGCATTGAAGTCATCTACTGTCAATTGCTTTAAGTAAAATAACGCCCCTAAGGGGATGGAAACGAAATAACTTGTAAAGGTAAATTACTTTCAATTTTCGTAAAATAACGCCCCTAAGGGGAGGGAAACCATCTTTCCACCTTAGCCTTTCGTCTTTTTCAAAAATGCTCCCGTAAAATAACGCCCCTTAGGGGATGGAAACATCTCTGAAATAATTAAATGCTTCTTTCTCCATCAAATCAGTAAAATAACGCCCCTAAGGGGATGGAAGCTCTATTACTATCAAACATCTTTTGGATTTTATCACAATGACGTAAAATAACGCCCCTTAAGAAGAAGTAGAAATAAAATAAACATCACAAAAAATAGTTTTTAACAGAAACAACTAAAAGTTTAACATAAAAAAGGGTCAGTGAAGGGCGTGATCATCACAAAATCAGAACATCGATGTATCATCATCCCCTTTTTTTAAGCTTATTCTAAAGTTTTTAAAACCTCTAAGCCAAAAACCCTCGCATAGTCGGGAGATTTTGCAGTGACTATTTTATCAACTCTAACTACTCCCTTATCAACATACTTAACTCCATACTTTTTAAACTCCTCCAAGGCTTCCTTAGCTGGAAAAACTGTAGCTTCCTTACCCTTTAAAATCCCAGCCTCTGCTAAGACAACAGGAGACAAGCAGATAGCTGCTACAGTCTTATTTTCCTCATAGAATTCTTTAACAAGGTTAATTAGTTTTTCATTATGCCATAAGTACTTTGGAGACCCTGTACCTCCAATAATTACTATAGCCACATAGTTTTTAGGATCAACCTCATCTATTGTTAAATTTACCTTAACCTCAGCTCCAAGCATTCCCTTACAAACTCCTTTTTTTGTGGATGCTATATCAACAGCATAACCATTATTTTCAAAGACAGCCATAGGCTCAAATAGCTCTTCATCCCTAAAGTTTTCAGGAGCTATAACCATCAATATTTTTCCCTTCATACTCTCAACCTTATTATTTATGCACATACTTAATAGCACAAAGAAAATAATAATAAATAAATACTTTTTCATAGCTAACCCTCAATTTTGACATTTAACTCTTTAAATACTGAGGATAATCCTTTTCCAACACCATATCCAAAGTAGTAAGCTAATCTCTCTAAGTCTAAGCCAAAGAAGCCAGAGGTTTCACTTAAGCCATATTCTTCAATTGTTGGGTTTGTAACATTTGCCAACTCTTCCAGCTTTTTTAAAGCCACTTCTTCATCTCCAACCTCATCAACCAAACCAACTTTTTTAGCATCCTCTCCTAAGTATATCTTACCCTCAGCTATCTTCTTTGTATAATTAATTGATAAATTCCTATTTTTAGCTACCCACATAATAAAGTAGTTGTATGTTTCATTTATCATTTTCTCTAAAATTTTCTTCTCTTCAGGAGTCATTGGCCTGTAAGGGGAGCCTATATCCTTATATTTCCCAGCCTTTATGGTTGTTACATTAATCCCCAACTTCTTCATCAGTCCATAAAAATGGATAATGTCCATTCTAACCCCTATGCTTCCAACAACTGAGTGTCTCTGAGCCACTATGTAGTTAGAAGAGCTTGCTACCATGTAAGCTCCAGAGGCTCCTATGGTTTGTATGTAAGCAACAACAGGCTTTTTTTCTGAAACTTCCTTCACCTTCTTAGCCAGCTCTTCACTTGCTACAACCTCTCCACCAGGAGAGTTAATAATTAAAAGTACTCCTTTAACACTCTTATCTTTCTCTAACTTATCTAATAGGTTAATATAATAGTTAGCATCTCTCTTTTTCTCAAAGAAGCCAGAGGGAGAATAGTCATAATAAATTTCATTGCACAAATAAACTTTAGCTATCTTCCCTCCAAAGTTAAAGGGCATTAAAATAAGAGCTGATATTGACACAACTAAAAGAATAAAAAGAATAATAATGAGAAGAACTATTTTTCTCATTTACATCACTTTAAAACCTTTTTCTTGAACTTTTCAAATAATCTTATAGCTTCTTCCTCTTTCTTCTTAACCTTCTTTGGCTTCTTAGCTAAATATTTTTTCCATCCTTCTCTTGGTCTAAATAGGGTTATCACATTACCAATAACACTGACAACCTCTGAATCTGTTTCCTTGGCTAACTTGTTAGCTATCTCTTCCTTATCTTCATATAATAAAGCTGCTTTTCTAACCTTAACCTTTATTAACCCTCTTGCCTCTAACTGCCTATCAACTTCTTTAATGACTTTATCACTTCCTTCTTTTCCAACCCAAACTACTGGCTCTAAGTGATGAGCCTTAGCCCTTAAAATTCTCTTCATCTTTCCTGTTAATCTCATACTTATCCCTCTTTAATAAGCTTGGCAATAACTTCTGAAACATCTACTCTACTAACCTCTGATGAGAATGTATTAGTTCCAACAACTTCCTTAATCCCTGAGAAGTAAAGCTTGTTGAGAGCATCTCCTATTAACACTGGATGAACACAGGCTGCTATTATTTCATTAGCTCCCTGCTCTTTCAACATCTTGGCAGCTGTTGCTACAGTTCCACCTGTTGAGATGATGTCATCAACAATTAACACGTCTCTATCTTTAACATCTAAGCTTTTAGGAGCTATTTTAATCTCTGTTGGGCTTATTCTTGTCTTCTCTAAGTAGTCATACTCTGTCCCTAAGACTTCAGCAGCAACCTTGGCAAATCTTAAAGCTCCTTGGTCAGGGCCAAGGACAATAGGATCATTTAATTTATCTTTAACATACTCAGCCAACTTTGGAACAGCATCTCCTGATATAAATGGAATTGTGAAGAACTCCTTTATATGTTCTTCATGTGGATTTATAGTTATAACTCTATCAAATATATTTGAGTATATCTTAGCCAAGGCTCTTATACTAATAGCTTCTCCAGGATTAAACAGCTTATCCTGCCTTGCATAGGCTAAGTAAGGAGCTACTAAGGTTATTTCTTTAACACCACATTCTTTTAAGGCATCAGCTAATAGAATAGCTTCAACTATAGCATCATTTTGCTCCCTTTGAGTACTTACTATTACAGCTTCATCTTCATTAACTTCACTCAAGATTCTAACATATATCTCATTGTCTGGAAATCTCTTAAACTCAACCCTTGCCATCTCAACATCTAAGGCTTTAGAAACTTTGTAAGCTAACTCTTGACTTTTACTTCCTGGTACTATAATCATTAATTACCACCTCAAAGAATCTTTTTATATTATTAAGTTAAACTAATAGTATTATAAGTTATGTCATAAAACTTTTTTAAGTGAGAGTATGGTTAAAGTTGGAATTGTTAAGTGTGGAAATATTGGAACCTCTTTAGTTGTAGATTTAGCCTTAGATGAAAGAGCTGAAAGAGATATAAATGTTTTAGTCTATGGTAGTGGAGCTAAGATGAATCCTGAATCTGTTGAATATGTTGTTAAGAAGATGATTGAGGAGAAACCTGATCTTATTATTTATATTGGGCCAAATCCTGCAGCTCCTGGGCCAAGGAAGGCAAGAGAGTTATTAAGTGAATGTAAAATCCCATCTATCATTATAGGAGATGCTCCAGGTATTAAGGTTAAAGATGAGATGGAGAAAGAGGGATTGGGTTACATCTTAATAAAAGGAGACCCAATGATAGGGGCAAGGAGAGAATTTTTAGACCCTACTGAAGTAGCTTTATTTAATTCAGATATATTAAAAGTTTTGGCTGTTACAGGAGTTGTTAGATTAGTTCAGGAGGAAATTGATAGAGTTATAGAATATATTAAAGAAGGTAAAGAGCCTGAACTTCCAAGGATAGTTGTTGATGCTGAGAAAGCTGTTGAAAGAATGGAATATTCCAATCCTTATGCTAAAGCTAAGGCTATAGCCTCTTACAATATGGCTGAAGAAGTAGCTAATATAGATGTTAAAGCCTGCTTTATGGTTAAGGAGCCTGAGAGATATATTATATTAGCAGCTTCAGCCCATGAACTCTTAAGACAGGCTGCCAAGTTAGCAGATGAGGCAAGAGAGTTAGAGAAAGCTACAGATATGGTTAGTAGAAAACCACATGCTAAGGATGGGAGAATATTAAGTAAAAGAAAATTATTAGAGAAGCCTCAGTAAGAATTTTATTTTAATAATTTCTTTATAGCATACCATTTTTTTATTGATGTTGGCTTTATTATGCCGTTAATAATGTCATAGAAGAGAATTTCATTTTTTATTAGAAATTTAGTGTCTTCAAAAATTTCATCTTCAAAGTTGTCAATATTCACTTCAATACTGTTTTTAAATTTATTTAAAACTCTTAATAGGTTTTCTTTCCTCTCTCTGTTTGTCTTTAATAAGTAAATTAATTTATCTCTTTCAATATTTATCCACTTTTTTATAGTTTCTTC
Organism: Methanocaldococcus infernus ME; assembly: GCF_000092305.1. Lineage (NCBI taxonomy): Archaea > Methanobacteriati > Methanobacteriota > Methanococci > Methanococcales > Methanocaldococcaceae > Methanocaldococcus > Methanocaldococcus infernus. The sequence goes on along the minus strand of NC_014122.1, from coordinate 821,887 downwards.
AACTGTTAAGCCAAGCTTTTTATTATTTATTAACTCGGTTATTTCATATGGTAAAGAGAGGTAGTTTATAGCGTAATCTATCTCCTCTTCACTGAAGTTCTCTTCTTTTAAGATTTTTTTAATGTCTTCTTTTTCTAACCAATCAATTAAATAGTATTCGGAAGCGTTTTCTAATGTAGAGTTTTGGTATATTTCTTCAATAAATAGAGTGTCAGAAGTTAAGCAGATGACATGGGAAAGATGTTCCATCTTGGTTAGAGAGACGAATAAGTTAAATAGCTCGTTTAATAAAGATTTTTCTCCATTGAAGTAAATATTCTTGGTCATGTACGCGCAATTGATATATATCATTTATGATATATATTTTTCTTATGATCAGGTGTAAATATTGTAATTCGGATAAAGTCGTTAAGGCAGGAAAGCACAAGTCAGAGAAATACGGAGTTAGGCAGATGTATTTGTGTAAAAAATGTAAGAGACGATTTGTTGAAGAATCTAAAGCTCCTAGATATTCCGATAGTTTTAAAGAAAAAGTTGTTAGAAGTGTAGTTTTTGAGGGTTTAGGGATTAGACAAGCCGGTAGAGTATTTAAACTAAGTACAACTACAATACTTAGGTGGATTAAAGATTTTAAAAAAACTAAACAATGCGAACAGGAAAATTAAACTTAATATGAACCAAATACATTTAGAAATAGATGAAATGCATTCTTTCGTTAGATCTAAGGATAATAAAGTGTGGATATGGATAGCAGTCGATAAAAATACTGGACTAATCATAGCGCATAAAACTGGCGATAGATCAGACAAATCGCTTAAAAAACTTCTTAAAGAAATTCCTAAGAAAGTATTGGATAAATGTACATTCTATACCGATAAATGGAAAGCTTACAACATACTTCCTAACGAAAGACATAAAATTGGTAAGGAATATACAAGACGGGTAGAAAGAACCTTCTTAACATTTAGAAATTCATGTGCAAGATTAGTTAGAAGAGGTATTCGATATTCTAAGTCTATGGAAATGCATAATATTATTATCGATTTATTGGTATATTTTTATAATAAAGACATTATATCAAAATTTGGTACATGACCATATTCTTTAACTTTTGAAGCTCGTCTATAACTAAAACCGGTTTTTTTCCCTCTTTTACGACAGTATTTATGTTCTCTTTGATTTTTCTAAAGACATCATTTAATTTTATATTTTCATCCCATTCTTTTTCTGTAGCAAATTTAAACACTTTTACATCTATCATTAACTCATTCCTAACATACTTCTTCCCTTTTTCAAAGAAAATACTTAAAAACTCTTCCTTTGTTGGTGTAGCGTACTCTCTTAAATTATAATAGAAAAATACGATATCACTATCTTCAAGCTCTTTAATAACTCTCCTTATTACTGTAGATTTTCCAGAAGATTTAGGGCCATAAACGAATAAAATAGAGTTTGGCTCTAATTGACAGTAAGTTTTTAGATATCTAACTTCTTTCTCTCTATTGTAGAATTTCATAACTAAAACCTTCAAATAATTCTTTTTTCTCTTATCATTTTTTCAACATCCTCATACAACTTAGGGGCTATACAGTGATATTCAGCCAATCCTAAGGCTGCTACAGCTCCAATAATTCCCTTTTCTCCAGTTATTTTATGTAAGGAAATATTATTTATTAGTGCCACTCTCTTAGCCTCTTCTAAGCTAACCATCTCTTTCTTAGCCTTTAAGCTAAATAGTCTCATACTCTTTGATGGGAATAGGCCATAATAAACAGCCATAGCAGTATTGTCTGAAAGAGTCTTCTCCTCTAAGAGTTTTTTTACAAACCTCTCTATCTTATACTTATACTCTGGCTTTATGGCAAAACTTAAGGCTATGGAAACACAATTCTGTGTTTTGTCAGGATTTCCTGGGTAGAGTTGGACAATTGTATGATCCAAGTAATAACCATAACCTTCCTTCTCAACCTCTAACCCTATTTCATGGGCTAAAACCCATGTAGCTCCTTTCTCCTTTGTGTCAGTGTCATCTATCCCTATAATAACCTTCTCCATTTTTGGAGTTATCACTCTACTTCTCCCTAATCTACTACCTCCACCCTCTTCTAAGATTTCAACATCTATAACATTCTCAGCTCCTTTCCTTAGCATGGCTCCAACTCCAGCTCCAGCAAGGCCAGAGTAGGTTATAAAAACCTTATCTTCTTTAACACTAACCTCCTCAATTCCAGCAGCAGCATAGGAAGGGATTAAGTTTAACTCCCTCTTCCCAATCTTTGTTACAAAATGATGCTTATTTCCCTCTCTCCAAGCTGAGAGGATTAGGGGAGAAGTTTTTTTATATTGATAGATGATCCACTCACTACCATTTGGACATGGATGTTCTTCAACAATTTCAACCATATCTAAGTTCTGATCAACCATTGCTACAACTCTCTTATACATCTTCTCAACTCCCTTCCTAAGCTTTCTCCTAATTTTTCAGCTTTCTCTATCTCATCTACTTCACAACATATAGAGCTTTCCTTTTTTATTACTCTATCTTTATTAGCTACAGCTACCTTTAACATTAACCTCTTACCCTCATACTTAGCAAAGGCTCCAAATGGAACATGACAGCCACAGCCAAGCTCATTTAAAGCCTTTCTCTCAGCAGTTGTTTCTAAGAAAGTCTTTTTATCATTAATTTTCTCCAAGATATTTTTAATTTTCTCATCTTCCTTTCTATAGGCAACAGCTATAACCCCTTGCCCAGGGGCTGGGAGAATGGGAAGTTTATAAACTAAAAACTCTGAGAGATCTATATTTAACCTCCTAACCCCTGCTTCAGAGAGAACTATGGCATCATACTCATTATCTTTTAACTTCCTTAATCTTGTATCAACATTCCCCCTTAGGAGTTTAAATTCAGCATCTCTATAGAGCTCTTTTAAAAAAGCTCTCCTTCTTAGACTTGAGGTTCCTATTACTTTAATATCTTCCTTATTGGCAATCAGTAAATCATTTGGATAATCTCTTTCTAAAACAACATAACTTAACCTTGAATTCCAAACTGTTGGAATATCCTTTAAGCTATGGACAGCTATATCTATCTCATGGTTTAAAAGAGAGAGATCAAGCTCTTTAGTAAAAACCCCTATCCCTATGGAATGTAAAGCCCTATCTTTTATCTGATCTCCTCTTGTTTTTATAATCTTTACCTCTCCATCAATCCCAAGGCTTTTTAACTTTTTTAGAACAAGATTAGCTTGATATAAAGCAAGCTTACTGCCCCTACTCCCAATAATCATTTATAATCACTCAAAGTCCCTATGTATTAAAGATGGAAGCACAGAACTCTGATTTTTATACTTAGACATCTTCCTCTCACAGTAGCCAACCTCAGCTGGGGTATTTAGATAGCTAAAGATCAGTTGCCCTATTCTTTGCCCAACATAGAGAATAACTGGCTTGTCAAAGGCCACTATTTCAAGAGTTATCTTTCCCTTAAAGCCAGCATCTATCCAGCCAGCTGTTTGATGTGAGGTTAAAAAAACTCTCCCTAAGCTACTTCTTCCTTGATATTGGGCACAGATGTTATTTGGTAATTCTATGTATTCATTTGTTGTCCCTAAAATTCCACCTTTGACAGCTAAGTCAACTTCATACTTCTCCTTTAATTTCTCTACATCTCCAATATAATTTAAAGGACAGACTAAAAGAGAGTTCTTTACTTTAACTTTTTTATATTCTAAGGGTTTTGTTAAGTCATAAACTTCACTTTCATATATGATAAATTCATCTCCAAGGGTTACATCATAACTACAGGGACCTAAGTGTTTCTTATTGAAAGGCTTGATAATTAAATTTTTGGACTCAATATTTTTTAATATGTCTTTGTCACTTAATATCATAGTTATCCAACACCTCAAAATTTTTGGTGAGTCTAAAATGATTCTTGGAAATTCTGGATTACTTATTAAGTTTGGAGATTATGGAGAGATGGAATACTTATTCTACCCAAATGTTGGTTATGAAGCCCATTTCTTTGATGGCCTATTTGCTGTCTATGACAAAAATATAAAGTGGTGCTGGGACTTTAAAGTTTCTCAAGTTTTAGAGGACTTTTACTTAAAAAGTATTTATAAAGGTAGAGATTTAGAGATAGTTGTTAAGGACTATATTCCAATTTCCCATGATGTTCTAATTAAAGATATCTTTATAAAAAATTTTGGAGAAAAGAGAAATCTAAAGTTCTTTTTTTATGAAAACTTAAGAGTTGGAGAACCACCTAAGGAGAATGTAGTTAAGTATATAGATGGAAATATTGTAAAGATAGCCAATGATTACATTTTCTTAATCTCATCAAGTAAAAAGCCAAGCTCTTATCAATGTGGGCATAGGTATGATAAAGATAGTGCCTATATTGATATAGAGAATGGTATTTTGAAGGAAAATGATGAAAGTAGAGGGGTTTTAACTGACAGTGCCCTATGCTGGGAGTTTGAGATAGATAGAAGTTACAACTTTAAAATTTTTATCCTCTCTCAATATAAGTCTAACTTAGACATAGCCTTAGAGCAGATGAAGGTTATAAAGCATCAGATTAGTAATATTAAAAATATTACCATGACTTACTACAGCAGAGTTTTGGAGAATGCCTTAAAAAATATAGATAAAGAATATCTAAGCTATAGAAAAATTATTGAGAAAGCTCTTATAAACCTTCTCTTTCTCTCTGATAGAAGTGGGGGGATTATAGCTTCTCCATCCCTTCATCCAGATTACAGATATGTCTGGGGAAGAGATGGCTCTTATATAGCTATAGCTCTCCTTCTCTATGGAATTAAATTTCCTGCTGAGAGGTTCTTTAAATTTATGGCCAAGGTTCAGAATCCTAATGGCTCTTGGCTACAAAATTATTTTGTCAATGGAAAGCCAAGACTAACAGGAGAGCAGATAGATCAAGCTGGCTCAGTGATTTGGGCTTTGAATGTCTATAATAGGCTATATGGAAATAAGGAATTCTTGGAGAGACTCTGGGATATGGTTGAGAAAGCTGGGAATTATTTAGCTAACTCTATATTTAAGCCATGCTTTGATCTCTGGGAGGAAAAGTTTGCTGTTTTCTCTTACACAACTGGAGCTATCTATGCTGGACTTAAATCAGCTATTGAAATAGGGATTAGCTTAAATAAGGATATTGATGAGAGTTGGTACAGAAGTTTAGAGAGGTTAAAGAGAGATGTTAATAAACTTTACTCAGAAGAGAAGGGAAGATTTTTAAAGTCTATAAATCCAATATTTGAAGAAATAGATACAAGTATCTTAGGTTTAAGCTATCCCTTTAACTTGGTTAAGTTTGAAGATGAAAGGATGATTAAAACAGCTGAAGCTATAGAGAAAGCTTTTAACTACAGAGTTGGAGGGATTGGAAGATATCCAGAGGACTGCTACTTTGGAGGGAATCCTTGGATTATAACAACCTTATGGCTCTCTCTATATTATAAGAAGTTATATGAAATCTTAAATATTAGTAAGTATAAAGATAAATCTAACCAGTTGTTTAAGTGGTGTCTAAAGTATTCCTTTGAAGGTCTATTCCCAGAGCAGGTTCATAAAGATCTTGGAGTTCCAGTCTCAGCTCTACCCTTAGGTTGGAGTAATGCCATGTTCCTTATATATACAGCTAAGAGGAGAGATATAATTATTCCATAAAATAACAAAGTGATAAGAGATGCTAATAACCTTTAATTTTGAAGTTCATCAGCCACATAGGCTAAATAAGAAAATAAAAGAGAAGGAGGATTTATGGGAAAGATATGTTGATACAAAATTAAATAAAGAAGTGTTCAATAAGGTAGCCAATAACTGTTATATCCCTACAAATCTCCTTTTATTGGAGTTAATTGATGACTATGACTTTAAGGTTAATTTTTCAATTAGTGGAGTTTTTATAGAGCAAGCTATGGAGTTTAATGACTATGTCTTAGATCTCTTCAAAGATTTGGTTAAAACTGGAAATGTTGAGTTAATAGGAGAAACTTACTATCATAGTTTATCAAGCCTACATGAGAGTGAAGAGGAGTTTATTGAAGATATTGAGAAGCATAAAAAGTTATATAAAGAAGTTTTTAACTTTAAGCCAAGAGTTTTTAGAAATACTGAGCTAATCTACAACAATAGGATAGCTAAGATAGTTAAAGATTTGGGCTTTGAGGCTATTTTTACTGAAGGGACTGAGAAGGTTTTAGAGTGGAGAAGTCCAAACTATCTATATAGCTCTCCTGATGGTATGAAGGTCTTGCTAAGAAACTATAGGTTGAGTGATGACATTGGATTTAGATTCTCAGCAAGAGATTGGGATCAGTGGCCCTTAACAGCTGATAAATATGCTGCTTGGCTCTCAGTTACTCCTGGAGACCTTATAAACATCTATATGGACTATGAAACCTTTGGAGAGCATCACTGGAAAGATTCTGGAATTTTTGAGTTTTTAAGATATCTTCCTCAGGAGATAGGGAAGTATGAGCATTTAGAAGTTGTTAATGTTAGTGAAACCTTAAAGTTAGAGCCTAAGGGAGAGATATTTGTCCATGAATTCTCAACAATCTCATGGGCTGACACTGAGAGAGATGTTAGTGCATGGCTTGGGAATAAGATGCAAATCATATGCTATGAAAAATTAAAGGAGATTGGAGAGTTAATAAAGAAAAATAAAAAGAGGTTTGGGAAAAACTTTGAAAAGATCTATAAGATTTATAAAACCTTACAGATAAGTGATCATCTCTACTATCTCTCAACTAAGGGGTTAGGGGACTTTGAGGTTCATAACTACTTTAGCCACTATGATACTCCTTATGATGCCTATGCCTATTTCTTAAATATCTTGTATGACTTTGAATACTACCTTAAAGAACAGCTAAAGGATAGCTTGGAGAGTGAAGATTTTAAAGTTGAGAGGGTTAAGAAGGAGAAGAGTATAAGGAAAAAAAGAGAGAGTAATGTTAAATATATTATAGTTGAGTAACCATGAAAATAGCTATAACTGGAACTCCAGGGGTTGGGAAGACGACAGTTTCTAAGATTTTAGGAGAAAGATTAGGATTTAAGGTTATAGACATAACTGACTTTGTCAAAAAGAATAAGCTTTATAAGGAATATGTTGAAGAGATGGACTCTTTTTTAATAGATTTTGAGAAGTTAAAGAAGGCTTTGGAGAAGGAAGATAATGTTATCTTTGATGGCCATATCTCTCATTTGCTGGATGTTGATTACACCATAGTGTTGAGATGTGACCCTAAGATAATAGAAAAGAGGTTAAAGGAGAGAGGTTACAGTGAAAAGAAAATTTTAGAGAATGTCCAGGCAGAGATCTTAGATGTCTGTCTTTGTGAGAGTAAAGGGAAAGTTTATGAGATTGACACAACAAATAAAAAGCCAGAGGAGATAGTTGAAGAGATAATTTCAGCAATAAAAGAGGGAAAAGAGAGAAAGGGAGTAGTTAATTGGTTAGAGAAATACTTTGACTATTTAATATAGCTCAACATAGCCTAAAGACTTCTTAAGGATTTCAACATTCACATGTCCAGCTTTATAAACCTTTCCATTTGTCATGTCATTGATCATAACAACAGCTGGAGCAAACATTCCCTTATCTATTTTATAGAAGTCATAGTCAGCAGCTTTAAACACTTCTAAGAAAGGCTTTCCATAGTCTTTTGATGATGAGGATGGTAGAGCCTTACATAAGCTTTCTAAGTCATCATTTTCATCAGCTTTTATATAGTAATGAGTAATTCCTCCATAAAGAACCATATCATTGGTTACTCCCATCATTGTGAAGTCATCTCCAACTATAGGAGCAATTGGAGCCAATCCAGAGGCATACTTAACCTTATTAACATCAAATTCTAAAACTTCTAACATCTTGTAAGTTCCATTTTCAACAACTCTACCACTTATCTGTATAGAGCCAACCAATGAAGAGGTTGGAGCCACTAATAAATAGAGGTTTTCAGTCTCTACATTACACTCCTTAGCTATGTAGTCAGCAACCTTCTCATCTGGCATCTTTGAAGTTTCTAAACATAAGATGGCTATATCAGCATGATCTTCATAGTTTATCTCTTCATAGGTTTTCTTTGGCTTCTTAGCTAAAGCTCTTGCTGGTCCAGAACCCATGGCAAAGAATTTATCAACCTTTATAGCCCATCCAGCCTTTTGAGAGCCTAAGGTTGAGATGGCTGGATGTGATGTTAAAACCTTAACATAAGGTAAATTTAACCCCTTACATTCACATGGAGATGGAGAGATGGAAACCTTTGCCAATCCACCTAAGCAAACCTTTGTAAATAACTTCCCAGCTTCCCAGCTTCCTAAGGCATTTATTCCACAGTCTAAAACAGTGGCCCCATTTTCTAACTTAACAACCTCTATATTTAAAAGCTCTTTATTTTCTATCATCTTCTGGACTACTTTGTAAGCCTCTTTATTGACACTTATCATATTCTCACTCTTTGAAGGTTAATTTTATAGATACTTAACAAACAAAATTTATTTAATACTTTCTAAATCTTTTTTTGGTGATGGCTTATGAATAAATTAATAGCCCCTATTTTAATAATTTTTGGGTTATTATTAGGATGCTTTAACTCAGAGGAAGAAGTAGATGATTTTAAAGTAGTTTTAGCCAATGAAGAGATAATAAAGAAAATAAAAGCTTTTCAAGAGGTTTATGAGGTTAAAAGTGTTACAGTAAAGGCTGAAAGATATTCTAAAACAAATGTCCAAGTTCCAGGAGTTGATGAAGCTGACATAGTAAAGTGTGATGGAGAGCATATATATTACTCAAAGGAACTAATTTACAGAATTTTTAAAATTGGATATCCATTAGTGGAGAGAACTTACATTATAAAAGCCTATCCTCCAAATAACTTAACAGTTCTCTCCAATATTTCCAAGGGAGGGAAATTATACTATTTTAATAAGAGCTTAATTATCATTGGAAATAGAGAGATGTATGCTTACAATGTCTCAAATCCTAAAGATCCTAAACTTATCTGGAACTTAACCTTGAATGGAAGTTATGTAAGCTCAAGGTTTTACAAGGGAGATATCTATTTAGTTGTAAGAAAACACAATCTTAACTATCCTATTGTTTGGAACAATGTTAAAGCTAAGCTTTATGTCCCACTGGCCCCAAGCTATTATGACTTAGATTATAGCTATACTTACATAATCTCTAAGATAAATGGAAGAACTGGGAAGGTTAAGAACCTTATATCCTTAGCTGCTGGATATAAAACTAACATGTATATGTCAAAAAATAACCTATACTTCACCTATTACTTGGCTCCAAAGGAGTATTGGTTGTATATTAACTTCATTTACAAGTATAGGGATAAATATTTTCCTAAAGATGTTGCTGAGAGGATAAAAGAGGTTTATGAGGATAAACTTTTTGATCCATATCCTAAATATATCCAAATAAGGAAAATAATAAATAGCTATCTCTCATCCCTTCCCTTGGAAGAGAGAAATAGGCTTATGGAAGAGATAGAGAAAGGGTTCAACAAGTATTTAGAGGAGAATATAGAAAAGTTGGAAGGGACTGGAATTTTAAAGATTAATTTAAATAACTTTAGTATGGCAAGCACTAAAATCCCTGGAAAGGTTCTTAATCAATTCTCTATGGATGAGTATGAAGGATACTTTAGAATAGCTACAACCATAGGAGATATTTGGAGATTGAGGGAGAAGACAAAAAATAGTATTTACATCTTAGATAAAGATTTAAAAGTTGTTGGGAAGATTGAGAATATCTCAAAAGGAAAGAGAATATATGCTGTTAGATTTGTTAAAGATAGAGCCTATATTATAACTTACAGAGAGAAAGATCCTTTATATGTTGTTGATTTGAAGAATTTAAGGATTTTGGGAGAGCTAAAAATTGAGGGTTATTCAACCTATTTACATCCTATAGGGAAGGATAAGATTATAGGAATTGGAAAGGATAATGGTAGGATAAAGATTTCTCTTTATGATGTCTCTAACTTTAGTAGCCCTAAAGAGCTTGATAAGTTTATAATTGATGAGTTTTGGTCAAGGGCTTTATATGAGCATCATGCCTTTTTCTGGGATGAGGAGAAAAGAATATTGGTTATTCCAGTAGGAAAAAAAGCTTATGTTTTTAAAATAAACAATAATAATATATCTTTAAAATTTGTTGATGTACATAACTCAGAGGTTCTGAGAGCTTTATATATTGATGACTATCTCTATATTATCTCCTACAATGAGCTTCATGTTGTTGATGAAAATAACTTTAAGTTGGTTAATAAAATCTCACTATAAAAATTATATATCCTCTCCAAATTTTAAATTATTTCTAAAATCTTTGAGGTGAAAAAATGGGAATGACAATAGTTGAAAAAATTTTAGCAAGAGCTTCAGGGAAGAAGGAGGTTTCTCCTGGAGATATAGTGATGGCTAAGATTGATAGAGCTATGGTTCATGACATTACAGGGCCTTTAACAGTTAACACCCTAAAAAAATATAACATAGAGAAAGTTTGGGACAATGAGAAGATAGTTATTTTATTTGACCATCAAGTTCCTGCTGACAGTATAAAAGCTGCAGAAAACCACATATTAATGAGAAACTTTGTTAAAGAGCAAAATATAAAGTATTTCTATGACATTAGGGAAGGAGTTTGTCATCAAGTTCTTCCAGAGAAGGGGCATGTAGCTCCAGGAGAGGTTTTAGTTGGAGCAGATTCTCACACTTGTACACATGGAGCCCTTGGAGCCTTTGCCACTGGAATAGGCTCTACAGATATGGCCCATGTCTTTGCCACTGGAGAGCTTTGGTTTAAGGTTCCTGAAACCATCTATTTCAACATAACAGGAGAGTTAAAGCCCTATGTAACTTCAAAAGATGTTATCCTCTCAATCATAGGAGAGGTAGGAGTTGATGGGGCTACATATAAGGCTTGCCAATTTGGAGGAGAAACTGTTAAAAATATGAGTATAGCCTCTAGAATGACAATGACAAACATGGCTATAGAGATGGGAGGAAAAACTGGAATAATTGAGCCTGATGAGAAAACTATAAACTATGTTAAGGAAGCTATGGAGAAGCATGGAACTTTAAGAGAGTTTAAGCCAATAAAAGGAGATGAAGATGCTGAATTCTCAGAGGTTTATGAGATTGAGGCTGATAAAATAGAGCCTGTCTTTGCCTGTCCTCATAATGTAGATAATGTTAAACAGTGTAGGGAAGTTGCTGGGAAGCCAATTGATCAAGTCTTTATAGGAAGCTGTACAAATGGAAGACTTGAAGACTTAAGAATGGCTATTAATGTTATAGAAAAACATGGAGGCATAGCTGAGGATGTAAGGGTTATAGTAACTCCAGCATCAAGGGAAGAGTATTTAAAAGCTTTAAAAGAGGGAATCATTGAGAAGTTTATAAAATATGGCTGTGTTGTAACTAACCCATCATGCTCAGCCTGTATGGGCTCTCTATATGGAGTCTTAGGTCCAGGAGAGGTTTGTGTTTCAACATCAAACAGAAACTTTAGAGGTAGACAAGGCTCTTTAGAAGCTGAGATTTACTTAGCTTCTCCTATCACAGCAGCAGCCTGTGCTGTTAAAGGAGAGTTGGTAGATCCAAGAGATCTTTAAGTTATCTAACCTTACTTCCCTCTTTTATATCCCTATCTACTGTTAGTAAGCTAACTCCACTCTCATCTTCAGCAGCTAAGATCATTCCTTCAGAGAGAACTCCACAGAGCTTAGCAGGCTTTAAATTACAAACAACTATAACCTTTTTTCCTATAAGATCTTCTGGCTTGTAGAACTCTTTAATTCCTGAAACTATCTGTCTCTTATCATCTCCTAAATCAACAATTAACTTTAACAACTTCTTAGACTTCTTTATATCTTCAGCCTCAACTATTTTCCCAACCCTCAAGTCTATCTTTTCCAAGTAACTTATATCAATCTCTTCCACTTTCTCACCTTCTTTTAAATATTTGTTTCTAAATTCTTCAATATCTTTATCCTCTATCTTTTTAAATACTATTTTAGGCTTTTTCAACTCTCTACCTCTAAGCTCTAAATCAAGCTCTTCATTCATAATATTTAAGAGCTCTCTTGATTTATTAGGCATGTAAGGATATAATAGGTAGGAGATAGCTTTAACCAACTTACAACTTAAGTATAGAACTTCTTTTAACTTCTCCTCATCTTTAATATTCCATGGCTCCTCCTTCTGGAAGTATTCATTTCCTTTTATAGCAAGGTGTAGAACTTTATTTAAAGCATCCCTAAACTTAAACTCTCTAATTAATTTATCATACTCTTCAACAGTTTCATCAATCAACTTTAAAATTTCACTCTCCTCTATCTCAACCAAAGGAACCTTTTTACATTTCCTGTATGTGAAAGTTAAGACCCTATGGGTGAAGTTTCCAATGATATTAATTAGCTCATTATTTACCTTCTTCTGAAACTCTTCAAGTGAGAAGTCACAATCCTTGAAAAGAGGAGCAGCCATCACTAAGTAGTATCTTAAATAGTCACTGTCAAACTTTTCAACAAAGTCCTTAATCCAAATTACCCATCCCTTACTTGTACTCATCTTTTTTCCTTCTAAGGTTAGGTAACCCCCACTGATAACAGCACTTGGTAGGTTGTAAGAGGAGTGAGCTATTAACATTCCTGGCCAGAATACAGCATGATGGACAGTAATATCTTTCCCAATAAAGTGGTAAATTTTAGAGTCTTTATTTAACCAATATTTTTTATAATACTCCTCTCCCAACATTTTAGTGAAGGATATATAACCAATAGGAGCCTCCAACCAGACATACATAACCTTATCAGTTCCTGGAATAGGAACTCCCCAAGGGATATCTCTTGAAATATCCCAATCATGAAGCTCTTTAATCCAGTTTAAGGCTAAGTTTTTCACATGCTCAGGCATCTCTTTAGCATTTTTAATATAATTTTCAAGCTCCTCCTTTAAAGCACTCAGCTTAAAAAAGTAATGAATACTCTTCTTTACCTTTAAATTTTTGCTTCCACAGATGACACAGTAAGGCTCTCTCAACTCAAAAGGCTCTAAGTGTCTTCCACAACTTTCACAATGGTCTCCTCTTGCTTCTCCTCCACAGTAAGGACAGAGGCCTTCAACATATCTATCTGGTAAAAACTTTTTACAATTTTCACAGTAAAATTGTTCTATCTCTTTTTCATAAATGTAGCCATTCTCAACCAACTTTAAATAGAATTCCTGAGCTGTCTTTATGTGTATCTCACTATGTGTTTTCCCAAACACATCAAACTCTATCCCTAATGAGTCAAGGTCTTCTTTAATTCTTTTATGATAGTATTCAACTATTTCCTCTGGCTTCTTCCCCTCTTTTTCAGCCCTTAATAGAATAGGAACTCCATGGTTGTCTGTCCCTCCAACATGGATAACCTCTTCTCCTCTAAGTTTTAAATATTTGTATAAAATATCTGCTGGTATATAGGTTGATCTCACATGCCCTAAGTGTAAGGGGCCATTTGTATAGGCTAAGGCTGTTGTTATTAGATACATAACTCTCACCTCAAAATGATTATATAGGGTTATAATTGAATTATTATTTAAATTCCTTATATTTTTGAGGTGAGAGTGTGGTTAGTGTAAATGAGCTTTTATCTGAGCTTGAAAGTATGATGAATAAAGAGAGAAAGTTTATAGAATTATTTGCAACAGTTGAATACTTGATAAGCTTAGTGGAACCAAGTAAAAGAGAGAAGTTTAAAGAAGCTTTAGAAAATGCTGAGAGTGTTGAGGAAGTCTATGAGTTAATAAAGGCTATAAAATTACAACTTGGAATACAGGGAGCTAAAAAGTATGTCTTAGGCTTGTCTAATGAATAGATAGTAAGAAGATGCCTATCAATATTAATATGATGCCAAGAACTTGATTTATAGATAGGGTTTCCTTCAAGAATATTAAAGAGAGAACAACTGTTATAGCTGGGCCAATTGAAGATAAAGGGACTACAATGCTGGCCTTTCCTTTGTATAGGGCATAGTATAAAATTAGAGAGCCTAAGACTACAAAGAGAGCAGCAACTATAGAATAGATAATAATTTTTGGGCTATCTATTGAAAAATTTCTAAATTTTAAAAAAATAATAAGAGTTAAAATTATTCCAATAATATTTACAACTACCCACTGGAATATAGGATCCTTTTCACAAACTATTTTTGCAAAGAAGGTTCCAATGCCATAAAATAAAGCTACTAATAGGCCTAATATAATGGCTATATCCATATATGGAAACCTCACTTTATTAGCTCTTTTAAAAATTCTTTTAACTCTGGGAACATCTCAATTCCTATCTCTATATTAGCTTTTAACCAACCTAATGGATCTCCAATGTCATATCTTTTACAGTTAATTTCAATCCCTATTATCTCCTCTTCCTTTAATAGTAGGTTCATAGCATCAGTTATCTGTATCTCCCCTCCTCTTCCTGGTTTAGTTTCTTTAATTTTCTTAAATATCTTTGGAGAAAAAAGATAGGCTCCAGTTATTATTAAATTTGATGGAGCCTCCTCAACCTTTGGCTTTTCAACCATGTTATTTATCTTATAAACTCCTTTCTCTATTTCCTCTCCATCTATAACTCCATACTTATAAACCTCTTCCTTAGGAACTCTCTCCAAGGCTATGATAGAGCAGTTATATTTTTCATAAGCCTTTATTAGATCTTTAACTATATTTTTTGAGTAAATTGTATCTCCAACCATGGCTATAAAATACTCATCCCCAACAAAGCTTTCTCCATGTAGTATAGCGTCTCCTAAACCTCTTGGCTCCTTCTGTCTAACATAGAATATATTTCCTAAGTTGTTTATTCTTTTAAGCTCTTCAAGCTTATCCAACTTTCCACTTTTCTCTAACTTACACTCTAACTCATAATTGGCATCAAAATGATTCTCAATAGCTTGCTTCCCTTTCCCAGTAACAAATAAAATATTTTTAACTCCAGCCTCTACAAGATCCTCAACCACATACTGAACTATTGGCTTATTGACAACTGGCAACATCTCTTTAGGCTGAGCTTTGGTTATTGGTAACAGCCTTGTCCCAAATCCAGCTACAGGGATAACAGCCTTGTTAATCATCTATTTCACCAAATCTAATATGGGTAAATTTTATATTGTGCAATAACTAAATGTGGTATTCAATATTATAAAAAATATATTATTTAATTTTCTTGTGATGGGGGTGGATTATGGATTTTAGTGAATTATTAAATTCTTGTAGTGATTTAGAAGAATGTTTAAAAAAACTAAATGAATTAATAGATAAAGATGAGGGTAATTATATTTATTATTTATTTAGAGCACTTATTTTAAAAAACTTAGGTAGATATGAGGAATGTCTCTCTGATCTAAACACTATCATAGAAAATGGACATGAATCTTCCTTAATTTGGAACTTTAAGGGGAAGATTTTAAATAAGTTAGGCAGGTTTAGAGAAGCTATAGAAGCTTTTGATAAATCACTAAACTATTATGAATCTGTTGAGGCTCTTATGGGCAAATACTATGCTCTTATGAATTTAGGAAGATATGATGAGGCATTAGAATGCCTAAATAAGATTTTAAAACTTTCACCAAATGATTATTTTGCCAACCTTCATAAAATTAGGTGGTTGGTTGCAACTGGAGGGGTTGATGAAGCACTCATAACCATTAAAAAAATACTCTCCATAAATCCAAAAGATACTACAGCTTTATTTTTAGCTGGAATCCTCTATATGAAACTCAAAAGATTTGAAAAAGCTATAGAATACTTCAAAAAAGTTTTAGAAATTAATAAAAATCATATAGAGGCTAAAATAGGGTTGGCTTTGTGCTATGAAAAATTAGGAGATCATGAGAAAGCAGTTGAATATTGTAATTCAGTATTTGAAACCTATGAAAAATATGAATAGTTTATGAGAAGATTATTGAGAGAACAGTAAGAACAATGAGAAAGGCTAAGAAGTAACCTAAGATCTTAGAAATACTATTTCCTGTAAAGCTTCTTCCAATATCTTTTATAACATTCATATATCTCACCTCCTTGTAAGCTCAGAATCTACTTATTATTTTCAAAAAAGTTATATTTATTACTTTTTGCTCATGAAAAATCATGATAAATTTTTATCATGAAAAATCATTAAAGATTGCCTTTATTTTTCATGATCAATCATGATAAAAATTTATATACTACTTCTAACAAATGGAATATTCCTAACTAAATTATTTTTCCATGGTGATTATCATGGCAAAGCTTCCAATTACCACTAAAAAGCTATTCTCTTCTGCTACAATTATTGACAATACAATCCCATCAGTTAAGTATGTTGTTTTAGAGCCTGTTGGTTTTCCTATAAAGGTTAGCTCTGAACCTGTTAAGGTTACAACTGATGATCCTATTCTTTTCACCATCTATGCAAGAGACCAGTGGCATGGAGAGATTGTTAAGAAAGGGGACTATTTATTTGACAACTCTATTTTACCAGACTATGCCTTTAAAGTAGTGTCTGTTTTCCCAAAGGAAGGAGGAATGATAACTAATGAAACTGTCTTCAAATTACAGAAGCCTACAAAGGTAATTAAAACAAAATTTAAAAAGGCAAGATTTGATGAAATTATAGGACAAGAGGATGCTAAAAAGAAATGTAAAATTATTATGAAGTATTTACAGAATCCCGAATTATTTGGAGAGTGGGCTCCTAAGAATGTTCTCTTCTATGGCCCACCAGGGACTGGAAAAACCATGATGGCAAGGGCTTTAGCTACTGAAACAGATTCTTCATTTATTATGGTTAAGGCTCCTGAACTAATAGGAGAGCATGTAGGAGACTCTGCAAAGATGATAAGAGAGCTCTATAAAAAAGCTTCAGAGAGTGCTCCTTGTATAATATTTATAGATGAGCTTGATGCTATTGGATTAAGTAGGGAGTATCAATCCTTAAGGGGAGATGTGGCTGAGGTTGTTAATGCACTATTAACAGAGTTAGATGGGATTAAGGAGAATAAGGGAGTTGTTACCATAGCAGCTACTAACAACCCAGCTATGTTAGACTCAGCTATAAGAAGTAGATTTGAGGAAGAGATAGAGTTTAAATTACCAAATGATGAAGAAAGATTAAAGATTATGGAGCTTTATGTGAAAAAAATGCCTCTTCCTGTTAAAGCTAATTTAAAAGAGTTTGTTGAAAAAACTAAAGGATTCAGTGGAAGAGATATTAAAGAGAAGCTCTTAAAGCCAGCTTTACATAGAGCTATTTTAGAAGATAGAGAATATGTTAGTAAAGAAGACTTAGAATGGGCATTAAAGAAGGCTAAGAAGGAGTTTAAGGAGGTGCCTGCTCACCTATATCTATAAATCTTTTTTAGTGTAAACCTATAAGAAAGATTGGAACAACTGATAATAACATGGCTATAGCCACAAAAATAGCCAATATCTGTTTTTTTGTTAGCTTCATTTTATCCCTTCCTCTAACAACTCTAAGTAAGACTTTCTAATAATATTATTTCTTAAATTTAACTTATCCAAAATATTTAAAAGTTTCTCTACATCTTCTAAGCTTCCCTCTTTCTCTAACTCTAAGAAAAGTCCTAAGCCTTCAACCTCATCTATACAGGCTGTAATGTCATTAAGCTTATAAACCTCTCTAACTTTTTTAATAACTCTGACCTTTTTAAAGCCTAATTTTTCTAAGATCTTTATCATCTTCTCCTTATCCTTAACTTCAACTTCAATCTCTTCCCTGCTCTTTGATATCTTATCTAACTTTGGCCCTTTGTAAGTTAAGAAGTATTTTCCATTACTATCTCTAACCCTTAAAGCTTCATCAGTCTCTTTAAAATCTCTGTCAATCCCATTAAAATAAATGTCCTCATGAAACTCCTTTCTTAAGAATGTGAAGCCTAAGGATAAAAGAGCTTTAACCACTCTCTCTTTATCATCTATCTTAGCCTTAACCTCTATCTCCATACTCTCACAAAAAATTTAAATAAAAGAATTTAGCTTCTTGCTCTTCTTCTTTCTCTCTTCAACCTTCTTAACCTCTTCTTGTACCACTTCCATCTCATTCTTCCCTTCTTTTTCCATCTTCTACTTGATCTCTTTATGTTCTCACCCTCTTCAAATTTTTTTAGGGAAGATATTATTTAAGCTCTATATAAAATTTTTCTACTTAACCCAACTTCCTTTTTCAACTACCACATAGCCATCTTTTGTTTTAGGAGCCAATTTTAAAAATTTCTCTCTAAACTCTGGATTCTTAGCTTCATCTTCCCTTAAAACATTTCTTTTGTCAATAATGTATAAGCTTTCTTCCTCATCTAAATTATACTTCTCCAAGATGGAGCTAAACTTTTCAATGATCTCCATAGCTTCCTTTTTTATCTTCTCCTCCATATCTCTCACAATAAATTTAAATCTTTTAAAACCTTCTCTAACTCTCTCCTATGCTCTTCACTCATCTCACATAATGGAAGCCTTAACTCTCCAGCAGGCCTTCCTAAGAGGTTTAAGGCAGTCTTTACAGGGATAGGGTTAGTTTCAATAAACAAGACTTTCATCAGTGGGTAAAGCTTATAATGTAACTCCCTTGCTCTTTCAAAATCTCCATTTAGAGCTGATCTAACCAACTCAACCATTTCCTTTGGCATGATATTGGCTACAACACTTATAACCCCTTTCCCACCAAGGGCTAAGATAGGAAGGGTTAGCTCATCATTCCCAGAGAGAACCGTTAAGTTAGTATTTAATATGGTTTCTGAAACCCTTGATAAATCTGGATTAGCCTCTTTTATAGCCACTATGTTACTAAACTCCTCAGATAGCTCTTTTAGGGTTTTTATCTCTATGTTTACTCCAGTTCTTGAGGGAAGATTATATATAACAATTGGAATATTTATAGATTTTGCTATCTCACTATAGTGTCTCTTTAACCCTTCCTGTGTTGGCTTGTTATAGTAAGGGGTTATTGATAAAACAGCATCAGCTCCAACATCTTCAGCAAAAACTGAAAGCTCTATAGCTTCTCTTGTGCTATTTGATCCTGCTCCAGCTATAACCTTAACTCTACCATCAACAAATTCAACAGCCTTCTCTATAACCTTTTTATGCTCTTCATGGCTCAATGTTGGGCTCTCTCCAGTGGTTCCAACAACAACTAAGCCATCAACCCCATTCTCTATTAAAAAATTAATATTCTCTCTCAACCCATCATAGTCAATTTCTCCAGCCTTAAATGGGGTAATAATGGCTGGATAAACTCCTTCAAACATGGATTTTCCCTCTTAATGTCTATTTAATTGCCTCATCTTGTGGGTTATATAACCAGCTATTCTATTTCTTAGCCTCTTTGTTGATATCTGAGCTACTTCCTCAACCAACCTCTTGTTTGTCTCAAAGTCAGTTGTGAATAAATCCTTATACTTCTTTATTAGCTCTAAAGCTGCTCTCTTTATAAATGCCTGTCTTACCCTACCCATCTTCTCACCTAATTTTTATTTTTTAAGTGTTTCTATGTATTTTCTTTGGAGTTCTTTGTTATGTTCAATCAACAACTTAAATAGCTTTAGCCCAAAATTAGGGTCTATATTATAATGATTACAGAGATTTTTTATCCTTTCATATATATATTTTTCTCTCTCCTTGTCATCTATTGGAATATTGTTCTTAACTTTAATTTCTGCAACATTCTTAGCCAATCTATTCCTCTCAGCAACAAGTTCTAAGATTTTTTTATCTATCTCATCAATCCTCTTCCTAATATCTTTTAATTCTTTATGTTCCATATTTGAACCCAAAAATATATTTTGAAAAATTATATATATCATAACCCCATTTCAATTTAAAACTTTATTTTTTGGTGTGAGAGCATGGAAAGTATAATAGCCATTGGCTTAATTGGCTTAGCCCTTGTTTTAGGGGCATTTATAGCTAAAGCTGCTGAAAATTTCAAAATTCCAGATATTCCATTGTTCTTACTTTTAGGTTTATTAATTGGGCCTATTTTTCAAATTATAACTCCAGAACAAGCCTCTAATATTTTTGAATATGCTGGGCCAATTGGTTTAATTTTCATTCTCTTAGGTGGTTCTTTTACAATGAGAATTTCACTTTTAAGGAAGGTTTTACCTACAGTAATTAGGTTAGATCTTATTACTTTAATAGTCACTTTAATAGTTTCTGGTGTCATCTTTAACTTAGTTCTTGGCCTTCCTCTACAAAATCCTGCTGGCTATCTCTTTGGAGCTATCACTTGTGCCACTGACCCAGCTACACTAATTCCAGTATTCTCCAAGGTTAAGATTGATCCTAAATTAGCTATAATCTTAGAAGCTGAAAGTATCTTCAATGATCCCTTAGGAATTGTAGCCACTTCAGTGATGTTAGGGATCTTGAATCTCTACCCAGCTAAGAACCCTGTTATAGACTTTATAGTTCTTGCTGGTGGAGCAATAATAGCAGGGATTTTATTAGCTAAGGTTTATGAAGAAATTATAACCCATGCTAAGTTTCATGAATATGTAGCCCCTCTGGTTATTGGAGGAGGAATGCTACTTGTCTATATAGGAGATTATTTACTACCAAATTTAATAGGTTATGGGATTAGTGGATATATGGCTGTTGCTATTATGGCTTTATACTTGGGAGACTCATTATTTAGAAGGGTTGAGAATGAAGAAGACTATAGATATGTGGTTAATTTCTGTGATGACCTCTCACTGTTGGCAAGGATGTTAATCTTTGTTTTCTTAGGAGCCTGTTTACACTTAGAGTTATTGTTAAAATATTTTGTTCCTGGGCTAATTATAGCCCTTGGCTCAATCTTCTTAGCCAGACCTATTGGAGTTTTCTTAGGACTAATAAAGTCTAAACATAGCTTAAAAGAGCTTATCTACTTTGCCTTAGAAGGACCAAGGGGGGTAGTTCCAGCTGCTTTGGGAGTTACTGTAAGTATATTAATTAAGAAACATGCTAACCTATTGCCTGAGTTTGTTACTAAGTATATATCTCCTACAGACTTGTCAGGGATAATATTAGTAGCTACATTTTTAACAATACTGTTAAGTGTCATCTTAGAAGCCTCTTGGGCAGGAATTTTAGCTAAAAAACTATTTGGTGAAGTGAAAAGTACTAATTTGGAACATTAATTTATAAACTTATTATTCTATTTTTTAAGCTATTTAAAAACTATTTTCCTTAAAACAAACCAATAACTATTTATAGTTATGAATTTCACAAATAAATTATGAGAAAATCTTGGTGAATTTTTTATGAAGAATGAAGTTTTCTATGGAGAAGGGATAAAATACATCAAAGAGAACTATAAAGAGCTCTATGATACTATAGTTCAATTAAATGAAGTTGCTTACACTGGGAAGGCTCTTGACTATAAAACTCTAAAGTTAGTTGCTATAGCTATAACTGCTGCAAAGTGTGATGAAAAGGCAACTGAAAAGCAAATGAGAAGTGGGATGAAAGAGCTTGGAATAACTAAAGATGAAATTATGGATGTTCTTAAGGTGGTTTTATTAACCAGTGGAATGCCTGCATTTATGAAGGCTGTTAGAATATTAAAAAATCTTTAATTCTGGTGGAAGGTTGGCAAGGTATCAATGTATGTGTGGCTGGATCTATGATGAAGAGAAAGGCTTACCTGAGCAAGGAATAGAGCCAGGAACTAAATGGGAAGAGCTTCCTGAAGACTTTAGATGCCCTCAGTGTGGCTTAGGCAAGAGTGCATTTAGGAAATTAGGTGAGTGAGAAGATGATTACAACTAACCATCCTCTCTATGAAGCTTTAAGAGACATTCAAGAGTTTAAGCTAAGACTTTATGAGTACTTTAAAGATAAAGATGTATTCCCAATAAAGAGTAGGGTTGAGTTAGCCAATGCTTTACCATGCCAAGTTTCCCTACCTTGTGGAGAAATAGAGGCTAATGAGTTGGTTAAATTATTAACTGACAATGACTTCCCTATAAAAGATGTTGATGACCTCATTAAAAAATTAGCTAATAAATGCTTAATAAAAAAAGAAGAAGGAGAGTAAAATGTGTGGAGAAGAAAACTACTGTGGATTACCAGTAATTGGGGACAAGTTTCCAGAGGTAGAGGTTAAAACTACCCATGGAGTTATTAAGTTACCAGACCATTATAAAGGGAAGTGGTTTGTCCTCTTCAGCCACCCGGCAGATTTTACTCCAGTTTGTACAACTGAGTTTATAGGCTTCCAAAAGAGATACGATCAATTTAGAGAAATGAACTGTGAATTAATTGGTTTAAGTATTGACCAAGTATTTAGCCACTTAAAGTGGATTGAATGGATAGAGGAAAAATTAGGAGTTAAGATAGAATTCCCAGTTATTGCTGATGACAGAGGAGAATTAGCTGAAATGTTAGGAATGATTAGCCCATTCAAGGGAAGCAATACAGTTAGAGCTGTATTTGTTGTTGATGACAAGGGAATTATTAGAGCTATCATCTACTATCCTCAAGAGGTTGGTAGAAACTTAGATGAAATAGTAAGGTTAGTTAAAGCTTTACAAACTTCTGACAAGTATGGAGTGGCTACTCCAGCAAATTGGCCTGAGAATGACTTCCCAGAAGAAGGAGCTGTTATCATCCCACCAGCATCTTCAATAAAAGAGATTGAAGAGAGAAAGAAAGCCTGTGAGAAAGGAGAGATCAAGTGCTTAGATTGGTGGCTCTGCTACAAGAAGTTAGAATAATCCTAATTATATTTTTTTATATTTTTTAATATCCAAATAGTTATAGGTGCGAATATGGTAGAAATTAAATTAGTTGGTAAGGAGGGGAAGAAAAAATATAGAAAATATAAGTGTAGAGTTTGTGGCTGGGTTTATGATCCTCTAAAGGGTGATCCAAGCCAAAATATTCCTCCAAAGACACCATTTGAAGAGCTTCCAGAGGATTGGATTTGCCCAATATGTAGAGGAAAAGTTGGAAAAGAATCATTTGAGCCATTAGATGAATATGTTGAGTTTTAAGGTGGTAAGATGAAAGTAGCTTTTTTAATATTTAGCTATCAGAAGGAAGGTAAGCCAAATATGCCTATAATGTTCCACACCTTACTCTTTGCCAATGAGATGAAAGAGAAAGGAGATGAAGTAAAAATCTTATTAGAAGGTGAGGCTGTAAATTGGGCAAAAGATTTATTAAGTGAAAACCATCCATTAAAAAATCATTTTGAGAAGCTAAAAGAGAACTTTGTAGTTTGTGAAGCTTGCTCTGACATGTTTAAGATAAAGGATGAAATAAAAGGAAAATTAGAGTTAGAGAATGACTTATTTGGCCATATAAGTTTAAAGAAATACTTAGATGAAGGTTATAGAGTTATTGAATTATAATAATTTTAGGGAAATAACATGAAAATAAAAAATAATGTTTATTGGGTAGGAGTTATAGATTGGGATATTAGAGATTTTCATGGTTATACTACACTCTCTGGATCAACATATAACTCCTACTTAATTAAAGGGAAAGAAAATATCTTAATTGATACTGCTAAAGAGTATTTATTTGCTCAGCTAATAAATGGGATTAATAGAATTATTGATCCTAAAGACATTGATTACATAGTAGTAAATCATGTTGAAAAAGATCACAGTGGAAGCTTAGAGAAGCTCATAGAGATTAGTGGAGCTACAATAATAACCAATGATAAAGGAAAGGAGCATTTATCCTTACACTATAATGTAAAGGATTGGGATTTCCTTATTGTAGATAATGGAGAAGAGCTTTCAATTGGAGAAAGTACTTTAAAGTTTATAAAAACTCCAATGCTCCACTGGCCTGACAATATGATTGTTTATTATAAAGAGGAAAAGATATTATTCTCAAATGATGCCTTTGGCCAGCACTTAGCAAGCTCTGAGAGATATGATTATGAAATAGATGAAGTTATTGAATATGCAAAGGAATACTTTGCAAATATACTTATGCCATATAGAAAGCTAATTCCAAGTGCTATAGAGAATATAAAAGACTTAGAGATAGAGCTTATTTGCCCTTCACATGGTGTTATTTGGAAGGAAAAGAAAGAAGAGATTATAAAGAAGTATCTTGATTGGGCCAATGATAAGGTTGAGAATAAGGCAGTTATTGTTTATGACACCATGTATAACTCAACCAAAAGTATGGCCTATGCTCTTGCTGATGGTTTAATAGATACTGGAGTTAAAACTCTAATATATAAAGTTTCAGAAACTCCTATAAATGTAATAATGAGAGAGATCTTAGATGCTAAGTATGTTTTAGTTGGCTCATCTACATTAAATCAAGGTTGCCTACCAACCATAGCTAAGTTTTTAAACTACATGAAAGGGTTAAGGCCAGAGGGGAAAATAGGAGTGGCCTTTGGCTCCTATGGTTGGATGGAGATGGCTACTGAGGAAATAAAAGAGGTCTTCAAGAAATTAAACTTTAAGATTATTGAAGATAGTTGCTTAAAAGTCAGATTTGTTCCAAAAGAAGAAGATCTAAAAAAGATTTATGACTTTGCCCTTAAATTAGGAGAAGGTGTTTAACTATGAATTATTTCTGTGGTATAAATAGGATGAAAGAAGGAACAGAGTTTGAGAGAAAGCATACTCCATTTATTGAATGTCCAGACACAGTTAAGCCAGATGAGTTTTTTGAAGTTACTATAAAAACTGGTTATCCACACCCAATAGAGGATTCTCACTATATCCAGTGGGTAGAGCTTTACATGTCAGATATCTACTTAGCAAGAGCTGACTTTACCCAATTTGTTAAGCCAGAGGTTAAGTTTGTTGTTAAGGCTCCATCTAAGGGGCATAAGTCCTTTACCTTAAGGGCTTTAATGAGATGTAACCTACATGGAATTTGGGAGTTTAAGAAAGAGGTTAAAATAGAGTAGAAGTGATCTCTATGACATGGTGGAAATGCTCTAACTGTGGTTATCTATTTGAAGCTGACAAGCCTCCAGAGAGATGTCCAAGCTGTGGAGAAGTTTGTACCTTCTATGATGTCACTTGCTACACTCCAGAGTGTGGCTGTCAAGGTTATGACCCTAAGTTAGTTGCAAGATTAGACAAAAGAAGAATTTAAAGGTGAGAGAATGAAAGAAACTTTAATAAACTTAGCTAAGGCCTATGTTGGAGAAAGTATGGCAAGAAATAGATATACATGCTTTGCCAAGATTGCCAAGCAAGAAGGTTATGAGAAGATAGCTGAGATATTCTTACTAACTGCTGAAAATGAAAGAGAGCATGCTAAATGGCTTTACTACTTAGCTACT
The DNA here is from genome assembly GCF_000092305.1 of Methanocaldococcus infernus ME. Classification (NCBI taxonomy): domain Archaea; kingdom Methanobacteriati; phylum Methanobacteriota; class Methanococci; order Methanococcales; family Methanocaldococcaceae; genus Methanocaldococcus; species Methanocaldococcus infernus. Next base: position 796,542 of record NC_014122.1, on the reverse strand, counting down.
GAACTAAAAAAGAAGTATAATATAGATGAGCCTATAAAAATAGAGGTTGAGGTTCCAATAGTTTTAGGAGATACTAAAGAGAACCTTAAAGCTGCTATTGAAGGAGAATCTTATGAATATGAAAGCATGTATCCAGAATTTGCTGAGATAGCAGAAAAAGAAGGTCTTAAAGAAATTGCTGATAGATTGAGAGCTATAGCAATAGCTGAAAAGCATCATAAGGAGAGATATGAAGCTATCTTAAAAGCCTTAGAAGAAGGAAAAATATATAAGAAAGATGAAGAAGTTGAATGGGTATGTATGAAGTGTGGCTATGTACATAAAGCCAATGAGCCACCAGAAGAGTGTCCTTCCTGTTCACATCCAAGAAAATACTTTGAGCTAAGATGTGAAAAATTCTAATTTTACTTTTTTATTTTTTATTAAAAGAGGGGTATCAGCCGGCTTGCTACTCATCATCAATCAGCCGGGGATAAACGTCATCATCTACCCCTTTTAGTTTTTATATTTTTATGCTTTTTATAGTTTTATTTTAAAAGTTCAACCAAGTTATATAACTTAAAACAAGTATTAAAGAACAAATAAGATTAAAAAAAGAAAAATCCTTAAGGCTTCTCTATTCTAACAGCCTTTCCGTCTTTCCATTCTACGAAGATTGGTTCTTCTGGAATGTAATCTAAGGTTTTAAAGTACTCTACAGCGGCTTTAGTTCCCCATCTGTCTGAACCAGCTAAGAGTAGAACTTTAACTTCTTTGTAAATGTTATCGGAGACCTTAACATTCAACTTAATCATTTCAATAACTCCTTTATTCTTTCCTGGATATTCATTAGTTACTTTAACCGGGAACTTATCCATTAACTTCTTGGTTAATGGGTTTGCCACTGGCCCTCCGATTAGGATAGTGTCTTTTGTTATTTCTATATTTTTTGAAATTAATGTTAGATCATATTTTTTTAACTCATATCCAAATTTTAAATCTATTCCTTTACCAGCAACAATTTCGGCTCTATTTATAAAATATTTTTTTAGATCCTTTGTATCTATTTTTTTAATGTCTTTAGCTTCCTTTGTACTTGCCTCTTTAATGTCACCATTCTCTTTTGTATCTATTTCTTCTTTGTTTATATTTAAAGAAACAATCTTAAATTCTACATTTCCTGAACAGTCTCCATTTACTATTCCAGAAATTTTACCTTTATAGCTTCCTTTAATAGTGTTACCACTTATATATCCATTAAATTCTCCAGAGATAACTTCATTAAAATCAAAGCTTCCTACTTTCCCAACAATTTCTCCATTAAAAGTTCCAATTATATTTCCATTATTTATAGTTCCGTCAATAGACCCTACAAATTTAGCATCTTTTAAGTTTATATTTTTATATCCAATTAATGGAAAATCCCCAACTATATTACCCAAAACGTTTCCTTTGATATTTAATGAAATTTTACCATTTTTAATTTCACCATTTAAAAATCCTTGCGGTATCTTTGTATTTATATCTAAATTAACTCCAAAACCTGTAACTTTTCCATAAACATTACCCTCAAGATCTCCATTAATTTTTACATTATCCTTTAGAATATCTTCTAAGTATTCAGCATAAATTACATTTAATCCTAAAATTAAAAAAATGTAAAATATTACAATTTTCTTTACCATACTATCACATCCATGAACTTTATAACCCTTTTAAATATTTAACTTATAAATGTTAATTTTCTATATATTTATTATTTAAGCATTATCTACTAAAAATATTTAATAAATTTTCCTTAACTTTTTCAATTTTCTCTTTTTTCTCTTCAACTTCTTCTTTATACTTTTCAATAATTTCTTTAAACTCCTTAGCCCTTTCTTCAACCTCCTTAGGAGCTGGTCCTCCTATAATGCCTCTAAGCTTAACATTTTCATGAACATCTAAAGCCTTCTTTAAAGAATCTTCTGAAACTTCTAATTGATAATGTCTTAAAACTTCCTTAGCCACTTCTATGATATCTCTCTTTTCTTCAATACTCTTCCTTACTATTTCTCCAACTATATTATGTGCCTTTCTAAAGGAAATTCCAGTTTCTCTAACTAAAGTGTCAGCCAACTCTGTGGCTGTTGAGTAGTTACTCTTAGCTAACTCTTCCATCCTCTCCTTATTAATTTTTAGAGTTTTTAACATACCATGAACCATCTTTATAGTATCTCTCATTTTATAAATAGAGTCCCATAAATAGGGAGTAAGTTCCTGTAAATCTCTATTGTAGGCATTTGGTAGAGCTTTTAAGATGGTTAAAGCAGTAACCAAGTTTCCATTGATTGAGCTTAGCTTAGCCCTTGCTATCTCAGCAACATCAGGATTTTTCTTTTGTGGCATGATGGAAGAGGTTGAGCAGTATTCATCAGCTATCTCAATAGTATTAAATTCATAGGTTGAAAATAAGATGAGCTCTTCACAGATCTTAGATAAGTTAGTTCCCAAAATTGATAGAGATGAGAGAGTTTCTAATATAAAGTCTCTTGTAGCCACTCCATCTATTGAATTTTTTATTAAGTCATCAAAGCCTAAAAGCTCTTTAGTTAATTCCCTATCAATTTTAAACCCTGTTGTGGCTAAAGCTCCACAGCCAAGTGGAGAGATGTTAACCCTCTTATAACAATCTAATAGTCTTTCAACATCTCTTAATATGGAGGAGACATAACTTAACAATAGATGACCATAAGTGATAGGTTGAGCATGTTGTAAGTGTGTATAACCAACAGTTACTACATCTTTATACTCCTCAGCTTTTTCTGTTAAGTCTTTTAGCATCCTTAATAATAATTCTAAGATCTCCAATAATTTCTCTCTTAAAGCTAATCTCAAGTCTGTAGCTACTTGATCATTCCTACTTCTCCCTGTATGCATTTTTCCAGCTACATCTCCAACTAATTTATGAAGCTCATTCTCAATAACCATATGTATGTCATCTAAAGAAGGATCCAAGTTTAGATTTTCATATCCCTTCTTATAGATCTCTTTTAAACCTTCTATTATCTTCTTAGCCTCATCTTCTTTAAGAATTCCAACCTTATACAACATAAAGGTGTGAGCAATGTCACAAAGTATATCTGACTCAAAAATTTCTTTATCAAAGCTTAAGCTTGTTGTATATCTTGCTACTTCCTCCTTAACCTCCTTTAACCTTTTCCCTCTCAAAATATTCATAATTTAAACCTCTTTTATTTTTTTAGCTAATATCTCAAGAGCTGTTAAGAAAGCTTTTTCTTCAGGGATAACTACAGCTACAGGTAAGCTAACAACCTTCTCAATGGTTGAGCTAACTATTGGAGCACAAACTATTCCCTTAGCTCCCTCTTTCTCAGCCTTTATAGCTGAGATGATACACTCTTCTAAGGTGTTTGCAGGATACTCTTTAATTAAAAATTCCTCTCCATTTATGGTTAGTTTTCTTGGAGTTATCTTATTTAATACTGGCCTTGCAGCAATTACAGCAATAAATGGCTCTTCAACAGTTTCAAGTTTTTTGAAAGTATTAACTATCTTAATTAGTGTTGAAACCCTAAAGTCTCTACCTTTTATAATTTTATGTAATGTACTATATGGAATCCCAGAGAGTTCAGATAACTCTTTTAAAGATAGATTAAACTCTTGCATAGCTCTCTTAAGCTCTAAGGAAAAGCTTCTTAAGCTACTTAGACTTAGTAAAAGTTTTTCATGTGTTTTCATAATTCCACATCCCTCTCCTCTCCCTTTTAGCCTCTTTCTCCAACTCTAAGAACTTATGCAGTAAAGTAAATTTTGAAATATATACCCTTGCATATCCATATTTTAAAAGCTCTTCATTAAAATTAATTAATTTTCCAGACTTATTTATGTAAATGTAGGCTAAGTATCTTCCATATCTATCCTCCTTTGGAGCTTCAGGATCAAAGGCTATTAACACTTCATGATGATCAAGCTCTCTCTCAGCAAATTCTTTAGCCTTAAGCCCCCATATATAAAGGTAGGTCAGGTTTGTTATATATTTCCCATCAATCTTATACTCATAAGGATTATTCTTTTTATGAATCTCTGGGCAATCTACTCCAAGTAACCTAATTTTCCAAAGGGAACCATTGACATTAACATAAATTGTATCTCCATCAACAACCTTAACAACTTTTCCATGATAATATTCTTTAGAAGAATGAAAGGATAAACAACCAGATAACAAAATAAAAATAAGAATTAGTATTTTAAGAGATTTCATTGTCTCACCACTAAAAGAGGAACAACTAATGAAACTAAAGCTATAGCCAATATAGGAATAGGAGCTGAGGCTTTAACTTCTAAGGATATGTCATTTAACTTATAGTAACCTCCTTTAATATCTCCTTTCTCTAACTTTAAGGTTATAGTGTTAGAACCATTTTTTAATAGTTTAGATACATTAATTTTAACTACTGGATATGGCTTATTTTTTATATGCACGGGCTTTATTGAATAAATTAATTCTCCATTTAAATAGACTCCATAAGTAATATCCTTGGTCCTTGTCCCATAATGTTGGAAACTGATAAAATATTCTAAATTTTCACTTTTCTCAATTGTAAAGGTTTTTGAAGCTTCTAAACTTTCATTGTCTATCTTTAAATCTCCAATAGATAAAGAAGATCCATAAGGTAAAAATAGGAGTAAAAATAAGAGAAATAATAATTTTTTAATAATTTCACCTCTTTATTTCCTCATATAAAATAACCATACAATATTTTAAAATTTTATAGAATATTTTATAATTATAAAACTCTCCCTCTAACTCTATTAATATCAAACTTTGCAGTTTCAGCTATGGCCATCACAGCTAAAACTCCAGCTTGTAGAGGATCACTAACAACTAAATCAGCCACTTGTGGGACAGAGCCAAACATCTTTAAGCTTATCACTGGAATATCTGTTTTCTCTTTAAGCTCTTTTACAGCTTCAGTTATCTTCCCTCCCATTAGAGAGCCAGCTAATACTAAGATTCCTACTCTTGGTAAGTTGGCTACAGCTCTAACAGCCTCAGCTAAGTTTTCCTCTCCAACCACTGGAAGGGTGTCAACACTTATCCTCTCTCCTCTTATGTTGTGCCTATCAGCCTCACTTATGGCTCCTCTTGCAACTTCAGCTACTTGAACTCCTCCACCTATGATAATAACCCTCTTCCCAAAGATCTTTTTTAGAGAGTTGTGAATCTCAAAGGAATATATAAAATTAAAATTTCCCAACCTTTTTTTCAGCTCTTCAATATTCTCCAAGTTCTCAATTTCCATATAGATGAAGCCAATGTTTCCATCCTTAATAAACTGTTGAGTATAAACTATATTTCCCCCCAACTCAGAGATTACCCCAGTTATTTTATGTAAAACTCCTATCTCATTCTTAGCTTCAATACTTAGCCCAATTTCCATAGGAGAAAACCTTCTTTAAGATTTTTCTAATAGCTTAATAACTTTCTCCTCTATCTCCTCAACTGGCTTATTTAAGATATTTGCTAAAGCTTCAGCAAAGATTTTAGCATATTTCATAACATACTTTCTCTTCTTCTCCTCCTCCATCTCCTTCCTTATCCTTGATAGATACTTCTCCAACTCCCTTGCACAGATCATTAGAGCATGTCTAATTTCATTGTATATCTCTTCATTCTCATGCTCTCCACAGGCTATAGCTTGCTTTCCTGCTGAAGTATATGGGATGAAGGTAGAGACTAAATTAACAAAAACTGTTATTGGAGCATCTTCCTTAATTCCATATCTCTTCCAATTTATACTCTTAACAGCCCTTGTTATACCACAGGCTGAGGCATCATATAGAAGAGGAACATGGTTAGCAAATCTCATAATTTCCATCTTTCTACCTTCATCTCCCTGCCTTCCAGCCTCTCCTCCATAGGCTAAGCCAACCTCAACAATAAAGGGAATTCCTCCCCTATAGGTTTTAGGATTCCTTGTTATTGCCTTAACAAAGTCTGGCTTTAATAGCTCTTTTAAAGACTTTTCTATGTTTTCAGCACCTATAGGCCTTAGTCCAGAGGTTGGTGGAGCCTTAAACTCCATGTTTTGGAGACATCTAACTATTAACTCAGCCTCTTCCCAGGTTAATGCTCTTGGCTCCTTATTTAAAAGCTCTTTAACCTTCTCCTCAAGTTTTTTAATTTCTTCATTAGAAATAAGTTTTTTCTTCTTTATCTCTTCTAAGAACTCTTCAGGATCTCTAACAAGCTTTTTAATTTTCTTGTTCATCTCACTTATGGTTGTTGCTGAGAGATAATTCTTTTCTGCCCACTCTATAAACTTGTCAGGGGACTTTTTAAAGTGATTCTTAATCTTCTCTATCTCCTCTTTATTCAACTTCTTGAGTAAATAATCCATTATTAAGTATTTTAGGACAAAATCTTTCAGTTCTTCTAAGCTCTCTGGTAGAGAATTTATTAAGGATTTTACATATTCAACCTCTTCCTCTGAGAGATACTCTTTAAATTTCTTGACTAAGCCTTTAACATTGTAATTTAAATAGAGATTAACAACCCTATCAAAGAAGATAGAACCTTTAAAGTTTTTTAATATTAAATCTCTTAAAATATGTCTCTCAAGTTCCTTAACCTTCTTAGATGAAACCCTTGAAAGCTCTGAGGTGAGCATGGAAGAAACTTTCTTAGCCTTAGTTTTCCTTGCTATGTAGAGGAGTTCATCAACTGTCAAGCCATAAGGATGTGGCTTTAACTCTTTAGGCTTTGTTGGAATCTCATCTATAACTCTATCAAAGACAACTTCTCCATAAGGATCTTTAAGTATAATCTTAGCATGTGGTGTAGCTATACTTATTCTCCTCAAATATTCATAAGGTCCATACTCTCCTCTATTGTAAGAGACTTCTTTAAATTCTCCTTCAACCCTTGTCCCTCTCCAATTTCCTTTTTTAACCTTCATCTCAACTATCTTTCCCTCATTTTTCTCAACATCCATCTTAACCTTCATCTCATAGATCTTCCCATCTCCCAATGAAGTAATAACCTTTAAAGGCTTTCCTGTTGTGATCTGTGAAAATAGTAAAACTCCAGCTGCCCCTATTCCTTGCTGTCCTCTTGACTGAATATGCCTATGCATCTTTGATCCAGCCAACATCTTACCAAAAACCTTAGGAACAAACTCTGGAGGGATTCCTGGACCATTGTCTTCAACAGCCACCCTATAGTGATCAGTTCCTAACTTCTCTATCTCCACCTTAACCTCTGGCAATATTAAAGCTTCTTCACAGGCATCTAAGCTGTTAGTTACCAACTCATGGACTATAGTGGTCATACTTCTAATTTTTCCACTGTATCCAAGCATGTGTTTATTCTTCCTAAAGAATTCAGCTACAGAATGCTCTTTAAACTCTTTAAATGTCTCACTCATTACTTATCCCTCTTTCTTTATCTTGGCTATAAAAAATGGCTCATAGGGGGGATAAACCTTTAAAGTTCCCTTTATCTTCCCAGGTCTTATAAAATTGGCAATTGGAGATAATTTTATTAATTTTATGTCATCTCTACTTTTTAATACATGTTCAATAACTTCCTCATTTTCTTTCTCTTCCATTGAGCATGTTGAATAAACCAACTCTCCACCAGGTTTTAATAAGTCCAAACCTATATTTAAAAGCTCTTTCTGTCTAAGTGAGCAATATTCAATATCTTTCTCATCCACTTTTCTATTTTTGTCCTTTATTATATTCCCTGAGCAGGGAGCATCAAGTAAAATTTTGTCAAAGAGTATTTTTTTCTTCATTAAATATTCTTTATATTTTCTCATATCTTTATTTATAATGATAGTATTTAAGATATTCATCCTATTTATGTTGGATTTTAAAGCTTTAACTCTCTCCTTACTAATCTCAACAGCTAAGATAGTTCCCTCATTTCCCATAAGTTGAGCTAAGTGTGTTGTCTTCCCACCAGGAGCAGCACACATATCTAAAACTCTATCCTTGGGAGAGGGGTTTAGAGTTATAGGTGGGATCATAGAAGAGAGAGATTGAGGCATATAGTAACCAAATAGATACTCAGGAGTAGCTCCAATAGAAAAAGGAGATTCTATAACTCTAAAGGCATAGTCTAAAAAAGTTTTCTCTAACTTAACTCCCTTCTTTTCAAGCCTCTCTTTTAGTGCAGATGGAGAGATTTTTAGAGTATTCACTCTAATAAAATTTATGTATATATCCCCTTCCTTTGAATGGCTTGTCATCTAAGTATCTCCCTCTCTCTATAATTTCTCCTATCTCTACAGCTTTTTTAATTTTATATTTTGAAGTTATAATTAGCTCAAACTCTTCTCCACTGTTTAAAGCCACTTCTAAGGGATTTAGGTTAAACTCTTCACAGAAGTCTAAGACATCCTTAGGAATTAGCTTAAAGATCTTCTCAGAATATATCTGAAAATTTTTAAAGTAATTTATCTCTCTTCCCAAGCCATCAGAGATATCTGTGGCTCCAGTAAATAGCTCTTTATCCTTTAGCATATCAACCCTTGCTACAGGTTTCCTTAGCTTCTTAAACATCTCTGGATAACTCTCTTCAAACTCTTTAATTTTGTCTTTAAAGTTATAATAAATATATAAAGAGGAGAAAACTCTCCCAAGGTTTCCAGTGACATAAATTTTATCTCCAACCCTTCCCTCTCTATATATTGGCTTTTCAGTTAAGCCTAAGCAAAAGCCTGATAAAATTAAGGTTTCAGCCCTAACAGTGTCCCCCCCAACAACTGGACAGTTGTAGAGGTTTGAAGCTTCTCTTAATCCCAAATAAAAGCTTTCTAAGAATTCTCTACTAACCTTTTTAAAACCTAAGGAGATTAAAAAAGATATTGGCTTTCCTCCCATAGCCACAATGTCAGAAACATTTGCTGTAAAAACTCTAAAAGCTATTTCAGAAGGGCTAAGGATGGAAGGGATGTGAGTTTCTTTAACCATCATGTCAGAGGTTAGCAATAGATAGTTATCCTCTAACCTTATTACTGCTGCATCATCACCTATTCCCTTTACAAGAAAATCAAAATTCTTAGATAAGATAGTTTTAGCCAACTCTATTATTTCATTCTCTTCCATCTACAGCCTCTTTTAATTTTTTCTCCAATTGGTTAAGTTTTTTCTTTAGAGTCTCAAGTTCATTAAAGTATCTTGCTCTCACTTCATAGTAGTGGTTGAGATCAAGCTTTTCAAAATTATCTAACACTCTTAAGGTTTCTTCAACACTTTCTTTACAATTTAAATATTTACTAACCTTAGGGATTAGATATTTTAAGCCTTTCACACTATCTTTAATCTCCTCAAACCTTCTACAGAGGAGTTCAAGGTCATCTAACAAGTCTTCTAAGTAGCTAACCTCATCCTTAACCTTTAAATACTCTTTATAAATTTCTAATACTTCCTCATCCTTTATCTCTCCCCTCATTATTCTCTCTATAATTTCCTCCATACTACAAAACCTTCCTTATATTTACTAAAGCTCCATGTTTAGCCTTTTTCATCTCATGTCCTGGAAGTTTAGCCCTACCAACACCTAAAAATTTATTATCCTTAATTAGGATGACTTCATCATCATAAGAAATCTTTTCATTACAATCAACAAATCCAGGAGGGAAGAGAGAACCTTTCTTTACATCAAAGTTTGTTTCAACATAAAAGCTATCCCTACCAAGGGTTTCCCACATAAGCTTTCCTCCCTCTAAGGAGAGGATAAATTTATCTTTCAAAGTAGCTAAAATTTTATTTTTATAGATTATCTGATTTTTCCTATTTATATAGATATTGTCTGGAAGGAAGTTATGATAAAATTGATATCTACAAAGCTCTTTTAAGTTATGAACCCTCTGTTTCCTCTTATCCCCTCTATATTCTTTTAAAATTTTTCTTAGCTCTTCAAGGTCTTTAACAACTAAGCTCTCAACCTCTAAGATCTCTAAGTAGTGATCAGGAAGATAGGAAATTACTTTATAATCTCCAAACTTCTCCTCAACCTTCTTTAAAAACTCTTTTAATAGCTTATTTATTAACTCTATTTCCTCTAAGCTCCACTCTCCTGTCACTGGAATGTCATAATTTACAGCCAACTCTAAGGCTCTTGGCACTAATCCATAGGGAGAGGTTAGGATGAGTTCTTCAACTACAGCCTTTCCTATGGCTTTAATTATTTTCCTATGTGTCTTAGACTCTGAATATGGTTTCTTTGAAGAGCAAGGGAGAAGGAGAATAATGTTTGTGTAAGGCTCATAATTTTTTAACCTTTCCAAGTATTTTTTAACCTCTGGAATCTTTATATTGGCTGTAACTATAACCTTATGCTTCTTAAAGGTTGAAATATTCCTTAAATCTGGCTCATATCTTCTATAGTTAGCCCAGAGATATGGATGAGAGATAGAGGTTTCCTCAACCAAATTTCTTAGATATCCTTTTTTTATAACCTCTTGAACCTCTTCAATAATATCAAGATAGACTTTATTATTCTCCTCTATAAGTTCTTCAAAGCTCTTATCACTCTTTATAGCCCTATTCTTAGTTAATTTATATCCCTTAACAGCATAAAACTCAGAGAGAGTTCCAAAAAAGTCAGCTCCTAAGTAAGCTAAAAGAGGAATTTCCCAAGGATTGGCTAAGGGAAAATAGATAGCTGAGTTTGGAGAAATCTTTTCTCTCAATTTTTTTATGTAAGTAAGCTCTTTTCTTTCAATAATCTTCCTGTCAGCTATGATATAGAGATCAACTTCCTCTATTTTAGCTCTCTCTATATACTTCCCATAGTTTAGAACTTGATACTTATAAGTTTCTCCATCAATTTTAAGCTCTCCAATAAAAGATTTTTTAAACTTCTCTAAAAGAGGTTCAGGTGTGTCATAAAGAAGCTTAGGCTCATCAATTTCAATATTTAGATTTATTATATTTGGAGTGTAGGAATCTTTAAACTTACATAGCCTACCAACATCATAAACAATAGGCTCTAACATTGTAAAACCCTCAAAAAATAGGAGATTAAAAAAAATTTTATTCAAAAAGCTCTCTTAACTTTATTTGGTAAGGTCCTAACTTACCTCCATAGTTTCCTGCTGTTATCTTCTTAACCCCCTTAACCCTTGTAGCTGCTAATATTCCTTCTCTCATAGCCATCTTTACAGCATCCTCAGTTAAACCATTGATAACTATTTCATAAACTCCATTAACATCCTCTGGTACTTCAGAGTCTTCAACAACATCCTTTAAGGTTGGGCACATCTTATGGTTTGTTGTAGCCACCATAAACTTATACTTAGGATTGCTTGCCCCTACCTTACTTCCAGAGGCTACTATTCCTCCTGGGAATGGAGTTATAACCTTATCAACACTCTGTATAGCATTCACTGCAGCCTCAGCAGCCATTAAGGCAGTGGCATTGGTGTCAGCCATTATAAAGAAGTTACCTCCAGCAACTCCTTTTTTAATTCCAAAGCTTGATTCAGTTATAAACTCTCCTCCCATAATTGGAATTCTATATATCTTTCTTCCATTTAACTCATCTTTCTTCTCAAATCCATCTCCAAAGAACTTTAACTTAAATCCAACTTTTACCTTTTCATCTTCCTCTTCCATAGCATCAAAGACTGCAGTGGTTGGGCAAGTTAAGACACACTGTCCAATTCTCTCTAACATTTGCTCCTCTAAACCTTTCTTCTTAGGATGGCAAATTTGAATTATAAACCCTGGCCTACCATCTGGAGTTTTTGATGGTGGCACATACTTCTCAATTCCAGCCTCAGCTGGGCACATGATAACAGAGGTTCCAAATCCAGTAGCTTCAGTAGCAGCTATCTTAGCCCATCTTTTAGTAGCTGCTGTAATTAAAATTCTTGAAACCCATATTGGAAAAGCTTCAGCAAATGTATCCTCTATATAGACTCCATTTATCTCCATCTTTCCTCCCTCTTAATTTTTGTAGTATATCAAATTAAATTTTTAGAGAAAAATTATTTATAATTTTTTCTTTTCATCTTCAGCTCAGCCAACTTTTTAATCTCCTCTATCTTCACACTGCTGTCAAAGTCAATTAACCCATTGTAGCAAGCTCTTTTAAAGAACCCTTCTCCCCACTTATTTCTTATAATAACTGTTGAGTAGCCCTCAGGTGTTCCCACATTACCAACTGAGATATCTGAGTATAAGCCAGTGAAGTCTATACAACTCTTACATCCTTCTCTCATCACTGGATCCAATTCCTTTATCTTGTATTCCTTAATGAAACCATCAACTAAGTAAAGTAAAAATTTCCCTCTCTCAATTTCCATCTTTTTGATATCCCAAGGATTTATTCCTTCTTCTTCTAACTTCTTTAACATCTTAGCATAGTCATAAATTTCAAAGCAGAAGAGAGAAATTTTTAGTCTAATAGCCTTTCTAAAAGGTTTTAGTAGATCATTTACACTACTTTGAATTTTAGCCATAGCCTCAATTATACAAGGAGTTCCAACTATGGCTAATCTCTCTAACTTCTCCTCCATAACAGCCTTTTTTAGGGCATTTAATGGAGATACTTTTCTTAAATACTTACTTCCTGCAGCTTTAACTACCTCTTCCTTGGTAGTGGCTAAGTAAGAGATTGGCTCCAAAGTCCAGTTATCCTGCTTAATAACAATAGCTCCATCTATTAGCTCTTCCTCTAAGGCATTAATTAAGATAGCTGAAACTACTCCACCATTTTGAGCATTCTTTATTTCCAATTTACTTTTAGCTCTATAAATTCCTAAGTATTTATCTTCCATCTCTCTAACTTCAACCCTTGGACAGGCATCATGGCAAGCTCCACAGGGGACATCATAGACTGTTGTCTTACAAAACTCTGCTGAGATTGGGTGTTCAATGTCTTCAGGAGGAACAATTTCACAGTAACACTCTGTACAGTTAAACTTTACAGGACTCTCCTCTTTAAAATATAAATTGTTGGCTGGGCAAACAGCTGTACAGGCTCCACAGCCAGAGCATCTATTTTTTAGCCAAACTTCCCTCTCTAAATCCTTATAGCTTCTCACTGTTTCACCTTCTTACATTAAGTCAGGAGTGTAGAGCTTTCCAAATGGCCTCTTAGATATAGGAGCTATCTTTGTCCATTTTGAATTTATCAACTTATCTTTAACTTCCTCTGACAAATTAAACCATTTACAGAACTCTTCAATGTATGGCTTTATCTTCTCTAAGTCTTCCTTTGTGAATTCCTTTATGTCAGCAGCAACACCAAGCTGTTTTTTATCAACTTCCCCTCTTATGTATATAGAACCTCCATGAATCCCTGTTCCTATCATCCTTCCTTTTATCTTTCCTAAGTCATTTCCTTTCTCATCTATATTTAATACAATAATTAAACCTCCAGCCATATATTCTCCTAAGAAATCCTTGGCTGTTCCACCGATAACTAAGACAGGGACTTTATCCTTATAAGCCTTCATGTGAATGCCACTTCTATAACCAACATCTCCCCTAACAAAAACCTTACCCCCTCTCATAGAGTGGGCTGTAACATCTCCACTGTTTCCATGTATAACTATAGTTCCATCATCCATTGTATTCCCTGGGGCAAACTCAGCATTTCCATAAACTATTATTGTAGGCCCACTCATGAACATTCCTAAGTCTCCCCCAGGGATTCCATAAATTTCTATTGTTAAATCTTTCTTCTGTAAGCCATTTCCTATAAACCTCTGTCCTAAAACATTTTTAATAATTATTTTTTTCACTTCAGGGTTCTCCTCTAAAATTTTATGAATTTTCTCATTCAATTCTCTATAATCCATGTCCTTAGCATCTATCTCTACTACTTCCATTCCTTATTCACCAGCTAACTTTATTCCCAATACTTTCAACTCTCTCTCATTTAGTCCAACTCCTCTTAACCTATCCCTATTTCCTCTCAAGCTTTCAATGGCATTAATTCCATTTGCCCCTAAAAGCTCTTTTATCTCATGTGTCCAAGCCTTTATTAAATTAGCTACTCTCCTTGCTCCAACCTCTGGATCTAACCTCTTAACCAACTCTGGCTTCTGTGTAGCTATTCCCCAGGCACATAGGCCAGTATAGCATCTTCCACAGACTCTACAACCTAAGGCTACCATTGCAGCAGTTCCTATATAGACAGCATCAGCCCCTAAGGCTATAGCTTTAAAAACATCTGCTGAACTCTTAATTCCTCCACTTGCTATAATACTAATCTCATTCCTTAATCCTTCTTCCCTCAACCTCTGATCAACTGCAGCTATAGCCATCTCTATAGGGATTCCAACATGATCTCTAAACACCTTAGGAGCAGCTCCTGTTCCCCCTTTATATCCATCAATAACTACAGCGTCAGCATCACTTGTAGCTATTCCAACAGCTATAGCTGGAGCATTATGGACAGCTGCTATTTTAACAAAGACAGGTTTTTTCCATCTTGTTGCCTCTTTTAAACTTCTAACTAATTGAGCTAAGTCTTCTATAGAGTAGATATCATGATGAGGAGCTGGAGAAATGGCATCAGAACCTTCTGGGATCATTCTTGTCTTAGATATCTCAACTGTAACCTTCTCCCCTGGTAAGTGCCCACCAATCCCTGGCTTAGCTCCTTGTCCTATCTTAATCTCAATGGCTGCTCCTTTCATTAAGTATTCTTCATTAACCCCAAACCTTCCACTTGCCACTTGGGTTATAATGTGATCAGCATATGGATAGAGAGCCTTTGGTAGTCCTCCTTCACCAGTTCCCATAAAAGTTCCACATTCTTTAACAGCCTTGGCAAAGGATAGATGAGCATTTAATGAGAGAGCTCCATAGGACATGTGGGCTATCATTATAGGAGTGTCTAACTTCAAATTTGGAGCTATCTTTGTTTTCAACTTAGCCTTTTTAACCCCATCTTCCTCAATAAAGTCAAATTCAAGCTGTTTTGGCTTCTTTCCTATGTAAGTTCTTAACTCCATTGGCTCCCTTAGAGGGTCTATAGATGGGTTAGTAACTTGACAAGCATCTAAGACAATCCTGTCAAAGTAGTTAGGATGATCCATGGCATTAGCCATTCCACTTAATAAGATACAGCCAGTCTTTGCTTGGTTATAAATATCTCTTCTAACATCCTCTGTCCATAATGGATGGGATCTCCAACATTCCTTATACTCAACAATCTTTATAGCATCCCTTGGGCACATGGAAACACATCTTTGACAGGCTCCACATCTATTAGCATATATAACTATTCTATCTCCTTCTCTTCTATAGACTCCCCATGAGCACTCAACAGTACATCTTTCACAGAGCATACACTTCTCTCTATCTATTATTGGCTTATACTTAGGTGGCACATAGCTTGGAATCATCTTTTCCCTCTTTCTCTTATTTAGTGTTGTTGAAAATTTTAATTTTCAATATAAAGCTTTTTGCGTGAAAAAGTTATATAAGTTCTCTTATAGCGTGCCATTCAATAATTGACGTTGGTTTTATTATGCCGTTAATTACGTCGTAGAATAGGATCTCATTTTCAATTAAAAATTTTATATATTTCATTTCTTCTTTTTTAACTTCCTTGTTATAGGAAATCTTTATTTTATCTTTAAACTTTGATAAAACTTTATAGAGCTTTTCTTCATCTAAATCTACTGAATCTATAAGATACTTTATTCCATTCTTTTCAATATTTATCCATCTTTTTATGGTTTCTTCAACTGTTAAGCCAAGTTTTTTATTATTTATTAGTTCAGTTATTTCATATGGTAAAGAGAGGTAGTTTATAGCGTAATCTATCTCCTCTTCACTGAAGTTCTCTTCTTTTAAGATTTTTTTAATGTCTTCTTTTTCTAACCAATCAATTAAATAATATTCGGAAGCGTTCTTTAGTGTTGAATTATTGTAGATCTCTTCTATGAATAGAGTGTCAGAAGTTAAGCAGATGACATGGGAAAGATGTTCCATCTTGGTTAGAGAGACGAATAAGTTAAATAGCTCATTTAATAGAGATTTTTCTCCATTAAAGTAAATATTCTTCAACTTTTGAAGCTCGTCTATAATTAAGACAGGCCTCTTTCCCTCTTTTATAACTTCATTAATGCTTTCATTTATCTTAGCAAAGACATCGTTTAAAGAGAACTCTTTAAAATTTAGCTCTCTCTCAACTCCGAATTTAAAAACTCCTAAGTTAAATTCCAGCTTATTAGGAACATATTTTTTATCAGATCTTTCAAAAAATATTTTAAAAAACTCTTCCTTTGTTGGCGTAGCATACTTTCTTAAATTATAATAAAAAAATACGATATCACTATCTTCAAGTTCTTTAATAACCTTCCTTATTACTGTAGATTTTCCAGAAGATTTAGGGCCATAAACGAATAAAATAGAGTTTGGCTCCAACTGGCAATAAGTTTTTAGATATCTAACTTCTTTCTCTCTATTGTAGAATTTCAATTAGATCACCATTAAAACCTTAAAATAGAAAAAATTTTTGTTTATTCTACTCTACCAATTATAGGAATTCCAGCATCTGGCATCCAAACTCTATCTAAGTTAGGGCAAATTCTCCTTATTGCTGCTTCTTCACTTGAAACAAATAGTAAGTCATCTTTTTCAGCAGCAACCAATGGCCTTAATTTTATCCTATCAGTTAAGCCTATCATGGTTGTTTCCTTTGAAATGTCTCCATTCATAAATATTAATCCCTTAGGGGTTCCAACAGCTATGGCAAATGGACCATTTAACATGGCTCCCCCATAAACCATCCTGATAGCTTTATGTAACTCCCTTTCTTCCTCTGGCATGTCATCAATCTCATTCCAAAATCTTGGAGCCATGGCTGTTAAGGCATATTCAACAGGAAGTTTATGCTTTCTCATCAGTAAGTCCATAATATAGGTTACAACCTCAGTATCTGTTAATAATCTACACTTATAACCATAGCTCTCAACAAACCTTCTGTTGGTTCCATAGCTTGTTATCTCTCCATTATGTACAACACTCCAATTTAATAGATTAAATGGATGAGCCCCTCCCCACCAGGCTTTTGTGTTTGTTGGATACCTTGCATGAGCTAACCATAGGTAGCCTTCATACCTATCTATTCTATAAAACTCTGCTACTTCATTAGGCCAGCCAACAGCTTTAAAAACTCCTAAGTCTTTTCCACTTGAGATAACATAGGCTCCATCAACCCTATCATTAATTTCCATGACTATATCAACTATAACATCTTCCTCTCTCTCAGAGTATTTCTCATCAACCTCATAGAAGTATCTCCAAGGAATATGTACTTTTTCAATAATCCCTTCCTCAGTAGGAATTTCCTCATCTTTTATAATTGTTCCATACTGTTCTAAGACATTTTCAACCTCAACCTTAATTTTTTCAAACTTTGGGTTGTTGTCAATTAAGATATGGAAGGCATAACAATCCTTATACTTTGTTGGATATATTCCATAACCAACATAACCAGAGCCTCTTCCATTCCCTCTCTCTTTTAAAGAGTTTAAAGCTAAAGCTATCTTCTCTCCACTTATCATTCTCTTCTTTCTACTGACAAAGCCTATTATTCCACACATTTTATTCCACCTCTAACCTTGACAGCCAATCCTGTTGAAAACTCTTTCATCTCTATTCCATTTAATATAGCTGTCCCATAGCCTAATAGATCATCATCTTCATTAACAACTAAAACCTCTTCATAAGGTCTAATGTCTTCATCACAATCTATAACAAACTTGGCAAAGACATTTCTCCCCTCTCTAATGAAGGGTTCAGCCTCTTTATTAACCACAACCCTATACTTAGGGAAAGGAATATTTTCCCAGAGTAATTTAGCTCCTAACTTAGAAGGGATTAAGAGATTGTCATGGCTTCTAACTGAGAATAAAATATTATCATTCTCATCTAAAACTTGTCTTAGCCTTCCTGTATTCTTACTTCTAACAACTTTTATTTTCTTATCCTTTATGATGTCATAGCCATACTGATACTCAAGCATCCTCTTTATTCTAAAGCTGTCAGAGTTAAACTTACCAATGGAGTTTATATAATAATTATATTCAACAATATTCAAGACTTTAACTCCTTTCTTTTTTAAAAATTCTAAAAACTCTTCTTGAAACTTCTTATTTATTTCTTTCTCAAAGTCATAGAGTTCAGGAGCCTCATGTTGTGAGAGAGGGTAGATAGTGTCTATATAGTAAGGGATGTATCCAAAAATAGGATGCTTTATTAAGATATCAACATCTGTCTCTTTAACATTTAAGTTTTCACTGTAAGGTCTTTCAATATCCTTTGAGACTGTTGTAATATAAACTTTCTCATACTTTATTCTCTTCAACCTCTTCTTATGCCTATAAACCTCTGGCCTGAAAAGAGATTCTACTCCAGAGTAAAAGAAGGCTGTCTTTTTTATGACTGGGTCAAATCTCTCTATATAGTACATATAATTTTTTAAAACTCTGTAAGCCTCTAAGAGCTTTGGATGAGCTCTAACCCTCTCTTCCACAAGCTCCCAAAGAGAGCCATTTTTTATAGCCTCTTTAATTCTATTCATCTCTTCAAAGGTTACATATAAGTTATGCTCAGCTAAAATCCTTTCCCTCTCCTTCTTCTCTAATTGATAAAGCTCTTTTGGAGTGTATTGGGAACAGATTGGGCAAGAGCATGGAAAGCTTTTTAAATCTTTAAGCTCTTCTAAGCTTAGAGTTCCTCTCTCTGTTAAGTATCTGTCATCCTTTGCATACAAGATGTAAGCAGCAGAGTCAAAAAGATCACAGCCTAAAGCTACAGCTAAGGCAAAGAGCATAGGATGGCCACAGCCAAAGAGATGGACAGGCTTATTAGTTGGGAGGTTCATCTTACTATTTATAATAATTTCAGCAACCTCTTTAAACCTATAGCTTTCCATTAGTGGGACAACTGCTCCTATAGGGTAGATGTCAAAGTTTAGCTTAGCCATCTCCCTTGCAGCTCTCTGTCTTAGCTCTAAATATGTAGAACCTTGAATAGTCCCATTTAACAGCATTTTAAAGTTCTTCTCTCTCTTTAACTCTATGGCTTCCTTAGCCCTCCTTAAGGTTTCTTCTAAATCTTTCTCAGCCTTCTCCTTCTCTACATCAGGAGGTGTTGGAATATCTAAGATGGTTCCAACATCTACCCCTATCTTCTCTTGAAACTCAATAATTTCCCTTGGAGAAACCTTAACATCTCCATAAGTTCCAAGCTGAAAAGAGCCACTATCTGTAACTATAACCTTATCAAAGCCTATAAGCTTATGAATTCCAACTTTTAAAGCAAGCTCTCTTAAGCTTTTAGTTATATAGGTTATGTATGAATTTGTAATAATGATATCTGTTAGCTTCTTTATAAAGTCAATTGGAACCACTTGCTTTTTAGGATTTGGGTGAATCACTGGCATAATTGTTGGAGTTTCTATTTTTTTCCCATTTATGTCTAAAATTCCAATTCTTCCTAAGGCATCTCTATATTTAATTTCAAACATCTAACCACCCTATAAAAAAGACTCCCTCAGTTACCCCGAAGGGATCATCACCACTCAGCTTAAAGGTTTCATCATTGAGAGTCTTTTTAACTGAAAAGCTCTTTCTCTAAGAGTTCTTTAACTTTCTTCTCCTTCTCCTTAGGAGAGAAAATTTTAAAGTTAAATACAACTCTTACAATGTCATCTCCATCCATCACTTTACACTCCTTTAAATAAGCCTTTTGCTTGTCAAATCTAACAAAAAATTTATTATCCTCAATTCTTAAATCTAAATCTTTCTTTAACTTCTCCAAGTTTTTAGGATTAGACTTTATTAAATTTACAATGTGCTTAAAGACTTTCTTAGCCTCTTTATCTTTAACATTTACACTAATAATTTTTATTGGGTTTCTAAAGTGTCCCTCAGTTTCTACAACCTCAACCTCTACCTTTTCCTCATCAACATTTTCAGGGATAAAAAAGGAGATAGCCTCTAAAACTTTTTCCTCATCTTCAGTTGCATGACAGATAGCACTTAACTTTATATAGTTTATCATGTTTCCTCCTTCAATTCATCTTTATAAGAGGCATTGGCTATAGCATGGGCTAAGAAGGGAGTTAATATTAAGTAAGTGAAGGCTAATAAAGTTTCCCCTAAGGCTAAGAAGATGAGAAAGCAGGCACAATCTATAACTCCTAATATGTGAATTCTTGCATAAACTATATTCTTTCTATCCTTCTCAACCCACAGCCTATAAGATGCTACAAGAATTCCTATAGATGCTATTAATATTAAAAGCTCTCTAATCAATGAGCTTCACCTAACAAAAATCTATAATGATTAATAATGACAAAATATTATTAAATATATTTTGGTGAGCTACTTTGTTTATAGTCTTTGAGGGAATAGATGGGAGTGGGAAAACTACACTGTCTAAGATGTTGGCTAAGGAGTTGTCAGGATATTGGACTTGTGAGCCAACTGATGGAGAGATAGGAAGGTTAATAAGAAGTTATTTAAGTTCAGGAAATATTGATAACATTTCCCTCTCCCTACTCTTTGCTGCTGATAGGGTAGAGCATTGTAAAGAGATAGAGAAAGTTCTTAATAGTGGAAGGGATGTTATTTGTGACAGATATTTATATTCTTCAATAGCCTATCAATCCTCCTTAGGAGTGGAAGAAAATTTCCTATGGGAGATTAACAAATATGCTATAAAGCCTGATCTTGTCTTCTTACTTGTTGTAGATGTTGATGAAGCTATGAAGAGAGTTAAGGGTAAAGATATATTTGAAAATAAAAATTTTTTGGAGAAGGTTCAGGAAAAGTATTTAGAGCTTGCTAAGAGATTTAATTTTATAGTTATTGATACTACAAATATAAGTATAGAGGAAGCTTACAACAAGGTTAGGGTGAAGGTTTATGAATGTAAATGTTGAAATCCCAGTCTATGAAGTGATGTCAGTCCCTGTCTATACAGTAAGTAAAAAAGATACTGTCTATGATGCAGCCAATATTATGTGTGAAAAAGACATAGGGGCTGTTGTAGTTGTTGAAAACAAGAAGCCAGTGGGAATATTAACTGAGAGAGATATATTAAAGAAAGTTGTAGCCAAGAATTTAAAGCCAAAAGAGGTTTTGGTTGAGGAAGTGATGACTAAGAATATTATCACTATTCCTAAGAATACAACACTAACTGAAGCAGCTAAGATAATGAGTAAGCATAATGTTAAGAGGCTTCCAGTTGTTGAAAACAATGAAGTAGTTGGAATCATAACCCAGGATGACATTGTTAGGGTGTCACCAAAAATTATTGAAATCTTACAAGACTATATTAAGATTTCAGAGCCTCCAAAGTATAGTGAGGAAGAAGTAACCTATGGAATCTGTGAAAGTTGTGGAGCTCAGGGGAGAGTTAGATACTATCAAGGAAAATACTTATGTGAAGAGTGCTTAGAAGATTATAAAGAGGATTAATCTCCCCTATATTGCATTTTTTCCTCTTCTTTTAGTTGGGTAACATCAATTCCTTTCATTGGTAAGCCTAAGTTTTTACTAACCTCAGCTATTATCTCTGGTTTATCATAGTTGTAGGTAGCTTCAACAATAGCCTTAGCCATCTCTAAAGGATTCTCTGACTTAAAGATTCCTGAACCTACAAAGACCCCATCAGAGCCTAAAGCCATCATTAAAGCAGCATCTGCTGGAGTTGCCACACCACCAGCAGCAAAGTTAACAACTGGCAACCTGTTAATCTTCTTTATCTCCATCAATATTTTATAAATTCCCTCTATTATCTCTTCTAAGGTGAAGCCTTCATAGATTGGCTCACAGTCTAAAACAATTGGCTCTAACCCTAAGCTTTCCCTAACCATCTTAGCAAGCTCTGCATATCTCATAGCAAAGGTTTTGGCTACTTCATGAATCTCTTCTTCTTCCATCTCTCCAATTTGTCTTATAGCTTCATTCATTAACCTCATATGCCTAACAGCTTCAACTATGTTCCCTGTTCCAGCCTCTCCCTTGGTTCTTATCATGGCTGCCCCTTCCCAGATTCTTCTTACTGCTTCTCCTAAGTTCCTTGCTCCACAGACAAATGGAACCTTAAACCTCTTTTTATAGATGTGGAAGAATGGATCAGCTTGGGTTAAGACTTCACTCTCATCTATCATATCCACTCCTATAGCTTCCAACACTTCAGCCTCTTTTATATGTCCAATTCTACACTTGGCCATAACTGGAATAGAAACAGAGTCCATTATCTCCTCTATTAAAGCTGGATCAGACATTCTTGCTACTCCACCACTTGCTCTTATATCAGCTGGAACTCTCTCCAATGCCATGACAGCAACAGCTCCAGCCTCTTCAGCTATCTGAGCCTGTTCAACATTTGTAACATCCATAACCACTCCATGCTTAACCATCTTAGCAAATCCCTTTTTTAATAAGTCAGTTCCTACTTTTTTCATCACTCTCACCTTAGTTTAGAATTTTTAAGGCTCCATATCTACAAACTTTTAAGCAAGCTTCACAAAAAACACAATTCTCTTTATTAACTATTTTAACTCTATTGTCTACTAAATCAAAAACATTGAGCTTACAAGCTCTATAGCATGCTAAGCAGTTTTTACAATAATTATAATCTATATATATTTCTCTCTTTTTACTATTTTTAGAATTTTCAATTTTAGACTTTTCATTTTTATTACTTTCTTTTTTGAAAATACTTAATATTTTATTTATCATGACTTTAAACCTCCCTTGGCATTTATTTACAAAACTTTTGAAACTTGGACTTAAAATTTGTTATCTTTATAGTAGTTAGATTATATATCAACTTAGTAATAATAAAAACTTATAATTTATTATTTATTCATAATACATCTGAAAATTACGTCGAGCTTGAAATTACTAAATCTTACTCTATTACAATATTTTATAACTAAATCATACTATAATTTTTATAGTTGGTATTATTAGATCCTAATTTTCTTTAATAATTATTACTTAATCATAATATACCTAAAATTTCACGGGACTTAAAATTACTAAATCTTATTATACTGTAGTGATTTTATTATGATATCATATTATTTTTATAGTTTGGTACTATTAAGTCTTAATACAATTTAATAACTCATTACTAAGTCATAACCCATCTGAAAATTACGCCGGGATCGGTATTACCAAAGTACTTATATACAATAAGTGTTAATATTTACAATTATAAATAAAATAATAGAAAATATCAAAAAATATATAAAGGATTAACATGATATAATAGTTCGTAATAACTACACAACCATGAAAAGGTGAAAGAGATGGATGTCAAAGAAGTTAGAGAATTAGGAAAGAAGTTAATGGAATTAATGATGTTAGACAAGCCATTTGTTGCTGTTAAATTAGCCAAGTCTAAGGATGAGATTCCAGAAGGTTATGAAGAGCCAGAGAAAGAGATGAGACACTGTGAAATGATACAAAAGGCAAGATTAGAGAGAAAGAAGTTGTATGCAACAGTAGATAAACACCTCTGTAAAGGAGGAGCCTATGCCCTTGGAGTTTTTAGAAACCCACCAGAGCCATTAGCTACAGGAAAGCTTTATGTTAAGTTAGGGAACTACATAAATGAAGATGTTGCTAAGAAGGTTGTTGATGCAATTCCAAAGGTTAAGGAAGAAATTTATGCTACTGTCTATGCTCCATTAGATGAAACTGACTTCATTCCAGACTCTATAGTCTTTATAGGCTTACCATTGTATGCTTTAAGATTGGTTCAAGCTCTCCTCTACCACCAAGGAATTAGATTCCAAGCAGACTTTGCAGGAATCCAATCCCTATGTGCTGATGCAGTAGCAGCTGTTTATGTAAGAAAAGCTCCTAACATGACACTTGGATGTAATGGATCAAGAAAATATGCTGAGATCAAGCCAGAAGAGGTTATAGTGGCATTCCCAGTTAATAAGTTAAAGGATGTTGTTGAAGCTATAGAGAAGTTTAGACAAATATGGAGTTGTCACTAAATTAACTCTCTTTTTTTATTGAACCTTATATCTTAAAATAGCAGCTATTCCCTTGAAAGCCTTTTCTATCATAGCTCCTTCCTCAGTCTCTGAGGAAACTGTCACTAATTTAGTTCCACTCTGCTCACAGAGTTCTGAGAGATATTCAATATAATCTTTCTCTTCAACTATTGATAGAGCACTTCCACACTTTGGACAAGATAAATTTTTTATCTCTTCTTCTAATTTATAGAGCTCATCTTTATTAACTGTCCTCTCCTCAGTGTAGTCACAATTGTTACACTTAATAATTACTTTATATTTATTTATATTCTCAGAGACTATTAGAGTGTCAACAGCTCCCATAAGTAGGGCATTTAAAACCTCTTTTTCTCCATAAGCTGCTAACCCACCATCTTCCTTAATAAGTTCTTTTAAAAACTTTTGGACAGCTTCCCTCTCTTTCATTAACTCAACATCCTTTAAAAGAGGAGCAGCCTTTTCTAAGAGCTCTCTAATTCCAAACTCCTCAGTGTAGCATAGATCATAAGTATTTAGCACTATCTTTTTAAGCTCATGGTGTAAATAGTCTCCTTCAACAAACTCATTCTTTGTATGCCCTGGACCACCTACTAAGATTCCTTTTAATTTCTTCTCTTGTAGTAGTGGTAAAAATTGCTCATTAGCCTTTTGCCCAACCCTCTGTAAGAACTCATGAGCAGCTAAGTCTATTAATCTCTCTAATCTCCTTGCTGACTGACCTCCAGCTTTAAACTTCCCAGGAACTCCTGAAGTTAGTCTTTTCAATATCTGTATATTCCTACCTTTAACTAATGCTATTGTTGCCTCATTTCTATCAACTAAGATGATTCCATAAACATCCTTATCCTCTAAAAATTCCTCTAATGGCTCTAAGTAAAATTCAGAGTCACATCTATATATATAAGTCTTTATAGGTTCTGGTGGCTCTATAACATAGGTTTCCATTTTCTCTGTTCCAGGACCAGATCTTGGGATCATCCCAGCAAAAATTACTACCCCTTTCTCTAAAGGCTCTTTTAATAACTTTAACCTTTGTAAGATAGACTCTATAGCAGACTGAACATTCTTCCTTGTACTCTTACTTTTAATATTGGCTGCTTGACTCATCTCCTCTCTTAAATGTTGGGCTACATCAGATATTCTTCTACCAGCTGGAATGTAGAGGCTAATTAACTCTGTCCCTTTACCTTTCTTCTTCTTCAGCTCCTTTAGTAGTTTTTTAAAATAATACTTATCCTTAGCTTCCATCTATCACACCTTCTAAGTATTTTTCATAAACCTTTTTTATCCTAACCTTCTTAACCTCACCAATATACTTAGCTCCATCTTTCACTACAACTAATAAACCACTATCTTTTAAATAACCTACAGCATCCTCCTTTTTATTAAAGTGTTTCTCAGCTATGATAACCTCTAACCTCTTCCCTAAGTATTTTCTCTTAATCTCTAAGTTTATCCTTCTTGCAGTTTCCTTAATCTTTAAGGAGAACTTAGTTACATTAGGCTTAAAATTTTGGAATGCAGACATGGGGAGAGGTCTAAACTTATAAACAGTGATCTTATCAATATAAGGCTTAAGCTTGTGCATAAATCTTATAGTGTTTCTACTACTCCTCTCATTCTCTCCAGGAAGGCCATAGATAAAATAAACCTGAGCCTTTAAATTATATTTCTTAGCTATCTTCACAGCTTTTAAAACATCTCTTGGCTCAGAAGGCCTTCCTAAAAGATTGCAGTGCTCTTTATCTCCACTTTCACATCCTATATAAATTGTTGTTGAGCCTAAATATTCTTTTATTATCTTAGCCACTCTCTCATCAAATAGGTTAGCTTTAACATTCTCAATTAGTATCTTACTATTAAACCTTTCTGACAGCTCTTTACATCTACTTAGTAAGCTCTCTATAGCTTCATAATTTACAGGTTCATAAGGGTTATAAGAGTCTCTACCATAGTCTAAGAAGTCTGGAGCTGATAGAACAATTCTCTTAACCCCTTCCTTTAAAAGCTCTTCTATCTCTTCCACTATAGTATCTTCATCCCTACTCTTTGCATAGCCAAACACTGAAGGAACAGAGCAGAAGCCACAACCAGGGTTTATATGCTGAGGACAACTTAAAGTTCCTCTCTCACACTTTCCACAGTAAGATTTACATAAAAGAAGAGCTCTTTTAAAGTTGCTACAGCCCCTTACAACCTCAACATAAACCCTTGCAGAGAAGTAATTTTTATAGTCTTTTATTTTTGTTGATGGAGTAATTAAGCTTAAATCTTTTAAAACCTCTCTTAGAGGATTATTATAAACCTTAAAGTCTT
Source organism: Methanocaldococcus infernus ME (assembly GCF_000092305.1). NCBI lineage: Archaea > Methanobacteriati > Methanobacteriota > Methanococci > Methanococcales > Methanocaldococcaceae > Methanocaldococcus > Methanocaldococcus infernus. Next base: position 770,213 of record NC_014122.1, on the reverse strand, counting down.
TCCAGTAAGTTACTCCCTTAACTCCCTCAGGATTAAAGTCTTTCTTTATCAACTCTCTCAGTGTAAGCTCAGCCTCTCCAACTATTGAGATGTCAGCATTAACCTTATTCAAGATGTTGAGATCATTGGCTATAGGTCCACCTAAGATAATTTTATCTACTTTCATCCTAATTTTATCTACAAGCTTTTTAACAGCCCTTATGTCAGAGGACATAGCACTTATAAAGACTATATCTTCCCTATCTATAGATTTAAAATCTTCATAAGGGACAATTTTAACTTTAAAGCCTTCACTTTCTAAGATTCCCTTAACTGTCCTTGGGCCAGCTCCTATAACATCCCTTGTTAGTAATTTTTTTCCATCTCCAACAGCTAAGCAATCTATAATAATCATAGAGATCACTGAAAAGGGTTGAAACATTGTTACTTGATGAGAATCCAAGAAGAGCAGTTATAAACATTTCAAAGCCAATCATCTTAGCTACATTTGTAGAGTCTATTTATAGTATTGTTGACACCATCTGGGTTTCAAAGTTGGGAACCTTAGCTTTATCAGCTATTGGAGCAAGTTTTCCACTACTTATTTTACTCTATGCTATCAGTTGGGGTTTGGGAATAGGGGTTAGTTCAGCAATATCAAGGAGAATAGGGGCTAAGAGGGAAGAGGAGATAAAAGAGGTTATTGGAACTTCTGTAGTGTTAGGTTTATTATTCTCTATTCTCCTCTTTATTGTTTCTCTATTTCTCTCTGATATCTACTCCCTTATGGGAATTTATGGAGAAGTGAAGAAACTTTCAATCTCTTACATAGCTCCTATATTAAAGTTTTCTATAATTTTTATCTTCTTTGACATTGTCTTAGGAATTTTGAGGGGAATGGGGGAGAGTAAGAAGGTTATGAAGGTTAGTGTTATAGGAAGCTTCTTAAATATTATATTGGATCCAATTTTTATTTACACCCTAAACCTTGGCATAGCTGGAGCAGCTTACGCTACTTTAATCTCATTAATAATTGGAGCCTTGTCAGTAAAGTCATCAGTTAAATTACATTTAAGATTTAATTTTAAAATAGCTAAGGATTTGTTAAGGGTTTCGCTACCAACAACATTTATAGACCTATCAACAGCAGTAATTTTTTTCTTTTTAACATCTCTTGTTTCTAAGGTTTCTGGAAATTACGGTTTAGCTATATATACAGCATCTTTAAGGGTTACTGACCTTGGCTTCATCCCAATCATTGGCTTAGCCAGTGGGGCTACATCAGTTATAGGGGCCTATTATGGAGCTAAGGATATTAAAAGGCTAAAAGAGGCTTACTTTTTTTCTATAAAGTTAGGGTTAGCTATGGAAGCTCTTATAGTTGTTCTCTTAATTATCTTATCCCCTTACTTAGCTCTACTCTTCACATTTGAAAACTCTAATATATACAAAGATTTAGTTTTTTATATAAAAATAGCTTCCCTCTATCTCCTATTTATGCCTCCCTTCTTTATCTCAACCTCTTTATATCAGGGAATAGGTGAGGGAGAAAAAGCTTTCTTTCTATCCTTGCTTAGGAACTTTTTAAGAGTAATTTTCCCATATCTCTTAGCTATTAACCTGTTCTTTATCTTTATTGGATTGATACTTGGAGAATTAGTCTCTTCTTTAATATCTTTCATCCTTAGCTTATTAGCTTTGAAATTTATTGAAAAAAGAGTTTTATGATTTTTTTGTTTTATTATTCATCCTTGTTTTAATGGACTGGTGATTCAAACGCTCAAAGAGGTTTACGTAGAAAAACTAAAGGAGGGTTTCCATCCTTGTTTTAATGGACTGGTGATTCAAACATGGAACTGGAGTATTCATATCAATAGATACAAAAAACAAGTTTCCATCCTTGTTTTAATGGACTGGTGATTCAAACGAGGTGATCATGAATGAGTAGTTACTCCAAACCCACGTTTCCATCCTTGTTTTAATGGACTGGTGATTCAAACAAAATTCTTGAACTATATAGACCAGACATACTGATCCTGTTTCCATCCTTGTTTTAATGGACTGGTGATTCAAACGCTCAGACTACTGGAGTACAAATACCCTAACATAGCTGTTTCCATCCTTGTTTTAATGGACTGGTGATTCAAACGTTAAGCTTTTTTAAGGAAGTAATGGGTAATTATTTCGTTTCCATCCTTGTTTTAATGGACTGGTGATTCAAACCTATCAATCAATCCCAGCCCCTTTAATCTATTTATGTTTCCATCCTTGTTTTAATGGACTGGTGATTCAAACCCTTAATGTCTGCTCTTATTTTATATCGAAACTCCTATAAAAAACTTTCTTTTTAAACCCGAGTTTTCTTACTGGTTGGTTATTGAACCCCTATATAAAAGTAAGAAAGATTGTTCCCTCCATTTAAAAATACTATGCACAACCGTTAAAACAAAGCTCAGCAATTAACCCTTATTTCACTAAAAATAAAGTCTAATTAAACCTAAAACCAATAAAATAACAGCAAACAATCCAACAAACTAAAAAATCACAATTCTCCAACGAAAAAATCAGTATTACTTTTTCCCAATTTTCTCGTACCAATTTCCAACAACCCCTATATAAAAGCAAGAAAACTTAATTAAAAACGTTAATAACGATATCCAAATAACTAATAACAAAAACTCATCAAGCTAAACCCTTTTGATGAAACTTTTCCTAAAAGTTTCAAAGAAAAACTTAATTAAAAACATTAATAACGATATCCAAATAACTAATAACAAAAAATAAAAACCCATCAAACTAATTCCTTTTGATGAAACTTTTTCTAAAAGTTTCCTTCTAAAAGTCTCAGGTGAAGCTGAAAATGAAAATAGTTGAAGAAATTCCACAAAAAAACATTATTAAAATAATGCCTGAGAACTTAGATGACCTATGGGTTCTCTATAACATTATAGAAGAGGATGATGTAATCTATGCTCTCACTGAGAGGAGGGTTCAAGACAAGGGAGATATGATAAGAGCTGATAGAGGAGTTAAGAGAAAAATGTTCTTAGGAGTTAAGGTTAAGAATGTGGAATTTGATGAGAACACCAAGAGAGTAAGAGTTTTAGGAAATATTGTTCATGCTCCTGATGATGTCCCATTGGGAAGTTTCCACACCATTGAAATAAAGCCCTTTGATGAAATCTCCATCCAGAAGGATTGGAAGAGATGGCAAATTGAGAGGATAAATGAAGCTTTAGAATCTTCAAAGAGGCCTAAAATTTTGGTTGTGGTTATGGATGATGAGGAAGCTGAGATCTATGAGGTTAGGGATTACTGTGTTAAGGAAATTTGCTCTATAAAGTCTCATTCTTCCAAGAGGTTAGACCATAAAATCAATGAGGAGCTTAAAAAAGAGTATTACCATGAGATAGCCAAGGTTTTAAAAGAGTATGAGACTGACAACATCTTAGTTGTAGGTCCAGGATTTGCTAAAAACACCTTCTATAACTTCATCTCTCAGAATTATCCTGAGCTAAAAAATAAGATATTGGTTGAGAGTGTCTCAACCACATCAAGGGCTGGGCTAAATGAAGCTTTTAAGAGAGGCTTAATAAATAGAATTTATAAAGAGTCAAGAGTAGCTAAAGAGACACAGCTAATAGAGAAGCTAATTGAAGAAATAGCTAAGAATGGTTTAGCTGTCTATGGGAAAGATGAAGTTTTAAAAGCTATTGACTACTCTGCTGTTGAAACCCTCTTAGTCTCTGATGATCTTGTTAGAGATAAGGAGATAGAAGAAATTATAAAAAAAGCTGAAGAGATTGGAGCAAAGGTTATAATAGTTTCAAGTGAGCATGATGCTGGAAAACAGTTAAAGGCTCTTGGAGGAATAGCTGGCTTACTAAGGTTTCCAATAGAGTGACTTTATTATGTATGATGAGATAATAAAGAGGAGAGGAGAACATTACTATAAGAGTGGGTTAGTTAAATATTGTGTGAAGCTTGGGAACTATCTATATGGTAAGGTTATTGGCTCTGAAGAATATAAAGTTAAGGTTAACTTAAAAGATCTTTCTGGCCTCTGTAGCTGTCCCTATAAATATAACTGTAAGCATGCATATGCCTTAATATTGGCATATAAAAATAATGACTATATAGATGGAGAGTTAATCTTTAAAGAGTTAAAGGAGAAAGATAAGGAAGAGATAATAAAAATCTTAAAGGATATAGTTGTTAAAGAATTCCTCTGGGAGCAATTCTTAGGTGAAGAAAGCTTACTAAAAAAAGCTCAAGATTTAATAAAAATAATTCCCTTGGAAAGGAAAAATATATATACATTTATCTCCTTTTTAAGGAATGTCTTTATCAATAGAGCAAGTGATGAAGAGCTTTTAAAACTCATAGAGCTAATGATAAAAAATGACATAGAGGAAGAAGAGTGCTATTTTATAGTGGTTGAAGAGATCTTTAAAAGAGACAACATAAAAACAAAGGAAAAGCTCTATAAACTCTATAAAAAACATCCTGAAAAACTCTGGATGGTGGATGAGTTTATAGAAATAGAAGGGTTTTAGGTGAAGCCAAATGTCAAAAGGTACTCCATCAATGGGTAAGAGAAACAAGGGAAGTTATCATATAAGATGTCCAAGATGTGGGAGAAGGGCTTACCATGTCAGAAAAAAGAGATGTGCAGCTTGTGGCTATCCAAACAAGAGAATGAGAAAATATTCATGGCAGAACAAGAAGGTTAATAGGAAGAGAATAGTTTAAAACCTCTCTTTTTTTAATTATTTTGAGCCAAGAAATAAAATTTTTTTAATACCTATTTTTCATAATTATTTATTAAATTATTTATAGCTTTATCTCATATGTGTTTAAAGGTGAATTCTATGGAAAAGAAATTTTTAGTTAAAGTTATCTCTAACAAGGAAAATGTTGGGAAGATTATTAATATCTTAACCTTATGTAACATCACTGGATTTTATGTTAAGTACTGTAAAGGCATTAAAGAATTGAAAGAAGAAGATTATTTAAAAGCTTATCAAGTTATTAAAGAAGAAGGAGAAGAGATAGCTATAGTTGGAACTGTTGTTAGCAAGAAGACAGCTGAGAAGATAGAGAAAAACTTAAAGGAAAAGTTAAAAAATGAAGATTGGAAACTTTTAATAGTTCCTGTGCTGAAAGTGAAAGTTCATAGGGTTTAAAGGTGAAAGCTTATGAAAATCCTACTATATCTATTTGTTGAGAGTGAGAACTTAGGAAAGGCTTTAAATGCTCTCTCTGAAGGAGACATTTCAGGTTATTTCTTAATGGACTATAAGGGAATGTCCCCACAAGACTGGAAAGGCTTTTTATTGGATGAAGATCCTGAGATGGCTATAAAGGCTGTTAATGATCTCTCTCAAAATGCTGTTATGATAGGGACAGTTGTTGATGATAAGAAGATTTTAGAGATTGAGAAGATAATAGATGAGAAGTTAAAGGAGTGTAAATATACAATTATTGAGATTCCATTGGAAGGAATTATTGTGAATATGGTGAAATAAGCTTGAGAGGAAGACCAAAGATTCCAAGGTTAATAACTGAGCTGCCAAAGATTAGAGTTTTTAAGCCAGAGGTTAGCTGTGGAGAAGTGGTTTTAACCTTTGAGGAGTTAGAGGCTATTAGATTAGTTGATTATCTTGACTACACCCAGGAAGAAGCTTCTAAGCTAATGGGAATCTCAAGAAGAGTTTTATGGAACCTCTTAACTTCTGCAAGGAAAAAAATAGCTGATGCTCTAATTCATGGGAAAACTATTAGAATAGAAGGAGGAACCTTTGAGTTAAGAACCTGTGAAAGATGCATAGGGCCAAAAAGACACTGTAGAGGGTGGAGATTATGATCCTATTAGAGGTTAAGAATGTCTCTAAGAAGTTTGGTGATAAGTGGGTTTTAAAAAATATTTCCTTCACTCTAAATGAAGGAGAAAGCTTAGGAATCTTAGGGAAAAGTGGGGCTGGGAAGAGTGTTCTCTTACACATGCTTAGAGGAATGGATGGTTATGAGCCAACTGAAGGCTCTATTATTTATCATGTCTCCTACTGTGACAAATGTAAATATGTAGATGTGCCATCTAAAGAGATTTGTAAGAAATGTGGAAGTAAGATGAAGAAGATAGAGGTTAATTTTTGGGAGGATGAGAAATATAGCCATATCTTGAAAAAGAAGATAGCTATTATGCTACAGAGAACCTTTGCTCTCTATGGAGAGAAAACAGTTCTTGAAAACATCTTAGAAGCTTTACACAATGCTGGATATGAGGGAGAAGAGGCTATTAAGAGAGCTATAGAGTTAATAAAGATGGTTAAGTTAGAGCATAGAATAACCCATATAGCAAGGGATCTAAGTGGAGGGGAAAAACAGAGGGTTGTCTTAGCGAGACAGATAGCTAAAGAGCCTTTTATTTTCTTAGCTGATGAGCCAACTGGAACCTTAGACCCTCAGACTGCTAAGTTGGTTCATGAATCTCTTAAGAAGTTGGTTATTAATAACAATATTAGTTTAGTTTTAACTTCTCACTGGCCAGAAGTAATAGCTGAGCTTACAGAGAGAGCTATCTGGTTAGAGAAGGGAGAGATAATAGCTGAAGGCTCTTCTGAAGAGATTGTTAAGAAGTTCTTGGAACAAGTTAAGAAGTTGGAGAAGCCAGAGGTTGAAGTTGAGATTAAAGAAGATATTATTAGGCTTAAAAATATCTCTAAACATTATTGTTCAGTTGAGAGAGGGGTTATAAAGGCTGTTGATAATGTCACCTTAAACATAAGAGAGATGGAAATCTTTGGACTTGTTGGAAAAAGTGGAGCTGGAAAAACAACACTGGCCAAGATAATAGCTGGAGTTCTAACCCCTTCAAAGGGAGAGTATTGGTTTAGAGTTGGAGATGAATGGGTAGATATGACAAAACCAGGATTATTAGGGAGAGGAAGGGCTAAGAGATATATTGGAATACTGTTCCAAGAATATGCCTTATATCCACACAGAACTGTTTTACAGAACTTAACTGAAGCCATAGGCTTAGAGCTTCCTGATGAATTTGCAAGGATGAAGGCTATACATGTCTTAACATCAGTTGGTTTTTCAGAGGAAGAAGCTGAAGAGCTATTAGATAAGTATCCTAATGAGTTAAGTGTTGGGGAGAGGCATAGAGTAGCATTAGCCCAAGTTCTAATAAAGGAGCCAAGGGTTGTTATCTTAGATGAGCCAACTGGAACCATGGACCCAATTACAAGGAATATAGTGGCTGAATCAATATTAAAGTCAAGAATTGAGTTAGAGCAAACCTATGTTATTGTTTCCCATGACATGGACTTTGTGTTAAATGTCTGTGATAGAGCTGGATTAATGAGGAATGGGAAGTTAGTGGCTGTAGATAAGCCAGATAAGATAGTTAAGCTACTAACTGAGGAAGAGAAGGAGGAGATGCTCAAGCATGAGTAAGATTGTTGGCTATTTAGATAAAGATAGAGTTGTTATATTTAACAAAAATGTAAGTAAGCTAACTTCAAGACACTATGGAAAGCTTGAGAAAAACTTTTTATCCCTTTCTTTAATTGAAGCTCTCTACTTGGTTGAGATGGGCTGGATAACTGTAAAAAAAGGAAAAAAAGAGCTTAGCTTTGAAGAGCTTTATTTATATGCTAAAGAAATTGAAGAGTATTTATGCATCAAATACTTAGTTTATAAAGATCTTAGAAATAGGGGCTATATAGTGAAGACTGGGCTAAAGTATGGCTCTGACTTTAGACTTTATAGGAAGATGGAGGAGCATTCAGAATACTTAGTTAGAGTTTTCCCTGAAAATGGCAAAATTTTTATTAATGAGCTAACTGGCTTTGTTAGAGTAGCCCATTCTGTAAGAAAAAAGCTTTTGATAGCTATAGTTGATGATGATGGAGATATAGTCTATTACAATATGGCTTATGTTAGACCATAAACCTCTTAATTTCCTCTAAGCTCATTCTCCTCTTTAAGTATTCCTTAGGAATTAAATATAAAAACTTGGGCTTAGCTGGAGAACCCTTTAGCCCTAAAATAACAGCTTCACAATCTTCTGGGTAGTTTAGGGAGATGATTTCATTAACAGGATAACTTTCCTTATATATTGGAAAGCATTTATATCCTTTAAACACTACAAATTTCCCCTCTTTTTTTCCTCCTAAGCTTATTAAGTATTTAATAAACTCATCCTTTTCATCCTCAACCTCTATTCTCCTTGGAAAGTGAATTTTAACCTCTCCATTGTCAGAGAGATCTTTAATCTTAATTCTTTTTCTTCTAATCCTCCACCAGAGCTTTTTAAAAAATCTCTTTATCTTTACTTTGTAGAGAATGTAGATTAAAAAAATAATAATTATTGGGAGTATTAAAACTAAAGAGATAGAGATTAAGATAAATAAGGCTGTAAAAAAGATTAATAAAAAGAGAAGTGCTTTAATTCCAGTCAGTCTATAAATTTTCATTCTAATTCCCTCAATCTTTTCATAATTAACTCCTTATACTCCTCTTTATTTGGAACAGTGATAATTTCTAATGGAGGATATTTTACTGAAGCTCTAAAGTTGTGTTCTCTTGCAACCTCTGTAGCTATTTTATTATACAAATAGAGTTTATTAAAAGTTTCCTCATCAAGTTTCTTAGCATACTGTAAGCAACAACCCTCTCTCCAAAATTTTTTATCTCCTACTTCATGAACCCTCCTTATATTTAAGTTATAGTATTTCATCAACTTTAGAACATCTTCATAGGCTAACCTAATTAGTGGTCTAAAGAAGAAAATGTTATACTTCTCAGGAACCTTTGTTAGCTCCATCTTGTTATATTTAACTTCTCCATACTTCCTCCTTAGATAGTTCATAATAGCTCCAGAAACCTTTTCAAGTGCAGAATCTCCAGTTAAAATTATGGAGTCTTCTCTTTTGGCTATATCTACAGCTTTATCCTTCATAATATTTTTACATATCCTACATATGCTACTTGGCTTAGCTCCCTTTATCCTCTTTAAAAGCTCTTCTGTTATATCTATAAACTTAACCTCTATCCCAAACCTATCACTTAATTTCATAACTTCCTCTTTACAAATGTCCCAGCTCCATCTATGGGTGAAGTGAACTAAATATTTAACCTCTAAACCTAAATCTAATGCCAAAGCTAAGGCTGTTGAGCTATCCTTTCCTCCACTAACCATAGCCACTATTTTCTTATTTAAGCAGTTATTTTCTTTAAATTGCTCTAATATATCTCTTTTTAGCTCTTCCAAGTTATTCAACTTTCTCTTTTCCTTTGTCCATTTAGAAAACTCTATTAAGCTTATAAATATCACCTAATAAATTTTTGAATAAGTAATAGATTTTTTAGGAGAAAAATAGAAAAATATATAATGATTGTCCTAAACTAATTATATAATAAAAAAGCTTTAAAAAGGTGAAAGAATGAAAGTTGCAGTTTTGGGAATAGGATGTTACAGAACCCATGCATCAGCAGGGATAACCAACTTCATGAGAGCTTGCCAAGTTGCTAAAGAGGTTGGTAAGCCAGAGATAGCTTTAACCCACTCAAGTATAACCATGGCTGCAGAACTTTTACACTTAGTTCCAGAGGTTAAAGAGGTTGTTGTTGCTGACCCATGCTTTAAAGAGGAGCCAGGGTTAGTTATTATTGATGAGTTTGATCCTAAAGAGGTTATGGAAGCACACTTAAATGGAGATCCTGAGAGTATAATGCCAAAGATAAGAGAAACTGTTTTAGCTAAAGCTAAAGAGTTACCAAAGCCACCTAAGGCATGTATCCACTTTGTCCATCCTGAAGACGTTGGCTTAAAGGTTGCTGAAAGTGATAGTGAAGCTGTCCAAGATGCGGACTTTATCTTAACCTGGCTACCAAAAGGAAAGAAACAGCCAGATATAATAAAGAAGTTTATCAATGACATCCCAGAAGGAGCTATTATAACCCATGCCTGTACCATCCCTACTGTCAAGTTTGCTAAGATCTTTGAAGACTTAGGAAGAAAGGATTTAAATGTCTCTTCTTACCATCCAGGATGTGTTCCTGAGATGAAGGGACAAGTTTATATAGCTGAAGGTTATGCTAAGCCAGAGGCTATAGATAAGTTATATGAGATAGCTAAGAAGGCAAGAGGAAATGCTTACAGAATGCCAGCTAAGTTAATTAGCCCTGTCTGTGACATGGGATCAGCTGTTACAGCTGTAGTTTATGCTGGTTTATTAGCCTATAGAGATGCTGTCACCAAGATCTTAGGAGCTCCAGCTGACTTTGCTCAGATGATGGCTGAAGAATCCTTAGAGAGATTGATGGAGTTAATGAAGGAGAAGGGAATAGCAAATATGGAAGAAGCCTTAGACCCAGGAGCACTATTAGGAACTGCTGACAGTATGTGCTTTGGTCCATTAGCTGATATCTTACCATCAGCTTTAAAGGTTTTAGAGAAGCATAAAAAATGCTAAGCCCTTAATGTGAATGTTGTAGCATCTTTAATTTTAACTTTTTTAAATTTTCCAACTTCTTGCTCTTTTTCAAACCTTACAACTTTAAAGTTTTCAGTGTATCCTTTATTTTTCTCTATTATTAAAGTTCTCATCTCCCTACCAACATATTTTTTATTATTTAGATAGCTAAGCTCTCTTCTCAACTTGTCTAAGATCTCTGTCCTTCTCTTTCTTATCTTTGTATCTAACTGCTTCATTCTTGCTGCTTCTGTTCCCTTCCTCTGGGTGTATTTAGCTCCATGTATATAGTCTGGCTTTAACTTTCTTAGCACTTCCAAAGTGTTGTTAAAAGCTTCCTCTGTTTCCCCTGGAAAGCCAACAATAACGTCAGTTGTAAAACAGAGGTCTTTAACCTTTCTTTTAAATTCTTTTACAATGCTAATAAATTCATCAACACTATAACCTCTTCCCATTAACTTAAGAATCTCATCATCTCCACTCTGTAGAGGGAGATGTAAAAATTTCCCAATCTTTTCCTCTTCTCTATAAAGCTCTATAATCTCATCTAATATTGGAGAAAGATATTTAGCATGCATCATGCCAACTCTCATTATAAACTCTCCTTCAATTTGACATAGATCTTTAAGTAAGTTAGCTAAGTTATCTCCTCTATCCAACCCATAGCAAGCAGTATCTTGGGCAGTGATAAGTAAGCACTTAGCCCCTCCTTTTACTAACTCCTCAGCTTTTCTAACTAAAAATTCTCTTGGATAGGAAATTAGTTTACCTCTTGCTATCTTAACAATACAGTAGGAGCAATTTCCTAAGCAACCTTCTGAAATAGGTAGTGGAGTTACAAGCTTGGGCTTAAGGTAGTTAAGCTTTTTATAAAGTTCTTTTTCCTCTCCCCTATCTTCTTTCTTTTTCTTGGTTAATATATCCTTTAGAATTTCTCCAGCTCTATGAGCCTCTTTAGGATAGATATGATAGAATCCTTCAACCTTCTCCTTTAAAGCCTTTGGCAAACAGCCAGCAACTATAACAAGCTTTCCAAGGGAGTTTAGATAGTTAATTCTATGCATCATCTTATTCTCTGTTTCAAGTCTTACTACACAGGTGTTTATAATTACTATATTAGCTTCATCTAAGCTCTCAGTTATTTCAAATCCTTCCTTAATTAAAGACTCTTTAATAATTTCAGTGTCTGCCTTGTTTAGAACACAGCCATATCCTTCAACATAAACCTTCATAGCTCTCACAGATTAATTTATAATCCTCCTCTGGAATTTCTCTCATGGCCTTTCCCATTAAATGTCCACTCCACTTTTTCTTATTTGTGATAAATTTAAGTTTTGGGATCAAGTCTTTAAAGTTAATTGGTGGCTCAAAAACTTTAATTTCTTTTAACTTAACCCTCCAAGGGAACCTTTCATTTGGATTTCTTGGAGTGGGTTTAAAAATTTTTGTTGAGTCCTTATAAACTTTTGAAGCTACTTCATAAACTCCTCTTATATAAGGTGGTTTATAATCTTTCCCACTTCTCTGAATTTCATAAATAACTAAGATGTCTCCAACCTTAACCTTATTTATGCTATTCTTATGCCTTTCAGAAACTCCCCAAATCTTCTTTTCTTTTATAACTTTCCAGTTATCCTCATTTGTTATACAAAGCCAATAAGCCATTTATACCACCTAACAATTTTAATTTTTCAATTAATTAAGTATTGTGCTCTTAGATACTTAATAGTGCCTCCTAAAAATTTATTTGGATCTTCTATTACTTGTTGTAGCTTAACTAATTTTTTCAATAATTATGTATTTATATTAAAAGTTCTGAATTAATGTTAAGCCAGTAGTAAAGGAGGAATATTAATGAAAGAAGAGTTAAAGATATTTCTAAAAGGTATACTTATGGGAATTGCTGACATCATTCCAGGGATCTCTGGAGGGACAATAGCATTTATAACAGGAATTTATGAGAGGTTAATAAAGGCAATTAGTAATTTAAATATTCACTTTCTCATTTATCTTATAAAAGGAGATATTGAGAGAGCTAAGCACTATCTTAAAAAAATAGATTTCCAACTTTTTATTCCTTTAGCTCTTGGGATAGGTTCAGCTTTCTTAGTTATGTCTCACATTATAGCCTTCTTATTACAGAGCTATAGCTCTTTAGTCTATTCTCTATTCTCTGGCTTAATTATTGGCTCTTCAATCCTAATTTACAGAGAAATTAAGGAGATAAATATTTTCTCAGTTATTTTCTTTTTCCTTGGCTTCCTCTTAGCTTTCTTTATCTCAGGCTCTTCCTCAATAATGCTAACAAGATCTCCCCTAACTCTCTTCCTCTCTGGCTTCTTAGCAAGTTGTGCCATGATCCTCCCAGGAATTTCTGGCTCTTACATCTTGTTATTCCTAAATCAGTATGAATATGTGATTAATTTAGTTAAAAATTTAGATATTTTAAAACTATCTATTTTTGGCTTAGGAGCCTTTTTAGGACTATTCATCTTTTCAAAAATTTTGAGTTATGCCTTTGAAAAATATAGATCTTTAATATTATCTTTCTTAGTTGGAGTGATGTTAGGAGCTTTGAGATATCCACTATCCAAGGTTAGCTTTAGCTTAACCTCAACCATTATCTTGCTCTCTGGCTTTCTTTTAGTATTAACCTTAGAAAGATTAGCTAAAAAGAAAGCTCCAGAATGCTATAACCAACAGTGAGAGAGTTGTAGTTATAAATATTGATGAAGCTATGGCTTTAACATCCAACTTATATAGAGTTCCAAGCACTAAGCACATCATGGCAGAGGGCATAGAACTCTCCACTAATAAAACATTCCTTTCCAAGCCTTGAATATTAAAGAGAAAGGAGAGAGCTAAAGCTAACATTGGAGAAAAGATAAATCTAAAAAAACTTGCTACCAAGCCATACTTTACTCCAAATTTTAGAGCTGATGGAGATAGAGATAAGCCTAAAGACATCATAATTAAGGGAACAGTGGCTGAAGATAAATACTTTAAAAATTTTAATATAAACTCTGGCAAATAACTTAAGTTAAATCCAAAATATACTAAAAGAACTGAGAAAGCCATAGTTATAAGAGGAGGAAACTTTAGAAGTTCTTTAATTACACTTCCCTTATTCTCTCCAAAGCTTATTCCTACATAGGTTCCCAATAACATAGTGGCAAAGACTCCACCCATGTCACAGAAGATAGCCCTTAATAACCCTTCATCTCCAAACATCTCTAAAACCACAGGATAACCTAAAAATCCTGTATTTCCAAGCATAGAAACTAAGATCAAAGAGCCTAAAAGTTTTTTGTCCAATTTTAAGAGCTTTCCAAGGTAATAAACAATAAGAGCTATAAGTAGATTGGTTAAAAAAAGAGCTACTGGCAATTTTAAAAAATTTAAGAGCTCAGCTTGCTTAGCATGCTTTAAAATAGTTAAGAAAATGGTTGAAGGCATTGTCAAGTAAATAACTATATTATTTAAAGTAACTCTGTCCTCTTCCTTTAAAATATTTAAAATTTTTAAAAAATAGCCACTGCCAATAAGCATTAAGATGATAAGAACTACTTCCATAATCTACCTTCTTCATCAATTTCTCTCTTTCTTATCCTTGTTGTTGTTATAGGCTTCCCATTCTCAGCCAAGATATAGTTAAAGACAACTATTTTTAAAGGTTTTAGCCCTTTCTTAACTCTCATCTCATTAATTTTCTCAGCATTTTTTTTGGTTTCTTCAGTGACAACAATTATGTCATAGTCTTTTTCTACAGCATCTCCAAAAGGATCATCTATAACCTTTATCTCATACTCAGCATTTATCTGGTTCAAAAAATATTTTAAATTTTTTAATCTAATGGATAATGGGTTTATCTCATGTTTCTTATATTTCTTAGCAAACTCATCTGAAGTTATTCCAACTATAAGCTTTCCCAAGGATGAGGCAAACTTTAGAAGCTCTTTATGCCCTTTATGTAAGATATCAAAGGTTCCTCCAACAACCACCTTTTTCATAGTTCCACAAAAAAATAATTAAAAATTATTCCTCTTTTTTAAATAAGTGTCTATGAGCCTTATTTACATGTCTTGAATATTGTTTTTGATCCTTAAAGAGCATGCCACACCTTGGACATCTTAAGAAGGTTCCCCATCTTCCCTCAACCTTTATAGCCTTCAACCTCATAGATCCACCCCCTTTAGGTTTTTAAAATTTGGACTGTTAAAGAGTTAAGTATAACAATTAGAGAGCCTTAATAAATAACTTACTGAAATATAATTTATATATCCTCTGGCTCTCTATTTAAGATGTGTAAAACCTCTTTAATTTCTTCCTCTCTGTCAAAAAATTTCATTCAATCACCAAAAAATATTAAAAAGAGTTTTATTTCTTTAACCTTGGCATGCATAAAATCTCTCTTGCCTCTATGTTAAAGAAGGTGTTCATATTAGCAGGCTTTATAACCATAGCTGTATCAGCTCCTCTACCTCTCCCTCCTATGGCTATAACTTCTTCTTTAGCCTTTATTAAGCCAGCATCACATGCCATAACAACAATTTCATAGCAAACCTTAACTCCATGCCCAAAGGTTCTTAAGGTTTCAGCTATCACTTGAACAGGCCCATAGCCACCCAATTTATTAGATATCCCTCTCTCAACCCCACTTAAGGCATGTGTTCCTCTAAAAACCTTAGCCCCTCTTTTTTTAAGTTCTTCTTCAACCTCTGGAGGCATTGATATCTTATCCTCCCCATGAAAACCTTGATGGTAGGTTACAACAACAACATTTAAATTTAACTTCTCCTTCTCTAATAAATCTAAGAGCTTCTTAGCAGTCTCTCCAGTTGATGAAGCTACAACTATACTTTTTATATCTCCCTTCTTAGCTCTTTCAACAGCTATCCTTAAGGTTTCGTCAGTATTCTCTTTCCCAGGTTTTTCAAATAGCTTCACAATGATCACCAAAAAGAGGTTTTGCTTATGAAGTATCTAATATTAATCTTTATTATTCTTTGGCTTGTCCTATATACAGTAAGGGAGAAGACAAATTTAAAGGTTTATTATGGAATTTTTGGAATTTTGAGAACAAAGTTAGGGTTTGGAATTATAGAGAAGTTAGGGAAATATAAGTTTTGGAGAAAAATAGGAATTCTTTCTATTCCCATATGCTCAATCTTGGGCATCTTTATGCTAATTAACTTAACTATAATGAGTGTAAATTTAGCCCTTGGACATGTCTCAAAGGAAGAGGCTAAGCCAGTAATCTTTTTATTTGGAACCCTCATTCCCTGGATTCCGGGATTGATTGGCTTAATTGTAGCTATAACAATTCATGAATTAGCTCATGGCATCTTTGCAAAATCCTTTAATATAAAAATAAAGAGCTCTGGAGTTATCTTTCTCTTAGGTATTCCCTTAGGAGCCTTTGTAGAGCTTGATGATAAATTTAAGGAAGTTGATAAAAAGATTAGAGGAGCTATAGCCTCAGCAGGCCCATTGGCAAACCTATTTATTTATCTGTTAGCTTCTCTCCTAATTGTTTTAGCTAACTTTGCTCCAACAAACTTAGAGATCTTAGATGTTAAAGAGCCAGCAAGTAAGTACTTAAAGAAGGGAGATATTATTTTAAAAATAAATGATATGAAAATAAATAACCTTGAAGATTTTAAAAGTGTAGCTAAGCAAATAGAGCCAAATAAAATATATAAAATAACTGTCCTGAGAGATAATAAAGTTTTAGAGTTTAATATAAAAAGCTCTGACTTAGGAAGGTTAGGGATCTTAGTAGCTCCAACTAATAAAGGGTTAGTAGAAGCTATCAATATTCTCTATTGGACATCCTTCTTTAACTTTATATTGGCTCTCTTCAACTTAATTCCAGCAAAGCCATTAGATGGTTACTATGTCCTTACAGCTCTCCCAGAGTTGGTTAAAGAGAGATCATACAGGTTAGGAGAATTCTTAGAGAGAGTATTAGATGATAAAGTTATAAACTCTATAACTCTCTTAGTTTGGTGGATAATAATAGGAAGTATTATTTACTCAATGCTCTAATTTTCTCTTTGTAATATTTAGCCATCTTCTTAGGATCCTCTGAGTTATAAATAGCTCTTCCAATGATAATATAGTCATTTTCATCTAAAATTTTTATAATTTCCTCTAACCTTCCTCCCTGTGCTCCAACTCCTGGAGTTAAGACTGGCAAGTTTGAAAGATGCTTAAGCTCTCTCAACCTCTCAGGTCTTGTTGATGGAGCCACTATTCCATCTAACTCCAATTTTTTAGCCATTATAGCTAACTCATTAGCTATTGGCTGAATGAACCTTAAAGCTCCTGGGTGGCTCATCTCTGTAACTAAGATGGTTTTTTTATTCAATGGCTTAGCCACATCTCTCACAGCTTTAACACTATCTTCTCCAACAAATCCATGAACTATTATTCCATCTCCATATCTTAATGAGAGCTTAGCTATCTTCTCATTTGTTGCTGGAATGTCAGCAACTTTAAAATCTAAGATAACCTCTTTCTCACAAATATCTTTAATCTCTTTAACAATTTCTAAGCTTGATGATAACACTAAAGGGTAGCCAACCTTGATAGCATCAACATAGTCTTTAACTTCTTCAGCAACTTTTAAAGCTCTCTCCTTATCTAAGTCTAATGCTAACATTAACTTAACCATTCTTTAACCTCCTTAGGGTGAGATCTTGCTAATCTTAGCAGGCTTAGGACTTTATGATGAAAAAGATATGCCTCTAAAAGTTTTAGAATTTGCCAAGAAGGTAGATAAAATTTATGCTGAATTTTACACTGCTGCCTTAACAGGGACAACAGTGGAGAAGATAGAGAAGGTTTTAGGTAGAGAGATAGAGGTTTTAGATAGAAAAAAGGTAGAGTATGGAAGTGAGAAGTTAGTTGAGGAGGCTAAGGAAAAGGATATTATGTTCCTAACTGCAGGGGATCCAATGGTTGCTACAACACATGTAGATTTGGCCATTGAAGCTAAAAAGAAAGGAGTTGAATTAATAATAATTAATGCCCCTTCCATCTATTCAGCTGTTGGAATTACAGGCTTACAACTCTACAAGTTTGGGAGGACAGCCTCTATAGTATTTCCAGAAAAAAACTACTTTCCAGAAACTCCTTACAATGTGATAAAGGAGAACTTAGAAAGGGGTTGTCATACTCTCTGCTTATTGGATATCCATGCAGAAGAAAATAGATTCATGACAGCAAATGAGGCTTTAAAAATCTTGTTGGAGCTTGAGAAGAGAAAAAAAGAAGGAGTTATTTCAGAGGATATGAAAGTTATAGTTTTAGCAAGAGCTGGAAGCTTAAAGCCAAAGTTAGTTTATGGGAAGATAAAGGATTTATTAAACTATGACTTTGGCAAGCCATTACACTCCATTATCATCCCAGGGAAGTTACACTTCATGGAGGAAGAGGCTTTAAAATATCTTTGTGAGAATATTGATTAAATTATAAACTATTAAGGTGAAAGTTTGATATTCCACCTAATATTATAAAAAATAATTTACCTATTAACAGGTCCTCTTTCTATTTGACTATTTATTATTTGTTCAAATTCTTCTTGGCTAATATATTTTGGTGTATAATTCCCTCCATAATTTTTTAATAGTCTATAAAATGACCTCATATGGTTCCTTGAACCTTTTTCTAAATTTGCATATGTAAATTTAATATCTTCATTATCTGTAATAGATGCCCAATATTGTAAATCTTTGATATCTAAATCTTCAATAGTACATCCAACAATTAATGCATCTATTACAGATTTATATCCTTTTTCTATTAGATCATTGTATAATTTTTGATATTTTGGATTTGTAAATTTGCCAGGAGTATCATCCACAACAGGGTCTTTTATACCATATTTATCTAATAATATTTTTATTGAAGTAGTGTGTGAAAGTTCTGAATTTGCTATATTTTGAAATATAGGTATTTTCCATTTATTATATAATGCTAAATAAACATCTCTTGCTAATTTTTCCTCCTCTCTCATTTCAATTAATCCTTCTTTTTCTTTTTCACTTAATTCTTGTTTAGGATATGAAGCAATAATTGTATGCATTATTGTTGTATTTATATCACCATTGTTATTTACCACATTTCTATTATTATGATGATTGGTTTGGACATTATTTGGCGTATTAACTTGATTATCTATATTTTGATTATTATTATTGTCTGTATTAGCCATACACCCTGAAAAAGCTACCATTGATATTAATAACACTATAGCTACCATTTTCAAAAAATAATTCATATTTACACCTTATTATTTAAACTTTAACATATTAATATTATTTACTAATCTAATATGGCCATAAATCTACTATTTAATTTTATAGTATATAAATAATTTATGGTGCATGTATTATAGTGTTTATGTATTGATCAATTAGTTAGTTTTATGGGATAAGCCTCCATTTTATCCCAGGGAAGTTACACTTCATAGGGAGAAGATGTGAGAATATTTAGTGCTTAAATAATTCTTTTATTTTTTCATTGTCAATATAGAAGCTAAATTCCTTAGCTTTATAGATCCTCTTAGCCCTGTTCCCTTCTAATATAACTTCACTCTCTACCAAGTTACTGGCCTCCAACTTCTTTAAGTGTGCATAGATAACAGGCCTTGACACCTTTAATGTTTTAGAAAGCTCATAAATATTCATAGGTTTCTCTGATAGTATATATAATATTTCCAATCTCAGAGGATGAGAGAGAGCATCACATAACTTAACAACCTTCTCCAAGTTCATTTTTTAAACCCTTTATTTAGATTTCTTCCCACTTTCTCTTTAACTCTTTCACAATCTCCTTAACCTCTTCAACATCTTTCTCTATCTTAACCAATTTAGCCTCTTCTGGTTTTTTGAAAATAATATAGAGCTGTAGAGCTAAAATTATAATTAGTAATAAGATTAGTAAAATTATGATTATATTAAAGGGCAACCAATTAGAATTATATATAAATCCATGTCCCCAGTAAGGCATAACTTCCCCCTTTTTAGAGTTTTAAACTTACTATTAAATAATGAAGCATATATTCTTATCTACTTAATTTATTAATTTAAATTAATAAAATAAAAAAGTTTATATATTGCTTTTATGATATGTAGCTAAATGACTACATATATATCAAATAAGATACTGAGGTGAAAGCCATGAAAGTTAGAGATTTCATTATCTTACTTATTGGAGGAATCTTAATAGCTTCAGGAGTCTTTGCTGCTACAGAAGAAATGTTTAAACCTAATGAAACTTGTTTATACTGTAATAGTTCATGCCAATATCATAACTACAATTATAGTTATCAATACAATCATAGCCATCAATATTGCTTAAATAATGAAACTTGTTGTAATGAGTGTAACAATGAATACTGTAACGAAAATTGTTACTGTAAAAATGAGGAATGTTGTCAATACTGTCACTGTAAAAGACATAATTATAGATATAGACATGGCTTTGGACACCACTAAAATTTATTCTTAGGGGGATGGCCATGAAAAAATTATTTACTTTTTTACTTCTATTATTCTTTTTGTCATATATTTATGCCTGGGAAGATTGTCCATATGGAAGGGTAAATTGTACTTACCCAGGAAAGTGTGGTTTATATATTGACACTAACCATAATGGAATCTGTGATCACAGTGAACCAGAGCCTAATACAGAAGAAAATACAAAAGAGGAGAACATAAATGAGGTAAATAATGGAGAACTTGAAATTCCTGGCAGTGTATTAAAAGAAATGACAATAAAAGAGATTTGTGAGAAGTATAATATAGACCCTAAAATCTTAAAGGAGAAGCTTGGAATTGATGTTTCTGATAATACTAAATTTGAAGAAATTAAGGAAAAATATAATATCCCTATGAGGGAAATTAAGAATATTATAGCTGAGTGTATAAATGAAAGCTCTAAAAAAGAAGATGAAATTCCAGTTAAGGAAGATAAAATTTCAAATAAGAGTGAGTCAATTATTGATAAGATTCTCTCAATATTATTTTCACCAATAAACTTAAGAGAGCTTATAATTGGTTGGATCTCTTAATTTATGCTCAACCTTAAACTCTATATAGTCAAGTTCTTCATCTAACTTACAATAATATTTGATCATATGGATTAATAGAAATATTCCCCAGCCAAGTAATACATATGGAAACCAGAGATTACTTGGAGAATAAACTATATTAATTATTGCTAATATTGAATTAATAACTAAATATAAAATAATATGTCTGACTAATTTCTTTTTTGCCCTTTCTTTTAGCACTTCTCTATAACACTTTTTTATAGCCCCAGTTAGTATTATTTAAATTATTATAAAACTTTTAGGGTGAAAGCTTGGACAAACTACAGATATTTAGAAAAATAGTTCAAAGCTTCTTCTTTTTTAGGTTTGTTATAACTGCAAGCTTCTGTATATGCTTTTATGGGGTTTTACAGGCACTTTTTATAGGCTCTGGGAAAAACTTAATAATAGAGTTAGTTATTGTTGTTATTGGAACCATCATATTAGGTAGAGTCTTCTGTGGCTGGATTTGTCCCTTTGGTTTCTTACAAGATTTAACTTATAAGCTAAGATTTAGAAAAAAACTGCCCATGGTTAGAGAAAGCTTACACAATAAGTTAATATACATAAAGTACTTTATTATGGTTATCTTTTTAATACTCTCATACTACTTAGTCACATTAGCCTTTTGTAAGATCTGTCCAATAGGCTTTTTAACCAATCTCTCAGGAACACTATTAGCCCTAATTTTATTGATATTCTTCTTAGCACTATCTTTATTTATCCCCCGTGGGTTTTGTAGATACATCTGTCCATTAGGAGCCTTCTTATCCCTCTTCTCCATATCACCAATCTTTAAAATTAAATTAAATGAGAACTGTGTAAAGTGTAAGTTGTGTGAATTTAAATGTCCAATGCAAATAACATTAACTAAAAAAGTTGATCAGAAAGAATGTATAAGATGCTTTGAATGTAAAAGTGCCTGTAAGAAAAATGCCATAGATTTCAAAATTTAAATAGTTAAGGGAGAGCATGATAAAAGCTAAGCTATTTGAGGAGTTAGGATTTGAGAGGAGAAAGTGTAAGAAGTGTGGAAAGTACTTTTGGAGCTTAGAAGAGAGGGAAACCTGTGGAGATGCTCCTTGTGATGTCTATAGCTTCATAGGAAAGCCAATAACAAAGAAAAAATATAGCTATAAGGAGATGGTTGAAGAGTTCATCAACTTCTTTAAAAAGCATGGGCATGAGCCAATAAAGAGGGCTCCAGTTGTTGCTAAGAGATGGAGGGATGACATCTTACTAACAATAGCCTCCATAGCTGTATTTCAGCCTTGGGTTACTAAGGGTTTGGTCAAGCCTAAGGCCAATCCATTGGTTATAGCCCAGCCATGTATTAGGCTCAATGATATTGACAATGTTGGAAGAACTGGAAGGCATCTAACCTGCTTCACCATGGGAGGGCATCATGCCTTTAACTCTGAAGAAGAGTTTAAATATTGGATAGATGAGACTGTTGAACTCTGCTTTAACTTCTTTAAAAACTTAGGGATAGATGAAAAATCTATAACTTTCATAGAGAGCTGGTGGGAAGGAGGAGGAAATGCTGGGCCATGTTTTGAAGTCTTAACCCATGGGGTTGAGCTTGCCACCTTAGTCTTTATGCAGTATGAAAAGGTTGGAAATGAGTATAAGGAGATTCCTCTAAAGATTGTGGATACTGGCTATGGGATAGAGAGGTTTGTCTGGGTTTCAACTGGAGAGCCAACTATCTATGATGCACTCTTTAAAGATATTATTGAGAAGTTGAAAAAAGAGGCTGGGATAGAGGAGATTGATAAGGAGATCTTGGCTAAGATAACAGAACTCTCTGGCTTGATGGATGTTAAAGATGTTGGAGACTTGAGAAAGTTAAGGGAAGTTGTGGCTAAGAGAGTTGGTTTAGATGTAGAAGAGTTAGAGAGAATTTTAGAGCCTTATGAAAATCTCTATGCCTTAGTAGATCATACAAGAGCCATAACCTTCCTCTTAGGGGATGGAGTAGTTCCTTCAAATGTTAAGGAAGGTTATCTATTAAGAATGCTAATTAGGAAGAGCTTAAGACATTTAAATAAATTAAATCTAAATTTAAGTTTATTTGATGTTGTTGAGCTACACTTAAAAGAGCTTAAAGCTCTCTATCCTGAACTCTTGGATATGAAAGACTATATGGAAAAAGTTTTAGCCTTAGAAACTGAGAGATATAAAGAGACATTAAAGAGAGGAGAGGGAATTATAAAAAGGCTATTAAAGAAAAAGAAGAGCTTAGATTTAGAAGATATCATAGAGCTTTATGACAGCCATGGGATTCCAGTTGATTTAATTGAGGAGATAGCCAAGGTTAAGGTTCCTGATAACTTCTATACAATTGTTGCTGAGAGACATGAGAATGTGAGAGAAGGGGAGAAGAAGGAAGAGTTAAGCTTAGACATTGAAACTAAGCCTTTATACTATGAAAACCTTAAAGAATTTAAGGCTAAGGTTGTTAAGATAATAGATAACTTTGTTATCTTAGACAGAACAGCCTTCTATCCTGAAGGTGGAGGGCAGAAGGCAGATACTGGTTATTTAATAAAGGACAATAAGAAGTATAGAGTCTTAGATGTCCAAAAGTTTGGGAAGGCTATAGCTCATAAGCTTGAGAGTGTTGAAGGGTTAAGAGAAGGAGATGAGGTTAAAGGAGTTATAGATTGGGATAGGAGAGAGAGCTTAATGAGACACCATACAGCCACTCACATCATAGGATCAGCCTGTAGAAAGGTTTTAGGGAAGCATGTTAATCAAGCTGGTTCAGATGTTGATATAGATAAGGCAAGGTTGGATATAACTCACTACAAGAGGTTGAGTAGAGAAGAAATTAAGGAGATTGAGAGAATAGCCAATGAGATAGTTGTAAGAAATTACAATATTGAAGCTAAATTTATGGATAGAAATGAGGCTGAAGAAAAATATGGCTTTTCCATCTATCAAGGTGGAGTAGTTCCTGGAGACAGGATAAGGATAGTTAAAATAGATGATATAGATGTCCAAGCCTGTGGAGGAACACACTGCTCAAAAACTGGAGATGTAGGGCTTATAAAGATATTGAAAACTGAGAGAGTTCAGGATGGGGTAGAGAGATTAATCTACTCTGCTGGATTAAAGGCTTTAGAGAAGGTTCAGGAGTTAGAAGATAATCTATTAAGTGTAAGTGAAACACTAAAGTGTCAGCCTGAGAATGTTGTTAAAGTTCTTGACAAGTTTGTTAATGAGTGGAAAGAGCTTAGGAAGAGAGTTGAAGAGCTTGAAAAGAAAGTTGGAGAGCTTAAAAAATATGAGTTAATTAACAAATTTGAGAAAGTTGGAGATGTTGAACTTTTAGTCGAAAAGGTTGAAGGGAATCCAAAAGAGCTTTTAAACCTTGCTGACCACTTAGCCTTAGGGAATAGGTTAGTTATCCTAACAAATGGAAACTTTGTAATCTGTAAGAGAGGGGAAGTAAAGTTAGATGTTAGAGAGCTTATTAACCTCTTTGGTAGAGGAGGAGGAAGAGAGGATTTAGCCCAAGGAAAGAGTGATAAAAGTGTTGAAGAAATTAAAAAGATTGTTAAAGAGTATTTAAAAAATAAAAAAGAGTGATAACTTTGATAGAAGAGAAGATTAGAGAGTTGGCTATAAAAAATGCTGAGAAGTATGGGAAGGCTCAAGTTAAAGCTGTCTTAGGAATGTTCCTATCTCAAAATAAGGAGTATAGAGAGAAGGTTAATGAGATAAAGCCAATTGTTGAGAAGATTGTTGAGGAAGTGAATAAGAGCTTTAAAGGAAAGAGGAGAGGGAGAGAGTTAGAGTTACCAGAGGTTGAAGATAAAGTTATCTTAAGATTTGCTCCTAATCCCTCTGGCCCATTACATATAGGGCATGCAAGGGTTGCAGTACTCAATGACTACTTTGCTAAAAAATATGGTGGGAAGTTTATTTTGAGGTTTGAAGATACTGATCCTAAAAGAGTTTTGTCTGAAGCTTATGACATGATAAGAGAGGATTTAGATTGGCTAAATGTGAAGATTGATGAAGAGGTTATACAGTCAGATAGGTTAAAGATTTATTACAAGCATGGAGAAGAGCTAATAAAGATGGGTAAAGCTTATGTCTGTGAATGTCCTCCTGAGGAGTTTAGAGAGCTAAGAAATAAGGGAATAGCTTGTCCATGTAGAGACAGAGAAGTAGAGGAAAACTTAGAGCTTTGGGAAAAAATGCTGAATGGTGAGTTAGAGAATGTTGTTGTTAGGTTAAAGACAGATATTAAGCATAAGAATCCTTCTATAAGAGACTTTCCAATATTCAGGGTTGAGAAAGAGAAACATCCAAGGGTTGAAGCCTTTGTCTATCCTCTAATGAATCTATCTGTTGCTGTAGATGACCATCTTTTGGAAATAACTCATGTCTTAAGAGGGAAAGACCATTTAGTAAATACTGAGAAACAAAAATATATTTATAAATATTTCAATTGGGAGATGCCTAAGTTTATACACTATGGAATTTTGAAGATAGAAGATACTGTCCTCTCAACCTCTAAGATTTATGAAGGTATTAAAGAGGGGATCTATGAAGGATGGGATGATGTTAGATTAGGAACCTTAAGAGCTTTAAGAAGAAGAGGAATTAAGCCAGAAGCCATTTATAGGATTATGTTAGACATTGGGATTAAACAAGCTGACATAACCTTCTCATGGAAAAATCTCTATGCTATTAACAAGGAGTTGATAGATAAAGAGGCTAAGAGATTCTTCTTTGTCTGGAATCCTGTTAAGATGTTGGTTGAAGGTTCCGAGGAGAGAGAGGTTAAGATAAGGTTACATCCTGAGGTAGATTATGGCTATAGAGTGTTAAAATTTAAAGGCTCAGCCTATGTAGTTAGGGATGAGATGGAAGAGGGTAGATTTTACAGGCTGATGGAGCTGTTTAATGTTGTAGTTGAAGAGGTTGGAGACATTGTTAAAGCTAAGTACCACTCAGATGACTTTAAAGAGGCAAGAAAAAATAAGGCTAAGATTATTCACTGGATCCCAACTGAAGAAACTAAGAGAGTTAAAGTACTAATGCCTGATGGAGAAGTTAAAGAGGGGTTAGCTGAGATCAACTTCAACCCAGAGGTTGGAGAGATTATACAATTTGAAAGATTTGGATTTTGTAGAGTTGATGATGTTGGAGATGTAATAACTTGTTGCTATGCTCATAGATAAAAATATTTAAGTGATTCTTCATGATTCAAGAAACTGTAATAGAGCTTTTTAGAGAGGCTGTTGTTAAATTACCAGAGGATGTTAAAAAAGCTCTAAAAGAGAGTTATGAAAAAGAGAGTAGTAAGTTGGCAAAGGAAACATTAAAGGCAATATTGAAAAATATTGAGATTGCTGAGAGAGAGAATATTCCCTTATGCCAAGATACTGGATTACCAATAGTTTTTTTAAAGATTGGCAGAGGTGTAAAAGGAGAAGAAGTATTAAAAATTGTCAATGAGATAAGAGAGGGAGTGAAGAGAGCAACTGAAGAGATTCCATTAAGGCCTAATGTTGTCCATCCAATAAGTAGAGAAAACTTAGGAAATGTTGGTTTAGATATTCCTTATATAAGCTATGAATTTGACCACTCCCTTGAAAAAGAGATAGAGATTACTGTCTTCCCTAAGGGAGCTGGTAGTGAAAATATGAGTGCTTTAAAAATGCTAACTCCTGCTGAGGGAGTTAGTGGGATAAAAAAGTTTGTTTTAGAAACTGTTGTTAATGCCTCTGGAAAGCCATGTCCTCCTATAGTGGTTGGCATAGGGATAGGAGGAAGTTCAGACTTAGCTTTAAAGCTGGCTAAAAAGGCACTATTAAGGAAGATTGGAGAGAGGCATAGAGATGAGGAGATAGCTAAGTTAGAGGAAGAGCTTTTAAAGAAGATAAATAGCTTAGGAATTGGAGCTATGGGATTAGGTGGAGAGATAACAGCCTTAGATGTCTTTATAGAGGTTGCTGGAACTCATACAGCTTCCTTACCAGTTGGAATTTGTATAAACTGCTGGGCACATAGAAGAGCAACAAGAAGATTAAAGATATAGGCTAACTAACTCCATATCTTTAACTAACCCCTTATCAGTTATCTTTAACTTTGGAATCACTGGAAGGGAGAAGAAAGATAGGGATAAGAAGGGATCTTCAAAGTCTGACCATCCCTCAATAAAATTATAAAGCTCTTCTCTCTCTTTTTCAAATCTCTCTAAGGAAGAGCTCATAAGTCCAGCAACCTCCAATTTAATAGCCTTAACCTCCCCATTATGGACAGCTACAAACCCTCCATTAATCTCTTTTATTGTTTTTATAGCTAATTCTATATCTCTCTCATCATTCCCAACAACTATTAAGTTGTGAGAATCATGTGCATAGGTTGAAGCTAAAACTCCCTTCTTTAAAAAGTTATAAATTAAGCCTTTCCCAACATTCCCTAAACCCTTATGCCTTTCTAAGACATAAATTTTGTTAATCTTATTTTTTTCCAATAGGGCCTTAGCTTCCTCAGCTGTTAAAATTAGCTCTTCAGTTAAAAGAGAGCCTTTTATTGGCTTTATAACCCTAACCCTTCCTTTAAGTTCAATCTTTAAATCCTCTTTTTTATAGCTTATATTTACTGACTTCTTAACTTTAAAGTCTCTCCTCTCAAAGTTCAACTCTTCATAAAACTTACCTTTAATAATAACCCTATCTATCTTAAAGCTCTCCAAGTCTTCAAAAATTATAAAGCTTGCTTCCCCTCCTGGCTTTATTCCAATGTCTAAGCCAAAGTACTCAGCTGGGTTTATTGTCACCATCTGAATAGCCTTTACTGGATCAACATACTTAACAGCTTCTTTTAGAGCATTTATTAAGTAGCCTCTTTTTAAATCTTCTAAGTTTATGTCATCACTAACTAAGATTACATTCCTTAAGTCCCTCTCTTTAATGCCATCTAATAAGTTAATTGTTTTTGAGACACTTCCATATCTTAACATAACCTTAACTCCAAGTCTTAACTTCTCTAAAGCCTCTTCTCCATCTAACACTTCATGGTCACTCATAATTCCCTTGGAGAGGTAAAGCTCTAAATCCTCTCCTCTCAGCCCAGGAGAGTGTCCATCTACAGCCTTTTTATACTTCTTAGCCAACTCTATCTTCTTTAAAAGCTCTTCTTTTTCATTTATAACTCCAAGGTAGTCCATAACTTCTCCTAAGCCTAAGCACTTATCTAACTTTAAAAGCTCTTCAATCTCTTTAACCCCTAACTTGGCTCCACTACTCTCCAACTCAGTTGCTGGCACACAGGAGGGAGCCATTATATACAAATCTAAATATTTTGGATTGTTTATTAAGAACTTTATTCCCTCTAAGCCTAAGACATTGGCTATTTCATGAGGATCCTCAACAACCTTAGAGATCCCAAACTTTAAGGCTAATTTTTCAAACTCTGAAGGGATTAGGTGAGAACTCTCTATATGAATATGCCCATCTATGAATGTTGGAGCTAAATACTTTCCCTTTAAATCTATAACCTTCCCCTTCTCTAAAAGAGAGTTGTAATCAACAAAAATTATTTTATTGTTGGAGAAAATAACATTTCCCTCTAAGATTTCACCACTAAAAATATTCACTATCTTAGAGTTCTTTAGAGTTATCATTTATTCTCCCTTTATGAGCTTAACAATCTCAGCCACTTTTCTACCTACATTCTTAGCTGTTTCTATTCCAACCTCATCCTTCTCACAATCTCCTGGAGCTCTGCCAAAGCCTGTTCCTCCATAGTGAGCTGTTGGTTCAGCATCTCCTACAACAATCATAGAGTGAATTAAGAAAAAGTTATGTATTTGCTCTATTGTTGTTTCCTGGCCACCATTTCTACTTCCTCCTACTGAGATGGCTCCACCAACCTTATTTTTTAACTGAAACCCTGATCTCAGTGGCCTACTTCTATCCATAATCATCTTTAGCTGAGCGGTAACTCCACCAAAATAGACAGGAGAGCCTAAGATGATTCCATCAGCTTCTAACATCTTCTTTAAGATGTCTTCAACATCATCCTCAATTATACACTTTCCAGTCTCTTTACACTTATTACAGGCTATACAAGGATTCAGCTCCTTTCCAGCTAAGCTTATGAATTCTACTTCAGCTCCTAACTTCTTAGCCTCTTCTAAGGCTAACTTAACCAAGTATGTTGTATTTCCCTCAGCCCTTGGGCTTCCACTGATGCCTAAGATCTTCATGTCTATCCCTCAATAATTTTTATATAAACCTTCCTTGTCCTTGGTCCATCAAATTCTGCAAAGAATAGGCCTTGCCAAGTTCCTAATAGTGGCTTACCATCCTTAATAATGATGGTTTCAGATGAGCCTATTAAAGAGCTTTTTATATGTGCATCAGAGTTTCCCTCCAAATGTCTATAGTTAAAATTTTTAGGAATTAGGTGGGATAAAAAGTTTATTATATCCTCTTTAACTGTTGGGTCAGCATTTTCATTAATTGTTATAGCTGCTGTTGTGTGAGGGCAGTAAATAATGGCTATTCCATCTCTAACTCTACTCTTCTCTACAGCATCTAAGAGATAATTAGTTATATCAACTAACTCCTCTCTCTTTTTTGTTTTAACTTCATATACAAATAGCATAAGGATCACTTAAAATAGCTCTATAAAGTTTTCTAACAACCTTAGCCCAATCTTACCACTCTTCTCAGGATGGAATTGAGTAGCCAATAAATTATCTCTCTGTATAACTGATGGGAAATTTATATAGTAGTTAGTTTCTCCAACAACACAGTCTTCCCTTGGGACAACATAATAGGAATGAACAAAGTAAAAATATTCTTCATCCTTTATTCCCTCAAAGATAGGTGAGTCTTTTAAAATTTTAACTGTATTCCATCCCATATGTGGAACCTTTCCCTTCCTAAATCTTAAAACCTCTCCCTTAATAATCTTTAACCCTTCTTCATTAGCCTCTTCACTCCACTCAAATAGTATCTGTAACCCTAAACAGATGCCTAAGAAAGGAACCCCTTCATCAATAGCCTTAACTATAGCTTCCTTAACAGGAGACAAGTTTTTTATAGCACTTCCAAAGTTCCCAACCCCTGGAAGGATCAATTTATCTGAGCTTAAAATTTCCTCCTCACTTTTTATAATCTTAGCCTTATCAAAGAGTTCAACAGCCTTCAAGATACTTCTTAAGTTCCCTGCATTATAGTCTATTATCCCAATCATCCTCCATCTCCTGAATCTCTCTAATTGTTTCTTTTATCTTCTCTAAAGCTTTCTTAGCATCTTCCTCACTCTTTAGCCCAGTGATAACAACTTTACCACTACCAAAGATGAGAACAACAACCTTAGGGTCATTTAGCCTATAAACCAACCCTGGGAATTGTTCAGGCTCATACTCTGTTTCATCCACATAAATAGCTATCTCATTCAAGTCTGGCTCAAAGCCTAAATCAGCTGTAGCCACCATGTTCTGAACTTTAATTTCTGGATTTTCATTGACATCAAAGCCAGCATCTTTAAGCTCTTTAATAATCTTCTTTATAGCTCTCTCAGCCTCTTCCTTACTCTTGGCTCCAGTACAGTTAACCTTACCACTTCTAAACATTAGTAGAGCAACCTTAGGATCATTTAACCTACAAACCAACCCTGGGAATTGTTCAGGCTCATATTCAGCATTTTCTAAGACTAAGGCAACTTCTTCCAAGTCTATGCTATCAGCTATCTTTGTGGAGACTACAACATTAACTATTTTTATCTCACACATAATAATGCACCTAATTAACTTTATTTATATGGGGCTCTATTTATAGTATGAACTTAGATATATATAAAAGTATATAAAGGGTGAAAGGATGGACTATGAAAAATTAGGCTTAAAGGTTGGTTTGGAAATACATCAGCAGTTAAATACTGAAAGAAAACTCTTTTGCCACTGTCCTACAATTTTAAGAGATGATGAGCCAGATGGAGAGATTTTAAGAATTTTAAGACCTACACTTAGTGAAGTTGGAGAGATAGATAGAGCAGCTCTTTTAGAGGCAAGGAAGGGGAAGAAATTTTTATATCAATACTATAATGACAGCACTTGCTTAGTTGAGCTTGATGAGGAGCCACCACATGAGCCAAGTGAAGAGGCTTTAAAAATAGCTTTAGAAGTGGCTCTTTTAATGAACATGAAACCTGTTGATTTAGCCTATGTAATGAGAAAGATAGTTATTGATGGGTCAAACACTTCAGGATTTCAGAGAACTATCTTTTTAGCAAGAGATGGATATGTTGAAACTGAGGATGGGAAAGTTAGAATAGAGAGTTTATGTTTAGAAGAAGATGCTGCCAGGAAAGTGGAGGAGAGAGAGGGAATAGTGGTTTATAACTTAGACAGGTTAGGAATTCCATTAGTTGAGATATCAACAGCTCCTGATATAAAGAGTCCAAAGATGGCTAAGGATGTAGCTAAGAGAATTGGAGAAATCTTAAGAGCTACTGGGAAGGTTAAGAGAGGAATAGGGACAATAAGGCAGGATATCAATATCTCTATAAAGGATGGGGCAAGGGTTGAGATAAAAGGGGTTTCTGAGCTAAACTTAATAGATAAGGTTGTTGAGTATGAAGTACTAAGACAGGTTAATTTACTAAAGATTAGGGATGAGCTTAAAAGTAGAGGAGCTTATGTCATAGAGGAAATTTATGATGTCACTGATCTCTTTAAAGAGTGTAAATCAAGGATTATAAAGAGAGCTATAGAGAGAGGAGGGAAGGTTAAAGCTATTATCTTAAAGAAATTTTCAGGCTTGGTTGGGAAGGAAATACAACCTGGAAGAAGGTTAGGGACAGAGTTCTCTGATAGGGCTAAAGTTATAGCTGGAGTTGGTGGAATATTCCACACTGATGAGCTTCCAAATTATGGGATAACTGATGAAGATGTTAAAAAGCTGAGAGAGAGGTTAAAGGCTGAGGAAGAAGACACAATAATTATAGTTGCTGATGAAGAAGAGAAGGCTATAAAGGCATTAGAAGCAGTAATTGAGAGGGCTAAGGAAGCTATAGAGGGAGTTCCTGAAGAAACAAGAAGAGCTTTAGATGATGGAACAACCTCTTACTTAAGACCCCTCCCAGGAGCTGCAAGGATGTATCCTGAAACAGACATTCCTCCAATTTACATTACTGAAGAGCTAATAAATGAAATTAAAAGTAATTTGCCAGAACTTCCTGAGGAAAAGGTTGAGAGGTTTATAAAGGAGTATAAGTTGAGTGAAGAGCTTGCTAAGAAGATGGTTTTAAGCTACTATGTTGACCTTTTTGAAGAGCTATGTAAGGAGTTTAAAAATATAAAGCCAACCTTAATAGCTAAAACCTTAGAAGAAACATTAAAAGAGATTAGGAGAGAGGGCTATAATATAGAGAACATCAAAGAGAGCCACTTAAGAGAGTTATTTAAAGCTCTCTCTGAAGGGAAGTTAGCTAAGGAAGGAATTCCAGAGGTTTTAAAAGGATTCTGTGAGATGCCTGAGAAGGAAATAGATGAGATCTTAGAAATTAAAGGATTAAAAGGACTTTCAAGGGAAGAAGTTGAAAAAATCATTGAGGAAATTATTAAAGAAAATATTGAGGTTGTTAAAGAAAAGAAAGAAAAGGCTCTTGGCATGCTTATGGGTAGAGCTATGGCTAAGCTTAGAGGAAAGGCTGATGGTAAGATGGTAAATGAAATTTTAAGAAGTAAGATAAAAGAATTTATTTAAAGGGATGTCTATGAGCCATATAGGAATTGTCAGAGGAGAATCTAACATTAACTATTTTGAATTTTCAATTAATCCTGAGGAGATAGTGGAATTTGGAGAGTATGTAGTTACAAGGAATAAGAAGGGAGAGATGGTTATAGGAACAGTTAGAGATATTATGGAAAGAAACTTTTTACTTCAGTCAAGTAGGGATAACTATCTCTCTTTAGAGATGGATATAAAGCAGTATGGAGAAAGCTTAAAAGAGTGTGAAGAGCTTATAGCCACTGTTAAGGTTTTAGGAAAGTTAAGGGAGAATGGGGAAAAGATAGATATCCTACCTAATAGAGTTCCAATCCCTCCAGGAGAGAGGGTTTATTTCTTAGACAGTGAGATTTTAAAAAAGTTGTACAATGCTGAGGGCTGTATAGATATAGGAACATTAATTAATAGAGAAGAGGTTCCTGTTGGATTAAAAGTAAATGATCTAATATCAAGACACTTCTCTGTCTTAGCTGTTACTGGAGCTGGTAAGTCAAATGCCATCTCAGTTATAGTTAGTAAGTTGGTTGAAAACTACAATGGAACTGTTGTTATCTTAGACCCTCATGGAGATTACATAAAGTTAAAGCTTCCTAAGACAGGATATGAGAAAGTAAATATTATTGAGGCTAAAATTAACCCAAATGATATGGATTATGAAGAATTGGCTGATCTAATAGGAATAAAGAAAGAGGCAAGTATTCAGAGAGGTTTCTTAGCTAAAGCCTTGGAAACTGTGAAGTATGAGAGAAGTGTTGGAGGGAGAGAGTTAATAGAGAAGGTTATGGAGAAGTTAGAGGATTGGGTTAATATAAGGACAATTAACTACTATGACCCAAACAAGAAGATAATGAAGGATGAAGAGATTTCAGCAAATGATGCTGAAACCATAAGAAGGGCTGTAATGAGAATAAAGAGGTTTTTAAGAAACTATGGCTCTCTCTTGAGTGGTGAGGACTTAATAGGAAAAATTGAGGAAGGAAAGGTTAATGTTATTGACTTAGGAGCTTTAAATGAGGAACAGATGAGAATAGTGGGAGGAAGGTTATTAAAGGAGATCTTTGAGGAGAGAGTGAGTTATGAGAAGATATTAAAAAATCTTGAGAGATTTAAATTTACAAAGGTTCCTATAAGAGAGGAGATGGAGAAGGAGTTGGAGAGAATAAGAGAGAGAAGTAAGGCTTTAACTAAACCTATCTTGATTATTGTTGAAGAAGCCCATATCTTTGCTCCAAGGGATGAGGAGAATGATGCTTCCTTAATATTAAGTAAGATTGCAAGAGAAGGGAGAAAGTTTGGAGTTGGGTTGGGGATAGTTTCACAGAGGCCAAATAAGTTAAATGAAGATATCTTAAGCCAAACAAATACAAAGATTATTTTAAGAATTGTCAATCCAAGGGATCAGAGATATGTCTTAGAGGCAAGTGAGCAGTTGAGTGAAGATCTTCTAAGGGATATTCCATCCTTAGGGAAGGGAGAGGCTGTTATAGTTGGTCAAGCTATCTCCTTGCCAGCATTGGTTAAGATTTACAACTTTAAAGAGCTTGGAGGAGACTATGGAGGAGGAGATATAGATATAATAGAGAGATGGGGAGAGGAAGAGGAGGAAGGGGTTGAGATAGATGAGCTTTAAATTTGCTCATCTTGCAGACATACACTTAGGCTTTGAGCAATATAAGCTTCCCTTTAGAGCTGAGGAATTTAAAGAGACTTTTAAAAAGGCTATAGAGAAAGCTGTAGAAGAAAAGGTTGACTTTATCCTAATCTCTGGAGATCTCTTTCATAGTTCAAAGCCAAGCCCTCAAACTATAAGAGATGCTATAGAAGTTCTTTCGATTCCTAAGGAACATGACATTCCAATCTTTTCAATAGAAGGGAACCATGATAGAACTCTAAGGAAGGTTTCTATCCATAAGTTGCTTGAGGACTTAGGCTTATTAAATTTAATAGGCTTCACTGAAGAGAAAAAGGAAAGTGAATACTTAGAAACCATTGAAATCAAAAATAGGCTTATCTGTAGAGGAATCTTTAGTAAGGGGAATGATGAAGTAGTGATTTATGGAATGAAGTATATGAGTAGTGCATGGTTTGAGAGGAATAAGTTAAGTGACTATTTCAAACCAGAGGGAGAGAGTGTATTAATGCTCCACCAAGGGATTAAGGAGTTAAGCCCAAATATTGGCTATGAGCTATCCCTTGGAGACTTGCCTGAAAACTTTCTATACTATGCTCTTGGGCACATACATAAGAGCTATATAGACTCTAAAGGCTATGGGAAAGTTGCTTATCCTGGCTCCTTAGAGAGATGGGACTTTGGAGATTACTCAGTGAGGTACAGATTAGAAGATGGAAAGTTACATGAAACTAAGGGAAGTGAAAAAGGCTTCTTCATAGTTGAAGACTTTGAACCAAGGTTTGTTAAGTTAGATGTCAGACCCTTCATAGATATCCATGTAGATAAGGAGAATATTGATAAGTTGATAACTTTAACTAAGAGAGTTCCAAAAGAGGCTTTTTTAAGAATCTCTGTTATTGGAGATTCAACAATAATTAAAAAGTTAGAAGCTATTAAGAGTTATTTTAAGGCTGAGCATATAGTTACAAGGGTTAAGATGCAAAGCTCTGATTTAGAGGAGAAAGATGAAAAAATTAATGAAGATGAATATTTTGAAGACTTTGAAAAGAAAGTTATTGAAAAGATAAGCCAAGATTGGAGTGATGATGAAATTTTAAAACTAATCTTGGAGAACTTTGGATATAAGGAGAGTAAGAAGGTGAAAGTAAAAGGTGGAACCCTTGATGTCTACTTAAGCTAAAAATTATTTTTGGGATCAACTATGAAGATAGAGGAATTAAAAATTATAAATTTCAGAAGTCATAAGAGTTCAGTATTGGAATTTACAGATGGAATAAATTTAATTGTTGGTCCTAATGGTAGTGGGAAAAGCTCTATCTTAGAGGCTATATTAGTTGGCTTATACTGGGATAAGCCAAGGAATAAGATAAAGGATTTTCATAGAGATGGAAAGAAGGCTGAGATTGAGATGAAGTTAAAGCTTAACAATAGAAGTTGTAAGCTATTAAGAAGCTTTCCAAGGAATACAGCTTACCTAAGATACAGTGACAGCTATCTCAATGAGAGAGATGGACATAGGAAAACCACTGAGGAAATTGAAAGCTTCATTCCTTATGAGATATTCTTAGGAGCCATCTATATAAGGCAGGGGGAAATAAATAAGCTAATTGAGAGTGATGAGGAGAGAGAGAAAGTTGTTAAGCAAATCTTAGGTTTAGATAAGTATGAGAAGGCTGATGAAAGGCTAAAAAATATTAAAAAACTTATAAACTTTAAAATGGACAATATTGAGAAGTTCTTAAGTAGGGAGGAAGAGATAAAAAAGAGGTTAAAGGAGAAGGAGGAGAAGAAGGAAGAGATAGAGAAGAGAGTTAAGCTCTTAAATGATGAAATTAGGCAATTAGAAGAGGAGAGAGAGAAGGTTAGAAGAGAGAAGGAGAAGTATGATAAATTAAGGGAGGAGATAAATGAGAAGAAGGAGAAAAATTTAAAGTTAGAGAAGGAGATTGAAGCTTTAAAAATAAAACTTGGAGAAATTGAGGAGAGAATAAAAGAGAAAGAAGAAGAAATAAAAAAGTTGGAGAAGAACATTGAGAGGGTTAAAGAGATTGAAGAAGAAGCCTTAACATATGTTAAGATAAGTAAGTTCTATGAAGACTATAAAGAGAGAAGCTATAAAATAAGTAAGGAGTTAGAAAAATACTCACAATTAATAGAAGGGGTTGAAGAGAAGTTAAGTGAAATCAGTAGTAAGGAGGAAGAGGTTAAGAAGCTCTCTGAAGAATTTAAAGAGTTAAAGAGAAGAGTTGAAGAATTAAAGGAGTGGGAAGAGCTATTTAATAAAGTAAGAGCTAAGGAGAATGAGCTAAACAACATTAAAAAAAGGATAACAATCAACAATATAGAGGAAGCTAAGAGAAAATTAGAAGAGGCTAAAAAAAGAAAGGAAGAAGTTACCTTAGAGATCTCTAAGTTAGAGGCTGAAATTAGAAATATTGAAAAGGAAATTAAAGAAAAAAAGAAAGCTATCAATGAACTGAAGGAAGCTAAGGGGAAATGTCCAGTCTGTGGGGCTGAGCTAACAGAGGAGCATAAGGAGAGATTAATAAATGAGTATAAAGAGGAGATTAAAGATCTATTAAAAAGAAAGAAAGAAATTGAAGAGAAAATTAGTGAGTTAAAGAAAGAGGCTAAGAATATTGAGACTTTTTTACTTAAAGAGCCTGAAATTAGAAAAAATGAAAGTTTATATGACCAACTAAAGAGCTTGGAAGAGGAGTTAGGTAAGATAAATAAGGAAGAAGTTGAGGAAAAGTATAGGGAACTTGAAACCTTAAAAAGGAAAAGTATTGAGATAGGATCAAAGATAAGCACATTAAAAAAAGAGATTGAGAGGAAAGAAGAATTAATTAAGAGATTAGAGGAACTCAAAAATAAGAAAGAGGAGAAAGAGGAAGAACTTAAAAAACTAATAAAAGAGTTAGAAAATTTAGGATTCAGCTGTGAGGAAGAGGTTAAAGAGGAGATAGAGAGATTAAAGCCTATCTATGAAGAGTATATAAAGTTAAAAGATAGTGTTAAAGAGAAGGAGGAGAAAGAGGAAGAGATTAAGAAGTTAGCTAATGAGGTAGAAAAGATTTCTAAATATATTGATGTAAAAGATAAAGCCTTAAGAGAACTTAAAGAGAGATTGGAAGAGCTAAATAAGAATTACAGTGAAGAGGAGCATAAGAACTTAGAAAATAAATTTTTAGAGTTGGAAAGAGAGTATTCAAGGAAGGATGAGGAGTTTAAACAACTAAATAGCCAGTTAGAGGAGATAATAAAGGACTTAGATAACCTAAAGAGAGACCTTGATGAGATAAGTAAGTATAGGGAAGAGATTAAAAGCTTAGAAAAAGCTTTAGAGTTTGTTGAAGAGTTGAGAAAGAAGGTGAAGGAATTTAAAAATAAACTTAAGTGTCATGCCTTCCAAAAGGTTAGTGAGATAGCAAGTGAAATTTTTGAAGAATTGACAGAGGAAAAGTATTCTGGAGTAGCCATTAAAGAGAAGGGAAACAAGTTAATAGTAAATATTATTTATGAAGGAAAGGAGAGAAATTTAAACTTCCTAAGTGGAGGAGAGAAAGTAGCTTTAGGTTTAGCCTTTAGGTTGGCTCTCTCACTATACTTAGCTGGAAATATTCCACTTCTAATTATGGATGAGCCTACTCCTTACTTAGATGAAGAGAGAAGAAGAAGATTAGTTGACATTATTGAGAGATACTTAAAGAGGATCCCACAGGTTATTATTGTTTCCCATGATGAAGAGTTAAAAGATGCTGCTGATAGGGTTATAAGAGTTTCACTAAATAATGGAGTGTCTAAGGTTGAGGTAGAATGATATCTAAGGAAAATATAGAGAGAATAGTTAAGGTGTTAAAGGAGGATTTAAGGAGATATGAGGAAGAGCTTAAGCATAAAAAAATAGAGTGGAATGAGCTTCCTCAAAAAAAGGAGTGTAAGTGCTATGCTGTAGATGGAAGCTTAGGAAGAGAAAGATTAAGTGGAACCATCCTTTACTCTGTAGCCTCATATGCCTTTGGCTGTGGGAAGAGTAAATATTTAAGCCATACAAATGCTTTAATTTACAACTATAGAATTTCTGACCAAATTATAAGGTTACAGATGGAAACCTTAGAGAATAAGTTAGCTTACTTTGTTGGAGACTCTAATTATCTAATCTTTATGGATGGAACCTTAACAGGATCATTAACAAGACCTCCAGTTTATCCTGAATGTATTGAGGGAATAAAGACTATAAATAAGGAGTTAGGAGAAAGTAAGTTAAAGGAGATGATAAAAGAGTTTATAGAGCTTTTAGATAGTCATTATCTTGAGTTAGAAGATAAAATAAAGGAAAATAAAAAGGTTAGAGAGAATACAATTTTATCTGACAATATATTAGAGAACTTTGAAGAATACTATAGAGAGATGAGCTTTAACTTAGAGGAGAGTAGGGAAATTATTCATGTAGTTCTAAACTATTTAGAGTATCTCTACTCCTTAGATAAAGTTTTAAATAAAAAATTGGTTTATGTGGCTAAAAGCTTTTACTCAAGAGTAATATCTGAGAAGTTAGATATTCCTTTAATAGAGCTCTATATATTGAAGAACTTTAATGAGGAAAAAGAAGGATATTTCATACCAAAGGAGAGGGCTAAGGTTTCTCATAGATTGCCTGAGGCTATAGAGAAGTATTTCCCAAATATAAATAAATATATAAATTTAGGGGTTCCCTTAGCCTTCATTAGGGCTATGAAAGGAGGTTATATATTTAACATTCAGTCAAATCTTGACATTGATGAGGAGTTAATAAGTAATATTCTATCTCATGTGGTCTCTGGCTACATCTATCCCTTAAAGAAAGCTCATGAAGGGGTTAAAATTGAGAAAAGATGGTTTGATGAGTTGGTTAGAGAACTTACATTTAAACTAAAAAAAGAGGGGTTAGGGGCTTATATAAAGTATGGTAGATATATCTTAGAGTGATACTAATGGATGTTTATGAAACACTCTATAACCTCTGTTTAGAGCATGAAGTTAAGGTTAAAGATAAAAAAATTCCTCTATGGAAGTGTAAGAGCTTAGAAGAGGTTGAAGATCTAAACCTTCCATGGAAGTCTTTGAGAGAACTAACTATCTACTTATATGAAGTTCTTAGAACTCAGAGGGAAAGTACAGAATTTATTAAATTTGATATAGTAAAGGTTTTAGTTGGGTTAGCTCTTTTAAGAGAAGATGTGTATGGAGTAACAACTGAAGAGACAGCTTTAAAATATTTAAGTCAAATTATAACCTACAGGATGAATATCTTAGCAAGATACTACTATCTAATAAAAAAGCCCATAAACACCTCAATTTTTGAGGACATCATATTAAAATTTCCTCAAAATAGAGATATAAGAACCTCAAATATAGAAGATTTAAAGATATTGGTTGAAAAGATTAAAAAGAGATTTAAACCTTAAATCTATCTGAAGATTTCTTAATATCATCAACTATCTGTTCTAACTCTTTTACAGCATTATCTATTTGCTCAATAGCTCCGTTCAACTCTTCAGTTGAAGCTGTTAATTCCTCAGCGGTGGCAGCGAACTCCTCTGAGATTGAAGCAACATCTTGGACATCTCTTAGAGCTTTTTCAACATTCTCAGTTACGTTTTGGACAGCTTGTTTAATAACTTCCATTTTCTCATGAGCTTTATCAACAGCCTCTTTTATCTTTAAGAATGCGTTATTAACCTCATCTATAGCAACAACTCCATTATCAACTTCATTCTTTCCAGTTAATCCTAAGTCTATAGTTTTCTCTATAGCCTCTCTTATCTCTTCAACCGTCTTATTGATGTCGTCTACAGACTTTCCAATCTCTTCGGCTAAGCCTTTAATTTCACTTGCAACTACAGCGAAACCTCTTCCAGCCTCTCCAGCCCTTGCTGCTTCAATAGAAGCGTTTAAAGCTAATAAACCTGTTTGCTCGGCGATATCTTTAATTAAAGCTGTAATCTCATTAATCTTCTGACTCTTCTTACCAAGCTCTTCTAACGCTCTTCCTAACTCATCAATAACGTTAGCTATTCTTTGCATTGTTTCTATAGCGTTTTCAACCTTCTCAACTCCAACCTGAGAAGCTTCTTCTACAGATTTAACAGCTTCAACTCCTTCTAACGCTGAGTTGTAAGCATCGTTGGCTAACTTATTAACATCTTCTAACTCTTGAGTTATATCTTGTAACTTATTAGACTGATCTGTTGCAGCTACAGCAACTTGGTTAGCAGCATCGGCAACTTGATCAGAAACTTCCTTAACTCTATCTGCCTCTTCTTCCAAGGTTTTAAGCTTTTCATGTAGCCTATCAACGTCTTCTTTTAATTTTTTAATAAGTTCTGAGATCATGTCTAAAGCTTTATTTATTAACTTCTGAATTCTTACATCTCTTTTTATTCCTTCTTTAACCTCTGTTGTATCCATCCTTACAGAGAAGTCCCCTTCAGCTACTCTTGTCATAACTCTCTTTAAATCTTCAATTAACCACTTGGTTAGCAACCCTCTTCTTTTTATCTCTTCTTCTTTCTCTTTTAATGTATCTACCAATTTATTAAACATCTCTGCAAGCTTTCCAAGTTCATCATCAGAATCTACTTCAACTTTAGCATTGTAGTCTCCTTTAATAACCTTCTCAACCCCTTCCATAAGGCTGAATATTGGCTTAATTAATCTCCTTCCAAAGTATACAGATATTCCAGCTCC
This sequence comes from Methanocaldococcus infernus ME, assembly GCF_000092305.1. Lineage (NCBI taxonomy): Archaea > Methanobacteriati > Methanobacteriota > Methanococci > Methanococcales > Methanocaldococcaceae > Methanocaldococcus > Methanocaldococcus infernus. The sequence continues at coordinate 729,518 of NC_014122.1, read as the reverse complement.
AATAATTAAGCCAATAAATCCAGCAAATAGCACTGAATTCCTAATATCTGTTAAGGCTGAGGCAAATGTTTCTACAGGAACAGCTACAGCATAGGCTCCTACAACTTTTCCATCAACATCTTTTATAGGGACATATTCAACAGCACACTTTTTACCAACAACATCAGCAAATCCTCTATAAATTTTCCCCTCTTTAATTACAGTTTCATAGACTTTAGGAGAAATTGTAGTTCCAATGGCAGGCTTTCCATTTATTTTAATGGTAGTAGCTATTCTTAATCCATCTAAGAATATAGTTATATCTGCTCCAGAGGTTTGCTTTAGTTTTTCAACTAAGTCTAAGTTTTTGTTTAATACGTCAGCAATTAAAACATAACCTATAACTTTATTATTTTCTTTAACTGGATGTAGGGCTATTAAAGAAAGTCCATTTTTTCCAATGTCTGGATCTACAGAAACTCCATTCTCAGTTGGAATTACATCAACCCATAAATTTTTTAAGTTCTCTTTCTCCATAACATCTTTGTTAATAACATAGTATCCCATTAGTGCAGAGTCTCCAGCTTTACTAATTAAATCCTCTAACTCTTTATCTCCAAGAGCATTTAATCTATTGGAACTTGCCACTAAATTTCCATTTTTATCATAAAATAAGACTAACTCACAGCCCAATTTTTCTTTTATTTCCTTCCCAAAATCATGTAAAAGCTTTTCATTTTTATTCTCAATAGCTGAAATTACTTTAGGATTCTCTGAAATATAGTGAGATGATAAAAGAAATTCATGATTTATATAGTATAATTCTTTTTCTACTACTTTTCCCCTTTCTTCTAAATTTTTAAATAATATCTCATCAACTTTACCAGAGGTAGTTGTATAGGTTAAAGCTCCAACAATTATTATTGTTAATAAAATTGATATTATTGAGGTTAGAGCTATTTTATGAACAATACTTTTAAGTTTTATCTTCACAATATCACCTTAACAAATTGTTCTATTTGTTGCTGGGAGACATAGAACTTTCTTACAGTTTGGGCAAGTAATAGTTATTTTCCCCTGCTCATAAGTAGCTTTAAAAGGTTCTTTACAAAAAGGGCATAAGTAAATTCTCCCATGAGTTTTTTTACACTCTCCAACATCTCCAACTGGAGGATACTTTCTTGTGTCAAGCTCTTCCAACTCTTTATCAGCCCTACTAATCTCAAATTCAAAGAACACCTTAACAGATTCTAAATACAGCTTAGCCACTTCTTCATTTATACAGCTTCCTCCACAGTAGGGACATTTCATTCAACCACCAAGTAGATTTAAGTATAAGAGAGGATAAAGAATAATAATTTTAATTGTGAAATTCCATATTAATTTTACTTCCTACTGTTTTTAATTTTTTTCTCTTTATAATTTTTTTGGTGATGAGGGACATGTGGAAAAAGTTGGAAAGTATCACAAGTAAAATTTATGAAAAGACTATTAAAAGAAAGGGAGGGCATAAGATAGCACTGTTAATAGATGGTCCTAACATGCTTAGGAAGGAATTTAATATTGACCTTGACAAAATTAGGGAAATCTTAAGTGAATTTGGTGACATAGTTATAGGGAGAGTTTACTTAAACCAATATGCCTCTGAGAAGCTAATTGAGGCTGTCATTAACCAAGGATTTGAACCAAAAATTTCAGCTGGTGATGTAGATGTAGAGATGGCTGTTGATGCCACTGAGTTGGTTTTTAATCCCAACATAGATACTATAGCCTATGTAACAAGAGATGCTGACTTTCTACCAGCAATAAGAAAGGCTAAAGAAAAAGGGAAAAAGATAATTGTCATAGGAGCAGAGCCAGGCTTTTCTAAGGCTTTACAGAAAATAGCTGATTATGTAATAAAAATTAATGAAGAGTTTAAATTTGAAGAGAAGAAAGAGGAGAAAAAAGAGGAATCAGAGTAGTTTTAATAGCAAATATCTTTTTAGCTTGTTCTCCACATATTTAAGGTCAAGCTCTTGATCAATCTTTTCTAAGGATTCTTTTAAGTTCTCAATTCTATATTTCTCTCCAATCTTTGAAACTATTCCTTTATTAATAAGCTTTTTTAATATAAGATCAGCCTCATACTTACTTATATTCAATTTTTTGGCAATATCTTCTAAGAATAGAGGAGAGCCTAAAAGTAAAAGAATAATTTTAATCTCAAGCTCATTAAATTCAAAAGCTTTCAAGCCTTCAATTATATTAAATTCTATACTTGAATTCTCAACCACCAAGCCAGAGAGTGTTAAGTGAGTAAAGCATCTAACCAAATCCTTAGAAAGAAGTTCTCCATAAGTTAGCCATCCATATACATTTTTGTACTTTTCAAAGTCTAAAGTTGTTGGAGAATATCTCCTAAAGTAAGGGACTTGACTATTCAAAAGCTTCTCTTTTATAAAGTTAATTCCAGCACACTCAAATAGTAAGATGGAGGGACTTTTAAAGTTCATTGTGTAGTATTCAAGCTTATCCTTTAACTTTCTTAAAAATAGGCTTAAATTAAAGGATAATAAGGATAAATAGATTCCTTCATTAACCTCTCTTGTAATCTTCAAGTATTTTCCATCAGACTCAATAATGTAAAGTGGGGCTATCTTACCATCAAGGCTTATATACCCAACAGGATGGAAGATAGAGAGGAATAGCTTATCCTCATCTAAAGTAGAGAAGCCAATACATAAGTTTTCTTCAACATAGCTCTTTGATAATCCTAAGTATTCAGCTATTCCTTCAACATATCTTTCATAAGCTGGCTTGCCATCAAGTTCATAAATTATATTTTTTTCAGACCTTGTAACTTTCATGTAAATGTTAGTTGCTTCATAACCATGAATCTGGAAGAGGTCAAATCTAAACTTTCCTCCAACAACTCCAAGGACACAGGTATTTTTTAAAATCTCACCTTTATAAATTAAAAAGGTTTTATTAAATGAGAAGTCATCTGAAGCCACTCCCCCAATTGTAGGGATACTTGAAGCCTTACAAAAGTCATTTAGTATTTTACAGCCTACATTAGGATCTTCATCCCAATCTAAAAGCATAATTCCCAAGTATTTATAACCAGCCTCAGAGATTGTTGAATATTTTCTAATTAACTCCTCTCTAATATTTTCATGTAACTCCTCTCCAGAGTTCCCAAAGGTGATGGCTGATTTAAGATGAGGAGGGAATGCATAAATTAAGATACTGTCACTATAATATTTATTATTTGAAAAAAATGTTCCTCTTACAGAACAGCCTATAACATTGTCAAGAGGAACATGCTTTCCTAACCCGGATAAGAACTCTTTAGTCTTCTCCTCATCAATGTTTGAGAACACTAAAATTAAGGATGAGCCACTAAGTTTATTTTTAATTTCACTCCCTATCCTTATCCCATCTGCATAAGGATTACTTATTATACCACAAAATCTATAAGATTCCATGTTAAGATCACCAAATAAATATAGGGCAATGTTAAGAATTTAATTAGATAAACTAAGTTAATAAAATTTATGGGTTGATATTATGCCTAAGATGTTAATCTTACCTAAGCATGTTATGGCTCTTGGAGGCTATATTAGGGAGAGAACTCTACCTTATGGAGATTATAAATTCCCATATAGGAATATAATAGTTGGCAATCCTAAGGATGAGCCTGTAAAGATAGATGTACCTGTCTATGACATCTCTTGGATAGAGAAGCATGAGAAACTTGGTTTAATAATAGTGCCAGTTAAAGAGGATGATGACTTTGTTGGCCTCTTTAATATGGTTAAAGAGAAAATAAGGTTAAGAGCATGATAAAAGGGATCTTATTTGACTTAGATGACACTCTCTATAACTCTTCAGAGTTTGTCTCTATAGCAAGAAGGGAAGCTGTAAAGTCTATGATAGATGCTGGGCTTAATGTTAGCTTAGATGAGGCTATGGAAATACTAAATAAGATAATAAAGGATAAAGGCTCTAACTATGGGAAGCACTTTGATGACCTTGTTAAGTCTGTACTTGGTAGATATGATCCAATGATCATAGCCACAGGAATTATAACCTATCACAATGTTAAAGTGGCCCTCTTAAGACCTTATCCAAATACAATAAAGACTTTAATAGAGCTGAAGAAGATGAGTTTAAAGTTAGGGGTTCTAACTGATGGGCTAACAATAAAGCAGTGGGAGAAGTTAATTAGGTTAGGAATACATACTTTTTTTGATGAGGTTATAACCTCAGAAGAGTTTGGGCTGGGGAAGCCTCACTTAGAATTTTTTAAATATGGTTTAAAGAGATTTGGCTTAAAGGGAGAAGAGGTTATATATGTTGGAGATAGGATAGATAGAGATATAGAGCCAGCTAAGAAGGTTGGAATGATAACAGTAAGGATTTTAAGGGGGAAGTATAAGGATATGGAAGGAAAAGCTGATTACACTATTAAGGATCTTTGGGAGCTAATAGAAATTGTTAAAAAATTGAGAGAAGGAGGACAATGAAGGCTTTTAAATTAGCTCTTATATTCTTTACAAGGATCCCAATCTCTACTGAGAGTTTTGATATTGAATTATTGGCTAAGCATTTTTATCTTGTTGTTCTTGTTGGCTATATATTTGGGATCTTAGGATTATTTATCTCTCTTCTCTTCTCTTTCCTTCCACCAATTCTTTTAGCAACCTTAATAATTTTTTTAGTTGAATATTTAAATGGATTTCAGCACTTAGATGGTCTCTTAGATGTTGGAGATGCTCTAATGGCATGTAAAAGTAAAGAGGAAAAAATAAAGATCTTAAAGGATACAAGGTTAGGGACTGGAGCCTTTATATATGGATTTTTTTACTTAGCCTTTTCAATATTTTCTCTATCTTATATTCTAAAAATAAATATCTTCTATATCCTAATTGTTGAAGTTCTTTCAAGATTGTCTCTCCTCACAACTGCAGTGTTTGGAGCTCCAATGAAGGAGAGTTCAGCAAAACTCTTTATTAAGAAGAGTGATATAAAGCATTTAACCTTAGGGCTTATACTAACTTTCCCACTTTTATTTTTAGCTAATGGTAGAATAGTAGCTATTCTTATTTTATCATCCATTATTATAGGAATTTTTGTAAGCTATCTTGGAAAAAAAGAGTTTGGAGGCATTAATGGAGATGTATTAGGATTCTCTAACCAGGTTGGTAGAGCTTTTTTATATCTCCTATTAACTTTTATTTATTCATTTAAATTAACCAATCTACTCTAATAAAAAAATAAAATAAAAAATTAGTTAGAGAAGTTTAGAACTCCTCATCTTCTCCTCCCATTCCTCCGCCTTTCTCTTCTCCCTTGGATTTCTCTGCAGCTATGACATCATCAATTCTTAAGAGCATAACTGACGCTTCAGTAGCTGAGTCTATAGCTTGAGTCTTAACCTTTAATGGCTCAACAACTCCTTTCTCTAACATGTTAACGACTTCTCCTTCAAAGACATCTAATCCGTAAACTTCTCCTCCTTCTTTCTCGTGAGCAGCTCTTAACTTGACTAACATGTCAATTGGATCTAATCCTGAGTTCTCGGCTAAGGTTCTTGGAATTACCTCTAATGCATCTGCGAAAGCTCTAACAGCGAGTTGCTCTCTTCCTTCTATACTTTCAGAGTATTTTCTTAATCTCTTAGCTAACTCTATCTCAGCAGCTCCTCCACCGGCTACAATTCTTCCATCCTCTAAGGCGCACTTAACAACGCCTATAGCATCTTCTAAAGCTCTTGCAACCTCTTCAACAACGTGCTCGGTTGAACCTCTTGCTAATATTGTAACTGCCTTTGGATGCTTGCAGTTTTCAACGAAGATCATTGCGTCTCCAGCAACCTTTCTCTCTTCAACTAATCCAGCCTCTCCAAGGTCTTCTGGGGTTAAGTCATCTATCTTAGTAACGATTCTTGCTCCAGTAGCCTTAGCTAATTTCTCCATATCTGACTTCTTAACTCTTCTAACTGCTAAGATTCCCTTCTTAGCTAAGTAGTGCTGAGCTAAGTCGTCAATTCCCTTCTGACAGAACACTACGTTAGCTCCAGTAGCAGCTATCTTATCAACCATATCCTTAATCATTTTCTCTTCTTGCTCGATGAACTCAATTAACTTACTTGGGTCAGTTATTCTTATCTCAGCGTCAGTTTCAGTTTCTTTAACTTCAATTGGGCAGTTTAATAATGCTATCTTAGCGTTTTCTACTTTCTTTGGCATTTGTGGGTTAACTCTCTCCTTGTCAATAACAACTCCTTTTATTAAGGTTGTTTCTTCTATTGGAGCTCCTTCCTTCTTCTCAACTTTTATTAAATCTTTATCAACTTTTCCAGTCTCTTCATCAACGACAGATCTAACAGCTTCAACGACTATTTCAGCTAACTTCTCTCTTGCCTTCTCAGCTCCTTTTCCAGTTATTGAAGTCATTGCGATTTTCTTTAACATTTCAGTGTCTTCTGGCTTAACTTCCTTAGCTATGTTCTTTAACTCCTCTATAGCCTTATTTCTTGCTAACTCATAACCGTTTATTATAACACTTGGGTGTATATTCTGATCTAACAACTCTTCAGCCTTTCTTAATAACTCTCCAGCGATAACAACAGCTGTTGTAGTTCCATCTCCAACCTCTTTCTCTTGAGTCTTAGCGACTTCAATTAACATCTTAGCAGCTGGATGTTCAACACTCATCTCTTTTAATATGGTAACTCCGTCGTTAGTAACTATTATATCTCCTAACTCATCAACTAACATCTTGTCCATTCCCTTTGGTCCTAAGGTAGTTCTTACAGTCTCAGCTATTATTCTCCCTGCCAAGATGTTCATTCTTTGAGCATCTCTTCCAACGTATCTCTTAACATTCTCTGGTAAAACTACTATTGGAGCGTTCATTGCCATCCCTATCACCTTTCACTTGGTTCTTACTTCGGTATGTATATGTTATTGTAGTAGTATATAAAGGTTTTGGTTTTGTTGTTTTAAGTATATCAATAAAGAATTAAATAGGAGAACACTTTAAACTAAAAATAACTAAAAATAAAAAGTTTGAGGTTCTTTGTTATGATTATTACCATAGCTTCAGGAAAGGGAGGGGTTGGAAAAACAACTACAACAGCCTCTTTAGCTGTGGCTTTAGCTAAGTTAGGGAAAAAAACTTTAGTTATTGATGGAGACTTATCTATGGCTAACTTAGCCATATTATTTAACTTAGATAAGAAAAAGCCAAGCTTACATGAGGTTTTAAGTGGAGAAGCAGATATTAGAGAAGCTATCTATAAGCATAAGACTGGAGTTTATGTAGTTCCAACAAGTTTAAGTTTAGAGGGCTATAAAAAGGCTGAGATAGAGCTTTTACCAGAGGTTTTAGAAGAGGTTGGGGATGAGTTTGACTACATCTTAATAGATGCTCCAGCTGGGTTAAATAGGGAGATGACTGTACACTTGGCTACAGCTGATAAACTCTTATTGGTTGTAACTCCAGAGATGTTTTCTATTGTTGATGCCTCAAGGTTAAAGGAGAGTGCTGAATCTGTTGGAACCCCTCTTTTAGGGATTGTCTTAAATAGGGTTGGGAGAGACTTTGGAGAGCTTGGGAAGGAAGAGATTGAGATGCTTATTAAAGGAAGGGTTCTTGTTGAAGTTCCTGAAGATAGGTATGTTAGAGATGCTGCCTTAAAGAAGATGACAGTTATTGAGTATAAAAAGAATGCTCCAGCATCCTTAGCCTATTTAAAGTTAGCCTCTCTAATCTCAGGAGAACCTATAAATATTGAAGTGCCAACCATTAAAAAGGAGGAAAGCTTATTTGACAGAATAAAAAGATGGCTGGGATTATAGTATGTTGTGGAAAGAAGTTTGTGAAATTTTTAACAAGATAGAGAATACAACTAAGAGGTTAGATAAGAGAGCTTACTTTATAAAATTGCTTGAGAAGGTTAAAGATCCTGAGGATTTAAAAAGAATTTGCTATATAGCCATAGGAAGAGTTTTCCCAGAGTATGATGAGAGAGAGCTTGGTGTTGGGGAGAAGTTATTGATTAATGCTATCATCTCCTCAGGAATTAATAAGGATAAGCTCTATGAGAAGATTAAAGAGACTGGAGATATTGGCTTAGCTGCTGAGAAGGCTAAGGAAGAAGGGAAGGTTAAAACTCTTCTCTTCTCTCCACTGACAGTTAAGGAGGTTTTTGAGACATTAAGGAAGGTTGCTGAGACTGAAGGAGAGGGTAGCCAGAAAAAGAAGATGAGGCTTATATCAAGCCTATTTTTAAGAGCAAGCCCAATAGAGAGGAGATACTTAGCAAGGCTTATTTTAGGAGACATGAGGATAGGAATGAACATTCCCACAGTTTTAGAAGCTCTTTCCATTTATTTCAATGTCCCTAAAGAGAAGTTAGAAAAAATTTATGCTGTAACTAATGACATTGGTTTATTGGCTGAGAAGTTAATGAAGAATGAGCTTGATGATAAAGAACTTAACATTAAGTTATTTAGACCAATAAAACCTATGCTTGCTCAGCTGGCTCCTTCAATAGAGGAAGCTATTATAGAGATGGGACATCCTCAGTTTGAAACCAAGTATGATGGAGCAAGGATCCAGATACATAAGAAGGGAGATAAGGTTAAAATTTACAGTAGAAAGTTGGAAGATGTTACCCATGCCTTGCCAGAGATTGTTAATGAGATAAAGAAGTTTAAACATGACTTAATTGTTGAAGGTGAGTGTGTAGCCATAGAGGAAGGAAGACCAAGGCCTTTTCAAGACATACTAAGGAGATTTAGAAGGAAACATGATATTGGAAAGGCTATGAAAAAGATTAACTTAAGGGCTTATCTATTTGACTTACTATATAAGGATGGAGAATCTTACATAGATAAACCTTTTAAAGAGAGAAGGAAAGCTTTAGAAGAGCTTGTAGGATATGAGAATGATTGGAGGAAAGAGAGGGAGAGGATAGAGAGGGAATTAAAGGAGGATAAGAAGATAGATATCTCTTATAAGTTGGTAACTAATGACCCAAGAGAGGCTAAAGAGTTTTATAAGTGGTCTCTATCTATAGGACATGAGGGAGTTATGATCAAAAATTTAAATGCTCCTTACACTCCAGGGAGTAGAGTAAGAACTATGTATAAATTTAAACCTACCTTAGAAAACTTAGATGTTGTCATAACAAAGGCTAAGAGAGGAATGGGAAAGAGAAAGGATTGGTATGGCTCTTTTGAGATTTGTGTTAAAGATAAAGATGGGAATTTACAGCCTATAGGTTATGTGGGAACTGGCTTAACTGAAGAGGATTTACAGATGCTTAAGGAGATGATTGATAAGATAGTTGTTAAAGACCTTGGAGATGAGGTTATAGTTAAGCCAGAGATTGTTGTTGAAGTGGCTTATGAAGAGATTCAGAAATCTGATAAATACCCCTGTGGCTATGCTCTCAGATTTCCAAGAATTGTTAGGTTTAGGTTTGATAAGAGTATAGAGGATATAAATACACTTGAAGATGTTGAGAGAATTTACAAGCTTCAGAGAAAGTAAAAGGGTGGTTAAGGATGAAAGAGATTTTAAAGAGAGTGGGTGAGGTTGTTTGGGAATTGCCTAAGGATTATAAAGAATGTATGAGAGTTCCAGGGAGAATTTACTTAAATGAGATTTTATTGGATGAGCTTGAGAGTGAAGTTTTAGAGCAAATAGCTAATGTCTCTTGCCTACCTGGAATTTATAAATATTCTATAGCTATGCCAGATGTTCATTATGGCTATGGCTTCTGTATTGGAGGGGTTGCTGCCTTTGATCAAAAAAATGGAATTATAAGCCCTGGTGGAGTTGGATTTGATATCAACTGCCTATCTGAGGATAGTAAAGTTCTAACAGAGGAGGGATATTGGATAAAAATTAAGGAGCTTAAAGAAAATCTTAGAGAGAGGCTTAAGATATATAATATAGAAGAAGGTAGAGAAAGCTTTTCTAATATTCTCTTTATTTCTGAGAGAGAGGGAGATGGTAAAATAATTATGATAAAAACAAGGAGTGGAAAGGTTTTAAAGGGAAGTCCTGATCATCCAATTTTAACAATTAATGGATATGTTCCAATGGGAATGATAAGAGAGGGAGATAAAGTAGTGGTTTATCCTTTTGAAGGGGTTGAGTATGAAGAGCCTTCTGATAAAATAATATTGGATGAAGAAGACTTTAAAGATTGTGATAAGCAAATAATTAAATATCTAAAGGATAGGGGATTGATCCCTCTAAGAATGAATCATGAGAAGATAGGAATAATTGCAAGATTGTTAGGGTTTGCCTTAGGAGATGGAATTATTGTTAGAGAAAAAACTGGAAAGTTGTATTTGGCATTCTATGGGAAGAAAGAGGAGTTATTAGAGGTTAAAAAAGATTTAGAAAAGTTAGGAATAAAAGCTTCAAAAATATACAATAAGAAAGAAGATAACTTTATAAAGGTATCATCTAAGGCTTTTGCCTTATTCATGCATAAGCTTGGAATGCCAATAGGAAAAAAGACTGAAGTTTCTTATAAAGTTCCTGAGTGGATAAAGGAGGCTCCACTTTGGATTAAAAGAAATTTCTTAGCAGGATTGTTTGGAGCTGATGGTAGCAAGATTTTCTTTAAAAGATACACTCCTCTACCAATCTCACTTACACAGTCTAAGATAAGTTCCCTTAAAGAAAATCTCCTATCCTACTTAGAAGACATTAGAGAGATTCTCTTAGAGTTTGGAGTTGAGAGTATAATTTATGAAATTAAGGCTCTGGAAAATAGAGTTTCTTATAGGCTATCTATTGTGAATGAAGAAAGTATAAAGCAATTCTTAGGGAAAGTAGGTTATGAATACTCAAAAGACAAGAAAGAGGAAGGATTGTTAGCTTATGCATATCTAAAATATAAAGAATATGTTAAAGCCATAAGAAAGAAGGCTATAAAAAAGGCTATAGAGCTTTATGAACATAAAAGTCTTTCTAATGTTTATTCCTCTATTAAGAATACGTGGGTAAATAGAAGATTTATAGAGAGGGTAATTTATGAAAAAGTAGAAAATGTTAGAGTACCAAAGAACTTTTTAACATATAAAGAGTTTGTAAAAGAGTATGGAGTTATGGGAGGATTTGTTTTAGATGAAGTTGAGAAGATAGAAGTAATCCCATATAACTCTAAGTTGTATGACATCTCTATAGTAGATAAAGCCCATAACTTCATAGCTAATGGAATTGTTGTTCATAACTGTGGAGTTAGACTAATAAGAACTAATTTAACAAGAGAAGAGGTTGAACCAAAAATAAAGGAGTTGGTTAAAACACTATTCAGGAATGTTCCTTCAGGTTTAGGTAGTAAAGGAATTATAAAGTTTAGTAAGGATGTTATGGATGATGTTTTAGAGGAAGGGGCTAAGTGGGCTGTTAAAGAGGGCTTTGGTTGGAAAGAGGATATAAAATATATTGAAGAAAATGGTTGTATGGAAGATGCTGACTCTTCCTATGTGTCTGAAAAGGCTAAAGATAGAGGAAGAGCTCAGCTTGGATCCTTAGGAAGTGGAAACCACTTCTTAGAGGTTCAGTATGTTGAACAAATATTTGATGAAGAGGCAGCTGAAGCTTATGGGTTATTTAAAGATCAGGTTGTTATCCTTGTCCATACTGGATCAAGGGGGTTAGGACATCAGGTTTGTACTGACTATTTAAAAATCTTGGAGAAGGCTTATAAGAAGTATAACATCTCTATCCCAGATAGACAGTTAGCCTGTGCTCCATTTGAATCTGAAGAGGGACAAGCTTACTATAAGGCTATGTGTTGCTCTGCAAACTATGCATGGGCTAATAGGCAGATGATAACTCACTGGGTTAGGGAAAGCTTTGAAGAAGTGTTTAAGATACATGCTGAAGACTTGGAGATGGAAATAGTTTATGATGTAGCCCACAACATAGCTAAGAAGGAAGAGCATAGAATTGAGAAGAAAAAAGTTAAAGTTGTAGTCCATAGAAAAGGAGCTACAAGAGCCTTCCCTCCTGGGCATGAGGTTTTACCAAAAGACTATAAAGATATTGGCCAGCCTGTCCTCTTACCAGGAGACATGGGAACAGCTTCCTATGTTATGAAAGGGACAGAGAAGGCTATGGAAGAAACCTTTGGATCAACTGCCCATGGGGCTGGGAGGAAGTTGAGTAGAGCAAAGGCATTAAAGTTATGGAGAGGCTCAGAGATAAAAAGAAGGCTGGAAGAGATGGGAATTATAGCGTTAAGTGACTCTAAGGCTGTCTTAGCTGAAGAAGCCCCTGAGGCTTATAAAAGTATAGACTTAGTAGCTGACACCTGTCATAAGGCTGGAATTTCTTTAAAGGTTGCAAGAATGAAACCTATGGGAGTGGTTAAAGGTTAAGTTTATATATCACTTCATAAATTTTAAGAAGCTAATTTTTAATTTAAGTTAAATGGTGAAGAAAATGAATAATAAGGGAAAAAGAAATACTCAAAAAAAGCAAATACAAAATTTTGAGTATGCAAGGAAGTTAAGAGGGAAGAATGTTAAAATATTCTTAAGGAATGGAGAAGTGTTAGATGCTGAGGTTACAGGAGTCTCAAACTATGAGATAATAGTTAAGGTTGAAAATAGAAATTTATTAATTTTCAAGCATGCCATTGACTACATTGAGTTCCAGCCTTAAGTTTTTTTGAATGTTTGGGTAAGTTCTATTCTATATTTTTTTTAACTAATTTTATTCAGATTTTTTTTACTCTTTTAGGTGTGAATGTTTATAATTTATTTTAGGTTATTTTAGAGTTTTATCTTGTTTAAAGTTTTTGTTTTTAGGTTTTTGTTGTTTTTAGATGATTTTGTTGGTTTTTATTTGGTTTTTAGTTGGCTTCGGAGGGTAGCTTAATGTTATTAATTTGAATATTCGGTTTTTGTGAATTATTGGGCTTTTTTAGTTTTTTGGGTTATTTATTTTTAGAATTTTATTTTCCCTTTGGAAATTTCGTTTTTGGTTTAGAGGTTTGGTTTTATTTTAGTATTAAGGAAAGTAAAGGTTTTTATCAAACTTCGGATCTTTTTAGATAAATAGAAGAACCTAACCTTCAGTCTGTTGATTAGGGATAAAGCTTATATACTATAAGAGCAAATGATATAAACAAGCAAAATTTTGCCTTGTAAAATAACGCCCCTAAGGGGATGGAAACAATTAAATATTCTAATTTCTATGGTTTTTAATGAACTTGTAAAATAACGCCTCTAAGGGGATGGAAACATAAAGTAGTATTCTTTATTTTTTAACTTATAAAGGTAAAATAACGCCCCTAAGGGGATGGAAACCTAAGTAATTAACCGACAAAACAATAAATGGGTGGTAAGTAAAATAACGCCCCTAAGGGGATGGAAACTTTGGATTTATTCAAAAGTTATCAATTGAAAAATTTAAATAGTAAAATAACGCCCCTAAGGGGATGGAAACAAATTTTAGCTTCTCAACAACTGACAAATCCAATATTACATTAGTAAAATAACGCCCCTAAGGGGATGGAAACATCGTAATAGTATGTCTCCTTTAAATGCTCTAACAAAAGTAAAATAACGCCCCTAAGGGGATGGAAACAATCTGAAAGTTACACTCTAACATATAAATTAATAAACTCAAATAAAAACCACATCAATGTCCATAATTATTAATTTTCTTAATATATGTTCATAATATTGCCACAACCATAAACTTAATATATAAGAAATGCTAAGTTAATACGTAGAGGTGGTAAAAGATGAAGGTTGAGATAAGTAATGATGCTAAAAATTTCATCTTGGAGAAGTTAAAGAAAAAAGGTTCAGATAGTGTAATAATTTACTTTGATGGCTTTGGATGATGTGGCCCAAGGTTTGGGGTAGCCATTGCTGAGCCTAAGGAAGATGATAAGTTAATTTATGACAATGAATTTAAAATCTTCTTAGATAAAGTGGCTCAGCAATGGCTTAGTAGTGTAAAGATAGAGCTTAAAAGAAGCTTATTTGGTAAGTACTTAAAAGTTGGTAACAGTAGAGATTGCTAACCGGGAACCTCTAATGAGGACCGGTTAGCTTCTTTTCAACTATTTTTCCTCTTGGTTCAAGCTCTTCAAAAATTTGAGCTTGGAATTTGTAAATTTTAACTCCTTCTACTAACCACATATCTGGAGGTAAGCCTGCTTTTAAGCAGAGATGGGCTAAAAATTCTTCAACATCCCAGCCATACTCAACAGGAACCTGTGGGAGGAGTAAGCCTCTGTAAGGGCCATACTCAATAATTAGCCCATCCTCTCCAATCTTTATTTTTTCTAAGTATTCTTTTGGATTACTAACCTCTATAAGCTGTGGAGGGGTTAAGATACTAACCTCTATTACAATATGATCCATCTCCTCTAAGGTAACTGGTGGAAATCTTGGATCCCTTATTGACCCTAAGGCTGCTTCTCTTAAAGCTTCAATCAGTGGCATAATTGGCTCAGGAATTCCGATACAGCCTCTTAACTCCCTCTCTGGATATGTGTGGAGAGTACAAAAGCACCCTCTTTTTTCATTGAAAATTTCAGGATAGCTTTCTAAAATAAGCTCTTTTCCAGATAAATGAGATTCTATAACAGCCCTTGCATATCTAACTGCAAATTCTCCTTCTTCTAAGGTTAGAAGTCTCATTCTCTCACCAAAAAAATTTTAGGTTGGCTCAGCTGTCCCAGGCTTCATCATCAGTCAGAGTTAAAAGTTTTCATCATTGCCAGAGTAGTGCTAAGAGAAACCCAACTGAGCCAAGAAGTGTGGCTATAAATGATATATGGTAAAGATGTTTAAATAACAGCATTGGAGAGAATGCCCTAACTACAGCAGCCATAATTGGGAAAGTTAAGGCTATGGCAAAGTTAATAGCAAGGTTAATTAAAGAATCTGGTGGAATGCCAAGGTATAAGGTTGTAAATAAAATTCCTAAGGTTATTAGAAGTAACTCCTTTAGAGCTAAGTAGAAGGTTCTAAACTTTCCCATCAACTCCATAGTAGGGCCTTCTATAATATCTACTTTAGCATGGGTTATAGAGAAAGGATATTCTCTTAAAGCTATAATATACCCAATAAAGAAGGTTATGGCTCCAAAAATGCCAGCTAAGGAGAGGATAAAAGGTTTCCCTATAATGCTGTCTAAGAATATGGTTTTCTCATTCACAAATGGTAGGAAGATAGCTAAGTATAGTGGGAAGGATGTTATAGTTATCATCTTAAAGCTCCTTATTGCTCCAAGTTGTTCAAGGGACAACTTAGTTACTTCATAAACCTTAGCTCCTAAGCACTCATCAATATATGGCATTCTATAACCCATAATGGAACAGGAAAGAGAGCCTAAGATGATGTACATCATCTCCTCTATCTTTAGAAGACCTAAGATAACAATAATATTTGATAACACTTTGATATTGTAGAAGGAGCATGAGTAAATAATAACTATAAGGACTAAAATAGAGAGGATTGGAAGATAGTTATAAAGCTTAGGCAACTTACTATCTGGATTTCTACACTCCTTAAATAGAAATTTAAAAAATGCCCAAAATCCTGGGGCTAAGATACTTGGTCCTATCCTCTGTTGAATTCTTGCCTCAATCTTTCTCTGAATTCCTGGGAGATAGGTAGAGAGGGCAAAGGCAATTATTGGAGCTAAGAACTTTATCATTCAGTCACCTTCTTTAACCAATCTAAGTATTCATCATTGGCATTAACTTTAAACCAAATAATGGCTGGCACTGAATAGGGATGAAGCTTTTTTAACTCCTCTATAACCTTATCTTTCAGCTCATCCCTTGTTTTTAAAATAGCTCCTATTTCTTCATCTTCCTCTATCTTTCCCTCCCACCAATATAAGGCAAGATGCTCTCTTAAGTTTACACAACCAACTAATTTTTTCTCCAATAGAGCTTTACAAACCTCTTTAGCCTTCTCCATATTTGGAAATGTTGTATATATAATGATCATCTTTCCACCACCAAGGGAATAGCTTTAACTATCCCACTTATTATATCCTCTGGCCTTGGAGCACAGCCAGGAACTTTAACATCAACAGGAATAATATTTTCAACAGGCCCAGCAACAAAGTCAGAGGTTCCTAAGTCTCCACCTATATTTTTATATACTCCTCCAGTTAAGGCACAGCTTCCAATGGCTACAACAGCCTTAGGCTCAGGAATCTTCTCATAAATTTTCCTTAAGCTTTCCTTAACAAATTTTGTTACACAACCACTAACTATTAAGATATCTGTTTCCCTTGGATTGAAGGTTAAAAAAACATTATATTGCTCAGCATCATAGTAAGGAGAGAAAACAGCATTAACAGCTTCAATATCACAACCATTACAACCTCCAGTATAGACAAGCATGACATGAATACACTTCTTCCTTGAAATCTTTTTCATGAGGATCACTAAGTAATTTATCATTAATAATAATGACAAATGTATTATATAAATATTTTAGAGGCTTAACAATTAAATAGTCTTAACAATAAGGAAGGGGGAGAGCATGTTAGAAAAACTTAGTGAGAACTTAAACAAGGCAATAAATAAAATAAAAAATGCCATGTTTGTGGATAAAAAGCTAATAAAGGAGGTTGTTAAAGATATCCAAAGAGCCTTAATACAGGCTGATGTTAATGTCAAGTTGGTTCTAAAAATAACCAAAGAGATAGAGAGGAGAGCCTTAGAGGAAGAGCCTCCTAAAGGCTTCTCAAAGAAAGAGCATATTATTAAGATAGTCTATGAAGAGCTTGTCAAACTTTTAGGAGAAGAGGCTAAGCCATTAAAGATAGAGCCTGGTAGGAGAAATGTTATTATGCTTGTTGGTATTCAGGGGAGTGGAAAGACTACAACAGCAGCTAAGTTGGCTAAATATTTAAAAAAGAAAGGTTATAGAGTTGGGCTAATAGCAGCTGACACTTATAGACCAGCAGCTTATGAACAATTAAAGCAACTTGCTGAAAAGATAGATGTGCCAATATATGGAGATCTAAGTAAGAAGCCAGAAGATATAGTTAAAGAAGGACTAAATAAATTTAAAAATGTTGATGTAGTAATTATTGATACAGCTGGAAGGCATAAGGAGGAGAAGGGGTTATTAGAGGAGATGAAAAGAATTAAAGAGATCTCTAACCCTGATGAAATCATGTTAGTTATTGATGGAACCATTGGACAACAGGCAAGGGTTCAGGCCAAAGCTTTTAAAGATGCTGTTGGAGAGATTGGAAGTATAATAGTTACTAAGTTAGATGGTTCAGCTAAAGGGGGAGGAGCATTAAGTGCTGTTGCTGAAACTAAGGCTCCAATAAAGTTTATTGGTACTGGAGAGAAGATAGATGACTTTGAAGAGTTTGACCCTAAGAAGTTTATTTCAAGACTCTTAGGCTTAGGAGACTTAGACACTTTACTCAAAAAAGCTGATGAAATTATAGATGAGAAGGCTGAGGAGAGTGTAGAAGCTATAATGAGGGGTAAGTTTACATTGAATGAGCTTAAGGCTCAGTTGGAAGCTATTGAAAATATGGGCTCAATGAAAAAAATCTTAAGTATGATCCCTGGCTTAAGTGGAATGCCTAAAGAGCTCTCACATCTAACAGAGGCTAAGATAAAGAGATATAAGGTTATTATTGACTCTATGACAATGGAGGAGAGAGAAAATCCTAAGATAATTAAAGCCTCAAGGATCAGAAGAATAGCAAGAGGCTCAGGCTCTTCTGAGAGTGAAGTTAAGGAAGTTTTAAGATACTATGAAACTACAAAGAATGCTATAGAAAAGTTGAGAAAGGGGAAGATGTTAAGAGTTGGAGGACCTTTAGGACAAATATTAAGGCAATTAATGTTTAAAGATATTTAAATTTAGTGATAAATATTTTTATATACCTCTTTTTATAAACTATTGATTTATAGTAGTATATATAATTTATGGTGATGCCTATGAGAGGACAGCTATCTTTAGAATTTGTAATTTTAATGTTATTGGCTATCTTAGGAGGAGCTATTGTAACTACTCAACTTGTACAGCCAGCTAAAGATTTAAATTTATCCTCTGAACCAGCTAAAAAAGATATTATAGGAGTATTTTTAGGTCCAGGTTCTTTAACATCAAATTCTGGAACTGGACAGGAAAATGGTAGTATAATAAATGAGCAGCAAGAAAATAATAATAGTGACAATACAAATAACGAGACTAATCAAAACTCAACTGAACAGAATAATGGAGAACAAGAGGATAATATCACTAAACTACCAGATCTAACTGTAAGTATTTCTGCATATTATGAAAACGGCTCTTTATGCTGTCATGGAAAACATAGAGTTAGAAATAGGGGTGAGAATCAACAACTACAGAATAGATTTAGACATGGAAAAATTAAAGTTGGAGATAAAATTATTATTAAAATAAAAGTATCAAATATCGGTTCAGCTGACGTTAATAAGACATTTTGGGTTAGAATTTATGAAGGAACAAGTAATAGAACAATTGCAACATTTCCTATTAATGGATCAAAAGTAAATGAAACTGTAGCATTTAACTTTACAGTAAATGTAACAAAAGACGGATTAAAATGTGGTAAGTGTTACTGTCATAGATATAGATATAGATATGGATATGGAGATGGATATAGAAATTGTTATGGAAATGGGTGTAGTATAAGCATGTTAGGAAATGAATATAGTATAATAGCATATGTTGATTACAACAATATAGTCAAAGAAAGCAACGAATCTAATAACATTGATTATGTAATTTTAAAATATGTTAATACTACTAACAATAACGATTCTAATGATGACAACAATTCTGAAATAATACCAGGAAACTCGTCATATTTAAGTATTAGTGTTGGTAAGTATTCATTTATCTCCTTAAAAAAAGATATAATACCTAATGGAACATACAAATCTGGTAATATTAACATTGTGGTGAATAAAAACAATATCGGTAAGTATAATGCAAACGGAACGATCTGGGGAGATATAAAAACTGATGATGGTGATAAAAATAACAAAGCAGAATTATACTTTGGTAATTTATACTATATAAAAAATGTGTATTTTAGTTATATACACCCCTATAGTCATACAGAATTTATAGGAAATATTATCCATAATGTGTCAATTAATAATAACATAGATAACAATGCAGAAGTTTTATTTGACAGCACTAATATAGACGAACTAAAGATAAGCAATCTTAATAGTGAAAACTCAAAAGTAGACATCATTAATTCGGAAGTTAAAAATATACAAATTGAATGTATAGATAGTACTGCTAAATTGTTAATTAATAATTCTAATATAGGTAATATAAACATTAAAAATATTAATAACCAAAATTCAGAACTTATCATATCTAAATCAAATGTCTATAACTGTATAAATATTAACAATTTAGATTCAAAGATAACTATTAAAGATGGATCTACTATTGACACACTAATTATTAATGAGAGTATTAAAGGAAAGCTTATATTAAGTAATAATTCAAAAATTAAATGTTTAGAAATTTATGGAAATTTAGATGGGAAGGTAATAATTAATAGAAGTCTCATAACACTATTGTACATTAAAGGTAATGTAAATAGCAATGCAAGGATTGAAATAATTGACAATTCAAATATTTACAACTTAATAATTAACAAATATGATGGTGGAGCAAAAATTATAATAGAAGACAATTCAGATGTTAATATAACCAATTCAGTAGCTGAAAAAATAATAAACAGTAGTAACCCATAACCTCTTTTTCTCTTTTCATCAAAAATTTACAAAATTAATATAACTATTTTTATATAACTTTAGCAACTATAATATTATAAAGTAATATTTTCACCTAAGCTAAATATTATAAATGGTGACAGTGATGGCTGAGAATGATAGAAGTATGGAAAGAATTTCTATAAGTATTCCTGCTAAGTTATTAAAAGAATTTGATGAAGTTATTTCAGAAAAGGGTTATGCAAGTAGAAGTGAAGCTATAAGGGATGCTATAAGAGACTATATTACTAAATATAAGTGGCTTCAGAGTATGGAAGGAGAGAGGGCTGGGAGTGTTAGTGTCATCTATGACCATAATTCTCCTGATGTGATGGGAAAGGTTATAGATATTCAACATGAATTTTCAGATATTATTGTTGCTACCCTTCACATACACTTAGATAAAGACCACTGCTTAGAAACCATCTTAGTTAAAGGAGATGCTAAAAAAATTAGAGAGATGGCAAATAAGTTAAGTGCCACTAAGGGAGTTAAGTTAGTAAGAGTTAGTGTTATGTCTCCTGGAGGGAATGTTCCTGAATAAAATTTACTCAAATTTTATCTCTTCATCTGGTAAGATGTAGAAGACATAATTTTCTCTTTTACAAGGAACTTCCCTTAAGAATACAACTATCCCATTAACTGGAGTATTTACAAACCTTATATCTCCTTTTCTACTCTGGAGGGCTGCTAATCTATGCCCTTCAAGGATTCTACAGCCATGGTCAACTATAGGATAAACCTTATAACCTTCAGCTGGAACCTCTAAAAGCTTGGTTCCCTTCTTTAAATACATGATCTTTTTTAATCCTCCCACTTCATAGACTATTAACATATCTCTTGTAGCCTCTCCCATTAGGATATAGTTAGGGAAGTCATCATAAATAACCTTCCCTAAAACCTTTCCTTCTCCTTCATAACTCTCTCCCTTGTCTAAAAATCTTATTATTTTTCCATCCTTCTCTATAACCACCTTTTCTTCTCCCTCTTCACCTTCAACATAAAGCTTAGGAATTCTCAACCTCTCACCTTTTAGTAGATTCTATTGGCTATAAATTTAGCCAACTCTTCCAACTCTTTCCTTCTATATTTATCAAATATTTCTAAGCTCTTTATAGCTTCTTCAGTCAATTTATTTAATAGCTCTTTAGCATAGTTTATAGATGGTTCTAATATCTTAATAGCTTCTCTAATATCTTCTTCACTTTTCACATTCCCTAAGATACTTAATAACTTCTCTTTCTCTTCCTCATTTAGTGTATTTATAGCATGAATTATAATTATTGTCTTTTTTCCCTCTCTAATGTCACTTCCTACAGGCTTCCCTATCTTCTTCTCATCCCCAATGATGTCTAAGATATCATCCTGTATTTGGAAAGTTAAGCCTATCTTTTCAGCATAGCTCTTTATAGCTTTCATCTCCTCCTCATTAAACTCAGCCATTATCCCTCCAATCTCAGCTGAAGCCTCTAATAAAGCTCCTGTTTTCTTTTTTATCATCTCTAAGTATTCTTCCAATGTGGGCCAATAGCTCTCAAACTCCATATCCATAGCTTGCCCTTCACAGACATCTACACAAGCCTTAGAGAGGACTTTTAAAACTTTATATGCTTTTTTCTCATCCTTTATATTTCCAATGGCTTCAAATGCCTTAGCATATAGTAAATCTCCAGCTAAGATAGCCATCTCTTCCCCATAGGCTATATGAACTGTTGGCTTTCCTCTTCTTAACTCATCATTGTCCATAATGTCATCATGAATTAAAGTATAGTTATGGATTAGTTCAACACTAACAGCTGCTGGCAAGATCTCATTTATATTGTCTTTTTTTAGGTTGTAGGTTAGTATTGAAAGATAGGGCCTAATCCTCTTTCCTCCAGCAAAGGTTAGGTGTTTAGCAGCTTTATATAGGTTGTTATCTTTATCTAAGTACTTTTTTAGCTCTTTATCAATCTCCTCAAGAATCTCTTTTCTGAACTTAAACATTCTTTACCCTCCTTTAACTTTTTTAATTAAACTTCTATTTAAGTTATTTAAGTTCTTTTAGCATCCCTCTTAGACATAAACTAAATCCTCCTCAATAGATTTTTTAATATATGGATTTTTAATTGAGTTTTTTGTTATCAAATCTACTTTAATATTTAGAAGCTCTTCCAAGTACTCTTTCAAATCTGGCAATTTTTAAGCCAATTGGCTCATAGAATTCAACTAAAATATCTATATCACTTTTTTCTGTCTGTTCTCCTCTTGCATAACTACCAAATATAGCAATAGACTTAACTTTATACTTCTCCTTAAGCTCTTGCTTATGCTCTAAAAGAATCTTTTTAATTTCATTAAGAGTTTTCATAAGCTTCACCAAAAACCTAAATTCCTAAAAACTCCAGTAGCTTAGCTATAATTATGTCACCCATATAAGGGGTTAGAATATAAGAAAGTAAAATAATAAATATAAAAGGAATTGCTGGAGATGCCCATAGTAGATCATCATCTTTATATCCATTATAGTTTAAAGCCTCTTCTCCATGCTTAAAAATCTCAACTTCTTCATCTTTCCCTAAAATAATTCTCTTCTCTTTTTTTATCTCTTCATATCTCATTTTTTCAGCAACAAACATTAATAATAACTCTTTTAAGTTTCTTGGTTTTCCTCTCCTCAAATTCCTTAAAAATATAACTATTGGATAAAAAATAATTAAGAAGAGAGAGTTAATAAAAACAAGAATTGGAAAGGTTGGGAAGTTAAGTAAGCTTAAAACTTTAAAAATAGAGGAATAGATAGGCATTTTCATACTTGGAACTAATGCTCCTATCCCAATTAAAGCCTTTCCATCAGCTCCACCTGAGCCTAAGAGGAACATAAAATAGCCTAAAATAAAAGAGATAAAGAGAGACTCAAAAAAGAGAATTAAAAAAGAGATATTACCAAATTTTAAGGTTAAAAATAGATGGTAGAGAAAGCCAAAGCCAACCATAGCTAACCAAATATAATCTTCAACCTCCCTCTTTTTTATATCTTGAATACTCCCTAAAATTAGACAGAGAAGGCCAATGATGTAGTTGATCACTAAATAACACCATTATATTTTAATATCCAAACTAATATAGCCACTAAGAAAAATGGTAAAACTCCACAGCCAAACCATTGCTTTTGATCTATGCTATTCTCCCCTAAGATTCTTGCTGATATGTGGCCAAAGATTACTGAGCCAATAAAGATAAATATTAGTGTTGCCAAGCCACTGAAGAAACCTAAGCCCAAAGTATAGACATAGTTGGCAAAGTATCCAAATATTAGCCCTCCAATAGTATGAATTAGACAGCACTTTCCTTCAACATCCATCTTTAGAACCTCTCTATTTTTTTAATTTTATAAACTTTTATCTTCTCCTTTGGCCTTTTATCATCTGAATGGCTATAGCTTACAACAACTTCAACCTCATCATTTGCCCAAAACTCTCCTTTCTCTAATATTAACTCTCCCTCCTCCAACAAAAAAGAGAACTTCCTTTTAGTTTTTAATGAGCCTTTATCTATAATAATCTCTTTCTCTTCAACATCAACTCTCACTATAGAGTAATCCATCATCTCACAATATCCTCAAATTTTAAGCCTTCCTCAACTCTAACTAAAAAGCTTTTTCCCTTCTCCTCTATATTGTATGGGCTAAAAAATAAAATATCTTTACCAAATTTCACAGCTATGTAAGGAACAGCTTTAAAGGCTCTTGAGTATTCCAACAACTTAAAGACATCTTCTTTATCAATGTAGAGCATTTCTTTCTTTGTAGCCTTACATTCAAAGATCATTAACCTACTTCCCTTCCCAGCTATTAGATCAACTCCCTTACTTCCAGCACTCCTTATAACTAAATATCCCTCCCTTTCCAACATTTCCTTAAGCTTTATCTCAAACCTATATCCTCTCTTATACATTCTTTAATGCCCTCTCCACAATTTCCTTAAACTTCTCAACACTTAAAGGTTTTTCCTTCTTTAATAACTTCTCCTCCTTTTTTAAAACTTCATCCATTGGCATAACTCCATATTTATCAATCTTATCCAAAGCTAAGCCTATCTTATCTAAAACCTTCTGCTCAGCTTCCAGTTGATGGAACCCTTCTCTTGGTCCCCCTCCTCTGAAGGCTCTACATCTTCTTTTATCCCAGATTGGATAACCCCTATCTCTGCAGAATATTCTATTTCTCTCAAACTCTCTAATTTTCTTAGCCAACTCATCCACTAACTCAGCTTCCCCCTCTATATAGCCACCAAAGCAGGTTTCTTTTGCTATAATCCCAGGAATTTTTAAAGAAGCTATATATCTTAATAATCTACTTGGAGAGGTTTTAGCATTATCTGCAAGCACTATAACCTTGGTTTTTTTCAAAATATCCCTCTCTTAAGTTTTATTGCATTGTACTTACACAGCTCATGACAGCAATAGCAAGAGATGCACTTCTTCTTATCCACTTTTAAATCTTTTATAGCCTTAACTGGACAAATTTTTTCACAGATTCCACACTTAACACATCTTCTTTTATCAATCTCTGGCTTTAATGTGAAGAATTTAAAGATTAGCCTAACTATAAAAGATGGAAGAACTTTATTTAAAAATATGGTGTCTGGCTTTTTGAACTTAACCCTTCTCACATCTTTAAGATCAATCTCTCTATCTAAGTGATACAACTTATATTTTATATCAATTAAATTATTAGTTAAAATTTCCTCTGGTTTATAACCTATATAGTAAGAGGCAAACTTATCCAATGCCACTGGATTGTCTGAGGCTATAACTATATTAGCCTTCTTAACCCTACCATTAGATGGGCCATTTCCTTCCATTCCAACAATGCCATCCATAATACTAATTATTTCCCTATCCTTAGCTATAATTTTATAAAGTTCAATTAACAGCCTTGCAAACTCCTCCTCTTTTGGAAAGGCTCCATGTAGCTTAGGCTTCAAACCTCCAGGGACACAGCCATATAGGTTTTTAACTCCCCCAGTATATTTCATTAAGACATGAGTTTTAAGCTTTGGCAAATTGACAATTAGATCACTCTCTAAAACAGTCTTTGGTAGAGCTATTTTATAACCCTCTATATTGTAAAGCTCATGCTCATCCTTTTCAAAGTTTAGAAATTCAACATCATTTTTTAAGCAGACATCTTTTATTTTTGAGACTTCAAAAGCCTTATTGGTTGAGAAGCCAGAAGATTCTCCAACTACTATTTTCCCAGAGAATTCCTTTTTCAAATATTTTAGAACCCAATCTACAAATTTGTAGTGAGTAACTACCCCACTCTCTGGCTTACTTGGCCTTAAAATATTTGGCTTGACAACAATTAACTCCTTGTCATCAATATCTTTAAAAATTAAGTCTAAAATTTTATTGTTTAGTTTATCATAGCTATCAACATAGTCAAAATAAACCTTATTCATAAGACAACCCTATTAAAGAATTCTCTCAATTGGCACAATTAAAATGTCTCTTGCTCCCAACTCATGAAGTTTTGGCACTAAGTTATAGATGTCATCTTCATTAACCACAGCATGGATAGCTACATATTCATCATTACTTAAAACCTTAGCTACAGTAGGCCCACACATCCCAGGGATTAGTTTCTTTATCTCCTCAACCTTATCCTTTGGAGCATTCATCATTATTAACTTCTTAGTTTCAGCAAATAAAGCACTTTTTATAGCTAAAACTAACTGCTCTATTTTCCTCCTTTTCCTTTCATCTTTTAAGCTCTCCTTGTTCCCTATTAATCTTGTTGTACTCCTAACTATCTCAGCTATCTCTCTAAGCTTATTTAACCTTAAAGTTGTTCCTGTTGATGTTAAATCTGATATTATATCAGCTACTCCAATAAATGGAGCTATCTCAGTGGCTCCACTTAGCTCTATAATCTCAACTCTCTTCCCAAGCTTCTCAAAAAACTTCCTTGTTAGGTTTGGAAACTCTGTAGCTACCCTAACTCCATCTTTAATATCTTCTAAGCTCTTTATCTCAGAGTTCTCTGGAGCAGCTAAAACTAATCTTGCAAATCCAAAGTTAAAGTCTAATAGAAAATCTACCTTATCTTCAACTCCTCTCTCTAAGACTAAGTCATAGCCAGTGATCCCTATATCAGCTACACCATCAGCTACAAATTCAGGAATGTCCTTAGCCCTGGCAAACATAATTTTTACATCCTTATCAACAGTGTTGGCAAACAAACTTCTTCCTTGGGCCGTTATCTTTAACCCAGCCTTTTCCAAGATTTTCATTACTGGCTCAGAGATTCTTCCTTTATTTGGTAGGGCAAATAGTATCATCTCATCCTCCTCTTTCTTGTTATCTCCTTGCTAATTTTTAGGCTACAGTTCATTAGTAAGTTGGATATACTCTTAGGAACTTTCTCATGCTCAGATAATATCCTTGAGATAATTGAGGACAAAATAAAGATAGCATATATATGCTCTATCTTTGTTTTGTGTATATGATGTGGATAGATGTGTAAATTGTCATATTCCTCAAATTTTTCATCACTCACATTATATTTTTTTTGAATGTATTTTCTTATGTAAATTAGTAGCTGATGTAATTGTATCAGCTCATCTTTGTTCATCTAAACCACCAAAAGGGATGAGAGAGAGGTTTAAAGGTTTTTTAGCCACCTTAATACTTTTTCCAAAAATAAATTTAACCTTGTCATAGCTTGCATCAACTAAGCTCTGTGTTATATCTCCCTTAACTATCAAAGCCTCAGCTTCACAAGGCTCTTTTAAATACTCTTCTAACTTCATAAGCTTTTCTTCATCTCCAATAACTAAGAGTTCTCCCTCATTTAGCTTAAGGTACTTCTCATAATAGTTAGAGAACTTATTTATCTTTTTAGGTTCTTTCACTTCCTCCTTTATTATGTAGTGGTAGGAAGGAATTCTATTTCTTAAGCACTTTATTATCTCTTTCTTGGTTAGCTCTTCAACCTCCCTCCCATTTGGAGCCCTTGCTACATAGTCAATATCACAGGTTTGTAAAAGCTCTTTTAATATAAGCTCTCCCCCTCTATCTCCATCTGTAAAGACTGTAACTATTTTCTTCTTACAGAGATCTATAATAGTTTTAGGCACTGAAGAGCCATTAACTGCTATAGCATTCTTTATTCCATACTTAAGAAGGTTTAAGACATCAGCCTTTCCCTCAACTATGATAATTTCCTCATCCTTATCAACATTTGGACCAGCTGGAAGTTTGTCCTCACCATACTCAACAATTTCCTTAGCTCTGACACTATTCCTTATCTCCTCAATTATAGCATTTATGTCAATATCTTCCATCATCTCAGACAAGATCTCTTTAGCCCTCTCAACTATATACTTCCTCTTTCTCTTCCTTATGTCTTCAATATCAATAATTTTTATTTTGGCATTACATGGTCCAACCTTATCAACTGTTTCTAAGGCAGCAGCTATTAGAGAGGTTTCAACCCTATCTAAACTTGAGGGAATAGATATTTTAGCTATTGACTTCCCATTAATGTTGGTTAGCTCAACATCTATCCTTCCAATCCTTCCACTTTTTTGTAATTCTCTTAAGTCTAACTCATCTCCTAATAACCCTTCTGTCTGTCCAAATATTGCTCCAATGATATCATTCTTTTCAATATAGCCATCAGCTATAAGTTCAGCATGAATAATATACTTAGCTGTCCCTAAATCCATGTGATCACCATCAACTTAAAATTATCAAAGCTACAAAATAATTTAAATATCATTTTATCATATAAAAATAGGGCAATGATGAGAAGAGGGTTATCTGACTTGATGATGAAACTTACCCGATCTGAGCCAAAAATAAATAAATTTTGGGGATAACCATGTTCAAGGCAAAGTTAGAAAGTGCCAAGGAGTTTAAGAAAGTTGTAGATACTATGGCTACTCTGTTAGATGAGATCTGCTTACAGGTTAATGAGGAAGGAGTTAGAGCAGCAGCAATGGATCCCAGCCATGTAGCTCTCCTCTCATTAAACATCCCAAGGATAGCCTTTGAAGACTATCAAGCTGATGAGCATGAGATAGGGATAGAGTTAGAGGCATTCAAGAAGATCATGAATAGAGCCAAGGCTAAGGATAAGCTAATTTTAGAGCTTGATGAGGAGAGGAATAGGCTAAATGTAATCTTTGAAAACCAAGGGAAGAGGAAATTCTCCTTATCCCTATTAGATCTCTCTGGAGCCACTACAAAAGTGCCAGAGCTTGAGTATCATAATGTAATAACCATTAAAGGAGATGCCCTAAAAGAGGCTTTGAAAGATGCTGATCTCATCTCAGACCATGTTATCATGAGAGCCTCCCCATATGAGTTTAAGATAGAGGCTAAGGGAGACTTAAATGACTTCACAGCTGAGTTTTCCTCTGAAGATGATGCTATCATAAGCATAGAGGGAGAGGAAGAGGTTAAGAGTGCCTTTAACTTAGAATACTTGTTAGATATGGTTAAAGGAGTGAGTAAAGGGGATATAGTAAAGCTCTACCTTGGTAATGACATGCCTCTAAAGATGGAGTATAGCTTAGCTGGATGTGAATTGATGTTCCTATTAGCACCAAGAATAGAGGAATAATGGCTATGTATGAGAAATTAGTTAAAGCCTTTATAATGGAAATTAAAGAAGATAAGCTATTAGAGTTAGAGAATAATTTTTATGAGGAAGTTAGGGACTATGTTAAAACTCTCCAGGGAGAAGAGAAGGAGAGGGCTTTATATTTTTATAGGGAGCTTAGAAAGTTAAGGCTTTACAAAGCTTTTTATGGAGATAGGGATAATTTAGTTGAAGAAGAAGTTAAAATTTTGGAAAGTATTGAAAAAATCCATGAAGAAGAGAAAAAGGAGGAACCAAAAGATATATATACTTTAAACAATATTGAACTTGTGAGAGTTCTTTTAAATTTCCCTTCTTTTACTGATGGTAAGAGAATATATAACTTAGAAAAAAATGATATTTTATCAATTGATGAAAAAATAGCTAAGATTTTAGAAAAACACTCAATAGTTAAGAGGTTTAAGGTGGAACCATGAAGTTTCCTAAGAAGGTTAGGAGATACTGTCCATACTGTAAGAAACATACTATACATACAGTTGAGAAGGCTAAGAAAGGGAAGCCAAGTGAGTTAACCTGGGGTCAAAGACAGTTCAGAAGGGTAACAGCTGGTTATGGAGGTTTCCCAAGACCTAAGCCAGAGGGGAGAAGTAAGCCAGTGAAGAAAATAGACTTAAGATTTAAATGTACAGTCTGTGGAAAGATGCATACTAAGGCAAGTGGATGCTTTAGATCAGGAAGGTTTGAGTTTGTAGAAAAATAATTTTTTGTGAGGTGAGAATCTTTGGAAGATATAATCCCAAAACCAAGATCTAAGTTTTTAAAGGTTCAGTGTCCTGAGTGTAACAATGAACAGATCATCTTTGATAGGCCTGCAACTATTGTTAAGTGCTTAGCCTGTGGAAAGGTTTTAGCTGAGCCAAGAGGAGGAAAAGGGAAAATAATGGCTAAAATAATAGAGGTTTTAGAATAAATTTTTCTTTTTTTTATGCATTACTTAGGTCTAATATTAAAGCTACCCTACCATCTCCAAGTATTGTAGCTCCAGCAAGTCCTGGGATGTTTTTAAGAATTCCAGTTAATGACTTAACAACTATATCATCTCTTCCTATAACGTCATCTACAATAACTCCAAGTTTTCCATCACTTCTCTCTACTATTACTACAATAATATCCTCATCTTCCTTATCTGGTAAGTGGGACATGCCTAAGAAATCTTTTAACTTAATTACTGGGACAATCTCATCTCTGTAGAGAACAGCCTTCATTCCCTCAATATTCTTAATATCCTCAGGTCTTATTCTAATAACATCTAAGACACTTGTTATAGGGATGGCATATATCTGATCTCCTAAGCTCATTAACAAGGCTGTAATAATAGCCATTGTCAATGGCAGCTTTAAAACCACTCTTGTCCCTTTTCCTTTTTCAGAGTAGACAACAACTGAACCTCCTAAGGATTCAATCTTTGTTTTAACAACATCCATTCCTACTCCTCTACCAGAAACATCTGAAACCTTTTCAGCTGTACTGAATCCTGGTAGGAATATTAGGTTAATAATTTCATGATCACTCATCTTTTCAGCTTCTTCTGGAGTAATTAACCCCCTTTCAATAGCTTTTTTCTTGATTTTCTCAGGATCTATTCCTCTACCATCATCCTCAACTATGATAATAACATGATCCCTCTCTCTTTTAGCAATTAACTTTAAAGTACCCTTTCTTGGCTTACCTAACTTTTCCCTCTCTTCAGGAGGCTCAATTCCATGATCAAGGGCATTCCTAATTAAGTGAACCAATGGCTCAAATATTTCATCTAAGACAGTTCTATCAAGTTCAATATCAGTACCTTCCATGATAAACTCAACTTCCTTCCCTAAGGCTTTAGCAAGATCCCTAACCATCCTTGGGAATCTGTTAAAGACATAGGCAACAGGCATCATTCTCATAGCCATAACTTCTTCTTGCAACTCATTAATAAGCATACTTAGCCTATTTATTGCATTTTGGAGCTCTTTTATTTGGTATTTATTGGCTATCTGGGCAAAATTAGCTCTTGTAATAACTAACTCTCCTACTAAGTTCATTAATTTATCTAATTTTTCAATGTTAATTCTAATTGTTTGAGAACTCTTCTTCTCCTCTTTCTTAGGCTGAGCCTTAGGAGGCTGTTTTTGAACAGGCTTTTCTTCCTTCTTCTCCTCTTTAGGCTCTTCTTTTTTCTCTTCTACCTTTTCTTCCTTCTTCTCCTCTTTCTTCTCCTCCTTAGTTTCTGCCTTTTCACCAGGTTTTTCAATGATTACATCTTTAATTTCAGGGATGCTCTTTATCTTCTCCCTAATGTCATCCTCTTCATATCCTTCCTTAAGCTTTAGGTAAATAGTAAATCTTAAATCATTAAATGTTCCCTCTTGGATAACCTCAAGTGGAGGCTTAGTCTTAACAATCTCAGCAATTTCCTGAAGCTCTTTAATAACCATATAAGCCCTAACAGCCCTTAGAAGGCATTCATCATCTAAAATAACTTCAACCTTATAAACATCTTCATCTAAAACTTCTTCTTCCTCTTCCTCTTTTTCAACAGTTACTTTTTCCTCTATAACTTCCTCAACCTCTTCAAACTCAACCTCTACAGGAACAACAGCAACATATTCTATTTCAGGTAATCTTAACTCTTTTTCAATTTCTTCAGCATCTTTCTCTGATAAAAAGAGAACATCTAACACATCAAAACTTTTCTCTTTAAGTTCCCCCTCAGTGGGTTTTGAAATTACAATTTCTCCAAGATTCTTTAACCTTGTTAGTACTATAGCTAACCTTGCAGACTTTAACTCACAGGCATCTTCAACTTTAACTCTAATATGGTAGAGTTTATAGCCACTCTCTAACTTCTCTTTTAACAATTCTGCATATTCAGAGAGATCAAAGATTTCATGATCTATCTCTATCTCTTCTTCAACAATTTTCTCAATTTCTTTTACTTCTCCTCCTTCTTCCTCCTTTAAGGAATCTTCTAACTTATTTTTAAGTTCTTCTAAGTTTATAATTTCCTCTAAGCTCTTCCCTTCTTCAATGGCTGAAGTTATCTTTTCAATGGTTGAGGTTAAATAATCTATAGCCTCTCTAATTTTTCCAGTTAAATCTCTTTCTTCAATCTTTTTCAAATAGTCTTTAACAATCTCAACAAATTCCTTTAAAGTATTGTCATTTAAGGCAGAAGCTAAAGACTCAAAAACAGTTATTGATTTTTTTATGGTTTCTATCTTTTCATCTATCTCCTCATCATAGACTTCAGCACTAATCTCAATCTTCTCTTTAGTTACCTTCTTAACCTTAACCTTACTCTTAGGATTCTTAAATTTAGCAATCAATTTTTTTATAACTTTTTTAACTACTTTTTCCTCTTTCTTCTTCTCCTCTTTAGGCTCTTCTTTTTTCTCTTCCTCTTTCTTCTCCTCTTTCTTCTCTTCTTTAACTTCTACCTTACCCTCCAAATATTTCTTTTTTAACCTTTCTATTTCCTCAATAATTGACTGAACATCTACCTCAGTTTCAACTATTCCCTCTTTAACCTCCTCTAAAATTTGTTCAAGAGCATCCATACATTTAAAAAGAAGGTCTATAATTTCCTCAGTAACTGGGATTTGTCCATTTCTTATATAGTCTAAGATATCTTCCATATGGTGAGTTAGATCAGAAACATGAGCTAAACCTACAGTTCTTGCTGCTCCTTTTATAGTATGGGCTGATCTAAAAATTTGATTAATGAGTTCAAGGTTATTAGGATCCTTCTCAAGCTCCAGCAAACACTCATTAATATTTTGTATATGCTCCTCAGCCTCAGAAATAAATAAATCTAAATACTCCATTGCAACCTCTGACATACTACCCCTTATCCTAATATTTCTTTACAGAACTTCACAATAGCCTTAGGAATCTCAGATGGGGGTAGGATAGCGTCAGCTATTCCCAACTCTATAACAGCCTTAGGCATTCCAAAGACTACACAAGTCTCTTTACTTTGAGCTATTATTTTTCCTCCTTTCTCCTTAATTTTCTTAAATCCATAGGCTCCATCCTTACCAATTCCAGTTAAAATTACTCCAACAGTTTTTCCACCATAGACCTCAGCTACAGTTTCAGCAGTAACATCAACAGCTGGCCTTGTACCATTTACCTTAGGCATTTGGTTATCTAAGTGGATATAAACATTACTTCCTCTTTTCTTAATTAGCATGTGGTAATCTCCTGGAGCTATGTAGACTGTGTTAGCCTCTACTCTCTCCCCATGCTCAGCCTCTTTAACTTTCAACTTGGATACTGCATCTATTCTTTCAGCAAATAACTTTGTAAATCCTGGAGGCATGTGCTGAACCACAAAGATAGGAGGCATTCTTCCAGGAAGCTTGGAAATAATCTCAGTAACTACTGGTGGCCCTCCTGTTGAAGAACCTATAATGACACACATCCTTTTTAGCACTTCATCAGGATATGGTAGTGGCTCAACCTCTGAAACTACCTCTCTCTTCTCCTCAGGCTTTGCTATAGTTTCTGTTGTTGTAGTTGGCCTTGAAATTCTCCTTCTAACTAAAACCTTAGCTCTGGCTGCAGCTTTAACTTTTCTAATGATTTCTTCTCCTATCTTCCTAATGTCAAGGGAGATACTACCTGAAGGCTTTGGAACAAAATCAACAGCTCCAGCTTCAAGGGCTTCAAATGTAGCCCTTGACCCTTCTCTTGTTAAAGCAGAAACCATTACTATTGGAGTTGGTCTTATCTCCATTATTTTCTTAACAGCTTCAATACCATTCATTCTGGGCATTTCTACATCCATTGTTACAACATCAGGCTCGAGCTTCTGGACAAGCTCTACAGCCTCAACTCCATCCTTAGCTGTTCCAATAACCTCTATTTCAGGATCAGAGTTTAAGATATCAGATAAAACCTTTCTCATAAATGCAGAGTCATCAACTACCAAAACTCTAATTTTCTTGTTAGCCAATCTACCCCTCCTTATCTTTTAAATTAAAATTTTAATTTTAAAATTACCTCTTATATTATTTAAAGTTTATTTTATCTTTAATATTGTTCTTCAAGGTTTAATAAGCTTGATATATTAAGTAAAATTATTAATCTGTCATCTATTTTAATGATTCCTTCTATATAATCTCCTCCTGCAGCTCTTTTTATAGCTGAGATTGGTGTTATCTGATCTTTAGTTATTTGCATAACATCATTAACCCCATCAACAATAATTCCAAAGGTTTGCCCTTCTATCTCAACAACCATAATTAAGATTTCATCCTTCTTTCCTTCCTCTTCACCATAGTCATTATAAATTCCAAGCTTTCCCTTTAAGTCAATTATTGGGGTTATCTCTCCTCTAATATTTGTAACTCCAACCACATAACTTGGAGCATTTGGTAAAGGAGTTATATCAGATTTTTTTAATTTTAGCACTTCTCTAACTTCTTCAACCTCCAACCCATACTCATTTTTTCCTAATTTAAAAACTACAATTTTCATAGTATCTTCATTACTCATAACAAATTCACCCCTTCACATTAATTGAAATATTTATTTTTTTAGGATCCTTCACTCCTTTTAAGGTTTTTATCATAGCTATTATTGTATTCCCAACTATGTCATCAACAAAGGGGGATAATGGAATGATTTTATCATCTACTACTAACTTAACCCTTCCCTTGGCTAAGACACAGTCATCCCATTTAGCCTCTCCTTTGATAAGAGCTTTAACAAATCCCTTACAATTGTAGCCACAGTGCTTACAGTTTAAGTTCATTGTTGGAATAATGGCTTTCTCCTCAATAACTTTTAAGACTTCATCAATATTATAGTTATTCTCAATAACTAAGGCTGTATAATCATCTATTAGCTCTCCTTCTTCCCTATCCCTTAAGAGAACTATTTTAGGAATATTTAACTTATTAAGCTCCTTCTTGAATCCCTCTATTAAAACAAAGTCAAGCTCTTTCATATAGAAATATGAAAGAATTTCTTCCAAACCTTTGGGGTTTTCAAATATAACTTCTTCTTTATCAGAGGTTAAAGCCACTATCTTAGCTCCAGCCTCTTTAAATCTATAGCTATCCTTGTCTTTAATATCAATCTCTTCATGAACATGCTTAATAACTCCAAATTTTTTATTGGAGTTTTTAATAATCTCTTCTATAAGAGAAGTTTTTCCACTATCTTTATATCCCACTATTCCTATAACCCTCATAACTTCCACCATATGGAATAAAAAATAACTATAATTTCCATTTATTTTTACAAAGATAAATAATTTACTAAAAATAGAGCACTTGGTTTCAAAAGTTCTTTTTTATTTTGTTATATTAAAAATTTTATTATACAAAAATTAAAATAAACTATTAATAAAAAAATAGAATAAAAAATAAAAAAGCCTTAAGGCTTCTCTATTCTAACGGCCTTTCCGTCTTTCCATTCTACGAAGATTGGTTCCTCTGGAATATTATCAAGGGTTTTAAAGTACTCTACGGCAGCTTTAGTTCCCCATCTGTCTGAACCAGCTAAGAGTAGAACTTTAACCTCTTTGTAGAGATGATCGGAGATCTTAACATTCAACTTGATCATTTCAATAACTCCCTTATTCTTTCCTGGATATTCATTAGTTACTTTAATCGGGAACTTATCCATTAACTTCTTGGTTAATGGATTAGCTACAGGCCCTCCGATTAGGATAGTGTCTTTAGTTATCTTTTCATTTGTAGTTAAGGCTGGATTTTTCTTTAACTCTTTAGCGAAGTTTAAGTCTATATCATTTCCAGCATAAACGTTAGAGACTTGAATAAATGTTTTTAATATGTATGACTTAACATCTTCGGCTACATCATGATATCTTATAGCTGGAGAAGTTTTCCAAGTGTTTCTTCTTTCATAGGTTTCTTCTTTAGTTATATTTATCTCCTTAACAAATTCAACTTCTAAGATAGGATCCTTAACTAATGTTATCTCTAAGATTCCCTCTTGATAGACATACCATCCTAAGGAAGTATTAACCTCTGGATCGTTGAATTCTTTTAACTCTTTATTATCTACGGTAACATTTAGGCTAACAACGTTTCCTATTGGAATTATTATGGTTATGAACCCTTTCTTTGAAGTATTTACAACATTCATTGTTATTTTTCCTTTGACGATTTTTTTGTTATTAACTATTGTTTCATTAACATTTGTATCAGTCTTTGTTATATTAAACCCTTCTGAAGCTACAGCTACAGGCTTAATATACTCAGAAATATTTTCAACATCTACATCAACAACTTTTACAACATTTATCACTTTTTCGATAGCAGATTCGTTAATTTTTTCTAATACTTTATCTAAAGATACATTAACTAAAGGAATAGTTATATTTACAGGAATTTCTTTTAATGGAATAATTGAAACATTTATGTTCTTTTTCTTAATAGTTTTTATGTTATAATAGAGTTTTAATTCTCTAACATCTCCTGGGATATATTTTAGTGTTGGATGTAAAAGTGTAGAGCCATTAAGATAGAATTTAATAGTCTTACCAACATCAGATGGAGAATATATTAACATTTTGTATGTTGAATTACCAAATTTTCCATTTTTTACTGTAATGTTACCAACAACTTTGTTGTCTATTTTTGCTATTAAATATCCATTTACTGGAGTGATAGAAACTATCTCTCCATAATATACTGCTGGTAATGATGGGGGAGTTATGGCAAACACACTTGAAATAAATAATAATAGTATAATTCCTACATATTTTTTCATTATTTATCACCAAAAATATATATTTAAATTTAATAAAAAATAAAGAATAAAAAATTTAGAAGATTAATTTAAAGATCTCCCACAAAGTTCTCCATACCCTTTTGAGTATAACCAATAAGCCTCGTAAGGCTTTAACTTAACATCATCACAGTTATATTTATCGTAACAGTTTCCATCCATATCTATTAGATAAGCCCATATATCTTCAATTGGAATTACAAATGATTTTAATAAGACTCCATCTACATCATTCTTTGCTGGATTAACTCCTACTAAGTTCCATCCTTTGGTTATAGGTCTTTTTGGTGGAGCTATTGGATTTGAAATATTAACGAATATTATATGCATGATTGTGGATTTGTTACAATAAATAAAGTATCCATATAATGTTTTTAATTTAGTAACTTGATGCCAAGTATTATTATAATATGTTATTATAGTTATTACTGCATTAGGATCTTCATAAGATACATTACCATTATGTGGAATAGATATAGCGTTCCACCCTCTTTTTAAATATACAATTCCTTCATTGTTTTCTAATACAGTGATATCACTTGTAAATCTTGGACAAATTTCATATATACTTTCATAAATATAAGCTATTCCTATAACATCTATTTTGTCTCCTACTTTCACAATGGTTTTTGGATTAATGTTAGCTTTTTTACAGTAAATAACTGTTGTATTTTTACCATCACTAACTATAATCTTATAATCATCTACTGAAATAACCTTTAAGTTTTTGATTGTTACTAAATTACCGATATTTTCGGGGATCTCATTTATTGTTATTACCTTTGGTTCAGGAACCTTTCCAGTACCATTTATTATAAAGTCTTTATCTAAACCAACTACGATTTCTGGCATATTTTTGTATTTAGATAATAACCCTCTAACTACAATTTTATCTCCAATTTTGACTTCAGGATGTTTAATTTCTCCAAGCCAAAGCTGTATCCCTCTTGTAGTATCTTGAATTACTACTTCATCACCAAACACTGCAGTAGCTACTCCAGAAACCTCTACATACTTATTTTCTAACTGAGTAAAATTATCATAGAGAGTTTGAATATTTGGTACTTTTATAACTTTAGAGGTAATATTTTTATAGCCATAAATAATTGCATCCTCATCTCTTACTAACTTTAACTCTTTAGTACCTTTGAATTGTGTAATTTGTCCTCTTAATATTACTTCATCTCCAATTTTAAACTCTTTATGGTGACAATCTCCTGCCCATACAACAATTTCTCCTGTATCATCTGAAATCTGTAACAAGTTTCCTGAGTAAGCTACATTAATTATGGTTCCATTTATCACAACAAATCTTCCATAATAGTTTTTGAAGTTGGTATCATCAATAATTTCTTTTATAGGCATTATTACGTGCTTTGAAAATTTATAAACTAT
Organism: Methanocaldococcus infernus ME; assembly: GCF_000092305.1. NCBI lineage: Archaea > Methanobacteriati > Methanobacteriota > Methanococci > Methanococcales > Methanocaldococcaceae > Methanocaldococcus > Methanocaldococcus infernus. Next base: position 691,953 of record NC_014122.1, on the reverse strand, counting down.
TGTTTTATTAAATGAAGTTCCATCCTTGCAATGGACTATTATTGTAATATTGTGGTTTTTATTGTCAAAAGTTGAAGGTTTAATTATTCCTTTAACATGGTACCAATAAACTTTTGTTGCATTAATTAATGTAAAGTTTAAAGAACTTTCTTTGCCGTTGTCTGTTTTGTAAGTTACACTGGCAATTTGTTTATTTCCAGTATATATGTCCAATATTAAAGGTTTAGATTCGTTTAATACAACATCCTCTGGAGAAACTAAATTAATTTGTTCAGATAAATTAAATCCTTTATAAAATCTATATATGCAGTAACTTCCGTTATCCAATTTTTTAATGTAGTATATTGCATAACCCATAGGTTTTCCATCTGGGGTTTTTCCAGTCTGCCACCAATCTCCGCAAGCAGCTCCATCCTGATACTCTGGAATTCCATTCCAATACAAAGTTCTGACATCATGAGTATGTCCTGCAAGTAGGATTATATGACCTTTGTATTTAGATATTATTCCTAAAAATTCATTTATGCTATCATTATACCATGATCCTAATGGTTGGTGATAACAAATGATTATAAACTTATTAGAGTTATTTTCTAAATCTGACTTTAGCCAATTTACTTGATCCTTTGGTAGCATAACAGCTCTGTAACCACTTTCAGGAGTTTCATAAGGATCAATAACTACAAAGTGATAGTTTCCAATTGTATATGAGTAATATGTATGATGATCAGTATTATTTGCTCCAAGTCCCCAATCTACGTATTTTAATAATAGTCCGTTATAATATCTCCAATCAGACTTATTTACATTTAACTTATATGCTGCTGGGTCATGATTTCCTGGGGCAAATATAAATGGAATTCCTGCATTTTTTATTGGTGCTACTACAGTTTTATTAACCAACTCATACCATCTCTGATCAGTATCTAAATCGTATCTATCAGCTAATGCTACAATGTCTCCAGTTTGAACTACAGTATCAGGATGAAAAGCAAGAATCTCTTTTACCATACTCTTCATTGTAGTTACTGGTGGAATTGATCCTCCAAATATCTTATTTACTTCACTATCATTACATAAGTGAATATCTGCCATATGAACGAAAAATATGGAATTTTCTTCAGCAAAAGCTGGAGAAAGGAGAATAATTGAAAATATTATGTATATTAAATATTTAATATGCATAAATTCACCTCCAATTTTATTCTGAACTTATTCTTAACCAAATTAAGTATATAACTTTTACTATTTTGAACAAATTTTCACAAAATATGAACTATCAAAATAAAAAATAAAAGATATTGATATTTTTAATAAAATAGTCCTAGCTAAAATTTATAAACTTAGGCTTAAATATCTTCTCTTATAAAATTTGTGGTGATTCTCTTATGCTACTCTTAGTTAGCCCAATTGATGTAGAAGAGGCTAAAGAAGCTATAGAGGGAGGAGCTGATATAATAGATGTGAAAAATCCTAAAGAAGGCTCTTTAGGAGCAAACTTTCCCTGGGTTATTAGGGAGGTTAGAAAGATAACCCCTAAATCTCTATTGGTTAGTGCTACTGTTGGAGATGTTCCTTACAAGCCAGGAACTGTTTCCTTAGCAGCCTTAGGGGCTGGGATGAGTGGGGCTGACTATATAAAGGTTGGACTCTATGGAGTTAAAAATTACAATCAAGCTGTTGAGCTAATGAAGAGTGTGGTTAAAGCTGTTAAAGATTTTGATGATAACAAGATAGTTGTAGCTGCTGGTTATGCAGATGCCTACAGAGTTGGAGCTGTTGATCCTTTAGTCATCCCAAAGATAGCCAGAGACTCTGGAGCAGATGTAGCTATGTTAGACACAGCTATAAAGGATGGGAAAACATTATTTGACTTTTTAAGTAAAGAGATTTTGGAAGAGTTTGTTTCTGAAGTTCATGATTATGGCTTAAAGTGTGCCTTAGCAGGCACTATAAAGAAGGACCACATCCCTATATTAAAAGAGATAGGAACTGATATAGTTGGAGTAAGAGGAGCTGCTTGTAAGGGAGGAGATAGAAATAAGGGAAGAATTGACAGGAATTTAGTTAGAGAATTAAAAGAGCTCTGCTAATCTTTTTCTTTTGCCCCGGTAGTTTAGTCTGGACAAAACGCCGGACTGCGGATCCGGAGATCGGGGGTTCAAATCCCCCCCGGGGCGCTAATTATTTTTAGAGGTGGGAAGTTGATAAAAAAAGAGGAAGTTATGGAGATAGTTGAAAACTATAAGAAGGAGGAGATAACAATAGCTACACTTGGAAGCCATACAGCTTTACATATATTAAAAGGGGCTAAATTAGAAGGATTTTCTACAGTCTGTATAACTGTGAAAGGAAGAGATGTTCCTTACAAGAGGTTTAAGGTAGCTGATAAATTTATCTATGTTGATAATTTTAAGGATGTTGCAAAAGAAGAGGTTCAAGAGAAGCTTAGGGATCTAAACTCTATAGTTATCCCGCATGGCTCATTTATAGCCTATTGTGGCTTAGATAATATAGAGAATAACTTCTTAGTGCCAATGTTTGGGAATAGGAAGATATTAAGATGGGAAGCTGAGAGAGAGCTTGAGAGGAAGATTTTGGAAGAGGCAAATATAAGAGTTCCTAAGAAGTTCAATTCTCCAGAGGAGATAGATAGGACTGTTATAGTCAAATTCCCAGGAGCAAGGGGAGGTAGGGGCTATTTCATAGCAAGCTCTAAGGAAGAGTTTTATAAAAAAATTGAAATGTTAAAGAGTAAGAATTTAATAGATGATGAAGATGTTGAGAAGGCACATATAGAAGAGTATGTTATAGGAACAAACTTCTGCTTACACTTCTTCTACTCTCCAATAACTAAAGAAACTGAGCTATTAGGAATAGATAGGAGATATGAGAGTAATATAGATGGCTTAGTAAGAATTCCAGCTAAGGATCAGTTAGATATTAAAGCAAATCCAAGCTATGTTATCACTGGGAATATTCCAGTGGTTATAAGAGAGAGCTTATTGGTAGAAGTATTTAATATGGGAGATAACTTAGTTGAAGCTACAAAGAAGATAGTGCCTCCAGGAATAATAGGACCATTCTGCTTACAAACTTTATGTACTGAGAATTTAGAGTTAGTGGCCTTTGAGATGAGTGCCAGAATTGATGGAGGAACAAATAGCTTTATGAATGGCTCACCTTACTCTTTCCTATATTCAGGAGAGCCATTAAGTATGGGACAGAGAATAGCTAAGGAGATAAAGTTAGCTTTAAAGCTTGATATGCTAAATAAAATTATTAGCTAAGGGATAAAATGGCTGAAATATATGTTTATTGTGAGGAAGAGGATAGTAAGAGAATATATACAAAGGTTATACAAACAGCCTTAGAAGATTTAATTTTGGGTAAGTCTATAATAAGAGTTGACTTTATTTGCAAGGAGAAGGAGCCATATTTTATATTGGGAATATTGCCAAAGGCAACCAGGAAGATGATCAAGTTAAGGGATATGGCTGAGATTGTTGAGCAGAAGAAAGAGGGGGATAAAGTAATTTATAAGTTAAAGATAACTGATGAAACCTATCTCCCCTATCTACTAAAAAAGATTCATGTCCTTGACCAACCCTCAAGGTTTGAGATTGTAACAGACTCTGAGATAGACTTAGATATGGACATTTATGATACAAGTAAAGACTTCTTAGACAAAATTATGGATTTCTCATTTAGAGTCTTCCCTGAGGGGATGAGGATAAAGAGGAGTTTTATAGACAATGCTATAGTTATCATAGCCTCTGAGAGGCCATTAAAAGAGCATGAGATAGAAGAGGCTTTAAAACTTAAAGAGAGGCTTGAAAGTTCTTAACTTTTAGCTTCCCTAACAAAGAGTTCAGCTATCTTTTTATCAACATTCATCCCTAACTTTAAAAATCCCTTAGTCCCAGGAGCAGAGTTTAGCTCAATCACATAATACTTATCTTTATAAGGAAGGATGTCAATGCCTAAAATCTTAGCTCCACTAACCTCTTTACACTTAAATGCTATCTCTTTTAGCTCATCATTTATTTTTATAGGCTCAACCTTATTTCCACAGTATAGATTAGTTTTAAAATTTTTTGAAACTCTACTATAGCCAAAGATTTCATCATCTATAACCAATAATCTAATATCTTTGTAAAGCTCACCAACCTTAAAGTCTATATACTCCTGAGCTATCAAGCTCTTCCATAAAGCTTTTTCTGTCCTCTCTCTTAGCTCTTTTAAATTATTAACCTTAAAAACTGTTTCCCCACACTTTGAAAAGCAACACTTAATAATAATGGGAAACTCTAAATTATTTTTCTCCATAAATTTTAAGGCATCTTCATAGTCTCTAATTAAAGCTGTTTTTGGAGCTAAGATATTATTTTTTTTCAAAAGCTTTATAGTTTTAAATTTATCTGAAGTTAAATATACTGTGTCCAAGGAGTTAATAAATTTATAGCCATGAACCTCAAGAGCCTGAAGAACTTGCCAGGAGAATAGGGTTAAGTTATTTTCATAAAACCCTATGGAGCATCTTGAATGTATCAGCTCAACATTTTCTAAAAAAAAGGAATCATCCATAAAAAAGTTTGAAGAAGCTAATTTTAAGATTTTACAGTCCTTCCTAAAATTTTCTATCTCTCTCTTTATTCTATAGACTGTCTCACTCTTAGCCTCTGGAGAGACTATTATTATCATCAGTATCCTCTTTAATTCTTGGTATGATGGAAGAGTCTATAAAGTTTTTATGGACAAAGTATTCCTTTGGTTGTATGATAACAGGGATGTCATTTAGAGTTATACTAACCCCTACTTTCTCTTCCTCATCTCCATATTCTAAATAGCCAAATCTAACAAACCCTCTAATAAAGAGACCTGTATAGAGTTCAGGATCAGCCTTAATTCCAAATAGCCTTAACCTTCCCCAGTCATAGCCATCAAAGACTCTAAATATTGTATAGTCTTTCCCTGTACTTGTCTTCCTATGTTGAACTCCTACAACAATCCCTACTATTATTCCCCTCTGTATTGGGGCTCCATTTATGTCTAAATAAACAATTCTTTCATCTTCATATTCCAACTTTTTTAAATATTTGGCTTTACATATTGATAGGGGGATAGGAACAGAGGTTCTCATCTCAGTTCCTTTAGCTATCTTTAGATCATCAAGGTTTCCAACATATCTTAAACTCATATCCTTAGGAAAGGGCTCATAAACTCCTAAGATACTTTCATAATCATCAGCTGTCCTCTCTAAGTAAATCTCCTCTATCTCTTCCTCTCCTTCATCAGTGATAACCTTTGAATATCTAATAATTTTATATCCATACTCATCTATTTTTATCTCATATCTCATAATTATCCCCTAACATTTAAAATAAAAAATTTATGAAAATAAATTTACTCAAAATAGTATTTATTGTTTTTTCTTTTAAATTTTGGGAAGTTGTTTGATATCTTTAAACTATCTAATATTGATTCAAGCCCTCTATATCTATTGTATTTCAAGTTCTCCAACTCTCTTATAATAATATTAGCCAACTCTTTAGCTTCATTAACATGCTCTAACTCGCTCAGAGGTTTCATAGTCAGCTATATTTCTAAGCTCTCTTAAATTTGAAAGATAATTTACAATAACTTCAAGCTCACCATCTAAGTTAAGTATGTCATCTAAAGCTTTTAAGTAAGATGTAAGTAGCCTATGAGATGATGAATTTTTAAAAATATTTAAAATTCTTTTCATCATATTTTAATATAGTGTCCCTTATTTTTAGATAAACATAGTAATAGTATCTACTTATAGTAGTTCTATAACAACCTTCTTTATCTTCATTAGATAACTTATCTCCTAATTTTTTAAACTCACCAATGTCAAAATAATGTTTCTTAAACAACTTTCACCTCAAAATAGCCTTTAAAAAGTAAGCACTATTATATCAACATCTTTTAAAAATTTCTTATATCCCCTATCTCTTAAGTATTTCCAAAGATCTTTTATAAATTTAGTTTTTTCTGAGATTGATAAATTTTTATTGATTAAAATAGTTACCTTAGGAATATTTTCTCCAAGCTCAACATCATATTTAACTTTACACTTCACATTAGAAAAATATTTTTTAACAAAATTTTTTATATTTCTATCTATACTATCAAATATACCTTTATCTATCTCTACAAATGATAAAAAATCCTCAAAAGGTTCATTAAATGTAGATTCTTCATAAAAATCTTCTACTGCTGATAACATTATGCTCACCTACACTATAAACTTGGCTCTCTCAAGATATATAAACCTTATTCTAAGTTAAATAGATCTATCTCTAAACCAACATTTTCCCTTTTAGCCTTCTCATAAATTAAAGATGCTAAGGCTACATCCTGTATAGCTAAGCCTGTGGAGTCAAAGATAGTTATATCTTTCTCACTCTCCCTAACTTTCTTTCCTAAGATAACTTCACCAAGAGTAGCATAAATATCTTCTCTCCTCAAAAGTCCTTTAGATATAGCTACATTAATCTCTCCACCATGTACAGCTTGCTCAATGTCATCAACAACTATCTTAGCTCTCAATAATATTTTCTCATCCAACTCCTGCTTTCCAGGGCCATCAGCACCAATAGCATTTATATGCATTCCCTCTTTTATCCACTCATCTTTAACCACTGGCTTCCTTGATGGAGTTGTTGTTACAAGAATATCACACTGGCAAGTTTCTTTAGCACTCATAACTTTTCCTTCAATGCCATGAGATTTAACAAACTCAACAAATTTTTTAGCAGAGCTTTCATTTATGTCATAGGCTTTAACTTCTTTAATCTCAAACTCTTCCTTCAATGCTAAGAATTGAGTATATGCTTGCCTACCACAACCTATAAAGCCAATAACTTCACTATCTTTCCTTGCCAAATACTTAGCAGCTAAACCTCCTGTAGCTCCTGTTCTATAGTTGGTTAGCTCAGAAGCTTCCATAATTGCCAAGGGGAAGCCAGTTTTTACATCATTTAGTATATAAACAGCCATAACTGTTGGTAAGCCAAACTTATAATTTTCTGGGTGAGAATTAACCCACTTGATTCCTGCATACTTTCCTAAACAAGCTGGCATAGCTCTTAAATCTCCTTTATCAAAGATTAAGTAAGATTTAGGTGGCATCTGAACCTTTCCAAGGGCATGTAGCTTAAAAGCCTCTTCCATCTTATCTATGGTTTCTCTCATGTTCAAAAATTTCCTTATATCTTTACATGTTAATATAAGAGTTTTCATACTCTCACTATAGAAGATTGTTATGATTCTTTATTATATCCTCTTCCCTTAAATTTAGTTTTCTCATGAGTTTAGCTATAACCAAATCAAAGAATATTAAGGCAAGTTCCTCAAAGGCTGTCCCCATTGGAAGGAAACTATTCTTCTCCACAGGAAGCTTTATTAACTTAATATCTTTTAAATTTCCACACTTACAAACCACTCCTATAACTTCCCCTATCTCCTTAGCCTTCTTAGCAACATTAACAACACTCTCAGTTTCTCCACTCCCAGAGATAACTATTAAAAGATCTCCTCTTTTAAATGCTGGAGCATCTGTTAAAAAATATGAATCTATATTCAAATGTAATAATCTTATATGAAAACATCTTCCTATATAGCCACTTCTGCCAACACCAAAAATAAAAACCCTCTTAGCATTTAGGATTTTATTGGATAAAAAAGTAATTTCCTCATCAAGATTCTCCAAATTTTTTATATTGTTTAAAATAATATTAAGTTCCATAACAATCCCAAAGGTTTAAAAAATGGTGGGGGTGCTGGGATTTGAACCCAGGTCCAGGGATTTCTCCTGCCTTGGTCCAGTGCCCTATAGGCAACTGGAGTCCCTGATGATAGGCCAGGCTACACCACACCCCCACAAGAAGAGGCTAAAGGATAAAAAGTTATTTGGTGTTATATAAATTTTACTTTTCACTAAATTTTTATATCTAAATTAGTTGGTGAGAGTGTGCTAACATTAAAAGATGCTATCTTTTTAACTATAACTTCAATTGTTGGAGGAGGGATATTTATCTTAGCCCCTCTAACATACTTAATGTTTGGCTCCTCTTCCATATATGGCTGGATCCTCTTAATCCCAACTGCCTTAGTTATGGCTCTACCCTTCTCCTATGCAACACTAAAAATTTCTGAGAGTGGTGGAGTATATAAATTTATTAATGACACTCTTGGTAAAAGGATTGGGATAGCTTCAGGCATTATTATGTGGCTTTCTTGTGTTTTTGCACTCTCTGGAGTAGTTTCATTCTTTAATATAGTTTTTAACATCTATTTTAGCTTTCCAATTAAGTATTTTTTGGTAATTTTGATAACTCTCCTAATTCTTTCAGGCTTAAGAATTGTTGGCTTAGCTGTAAGGATCTTAGGTTTAACAACTATTTTAACCATCTTATATATATGCTTCAAAAATGGATTTAACTTAGAGCTCTATAAATTTAATTTAAAAGAGGCTATCTTTTCAGTTTATTATTCCCTGTGGTCAACTACAGGCTGGGAAGGGGTTACCATGCCCCTCTCAGCTTTTAAGGATCAAAGGGCTATATCTTTAGGCTTAATTATAGGAACTCTAATAATTGGAATTCTTTATCTTCTCTTTGCTCTAACAGTGGTTTCACTAAATTTAAAGAGTAACAGTATAGAGGAAATTTTAAAGGCTTTAATTGGAGAAAATATCTTTTTGTATATTTGTATCCTTACTATTATAGGAAGCTGTGCCTTCAGTGTCCTCTTCACACTCTCATATATGCCCTATGGCTTTTCAAAGGATAAGATTTTTCCTAAGTTCTTTGAAACCCTCTATAGAGGAGTTCCTATTTATGGAGTTCTTTTAAATGCCCTTCTGACAATAGTTTTAATAACCCTTAATGTTAAAGTATTAGTGGATATAAGTATGTTCTTAACCTTAGTGGCATACTTTATTCTCTACTTATCAGTATTTAAAGTAGGAACTAAAAAAATTAAGTTCTTAACCTTTCTTTCCTTAATTGTGACAGGCTCATTAATTCTTTTAAGGATGGTAGTATGGATTTAGATAGGAAGTTAATTGAAATCTTGGATATATTGTCTAAGTATAATGAACCAGTGGGAGCAAAGATAATAGCTAAAGAGCTTAGCAAGAGAGGATATAAGATAGGAGAGAGGGCTGTAAGATATCATTTAAAGCTCTTAGACAGCATGGGCTTAACTAAAAAAGTAGGCTATTTAGGAAGAATTATAACTGAAAAAGGGTTAGAGGAGTTAGAGAAGGCTAATATCTCATATAGATTAGGAAATATTTACTCAAATATCTTAGAGAAGGTTATCCTCTCAGACTATCAAGCTGGTTTAGTGGTTGTGAATAGATCAATAGTTTATACAGATTATGAAAAGGCTCTTTCCTTAATAAAGAAGGTTTATGAAAATGGGTTAGCTATTGGAGATAGAGTTGGGATAGTAGATAGGGAGAAGTATATAGAGCTCTATACTTTATGCTCACTAAACCTTGATGGTCTCTTAGTTAAAAATGGAATTCCAGTTTATCACATCTGTGGAGGAATTGTTAAATATGAAAACTATGAGCCAGTTGAGTTTAAAGAGATCATAAAGTATAAGGCTACCTCAATTGATCCTCTACTGGCATTTATAGAAAGGAAAAAAACTGATGTCTTAGGGATTATTGAGAATGGTGAAGGCTACCTACCAGCAAACTTTAGGGTTATTGGAGCCAACTATAGGGAGAGGTTTGAGAGAATCATTAAAAAGTTGGATGGAATTATTTCTTATGGCTCTGAGAATGTCTTAGGCTTGGATGTTGGTGAAGAGCATATAGGAATAGTTATGATTGGTGGCCTATCTCCAATAGCTCCATTTGTTGAGAAAGATATTCCAACTGAAATTATCCCTATGTCATCAATTGTTAGGTTAAGCTCTCTCCATAAGTTGGAAAAAAAGAGCTTAAAAATTTCTACTAAAAAGGCAAATGTAAGGATAAAAACAGCTCTATCTAAGATGATCAACCTAATGGCTCATGTAAATTATGATATCTATGAGAAGGATGGAGATGTTATAGTTAACATTGGTTATATAGATAAGAAATATTTAGATGAAGCCCTTGACATCTTAAAAGAGGCTTACAGTAAGGGCTTAGGAATCTCAGATAGGTTTGGTTATGAGGTTTTAAAGGATAAGGTTAAGATAAAAACAATCTGTGCAGTAACTTTAGATGGGATAATAAATAACTTAGGAGTTCCAATTATTCCTAAGTATGGAGGAATCTTAGAAGTTAAAGAAGAGGAGATGAGATTTATAGACATCATTAAGTATAGTGGAACCTCTTTAGACCCTCATGAGATCTTCTTTAATAAGGTTGATTGTGAAACTACATTCTTAGCAGGCTTTAGAGAGATACATAGAATTTGTAGAGAGGAGTTAGAGAGAATTATTGAATTATTAGAGTGGAATGGAATTAAATGCATAGGAGAGCCAAATAATGAGCTTGCTGGAGTTAAGGTTAATAAAGATATGTGTGGAGTTATAACCATTGGTGGAGCTAACCCTCTATCCTTCTTAAATGAAAATGAGATCTCTGTTGAAATTAAGGCTATGCATGAAATTACCAAATTTTCAGAGCTTATTAGTTATAAAGATATTTAAATTTTCTTTAGTAAGAACTCTCTTAACTTCTCAAAAGCCTTCCTTCTGTGGGACACTTTACTCTTCTCCTCAATCCCAAGCTCTCCAAATGTTTTATCATAACCCTCTGGAATAAAGATAGGATCATAGCCAAATCCTTTATCTCCCCTTATTTCACTGGATACATAACCTTTAACTACTCCTGAAAATAGTTGAACTCCATTTTCATCACAGTAGCCAATAACAGATTTAAAGTAAGCTCTCCTATCACTTACTCCTTTTAGTAATTTTAATATCCCTTCATTTCCTATAGTTTCATAAACAAACCTTGAGTATGTCCCAGGAAATCCTTTTAAGGCTTCAACAAAAAAGCCGCTATCTTCAACTATTAAAGGCTTTTTTAATCTTTCATAACAGTACTTAGCTCCAAACTCAGCAACTTCTTCAAGGGTTCCCTGAAGTTCAGGATACTCTATTTTTATATTCTTAATCTTAATATCTTTTAAAATAGTTTCAGCTTCCCTAACCTTATTTATGTTCCCTGTAATAAAATAGATCTCCAATTTCCCACCCTTAAAACTTTAAAAGAGATGATGTCCCCAGGGATTAACACACTCCCATCATCCTAAGCAGAGCCAAGTCAGGGAGGCTAACCCACCCTGGGGATTATCTATTAGCTATGTAGTGATATAAAACTCCTCCTATAGCCCCTAAGATGGCTCCAAAGATAATGGAAAAGATGAACCCAATGGCTAAAGCAATACTATAAAATCCTGAGAACATTGGAGGAGTGTTAGACATATGAATTAGAAAAACCATATTTAAGATGAAGTTTATTATAAATTCAATAACACCAGCTATTACACCAGCAATGGCTCCAACCACAGCTGAACTTTCCAACTCTATAAACTCCTCTTTACTATATAAATATGTTGCCAAGGCTCCAGCAACAATATACATTAAACAGCAAAAAACTCCTAAAATCCCTCCAACAACTCCACCAATGAGAACAGGAGTTATAATTTTATCTTTGTTTATGTTCATAAGCTAAAACCTCACAATTATTAAATATAATAATGAATTTTTAAAGTTTCTCCTATATAAGGCTTTAGGTGTCATAAAAATGATTCTAAAGGCAACTGAAGAAAATATAAAAAAGGCTGCTGAAGTGATTAGAAAAGGTGGCTTAGTAGCTTTTCCTACAGAAACAGTTTATGGCTTAGGGGCTGATGCTTTAAATAAAGAGGCTGTAGCTAAGATCTTTGAGGTTAAGCAGAGGCCTTTAATTGATCCTGTCATAGTTCATATCTCAAAATTTGAGGATTTGGAGAAATTGGCTTATCCAACAGAGTTAGCTTATAAGTTAGCTAAAGCCTTCTGGCCAGGGCCATTAACTATGGTTCTACCTAAAAAGGAGGTTGTGCCAAGTATTGTTACAGCTGGCTTAGACTTTGTAGCCATAAGAATGCCAGCCCATCCAGTGGCTTTAAAATTAATTGAAGAATCTAAAACTTTTATAGCTGCTCCAAGTGCAAACTTATTTAGCAAGCTCTCACCAACAAGGGCTGAGCATGTCTATGAGCAGCTTGGAGATAAGGTAGATATTATTTTAGATGGTGGTAAGTGTGATGTTGGAGTTGAATCAACTATTATTGATCTTACTACAGAACCCCCAACCATCTTAAGGCTTGGAGGCTTAGATGTTGAAGCCATTGAAAAAGTTATAGGAGAGGTTAAGATAACCAAGGAGAATAAGAAGATAAAGGCTCCTGGGATGTTGAAAAAACACTACTCTCCAACAACTCCACTGAAAATTATGAAAGAACCTAAGCCTATCCCTAACTTAAGGTGTGGCTTATTAGCATTTAAAGAGCCAAGAGAGGGTTTTGAAGTTGTTGAAATACTTTCAAGGAAAGGAGACTTAAGAGAGGCTGCAGCAAATTTATATGATTCCTTACATAGGTTAGATAAGCAAAATTTAGATATTATTATAGCTGAAGCTGTGCCAGAGGTTGGCTTGGGAAGGGCCATTATGGACAGATTAAGAAAGGCTCAAGGTTTGTGAGATGTTTGTTATAGATCCCTTCTCCGGAGTTAGTGGAGACATGTTTATCTCAGCATTCTTAGACTTTGTTGATAAAGATGAGCTAATAGAAACTGTAAAAAAAGTTATTGATGTTGATATTGAAATAAAAAAAGTAAATAAAAAAGGAATCTTAGCTAACAAAATTGATATCAGCTTAAGGAAAAATTTTTCTCTCTCAACATATCAAGAGTTTAAAGAGCTCATTAAAAACTCTAACCTTAATAATAAAATTAAAGAAGATAGTTTAAAAATCCTTCACCTACTTGCTGAGGCTGAAGCTAAGGTTCATGGAGTTGAGATAGAGAAGGTTCATTTCCATGAGATAGCTGATTATGACACTATAGTAGATGTTGTTGGAGCCTCTTACATAATAAATAAGCTAAATTTAAAAAACAACTGTTTCTACAGGCCTATAAATGTTGGTGGAGGTTTTGTTAAAACTTCTCATGGCCTCTACCCTATCCCAGCTCCAGCAACTGCTGAACTTTTAAAAGGCTTTAGAATCTTTTACTCAAACTATGGAGAGCTAACAACTCCAACAGGTGGAGCTATTTTAAAGTACATTAATCCAAGGCTTATAGAAAGTTTTGAATACTCTTCCATCTCCTATGGAGCTGGAGAGAAAGAGTTGGAAATCCCAAATGTTTTAAGGGTTTTTAAACTGTTGAATGAGGAGGAAAATATTTACATAGTTGAGACTAATGTTGATGACATCTCTCCAGAGGTTTTAGGTTACTTACATGAAGTTTTAAGAGAGAAGGTTAGAGATCTTCACTTCATTCCAATTTACATGAAGAAGAATAGGCCAGCTTATTTAATAAGGGCTATAGTTAAAGATAACCCTAAGGAAGTGACTAAAATAATTATGAGAGAGACTGGAACCTTAGGGGTGAGGATTTTAAAATATAAGAGGGTTGTTGCTGAGAGGGAAGTGAAGAGAGTTAAAGTTTATGGAGAAGAGGTTAGGGTGAAGATAGGGAAGATAGATAATGAAGTTATTATGAAAAAGCCTGAATATGAAGATTTAAAAAGACTGGCTTTAAAATTAAAAAAGCCCTTGAAAGACCTTTACTTAGAGGTTATTGGTAAGTTAGAGTAAGCTCCCTATTTAGAGGAACAATATTTCTTTTTTCAGTTTCTAAGAATACTTCCCAGAGTTTTTTACACTCACAGCTATGCTCTAACACTTCTCTATTCTGTGTTAAGTTAAATTTTTTAATTTTTTCAATGATCTCTCTATCACATTTACACCTATTACTTGCTCCTCTCAGGGAGCCAAAGCCTGAGGTGTCACATCTAACTAAGCCATCTCTAACATTTTTTAAAACCTCTAAGACAGTCCATAAAAATGGTGGAGAGTACTCTCCTTTTTTATAAAAGTATTCTACCAAAGTATCTTTATGAACTGTTAAAGGACAAAAGGAAACTATACAGCCTAACTCTAAAGCTTTGTTTCCTGAGTAAATGGCATCTTTTATAGCATCACTCTCAGTTAGAAATGGAGGCTTTATTAAGAGGTAAGCCTTAGGAGTTAACTTATATTTTTTTATTAAGCTTATAGCTCTTACAATTTCCTCATTACTAACTCCTTTATTTAAGACTTCTCTAACTCTTTCATTAAAGCTCTCTATTCCTAAGCCAATCACCACATTATAATCCTTAAGCTCCTCTAACCTATCTTCAGTTATAAACTCTACCCTTGACTCTATATGAATCTCCTTTAAGTTTAGCTCAGACAATCTTTTTAATATATAGTCTCTAACATCCTTAGAAATCTCTTTATCATCTAAGAAGCTTCCTGAGGTGAAAATTTTAACCATATCAAAATCTTTAAATTTATTTATAGCATATTCAAACTGCTCTATAATTTCTTTATCTTTCACTTCTTTATGAGAGTCTAAGTAGTAAGAGCACATAACACACTCTCTATAACTACAACCCTTAGTTTTTAGAATTATGGTTAGTGCCTTAACTCTCTCCAAGTTGTTGGTTATCTCATCTTCTATCCAGATCATAATTTCACTTAAATCTAAGTTTTCTCTTTTTAATATGAAGTGGAATTCTCTCAACCTCTAACTTATCAACTGTTGGATAATACTCAGAGATGTAAGCAGAGAACTTTATAGGAAACCTCTCCCTCTTCATTAGGTCTAAGAGGTCTTCTAAGATAAAGGGATTTAAGTAAATCTTATTTCCATCTATCTCAAATTCAACCTCATTATCTTCCAAGATTTCAACTATTTCATTTAAGTCTTCCTCTCTATCAAAGATCATTATCCCTCTCAATAAGAGGCCTTCATCAGTAACCACTTCATAAGGCTTAGCTATATTCTTAGCTCTTCTTATTAACCTATTTTTCATCTGTATGGCATCTTTTAATATGGAAGGGCAATAGTGAATAAAGAGAGAGCCTTTAAAGTTCTTTATCACATTTAAAGCAGTCTCTTCACTTCCAGCTATAGCATTGCTAACATCATCCTTAGGATAGAATCCTCTCTTCTCCAAGTTTTCATAGTTCTCATCAGAAAACTCAAGCTCATTTATATTTAAAAAGTCTGCTACTCCATCTATTTCATAGGCTAAGTTTAAAATTTCTTCATCCATCCCAGGAATTGAAGGAATTTCCACCCCAACCTTTGGAATATATTTCTTAGCTAACCTAATCTTTTTAATTAGCTCATCAACAAACTCTTCCTTATAACCAATATTAAAAATCTTTGTTGGATGGATCCTTAGCTCATCCAACTCCTTTATCTTCTCCAAATTTTCAGTGGTTATGGTTTCAGGAGTTGTATAGAGGTGAGCATGAAAGTCTTTAAACTCTTTCTTTAAAGCCTCTAAATACTTTTTTGTTCTATCCACTCTTAATAAAGGGTTACCCCCAGTAATTCCAACTCCTCTGCTACTACAGAGCTTAGCCTCCTCTATAGCTTCTTCTACACTACTAATAAGTCTCTCATTTGCATAAATGACATCTTTATCCTTCCTCTTCTCTGAGAGAGGACAATAATAACAATTATTTTTACAGGTCCCTGTGATGAAGAGAACTAACTTCTCTCCTCTAACACACTGCTTACAACCTTCAGGTAATTTATCAAAATTTTTATTTATGTACTCCTCTATTTTTTTCACATCCATAACTATCAACTTTCTATGGTGGTATTCCTTGTTATTCCTAAAGGTTAGGTTATTAGATATAGATTTATTAGACTTAGTATTAATAAATCCTGAGGATATTAAAGCTTCTCAATATTTTCCAGGAGATAGGGTTGTCTTAATATACAAAAATAAGGAAGAGATAGGAACTATTTATTCCTCTACATTAGTTAATAGGGGAGAGATAGGGATAACTAAAGAGTTGGCTAAGAGTTTAAAGGTTAAGGAAGGGGAGTTAATAACTATAAAACATGCTGACAAGCCAAGAAGCTTAGCCTACATAAAGAAAAAGATGGATAAGAATAAGTTAAGTAAGGAAGAGATATTCTTAATTGTTGATGAAATGGTTAATAATAAGCTAACAAATATTGAGATCTCTGCCTTTGTCACCTCTCTCTACATAAATGGCATGGATATGGATGAGATTGAAGCTTTAACCATAAGGATGGCTGAGACTGGAGAGATGGTTGAATGGGAAAGCTTGGTTTTTGATGTCCACTCCATAGGAGGAGTTCCTGGGAATAAGTATGCTCTTCTAACAGTCCCTATTGTAGCTTCAGCTGGGCTGAAGATTCCTAAAACTTCTTCAAGAGCTATTACTTCAGCAGCAGGAACAGCTGATGTTATGGAAGTTCTAACAAGGGTTGATTTAAGTATAGAAGAAATTAAAAATGTTGTGAAAGAAACTAATGGATGTTTAGTTTGGGGTGGAGCTTTAAACTTGGCTCCAGCTGATGACATAACCATAAATGTTGAAAGACCTCTTGGGATAGACCCTAAGCCTCTATTATTATCAAGTGTCATGGCTAAAAAATTGGCTATGGGAGTTAGTAAATTATTGATAGACATCCCTATTGGAAGAGAGGTTAAGGTTAAGGATGAGAAAGAGGGGAACAAGTTAGCAAGAGAGTTTATAGAGCTTGGGGAGAGGTTAAATATTACTACTGAATGTGCCTTAACCTATGGAAACCAACCAATTGGCAGAGCCATAGGGCCAGCTTTAGAGGCAAAAGAGGCTTTAGAAACCTTAGAAGATCCTTATAAAGGTGCAAATAGCTTAGTTGATAAAGCTACCCACTTAGCTGGCATCCTATTAGAGATGGGAGGGATAGCTCCAGCTGGAGAAGGGAAAGAAGTGGCTGAAGAGCTATTATTTAGAAAGGCTCATGACAAGTTTATGGACATAATAGTGGCTCAGGGTGGAAAGGAGGTAAGAAGTGAAGAGATTGAAGTAGGGAAGTATTTTATAGATATTGTCTCTCCAAAGGATGGTTATGTAATTGAATTATCAAATAATAAGATAACAAAGATAGCTAAAGAGGCTGGAGCTCCAAATGATAAAAAGGCTGGTGTTTATTTAAATGTGAAGGTTGGAGATAAAGTAGAGAAAGGAGACCTTTTATTTACCATTTACTCAAGCTCCGAAGATAGGTTAAAGAATGCTATAAAGCTGGCAAGAACTTTATATCCTATAAAGGTTGAAGGTATCTTAATAAAAAGAATTGTAAGATTTTAAGAGGGAGATAATGGGATTCTTAGATAGCATATTAAATATTTTCAAAAAGAAGAGAAATATAGCCTATGCAAAAAGTCAGAGTGTTGATCTGATAGAGTTAAAGAAAAACCCTTACTATATTGTTGCTTCAGTAGAACTTGGGAATACAACAACAAAGTCTATAGTAACAGCTACCAACATGGATACTGGGAAAACCTATATAATAAGTAAAGCTGTCAGGATGACAAGAGAGGTTAGGAAGCCTAAGAAGGGGGAAAAGGTTTTTGGTAAAACACTCTGGGGGGTTGAGCTTTCAAGGGAAGCTGTGGCTGAGATGGTTAGAGATGTTTTATTGGAAAGTTTGAAGAAGGCTAACTTAACAATTGATGACTTACACTTTGTTGTTAGAAGTACAGGGGTTACAGCTGGTTTTGCCTCTCCAGAGGAGGTTTCTGAAGTAATCATAGCCTTAGCCCAGGGCTGTATGTTGGCTGGTGTTCCTCCTGCAAAGATGACTCCAGCTATGAGTAAGGAACAGTTGCCAAAGCCTTTTGATAAATACTCATTCTTGGACAAGATTATCTTTGATGGAGCTGTTACTGGAGTGCTACCACCTACAGGGAAGGAAGTAGTGGCTAATGAGATGGAAGGGGAATTAGTTACAGCTGGAATTAAAGTAGGAAGTAAATGGACACATGTTGATTTTAGAAACCCATGTATGAGTATAGACTTTGGGACAACATTAGCAGGAAGGATAACTGATGAAAAACTTCCATATTCTAATGTTATAGGTAACCTCTGTGGCTTAGCTGGAGCTATAGCTGATTCCATTGTCAGAGGTTCAGGAAAGGTTGACCCAAAAACTGGAGCTGTGTTAGATATTAAAGAGGATGGTAAGGTTAATGAAGAGAAGGCTAAGGAGTATAGTGAGGAGATTCATAAGTATATCATTATAAAGGAAGTTCCAAAGAATGTTAATAGATTTGGAACTGTCCCAGTTGATCCAAAATCTGCTGAGAAGGCTGGAACCACTCTTTTAGGCTGTGATGTTGGAGAAAATGGTTCAGATTTAGAGAAGCTTAAGGAGATTGGAAAGGAGATTTATGAGAATTATGGAATGGGAACACTTTTAAGAACCTTAGATTATACTATGGCAAAGGTTGTTAAAAGATTGGTTGAGTTAGCCCATAACAAAAACTTAATTGATGAGAAAACAGCCATAGGAGTTACAGGAAGAGCTGGAATTACTGGAAAGAAGCCAGAGATAATTTTAGAGTACTTAGATGAGCTAAAAATTTGGGATAAAGTTGAGGATAATGTTGTTTTTGTTGAGGATGGCTTAGCCTTAGGAGCCAGTGTCATGGCGAGATGTATGAACTGCTTAGGAACTCCTAAGGTTCCTATTGGAGGAGTTAGAGGAGGCCCATGTATCTTAGGGTTGAGAATGAAGTGGCAAAGAGAGAGAGGAATGATAAGATGATAACCCTAACTACAGATTTTGGCTTATCTGAGGGCTATGTAGGGGCTATGAAGGGAAGAATTTACAGCTTATTAAAGAAGTACAATAAAGGCTGTGAAGTTGTAGATATAAGCCATGAGATTGAGCCATTCAATATTTGGCATGGAGCTTATGTTCTAAAAACCTCTGTCCCTTACTTTCCTAAAGCTATTCACATAGCTGTTGTTGACCCAACTGTTGGAAGTGAGAGGAGATCAATAGTAGTTGAAACTGAAAACTTCTTCTTAGTTGGGCCTGATAATGGCCTCTTCACCTATTTAATTGAAGATTTTAAGGTTAAAAATATCTATAAAATTGATGAATCTCAATATTGTCCTTCAAAAACATTCCATGGGAGAGATGTCTATGCTGTAGTTGGAGCTGAAATTTTCATAAATGACTTCAAATTTGAAGGAGAGAGGATTAAGGAGATTGTTAAATTAGACTATAAAAATAGAGTAATACACATAGATAGGTTTGGAAACATCATTTTAGGCATTAGAGACTTCAACCTCAGGCCAGGGGATGAAGTTGAGATAGTGTTCAATGGAGAGAAAAAGATAGTGGCTAAATTTGTAGAAAGCTACTATCAAGGGAAAGAAGGATTTATCTGTCTTAGAAACTCTGAAGGGTTTTTAGAAGTGGCTAAGTTTATGGATAGTGCAAATAAATATTTAAATGTTAAGCATGGGGATAGGGTAGAGGTGAGTCTATGAAGATAAAGCCAGAGTGTGCCATCTGTATAGTTAGGCAAATTGTTGACATCTCTAAAGAGGTGGCTGATGAAGAAGAGCAATTTAATTTAATAAAGAAATGCTTTAAAGTCATTGAAGAGAACTATGGAAAGGATGTAGTACCAGCTGTTATGGGAACTAATGTACATAGATATTTTAAAGAGATAAGTGGCTGTGAAGACCCATACAAGAGGTTGAAAGAGAAAGCCAATGAGATAGCTTTAAAATACTATGACTATGTTAAAAATTTAATTAAAGGGGATGAAAGGGAAAGGTTAAGGAAGAGTGTCTTAGCTACAATTGCTGGAAACACCATTGACTATGGAGCATATAGCACAAATTTAAATATAGAGGAGGTTTTATTAAAAACCTTAAATGAAGAGTTGAAGATAGACGACTCTGAAGAGCTATTAAAATACTTAAAAGATAAAAATATTAAAAAAGTTTTATATATCTGTGACAATGCTGGAGAGATAGTTTTTGACAAACTATTAATGGAACTTATAAAGAGCTATGGGAAAGAGGTTATAGCTGTTGTTAAGGGAAAGCCTATTCTAAATGATGCTACAATTGAGGATGCTAAGGTGGCTAAGATTGATGAAGTAGCTAAGATAGTAACAACTGGCTCAGACATTATTGGAATCATTTTAGAGGAATGCTCAGAAGAGTTTTTAAAAGAGCTTGATAGCTCTGATATCATTATTGCTAAAGGAATGGGAAATTATGAGAGTTTAACTGAATATAACATAGAGAAGCCAATATTCTTTATTTTAAAGGCTAAATGTAACCCTGTTGCTCAAAATATTGGAGTTAAGAGAGGGGATAATGTTATACTAAAAAGGTGAAACACTTGCTAAAAAAGTTAATTTTAAAAGGATATAAATTTACAAATAATTTCATTGGCTTTAAAATTTACGAAAAACTCTTAGAGATGGAGATTGATAAGAACAAGATTCCAAAACATATAGGCATAATAATGGATGGAAATAGAAGGCTGGGACAAATTTTAGGAAACAAGATAGAGGGGCATAAGTTAGGGGCTAAGAAGGTTAAAGAAGTTTTAAGATGGTGTTTAGAGTTAGGAGTTAAAGTTGTCACTCTCTACTCCTTCTCCATAGAAAATTTTAATAGGCCTAAGGATGAAGTTGAAGCTTTAATGAACCTATTTAAAGAGAAATTTTATGAGGCTGCTGAGAATAGGGATATACATAAGTATAAAGTTAGGATTAAAGCTATTGGTAGGTTAGATTTATTACCAGAGGATGTTAGGGAAGCTATAAGGTATGCTGAGGAGAAGACTAAGCATTATTCTAACTACTATATTAATGTAGCCATAGCCTATGGAGGACAGCAGGAGATTGTTGATGCTGTAAGAAAGATAGCTGAGAAGGTTAAGAGGGGAGAGATAGAGCCAGAGGAAATAAACAAGGAGTTGATTGATAAGCATCTCTATACTGCTCATCTTCCCTATCCTTACCCTGATCTCATTATAAGAACCTCTGGAGAAGAAAGAATAAGTAACTTTTTAATCTGGCAAAGCTCTTATTCAGAGCTATACTTCTGTGATGTCTATTGGCCACTATTTAGAAGGATAGACTTACTTAGGGCCATAAGGGAATATCAGAGGAGGGAGAGAAGATTTGGAAGATGAAGCTAATTTATGATAAAGATGTTTATGAACCAGCTGAAGACTCTTACTTACTCTTAAAAAATATTGTTGATGTTAAGGGAAAGAGAGTTTTAGATGTTGGAACAGGTACAGGGATTTTAGCTATAGCCTCTGCTCTAAAGGGAGGAATAGTTGAAGGAATAGATATAAATCCAAAGGCTATAGAGTTGGCCAAGAAGAATGCTAAGTTAAATGGGGTTAAAGTAAAGTTCTATCTTAGTAATCTATTTGAAAATGTTAAAGGAAAGTATGATGTCATTCTTTTTAACCCTCCATATCTTCCAACAGAGGAAGATGATAAAATAGAGGGTTACTTAAACTATGCCTTTGATGGAGGAAAGGAGGGAAGAGAGATCTTAGATAGATTTATTGATCAAGTTCCTAACTATTTAAAAGAGGGTGGAGTAGTTCAACTGGTTCAAAGCTCTTTAACAGACATTGAAAAAACACTGAAGGCTTTCAAGCTTAAAGGATTCTCTGTAGAGGTTGTTGATAAATTAAAGGTTCCATTTGAATACTTAGTTGTAATAAATGCTTATAAAAGGGGAGATTAAATGTTAGAGCCAATAGTTTGGGAGGAAGATAGGTTAAGCCTAATTGATCAAAGAAAACTGCCAAATAAGTTAGAATATTTTATTTGTAAAGATTATAGGGATGTTGCCTATGCCATAAAGGAGATGGTTGTTAGAGGAGCTCCAGCCATAGGGATAGCTGCAGCTTATGGAATGGCTTTAGCTGAGATTAATAATGAGAATATTGAAGAGGCTTACAAAACCTTAAAAAATACAAGGCCCACAGCAGTAAATCTATTTTGGGCATTAAATAGATGTTTAAAAGCTTACAAAGAAGGAAAGAGTATAGTGGAAGAGGCTAAGAGGATACAAAGAGAGGAGGAAGAGGTTTGTAAGAGGATAGGGGAGATAGGGGAGAAGATAGTTGATGATGGAGATACTATCTTAACTCACTGTAATGCTGGAGCCTTGGCTACATCTAAGTATGGAACAGCTCTAAGTGTTATAAGGTTTGCCCACTACAGTGGGAAAAGGATTAGAGTTATAGCTGATGAAACAAGGCCAAGATTACAAGGGGCTAAGTTAACAGCCTTTGAACTCAACTATGAGGGAATTCCTGTTAAGGTTATTGTTGATAGCTCAGCTGGCTTTTTAATGCAGAGGGGGGAGATTAACAAGGTTATAGTTGGAGCTGACAGAATCTTAAGGGATGGAACTACCTATAACAAAATTGGAACCTATTCTTTAGCTATCTTGGCAAAGTATCATAATATTCCATTCTATGTAGCTGCTCCACTATCAACCTTTGACTTAGAGAGTTCTGAAGAAGATGTTAAGATTGAGGAGAGGGATGAGAGGGAAGTGGCTTACATTGAAAATATAAGGATTGTTCCAGAAGGAGTTTCATGTATAAACTATGCCTTTGATAAAACTCCAGCTGAGTTAATAACAGGAATTATAACAGAGAAAGGGATTATCAAGCCTAAGGAAGAGGAGATAATAAAATTATTTAAAGGGATAAAATGGAAATCTCAATAAGGAAGTTAGAGCATATCTTCCTATGTAGCCACTGTAATGTTGAGTATGATAGATCTACTCTATTAGAGTGTATTGAGCTTATCCATAAAGGGACATCTAATATTAATTTTGATGATATAAACACTGAGGTTAAACTTTTTGGGAAGAGGTTGTCAGCTCCTATTATTGTCTCTGGAATGACTGGAGGGTTTAGAGGAGCTGAGGAAATTAATAAAAATATAGCTAAGGCTGTTGAAGAGCTAAACTTAGGAATGGGCTTAGGCTCTCAGAGAGCTGCTATAGTAAATAAAGAGCTGGAAGACACTTACAGAGTTGTCAGAGACTACACTGAAAGCTTGGTTATAGGAAACTTAGGAGCTGTAAATTTTATTAAAGATGGCTGGGATTTGGAAGTTATTGACAGAGCTATAGAAATGATAGATGCTGATGCCTTAGCTATCCATTTCAACCCTCTTCAAGAGATTATTCAGCCAGAGGGGGATGTAAATTTTAAAAACATTAGTGAGAAGCTAAAAGATATTATCTCTGAGTATAAAAAGCATAGAGATGTTCCTTTCATTGCTAAGCAGGTTGGTGAGGGCTTTAGCAAAGAGGATGCTAAAGAACTTGAATATTTTGATGCTATTGATGTCCAAGGAAGTGGTGGAACTTCCTGGGCTAAGGTTGAATATTATAGAGTTAAAGATAAAGAAAAAAGAGAAATCTTAAAAAATTTCCTAAATTGGGGAATTCCTACAGCTCAGTCTATTTTAGAGGTTAAGAGCTCTTATAATAAAATCATTATTGGCTCTGGAGGCTTAAGGTCTGGAATTGACATAGCTAAATGCTTAGCTCTTGGCTGTTCTTGTACAGCTGTAGCTCTTCCTGTATTGAGAGCAGCTTTAAAAGGCTATGAGAAGGTTGTAGAGCTTTTAAGTAAGTATATAGAGGAGCTAAAGATTACCATGTTCTTAGTTGGTGCTGAAAACATTGAGGAATTAAGGAGAATTCCCTATATCTTAAAAGAGCCACTAAAAAGTATCTTAGTTGAAAGAGGGTGTAAAGTATGAAATTGGAGATTGTTGCTATTGGTGGTTATGAGGAAGTTGGTAGAAACATGACAGCTATTAATGTAGATGGAGAAATCATCATTATGGACATGGGGGTTAGGTTAGATAGAGTTTTAATTCATGAAGATACTGACATATCTAAGTTACACAGCTTAGAGTTAATAGAGAAAGGAATTATTCCAAATGATACAGTTATGAAAAACATTGAGGGAGAGGTTAAAGCTATAGTCCTCTCCCATGGGCATCTTGATCACATAGGGGCTGTTCCTAAGTTAGCCCATAGATACAATGCTCCAATTATAGGAACTCCATATACTATAGAGCTTGTTAAAAGGGAAATATTAAGTGAGAAAAAATTTGATGTTAGAAATCCACTGGTTGTTTTAAATGCTGGAGAATCTATAGATTTAACCCCAAACATAACCTTAGAGTTTATTAGAATAACCCACAGTATTCCAGACTCTGTTTTACCTGTTCTACACACTCCCTATGGAGCTATAGTTTATGGAAATGATTTTAAGTTTGACAACTTCCCAGTTGTTGGGGAGAGGCCAGACTATAGAGCAATAAAAAGAGTTGGAAAGAATGGAGTTCTCTGCTTTATCTCAGAGACAACAAGGATAAACCATGAGGGAAAGACTCCACCAGAGATTATAGCCTCTGGCTTGCTGAAGAATGATCTCTTAGCAACTGACAATGAGAAGAATGGAGTTATAGTTACAACCTTCTCCTCCCACATAGCAAGAATTAAGTCAATAGTTGAGATTGCTGAAAAGATGAATAGAACTCCAGTACTCTTAGGGAGGAGTATGATGAGATACTGTGGAATAGCTCAAGATATTGGCTTAGTTAAGTTTCCAGATGACTTAAGAATTTATGGGGATCCAAGCTCTATAGAGATGGCTTTAAAGATGATTATGAAGGAAGGAAAAGAGAATTACTTAATAGTGGCTACAGGGCATCAAGGAGAAGAAGGAGCTGTTCTATCAAGGATGGCTACAAATAAGACATCATATAAGTTTGATAGATATGACTGTGTTGTATTCTCAGCTGACCCTATCCCTAACCCAATGAATGCAGCTCAGAGATATATGTTAGAGTCAAGATTAAAACTCTTAGGGGTTAGAATCTTTAAAGGAGCTCATGTTTCTGGTCATGCCTCTAAGGAAGATCATAGGGATATGCTAAGATGGCTGAACCCTGAGCATATTATTCCATCTCATGGAGACTTTAACCTAACAGCAGAATATACAAAGTTGGCTGAAGAAGAGGGTTACAGATTAGGAGAGGATGTCCATCTATTGAGGAATGGACAATGCCTAAGCTTTGAGAGGGTTATTTAAAGATAACTTCTTCTCCTATGAACTCTTTAACATCCCTATCCTCTAAACTCTTAAACTCCAACATCATGTTGGAATAAACCTTACTCTTATAACCCTTCCAAGGTTTTAGTCTAACAGCATCTACCACTTTATTATTATAAATGAATAAGATATCTATGGGATAGAGCATAAAGTAAGTATGAACCCTAACCTTTCTCTTCCCATATTTGAAGAGCATAGCCTTATCTTTAATATCCCTCAGCATTAAGCCAAAGGCTCTTTTTATAAAGTTGTCAGCTAACTCTACTTCAAACTCTAAATCTTTAATTTTAACCTTCATTCTCTAAAACCTTTAAAGCTTCTCTAAGGCTAATCTTTCCCTTATAGAGAGCTGAGCCTATCACAACTCCATAAGCTCCAAGCTCTTTTAATGTTATTATGTCATCAATCTTAGTAACTCCTCCTGAGTATATAACTGGTAGGGGAGAGTTTTTTATAAGATTTTTAATTTCCTCTATCTTTATTCCCTTCATTAAGCCTTCAACATCTACATTTGTGTAGAGTATGTAGCCAACTTTATCCTTAAATTTCTCTATCACATCAATAGGCTTTAAATTTAGCTTCTCTTTCCAGCCCTTTATAACAACCTTTCCCTCTTTACTCTCAACAGCTAAGACAATTCTATCTTTCTCTATGTAACCATTTAACTCATCCAAAAATTTGCTATCAGTTATTGCCTTAGTTCCTACAATTATTCTATCCACTCCTAACTCAATTAACTCTAAAGCTCTCTCTATATCTCTAATTCCTCCTCCAACCTCTACAGGAACATTAACCTCTTCAACAATCCTTTTAATAACTTCTAAGTTATCTCCCTCCCCAAGAGCTGCATCTAAGTCTATAAGATGTAAGTAATTAGCTCCCTTATTAACCCATCTCTTAGCAACTTCAACAGGATCTTCTATCTCTAACAGCTTTTTATTTGGATCTCCTTGAACAAGTTGAACACACCTTCCCTCCTTTATATCTACTGCTGGAATTATTTCCATTTCTCTCTACCTGCCTTTTTTATTGAATCATAAAATTTCTCTGCTAAGTTAGTGTCTTTCTCAAGTATATTACCAGTTACTATAACATCAGCCCCAGCCAGTACTTTGTTATAAGCTATTTCAGGTTTTTTAATGCCTCCACCAACTATTAGGTTAATTCCTGACAACTTTTTACAGAGCTTTATCATCTCATCACTAACTGGCTTCTCAGCCCCACTTCCAGCTTCTAAGTAAGCCCATCTCATTCCAAAGAACTTAGCTGATAAACAATAGAGAGCTGCTATCTTTGGCTTATCTCTTGGAATCTCTTTTATATCCCCAACAAAACCAACTGATGTTTTCTTAGCAGGCTCTATGCATAGATAAGCTGTTGGTATTGGCTCTAATTTATATTCTAAAATTTTTAAGGCTCCCAAGGTTGGAGCTGTAACTATCCAGTAAGGATTTAGGGAGTTCATTAAACTCATGTAAAGGACAGCATCAGCATATCTTGTTAGCCCATCAACATTACCAGGGAATAAGATGATTGGCTTCTTAAACTTCCTAAGCTCTTTAACCTTCTCATCTAAATTAGAGATTCCTATACTACCCCCAACAAGGAAGGCATCAACATAGCTATAGACTTGCTCAGCAATATCAATAATATTTTCTTCAGGATCTAAGAGGATAAAATAAGCTGATCCATCCTCTTCAATTATCTTATTTATTCTCTCTTCAACTTTCATCTCAACCCAACCCAAAATACTTTTATACTTAATTTATTAAACTTAACTTATAAAACATATTTTTCTAAAGGTGCAGCTATGCAGATGTGTGAATTATGTGGAAAACTTGTAGATAAACTCTACAAGGTTATGATTGAAGGTTCTGAAATGTATGTCTGTAAAGAGTGTTTAAAATTTGGTAAGGCTCCTAAAACCTACTCAAGGGTTAAGAAAGTTAAAAAAATGGCTATTGGTAGCTATAAAGGTAATAAAGGAGTTAAAAAGCCAAGAAGGAGAGATATTTTTGACTCTCTGCCTTCACTTAGAGAGGATTATGGAGATGTTATTAGAAAGGCAAGGGAAAAACTTGGTTTGTCAATAGAGGAACTTGCTGAAAAGCTTAAAATGAAAGCTACAGTTCTCCATAAGTTTGAGAGATATGAGTTAGAGCCAAGTGATGAAGAAATTAAAAAGTTGGAGAAGTTTTTAAAGGTTAAGCTAACTGAAAGCTCTGAAGGCTTTGAATTTTATAATATCTCAAGTGAAGATGACAGCTTAACCTTGGGACACTTTTTAAAAATAAAGAAGTGAGACCATGGACATTATAGGGTTAATTTGGTGGCTTTTCTTTTTTTATCTTTTAATGGCTCCTCAATTTCACTTTTGGAATTTGAGAGCTGCAAGAAATAGATTATTGAAAGAGATAGCCAATAAGAGAGGTTCAACAGTCATAACCTTAATTCACAGGCAGGAGAGTATAGGCCTATTTGGAATTCCAATTTATAAATTTATCTCTATAGAGGATAGTGAAGAAATTTTAAGGGCTATAAGATCAGCTCCTAAGGATAAGCCAATAGATCTAATTATACATACTCCAGGAGGCTTAGTTTTAGCAGCTTCACAGATAGCAAGGGCTTTAAAAAATCATCCTGCAGAGACAAGGGTTATAGTTCCACACTATGCCATGAGTGGAGGGACATTAATAGCTTTAGCTGCTGATAAGATAATTATGGATAAAAATGCTGTCCTTGGCCCAGTTGATCCTCAACTCGGCCAATATCCAGCTCCAAGTATTGTTAAAGCTGTAGAAGAGAAAGGAAAGGAGAATGTTGAAGATAAAACTTTAATTTTAGCTGATGTTGCTAAGAAAGCTATAAAACAAGTTGAAAACTTTGTCTATTGGCTTTTAAAAGATAAGTATGGAGAAGAGAAGGCTAAAGAGTTGGCTAAGATCTTAACTGAGGGAAGATGGACACATGACTATCCTATTACTGTAGATGAAGCTATAAAGTTAGGTTTAAAAGTAGATACTGATGTTCCTGAAGAGATTTACTTATTGATGGAACTTTACAAACAGCCAGTAAGGGAGAGAGGAACAGTTGAATATCAGACAGTTAGCAACCACAAATAAACTCTTTTTCAAAGTCAAAGACAAGCTCTTTTTCTTTTCCATCTGTTATATATAACTTTCTTTCTCTTTTAACCTCTCCACAGACTTCAGCAGTGATATTAACATCCTCAAAAATTCTTTTGATCTCTTTTACATTTTCCTCCTTGGCTGTTAAAACAAAGCCAGAGCCAGGATAAACCTTAAGCCAATGGACTAACTCTATCTCCTCAGGCTTAGGAATTTTTGTTATATCTACAATTCCTCCCTTCTTGGCTAACTCTAAAAGCATGCCAAGTGTTCCTATAGCTCCAGGGTTGCTGATATCTTTACATGAGTTAGCCAAGTTATTCTCAGCAATTTCCACAAGTGAGAGGAGTTGAGCCTTAACTAACTTCTTTGGTTTCATAGTTGTAGTATCCCAATTTAGTGGGAAATTCTCATATAACTTTCCATCTAAGTCATAGGCAAAGATTATTTTATCTCCAACTTTTGCATTTCTACTTAATAATAATTTATCCTTCTTAGCAATTCCTGTTATGGCTACATCTAACACATTGCACTGAGCATCTGGATGCGTATGCCCACCAACCATAGGGACTCCAAACTTCTTAATTCCATCCTTAACTCCCTTTAAAACCTCTCTACAAACATCTTTATCCTTCATACTTATGATATTGGTCATCCCTAAGCACTTTCCTCCCATGGCAGCAATGTCATTACAGTTAACCAACACTGAACAATAGCCAGCCCACCAAGGGTCTTTTTCTAAAAGCTTTCCCCAGATCCCATCAGCTGCAAGTAAAATAGCATTCTCTCCATCTATCCCTATAACAGCTGCATCATCTCCAAAGTCTTCTATGATTTCAAACTCATAGTCTTCATCAAATGTGAAGTTTCCAATAACATCCTTTATAGCCTTTTTCCTTAAAAGCCCTTCAAAATTCTTTATTTCTTCCACTATCCCTTTTAACATGGTTTATCACTTAACATATTTTAAAATCTCCTTTAAATCTCTCTTCTCTATACAGATGTCTGCCTTCTCCTTTAATATTGGTTTGGCACAGAAAGCTATCCTTAACCCAGCTTTTTCAAACATAGCTATGTCATTAGCTCCATCCCCCACAACTACAATATTCTCCTTGGGAATCTTTAACTCTTTAACTAAGTTCTCTACAACCTCTCCCTTGTCAATAACCTTCTCCTCAACCTCTCCTGTTAGCTTATTATCTTTCACTATTAAAGTATTACCAAAAGAGTAATCTATATTTAGCTTATCCTTAAACTTGTTGAGAGCTATGTCAAAGCCTCCACTAATTACAGCCACTATATAACCTTTCTTTTTAAGCTCTTTAATGGTTTCTTCAGCCCCTTCAGTTAAGGTTAATCTTTCAATAGCTTCATTAACCTTCTCTAAAGGTAAGCCTTTTAAGAGCTTAACCCTCTCCTTTAAAGCTTCCTTGAAATCTATTTCTCCTCTCATTGCCTTCTTGGTGATCTCTTTAACCTCTCTCTCAACTCCAGCCTCTTTAGCAAGCTCATCTATGGTTTCATTGTTAATTAATGTACTGTCAAAATCAAAAAAGATAATTTTTTTCCTCATAGCCTTTCTACCTTAATCCTATAGTCATGTATAACAGGGTTGGCTAAGAGTTTTTGACACATCTCTTCAACTTTCTTATAAACTTCTTCCTCACTCTCCCCATTTAAGATAAGATCTATCATCTTGTAAGTATTTACATCCTCAACCTCATAGCCTAAAAATTCTAAAGCTCTCTTTATTGTCCTTCCCTCAGGATTTAGAACTCCTTTTTTTAACTTTATTGTGACTGTAGCCTTATATTTCAAGCTCTCCCTCTTTGTTATTTATTTAAGTTCTCAAACTCAATCATTGCACTTAAAACCTTCTCATCTTCAAAGGGCTTAGCCATTATCTGTAGCCCAATTGGAATGCCATTGATGGCTGAGCATGGAACAGTTCCAGCTGGAACTCCACAGATGTTAGCTAAGACTGTTAAGACATCATAGTTATACATGTCCATAGGAGATAACTTCTCCCCTAACTTATGAGGAAGTTTAGGAACAGTTGGAGAGACAATAATGTCAATATCTTTCATTAACTTTATCATCTCCTTCCTTAACAAGTTTCTTGCCTTTAAAGCTTTCTTGTAATACTTTCCACTATATTCTTTCTGACTTATCATTGACCCTATAGTTATTCTTCTTAAAACCTCTTCTCCACAAACCTCTTCTATCCTATAACCATATCTTCTACCATCATATCTCCTTGTGGCTGAGAAGAACTCAACATAGTTTATTAAATAGTAAGTTGGTAGAGCTAAATCTAAATATTTATAGTTTAAATGAACTATTTCACATCCCATATCTTTAAAAACTTCTATTCCTTTCTCAATCTCCTTCCTTATTTTTTCATCTGCAGCTTCCATAAACTCTTCAACAACTCCAACCTTAAACTTTGAGACATCTAACTTCTTAAATTCTGGAGTTTCTACTGTTGTTGTATCCCTTACATCTTTCCCTTTAATGATGTTCATAACCAATAAGAGATCTTCAGCTCTCTTAGCTATTGGCCCTATTTGATCAAAACTCATGGCTAAGTCACATAGCCCATGTCTACTTACAACTCCATAGCTTGGCTTAAACCCAGAGACTCCACAGTGGGATGAGGGATTTCTTATACTTCCCCCAGTGTCACTACCTAAGGCTATGTCACATAACTCAGCTGAAACAGCTGCAGCTGAGCCAGAGGAAGAACCTCCAGGGATTCTATCCTTAGCTACAGGGTTTTTTGTTGGTCCATAGTAAGAGGTTTCCCCAGAACTTCCACAGGCAAATTCATCCATATTTGTAATTCCAATAATTAAGGCTCCAGCATCTAAAAGCTTTTCTATAACAGTGGCATTGTAAGGAGCTACATAGTTCTCTAAAGTTTTGGAAGCACAGGAAATAGTGTAGCCTTCAACATTTATATTAGCCTTTACAGCTACTATTTTTCCATATAAAGGCTTTTTCTTAGCCTCCTCATCCTTCTCTAACCTTTCAGCTTCTTTTAAAACCCTCTCCTTTTGAACCTCAATGAAGGCATTTAAATCTTTATTCTTCTCTATCCTCTCTAAGTATTCTTCAGCCTTCTCAACTATCAAAATCTCACCTATTTAATTATTTGATTATTTAATTTAAAGTGCGTAAATTTTAAATACCTTGCAACAAATATAAAAAATGCTTTGCCGTGCGGGGGTCGCCAAGCCTGGCCAAAGGCGCCAGATTGAGGGTCTGGTCCCGTAGGGGTTCGCGGGTTCAAATCCCGTCCCCCGCACCATTTTTTAAGGCGTAGGTTAAGCTATCATAAACAGCATCAACGATTTTTTCATCACTTAACCTCTCAGCATCTCTTGATGATAAGTCAATTCTTAAACTTCTACTTGCTCCTGGAGACCCTAAGGCAGTTATGGTTAAGATCCCATACTTCTTTAGCAAGTAAAAGGCAGCTTCTTCTAATATCTCCCTATTCCTCTTTTCATCATCAACAACCTTCTTTATAACAAAACCTGTAGCTGTCCTCTTAGCCCACTTTATCTTATCCAAATTTATCTTCTTAGCTCTCTCAAAAACTTTCCTTAACCTTTCCAAGCTAAAGTTTTGTAAAGCTCTATAGATGCCAGCCAATGCTGGAGGCTGAGCCTCTAACCCATATTTTAATCCAGTCTCATAGATTTTTTCAACTAACTCTATATCATTTCCAGCTAATAAGCCTCCTCTTGGTCCATCCATTAGTTTGTCAGTGCTTGTAACAACAAGGTCAGCTCCAAGCTCAAGGGCTGGAGGTTGGTTATAGAGAAGCCTAACCCTTGCTCCAGAGGCATCATCAACTAATATTATGGCCTCTCTCTCTTTCCCAATCCTTATAGCTTCCTTAAAGTCTTTAAGATTTATAACCTCTAAATCCATAGTTGTGCCAGTGATAACTAACAAATCTCCTTTATCTAAATTTTCAAGTATTTCTAAGTTATTGTCTTCCATGTATTGAGCATCTACAAGGGAGGAAGCTCTCCTTATAGATGGATGTCCTGGAAGCTCTGGGAGGTAGTGAATAACTTTCTTAGGCTTTAAGGTTAGTATTGTACTTAATATAGCTGATGTTGTTCTATTAAATGCTACACATCTCTCTCCTTTTAAATGTTCCCTTCCAAGCTCATCAACCTTCTTAGAGAAGTAAGATGAGCCTATATAAGTATTTAGTAAATCTTTATCCTCATCCTCTATTAAGAACCCTCCAGAGAGGCCACTTAAGTCATATAAATGTTCTCTACCCTTTTCATGTAAAATTTTTAAAACCAACTCTTGAGCCTTCCTAATCCTATCAATTTCCATTATCCAGCCCCTCCAGCTTCGGAGAGATCAGTTGAATCTATCTTAATCTCTTCCTCAATCTCAATCTTCTCCTCTTCTTTCTTCTCCTTCTCTTCCTTAACCTCAATAACCCTTAAAAGAGAGGGCTTATATAATAGATCATTGTCTAAGAGAACCCAGATATTGTTATCATAGCCTTCTCTCTCAACAATATCTACAACCCTTCCCTTACTACCAGTATTTATATAAATAACATAGTCTCCTATCTTTATCTCCTTGCCTTCAGCATCCCTAACTATCATCCCTTATCACTCAATTTAAATTTATAATTTAATTTTAATCTATTTATATTAAGACAAACTACATTTAAATTACATGGAACAGCTTTAAAAGATTTTCTGGTGTTGTAGATGGTTTTTGATGAAATACTAAATTTAGATAAGAAGGAGAAAAAAGAATTTAGAGAAGAGGAATTTAAAGAATTAGAGGATAGGATTAAAAAGGATGTTGAAGACTTACATGAAAAGGCAAAAATTGCTGAGCTGGAAAGTAAAATTTTAAAATTAGAGATTGAAAAGAGAGAATTAGAGAGAGAGAACATCCAACTTTCTAAGGAAGTTGAAATTTTAAGAAGAGAATTAGATAGAATGAGAGTTCCTCCTTTATTGGTAGGGACAATTGTTGATAAAATTGGTGAGAGGAAGGCTATAGTTAAAAGTTCCTCAGGGCCAAGCTTTTTAGTTAATATTTCTCACTTTGTAAATCCTGATGACCTTACACCAGGAACAAGGGTAGCTTTAAATCAGCAGACATTGACAATAGTTGACGTTCTTCCAGAGACTAAGGATTATAGAGCTAAGGCTATGGAGATAGAAGAGAGGCCAAATGTTAGATATGAAGATATTGGAGGTTTAGATAAGCAAATTCAAGAGATTAGGGAAGTTGTTGAGCTACCATTAAAACATCCTGAACTCTTTGAAAAGATTGGAATTGAGCCACCTAAAGGAGTTCTCCTCTATGGTCCACCAGGAACAGGGAAGACTTTATTAGCTAAAGCTGTAGCAAGGGAAACAAATGCCACATTTATAAGAGTAGTTGGTTCAGAGCTGGTTAAAAAGTTCATTGGAGAGGGAGCAAG
This sequence comes from Methanocaldococcus infernus ME, assembly GCF_000092305.1. Classification (NCBI taxonomy): domain Archaea; kingdom Methanobacteriati; phylum Methanobacteriota; class Methanococci; order Methanococcales; family Methanocaldococcaceae; genus Methanocaldococcus; species Methanocaldococcus infernus. The sequence continues at coordinate 658,083 of NC_014122.1, read as the reverse complement.
TTTAGTTAAAGATATCTTTAAGTTGGCTAAGGAGAAAGCTCCTTCCATCATCTTCATTGATGAAATTGATGCTATAGCTGCTAAGAGAACTGAGGCTTTAACTGGAGGAGATAGAGAGGTTCAAAGAACCCTAATGCAACTCTTGGCAGAGATGGATGGTTTTGACCCAAGAGGAGATGTTAAGGTTATAGCAGCAACTAATAGGTTAGATATCTTAGATCCAGCTATCTTAAGACCTGGAAGGTTTGATAGAATTATAGAAGTGCCTCCACCAGATGAGAAAGGAAGGTTAGAAATCTTAAAGATACATACAAGAAAGATGAACTTGAAGGATGTTGATTTAGAGAAGATAGCTAAGCTGACAGAGGGATGTGTTGGAGCTGAGTTAAAGGCTATCTGTACAGAGGCAGGGATGAATGCTATTAGAGAGTTAAGGGACTATGTTACAATGGAAGACTTCTTAAAGGCTATTGATAAGGTTATGGGCAAGAAGAAGGAGAAGAAGGAGCCAAAGCACTTAGAAGTGCTTTACAGATAAATAATATTATTTTTTGAGGTGATCAGCTTATTAAAGCAGTCATTGTTTTAAGGAAAGATAATAAGATGGATAAGAAGAGTTTAGAGGAGTTAGAAGAGTTGGTTAAAGTTCTCTACAATCCTGTTAAGAGCTTTGTTCAGATAAGAAAGCCTGATGCTAAGTTTCAGATTGGTAAGGGTTTGGTGGAGAAAATTAAAAATTATGTTAGAGAGAACAACATTGACATAGTTGTGTTTGGTAACCAACTGTCTCCAACTCAGAAATATAATTTGGCTAAGGAGTTTAAAGTTGAAGTTATTGATAAGATAGAGTTAGTTTTACAAATCTTCCAGAAGCATGCAAGGACTAAAGAGGCTCAGCTTCAGGTTAAGTTAGCTGAGCTACAGTATGAACTTCCAAGGGCTAAGGAAAAGGTTAGGTTAGCTAAGAAAGGAGAACAGCCAGGGTTTATGGGATATGGGGATTATGAAGTTGAGAGATACTACCAAAAGGTTAAGAGAGAAATAGCAAGTATAAAAAAGAAGTTGGAAAAGCTTAGAGAGCATAGAAGGATAGCAAGAAAGGGAAGGGAAAAGTTTGACTCTGTTGGCTTAGTGGGATATACAAATGCAGGGAAAACCTCTTTATTAAATATACTATGTGGAGAAAAAAAAGAGGCTAAAAATCAAGTATTTACTACACTGTCTACAACAACAAGGAGAATAAGAGGAATAAAGAGGAAGATATTAGTTACTGATACAGTTGGGTTTATGGATGACCTACCTCCATTCATGATAGAGGCTTTTTTATCCACAATTGAAGAGAGTTCAGACTCTGACTTAATCTTATTGGTTATTGATGCCTCTGAAGACATTGAAGAGATAGAGAGGAAGTTAAAGGTTAACCATGAAATCTTAGAGAAGGTTAATTGTAAATCTCCAATAATCACAGTTTTTAACAAGTGTGACTTAATAACTGAGGAGAAGAGGGAAGAGATATTAACTAAATTAGAAAGATATATAGTTAATCCTATCTTTGTTTCAGCTAAGACTGGAGAGGGAATTGAGAGGTTAAAGAACCTTATTTTAGATAAATTGAACTTATCAATTGGAGTTATTGAAACAAACAATCCTAAGGTTGTTTCCTTCTTATATCAAAATACTGAGATAATTGAAGATATTGAGGAAGAGGGGAAGAGGATAATAACATTTAGAGCCAAGGAGAGGGAAGTTAATAGAATTTTAAAGATTCATAGGGTGGTGAGAGAGGATGGTTATAGAGTATCTTAAAAAACTTTCAGAGCTTCATGGGATCTCTGGAAGAGAGGACAGTGTTAGAGAGTTCATGAAGGAAGAGCTTGAAAAATATTGTGAAGTTGAAATAGATAAGTTTGGAAATTTAATAGCTAAGAAGGGAGAAGGAGAGAAGAGCTTAATGCTTGCTGCACACATGGATGAGATTGGATTAATGGTTAAGTATATTGATGACAATGGATTTTTAAAGTTCACCAAGATAGGAGGAATCTATGATCCAACAATTCTAAACCAGAAGGTTGTAGTTCATGGAAGGAAAGGAGATATAATAGGGGTTCTTGGCTCTAAGCCTCCTCATAGAATGAAAGAGGAAGAGAGAAATAAATTAATAAAATATGAAGACATGTTCATAGACATTGGTGCAGAGAGTAGAGAGGAAGCCATGGAGATGGGGGTTAGAATAGGAACATGGGTTTCCTTCTTAACTGAGGTTCATGAGCTTGGAAAGCATAGGTTAACAGGGAAAGCCTTTGATGACAGAGTTGGATGCTCAATCTTACTTGATGTTATGAGAAACTTACCTGATGACTTAGACTTTAAAGTCTATGCTGTTGGAACAGTTCAGGAAGAGGTTGGACTAAAGGGAGCCAAGGTTTCAGCCTTTAAGCTTAATCCAGACATGGCTATAGCTTTAGATGTTACTATATCTGGGGATCATCCAGGGATTAAAAAAGAAGATGCTCCTGTTGAGCTTGGCAAGGGGCCAGTTGTTGGCATAGTTGATGCCTCTGGAAGAGGTTTAATAGCTCATCCAAGGGTTTTAGAGCTTATAGAAGAGGTTTCTTTAAAGTATAATATAGAGGTTCAGTGGGAAGTTGGAGAGGGAGGAACAACTGACGCTACAGCCATACATTTAGCAAGGGAGGGAATTCCTACAGGAGTTATTTCAGTGCCAGCAAGGTATATACATACTCCAGTTGAAGTTATTGACAAAAGAGATTTAAAGAAGACATCTGAGTTAGTCTTAAAAACTATTCTTGAGTTCCCAAACTTCTTTTAATTAACTCATAAGCTTTTTTTAAATCTCCTGTTTCTAATAAGGCTTTTTCAGCTAACTCCCTACTAACTCCTCTCTTAACAAAGGCTTCAACAGCCTCTTTAAAGAATCTACTATTTCTTAAAATTTCTTCAGCCAACTTCTTCTTTAACTCCATATACTCATCTGGAGAGATATTATTTCTCTTTAACTCATAATCTCTATATGGGCATGGCTTTGTTATCTTACAACACCAAACCAAAGAGTGGAAACAAGTGTTCTCTCCAACTCCTAATTTTGTTCTCTTCCCAAACTCTTCCTTTATCTTTATAAACTCTTCAGGGCTTATCTTTAGTATCTGAAGAGCTTGGTGTATTGGACAATACTTTATAGGAGGGCAACAGAAAGCTAAACCTCTTAGATCTCCTCCTCTACAGATGTGAGATGGAGCATTATCCCAACCCATAGGTTTCACCTTAAAAAATATATATTTGTTTGAACAATTTGAGTTATTGAACAATTATTTAAATTTACTTTTTTGTACTGCTTGTTTAAGGGGGTTGTTGTATGGCTCAAAAAGATGTGGATTGGATATCAAAGTTGTTAGAAGAAATTGATAACAAAAGAAAGGTGTCTGAAACAGAGTTTATTTTAGATGATATAATATCAAAATTAGATAGTCTTATTTCAGATTTGAATTCATATATTAATGAAATTCACTATGGTTTAAAGATAACTAATGAAAAGATAGATATATCAATGAATGAAATAAATTCTCTCTCAAAAAAATTAAATTATTATCTCTCTATCTTAGATGAGGTTAAAAACTCTTTGGAAAATACTAAAGATGATGTCCTAATGATAAAAAATGAGTTCAACAACTTAAAGAACAACTTTGACCTTACATCAAAGAGCATAAATAATAAATATAACATACTTGAAACCACTTTAAAAAACAATAGTAAAAAAATAGAAACTCTATTTACATCCTTAAAAACCTTATCAAAGAATCAAGAATTAATTACTAAAGAAGTTTTTAAACTAAAGTTGTTGATTTATGCCACTTTGATTATGGGAATAATAAATTTATTCTTATCTTTAAAAGCTTCAGGAATTTTTGGATAAATTTTTTATTTTTTATAAAAAATAAAAATTAGATCATCTCAATGAATGCCTCTAATCTTGTTTTTAACTGCTCTCTGTCACTTTCAGAGTAGTCTGTTTCTATCCTAATAATAGGGATTCCCTCCTTCTTAAGCTCTTCTTCAACTCTTGCTCCCTCAATATTGAAGGTATGACAATACTGTAAGGTGTAATAAACAACTCCATCAACTTTTAGCTCCTTAACCAGCCTTTTAATATTTTCTATTCTCTCATCATTGTTATACATACAAGCACATGGGATTTTTAAATATCTCTCTGCTATACCTTCAATAGTTGGCTCTTCAACTAAATTCTCAAAGAATCTTGTTCCTGTACAACTCTCTTCTCCAACAACCACTCCACCAACCTCTTCTATGATCTCAACTATCTTACTATTCCCAGCAACCATAGGACAGCCAGTTATTAAGATTCTTTTACCACTATATCCTTCTCCTCTCTTAACTCTCTCCTCTAACTCTTCTATAAGCTCTTCTAAGATTTCAATAGTGTCATCTATATCTAAGAGGTAGGCAAATTGGAATAATTTTAAAGTGTCTAATCCTCTAATTGGTGTAGGCACATTAGCCCTTAACTCATATAGCCTATAAAAGAGCTTCCTCATTTTATTTACTTTCTCAACAGCTTCTTTTAATTTTTCTTCAGTAATTGTATTTTTAGTTTCTTTTTCAATTAGTTCCTTTAATTTTTTTACTTCTTCAACCCACAATTCTTTAGCCTTCTCTGTTTTCATGCATGGGAGGAACATAACATGCATTTTAACCATTCTTCCTAAAAGTTCAAACATTTTCTTTTTCCCATCACATGTAGTTTCTCCAATAATGACATCAGCAGCTTCAAAATAAGGACAAGACTTAGCTTTCTTAAATCCATAGGAAGATTTTATTAGAGGACAGAGGTTTCTTGGAAGGTCTTCTTCAGCTATTGGAATTGTGTCATTTTTCCCTCCACATAGTCCAACAGGAATAGCATTAGAGGCTAAGATTAGCTCAATGGGTACATAAGCACAGAACATTCCAAAAACTTTTTTTCCTTCTTCTTTTTGCTTATATAACTGTTCCTTTCTTTTGGAAAATTTTTCCATCAATTTTTTGATTGCATTTAGCTCCATCACTATCACACAAAAAATTTTTAAGTAACTTCTATATTGATAAATGTTAGCAATATTTTTAAATTTTGCTATTAGATTTTCTAATATCCAAGGTGGTTATAATGATCTTAGGAGTGGATGTTGGCTCTACAACCACAAAGATGGTAGTTATGGATAACAATAAAATTGTTGACTATAAAATAGAGAATTTTGGTGTTTCCCTCAATGAAGAAGAACTTTTAAAAGAAGTTAATAAATTTAAAGCTAAATATAATGTTAAAAAGGTAGTAGCTACTGGTTATGGAAGGCATAAGGTAGAGTTTGCTGATAAGGTTGTTCCTGAAGTTATTGCCTTAGGAAGAGGGGCTAACTATTTTTTTAAGGAAGCTGATGGAGTTATTGACATAGGAGGACAGGACAGTAAGGTTATAAAAATTGACAAGGATGGAAGTGTTAAAGACTTTATCCTCTCTGACAAGTGTGCAGCTGGCACAGGGAAGTTTTTAGAGAAAGTCTTAGAGATTTTAAAAATAGATATAGACAATATAAATAAATACAAATCTAAAAATGTAGCTAAGATCTCTTCAATGTGTGCAGTCTTTGCAGAGAGTGAAATTATCTCCTTATTGGCTAAGAATGTTCCTAAGGAAGAGATACTAATGGGAGTTTATGAAAGTATTTGTAATAGGATAGTTCCTATGGTTAAGAAATTAAAGATAAATAATATAGTATTTAGTGGAGGAGTGGCAAAGAATAAGGTTTTAGCTGAGCTTCTTGAGGAGAAGTTAGATAGACATCTTTTAATCCCAGAAGAGCCACAAATAGTTTGTTGTGTTGGAGCCATCTTAGAAGCTAAAAAAGGGATAAGATGAGGATAGCTATAGTTTCACACTGCATATTAAACCAAAATAGTGTAGTAAAATCCCTAAGAAGAGTTAAAGGCTCTTTTAAGGAAGTTGTTAGCCTATTAATAAAAAATGATTTTGGAATTATTCAATTACCCTGTCCTGAACTTATATACTTAGGAATCAATAGAGAGGGAAGGGTTAAAGAGGAGTATGATACTGAAGAGTATAGAGAGCTGTGTAGAGAATTACTAAAAAATATATTTAAGTATATAAGAGAATATGAGAAAGATGGCTATAAATTCCTATTAATAGGAATTGAAGGCTCTCCAACCTGTGGGATCTTTAAAACTGAAACAAAGGATGGATTAAGAGAGGGAAGAGGAATATTAATGGAAGAGCTCTTAAAATATGTTAATATTAAGCATAAAATTGAGATTCCTGTAGGGATAAATAATTATAAAGATTTCTTAAAAGAGCTTGAGAGAATTATAAGCAGCATGGATGAATAAAGCCTCCCTTTATCATTAGATCAGCCAGTGTTACAGCAACCATAGCCTCAGCTATTGGAACAATCCTTGGGACTATAATAGGGTCATGCCTTCCTTCAATCTCTATCTCAGTATTCTCAAAGCTTTTTAAATTGATAGTTCTCTGCTTTTTTCCAATAGATGGGGTTGGTTTAACAGCAATTCTTAACACTATTGGAGTTCCACAACTTATTCCTCCTAAGGTTCCACCACAGTTATTACTTCTAAATCTAATATTTTTTTCATCATCAAAGTACATTTCATCATTCATCTCACTACCATAGAGTTCAGAGCATTTAAATCCTACTCCTATCTCTACTCCCTTCACAGCATTTATACTCATTAATCCTCTTGCTAACTCTCCATTTAACTTATTGAAAATAGGGTTTCCAACTCCAATAGGCACATTTAAAGCAACAATTTCTACAACTCCTCCGACACTATCCTTCTCTTCCATAGCTTTTAAAACATACTCTTCCATCTCCTTATAGTTAGAGCTTGGACATCTTAAAGGATTTTCCCATATCTTACTTTCCAAACTCTTTAAAGATTCCTGATTTTCAAAGATCTCTGGCTTTTTGTAATAACTAAAGTCTCCCTCTATCTTACCCACCTTTATGGTGTAAGCCAATATCTTTATGTTGTAAGTGTATTGTAAGAGCTTCTTAGCTATAGCTCCACCAATGACATGTCCAACTGTAACCCTTCCACTTGCTCTACCTCCACCTCTGTAGTCATAATTTTTATATTTTAATTTGTAAGTTAGGTCAGCATGTCCTGGTCTTGGAGTATCTTTTAATTTTTCATAGTCCTTTGGCCTCATATGTTTATTATAAACTAAAGCACAGATTGGAGAGCCTGTAGTTTTCCCTTCAAATAGGCCAGAAAGAATTTCAACCTCATCCTCTTCCTTCCTTGGAGTTGTAAATATACTCTGCCCAGGCCTTCTTTTGTTGAGCTCTTTCTGTATATCCTCCTTACTTAAAGGTAAGTTAGCTGGACAGCCATCTACAACAGCTCCAACAGCTTTTCCATGACTCTCTCCAAAGACTGTAACTCTAAACATATCTCCATAGGTGTTCATAATTTCCCACTCTAAAATTTGAAGAATGATTCAGCATTTTTCTTAGCTATTTTTTCTATAACCTCTTTATCTATCCCCTCTAACTTCATCTTTAACACTGTTTTAGGAACAGCTAAGACATCTGAATAGTTTGAGGAAGTGTCAGAGTTCAACATAATCTTATCTGAGAAATCTAAATTATCCTTTATTAAGTTAAGGGCTTCATCAGCTGTTAATTTCCCTGGCTGGACTGTTAAGCCAGCATAGTATCCTTGGTCTAATACACTATTTATTATCTCCTTGTTACAATGATCAATGACAACATCAACCTTTAAATTAAAAGTTTGTAGAAGCTCTAAAATCTTCTTTGTTATCTCTTCCTTATTTCTTCTTGGAGTATGGACAACTATAGGATAGCCAACTTTGTTAGCAAACTCTACCTGCTTTATAAAGGCTTCCTCCTCTTTCTTATCCCCTTTCTCTAAGCCTATCTCTCCAATGGCTACAACTTTATCCAACTTTATATACTTCTCCAAGAGCTTTATAGCTTCATCAACACTTGGAGGAATAGCCCTTGGATGTATCCCTAAGCATACATAGACATCTAAGCCAACCTTTCCCCCTCTCTTTATCTCACTCAAAACTTTATTTAAATGAACTTCCCAAACATCCAAGGTTTTCATCTCAAAGGGATCATGGGCTAAAGTAACAACTTTCTCTAAGGTTAGAGCCATTAACTCCAAATCCTCTAACCCTCTTGTGTCTAAGTGTGTATGTGTATCAATCATTCCTCCTCACCCTTGTAAAGCTTTTCATATAATTCATCTACTTCACTCTTTTTCTTCCAGAGCTTGAAGTTAGCTTCTTTCAACTTCTGTCTTTCTCTCTCTAAGAACTTGTAAGTTCTTGAATGAGAGGCCCCTCTTAAGAGCATCTCTACAGCTTCTTTAGCTATCTGAACCTGATCAGCTTCCCCTACAATAGAAACAGTTTTCCCATAGACTGAAACACTTGCTCCAGTTAGCTCTTCTATGTATCTCCTTGACTTTCCCTCCTTTCCTATAACCCTTCCCTTTAACCTCCTTAAGCTATTCTCTGACTTAGCATAGTCTTCAATATTTATAATCTCTAAGACATAGTCATCACTTAACAACCTTAAGGCTATCTCTGGATTAAAGCCTCTTGCTATAGCCTTAACAATATCTTTAGCCTTCCAAAGGGCTAAGGGATCTTCATTATTTTTAGAGTAAATAGTAACAGTGCCATCAGCATCAATCTTTATTTTAACCTTTAGCTCATCTTCAATTCTTTTTTTAACCTCTCCACCCTTTCCTATTAAAACCCCTATCCTATCCTTAGGAACTTTAATAATTTCAACATTTGTAGCTTCACCAACTCTATTAAAAACCATAAAAATCACCTTAAAGTTGTTTAATCATCATCTCATCTACAGGATTTATGTCCTTCCCAGTTATATATTTATATAGCTCTTTATAGTTACAAGAAACTCCCTTTTTCTTGAAAAAGCTACAGATATTTATACAATCTCTAATTAGTAAGGGCTGAGCTAAAGGATGTTGAATAGTAACACTCTGAGAGAAGTCTATGAAGACAGGAGAGTTATCTTTAACTAAAATGTTATACTCACTTAAATCCCCATGGACTAACTCCCCCTCTTCATATAGCTTTTTCATACTCTCCCTAATCTCTTTAAAACATCCCTCCCACTCAAGAGTTACATCCTTCAACTTAGGAGCTGGCTCTCCTCTATAGCCAACAAAGTCCATAACTAAGACATTCTCTCTCCTTAACCTTGCCTTAGGAGCATTTATAATTTCTGAAGCTCTCTTTAAATTTCTAAATTCCTTCTCAACCCAGGCATGAACTATCATTCTTCTACTACTTCTCCTAACATGTATCCTTGGATCCCCTTGTAAATACTTGATCATAGTTTTAAAGTCACAAGTAGCTACCCTATAAACCTTAACAGCCCTGTAAAATTTTCCCTTCCTTGCTTTAAAAACTACAGCCTCTTTCCCAGAGCTAACAACCCCTATAAACTCTGTTAAGTGCTTCCCAGCTAATAAACTGAAGAGAGTTTTTAAAGTCCTCTGATCAAACACTTCATTAAAAGTCTTAAATTCTTCAAAAAATTTTCTTTCCCTCTCAATAATCTTCTTTTGATATTCTCTATCTAATTTAAGCTCTTCCTTTCCATCTAATTTAAATTCTTCTTCTATCTTATCATCCTCCAATATTATTAATAATTAAATCTCTTTTGAAGTATAAAAATCTATACTGATGAATTTAAAATAACTAATTATTATTTAAACTAAATAGTAAGGTTTATATTTAATAATAATCATTAATTTTCTCATACTTTTTCTTATAATATGAGAGAAAGGTGAGATTTTTGAGCATAAGAGCATTAATAATATTATTACTATGTGGAGCTCTTATAGGTATGTTATGTGGATGCACAACCCAAGAAAAAGAGGCTATAGATACTAAAGAACAAGTTGGAAATAAGGTAGAGATGGAGAATTACAAAGTTGTTAAAGACATGTGGGGAAGAGATGTTAAAATTAAAAATAATGTGGAAAGGGTAGCTCTAATTGACTTCACAGGAACATATATTAAGGTTTTAAAGATCTGGGATATGGATGACAGAGTTGTAGCTGTTGATCACTCACAAAAGAAAAATGAATTTTTAAGAGTTATTTGTCCAAGAATTGAAAATATAGTTGATGTTGGAAGTTCAAAAGAGATAAATTATGAAACCTTAGCTTCTACAAAGCCTGATGTTGTAATAATTAGAGCATTTGTCACCAATAAGGAAAGGGAAGATAGATACAAAGATATGATTCAGAAGTTGGATGAAATGAATATTCCAGTTGTTATATTACTCCATCCAACATCATTTGACAAGCCAGATGTAAAAACCATGTGGGAAGAGATAAGAATATTGGGACAAATCTTTAACAAAGAGAAAGAAGCTGATGATCTAATCAACTATTTAAACAATTATGTTAAGCTAATATCTGACAGAACAAAGGATATTCCTGAAGACAAAAGACCAAGGGTCTTGCTATTTGCAACTCCTGACTACATGTTAGGACCTGGAACTATCCAGTCCTATTTCTTAGAGGAAATAGTTCATGGGAAGAATGTTCTAAAAGAGGGTAGATGGTTAAAAACATCTCCTGAGCAAGTTTTAAAATTAAACCCTGATGCTTTAATTATCTTAGGCCATGCTGGATATGTAAGTCCAGAAGAAGTTTATGAAGGTAAAGATACTGGATTTAACTGGAAATTAGTTCAGGATATAAATGCTATTAAAAATAGGAAAGTTGGTAGCTTAGGAATCACTGAATGGAGAGCAACAATAGAGTTCCCTATAGGCTTATTAAGAGAAGCTAAAACTCTCTACCCAGAGAGATTTACAGATATAGACCCTGATAAAGAGGAGATTAAGCTATATAAAGAGCTCTATAAGCTGGATGATAATACATTACAAGAGGCTATAAAAGCTCAAAGATATAGAGGAAATCCTCACTAATCTCTTTTTTTCAAAAAAATCTTTTTTGGTGACATAGAATGGTTGATTTTAGTTACAGATCAAAAATTTTTATAATTGGTTTCTCAGCTTTTCTTTTATTTGCAACTATGTTAATTTCCATAAGTGTTGGAGCTTATAATGTCCCAATAAATGAAGTATTTAAAGTTTTAATAGCCCATATTTTTGGTAAGGAAATTACAGGAATTTACAATACAATAGTCTGGGACATTAGAGTACCAAGGGTTATTGTTGGAATGTTAATAGGAATGGCTTTAGCCACTTCAGGAGCTACTTATCAGGGAGTTTTTAGAAACCCATTAGTTAGCCCTTTTATACTTGGAGTTTCAGCTGGAGCAGCCTTTGGGGCAGCTTTATCCATTATGTACTCTTTTATTCCACTATCAGCACAGATTTCAGCCTTTATATTTGGAATGATTGCAGTCTTTGCCACTTATTCATTAGCAAGGGTTAGAGGAAGAACTCCATTAGTAACCTTACTACTTGCTGGAGTCATCTTAGGATCATTCTTTAATGCACTTGTAGCTATCTTCCAATATTTTGCAAGTGAGGCCCAACTAAAGGCTATAGTATTTTGGATAATGGGAGGGCTCTACCATGTTGGTTGGAAGGATGTTTATAGTGTGGGCCTACTAATCCCTCTTGGAATTTTGGCAATAATGTCCTACTCTTGGAAATTAAATATTTTATCTCTTGGAGATGAGGAAGCAAGAGCTTTGGGAATAAATACTGAAAGGCTAAAGATAATTTTAATTATTTTATCAACATTTATAACTTCATTAGCTGTTTCTGTTGCTGGGATTATTGGATGGGTAGGATTAATGATCCCTCATGCTTCTCGTTTAATACTTGGGCCAGATCATAGATTTTTGCTACCAATGTCTGCAATACTTGGAGGAATCTTTCTAATAATTTGTGACACCATAGCAAGAACCATAACTACTGGAGAAGTTCCTTTAGGGATTGTAACCTCTATTTTAGGAGCTCCTTATTTAATATACTTGTTGAGATCAAAGAAAACCCAATTTTTTGGAGGAGATTAATGATATGTTAGAAGTTAAAAATTTAAGCTATAGCTATGGAGAGCATGAAGTTTTAAAAGATATATCCTTTGTAGTGAATAAAGGAGAACTGTGTGCTATATTTGGCCCCAATGGAGCTGGAAAATCAACTTTATTTAAGTGCATAATTGGCTTTTTAAAGCCAAATAGAGGAGAAATACATGTTAATGGGCAAGATATTACAAAAATGCCTATAGAGAAGATTGCTAAGTTAATAGCTTATGTCCCTCAAGAGCATAAACCTCCTTTTCCCTACTTAGTTAAAGAAGTAGTTTTAATGGGAAGGACTCCCCACTTAAATGGAATATTTGGACCAAAAAAGGAAGATGTTGATAAGGCTATTAAGGCTATGGAAGCCATTGGTGTTATAAACCTTGCTGATAAACCATACACTGACTTAAGTGGTGGCCAGAGACAGTTAGTTTTATTAGCCAGAGCATTGGCTCAGGAAACTGAGGTTATGGTTTTAGATGAGCCTACCTCAGCATTGGACTTTAGAAATCAATTAAAGATTTGGAATATTTTAAAGAAGTTGGCTAAGAGTGGGATGTCAATTATTGTTAGTGTTCATGACCCTAACCTAATGATGTGGTTCTGTGATAAGGTTATTGTGTTGCATAAAAAGAGAATACTTGCTTATGGAAACCCTCAGGAAACTTTAACTGAGGAAGTTCTAAAATCACTATATGGAGATATCTGTGAGATTAAGAATATTGATAAATTTAAAATAGTAGTCCCAAAATTATAAGATCTCATCTAAGTATCCTTTCCTCCTCAACCACTCAACCTGTGTCTTTGTGTATCTCCAAATAATGTCACATTTTTCATCTCCCTGAACTTCCCAGGGTTTAACTATAACCACATCTCCCTCTTTTATCCATATTCTATGCTTCAATCTTCCTGGAATTCTTCCTAACCTTGTTTTCCCATCCATACATCTAACTCTAACTCTACTTGCTCCTAACATCTGCTCTATAATTCCCAAAATTTCATTTTCTTCTTTTTTTGGTATTCTTACCCTAATTTGTTGCTCTTCTTCCAACCTCTCACCTTTTTTCAAGTTTTTTAATACAATTAATAGCTTATCTTATATAAGCTTTGAGTGAAATTTTCATTAATTTAAAAATATAAATTAATAGTAAAAGTCAGTATTATCAAATTTCATTAATTTGAAAGTAAAAAATAGTGGGCCCAGCCGGATTCGAACCGGCGACCTCCGCCTTGTAAGGGCGGCGTCATAGCCAGCTAGACTATGGGCCCTCGGGAATTATAAAAAATTTCTTTTGGTATATAAAGCTTATGATTTTATGAATTTACATAAACCATTAACATTAAAAGGAAAATTATATATTAGCTATAGCCTTATTTTAAACTCTATATTCACAGAATTTTACCAAAAAATGAAAACAGGGGAATGGAGTTGAGATTAAAAGATAGTGTAGTTAGTATCTTAATAAAGTTAGCCATGCCCTTAACCCTATTAGTTATTTGGGAGCTTTTAGCTATCTATATTAATAACCCTGTTATCCTTCCAAGGGTTGAAGATGTTCTAAAAATTCTTCTTCATCCTACTGTAGATCTCTTAGGAACTGGAAGTTTGGTTAGTAATGCCCTCATTAGTATAAAGAGAGTTCTCTCAGGTTTTATTATAGCCTCTCTCTTAGCTGTCCCCTTAGGGATACTGATGGGTTACTTCACTGTTATTAATGCTTTATTTGACACTGTTATAGAACTCTTTAGACCAATTCCTCCACTTGCATGGGTTCCTCTCTCACTTGCATGGTTTGGGATTGGAGAAGTGTCCATGGTTTTCATTATCTTCATTGGAGCATTCTTCCCTATCTTAATTAACACTATCTCAGGAGTTAAAGGGGTTCCTAAGCCATTAATTGAAGCTGCTCTAACCTTAGGGGCTAAGAAAAGAGACATCTTAATTAAGGTTGTTATTCCAGCATCTTCTCCATCCATCTTAACTGGCTTAAGGGTGGGAATAGGAATAGCTTGGATGTGTGTGGTTGCTGCTGAGATGCTTCCAGGGAGTAATTCAGGGCTTGGTTATCTTATAACCTATGCCTACTCATTAAGTAGAATGGATATAGTTATTGCTGCAATGATTGTTATAGGGTTAATTGGCCTTATCTTAGATAGAGGGTTAAGATACATTGAAAAGAAATATTTCTTCTGGAGAACAGCAATGAAGTGATTCTTCATGTCAAAGTTAATTATAGAGAATGTTAGTAAAGTGTTTAAGTTAGAAGATAAGGAGGTTAAAGCCTTAGATAACATAAACTTAGAAATTAAGGAGAATGAGTTTTTCACTGTCATGGGCCCCTCTGGCTGTGGAAAGACAACTTTATTAAGAATTATAGCAGGCTTGGAAAAGCCAAGCTCTGGAAAGGTTTTATTGGATGGAAAGGAAGTTAAAGGACCAGGGGCTGATAGAGGGGTTGTATTTCAACAGTATACATTAATGCCTTGGAGAACTGTTTTGAAAAATGTTACCTTTGGATTAGAGCTTAAAGGCCTTCCTAAAGAGGAGAGGGAGAGAATAGCTAAGAAGTTTATAGAACTTGTTGGGCTAAAAGGATTTGAAAATGCTTATCCTCACCAGCTAAGTGGGGGAATGCAGCAGAGGGTGGCAATAGCAAGAACCTTAGCCAACAATCCAGAGATTGTTTTAATGGATGAGCCTTTTGCTGCCTTAGATGCTCAGACAAGGGCTATATTACAGAATGAGTTATTAAAGATTTGGGAGAAAGATAAGAAGACTGTTTTCTTTGTTACACATAGTATTGATGAAGCCATCTACCTCTCTGACAGAGTGGCTATAATGACAGCAAGGCCTGGAAGGATAAAGGAGATTGTTGAGATAGACTTGGAGAGGCCAAGGGATAAGAATAGTGTAGAATTCTTAAAATATAGAAAGAAGATAGTTGAAATATTAAAAGAAGAGGTTTTAAAGACAATTAAAAGAGGGGTAGCATGATAAAAGTAGTAGTAACTGGAGCCTTAGGAAGGATGGGGAGCAATATTATAAAAACTATCTTACAGCAAGAGGATATGAAATTAGTGGCTGCCTTTGAAGCTCCAAACAATCCAAATATAGGGAAGGATGTAGGAGAGTTATTAGGCTTAGGAAAACTAAACATTAAGTTAGAGAGTGCTGAAAACTTAGACAAGGTTTTAAAGGAAGTTAAACCAGATGTTTTAGTTGATTTCACTATAGCCCATGCATGTGTTGAGAATGTTAAGATAGCTGCAAGAAATAAGGTTAAGTTGGTTATTGGAACTACAGGCTTTACTGAAGAGCAGAGGAAAGAGATGTTAAAGTCCATAGAAGAGAATAAAGTTCCAGCTGTTATTTCAGAGAACTTTGCCATTGGAGTAAATATCTTCTTCAAAATTTTAGAAATTTTGGCTAAGAAGTTGGGAGACTATGACATTGAAATTATAGAGATTCATCACAGATATAAAAAAGATGCTCCATCTGGAACAGCCCTTAAGGCTGCTGAGATAATAAAGAGTAACAGAAGTAGAGAGAGCTATTTTATCTATGGAAGGAAGGGATTAGTTGGAGAGAGGAAAAAAGAGGAGATAGGGATACATGCAGTTAGATGTGGAGATGTTGTTGGAGAGCATACAGTTATCTTTGCTGGAGATGGGGAGAGGTTGGAAATAACCCATAAAGCAAGTAGTAGGCAAGCCTTTGTTAATGGGGTTATCTTAGCTATAAGGTTTATCAAAGATAAAGAAGAAGGGATTTATGACACCTTTGATGTTTTAGGGTTGAGATAATATAAATCCTGTGAGATAACCACAGAGGGCTGAAAAGATAACAACTAAGGAGAAGTATGTTAGAGCTTTCTTATATCCCATAATTTTAGATACAGCCAAGACTGTTGGAATGCTTAAACTTGGTCCAGCAAGTAGTAAGGCCATAGCTGGGCCTACATTCATTCCAAGATCCATAAGAGACTTAACTATTGGAACCTCTGTTAGGGTGGCAAAGTACATAGTAGCTCCAATTAGAGAGGCTATAAGGTTAGAGAATATTGTATTTTGCCCAACATAGTTGGCTACATACTCAGGAGGAATTAGAGCTTTAATAACTCCTGCTATAGCAATCCCTAAGATTAGGAGAGGGAAGATAATTTTAAGTAAAATCTTAGTTTCTAAGAGCCAGCTCTTTATCTCTCTTTTGTCAAAGTTTAATTTCACATAGATAGAGAAGATTATGGCTAATATAACAAATATTAAATGCTTCACTAAGAAAGAGCCATATATGGAATAGGAAAGTTGAGGGAAGAACTTAGGAGATGCTGTTATATCAAGTAGCATTAACAACAGTAGAGCAAAGAAAATTAATAACTTTTTCATTTCCATCTTTCTCTTTCTTGATAACCTCTTAACTCTTCTTTTCTCTTCTTTCTTCTCCCTAAATATAAATTCCATAATTAAGCCTATAACTATTGAAATAACAATAGCAAATACAGCCCTTAATATCCCAATGTCCCAGCCAAGAACAGCTGCTGAGTAGAAGATGGCTAAGATATTAATAGCTGGAGCGGAGTAGAGAAGTGTTACTGCTGG
Source organism: Methanocaldococcus infernus ME (assembly GCF_000092305.1). Lineage (NCBI taxonomy): Archaea > Methanobacteriati > Methanobacteriota > Methanococci > Methanococcales > Methanocaldococcaceae > Methanocaldococcus > Methanocaldococcus infernus. Next base: position 641,360 of record NC_014122.1, on the reverse strand, counting down.
CCCTATATTAGCTCCTTTTTTATATATGGAGGCAAAGAGAGGGATAACTGTACAGGAGCAAACTGTTAAGATGGCTCCACTCACTGAAGCCACTAAGTAAGAAACTACCCTATTCTCTGAGCTAAAGTACCTTAATATTATTTCCTTGTCTATTAAAGCAGATATCCCTCCAGCCATAAGGAAGGCTGTTAGTAAGGCTATAACCCTATTTGGGGTTAAATAATCAATAACTGTATTGATTATAATCATTATAAAATCCAAATTCTCACCTATTTAAGTTTATTAATCTAAATATCTAAAAAAATTTTAGGATTTATTTTTTATCACAGGTGCAAACAAGCTCTAAGCCTTTAATTAACTTATGGGTTCCAAAGACTATGGGGATTTCAAGCTCTTCCATTAACTTCTTACTAAGCTCTTCAAAGTTTAAGTATGGACATTTTGGCTCTAAGAAGGTACAGTTAGCTATGTGTATAGCCTCAGCTCCAACAGCATTTTTTAATAGCTTAACTCTACTTGTAAATCTCTTCCCTGGACAGCCTCCACAGGTTGTAAAGGCAACTAACTCAACATCTTTATATCTCTCAAAGGCTCCACTCTTCTCATTTATAGCTTTAAAGCAGGAGACACAAGCTTCTTTTCCAGGACATCCTGATAAAACCATCTTTTCACATGCTATTATTGCTACCTTCATTCTTTCTCCTCCAAATAGCTTTTTAACTCTTCCTTAATTTCCTCAACTGTTGGAACCTTTCCCTCAAAGATAATATAGTCATCAAAAGCTACTCCAGGGGTTACATAGATCCAGTTGGCTATCTCATCAACATCAGTAACCTTTATAATTTCAGCATCTATTCCAAGTTCTTCAACAGCTTTCTTAACATTCTCATAAACTTCTTGACATTTCTGACAGCCAGTTCCAAACACTCTTATTACTACCAAGTTATCACCAAACATTTAACATGGCTCAACTAATATTTATAGTTTTTGATTAATCAATTAATTTTAATATATTTCAAAAGATTTTAAATATTTTAATGCTTAAGGATATCTTCTACATCTGAAAAATAAACCTTACTTTTACAGAAGCTTGGTAAATAGACAGAAGCCTTTCCAGAGTTTGTTGCCACACTTTTATAGCCAAGCTCTTCTATTGGAGCTACAACCATACAAGTATCTTTTATAACCTTTCCCCCAGCTTTTTCTATAATTTTGGTGTATCCCATTCTATCAGCAATAGCCTTTACTTGTAGAGAGGTACAGACCCAAAGTTCCCTATCTAATTTTTTATCTTTTAATAAGTTAGCCACTTTCTTTATCTCTTCTAAGCTACAGTGGGGACAGCCTAAGCAAATTAGCTCATAATCTTCAGTTGAGTTGAGAGAACTGTAAGCTTCTTCTATCTCCTTATCATCAATCTCTATCCTCTCAGCCTCTCCAATAACATCTCTCACTTTAGCCTCAGCTGTTAGATGCTTAGCATGAAATAGAGCTATTCCTCCAGAGGCTGCCATTGAAGCTCCTAAGCTTTTTAAGCTGTCTAAGCTTGGCTTAAGCTTATAAAGATTTTCAAAATAAGGGATTCCATTCTTAACCATCTTTCCTATAAGATAACCTAAAGCTCCATAAAGGCTTTCTCCCCAATTTTTTGAAAGCTCTAACTTCACTATATAGTTAGCTTTCCTATTCTCATCTAAGTGATAGCCATAGTAAGGAGTTTTCCCCAATATAGCTGCTGCCAGTGCTGATGGGCCTCCTTCTCTGTTGGTTTTGGCTCCTAAGACAGAGTTGGCAAAGGCTACAGCTGAGCTTTCAGCCCAAGCTATATGGTCTCCAAAGGTTGGAATGTTGCCAGTTAAATAGGGAGTGCAAGTACAGCTAAGCTCAACCCCAAGTTTTTCAAAGGCTTTTATAATCCTTAATTGCTTTTCAGCAAACTCTTCACTTATTTCAAGATCTCTCCATCTATCTAAGTCCATCCCTGCTGGGTTTAGGGTAGAGATAACCTTAACTTTAACATTTTCCCTGGCTAAGTCTTCAATGAACTCTAAGCCAACATCTCTAATAGTTTTGTAAGAAACTCCTGAGATCTGAGCTGACCTTATCTCTATTAACCTCTCAGCTCCATAGATCTCTCCAAGGGAAACTAAGAGATTCAAACACCTTCTTAAAATCTCCCCTCTCTCTCCATCTAAAATTTTCTCCTCTTCCTTTGTTAAATACAAGTTAGACACCAAAAAATTTTTTATTTTAAGATAGCTCCTTCATCAGCTGAGCTAACCAACTTAGCATATCTTGCTAACCATCCCTTCTTAACCTTCAACTCTGGCTTTTTCCACTTCTTTAATCTTTCTTCAATCTCCTCCTTTGAGAGGGAAAGGTCTAACCTCTTATTGATCATGTCTATCTTTATAAGATCTCCATCCTCAACTATAGCTATTGGCCCTCCAGCCATGGCTTCTGGAGATACATGGCCAATACATGGCCCTCTACTACCTCCACTAAATCTACCATCTGTTACTAATGCCACTTTATCATCCAACCCCATCCCACAGATGGCTGAGGTTGGAGCTAACATTTCCCTCATCCCTGGCCCCCCTGCAGGGCCCTCATATCTTATAACTACAACCTCCCCTCCCTCTATCTCTCCATTTAGTATAGCTTTAACAGCCTCTTCCTCACTGTTAAAAACTCTTGCCTCTCCTTCAAATTTATACATCTCTGGCTTCACTGCTGAGATTTTAACAACAGCTCCATTAGGAGCTAAGCTTCCCCTTAAAATTCTTATTCCAGCAGTTTCATGTACAGGATTATCTATTGGCCTAATAACCTCATAATCTATATATTTAACTTCACTTATTATTTCTCCTATGGTTTTGCCACTAACTGTTAGACAGTCTTTATTAATCACTCCTTCTAAAACTTTCAATACTCCAGGAATTCCTCCAGCTTTGTGTAAATCCTCTATAAAGTATTTTCCTCCAGGTCTGAGTGAAGCTATGTGAGGAACCTTATCAGAGAGCCTATCAAAGTCATCTAAGGTTATTAACTTCTCTTCCAACTCATGGGCTATAGCTGGAATGTGTAAGGTTGTGTTTGTAGAACCTCCAAGGGCTAAATCTACTAAAATAGCATTTTCAAAACTTTCCTTGCTTAGTATTTTGTCAGGAGTTATATTATTTTTAACTAAATCAACTATCCTCCTTCCACTTCTCCTTGCTATCCTTATCTTCTCTGCAGTTTTTGCTAAGGAAGTGGCACAATATGGAAGAGATAAGCCTAAGGCCTCTGTTACACATGCCATAGTGTTGGCTGTAAATAGCCCAGCACAACTTCCAGCTCCAGGGCAAGCATGATTTTCAAGTTCTCTAAGCTCTTCCTCTGAGATCTTTCCAACCTTATATTCTCCAACAGCCTCAAAGACACTTATTAAATCTATTCTTCTCCCTCTAATCTCTCCAGGAGGCATGGCTCCTCCAGTAACCACTATGAAAGGTAGGCCTGTTCTTATAGCTCCCATTAGCATTCCAGGGACAACTTTATCACAACTTGGAATTAAAACTAAGCCATCAAATCCATGAGCTTTAGCCATGCTTTCTACAGTGTCAGCTATTATCTCCCTTGAAGGTAGTGAATATCTCATCCCCTCATGTCCCATAGCTATACCATCACAGATAGCCATGGTGTTGAACTCAAAGGCTGTCCCACCATTTGAGTAAATTCCTTCTTTAACAGCCTTAGCTATCTCTCTTAGATGTATATGTCCTGGAACCACTTCAGTGAAGCTATTAGCAACTCCAATAAAGGGCTTTTCAAGATCTTCATCACTATAACCACAGGCTTTTAATAAACTCCTATGTGGAGCTCTTTCAATCCCTTTTTTGACACTATCACTTATCATTTATGTCCCTCCAACAAATTTTAAAATATAGAATGTCATCATCATTAAATATAGTTTCTCTGTTTTGGTGTTGAGATGATAACCATAGGCATAGATCATGGAACCTCTGGCATTGTTACATGTATAAGAGAGAATGGAAAAAATAGGATATTTAAGCTAAGGAGGAAAGAATTGTTAAAGAAATCTTACTTAGAAGAGCTTAAAAAACATGTTGATCTTGAAAAAATAGATTTAATAGCTCTAACCTATTCTATGGGGGATGGGATTAACAAGATAATGCCAATTGAGAAGGTTAAAAATAGAGGAGTTAAGAGCTTAGAAGGAGCTGGAGAGAAGATAGGAGGAGGAACTAAGGTTTATGATGAGATTAAGGATAGTGGAATTCCAACTGTTGTTATCCCTGGCTTACATAGAGAGACAGAATGCTTAGACAAGAGATTTAGAGCTTTATATTCTCACATCTCTTCCCCTGAGAAGATTGGAATAGCTTACTATGCCCATAAATTATTTAATTTAGATAATTTTATACTCTCAGACATTTCATCAAATACTGTCACACTCTTAATTAAAGATAAAAAAATAGTTGGGGGCTTTGATGCCTGTATTGGAGCTATTGGTATGTTACATGGCCCATTAGACTTAGAGTTTATTAGAGCTATTGACATGAAAAAGATGACAGCAAATGAGGCCTTCTCCAGAGCTGGAGCTGTGAAGATAGCTAAGATCTATAAAGGACCAGAGGAAACCAAGGAGGAGATTATTAAAAATTACTATACTAATGAAAATTGTAAATTGGCAATAGATAGCTTAGTGCTAAGTGTAGCTATGGAAATCTCTTCTCTCTTAATTTTAACTAAGGAGAAGAATGTGGTTTTAGCAGGCTCCATTGGTTCATTAAAAGAGCCAAATATAGGAGAGATGATAAAAGAGCTTCTTCCAAATGTTAATTTGTATATCTTAGAAGGAGAAAGTGCTTCTATAGGCTTAGCTATGATAGCTGAAGATATACTAAGAGGAAAAAAAGACTTTTTGGGAATTTGCTATGATAATAATAGGATATAGAGGGAATGAAGAAGTGTTAAAAGCCTATGAAAAATTAAAAGAGGAAGGGATAGAGGTTAAAATTGTTAAGGATCCAGAGGAACTTATAAGTTATCTCTTTGATAAGGATGTTAAAGGAGTTATAAGAGGCTCTCTACCTTCTTCAGAAGTTATTCCATTACTTAGAGAAAGGTTAGGGAAATTTTATAGAGCCTCAATATTGAAGAACCCTTTTACAAAGAACATTTTTTTACTATCTCCTGTTGGCATAGATGAGGTTAAGGGTTTAGAGGATAAAATTAATATTATAAACTATGGAGCCAAATTTTTGGAAGAGCTTAAGATTGAGCCAAAAATAGCCTTACTCTCAGGAGGTAGGTTAGAGGACTTAGGAAGGGATGAGAGAGTTGATAGAACAATAAAAGAAGCTGAGGAAGTAAAAAAGAGAGTCTCTTATATTGTGGAGCATAGGGGGATAGTGATTGAAGAGTATTTAAAAGAAGATTTTAATTTAATAGTGGCTCCAGATGGGATAAGTGGAAATTTAATATTTAGATGCTTAGCCTTGGTTTGTAAATTAGAAGGCTATGGGGCCATCTTACTCTCAGAAAAGAAGGTTAATTATATTGACACCTCAAGGAGTGGGGATTGGAGAAGATACTATAATGCTGCCAAGCTACTTTTAGGAAACTTTAAGTAAAGCAAGAACTATTTTTTTATAACCAATATATCATCATAATACTTCCTCAACTCACTTAAAATTACTTCTCTATTATGTTCAAAGTTTTTTATGTCCTCAATTTCCAATATAGCTTTATCTCCACGATCCCTTAACCTTATTGATCCCTTAAGAAACTTTCTTAGAAACTCTTCCAAGGCTTCAACTTTTCTAAGCTCTTTTTCATCAACATCTCTATCAAATCTTGTTAATAAACAGGTTTCTTTTGGAATATTTATATTTAAATCTTTAGCTAATTTTAAAATATCCCCTTTTCTAACCTTAAACTCTGCAAAAGGAGAAGAGATATTAAGCTCTTCTAAAGCTTTTAGTCCAGGTCTATCCTCAAAGAGATCATCATAGTGTGTTCCATCAACTACTAAGTCATAACTTAACTCCTCTTTCATCTTATTTAAAATTGAGAAAAACATCTTTTTACAATGGTAGCATCTTAACTTACTATTTTCAACAATCTTATCAACATAAAGAATTTCAAGATCTAAGTTAAACTTCTTAGCTAAAGCCTTGGCATCTTCTTCTTTATATTTATGAATGTATGGAGTTTTTATAAAGACACACTTAACCTTAGCTACTCTACTTAACAATATTGCTAAGATTAAGCTATCAACTCCTCCAGAAAATGCCAGAATCACTTTCTTTCCTTTGTAAGTTTGTAAGAGTTTCTCAATATGTTCCATGTTTATGCACAACTCCATAACTTTTATATATAACTTACCTATATCTAACTTATGCCTGTTTTGGGAAGCGGGGTGGGGTAGCCAGGTCCATCCCGCCGGGCTCATAACCCGGAGATCGGAGGTTCAAATCCTCCCCCCGCTACCATTTTTCTCTTCTTTTTTTGATCTTAATTTTTTTTATTTTTTATCTTTTTTAATAATTTTTTATTCATTTAATCAAAAGATTTAAATATACTAATTATAGTAAAGTTTTTATAGAACCTCTAAGTCATATTATAAGAAACTCTTAAGGTGAATAAATGTTCCTATATATTTTCTTAATATTCACAGGATTCTTTATATTCTTAGCCTTAGGTTGGCACATAGTTTTAGGATACAAGTTAGTTATAGCCTTCCTAAAGGCTGAAGATGAAGAATATAAAAGGTTAGAGAGCAAGATCTTAGAGAGGAGTATCTTACTAAAAGGGGTAGAAAAATTAACAAAGTTGATAGTGGCATCAACCTTTTTATTTGAGATTGAGAGGTTAAGGTATGCTTTAGAAGTTGGTTATATGGTTCTATTTATTATTAGTGTAACATTATTTATAGTCCCTAAGCTATCATTACTTGTTTGGTCTCCATTCTTTGGAGCTACTCTCTTTATGCTAATCCTTTGGTATTATAAGTTTAAAGCTATAAGGGAGTTTCAAAAACTTGTAGAGGTGGAATAGATGTTCTTGAAAAAGAGACATTTAGAGATATTAAAAAAGATGAAAGAGACAGAGAGTCAGAAAGAGATTGAAAAAGCTTTACCAGAAGATTTTAAAAATAGAGTAGTTGAGCTTTACATCTTAGGATTTGTTGAGCTTGAAGGAGATAGCATAAGATTTACTGAAGCTGGGAAGAGGTTGTTAGAGCTTGTTGAAAAGTTAGACATTGAGAACTTGCCAGAAATCTTTATTGACAGTGAAATTATAAAAATTATGGAGTTACTTGAAGAGACTGGACAGGTTCCAGAGGATTGGCTTGCCTTACTAAAGGAGAGACAGTTAGCTGATGACAATGGATTAAATGAGATAGGGAAAGAGATATTAAAGATCTACAGAGAAACACACCCAATAGTTTATTTAACTCCACAAATATTAAGCTTTGTTAGAAACATGCCAAAGATAGGATTGTATGATGAACTCATAACTTACAAAAATTCTAAGAATTTTGGGGACTACATAATAAATGCTCTACAGGCTATGAGATTATTGATGATCTCTCCAAAGACATCTGATAAAGCCTTTTCAACAACAAAAACCTTAGCCAATGTTATTAAGATAGCAAACATGGTTCCAAATATATCAAGAGCTTTAATTTTGAGAAAGGAGGACTTTGAATTGTTAGAGAGTGGAAAGGGTAGTGAGAGCTTAGAGGAAAGTGGCTTCTATAAGGAAGGGGTTACAGAGTTAGGTAAGGAGATGATGGAAACCTATAAAGGGTTGGGGAAGGTTGAAGAGAAAACCCTGCCAATATATGTTTTAGAGGATGAGTTAGAGGTTTTAAAGGCTATAGAAGAGATTAAGAAGATATATGAAACCAATCCAAAGGTTATACCAACATATAAAGAGATTGAAAAGAGAGTTAATATTAAAGACTTAGGAGAGACTTTACACATCTTAGAGTCTAAGGAGTTAATTGAGAGGAAAGTTGTTGATAATAAAGATACTTACTGGATGACAGAATTTGGAGAGAAGGCTAAAGAGTTTGGAAAGGTAACAACTGATGGAATGAAAGCTATAACCTACCCAGAAGCTGGAGATGTGCCAATAGCTGAGTGGGTAATGGTTGGAAAGGAAGAGGGGACAGTGAAGAGAGGAATCACTGAGAAAGGAAAGTTCTATATGAACCTATCTAAAACTATTAAGAGAAAGCCATACTTAACAAAGTATGATGTTTCAGCCTTAGTAAAGGTTCCTAAGAAGAAATATATCCACAGAGATGAGCTTGTTAAATTAATTATGGAGCATGTTGGAGGAGAGGAAGAAGAGATTATAAGAGCTATCAATGAGGCTGAATCTAAAGGGTTTATAGTTGAGCTACAGAACAAGATGATAAAGCTAACCAAGTTAGGAGAAGATGTTAAAGATGCTGTAGAAGAGGCAAGAGTCCCAGAACTTTTAAATACTAAATTTGCTGTAACCCCAACAACCTTTAATATACTAAGAGCTATCTATGAGAATAGAGAGGAGTTTGATAGAGTTTGGAAGGAGAAAGAGGAGGGTAAGGAGCATAAGGAGAATGAGATTATTTTATTGGCTAAGCTCTTACCTTTAACAATAGATGAGATTAAAAAATCTTTGGTTATACTTAAAAACACTGGCTTCATTGGAAAGAGAGGTTTAACAGATGCTGGTAAGAAGTTAGTTGAAGCTTATCTAACCTTCTGGGCTTAATTTTAAAATTTTTTATTTTCAACCTAAATTTAAAGATTTAGATTAAGGGATGACAATGGACAACAAATTCCTCTCTCCCTATGAAAATGAGATTTTAAAAAGGTTAACAGGAAAAGATTTTAAAGACTTAGCTGTCATCTTGGAAAAGATTGGAGGCCTTGATTATAGGAAGAAGGTTTATATTGATAACTTATATATTGGCATATTAGAATTTAATTTAATCACTCTACAGTGGGAATTTCACCCCTCAGCCAACTTCTACTTAATAGAGAAGCCTAAAATAAGGTTAAAGCCAACAAGAAGAAAAATTAAAGGGAAAAAGATAAATTTAGAGCTAATTGAAAATCCAGAGGAGTTAGAAGAGGGATACTTTGGCTTTGAGATGGGGAATTATGTAGGAGTTGGGATTAAGAAGGGAGATAAAATTAAAATTAAAGACTTAACACTAAAAAGAGAGGTTTTCCTTGAAAAACTTGATAGTTACATAAAAAAGAATAAAAATAGGATAGAGAAGTTAGAAAAAAAAGCTAAAAATTTAATTAAAAATTATAAGGGTAAGGAGATAAATGCTTCATTCTCTGGAGGGAAAGATAGTTCTGTCTCAACACTCTTAGCCAATGAAATTATTAAAGATATAGAAGTCATCTTTATAGACACTGGCTTAGAGTTTCCTGAAACTATAAAGTTTGTTAAAGACTTTGCTAAGAAATATGACTTAAACTTAACAATCTTAAAAGGAGGAGACTTTTGGGAAGAGCTTAATAAAAGAGGAGTTCCAACCAAGGATAATAGGTGGTGTAACACTATTTGTAAGCTTAACCCTCTAAGGGAATACTTAAAAAAATACAAGTTAGTTTATACAATAAATGGAAGTAGAAGAGCTGAAAGCTTTTCAAGGGAAAGGTTGAGTTATGAGAAGAGAGGGCTGATAGAGAATCAGATAAATGTCTTCCCAATCTTGGACTGGAAAGGGGTTGATGTTTGGTCTTGGATCTATCTTAATGACATCCTTTACAATCCTCTCTATGATAAAGGCTTTGAAAGGATTGGCTGTTATCTATGCCCAGCTATGCTAAATGCTGAGTTTTTAAGAGTTAGAGAGCTCTATCCTGAACTCTTCAATAAGTGGGTAAATGCTTTAAAGAGCTTTGGTTACTCTGAAGAAGAGATATTAAGGGGATTTTGGAGATGGAAACACTTACCTAAGAAGTTGAAAGAGATAAAAAGATTGATAAATTTATAATTTTTGAACCGAAAATAATATATAATCATTGGTAACTATTAAATGATGCTGTAAAGTGCGGAGGTAGCCAAGCCCGGCTACGGCGTGGGACTGGAGATCCCATGGGGCTTTGCCCCGCGGGGGTTCAAATCCCCCCCTCCGCGCCACTTATTTTTTTATTTTATTTTCAAACACGTGTTTCTGATAACTGAGAAAGGGGGATAACTTGGCAGAAGTCCAAAATTCTGAATTTAAATATTTAATTAGAATATCAAGAACCGATATTGATGGTAATAAAAAAGTGATCATGGCTCTCCAAGACATCTACGGAATTGGAGAGGCGATGGCAAGAGCTATCGTTAGAGTAACCAACATCGACCCAAACAAGTTAGCCGGTTACTTAACTGATGAAGAGGTTAAAAAGATAGAAGAGGTTTTACAAGATCCTGCTAAGTTTGGAATTCCTTCTTGGATGTTTAATAGAAGGAAAGATTACGTTACAGGAGAAGATAAACACGTTATTGAAGGAGACTTAATTGTTGTTAAGCAGGAAGATATTAACAGATTGAAGAGAATCAAGTGTTACAGAGGAATTAGACACGAATTAGGATTACCATGTAGAGGACAGAGAACAAAGAGTACATTTAGAAGAGGTCCAACAGTTGGAGTTTCAAGAAGGAAAAAGTAAGGTGAAAAGATGGGAGACCCAAGGAGAAGATTTCCTAAGAAGTATGAAACACCTAACCACCCATGGATTAAGGAGAGAATTGAGAGAGAAAAAGAACTTTGTAGAAAGTATGGTTTAAGGAGAAAAAGAGAAGTTTGGAAAGCTGAAACAATCTTAAGAAAGTACAGAAGACAGGCAAGAAGGTTAATTAGTGACACAACAGAACAAGGGGCTAAGGAGGCTCAGCAGTTATTCAATGTCTTAAGAAGATATGGAATTTTAAGAAAGGATAACCCAACATTGGATGATGTCTTAGCTTTAACTGTTGAAGATATCTTAGAGAGAAGATTACAAACCTTAGTTTTCAGAAAGGGGTTAGCAAGAACTCCAAGACAGGCAAGACAGTTAATAGTCCATGGACACATAGCTATCAATGGTAGAAGGGTTACAGTTCCAAGCTACTTAGTTACAGTTGAGGAAGAGGATAGTATAGATTACTATAAAAACTCTCCATTTGTAAATAAAGATCATCCTGAGAGAGCTAAGATTATTGGATTAGTTGAGGAAGAGCAACAAGAATAATAAAATTTTAAGGTGAAACACTCATGACAGAGAAAAAAGAGAAGTGGGGAATTGTTCATATCTATTCTTCATACAACAACACCATTATACATGCTACAGACATAACAGGAGCTGAAACCATAGCAAGAGTCTCTGGTGGTATGGTTACAAGAAACCAGAGAGATGAAGGATCTCCTTATGCAGCTATGCAGGCAGCTTTTAAATTGGCAGAAATTTTAAAGGAGAGAGGAGTTACCAACATACATATAAAGGTTAGAGCTCCTGGGGGAAGTGGGCAAAAGAATCCTGGACCAGGAGCACAGGCAGCAATTAGGGCTTTAGCAAGAGCTGGGCTAAGAATTGGAAGAATTGAAGATGTTACACCAATTCCTCATGATGGAACCACTCCAAAGAAGAGATTCAAGAAATAATTTGTAAAGGGGGATTTTCTTTGTTAAATATTAAAGAGAAGAAAAAAACAAGAATAGGGGAAGAGTTTATCTTCTCCCTAAAAGCCCCTATTTCTTTTTCTAATGCCATAAGAAGAATTATGATCTCTGAAGTCCCAACTTTTGCTATTGAAGATGTTTTTATATATGAGAACTCTTCATCTATGGATGATGAAATCTTAGCCCATAGACTTGGTTTAATTCCAATTAAGGGAAAGCCTGCATTTGAAAATGAAACCATCTTATTTACCTTAGAAAAAGAAGGTCCTTGTGTAGTCTATTCCTCAGATTTAAAGTCTGATAATGGAGAAGTAGCTTTTAAAAATATCCCTATTGTAAAATTGGGAGAAAAACAAAGGATAAAAATTGAGTGTGAAGCTGTTCCTGGGATTGGAAAGGTTCATGCCAAGTGGCAACCCTGTAATGCTGTTTATAAACAACTATCTGAGGATGAAGTTGAGTTTCTTGTAGAGAGTTTTGGGCAAATGGATAGCTTAGAAATTTTAGAAGAGGCTACAAAAATTTTAAAAAATAAGGCTCAAGAGTTTCTGAAACAACTGGAAGAGTTGGAGGGAGAGGATGGCAATTAAAACAAGAGCAACAGACCCAAGATTGGTTAAGCTGATTGAAACACTTAAGTATGAGAGCTATAAAAACAATGCTAAGATCTGGAAGGATTTAGCAAGAAGGTTAGCTAAGCCAAGGAGAAGAAGAGCTGAGGTTAATATAAGTAAAATTAACAGATATACAAAAGAAGGAGATATTGTTGTAGTTCCTGGGAAAGTCTTAGGAGCTGGGAAGTTAGAGCATAAGGTTGTTGTTGCAGCCTTCTCCTTCAGTGAAACAGCTAAGAAATTAATAGAGGCTGCAGGAGGAGAGGCTATTACAATAGAAGAGCTTATAAAAAGAAATCCTAAGGGAAGTAATGTAAAAATTATGAGGTGAAACACTTTGCCAACAGTAATAGATGCTGAGGGAGCAATATTAGGAAGGTTAGCCTCTAATGTTGCTAAGAGAGTTTTAAGAGGAGAGGAAATAATTATTATAAATGCTGAGAAAGCTATTATAACAGGAAACAAGCAGTGGGTTATAAAACACTACCAAGAAGAGAGAGCTAAGAAAAATGTAGCCAACCCAAGAAGATTTGGGCCTAAGTTTCCAAGAAGACCTGATGATATATTAAGAAGAACCATAAGAAAGATGCTTCCTTACAAGAAAGCTAAGGGAAGAGAGGCATTTAAGAGAGTTAAGGTTTATGTTGGAAATCCTTTAAATTTAGAACCTGATGAAACAATGAAAAGAGAGCTTAAGTCAGTTAAATACATAACCTTAGGAGAGCTTAGCAAACACTTAGGAGCAAAGTTCTAAGGTGATTGGTGTGAGTAAGATAGTGATGACTGTAGGGAAAAGGAAGAGAGCTATAGCAAGGGCTGTAGCAAGAGAGGGGAAAGGGAGAATAAGAATAAATAAGATCCCAATTGAGTTAATAGAACCAAAATATAAGAGAATGAAATTAATGGAGCCAATCTTATTGGCTGGAGAGGAGGTTATTAGCAAGATGGATATAGATGTTACTGTTAAAGGAGGAGGAGTAATGGGGCAAATGGATGCTGCAAGAACAGCTATAGGAAAGGCAATAGTTGAATTCACTGGAAGTAAGGAGTTAAGGGATAAGTTCTTAGCCTATGACAGAACTCTATTAGTTAGTGATGCAAGAAGGACTGAACCACACAAGCCAAGTAGGTCTACAAAAGGACCAAGAGCTAAGAGACAAAAATCCTATAGATAAATTCTTAAAAACTTTTTTATGTGATTTTTATGATGTTTCCTATAAGATGTTTTTCTTGTGGTAATGTTATTGCTGAAGTTTTTGAAGAGTATAAAGAGAGAGTGTTAAAAGGAGAAGATCCAGGAAAGGTTTTAGATGACTTAGGAATTAAAAAATACTGCTGTAGAAGGATGTTCATCTCATACAGAATTGGAAAGAATGGAGAAGAGATAATAGATGAAATGATAAAACATGATGAAACTTATCTATAACTATCTTTCTTAACCTTTTTCCAAGGGGCCGTGGGGTAGCCTGGTTATCCTGTGCGCTTGGGGGGCGTGCGACCCGGGTTCAAGTCCCGGCGGCCCCACCAATTTTTTATTTTAAAACTTTAAATAAGTGAGGGGAGATGAAGCTAACAAAGTTTGAAGTTGCAAGAATTATAGGAGCAAGAAGCTTACAGATAGCAGATGGAGCTTACTCAACCATTGATATAGAGGAGTTAAGCTCTTTAAAGATAGCCTTTGAAGAGTTTAAGAGAGGAAAAATTCCTTTAAAACCTATTAGAGAGAGGTAAAAAATGATAGATGTTATCATAGAGCAAGTTAATGCAAAAGAGGTTTTTAAAAGAGGAGAGCTAAAGATAATGGTTTCTATTATAACTAATTTATCTGTTGGTTATGATATAGTTAAGGTTAAGGAGCCAAGAGACACTATAGCAGAGATAGAGAATGTTGTAGCTCCTGAGATTATTGGCTATTCTGCTAAGGATATAGAGGTTATAGATACTATTCTCTCAGAGTTAAATTTAAGCTCTTCTATAACTATGCCAATCTCTGTTAGTGTGGCAAGGGCTGCATCTAATGCTTTAGATATGCCTCTCTTTAAATTTATTGGGGGCTCTTTTATCTCTGATCTCCCAACAGTAGCCTGTGACATCTTAAAGGATAAAGAAAACAATTCTCTATTCCCAATAATTTCAGCAGAATCCATAGAGGAAATTGTTGAGTTCTATTTAAGGATAAGAGAAGAGTTAAAAAATAACTACATCTTAGCCTATGACTCATATCTCTGTGACAATATCTTCAATGAGATCAGTAAAGTTAGTGAAATAATAAACAAAATTAAGGAAGATGAAGATTTAGAGATTCTTTTAGGGTTAAAGGCTGAAAAAGATAAGATTGAAGGAAAAAATTTAGAAAATATAGATTTCTTAGAGACTAATGAGCCTTTGGACTTTGATGGCTTCTTATGCACTGAAGGCTTCTATGAAGAAAGTGACTTCATTAAGGTAAATCCCTATGAGTTAGGCACCATTTCAGAGTTATCTTACTATATAAATTATATAAATGAAAAAGAGCTAAGCCCAATCATCTCAGGAGAAAACTCTTCTATCTCACACATAGCAGCTGGATTTAAGGTTCCAATAGTAAGAACTTCAATAATGTCAAATATCTTAAATGAGCTTTGGAATATTGAGAGAAATATAGCTAACCCAAGTATAACAAGGTTTTAGCCATGTTATCAAAGCTATTGAAGGAAATAGGATGTATAAAATTTGGAGACTTTATTTTATCCTCTGGGAAGAGAAGTAGCTATTATGTTGATATAAAGAAGGCTATAACAAACCCTGAAGTTTTGGAAATGATTGGGAAGGAGATAGCTAAGAGAGTTTATGAAGATAAGATAGCTGGGATAGAGCTTGGCTCAGTTCCTATAGCTTCAGTAGTTTCTGTCCTTGCCAAGAAACCTTTAGTTATTATTAGAAAGAAACCTAAGGATTATGGAACTATGAGCAAGATAGAGGGAGAGATAAAAGAGGGAGAGAAGGTTTTAATTGTTGAGGATGTTACAACAACAGGAAACAGTGTTATAAAAGCTATCAATGAGGTTAGAGAGGCTGGAGGGATAGTTGAGAGGGTTATAGTTGTTGTTGATAGAGAGGAAGGAGCTGAAGAAAATTTAAAAAAGATTGGAGTTAAGTTAGAGCCATTGGTTAGGGTTAGTGAGATAAAAGATTAGAAAAATCTTCCATAGGTTAAGATAACCTCTAACACTATTATTCCAACAGTAACTCCAATAACATGCTCTGGCTTAACTCTTATTTTTGATAAGCTCTCATCCATATATCTTATTAAACCTGCACTTGTGGCTAAGCCTCTCTCTTCTCTTCTACTCATAACTGTTTCACCTCACTAACTATAAGTTTAGCAACCTCTTTTTTAGATCCATGGCACTTTTTAACTTCACCATATTTCTTAATAATGTAAGCCTCTATATTGTCACTACCAAAGTAGTTTTTTGATAAGTCATTGGCTATAATTATATCTAAGCCATACTCCTCTAACCTTCTCTTAGCCCTCTCTATTAATTCTTTCTCATCAACATTATACTCTGCCTTAAAGCCAACTATTATTTTATCTTTAAACCTCTCTCTCAACTTCTTCAAAACTTTTATATTTCTCCTTAGTTTTATAGTTATCTCTTCAACATCTGAACTTATCTTCCCCTCTTTTTTCTCTGGCACAAAGTCAGAGATTGCAGCACAAGAAATTATAATATCTACTTCCTCCCCAAGCTCTAAAGCTTTTTTCAACATTTCCTCAGATGTTAAAACCTTGAAGCTCTTTATATAGTAAGGAACCTCCTCTCCTAAGCCCATGATTATATAAACCTCATAACCTTCTCTTAAAAAGGCTTCAGCTAAAGCTATTCCCATCTTCCCAGAGGAGAGGTTGGTTATAACTCTAACATCATCAATAAATTCTACAGTTGAGCCATTCAAGATTAAAACCTTCTTTTCAAATTTATTCCCAATTTTATCTATCACTTCTTTAACAATTCTCTCAATATCTATCTTTATTTTTCCCTCCTCTATTTTAGGAGTAATATACTTCAACTTATCCAAGTTTTCTTTTATGCTCTCATACATGTTTATATGCATTACAGGAACCACTAATACAGGCTTATCTTTAAACATTAAATATGTGGTAGTTACAATATTATCAGCTATTTTATTTGCCAACTTGCTTATAGTATTGGCTGTAGCAATTATTAAGTAGAGGTCGCACTCATTATAAAGAGAAATATGTTCTAAATCTCCAGTAATTTCATAATAAACTTTATTTCCACATCCAAATTTTAGAGCTTCCTCTCCAATGATCTTTTTAGTTTCCTCTGTGGCTATGCAGTAAACTTCAGCTCCATGTCTTATTAGCTCTCTCATAAGCTTAGGAGCTTCAATGATGGCTATAGAAGAGGTTAAGCCAACCAATATTTTTTTATTTTCTAAGTATCTTGTCTTACTTCCCCTAAGCAACTTTGTAGGATGCATAGTCTTCCCTCAACAGTTCCCTCAAAACAGAGGTGGCATAGCAACCTCTCTTTAAGCAAAATCTTAAAATATATGAATTCTCTTCTACCTTGTAAGTTAAGTTATATATTTTCTCTAACATCTTCCTCCTTCCACCTTGGAAATAGCCAAAGTCCTCTATTTTAAACTTCTCCCTGCTTAAGTTCTCTTCTTCAAATAGCTCTCTCTCAAGCTCCCCCTGTAAGCCAGAGGCAAACTCAAATTTATAGCCAAATAAGGCTCCAGTGGGAATATTATTAATTAAAATATCCCCTTCATAGGGGGAGAAGCCATATTCATATCTTCTATTTATTAACTCATTGAATAAATAAGATTGGTAGGCATTAACAAACATACACCTAAGATATGGAGGTAAGATTAGAAAAGCTTTTTTGTAATCTCCAGTTTCTATAACCCTCTTAATCATCTTCCTCTCATAAAAAAAGCATCTTGGGAAAAGTTTATAAGCTTCTTTAAATTCTCCTTCATCAACTAACTCCCTTGCTATCCTTGACTTCTCATCATCAAATCTTAATGGAGTTCCACAGTACAAATAAAAAGCTCTCTCCCAATCTCTCTCAATGATAAATTTGCCTACAACATGGGTTATAGGCCTTGTTGTCCCAAACCTTTGAATTCCATAGTAGTTTAAAAAATAGCTCATCTCTAAATTTTCTAAATCCTTTTCAGGCTCTCTAACCCTTATTGTAAATCTGTTTCCCCATAAATCTCCTAACTTGATTTTCCAATTAACCTTTTGAAAGTCCCTTAACACTATATTCTTTATTTTTAAGCTCTTCAACTTCTCCAACTTTATGTTAAAACAGCCAACTCTTTGAGTGGTTACAGCATACTTATCCTTATTCCCAGCAAAGCCAAAGTGTTTCCTTGGAACCCCTAACCTGTTGGCTATCTCCCTTATAGCATCTAAGGTAGTCCAATTTTTCTTTTCTAAGGTGAAGTGTATAAAGCTTCCTTTCCAGTTATCAACATCTTTAAACTCTATACTCTTCCCAACCTCTAAAATTTTCTTGTCAGGAGTTATCTCCTCAACTATAAAGTCCTCAGGATACTTCTTTATAATTCCTCCTGTATAATAGTTATATAAAAATTTATTTAGATTTAAGGGCATCTCCCTTAAATACTCTTTAATAACTTCATCCCTAACTCTCTTAAAAATTCTCTTTCTTCTCTCAATTAAGTTTTTTAAGCTCTCCTCTTTTCTAATCTTTTCTAAGAATTTCATTATTTCACTCTTCAATTAAAAAATCTAAGGCTAAAACATATTCCTTAGGAGAATAGCTCTTAACAACTCTCTTAAACAATAAAGAACAGTTACACTTACTTTCAAATAACTTTATAGCTTCATTAAAATCTTTCCCTATTGTGTAGTAATGTATAACCCCTCCTCTTTTAACAAGCTCTAAGGCTTTATCAACAAACTTATATGAATACTTAGGAAGGTTCATTATAACCCTTGAGCCCTCTAAATTAACATTTCTAACATCATCCAGAATAGGCTCAATTTTATAAACCTTGTTTAGCTCAATATTCTTCTTCAATAGCTCAATAGCATAAGGATTAATATCTATAGAATAAATTTTTTTGGCCATCTTACAGGCTATTGAGAATGGTCCAACTCCAGCAAACATATCTATGACAACATCATTAATATTAACTAACTCTCCTATCCTCTTTCTCTCTCCACTAAGCCTTGGAGAGAAATAAACCTTGGCTATATCTACATACAACCTATAGTTATTCTCTCTATGAATAGTTAAAGTTCTATTCTCTCCAGCTAAGTGTTCAAGCTCTCTAACTCTATACTCTCCCTTAACTTCACTCTTTTTTCTAAAGACTCCTTTACATGGGATCAACTTGTAAGCAAGCTCTCCTATCTCTTTCCTTATGTTGTATGGAACTTCATCAGAAATTTGTAAAATGACAAGGTCTCCTATTATATCATAACCAAGAGCCAATAATTTTTTATCTACCAACTCTCTATATCTCTCCTCTATCACATCTCTAAAACTCTTCTTTTTCTTAACCTTCTCAAGTTCTCTCTCAACAACTTCAACATCCTTAATTAAGCTGTTTAATAAATCTTCATTCACTTCCTTTATTGGAATGTATAAATATTTTTCATCCCTATCTATCTTATACTCCTTATTAAGTAAGTCATTACTAACTAAGATTTTTCTAACTTCCTCTCCTCTCTTTTTCTCTACCTTTATGCACTTAGTCATGGTTCTACCTTTATTTTAAAAATTAGCTCTTTCCCCTTTTTTAATTTTTTAACTATCTCTCTATTTATATCCTTAGCTCCCTTATTGGCTTTAATCATTAATGTTCTTGGACAAATATATGAGCTCTTTCTTATAACTATATCAGTAGGATGCTCTAAAATTAATTCTTTATGCCCTTCTCCCTCTATTCTCTCTTTAATCCCATCAACTTCAATCTCAACCACTATCTTCTTAGCTCTCCTTAATAGTTCTTTAAACTCCTCTGGGAAGTCTAACATAGACTTATCTGCAGAGATCCCAATAATACAGTCTCCTGTTGGAGTTAAATAATCTTCTTTAGTTATTTCAATAGTTCCCTTATGCCTTGCTGAAACATTCCTATGCCCCTTAGCCTTTATTATGAACTCCATGGTTATCTACAAAAAGAGATTTTTAAAATATTTTTAAAGTCTATAAAAAATAAAAACTTTGCTAAAAAAAAAGAGTTATAACCATCTTGGCTTTAAGCCTGCCCACATTCTTAGTTTTTCATAGGCTATTATTCTTGGGATATTCTTCTTCTCTATTGGTCCTGGATTTTTCATATAGAAGGCATTAACCTCATAAACAGTTCCAAACTCTTTTCTCTCAATAGCCATCTTACCAAGTCTAACTAAATCTACCAATAAACCAGCTAAGGCTGGACTATCATTTATCCTTCCATTTATAATTAGTTCATCAATAGCTCCATTGAAGGAAATATATTCAATATCCATAGATATAAACTTCCTATCTCCTATTGGCTCTAAGTAACCAGTTGGCTTTATATAGTGAGGAGGCTCATAGCCAAGTATATCTTTAACAATACTTGACTTTGTATATTCCTTACTCTTATTTCTCTCTTCATCAGTTAGAGCTAAGAAGTCAGTGTTTCCTCCTATGTTGAACTGAACAATATATTTTATATGCCTATTTCTTTGGCATAAGTGGGTTATAACATCAGCTGTTAATGGAGTAGCTCCAGTGGCTCCATCATCTCCAAAGATAACTAAGTTACTTTCCTTAGCAAGCTCTACAAAGGCTTTATCATTGGCTATTAAAGTTGGGATGGCATTTATAAATGCTGCTCCTCCAACCTCTTTAGCATACTTACAAGCTGCATAGGCATAGACTTGAGTAGCTGTTACCCTCTCCTTCTTATCTTCCTCAATAGCCTTTATTAACTCCTCTTTATCATTGAATGGGACAAAAGACTCTGTGGTACAGACATTGACAATAACTTCAACTCCTTTCTCTTTCCAGCTCTCTATTAATTTATCAACAGCCTCTGATAAGCTTAAATTGTCCTCTAATCCCTCAGCCTCTATTGGCAAGTTTCTTAAGCTTCTTAAGTGAATTCCCTTCTCTACAACAATATCTTTTAAGCTCTCTGGAACTTTGTCATAATATCTTTTACAAACTTCATAAACTGTCTTTCCTATCTTACTCTTATCAACATCATAGCTTGCAACTATTTCTATATCTTCAATTTTTATAGGTAACTCATTAGAAAGAGGTACTCCATAAGGCTCTATCTCTCCATTTTTTATTCTCTCCAACCCTATAGAGAAGATACTTCCAACATACCCCTGTCCTAAAATAGCTACTTTCATCCTCCCACCTAAAAAAATTTGTTTAAAAAAGTTCTTTGATGTCTATTATATAAACATCCTATATTTATATTTTTCTAAGATTAATAAATTTGGAAACACTTAATATAACAAAATTTTAAATACCCTCAGGAGCATTTAGATGTTAGCACAAGCCCAGAATTAAAAAATTTTGAAAGTTTATAATCAAATATTTAAATAAATAGGTGTATAAAATGGTTTATCTTGTTTTAGAAGATGGAACTATTTTTGAAGGCAAGAGATTTGGCTCTGAAAAAGAATGCTTAGGAGAAATTGTTTTTTGTACAGCCATGGTTGGCTATGTTGAAGCTATAACAGACCCATCATACAAGGGACAAATTTTAACCTTCACCTATCCTTTAATAGGAAACTATGGAGTCTCTGAGGAATGGTTTGAATCTGATGGAGTTAAGTGTGAGGGAGTAGTGATAAAAGAGCTTAACTTTACCTCTCATCACAAGGGTAAGAAAGAGCTTGATGACTTACTTAAAGAGTATGATGTTCCAGGGATTTATGGAGTTGATACAAGAGAGCTAACTAAGAGGATAAGAGTTTATGGAGCCATGAAGGCTGGGATAGGGGAGGATAAAGAGGAGTTGTTGGAGAAGGTTAAGAAACATAAAGACATCTCAGAGCTTAACCTTGTTGAGGAAGTTAGCATAAAAGAGCCAAAGGTTATAGGGAAGGGGAAGAGAAGAGTGGTTTTATTAGACTGTGGAGTTAAGAGAGGGATAGTCAATAACTTGTTAGATAATAATATTGAACTTATCATAGTTCCTTACAACACTTCCTATAAGGAGATCTTGGACTATGATCCAAATGGCCTCTTTATCTCCAATGGTCCTGGAGATCCAAGGGTTTTAAAAGAAATTATAGAGAACATTAAGAAACTTATCAATGAGCTACCAATCTATGGAATCTGTTTAGGGCATCAACTCCTCTCCTTAGCCTTAGGAGCAAAGATAAAGAAGTTAAAGTTTGGTCATCATGGAATAAATCAGCCAGTTAAAGACTTTGAGACTGGAAGAGTTTATATAACCTCACAAAACCACAACTATGCTGTTTATGAAATCCCTGACTGTTTAGAAGTGACTCAGATAAATCTAAATGATAAGAGCATTGAGGGAATTAAGCATAAGGAACTGCCAATAAAAGGGGTTCAATACCACCCAGAGGCAAGACCTGGGCCACATGATACATTAAGCTATTTTGAAGAGTTTAAAAAGATTGTTAGAGAGTACTAAGGTGAAGAGAATGCCAAAAAGAGAAGACATTAAAAAAATATTGATTATTGGTTCTGGGCCTATAGTTGTTGGTCAAGCCTGTGAATTTGACTACTCTGGCTCTCAGGCCTGTAAAGCTTTAAGGAAGTTAGGTTATGAAGTTGTCTTAGTAAATTCTAACCCAGCTACAATTATGACTGATACAGACATGGCTGATAGGGTTTATATTGAGCCATTAACTTCTGAAGTGTTGGAAAAGATTATAGAAAAAGAAAGGCCTGATGCTATTCTACCAACCTTAGGAGGACAGACAGCCTTAAACTTAGCTGTTGAGTTAGCTGAAAAGGGAATCTTGGATAAGTATGATGTTGAACTTATAGGAGCTAACTTAGAGGCTATAAAGAGAGGAGAGGATAGAGAGTTATTTAAAGAGTGCTGTAAAAAGGCTGGAGTTGAGGTTTTAAGAAGTAAAACAGTCTTTAGTGTTGATGAAGCCTTAGAGTTTGCTGAAGAGATTGGCTACCCTATAGTTGTTAGGCCAGCCTTCACCTTAGGAGGGACTGGTGGAGGAATTGCCTACAATCCAGAGGAGTTAAAGGAGATTGTAAGTAAGGGTTTAGAGTACAGTTTAAAGAATCAAGTTCTAATTGAAGAATCTGTCTTAGGATGGAAAGAGTTTGAGTATGAAGTTATTAGAGATAAAAATGACAATGTCATTATCATCTGTACCATTGAAAATATGGATCCTATGGGTGTTCACACAGGAGACTCTATAACTGTAGCTCCAGCTCAAACTTTAAGTGATGAAGAATATCAGAAGATGAGAGATTACTCAATAAAGATTATTAGAGCTGTTGGTGTTGAAACTGGAGGAAGTAATATTCAGTTTGCCCTCAATCCAAAGGATGGAAGAATTGTAGCTATAGAGATGAACCCAAGAGTTTCAAGAAGCTCAGCCTTGGCAAGTAAAGCTACTGGTTATCCAATAGCTAAGGTTGCTGCTCAGTTGGCTGTTGGTCTAACACTTGATGAGATAGAGAATGAGATAACTGGGACATCAGCAGCATTTGAGCCAACTATTGACTATGTTGTTGTTAAGGTTCCAAGATGGGACTTTAAAAAGTTGAGAGGAGCTGATCCAACACTAACTACACAGATGAAGAGTGTTGGAGAGGTAATGGCTATTGGTAGAACATTTGAAGAAGCTTTACAAAAAGCCTTAAGAGGTTTGGAAATAGGGGTTCATGGGTTAGATGGATATAGAAAGTTGGAGAAGAAGGAGATAGAGAAGAAACTAAGAATTCCAACACCTGAGAGAATCTTTTATATAAAGTATGCTTTACAGAATGGCTTTAGTGTTGAAGAAATAGCTGAGCTGACAAAGATAGACAAGTGGTTTATCAGAAAAATTAAGAATATTGTAGATATGGAAGAAAAGATGAAGAGAAGTAGGTTAAGTGAAGACATAATTAGAGAGGCTAAATACTATGGCTTCTCTGACACACAGATAGCCAATATTTATAATATAGAGCCCCTAACCTTTAGAAAGTTTAGAAAAGAGGTAGTGAAAGCTAAATATAAGTTTGTTGATACTTGTGCAGCAGAGTTTGAGGCTAAAACACCTTACTATTATTCAACTTACACAGATAGAGAGGATGAGTCAAGAGTTTCAAAGAGAAAGAAAATTATCATCCTTGGTTCTGGGCCAAATAGGATTGGACAAGGGATAGAGTTTGATTACTGTTGTGTCCATACTATAAAGGCTGTTCAAGAGGAAGGTTATGAGGCTATAATGGTTAATTGTAACCCTGAAACAGTTTCAACAGACTATGACACAGCTGATAAGCTTTACTTTGATCCACTATACTGGGAAGATGTCCTAAATATTGTTGAGAATGAAAAGCCTGATGGGGTTATAGTTCAAGTTGGTGGACAGACACCATTAAACTTGGCAAAGTACTTAGAGAACTATATTATAGGGACTTCTAAGGAGTCTATAGACTTAGCTGAGGATAGGGAGAAGTTTGCTAAGATCTTAGAGGAGTTAAATATTCCTCAGCCCCCAAATGGGATAGCATACAATGAGGAAGAGGCTTTAAAGATAGCTAAGGAAATTGGCTACCCAGTTTTGGTTAGGCCTTCCTATGTCTTAGGAGGAAGGGCAATGAGAATAGTGTACAATGAAGAGGAGTTAAAAGAATATATAAAAGAGGCTGTTGAAGTCTCTGAAGAGCATCCTGTCTTAATAGATAAGTTCTTAGAAGATGCTACAGAGGTTGATGTTGATGCCATCTGCGATGGGGAATCTGTACTAATAGGAGGAATTATGGAGCACATTGAAGAAGCTGGGGTTCATAGTGGAGACTCAGCCTGTGTTATCCCTCCTCAAACATTGTCAAAGGAAGTTATTGAAATAATTAAAGACTATACAAGAAAGATAGCTCTAAAGTTGAATGTTAAAGGGTTAATAAATATTCAATATGCTATTAAGGATGACAAGGTTTATGTGTTAGAGGCTAACCCAAGAGCTTCAAGAACTGTCCCATTCTTAAGTAAGGCTATAGGCTTACCTCTTGCTAAGATAGCTGCTAAGGTCATGTTAGGAAAGAAGTTAAAAGAGTTAAATGTTAAAGAGAGAGAGCCAAAAATGGTTTGTGTTAAAGAGGCTGTGTTCTCATTTGAAAAGTGGCCAGGGGTTGAGATTGAGCTATCTCCAGAGATGAAGTCTACTGGAGAAGTTATGGGAATAGATAAAAACTTTGGATTAGCCTATTATAAAGCTCAGTTAGCAGCTGGTTATAAATTGCCAACCGAGGGGACAGTGCTATTTACAGTTGGAAGGGATAAGGAGAAAATTGTTGATATAGCTAAAGGGTTTAAAGAGTTAGGGTTTAAAATTTTAGCCACTGAAGGAACCTATAGGGTGTTAAAAAATCATGGAATTGATGCTGAGAGAGTATATAAGGTTTTTGAAGGTAGGCCTAACATCATAGACCTAATGAAATCTGGGAAGATAGACTTAATTATAAATATTTCTAAGGGTAAAGAGGCTAAGGAAGCAGAGCAATTAATTAGAAAGACAGCCATAGACTTAAGAATTCCTTATATAACCACTGTAGCAGGAGCAAGAGCAGCCTTAGAGGCTATAAGGAGTATAAGGGAGAAGGATATTGATGTCTATTGCATAAATGATTTCTTTGAGGGATAAAAATGGATTTAAAGAGAGCTGTAGCTAAGGAAGCAGCTAAGTTAATCAAAGATGGCTCTGTTGTTGGCTTGGGAAGTGGATCAACAGCAGCTTTATTTATAGAAGAGCTTGCCAAAAGGATGGAAAATGAGGATATAGCCATCTTTGGAGTGCCAACCTCTTATGAGGCTAAGCTTTTAGCCTCTCACTATGGAATCCCTATAGTAAGTATAGAGGATTATGATGTTGACATAGCTGTAGATGGAGCTGATGAGGTTAGAAAAAAAGACTTAGCCTTAATTAAAGGAGGAGGAGGATGCCACACTTGGGAGAAGATAGTTGATTACAATGCTAAGGAATTTGTTGTTATAGTTGATGAGAGCAAGGTTAAAGACTCTCTCTCCTTCCCTGTCCCTGTTGAAGTAATTCCTCACTCTTACAGGGTTGTGATGAAAAGGCTAAAAGAGCTTGGTGGAGAATCAGTTATAAGGCTTGGGGAGAGGAAAAGGGGGCCAGTGATAACTGACAATGGGAACTTTATCTTAGATGTTAATATAAAAGTTGAGAATGCTGAAGAGTTAGAGGAAAAGATAAATAATATCCCTGGAGTTGTAGAGAATGGAATCTTCAGTAGAGTTGATAAAGTTTTAGTTGGTACAAAGAAGGGAGTTAAGGCTCTTAAAAAATAAAATTTTTTATTTTTTTATATCAATAGGGATTTAAATATTTAAAACTTTGATACTAACCACAAACTTTTTAAACTCTTTTTTATGGAATAATTGAATTAATTTAAAATTTAAAATGTGATAGAATGCCAGTTCCAATGATATTTAAAGAGATGTGTCCAAACTGTGGGGGAGAAATAAGTAGTGAAAGACTAACTATAGGAGTTTGTGAAAACTGTCTTCCAGAGGATATAAGGTTAGAGAAGTTAGAGCTCTGTAAAAAAATAGAGGTTAAGAATTTAAAGAACTACTGTAAGGTTTGGAGAGAATTTAAAGAGTTTGAAGATTTTGTTAAGAGTTTAGGTTATAAGTTATTAAGTATTCAAAAGATGTGGGCTAAGAGGGTTTTAAAGAATAAAAGTTTTTCTATAGTGGCTCCAACTGGTGTAGGGAAAAGCTTCTTTGGAGTTCTCATCTCTCTATACTTAGCAAGTAAGGGAAAAAGATGCTATATCATTCTACCAACAACACTCTTAGTTAAGCAAACATATGAGAGAATAACAAAGATCATAGAAGAGAAGAATTTAAAGATTAATGTAGTTGCTTACCACTCTGAGCTAAAGAATAGGGAAAAGAGAGAGGCTAAGGAGAAGATAGAGAATAATGAGTTTGACATCTTAATAACTACTTCAAGTTATTTAACAAAAAACATGCCAAAGGCTAAATTTGACTTTATCTTTGTTGATGATGTTGATGCTCTCTTAAAATCTTCAAAAAATATAGATAGGACTTTAATGCTCTTAGGATTTTCAGAGGAGCATATTAACTTAGCTTCAAAAATTGTTTTCCTTATAAGGATTGGGAAATTTGAAGATGCTATGAAACTTAGAGAGGAATTAAAGGAGAAAATTAAAGATGTTAAGCATGGCTGTTTAGTTATAGCCTCAGCCACAGGGAAGAGTTATGGGGATAGGGTTAAGCTCTACAGAGAGCTTTTAAACTTTGAGGTTGGCTTTGGGATGAACAAGTTGAGGGATGTTACAGATCTCTATGATGATAAACTGAGTGTAGAAGAAATAGTTAGATATGTTAAAAAGTTGGGAGATGGTGGCTTAATCTTTGTCTCTATGGATTATGGGGTTGAGAAGGCTAAGGAAATAGAGGAAAGATTATTAGAAGAGGGAGTTAAGGCTAAGCTTATACATTCAAAGGATAAGAAAGGATTTGAAGACTTTAAAGAGGGTAAGTTAGAAGTTTTAATAGGGGTAGCCTCTTACTATGGTGTCTTAGTTAGAGGCTTAGACATGCCTGAGAGAGTTAGATACTCTCTATTTTATGGAATTCCAAAGTTTAAGATTAAGTTAAGGGAGTATGTTAGGAAGTTAGTTGAGGAGGGGAAGTTAAAGGAAGAGATAGAGATAGAGGGGAAGAGCTTAGAGGAAATTGAGAATATTGTTAGAGAGAAATTAAAGATAAGAAACTTCTCTTTAAGAGAGGAAGATGATATCTATCTCTTACTTCCTGATGTTAAAACCTATATCCAAGCATCAGGTAGAACCTCAAGGATGACAGAGTTTGGCTTAACCAAGGGTTTATCTATAGTGTTGAGTGATGATAAAAAGTTATTGGAATATTTGAGTAAATATATGATTTTCATGTATGAGAGTGAGTTTAAACATGTTTCAGAGGTTAATTTAGAAGAAATTATTAAAGAGATTGATGAAGATAGAGAGAGGTTAAGGAGAGAGAAGAGGAAGAAAGAGGTTCCTGATTTATTGAAGTCTGTGTTAATGGTTGTTGAAAGTCCTAATAAAGCAAGAACTATAGCCAGCTTCTTTGGTAAGCCCTCAGTTAGGAAGATAAATAATAGGAATATCTATGAGGTTTGTGTTGGAGATTTAAACTTAATTATAACTGCAAGTGGAGGGCATGTCTTTGATCTTGTTACAAAGGAAGGGTTTTATGGGGTTAAGATTGAAGACAATTTATATATTCCAATTTATTGCTCAATAAAAAAGGTTGATGGAGAGCAATTCACTGACCAGAAGGATATTGAAGAGCTTATAAAAGAAAATGTCAATTTCATGGATTCTAAGGAGAATATAGAGATAATTAGAGAGATAGCTGATGAAGTTGATGCCATCTTTATAGCCACTGATATAGATACAGAGGGAGAGAAGATAGGTTATGACATAGCTCTAAATGTAATGCCTTTTAACAACTCTATATATAGGGTAGGGTTCAATGAAATTACCAAGAGAGCTATCTTAAGGGCTGTTGAAGCCTTTAAAAATAAGGAGAAGTTGGAGCTTGATGAGAACAAGGTTAAGGGACAGGTGGTTAGAAGAATTGAGGATAGATGGATAGGCTTTAGATTGAGCCAAAAACTTTGGGAAGTGTTTGGGAAAAACTACCTATCTGCTGGAAGGGTTCAAACTCCTGTTTTAGGTTGGATTATAGAGAGATATAATGAGCACAGGGAGAAAGTTAACTTACTTTCCCTAAGATTGGAAGAAGATATCTATGTGTCAAAGGTTTTTGATGGAGAGTTTGACAGGGAAGAGGTTAATATAGAAGTTAAAATTTATGAGAGGAAGATAGAGCCACAGCCTCCATTTACCACAGACACTTTATTAGAAGAGGCTACAAAGAGGTTTAACCTAAGTGTTGATGAGGTTATGAGCATAGCTCAAGACTTGTTTGAGCTTGGTCTCTGTACATATCATAGAACTTCATCAACAAGGGTCTCTTTAGATGGGATGAGAGTAGCTAAGGAATATTTAAAATTAAATGGCTTAGAAGATTATCTAAAAAATAGAGAGTTCTTCATGGAAGGAGCTCATGAGTGTATTAGACCAACAAAGCCTATGGATACTGAAGAGCTAATAGAGTTCATAAAAGAGAACAACATTAGGTTAACAAAGAATCATATTAAGGTTTATGACTTAATATTTAGGAGATTTATGGCCTCTCAGATGAAAGAGGTTTTAGTGGAGTATGAAGAAATATATATTAAAGAGTTAGATGAGAAAATTGAAGGATATATAGAGGTTAAGTTTGATGGATGGTCTAAGCTTTATTGGCTGAAGTTAAAAAAATTGCCAAGGGTTGAGAAAGATAAGTTAAAAGTTTTAGAGAAGAGTGTTAGAAGAATTCCAAAGGTTCCACTGTATGATGAGGGAGAGGTTGTTAAACTCATGAAAGAGAGGAAGATAGGAAGGCCATCAACCTATGCTCAAATTATTAAAAAGTTACTGGATAGGGGATATGTAATAAAGAGTAAGGATAAGGGTAAGTTGGTTCCAACAAAGTTAGGAATAGAGGTTTATAACTATTTAATAACAAACTATCCTGAGCTTATATCAGAGAAGAGGACAAGGGAGTTAGAGGAAATTATGGATAAGATAGAGAATGGAGAAATTGACTACATAGAAGTTCTAAATGAACTCTACAAGGAAATTCTCTCTATAACTTAACCCTATTTTTTGAAAATAAGCTAAAATTTTTATACTCTTCTTCTGTTATTGGATAGATCTTAAACTCTATGTCATTAACAATACACAAGTTCTTTAGATATCTATATGCTTTATTTCCATCATACTCCTTATAGAAGGCATAGATTGGTTTCTTAGCTCTTGAAACTATATAGCCTTCATCAATCTTAATTAAAGAAGGCTCTTCAGTTAGAGCCTCACTTAATGGTCCATAAAAAGTTTTAAATTCTCTCTTTTCAATATTCTTTATAAGCTCTTCAAAAGATAAAACATTATAAAGCTTTCCTTCCTTATACTCATTAACAATCTCATCAGAAATTTTTTTAGCATAGACTAAGCTAACTGCAAATAAAGTTTTTATCTTGGTTAAAGCCTTCTCTTTAAAGTATAACTTTCTCTTTGTTTTATAGACACAAAAAATTATATTTTTATCTTTAACTCCAACATATCCTTTTTCATCCTTAAATCTCTTTGGAACTATTTCAAAGAATCCGTCCAAGGAGAGGAGGTTAGAGTAAGAGTTTAAGATTATATAATCTCCAACCTCTAAATGATTTAAATACTCTAAGATTTTATTATAGCTTAAGTTTGAGAGATCCTTCTCTAACTCAAACACCTTTATATAAAAGCTATCCTTACTTTTTAACTCTTTAATAACATATAGTAAATCTTTCTCCCCAGTCTCATCAATTACCTTTATTAACTTTGAGTTTCTATAGATTAGTAGATACTTATCAACCTCAATAACTCCAGTAAAGTCTATTAGCTCATCAACAATTTCCTTTAAACTTTTAACATTTCCAAGCTTTTTAATAACTAACATGAGGAACACCAAAAACAAATTTAAGGTGAGAAACATGAGAAAGGATTTCCCTGAAGAGGGAGACATAGTTATAGGAACTGTGAAAGAGGTTAAACCTTATGGAGCATTTGTTGAGCTTTTAGAGTATCCTGGGAAAGAAGGGTTAATTCATATCTCAGAGGTTACTTCAGGATGGGTTAGGAATATAAGGGATCATGTCAAGGTTGGCCAGAGGGTTGTAGCTAAGGTTTTAAGGGTAAATAAGGAGAAGGGGCATATAGACTTATCCCTTAAGAGAGTTAGTGATCAACAAAGGAGAGAGAAGGTTCAGGAGTGGAAGAGGTTCCAGAGAGCAGTGAAGATGCTTGAAAGAGCAGCTGAAAAGCTTGGGAAAAGTTTAGAGCAAGCTTGGGATGAGGTTGGCTACTTGTTAGAGGATGAGTTTGGAGAGCTATATAATGCCTTTGAAACCTTGGTTATAGAGGGTAAAGAAGCCTTAGATGACTTAGAGATAAGTGATGAGTGGAAAGAGACTCTCTATGAAGTGGCTAAGGAGAGTATAGAGCTAACAAATGTTGAGGTTGAAGGAATCATAGAGATGACATGCTTTGAGCCAGATGGAATTAAGAAGATAAAAAGAGCCCTAACAAATGCTTTAAAGGCTAATCCTTATGAGGATGTTGAGGTTAAAATAACTTATGTTGGAGCTCCTAAGTATAGGGTTGAGGTTATAGCTCCAGACTATAAGAGTGGGGAGGAAGTGTTTAAAAAGGTTTGTGAGAGAGCTATAAAGTTCATTAAAAAGTATGGTGGAGAAGGAAAGTACTATAGGGTAGAATCATGAAGATAAGGAAGTGTGAAAGGTGTGGAAGATACACTCTAAAAGAGATTTGTCCAGTCTGTGGAGGAAAAACCTTCTATCCAAAACCTCCAAAATTTTCCTTGGAGGATAGATGGGGAGAGTATAGAAGAAAGCTAAAAAGAGCTCTAAGAAATAAACTTCCTATGCAAAGCTCTGACACAGTTAATTAAGTCTTTTTTGTCTATGACAAAAGAAATATTAACCTCTGAAGAACCTTGAGCTATCATCTTTATGTTAGCTCCACTCTCAGAGACTGTTGTAAAGATCTCCCCAGCTATTCCCTTAGCTCCCCTCATCCCAGCACCAACTACAGATACAACAGAGACATCATGGTCAACTTCAACATCTCTAATTATACTACTCTCTAAGAAGCTTCTCTTTCCAAAGGACCCAAACTCTCTTTTTAAGCTGTTAATTGCCTTTTCAACATCTTCCTCACTAACCACTATTGATATGTTGGTTTCAGAAGAACCCTGACTTATTAAGATGACATTAACCCCCTCTTCTCCTAAGGCTTTAAAAATTCTTGCTGCTGTGCCACTAACTCCCACCATTCCAGCTCCAAAGATATTTATGAGGGCTACATTCTTTATTGTTGTTATTGCTTTAACCACATTATTACTGTATTCAACATCATTACTTATTATTGTCCCTTCCTCCTCTGGCTTGAATGTATTCTTAACCAAAATTGGAATTCCCTTCTCCATGGCTGGCTCTATTGTTCTTGGATGTAAAACCTTAGCTCCAAAGTAAGCCAACTCCATAGCTTCAATGTAACTTAACCTTGGAATTCTCTTAGCCTCCTTAACCAACTTTGGGTCAGTTGTATAAACCCCTGAAACATCTGTCCATATCTCTATTAAGTCAGCATCTAAGCCATAACCTATAAGAGCAGCTGAGTAATCACTTCCTCCCCTTCCTAAGGTTGTTATCTCCCCATCTTCAGTAACTCCTATGAATCCTGTAACCACTGGAACTATGTCATTCTCCAACAGTGGGCTTAAAAATTCTTTAACCCTTAGCTTTATCACTTTAGCATTCCCAAAGTTTTTATCAGTTATTATTCCAGCCTCTCCTCCCTCTAAGGCTATAGCTTTTAACCCTAAATCCCTTAAAGAGCCTGCAACAATTGGAGCTGATAGCCTCTCTCCAAATGATAAGATATAGTCCCTTGACTTTGGAGAGAGCTCTCCTAAGTAGGCTACCCCAATTAAAACCTTCTCCAACTCTTCTATTCTATTGTCTATAATTTTCTTTACATGCTCTCTTATTCTCTCATCTTTTATAGCCATGTTTATAGCATCATAGTGCTTCTTTTTAACAAACCTTATAAAGTCATCAATCTTATTCAAGTCTCTAATATTAAGAGCCTTCTGAGAAATGTCTATTAAGGCATTTGTCACTTCACTCATAGCTGAAACTACAGCTACAACTTGATCATTTTCTTTCCTCTCTTTTATGATGTTTGCTACTCTCCTAATCATCTCTCCAGAGCCTACAGAAGTTCCACCAAATTTTAAAACTCTCATAGGTGTTTCCCTCATTTAGAAGTTTAAAAGAGATATAAATAAAAATTAGACTTTATAAATTTGTTTGTTAAAGATTTAAATTTTATGATAAAATAGAAAAATAAAAAAGTTTATTCACACTTTATAGCCTCTTCTGGAGCCCCTAACTTTTTAGGATGTGGAGCCTTTATAACAAAAAACTCCAGCAAATCAGAGGTTTTATTTTCAATTAGCATCTTTGTATTGAATGGGACATAAACTATACTTCCTTCTTTATAAAGATTAGGTTCCTGATCCTCTAAAGTTAGTGTCATCTCTCCTTTAATTATAATTAGATGGACATAGGAGTTAGATATATGCTTAGGAATCTTCTCTCCCTTTGGTAAGACCATATGATTTATAATAACATGCTCAGTATTAACTATCTTCTCAATTAACTTCTTATTAGCATTGGTTGTAAAGTTATAAACCTTCTCTATCACTATTACCACCTTCTATATAAAATAAAAATTCCTCATCATCATTTAGACAGTGGATTATTGGCTGTCTTATTCCAAAATTTGGCCCACAGGTTTTAGCTAACTCTCTTTCTAATTTAACCAATTCCTCTAAAATCTCTTTTATTTTCCCTTCAATTTCTATAGTTATTTTTGGCTCTTCATTGTAGTAGATCAAGAACTTCTTATATAGTAAGAGTAAAGCTTCCTCCTGATTTTTTGCTAAGTCAGAGATAATCTTACTATCATATCTTTTTATATTCTCAAATTTAGCCAATAGAGTAAGCTTAGCCTTTAAATTTATAATTCTCTCAACCTTCTCCTTTATCTCATCTAACTTTTTCATAGTAAATCACAAAAAAATTTTTAAGTGGGTTTAGCCAACCAGCCTTTTAATATCTTCATCTACAGTAGTTATTTGAGAGATTCCAAATTTCTCAACTAAAACCTTAGCTACATTCTCAGATAAGAATGCTGGCAATGTAGGGCCTAAGACTATGTTCTTAACTCCTAAGTATAGTAGTGCTAATAACACAGCCACAGCCTTCTGCTCATACCAAGCTATATTATAGGCTATAGGGAGATCATTAATATCTTCTAATCCAAAGGCATCCTTTAAGGCTAAGGCTATCTTAACTAATGAGTAACTGTCATTACATTGCCCAGCATCTAAAACTCTTGGGATCCCATCAATCTCTCCTAAGTCTAATTTTATAAACCTATACTTTGCACATCCACAGGTTAAGATAACTGTATCCTTTGGCAACTTCTTGGCAAATTCAGTATAGTATTCCCTTGTTTTATGTCTTCCATCACATCCAGCCATGACAACAAACTTTCTAATCTTTCCACTTTTCACAGCCTCTATTATCTTATCTGCTAAGGCTAAAACTTGGTTGTGGGCAAAGCCTCCAACTATCTTACCCTTCTCTAAAGGTGTTGGTGGCTTACACTTTTTAGCATGCTCAATAACTTCACTAAAGTCTTTCTTCCCATTCTTCTCAGGAATTCTCTTTAATCCTGGATAGCCAACTTCATTAGTGACATAGACTCTATCTTTATAACTATCCTTAGGAGGTACTAAACAGTTTGTTGTCATCACTATTGGCCCATTGAACTTTTCAAACTCCTCTGTCTGTCTCCACCAAGATCCTCCATAGTTTCCAGCAAAGTGCTCATACTTCTTAAAGAATGGGTAATAGTGAGCTGGCAACATTTCAGAGTGTGTATAGATATCTACACCTTGCCCCTTACTCTGCTCTAACAACTCTTCCAAGTCTTTTAAATCATGACCACTTATTAATATTCCTGGCCTATCTCTCACTTCTAAGCTAACCTCTGTTATCTCTGGATGTCCATAAGTTTCAGTGTTTGCCTTATCCAATAATGCAAGGGTTTCAACTGCATACTTTCCAGTTTCTAAGGCTAAGTTAAAGAGCTCATCAACATCTTCACTTTCAATTAGCCTTGAGAAAGCTCTAATTATAAATTTATGTATCTCCTCATTGTTGTATCCTAACCTCATGGCATGGGTTAGATAAGCACCAATCCCTTTAATTCCATAGGTGATAAGTTCCTTTAAACTTCTAATATCTTCATTTTTTTCAGCTAAGATTCTGACTTCATCAGAGTTAGCCATCTTTATTATATCTTCATCACTCTCATAAGTCCAAGTGGCTTGCTTAGGAAGCTCTTCCCTATTTAAGTTTAACTTCTCTATAACCTTCTCTCTTAGCTCAACCCCTCTCTTTATATAGCTTATAATGTCATTTTTATCAAAATTGACATTTGTTATTGTTGTGAAGAGAGCTTTTGGTATATAATCTGTAATTTCTTCATCTAAATAGCCCTTATTGCAAACATAGGCTAAACCTTTTATAGTATAAACTAATAAATCCTGAAGGTTTGCAGTTTCTTCATCCTTCCCACAGACTCCTCTTACTGTACAGCCTTCATTTCTTGCAGCCTCTTGGCATTGGAAACAGAACATTCTTTTTCACCTTTTTAGAGTTTCTAATAAATCTTCTTGTAAAATAGGATATATAAAAGTTTTTAATTTTTTAAAAAAGGAAAAATAGCCAATTTTTAACTTTGAGGTTTAAAAAGCTGGATGTAAAGATTATGAAAAATTTTCTTTTTGTTAATATTTATTTGTGGATTTAATAGGTTTTATTTTTTGTTATTAATAAGTTTATTGTGGTTATTAAAGTTTTTAATTAAGTTTTTCTTTGAAACTTTTAGAAAAAGTTTCATCAAAAGGAATTAGTTTGATGGGTTTTTATTTTTTTGTTATTAGTTATTTAGATATCGTTATTAATGTTTTTAATTAAGTTTTCTTGCTTTTATATAGGGGTTGTTGGAAATTGGTACGAGAAAATTGGGAAAAAGTAATACTGATTTTTTCGTTGGAGAATTGTGATTTTTTAGTTTTTTGGCTTGTTTGCTGTTATTTTGTAGGTTTTAGGTTTAGTTAGACTTTATTTTTAGTGAAATATGGGTTAATTGTTGAGCTTTGTTTTAACGGTTGTGCATAGTATTTTTAAATGGAGGGAACAATCTTTCTTACTTTTATATAGGGGTTCAATAACCAACCAGTAAGAAAACTCGGGTTTAAAAAGAAAGTTTTTTATAGGAGTTTTGATATAAAATAAGGGCAGACATTAAGGGTTTGAATCACCAGTCCATTAAAACAAGGATGGAAACAAAATTTCTCTTGTCTCTTCAAACTTCTTTTTTGTCGTTTGAATCACCAGTCCATTAAAACAAGGATGGAAACCTTTTGGCAACATGTCGTAGTAGTCTTCCCCTCTGTCGTTTGAATCACCAGTCCATTAAAACAAGGATGGAAACAATATTCTGAATCATTTGTCACTTTCCACAAAACACGTTTGAATCACCAGTCCATTAAAACAAGGATGGAAACATTTTTCAACTTCACTTATTATTTCATATAATAAGTTTGAATCACCAGTCCATTAAAACAAGGATGGAAACTGCTATACTCATCTATGTATGTGATTGGATCACCATTTGTTTGAATCACCAGTCCATTAAAACAAGGATGGAAACTCTCTTCTTGTTCTTTTTCTAACCATTCTATTTTTTCCGTTTGAATCACCAGTCCATTAAAACAAGGATGGAAACATCCTGTTCTGGATATTGGACGATACTCCCCGGATTGTTTGAATCACCAGTCCATTAAAACAAGGATGGAAACCCAACACTGTCATTGACCCACTAACACCAAATTTTCCTCTATACATTGTTTGAATCACCAGTCCATTAAAACAAGGATGGAAACTTTTTATGCCCCCACTTAATTCTATTTCATTCATTTGTTTGAATCACCAGTCCATTAAAACAAGGATGGAAACGTATATTGAATAATTCTACTCATTAATGCCTTTTCAGTTTGAATCACCAGTCCATTAAAACAAGGATGGAAACATCTTCTTATTTTTCTTAGGAATACTCTTTTAGGGGTATCAGTTTGAATCACCAGTCCATTAAAACAAGGATGGAAACCTTTGTTTCTTTAATCTCTTCATGTTTTCTCTTTATGTTTGAATCACCAGTCCATTAAAACAAGGATGGAAACATAGATAGAGCTGTAGGAACTGTAATAGCCCTGGTTTGAATCACCAGTCCATTAAAACAAGGATGGAAACGAAAAGATAATTAATGAATTAGAAGACTTACCAGAAGTTTGAATCACCAGTCCATTAAAACAAGGATGGAAACCTTTCTCATATTCAAGATATAGTTCTCTTGAGTATCGTTTGAATCACCAGTCCATTAAAACAAGGATGGAAACATTGTTGATCAAAAAATAAAAATTGAGGACGGCTTGAGTTTGAATCACCAGTCCATTAAAACAAGGATGGAAACGAATTAATGATTTCAATAACTTGCCTATATCTATCCTCAATTCTTTCAATTAGTCCTAAGTCATATCTATGAGTTCTTATATTCCCCCCTAAGTAGTCTGGCACTAACTCAATCCCATCCTCAGAGATTTCTAAATTTAGATCTAAAGCTATTCTTTCCAAAAATTTAGACTTTGGATTAACTTTAGCTTTTCTTTTTAAGAGCTTTTTAACTTCTCTTTCCCTCTCCCTTATTTTTCTTATACTTTCTTCAATTTTTTTCTCATCCCCTATCTCTTTTAGCATTTCCAAGCTTTCTATTAAATCTCTAAAAGTTGCTGCTCTAACCTCAAATATCTTAGCCTCAGGATTTAACTTTTTAACTCTCTCCTTATAACCCTTAGAAATTATTAAAATAGAGCAATTCACCTTTTCCTTGTAGGGGTTAACCACTCTATACTTAACTCCTATCATCTCACCAATATCTTTGTACATCTCTGTTATACCTATCATAGTATCTCCTAAACCTTTCAAGGTCAAGTTTTGGTTTTAGGTTTAACATCTCTATGGTTTTAACAACCTCTTCTAAGTTTGCTGTCTTAGGATTTCCAACACCTTTAACCAATAGAGGATAGTTCTTAGGGATCACTGTAGCTATATTACTGGCTCCAGCCATTAAAGGGAGATAGATGTTTTCAGCTCCAATAGTTGGAGATGGAGAAGTTATCCTAATCTTTGGAAAAATTAGCCTTGTTATAGCTATTGTCTTACCCTGCTCTAATGGATGGCACTTTTCAAAATGCTCCATAGGTGTCCCTTTGTAGGGATTAAAGCCCATTATTGGGATCTCCCCAATCTCAAAGTTCTCCTTTAAAAAGAATAGGTGGTCAACTCTATCTTCATAACTCTCTCCTATACCAATAAGTAGGCCAGAAGATAACTCTATTCCATACTTATTAACCAACTTACAAACCTTAATTCTATCTTCTAACTCTTCTCCAGGTTTAACTCTTTTAAATATTTCTTCATTTATTGTTTCCAAGTTACAGCAAACTGTTTCAACTCTTAACTTTTTTAGCTCTTTTATATGCTCTTCAGTTAAATCAGAGCCAGCATTAACTAAAACCTCTAAGTTAGTGTTCTCCTTAACTATCCTTGCTGCTCTAACAACCTCTCCTCTCTCAGTATGGGCTGAGGAACAGCTAACCCTTCTAATCCCACTCTCCTCTATGGCTAAGGCACATCTCTTTATCTCTTCATCACTTAGCCTAAACCCTTTATAGTAGCCTTCTTCAGAAGTTCCTGCTGCAAAGCCACAGTATAGGCATTTAGGGCTTATCTTACAAATATTAGTTATATGTATAGTAGAAGTTATCTCTATCTTCTCTTTAAATTTATCTCTAACAAGGGAAGAAATCTTAAATAATTCTAAATAATCTCTAACCTTATCAATTGAAAAAAGTTTTAGAGCTTCTTCTCTATCTATTAACCCCTTCTCTAAAAAATACTTATCTTCCAATCTTCTATAAATTTCATCTATCATAGCTATCCTAAATTTAGTTTTAATATTAAATTTCTAATCCTCATCACTTATAAAGGTTTAGAGGTGTTGATCTTGAAAATAGCTATTGTTGGTTCTGGCTTAGGTGGCTTATTAGCTGGAGCTATATTAAGTAGGAAACACCAAATAACAATCTATGAAAAACTTCCCTTTATTGGAGGGAGATTTACAAATATAGAGATGGAAGGTTTTCAACTAACAACTGGAGCTTTGCATATGATTCCTCATGGAAGTAGAGGATATTTAGCCAAGGCTTTAAAGTTGGCTGGAGCCAATGTAAAGATTATAGACTCTAAGCCAGATGGCACATTTCTTATAGGTGGGAAAGAATATTTATACAAAGAACTGTTTTCTCTTTTGGGGGTTAGAGAGAAGCTTAAAGCTTTAAAGATGGCTACAAATTTAAAAATTGGGAACTTTGACAAAGATATGAGCTTTGGAGAATTTTTAGAAGATGTAGATTTAGCTTTAAAGGTTGGAAATTCTTTCACTGGCTGGGCTTTATCCTTATCAGCCTATGATGTTAAGATGGAAGAGATCTATGAGATAGCCAAGAACTACTATAAATTTGGAGGGCCAGGGGTTCCAATTGGAGGATGTAAAGGAGTTATAGATGAGCTTGAAAGGATTATTTTAAGTAGGGGAGGGAAGATTATTAAAGAGTATGAGGTTAAAAAGATTGAAATAGATGAAAAGGCTTATGTTGATGGAGAGGAGTTTGATAAGGTTATAAGTAATATCTCTCCCAAAGAAACAGAGAGAATTAGCAATATAAAATTTTTAGATAAGAAGATTGAAGAGGCTAAAGGGATAAAGATAAGTATAGCCTCTAAGAGAGGTTTAATTAAACACTCTGGTGTTCTCTTCACTCCTGAGTGTGAAAGGATCAATGGACTTAACCAGGTTACAAATGTTGATAAAAGCTTAGCTCCTGAGGGTTATCATCTAATTATGACTCACCAAGCCCAGATAACAAACAACATAAAGAAAGAGATAGACTTAGGCTTAGAGGATATTGAAAATCTATTTAAGGGAATAGATTATAAGATTTTGCACATCCAATCATATAGGGATGGAATTCCTGTGAATCATGCTAAGAGTGGCATATATATAGAAAATATAGTTAATGACAAACTCTTATTAGTTGGAGATGGGGCTAAGGGAAAGGGTGGAATTGAGGTTGAAGGGATAGCTATGGGAGTGTTAAAGGTGGTTAACCATATTGGTTATTGACTTCTTAATCATAATTTTCACTGGCTTTTTAATTGGCTATTTAATTTATGAGAAAACCAATAATGTAGCTTTTTTAATTATCTTTATTCTATTCTCTATTGTTGTAGCTTATTTAAGATTAATTAAATTGATGAGGAGGACTTAAATGTTAGTTGTTAGAGAAGAAGCTGAAACTGATGAAAAATATGGTTCTTACCCAGAGAAGAGGAAGATAGAGGATTTAATAAAGTATGGAATTGTAGTTATTGACAAACCAAGAGGACCAACATCTCATGAGGTGTCAAGCTGGGTTAGGAAAATTTTAAACATTAATAAGAGTGGCCATGGTGGAACCCTTGATCCTAAGGTTACTGGTGTCCTTCCTGTAGCCCTTGAGAGAGCTGTTAGAACTATAGACCTTTGGCACATCCCACCTAAGGAATATGTTTGTTTAATGCATTTACATAGAGATATAGATGAAGACAAAGTTAGGGAAATTTTTAAAGAATTTACTGGAAAGATTTATCAGAGGCCTCCTTTAAAGTCTGCAGTTAAGAAGAGGGTTAGGATTAGAAAGATACATGAGCTTGAACTCTTAGAGAAAGATGGAAAAGATGTTCTCTTTAGGGTTAAATGTCAGTCAGGAACTTACATAAGGAAGCTCTGTGAGGACATTGGAGAGGCATTAGGTGTTTCTGCCCACATGCAAGAGCTTAGGAGAACAAAGAGTGGGAACTTTGAGGAAAAAGATTGTGTCTATTTACAAGATTTATTAGATGCCTATATCTTTTGGAAAGAGGATAAGGATGAGGAAGAGTTAAGAAAGATAATAAAGCCAATGGAGAAGGGGTTAGAGCATTTAAAAAAGATTGTTGTTAAAGACTCTGCTGTTGATGCCATCTGTCATGGGGCTAATGTTTATGTTAAGGGGATATCTAAGCTAAGTAAGGACATAAATAGAGGGGACTTAGTAGTTGTTGAAACCTTGAAGGGAGAGGCTATTGGAATAGGAAAGGCTTTAATGAGCACAAAGGAAATTTTAGAGAAGGATAAGGGGGAAGCTGTTGATATGGAAAGGGTTTTCATGGAGAGAGGGACATATCCAAGAATGTGGAAAAAGAGAGGTTAATGTTGATACTAATGAGTATGAAAGTAGAGATTACAACAAGTACCACCAGAAATTATTTACTCAGCAAGACATTACACCTTTAGACTTAAATAACCTTGTTCCACAATCAACTATATATCCTAAAAACAAATTATGTGCTTGGACAGGAGTTTGAAGAGATTTTGTTTTAAAGGATAAATTTAAGATTGATAAACTAATTGTTGTTGCAGGAGATAATCAAAAAAAGTAAAAATTAGTCAATTTTTAAATGCTTTGTTTTATTGTCATCTGGAATATATCTTAAAATTCTGTTTGGTCTTAATCCAAATAACAAAGCCTTATCTGTGTAGTTTAAGATGATATTCATTAAATCACATGCTCTTATATATAAACTTCCCTTTGCACATGCTCTCTCATTAAATTCCTTAACATCATCTCTCCTAACATTCTTTCCTACTATTGTTATAGGAACACTCTCTCCAGAGTGAATTAAATTTCCAACTGATGGTGTTGAGTGATCTCCTGTAATAATAATTAAATCATTCTCTAAGTTTAAGAGAGGTTCCAAACATGCATCAATCTTTTCAATAACTTTCTTTTTAAGTTCTGGATTTTTTGTATGGGCTGCCTCATCTATCTCTTTTGTATGGATATGGATGAAATCATAATCTAAGTTAACTGCCATCTCAATTGCCTTTTTAAAATCTCCACATTTGATATAATCCAATCCTAAAAACTTCGCTAAACCACAGAACACTGCACTATTACCAATGACAACCCCTCTCATCCCCCATCTTTCACTAAATGGTTCTACTTTTTTGTATTTTCCTGCCCATTTTGTTAATAGCATGTTTGCTTTTTGTTTCCCCATTTCTGCCCTTTTTCTATTTATTTCGTGGTTATCCAATTCTTTAAAGCACTTTTTTAGATATTCGTTTAATGCTTTAGCAGTAGATTTTGCTTTGTTATATTCCATCCTACTTTTGCAGAGTTTTTTTATTGGACAGATTTGCAGAACATGCCTGTTCATATAAAATGGGTCACTATCTGAAATTTTATCTGAAATCCATCCATTTTCTTCCCTTATTATTAAAATACAGTGTGCATCATGGGTATATTTTAGTTCAAATTCATAACCATTAACGTAAGTTGGTAGACTGTCTATAAGCTCCTCAATCTCTTCTTTTGTTATGTCTTTTGTTCTTCTATCTTTTATAAGTAGTTCTCCATTATGTTTTTCAACAAAACCAAACGTTGCTCTTAAATAAATCTCGTTATCTTTAACCTCTATACCTTCCCCAAGTGCTTCAATCAACCCTCTACCTGGGAAGTCATTTAAACTGTATCCCCAAAGTAAAAGGTGAGCCACTTCAGAACCTAATGGAATCCCCTCTTTATATGGAACCATTAATCCCGTTATCCCTCTTTTTGCAAATTCATCCAAATTTGGCGTGTATGCTGCTTCTAATGGCGTTTTATTGCCTAAGATTTCCGAAGGTCTGTCTCCTAAACCATCTAATAAAACCAGTATTGCCCTCATAATACCACTTTAATTTAATGTTTTGGCAAAAAATAATAAAAAATGAAAAATCGTAATCAAAGTTTTATTTAAACAAATACAAATAAAATTAAATAAACTCCTTAACAATTTCAATATATCTAAAATCTCCTTCATATCCTCTTTTAATAATCTCAACAGAAACTGGATATATGAATTCATCTAAAAATTTCTTAACCTTTTCCTCTTCAAATATAATTTTTCCATCTTTATCTCTGTAATTTCCACTGAATACACATGAAAATTGTCTCTCCCCCTGTTTCCAATCCTCTCCAATAATTTCCCTTATTTTACTGTTTTCTTTAACATATTTTATTGGAAGTTCTAATTTAACACCAAATGTATTACATATTTTTTCATACACTTCCAAAACCATCTCCAACTGGTCAATCTTAAAATCACTGTTGTGATAAACCCTCTCTCCTCCTATTATCACTCTTCCCAAATGCTTTGATAACGGAATCCTCAAAATCCTCAAATATGCATGGCATCCTATGCATGGTGTGTAAAAGCCAAATTTTTTAATAATTAATGAGACAAATCTCCCATTTAATGCATTCCATAGTTTGGGTTCAAACATAAAATGCAAAGGTAATAGAACTTTATCTTTATGGAGATTTTTTATCCTATTATTTAATGTCTCCCAATTTTTGTAAAATATATTTTTATCTCCATAGTCTGTCCCAGTAAATGCAACCACTGGCAGTATAGCATCAAATTCCTTAAATGCCTCTATTATTGCAGCAACACTATCTTTCCCAGCAAATTCCCCAATTGCAATATCTTTTAAATTTATTCCAAATTCACCTAT
The DNA here is from genome assembly GCF_000092305.1 of Methanocaldococcus infernus ME. Lineage (NCBI taxonomy): Archaea > Methanobacteriati > Methanobacteriota > Methanococci > Methanococcales > Methanocaldococcaceae > Methanocaldococcus > Methanocaldococcus infernus. The sequence continues at coordinate 598,314 of NC_014122.1, read as the reverse complement.
AATTTTAAATGTTTCCTCTGAGAGTTCCAACTTATTAAAAGACGTTTTAAAATCTATATAATACATTATAATCACCTATGTTCCTTTAGATATTCCTCACACAGCTTTTTAGTCCTTATTATTTCCTCAATATCCATCAGTTCAATAAGCCAGAAATCACAACCAACATCCAAAAGTTTGTCTAATGTTGGCCTTAGTTTTTCAAGATTTTTTGGGGCAACATGTCCAATCTTTGGAATCTCTAATTCATAAACATGGACATTATATATCTTATCTGAAAATATCTCTATATATTTAACTCTGTTCTCATAATCAACATGTCCAATATCGTAAGTTATTAAGCAGCCAGTAACGTCAGCTATCTCAATTAAATTATTCGGATTTGATGAAAATCCAGTTCTTAAATTTTCAATGCAAATCTTTACATCCTTTTTTCTTGCATAATCAACTAATTCAGATAAGTTGGAAATTAAAACATCAATATTTGGGTCTTTCCCATTGGTTATATGAAGTGTTAAGTAGTCATGATCTGAAATTATATCAACAATATGTTTTAAAACGCTTAGAGCTTTGCTATTTGGATCTCCTAAATCTACGATTGGGGCGTGAAAACCAATGATATTTTCCATTTTTTTATTGTATGGGCAGAAATGTAAGCCCCAATCTATGAGTTCAAATTGTTTAAATTTTTCAATGAGATTCGTGTTTTTAATTCTAACACACACCCCAAGCAAACAATCACCTTTATGTGCCATATATATAAACGTACTTAATTAGAATATATAAACATAATTATTAGAAAATCTAATAGCATGGTGAGAGTATGATAATTATATTAGACCTAAACGGAACAATAGCAACAGATGGAGTTATAAAGGACTCGACAAAAAAGCGAATAAAAGAACTAAGAAAATATCATGAAATTTTTATCCTCTCCGCAGATACCTTTGGAACATTAAAAGATATAGAAAATGAGCTTGGTATTAAGGGAATTAAAGTTGATAAAGAAAAGTATGGAAGTGAAAAAATAGCAAAAAATGAAATCTTGAAAGAAATTAGGAAAAAATACAAAAATGAAAAAATCATTGCCTTTGGAAATGGGGCGAATGACGAACTATTATTAAAAAATGCTGATTTGGGAATATGTGTCTTGGGAGATGAAGGAACTTGGACAAAAACACTTTTAAACTCTGATATTGTTGTTAAAAATATTGATGACGGCTTAGATTTAATTTTAAAGGAAAAAAGATTAAAGGCAACGATAAGGGAATAAAACATTAAATCTTTTAAAATTTTAGAAAAAAGATTTTAATTTATTCTATATATTCTACAAAATATTATCTTGCTCAAGATAATCTTAGCTAAGATAATCTTGGTGGTCCTAATGTTTGTAAATAGAGAAGAAGCTCTATTAAAAAAGCTTTATGAGTCAGATAAAAAAGAGGTTTTGATCTTATATGGTAGAAGAAGAGTAGGAAAGACTGAGCTTATAAAACAGTTTATGAAAACTATTGGTTCAATTTTTTAGCTGATAAAAGTGGTTATTGATGAGTTCTCTTGTTAGAGGATAAAAATACTTCAGCAGTTTTCAGCATGTGATTGATGAAATATTAGATGACAGATTTTTTATAATCTCTGTGGCTCCCTTGTTGGGCTTATGAAGAGTATAATGTTTTACAAAAGTTCTCTCTATGGAAGAAGGATAGCTCAGTTAAAGTTTGTCTCCATTGAAGTTTTTACATGTTAGAAAATATTTGAAAATGTTGATATAGAAGCAGTTGTTAAAATCCACTCCATAACTGGAGGAATACCCCCAATGTATTTTAGACTTTTTAAGGAAGAAAATTTTGAAGAAGAGTTGAGTGAAAATAAAGCCTTATTTGTAGAAGTTAAGTGGAGAGAGAAGTGCTAAGGAAATTTATGGCATCTTTAAAGATTTAGAGAGAAATCTGAGTTAGTTGGGTTGAAGGGCTATGATAAATATTACTGTGTCTTTTGTAAAAGAGTTAATGGAGAAGTAGGGTTAGAGCCAAACCATTTATTGTTTGATTTGGAGAAGTTAGAGGGGTTAATAAAATCAGAGGTTTAATATATATTTGACTAAATAAATTAGTATATTTCACTTTCATATTTAATTATCCGTATTTGGTGAGAATATATGGATGTAAGAAAATATTATGAAAAAGGTTTAAAATACTATAATGAAGGAAGATATGAAAAAGCGATAGAATGTTTTGATAAAGCAATAAAACTCGATCCAAATAATCCAGCCGCTTGGTATTATAAAGCAGATTCGTTATATAAATTAGAGAGATATGAAAAAGCGATAGAATGTTTTGATAAAGCAATAAAACTCGATCCAAATAATCCAGCCGCTTGGTATTATAAAGCAGATTCGTTATATAAATTAGAGAGATATGAAAAAGCGATAGAATGTTTTGATAAAGCAATAAAACTCGATCCAAATAATCCAGCCGCTTGGTATTATAAAGCAGATTCGTTATATAAATTAGAGAGATATGAAAAAGCGATAGAATGTTTTGATAAAGCAATAAAACTCGATCCAAATAATCCAGCCGCTTGGTATTATAAAGGAATTATACTTGCTAAATTAGGTAAACACGAGGAGGAATCAAAAAAATATGAAAAAGCATTAGATAAATATAAAGAAGCAATAGAATGTTTTAAAAAAGTATTAGAAATAGATCCTAACTTTTATAGTCCTTTAATATACATATTTAAATATTTAAAACAAAGATTGTATTCAAAAGAAAAAATTGATGAAGATATATTTACAAAAATTTTTGGATTGTTATGTAAAATACAACTTTATATTATAGATCTTAAAAAAGAGTTAATTGTTTCAGATAAAGGAGTAATTTACCACTATACTAAACCTACAGTTGTAAAAAATCTTTTAAATGGTTCTTACTTTAGATTATACAATGTATCTTATATGAATGATCCAGAAGAAGGTAAAACACTTTTAAGAATAATTGTTAATAAAAATTTAAAAAACTTAAAAGATATTTATGAAATTAAAAATGAACAAGATGTGCAAAATTTTAAGGAAGATATGGAGTTTCAAGTATTTATCGGAAGTTTTGTAGTCGAGGGAGATAATTTATTCTTATGGAGAACTTATGGAAAAGATGAGAATAACGAAGAAGCTAAAGGAGTTTGTATAGGCATAAAAAAAGATTTTTTTGATTATGAACATGACTATTCCGAAGTTTATAAAAATATTATAATTTCTAAAAATATTGAGTTTGAAAGAAATATTAAAGATATATATTGTCTATATTATGTAATCTATGAAGATGAAAACAATAAAGATGAAAGATTTAAAAAGTTATTAAAAACCTTAGAAGACATAGATAAGTTAGTAGGGTCATTAAAAGATCTTATTGGTAAAGACCCAGAAATCTATGAAACGGTAAAGATAATTGTAAGAGCTATATTAGATGAAATTAGATACTTAGTAAAATCCAAATATTACAAAGAAGAGAAAGAATGTAGAGTTGTAAAGGTTTATAACTTAAAATTCCATAAGGATAAAATAAAATTAGATGAAACTCATACTCCACCAAAGCTATATGTTGAAATAGAAAAGGATTTAAGGGACTACATTGAAGATATCACTCTTGGGCCAAGATTGGATAACAAAGAACATTGGGAATTATACTTTGAATATCTCAAAAATATAAATCCTGAAAAATATGAAAAAATAGAACTCAGATATTCAAAATGTAACTTCAAATAACCTCCCTAAGCTTCTCCACAACCTTATAAATATCATCTCTCCTAACTCCAATGGAAGCATTAATAACAATATAGTTATACTTATAAACTCCTAAGTAACTTGTCCCAAACTTGTCATCCTTTCTAACTCCCCTTGGGCCTGTAACCCTTAAGTTGTAAAGCTTTCCAGCAAGCTCTATAGGATCTTTTTTTGTAGTGATGGCTGAAGCTATAGGATTCTTAACCTCTAAAAGCTTTTCATTTTTTTCCTCAGCAAGCTCAGTTAAAAGCTTATCCAAGAGCTCTTTACTCTCCTTCTGCTCTTTCATTAATTCTTTATATCTCTTAAAGCCAATTGCTAATAGAGAGATTAAAGTATTTACTATAGGGTTGGCTGAAGCTCTTCCAGGATAGGATAGAGAAATTTCCTTCAAAAATTTCTCATCCTTACTATAGATAATTCCTCCTCCTATTGGTGTGAATAGATTCTTATCTGTTGAGCTTACTATAGCATCAACTCTATATTTCAAGGCTTTCTTCAACTTATCTAAATAAAAGTTATTTTGTATAGCATAGGCTCCATTTACTATATGAGGAACTCCTTCCTCTTCACAAAGCTTAGCAATCTCAACTAAATCCTCTTCCCTTGGTGGGAAAAAAGTTAAGGTAGAGAGAACAGCACATCTATCCTTTTTTATAGCTTTCTCTATATCTTCAACTGGAGCCTTAACAGTGTCTCCAAATATCTTAGTTTCTACTAACCTCATCCTTAAGCCAGCTAAGGAAATGGCCTTAATTGGACTCTTATGCCCTGCAAATGGGTAAATAACTTCTCTAATCCCATACTTCCTTCTCAGAGCTGAGAGGCATAAAGAGAGGGACAAGCCAGTGGCTACAGGTGTGGCAAAGGCTTTAACCTTCAAGCCAAGTTTTTTTAAAAAGCTTGTTAAAAGTTGGTTAGTTAGCTTATACATAATACTTGCTCCTGGAGCCTTAGGTTGAGGGTCTATTAAATTCCCACTTCTTCCTACTCCATGGTTAAAATAGAAGACACTTCTCTCCTGTAACTTGCTCCAAACTCTTGCTTCTCTCTCCCCTATCCTTATAGCCCTTGGGTCTTTATCAGTGTCCATTAAAGAGAGCTTGGTTAATAACAACTCTATTAGCTCTTCTTTAATCCCTTCCTCAGGGACAGATCTTTGTTCTAAAACTCTTTCTATTATCCTTAAATTTTCCTCTAAGACTATCTTCCCTCTTCTCTCCATGTGCTCAGGGATAAAATTAGAAAAGTTCATGAAAATCACTGATAAGCTCTCTCTAAAGGAGGAACAACTTGTTTCTTCCTTGACATAACTCCTGGTAAGAAGATAGAGTTGTTTTCTAACTTAACATTAAATGCCTTCTCAAACATCTCCTTATTTCCTATAACCAAAATTTCACTACCTTCCTTCATGATGTCAGTGATCATAAACAAGATAAGATCATAACCTTCACTCTTTAGCTTCTCTTCCAACAACTCTTTAATTCTCTTCTTCTTATCCTCTATTTCACTTATATCTATAATTTCAACTTGCCCTATTCCAACCTTCTTACCATTGAAGTTAAAGTCCTTGAAGTCCATCTTAATAATTTCCTCTGGCTCCATCTTACTAACTACTGATTTAGCCTTTAAGATTTCTAAACCTAAGCTTTCAATGTCCTTAACTCCAGCTATCTCAGCTAATTTTTTAGCCATCTCCTTGTCTAACTCTGTAGTTGTTGGAGATTTGAAGAGAACAGTATCAGAGAGGATAGCACTTAACAGTAAGCCAGCTAAGTCAGGAGTTAGCTCCTTATTCTTTCCTCCTATTAAGTCAAGAGCTTTCTTAAAGTAAAGCTCAGCTATAACTGTTGCTGTACTTCCTACAGGCTTAGCATAGTATATAATTGGCTCAGAGGTTGTTAAACCAACTTTATGATGGTCAATAATAGCTATTAACTTCCCTTCATCTAAATCATCTAAGCTCTGGCTCCTTTCTGAGTGGTCAACTAAAATAATTTCTTTATTTTTGGCACTCTCAATAGTTTCAGGCTCCATAACTCCAAATTTTCTTAAAACAAACTCTGTTTCTGGGTTTATCTTCCCTAACTTAGCTGGATAACAGTCTAAGAAATAGGCTAAGACTATAGAAGATACTATACTATCTGTATCTGGATTTTTGTGTCCAACCACAAACCTCATAGCTCTCACCTAAAATGCTTGTTTTTATATATTATTTAGAAAAATAGTTTTTATAAATTTTTTAACTTAACAACTTTGGGAGGGCTTTACTATGTATAAGGTTAAAGACATAAACCTCTGGAAAGAGGGAGAGAGAAAGATAGAGTGGGCTAAGGAGCATATGCCTGTTCTCTCACTAATAAGAGAGAGGTTTAAGGAAGAGAAGCCTTTTAAAGGATTAACCATTGGAATGGCTTTACACCTTGAGGCTAAGACAGCTGTTTTAGCAGAGACTTTAATGGAAGGTGGGGCAAAGATAGCTATAACTGGCTGTAACCCTCTCTCTACTCAAGATGATGTAGCAGCTGCATGTGCTAAGAAGGGAATGCATGTTTATGCATGGAGAGGAGAGACAAGAGAAGAGTATTATGAAAACTTAAATAGAGTTTTAGACCATGAGCCAGACATTATAATAGATGATGGCTGTGATCTCATCTTTTTAGTCCATACTAAAAGGACAGAGCTTATAGAGAAGATAAGAGGAGCCTGTGAAGAAACAACAACAGGAATTATAAGGTTAAAGGCCATGGAAAAAGAAGGAGCTTTAAAGTTCCCTGTGATGGATGTGAATGATGCCTATACAAAATATTTATTTGATAATAGATATGGGACAGGACAGAGTGCCTTAGATGGGATAATAAGAGCTACAAATTTACTAATTGCTGGTAAAACTGTTGTTGTTGCTGGCTATGGTTGGTGTGGTAGAGGAGTAGCCATGAGAGCTAAAGGCTTGGGAGCAGAGGTTATAGTTACTGAAGTTAATCCAATAAGAGCCTTAGAGGCAAGGATGGATGGATTTAGAGTTATGAAGATGGAAGAGGCTGTTAAGTATGGAGACATCTTTATAACAACAACTGGCTGTAAGGATGTGATTAGAAAAGAGCATATGGTAAAGATGAAGGATAAGGCTATCTTAGCAAATGCTGGCCACTTTGATAATGAGATAAATAAGAGAGATTTGGAAGAGTTGGCTGAAAAAATTAAAGAAGTTAGAAATGGAGTTAGAGAATACAAATTAAGGGATGGTAAAAAACTATATTTATTAGGAGATGGTAGGTTAGTTAACTTAGTCTGTGCTGATGGGCATCCATGTGAAGTTATGGATATGAGTTTCTCTAACCAAGCATTGGCAGCAGAGTATATAAAAGAGCATTATAAAGAGTTGGAGCCAAGGGTTTATAGAATTCCTTATGAGCAAGATTTAATGATAGCTAAGTTAAAGCTAAGGTCTATGGGAATTGAGATAGATGAACTAACAGAAGAGCAGAAAAAGTATTTAGAAGATTGGAGAGAAGGAACTTAATGTTAGATGAGAGTTTTCAACCTTAATTAGTGGAGTTAAATAATTTAATACTTCTGACATTAACAGCTTTCTTAACCTCTTCTCATGCTTTATAAATGGCTTAGCATACCACTTAGGATATTCCTCCAAGGTTTTCCCAGACAAAAATCTTTTTTCACAATATTTGAAAAACTCCTCTATCTCAACTCTCTTCTTTTCCTTAAGTAGGGCATAAGCATCATATAATGTAGCTCTCCTCTTATAGGGAACTTTTAGAAATTCAAAGCCACAGCAATCTATATTATCATGAAAGTTAAATAATCCCTCTTTACAGGTTGTTAGCTTTATTTCATAGTCATTACAAAGCTCTCTAACTTTAGTTAAAATTTTTATCTTGTAGCTTAGTGAAGGGGTTAATAAGTTAGCCTTAGGTAAATATTTTTCCCAGCTAACACTTGGCTCAAACTTTTTATAAAAACTTAGCTCTTCTTCAGGAACCCTTAAAAATTCTACTATTAATAGATTAGCTAACTCAATCCTCTTAAAAAAGTTCTCTAACTCTTTATCACTAATTCCTGGGATAAAGGGCTGTAGCCTAACAGCTATTGGTAGATAATCAGAAAGCTCTTCTATCAATTTAAATCTATCCTCTACTGGAACTTTCTCTAACTCCTCTACTTGGGTTAGGGAAGGGATACTAACTTGTAAGACACAGAGATCTGAGAGCTCTTTTAAAGTACCTATTACCTCTCTTCTATAGAGCTTTGTATTTATTATAATTGGAATCTCATACTTCAAGATGAGCTTTATAACCTTATTAAAAAATCTTGGTTTTAAAAGAGGGTCTGAGAGGGTTGAAAATCTAACTGGAGTTATTGGTAAATCAATATCCTTCAGTAAATTGATTAATTTAAAAATCTTTTTATTCTCTCCTTCTTTTTCCTCTCTATACCACTTAGCATAACAATATCTACAGGATAGGGGGCAAGTGTTATAAAGTTCTCCTCTAACTATACTATGACACAAACCAGAGATGTGAGCAGTTTCTCCAAGGAAGAACATAATAGACCAACCTAAAATTTTATTACCTACTTTTTACTTTTTTGAAGTAAAAGGTTATTGGTGGTTAGTGATGGCTCATAAGATATGTGTCATTGAGGGAGATGGGATAGGGAAAGAAGTGGTTCCTGCAACAATAAAGGTTTTAGAAGCTACTGGCTTAGATTTTGAATTCATCTATGCTGAAGCTGGAGATGAGGTTTATAAAAGAACTGGGAAGGCTCTTCCAGAGGAAACCATAGAGAAAGCTTTAGAAAGTGAAGCTGTTCTCTTTGGAGCTGCTGGAGAAACAGCTGCTGATGTTATAGTTAAGCTTAGACACATCTTAGATACATATGCCAATGTTAGGCCAGTTAAATCCTATAAAGGGGTTAAGTGCTTAAGGGATGATATAGACTATGTAATTGTGAGGGAGAATACAGAAGGACTTTATAAGGGAATAGAGGCAGAGATTGATGAGGGAATAACAACAGCTACAAGAGTAATAACAGAGAAAGCCTCTGAGAGAATATTTAAGTTTGCCTTTGAATTAGCAAGAGAGAGAAAAAAGGAAGGGAAAGAGGGAAAAGTGACTTGTGCCCATAAAGCCAATGTTCTAAAGGTTACTGATGGTTTATTTAAAAGAGTCTTTTATAAAGTAGCTCAAGAATATAAGGACATAAAGGTAGAAGACTACTATATAGATGCTATGAACATGTATATCATAACAAAGCCTCATGTGTTTGATGTTGTTGTTACCTCTAACCTATTTGGAGACATCTTATCAGATGGAGCTGCTGGAACTGTTGGAGGACTTGGCTTAGCTCCTTCAGCCAATATAGGGGATGAGCATGGGCTATTTGAGCCTGTCCATGGCTCAGCTCCAGACATAGCTGGAAAGGGAATAGCTAACCCAACAGCAACTATATTAAGTGCTGTCCTTATGCTAAAATATCTTGGAGAGCATGAGACAGCTAATAGAATAGAGAAGGCTTTAGAAGAAGTTTTAGCCCTTGGACTAACAACTCCAGACTTAGGAGGGAATTTAAAAACCTTTGAGATGGCTGAAGAAATTATAAAAAGGTTATAATATGGATGCTAAAACCAAGCTTGTAGGCTTAATAGGGCATCCTGTTGAACACTCCCTCTCTCCAGTTATGCACAATGCAGCATTTAAAGATAAAAATCTAAACTATGTTTATTTAGCCTTTGATGTTAAGCCAGAGAGGTTAAGGTTTGTTGTAGATGGAGCTAAAGCTCTTGGAATGGTTGGCTTTAATGTAACCATTCCTCATAAGGTGGAGATAATAAAGTATTTAGATCAGTTGAGTGAAGAAGCTAAGCTAATAGGTGCTGTCAATACTGTAAAGATTGAAGATGATATAGCTATTGGCTATAACACTGATGGAATAGGAGCAAGAAGAGCTTTAGAAGAGGAGATAGGGAAAGTTAAAGATAAAAAGATAGTTATCTTTGGTGCTGGAGGGGCTGCAAGGGCAGTAGCTTTTGAACTTGCAAAAGATAACTTTGTAGTTATAGCAAATAGAACCCTTGAGAAGGCTAAAAAGTTGGCCAAGGAGATAGAGGAAAAGCTTAATAGGGAAGTTGGCTACTCTGACTTAAATGTTGATTTAGAAGATGTTGATATAGTGATAAATGCCACTCCTGTTGGAATGTATCCAAATGTTAATGAAAAACCAATAGTTAGTAAAGAGAGGTTAAGGAAAGATATGGTTGTTATGGATCTTGTCTATAACCCGCTTGAAACAACACTACTAAAGGAAGCTAAGAAGGTTGGAGCTAAAACCATAGATGGCTTAGGCATGCTTATCTACCAAGGAGCTGAGGCTTTTAAAATTTGGACTGGAGTTGAGCCTAACATTGAAGTGATGAGAGAATCTATTTTAAAAGTTTTAAAAAATTAAATTTTTTGAACTATTTTACTCAAAGATTAAATAATTAGGTAAGCTCAATATAAACTATTAAAATTTTTTATTATCTCCTAAAATTACTATAGGTGATATTAATGCATAAAATTGGGGTTATTGAAATTGCTAAAGACATAATTAAGGCTAATAAGAGACTTGCTGAAGAAAATAGAAAATTGTTAGATAAGTATAATGTTAAAGCTATTGACTTCATGGGAGCTATAGGAAGTGGAAAAACCTTACTAATTGAGAAGTTAATTGAGCACTTGAAAGATGAATATAGAATAGCTTGCATAGCTGGGGATGTAATAGCTAAGTATGATGCTGAAAGATTTAAAAAATATGATGTTGAGGTAGTTCCTCTAAATACTGGAAAGGAGTGTCACTTAGATGCTCACCTTGTTAAGCATGCATTGGAAGAGTTAAACTTAGAGGAAATAGATTATTTATTTATTGAGAATGTTGGTAATTTAATTTGTCCTACAGACTTTGACCTTGGAGCACATAAAAGGATCTTGGTAGTTTCAACAACTGAGGGAGATGATATTATAGCTAAGCATCCTCACATTGTAAGGGTTTCAGATTTAGTAGCTATAAATAAGATAGACTTAGCCAACTATGTTGGGGCTGATGTAGAAAAGATGGTTAGAGATGCAAAAACAATAAATCCTAATGCTAAGGTTGTGAAGTTAAGTTTAAAAACTATGGAGGGATTTAATGAGATATTAGAATTTGTTAGAGGTTTATAGAATGCATAGACAGAGGTTTTGCTTAGACACCAGTGCCTTCACTGAGCCATCAGTTAGGAAGGCTTTAGGTTTAGAAAGTATAACTGAGCTAACAAATAAGATTATAGATCTAATAGCTCAGGCAAGGGTTAAGTTAAATATCTCTTGCCATATTCCTTATCCATCTGTCTATAATGAACTAATAGGCTTCTTAGAAAATGAGGGATGTCCAAGGGATATTATAGTTAAGGTTGATACATGGCTTGTTAAAAAAACTCCTAACAGATATGAGATTAAGCTCCCCTCTGAAATTTTTTATGAGTATATTAAAGACTTAAGGGAGAGAATAAATAAAGGGTTAAGGATAGGGGAAGAGTATATAATAAAATCTTCAAATATGGTTTATGACTTAACTAAAAAACATCCTGAGATGAAGAAGGAGGAAATAATAAATAAAGTTTTAACAAAAAACATAAGTAGTTTTAGAAACAAGTATAGGGAAGCTTTAAGGGTTGGAACCTTAGATAGTGCTCCTGATCTTGATGTCCTTCTCTTAGCTAAGGAGTTGGATGCTGCTGTTGTGGCAAGTGATGGAGGAATAGAGAAGTGGGCTCAGAGGCTTGGGTTAAGGTTTGTGAATGCTGCAGACTTCCCTTTCATGCTTGAAGAGTATCTAAAACACAAAATTTAAAACATGGGATGAGTATGACCTTAATTTTAATTAGAGGAGATAGTTATGAAAAGCTAAAGAATGCCTTAGCTGATGTTGATAGGCATGCAAACCTAACAATTGTAGGGAAGCCAAAGATAATAGTGCCAGAGGCTGCTGATGAGATTCTTGGGCAGATACTTGGAGAGGTTAAAAAGCCTTGTAAAGCTGCATGCTTAGCTAAGATAGCTGAAAAGGCTCCAAAGGCAATAGATAGGATAAGAAAGATACACCCCCCAGCTCATATAGTGGTTATAAGTGAGAGATATGGAAGTATATACTATAAATTACTTGATGACTTTCCTAAGTTACCTATTTTAAAAGGTTATTACAAATCTAAAAAGAAGAGGAAAGTCTCATAACTTTAGTTGTGATATTTATGAAATATCCTGATATTAATGATATTATTAAAGAGAAAGAAGAATTAATAAATTTGGGAGAAGACAAGTTAAGAGAGTTGAGTAACTTGAGAGTTAAATTAGAAGCTGAAAGATTAAAGAATAATATTGAAGAAGTTGAAAAATTAGAAGAGGAAGAGCAAAAAATAGTTGCTGATATTTTAAGATTGGACAATAAAATTAAGATTTTGGAAGCTTTAGAATATATCTACAATACTAAGCTCTTTAAGAGACATTTTAATATAATTGAGGGTTTAATTCCCTATGAAGAGCTCATCTACATGTTATTAGAAAATGATCTAAAATTAAAGAAAACATTGCTTGAGATTTACAAAAAGTTAGAAATAGATGATAAAGAAGTTTTGGAAGAGATTGAAAATATCCCTGAAGAAAATGGCACTTGTGAAAGTGAGGAATGTAAAGAAAATAAGTTTATTGAGCAGTTGGTTAATAGAATTAAGAAGATTAGTAAATATTTAAAGGAATAAGCCCCTGAGGTGAAAGGTTTGGAGAGAGTGAAACAGGTAAATTTTAGAGAACTTGACAAAGAGATAAAGAAATTTTGGGAAAATAATAGGATATATGAGAAAGTTAAAGAAAAAAATAAAGAAAATAAAGAGTTTTACTTTGTTGATGGTCCTCCATACTGTTCTGGAGCTATACACTTAGGAACAGCTTGGAATAAGATTATTAAGGATACATATTTAAGATTTAAGAGAATGCAGGGATTTAATGTCTTAGATAAAGCTGGTTGGGACATGCATGGCTTACCAATAGAGGTTAAGGTTGAGCAAGAATTTGGAATTAAGAGCAAGAAGGAGATTGAGAAGATAGGAGTAGATAAGTTTATAGAGAAGTGTAAAGAGTTTGCCTTAAAGCATAAGGAAATTATGGAGAATCAATTTAAAAACTTAGGAGTTTGGTTAGATTGGGATAATGCATATATGCCAATAACTAAGGAGTATATGGAGATTGGATGGTGGACATTAAAGAGAGCTCATGAAAAGGGATTATTGGTTAAAGACTTGAGGGTAGTTTATTGGTGTCCAAGGTGTGAAACAGCCTTAGCTGAGCATGAGGTTAGGGGGGAGTATAAAGAGGTTTATGACCCATCAGTTTATGTTAAGTTTAAGTTAAAGGAAGAAAATGCTTATTTAATTATTTGGACAACAACACCATGGACATTAATGGCTAACTTAGCTGTTGCTGTCCATCCTGACTATGACTATGTCTATGTTGATGTTGGAGGAGAGACTTGGATAGTTGCTGAGAAACTCTTAGAAGATGTGTTAAAGAAAGCTAAAGTTGAGAGCTATAAAATAATTAAGAAAGTTAAAGGTAGAGAATTAGAAGGGTTGAAATATGAGCCTCCTCTTTTAGAGGAGAATGAGAAGTTAAGAGAGCTTCACAACTTAGAGAATGTCCATACTGTTATTTTAGGGGAGCATGTAACCTTAGAAAGTGGTACTGGTTTAGTCCACACTGCTCCAGGGCATGGGGAAGAGGATTATGAGGTTGCTAAGAAGTATAATATTCCTATCTACTCTCCAATAGATGACCAGGGAAGATACACTGAGGGGAAGTGGAAGGGCTGGTTTGTAAAAGATGCTGATAATGAAATTATAGAAACTCTAAGAAATAAAGGGCTTTTAGTCCATGCTGGAAGGATAAAGCATAGTTATCCACACTGCTGGAGATGTAAAACCCCTCTACTATTTAGAGCAACAGAACAGTGGTTCTTAAAGATATCTGAGATTAAGGAGAATATTATTGATCAGGCTAAAACTGTTGAGTGGATCCCTGAGTGGGTTGAGCAGAGGTATATTAATGGAGTTAAGTATGTTGGAGATTGGAACATATCAAGGCAAAGATACTGGGGAATTCCTCTACCAATTTGGGTTTGTGAGAAGTGTAAAAATTATGTTGTTATAGGAAGTGTTGAAGAGTTGAAGGAGAGGATGATTAACAACATTGAGTTAGATGATTTACACAAGCCAACAGTTGATAAAGTTATTTTAAGATGTGAATGTGGAGGGGAGATGAGGAGGGTTCCAGATGTCTTAGATGTTTGGTTTGACTCTGGTTTAGCTCCTTATGCTTCCATTGGCTCCAAAACCTTGAAAAAAGCAGATTTCATAACAGAGGGACATGACCAAGTAACTAAGTGGTTCTATTCTCAGCATGCTCTCTCAGCTATAGTATTCAATGACATTCCATATAAGAAGTGTTTAATGCATGGCTTCACCTTGGATGAGCATGGAGAAAAGATGAGTAAGAGTTTAGGAAATATTGTTAACCCTGATGATGTTGTTGAGAAGTATGGAGCTGATATATTAAGATTCTATTTATTAAGTGCTAACAAGGTTTGGGAAGATTTAAAATTTGTTTGGAGTGAAGTTGAAGATGTTTTAAGCTTATTTAACACCCTTTGGAATGCCTATATGTTCTCAGTCAATTATATGGTTTTAGATAACTTTAAACCTAATGAAGAATACTTTAAACACTTAAAAGATGAAGATAAGTGGATTATCAGTAGAGTTAATAGCTTGGCAAAGAAGGCTATTGAAAGCTTGGAAATTCCTCACTTCCATACTTATACATGGGCTATAAAGGACTTTATATTAAATGACCTAAGTAGATGGTATATAAGGTTAATAAGAGAGAGAACTTGGAAGGAAAAAGAGGATATAGACAAGTTGTCAGCCTATCAAACTTTATACTATGTCCTATTGAAGCTCTGTAAAATTATAGCTCCAGTAGCTCCACATATAGGAGAGGCTATTTACCAAAATTTAAAAACTGAGGATATGGAAGAATCTATATTTATGTATTCAATAGATGTTGATGAGCACTTTATCAGTGAGGAGTTAGAAAAGGAAATGGAGATTGTTAGGGATATTGTTGATTCCATCTATAGAGGAAGGGATAGAATAAAGTATAGCTTAAGATATCCTTTAAAAGAAATTATTATAGCTGGAGGAGAAGAAGTTAAGAGAGCTGTTGAAAAATATGGTTATATAATAAAGGAGCAAGGAAATATAAAGGAAATTAAATTTGGAGAGGTTGAAGGTAAATACATTGTTAAACCTAACTATAGAGAGCTTGGTAAGAGATACAAAAGTGAAGTTCCAAAGGTTGTTGAAGCCTTAATGAAGGTTGATGGGAAAGAGTTGATGGAAAAGTTAAAGGAAGGCTCTGTTATAATAGATGGTTATGAAATTAAGCCTGAGTATGTAAGTATTAAAGTAGAGATTCCTGACAATATAGCTGGAGTTGAGTTTAGTAAGGGAACAGTCTTTATAAACACTGAGATAGATGAAGAGTTACTAAAAGAGGGATTAATGAGAGAGGTTATAAGGAGAATTCAAGCCATGAGGAAAGAGTTAGACTTAGATATAGAGGAGAGAATTAAGTTTAAGATAGAGGGCTTAGAATTTGAGGATAAATATATAAAAATTATTGAAAAAGAGGTTAGAGGAGAACTTAGTGATATAGAAAGCTCTGACTATTCAAAGGATTGGGAGATAAAAACCCCAACTGGAGAGAAATATGAGATTAGAATACACATAAAAAGAATTTAAATTAACAAATGATAGTAAAAAATATATATAACAACAAATTATTTAGTTAGATGCTTCATTTTTGGAATTCCTATTTTATCTCTTTTATTTCTTAATTAGGAAATCTCTAAAAGAGAGGTAGGATTTATGAAAGTCACTGATCATATATTAGTGCCAAAACATGAAATTTTGAGTAAGGAAGAAGTTGAAGAGCTATTAAAAAAATTAAGAATTAAAATTCAACAGCTTCCTAAGATCTATGAGGATGATCCAGTTATTCAAGAGATAGGGGCTAAGGAAGGAGATGTTGTTAAGATCATAAGGGAAAGTCCTACAGCTGGCACTTTTGTGGCATATAGATTAGTTATAAAAAGAATTGTCTAATTTTTGGTGATGCCATGGATAAATACACATTGATAGATGCCTATTTTAAAGAACACAGTTTAGTAGAGCATCAATTAGAAAGTTACAATGATTTTGTTGAGAACAGATTACAAAAGATAGTAGATGAAATTGGATATGTTGATACAGATATTCCTGAAGGTTTTAAGGTTAAATTTGGTAAAATAAAGTTAGGAAAGCCAATAATAAAAGAAGCTGATGGCTCTATTAGAGAGATAACACCAATGGAAGCAAGGATTAGGGAGATAACTTACTCTGTCCCTATCTACTTAGAGATGACTCCTATCTATGGGAAAGAAGGAGAGGAGAGAGAAGGGGAAACATTAGATGTTTATATTGGAGAACTTCCTGTCATGCTTGGTTCTAAGATTTGCCTCTTATATGGGAAGAGTGAAGAGGAAATTATAAAGATGGGTGAGGATCCAAGGGATAGATTTGGTTACTTTATCATAAATGGTACTGAGAAGGTTTTAATTTCACAGGAAGACTTAATTCCTAATAGAATTATTTGTGAGAAAACTGAGAAGAGTGGGAAGTTAGTTGATGTTGCTAAGATCTTCTCAACAAGATCAGGTTTTAGAGCCCTCTGTTCCTTGGAGAAGTATCCAGATGGTTTAATCTATGCCAACTTCCCAGGGGTAACTGGCAGTGTTCCTTTTGTTATTCTCATGAGAGCCTTAGGAGCAGAGACAGATAGAGAGATTATTGAAGCTGTTAATGATGAAAGGTTTGTTATGGAAATTCTCTTAAATATTCAGGAGATTAGGGAGGAGTATAATATAAATACACAGGAGGAAGCTCTTGACTTTATAGGGAAGAAGATAGTTCCAAATCAAACAAAAGAGAAAAGAATTGCAAGGGCTAAATCTGTTCTTTGTAACTATCTCCTGCCTCACTTAGGAAATACTGAAGAGAGCTTTTACAAAAAAATTAAATTCCTTGGCATCATGGCAAGGAATGTTTTAGAGTTACACTTTGGATACAGAACTGAGGATGATAAGGATCACTTAGCATTTAAAAGGGTTAAGTTAGCTGGAGATCTATTAGAAGATCTGTTTAGGGATGCATTCTCAGCTCTTGTTAAGGATATGAAATATCAATTGGAGAGGCAATGTACAAGGAATAAAGAGCCTTCAATTAAGGCAGCTGTTAGAGGAGATCTATTAACAGATAGAATTAACTCAGCCATGGCTACTGGAACATGGATAGGTGGAAGAACTGGGGTTAGCCAGCTCTTAGATAGAACAAGTTACTTAGCAACAAACTCACAGCTTAGAAGGATTGTTTCTCCACTCTCAAGGTCTCAGCCACACTTTGAGGCAAGGGAATTACATGGAACACACTGGGGAAAGATCTGTCCATCTGAAACTCCTGAGGGGCAAAACTGTGGTTTGGTTAAGAACTTTGCTATAATGGCTAAGATAACCAAGAAAGAGGATGAGAAGGAAGTCATTGAATTTTTAAAGTCTATAGAAATAATGAAATTTACATAGAACAATTTTTAGGTGAAAATCTTGGAAGTAAATATTTACCTAAATGGTAAATTGATAGGAACCACTGATAAGCCAGAGGAGTTTGTTAAACAGATTAGAGAGGCAAGAAGAAAGGGGTTAATTCCTAAGTATACAACTGTTGCCTATCATGAAGAAAACAATGATATCCATATTAATACTGATGCTGGTAGGATTGTTAGACCCTTAATTGTAGTTGAGAATGGTAAGCCTAAGCTAACTGAAGAGCATATAGAGAAATTAAAGAAAGGAGAAATTACATTTGATGACTTGGTTAAGGAAGGGGTTATAGAGTATTTAGATGCTGAGGAAGAGGAAAATGCTTACATTGCAGTCTCTGAGGAAGAGTTGAATGAGAAACACACACACTTAGAGATAAATCCTCTCACCATCTTAGGAATAGGTGCAGGAATTGCTCCTTATCCAGAGCATAACTCTGCTCCAAGAATTACAATGGCAGCTGCAATGGGTAAGCAATCCTTAGGATTTCCAATGAGTAATATTAAGTGGAGAATGGATACAAGAGGGCATTACTTACACTATCCTCAGGTTCCAATTGTTAAAACAAAACATCAAGATATATTAGGATTTGATGAAAGGCCAGCTGGGCAGAATTTTGTAGTAGCTATTATGAGTTATGAAGGTTTCAATATGGAAGATGCTATCATCTTCAACAAATCAGCTGTTGATAGAGGCTTAGGAAGAAGTACCTTCTTCAGAACTTATGAAGCCTGTGAAAGAAGATACCCTGGAGGGCAGATGGATAAAATAGAGATTCCAAGTAAGGAAGTTAGAGGGAATAAGCCAGATGAGCTCTATAAAAACTTGGAAGAGGATGGAATAGTTTCTGTTGAAAGCTTTGTTAAGAGTGGAGAAGTCTTAGTTGGAAAAACATCCCCTCCAAGGTTCTTGGAAGAGTATGATATTACAATTCAAATTAAGCCTCAGAGGAGAGATTCTTCTGTCTGTGTTAGGCATGGAGAAGAGGGTTATGTTGATAAGGTTATGATAACTGAAACAAAGGAGGGGAATAAGTTAGTTAAGGTTAAGGTTAGAGACTTAAGGGTTCCTGAACTTGGAGATAAATTTGCTTCAAGGCATGGGCAAAAGGGGGTTATAGGTTTATTGGTTAATCAGGAAGATATGCCATTTACTGAGAGTGGAATTGTTCCAGATATAATTATTAATCCTCATGGTATTCCATCAAGAATGACAGTAGGACAGTTATTAGAGATGATTGGAGGAAAAGTTGGATCCTTAGAAGGAAGAAGGATAGATGGGACTATATTCAATGGAGAAGAAGAGATGAGCTTAAGAGAGGCTTTAGAGAAGTTGGGCTTTAAACACCATGGAAGAGAAGTTATGTATGATGGTAAGACTGGAAAGAAGTTAGAGGTTGAAATTTACATTGG
Source organism: Methanocaldococcus infernus ME (assembly GCF_000092305.1). Taxonomy (NCBI): domain Archaea; kingdom Methanobacteriati; phylum Methanobacteriota; class Methanococci; order Methanococcales; family Methanocaldococcaceae; genus Methanocaldococcus; species Methanocaldococcus infernus. The sequence goes on along the minus strand of NC_014122.1, from coordinate 579,345 downwards.
AGTTATCTACTATCAGAAGTTACACCACATGGTTGCAGGAAAGATACATGCAAGAAGCAGGGGGCCAGTACAAGTTTTAACAAGACAACCAACAGAGGGAAGGGCAAGAGAGGGAGGTTTAAGATTTGGAGAGATGGAGAGAGATGTCTTAATTGGACATGGAGCAGCTATGTTGTTAAAGGAGAGGCTATTGGATGAATCTGATCCTTATGATGTCTATATTTGCTCAAACTGTGGAGACTTTGCAATCTTTGACTTTAGAAGAAAAATTAAATATTGTCCTGTTTGTGGAGAAGTGGAAAGCCCATTTGTAGATAGAAAGATGGCTAAGATCAGAATTCCTTATGCCTTCAAATTGTTAGTTGATGAGTTAAAGAGTATGTGTATAAGTCCTAAGTTTAGAGTTAAGGACAAGGTTGAGCTTGAAGATTTCCCAGAATTTATAGAAAAGATAAAAAACAAGAAAAATAATGAGGAGTGAAAATTATGGATCTCCCAAAGGAGTTAAAGGAAATAATGTTTGGAATTCTCTCTCCAGACTATATTAGAAAGATGTCAGTAGCTAAGATTGTAACTCCTGATACTTATGATGAAGATGGTTATCCAATAGAAGGAGGTTTAATGGACCCAAGATTAGGGGTTATTGACCCTGGGTTAAGATGTAAAACCTGTGGAGGAAGGATAGGAGAGTGTCCTGGACACTTTGGGCATATAGAGTTAGCTAAACCTATTATTCATGTTGGATTTGCTAAAACCATCTATAAGATTTTAAAAGCTGTCTGTCCTCACTGTGGCAGAATATTAATTCCTGAGAATAAGAGGAGAGAGATCTTAGAAAAGATGGAGAAGTTGGAGAGAGAAGGAGGAAACAAGTGGGAAGCTTGTAAAGAAACTTATCAAGAGGCTTCTAAAATTTCTGTCTGTCCATACTGTGGAGAGGTTAAGTGGGAAATCAAATTTGAAAAACCTTCATCTTTCTACAGAATAGAGGAAGGGGCTGAAATTAAGCTGTCACCAGCAGATGTTAGGGAGATATTAGAAAAGATTCCAGATGAAGACTGTATTTTACTTGGCTTAAATCCTAAAGTAGCTAGGCCAGAGTGGATGGTTTTAACTGTCCTTCCTGTTCCACCAGTAACTGTTAGGCCATCCATAACCTTAGAAACTGGAGAGAGAAGTGAAGATGATCTAACCCATAAGTTGGTTGAAATAGTTAGAACAAACAATAGATTGATGGAGCATATTGAAAGTGGAGCTCCTAACTTGGTTGTTGAAGATGTTTGGAGCCTCTTACAGTATCATATAGATACTTACTTTGATAATGAGCTTCCAGGAATTTCTCCAGCTAAGCACAGGAGTGGAAGGCCTTTAAAAACTTTAGCTCAGAGGTTAAAAGGAAAAGAAGGAAGATTTAGATACAACTTAGCAGGAAAGAGGGTTAATTTCTCCTCAAGAACTGTTATTTCTCCAGATCCATGCTTAAGTATTAATGAGGTTGGAGTTCCTGAGGTTGTTGCTAAGGAACTAACTGTCCCTGAGAAGGTTACTAAGTACAATATAGAGAAGATTAAAGAGCTAATAAAGAATGGGCCAAATAAGCACCCAGGGGCTAAGTATATAATAAGGCAAATTGTAGGAAGAGATGGAATGGTTCATGAGTATAGAATAAAGTTAGATGAGAATAATAAAGACTTTTGGGTAGAGAATATAAAAGAGGGGGATATAGTAGAGAGGCACTTGATGGATGGAGATATAGTTTTATACAACAGACAGCCTTCTCTCCACAGAATGTCTATTATGGGGCATAAGGTTAGAGTTCTTCCTTATAGAACATTTAGACATAACCTCTGTGTCTGTCCTCCTTACAATGCTGACTTTGATGGAGATGAGATGAACTTACATGCTCCTCAAACTGAAGAGGCAAGGGCTGAGGCAGAAACCCTAATGCTTGTTGAGAAACATATCCTCTCTCCAAGATTTGGAGGGCCAATAATTGGAGCTATCCATGACTTCATCTCAGGAGCTTATATATTGACATCTAACTACTTCACAAAGGATGAAGCCACCTTAATATTAAGAAGTGGTGGAATTAAGGATGAGCTCTGGGAGCCTGATAAGGTAGAGAATGGTATTCCTCTCTATTCAGGGAAGAAGATCTTTAGTAAAGCTTTACCAAAAGGACTTAATTTAAGATATAAGGCTAATATCTGTAGAAAATGTGACTCTTGTAAGAAGGAGAACTGTGAATATGATGCCTATGTAATTATAAAGGATGGAGAGCTTGTTAAAGGAGTTATTGACAAAAAAGGTTATGGAGCAGAGTCAGGGTTAATATTGCATACAATTGTTAAAGAATTTGGTCCTGAAGCTGGAAGGAAGTTCTTAGATTCCTCTACAAAGATGGCTATAAGGACATTGATGTTAAGAGGATTCACAACTGGAATAGATGATGAAGATCTCCCAGAAGAGGCTTTAAGAGAAATTGAGAAGGTTTTAGATGAAGCTGAGAGGAAGGTTGATGAAATTATAGAGCAGTATGAAAAGGGAGAGCTTGAACTACTCCCAGGGATGAGCCCAGAGGAGTCAAGGGAAGCTCATATTATGAGAGTCTTAAGAGAAGCAAGAGATAAAGCTGGAGAGATTGCTGAGAGATATCTTGGTTTAGACAACCATGCTGTAATTATGGCCATAACTGGAGCAAGAGGGAAGATTTTAAACATAACCCAGATGGCAGCTTGTATAGGACAACAGTCAGTTAGAGGAAAGAGAATTTTCAGAGGTTATAAGGATAGAGTGTTACCACACTTTGAAAAAGGAGACTTAGGAGCAAGGGCTCATGGATTTGTTAGAAGTAGTTATAAGAAAGGGTTATCTCCAACTGAATTCTTCTTCCATGCTATTGGAGGAAGAGAAGGGTTAGTTGACCAAGCAGTTAGAACAGCTCAGTCTGGTTATATGCAGAGAAGGTTAATTAATGCTCTACAAGACTTAAAGTCTGAGTTTGACTTTACAGTTAGAGATTCAAGGGGAATAGTGGTTCAATTTAGATATGGAGAGGATGGAGTAGATCCAATGTTAGCAGATAGAGGGGAGGCTGTCAATATAGATAGAATTATAGATAAGGTTAAGATGAAATACAGCCAGTAGAGAGGGATAATGATGGATATAGAGAAGCTAAGGGAAAGAATTTACAGCTTAGATATCCCAGACTCTTTAAAAAATAAACTTTTTGAAAAACTTTCTAAGGAAGAGGGCTTAACTGAAGAGATGATAGAGGAGATAATTGATGAAGTTGTAAAATCCTATAAAAATGCTCTAATAGAACCTTATGAAGCTGTTGGAATTGTAGCTGCTCAATCCATTGGAGAGCCAGGTACACAGATGTCTCTACCTTATGATGAGAAGATAATAGTTAAAGAAGGAGAGAATGTTAGAATAGTTGAGATAGGTAAATTTGTTGATGAATGTATAGATAAATTTGGGTTCATTAAACAAGGAGTTCATGAGATCTGCGATCTACCTGTAGAGATCTATGCACTAAGCTTAGACCAAGATGAAAAGGTTCATTGGAAGAGAATTATAAGTGTTATAAGGCATAAATTCAATGGAAAGCTTATAAAGATTAAAACAAGATCAGGAAGGACAATAGTAGCAACTCCATACCATTCCTTTGTTGTTAGGAAGGATAATAGAGTAGTTCCTATTGAGGGTAGAGAACTTAAAATTGGAGACAGAATTCCAGCAATAAGATATATGCCACTAAACTGTATCTCTGAAATTGATCTTGGTGAATTCACTAACTACTCAACAAATAGAACTCTTAAGTTAGACTTTGATTTTGGATACTTCTTAGGCTTGTATCTTGCAGATGGTTACTCAACAAAGTATTTCATATCTATACCCAATAAAAATAGAGAAGTTGTTAAAATAGTTAAGAGACTTGCAGAAAAGCTTGGAATTAGGTTAGAAGTAGGTTATGAAATAAAACTTTACTCTCCAGTATTAAGTGAACTTATCCAAAACTTTGATAAAAAAGAGAAGAGAATTCCTGATTTTGTATTTAGCTCTGAAAAGGAATTTGTTAGAGGATTATTACAAGGATACTTTGATGGAAATGGAAAAGTGGATGTTGAAAAAAAGAAAATTAAGATTTATTCACAATTTAAAGAACTTATTGATGGAATCTCACTATTACTAACAAGATTTGGGATATTCTGTGTTAAGAGAGAAAATGGTATTGAAATCTCTCACATATATGCTAAGAAGTTTGCAGAGGAAATTAATTCTTCTCTACCTAAAAGAGCTGAAGAACTTAACAAGTTGGTTAAGTCTTTAGAATCTAAAGTTACCTATGATCCTATAGATATGATTCCTTCAATAGGCACAATACTCTTAGATATATCAAAGAAGTTAGGATATCCATCATGTAAAGTAGAGAAATTTATTAAAAATCAGAAGATAGGAAGGTTAACTTTACAGAGGCATCTCTTAAACCTTGAAAAACTTGCTAAGGAGAGAGGGTTTGAAGTTGAAGAGTTAAAAGTTCTTAAAAAAGCTGTAGAATCAGATGTAGTTTGGGATGAAATAGTTTCTATTGAAGAAGTTGATTGCAACAACTATGTCTATGACTTAAGTGTTGAAGGTTTAGAAACATTTACAACAGCTGAAGGTTTAATAACTCATAACACAATGAGAACCTTCCACTATGCAGGGGTTGCTGAGCTTAACGTTACCTTAGGTTTGCCAAGGATGATAGAAATAGTTGATGCAAGGAAAGAGCCTTCAACTCCAATTATGGAGGTTTATCTAACAGATGAATATAAGTATGATAAAGAGAAGGCTGAAGAAGTGGCCAAGAGGATAGAGAGCTTAACCTTACAAGATGTAGCCAAGTCTATAGGAATAGATCTATGGACACAGTCTATAAAAGTTGAGTTGGATGAGAAAGTTATAGAGGATAGAGGCTTAGATATAGAGGAAATTGAAGAAGCCATTAGAAAGAAGGTTAGAGTGAAGATTGAAAGAGAAGGAAATATTCTATACTTAAAAGTAAAGACTCCTTCAGTTAAGTCATTGAGAAAGAGAATTCCTAAGATTAAGAATATATTACTAAAGGGAATCCCAGGAATAACAAGGGTTTTAGTTAAAAAGGATGACAAAACTGGAGAGTATGTAATACATACTCAAGGATCTAACTTAAGAGAAGTGTTTAAAATAGAGGGAGTAGATACAAGAAGAACCATAACAAATAATATTATTGAAATTCAAGAAGTTTTAGGAATAGAGGCTGCAAGGAATGCTATAATAAATGAGATGAAGAATACTTTAGAACAGCAAGGGTTAGAGGTTGATATAAGGCATCTAATGTTAGTTGCTGACATGATGACAGCTGATGGTGAGGTTAAGCCAATAGGTAGGCATGGAGTGGCTGGAGAAAAGGGAAGTGTCTTAGCAAGGGCAGCATTTGAAGAGACTGTTAAGCACTTATACTCAGCCTCTGAAAAGGGAGAGGTTGATAAGTTAAAAGGAGTTATAGAGAATGTCATTGTTGGAAAGCCAATATTCTTAGGAACAGGTTGTGTTAGGTTAGAGATAGATAGGGAATATGAAGAAGGTAAAAAAGAATGAATTTAAAAGAAATCTTTCTAAATTTAGTTAAGGAATATGGCTACTTGGGAATATTTATTATTGGATTCTCTGAACCTATCTTTCAACCCTTTCCTGTTGAAATTTTTATAACAATAGCTCTTTTACTTGGCTTAAACTGGTTTTTAGTTTTGATTATCTCAACTGTAGCAAGTAACTTAGGAGCTATGGTTACATATTTCTTAGCTAAGAGGTTTGGAGAAGGTTTAATAATAAAGTTGGTTGGTGAAGATAATTTTAAAAAGGCTTCAGAGTTCTTAGAGAAGTATGGAATCTTAGGGGTTTTAATAGTTAGCTTCACCCCTATTCCTTTTGAAGCCATCTGTTGGGTTTGTGGCCTCTTTGAGATGCCTTTTAATAAGTATATGATAGCTGTTTTTATTTCAAGGTTAATAAGGCATGGGACAGTTATATTACTATATTTACTTTATAAGGGTGTTACAGCATGATAAAGAGAGATGTAGCCTTTAGAGTAAAAAGAGATGAGGAAATTTTAGAACTTTGTAGAGCACTGGAAAAGATGGGTTTAAATTGTACAGTTGAGTCTAAAGATAGAAGGGTTAAGGTTTCCATCTATGGCTATGATAAAGAATCCTTAAAAGAGAACTATAGAAATGTGATGAGCTTAATTTATAAAATTAAGAATAAGTATAATCCTGACAAAAGAGGGTTATATAAGTATTATCTTTCAGAGTTAAAGTATCCTGTTAATAAAGAGTTGGTAATGGAAACCTTAAAAGCTTTAGGCTATAAGGTTATCTATAATGAGGATGAAAGCTATATAAAAACAGATGTAGATATAGACACTTTTAACAGCATTTTAGAGAATCTCTTTAATATAAGTAATGAGCTTAGATTTTCAAGGCTTGGCTCTAAGCCTGTTAAAAACTTGGTTGTCTTAGTCTCCTATATAAATGGAGTTCCACCAGAGGATGTTATAGAGGAAGCCTTAGAAAAGGGCTTCTTTAGAGTTGAGGAAGGAAGAATAGTTCTAAATAAAAGTATAGAGTTGGCTAAAAAATATTTCCTGGAGGGAGAAGATGGAGGTAAAGATACTGGAGAGGAAAGATAACTTATTAGAGGTTGAATTGGTTGGAGAAGATCATTCTCTACCAAACCTTTTAAAAGATATATTGTTAACAAAAAAAGGAGTAAAGATGGCATCTTACCATATTGAGCATCCTCTCTTAAACCCTGAGACTGGGAGATATATTTCAAATCCAAAGTTTGTTATCATAACTGAGGAAGGTACAGATCCAGTAGAAGTTTTAAAAGAGAGCTTAAGAGATGTTATAAAGATGTGTGACACCCTTTTAGAAGATATACAAAAATATAAAGGTTAAAAATCATGAAAATAGCTATTGTTGGTAAGGGAGGTGTAGGAAAGACATTTATAGCCTCTAACCTGATAAAACTCTTTGAAAAGAATGGGTATAGAGTTATAGCTGTAGATTGTGACCCAAATCCTACCTTAGCTCTATCCTTTGGCATAGAGGAGGAGATAAAGCCACTATCTAAGAGAGAAGATATAATTAATGAGAGGGTTGTCTTAGAAGGAGGAGTCTATAATATAAATCCTAAGGTTGATGATTTAATTGATAAAATTGGCTATAGAGTTGGAAATGTAACCTTAATTGTTATGGGAACTATTGAGAAGAGTGGAGAGGGCTGTGTTTGTCCAGCCTCCACACTACTTAGAAAGTTTTTAAGACACCTAATTTTAAAAGAAAAGGATGTTGTCATCTTAGATATGGAAGCTGGGTTAGAGCACTTTGGTAGAAAAACCTTAGAGGGAATAGACTTAATGTTAATTGTTGTTGAACCTACAAAGAAGTCAATAGTTACAGCTAAGAGGATGATAAAGTTAGGGAAAGAGTTAGGAATAAAGAAGATTGGAGTCATTGTTAATAAAGTTAGGGATAAGATGGAGTTAGAGTTAGATGCTGAGATCTATGGCTTTATCCCATATGATGAAGCTGTTTTAGAGGCTGAGTTGAAGGGAGAGGAGATAAAAGAGGGAAAGGCTTTAGAAGCTATAGAAGAAATCTTCAAAAAGATTATTTCTTCCTAAAATAGGGTTCTCTTCTATATATACACTCTAAAAAATATTTCTCTAAGTCTTCATTCTTTTTTAAAGCATTGTAGATATCAATTAGATTATCATCTCTTAGGAGGCAAGGTTTTAAGTGTCCATCATGGGTAACCCTTATCCTTGAACAGTTTGCACAAAACTCAGTGTTATCCATAGGCTTTACAAACTCAACCTCTAAGCCATCTAAAAAATACTTTTTCCTATTTTGGAATTTTCTTACAAATACCTTGTTAGCTCTCTCCTTTATCTTCTCTTCTAAAGTATTAATACTATAGTAAAATTTTTTTAATGGCTCAGTTGTAGGGATGAGTTCAATAACTTGTAAGATAGCTTTAACCTCTTTACAGAATTTTAGCATTTCATTGAACTCATCTATATTAACTGTTGTCACAACATAGTTTATTTTCACAGGATAAAATAGTTTTGTAGCTATCCTTATCCCTTCAATGACATCATCTAAGTTTCCACCAATGAACTTACCAAATCTTTCCTTATTTAGGGAGAATAGACTTATATTTATCCTATCTAATCCAGCCTCTTTTAGTTCATAAGCTAAATCTTTTAACAAGGTTCCATTTGTAGTTAAAGATAAATCTTTTATCCCTAAATTTTTTATTCTCCTTACAATTTCAACTATATCCTCTCTTAATAGTGGCTCTCCTCCAGAGATCTTAACCTTCTCAATCCCAAACTTCATAGCTGTTTTGACAATCTTTTCAAAGTCTTCAGGAGTTAGGTATCTTTCACTACTTTTATGCCCTTCTTTATGACAGTAGAAACATCTTAAGTTACACTCACAATTAACACTAATTCTTAGAGATTTAATATCTCTTCCAAATCTATCTTTCATAGAGTCACCTTAATCAAGATAGCCAACATTCCAAAGAGCACTTCAATACTCCAAAGGGTTAAGACTAAGCTTTTCTCTGACATTGGTTTATATTTCAATATTAACCTTGGTAGAGAAAGATAGCCTCCTTTGTAGTATAGTTTTCCATCCTCACCTAACACTGTTGGCTTATGCTTATCTCTACTCATAACACCAGCAGATAAATACTTTAAGGAGGCATCTATAAAGTAAGGGATCATAATTACAACAAAATATAGGAATTCATTATTAACTATACTTAAAGCTGATAAAAAAGCTCCTATTGGTAGGGTTCCACAATCTCCTGGGAATGCTCTTGCTGGATACTTATTAAAGTATAGGAAAGCTAAATAAGAGGATGAAAAAGTTAGAGCTATTAAAAAAGCTGAAATATTATGATCTAACAAGAAAATAAGAGATAAAAATAAAGAGGAGAGAACCCCTAACCCTATCTCTAAGCCATTGAAGCCAGCTAACATATTTGTGAAGTTTGAGAATATTGGTAGAGAGAAAATAAAGATTAATAGATCAGGGGTAAAGTTATGATAAAAATAAAGAGAGAGAGCAGTAGAAATAATAAATAGCAAGAAGAGCTTCTCCTTTGGAGATAAATTAGTTAGATCATCTAAAACTCCAACCATGGAGGATAAAAGAATTATAGATGAATAGATTGGATTTAAAAGAGAGATGAAAAGAGAAGAGGAAAGAACTGGAGCTAATCCACACATCTCAGGAACCTTTACCTTCTCTTTTTTGTGTAAGTCATAGCCAAACTTGTAATTAATAAATTTGTTAATTAAAAATTTTGTAAATTTAAATGAAAACATAAATGATAGTATTGGAAGATAGAGCAAGAATTACCACCAAATTATCTTTAAGATAAAAAATAGAAAAAAGAGATTTATAAACTTTTAGAGCCACTCTATCTTACCATCCTTATAGTGCCAAATTCCTACTAACTTCCAGCCATCTTTGGTTATTGCATAGATTCCGTAGTCTCCTGTAGCTCTATCATTCCACTCATTAAACTCTATGTAACCAGTAACTGGTTTGAAGCCAAAGTCTCCATTTGAGTATTTAACAGCATTCTCTTTTATTAACTTACTTAGTAAGTCTGGATCATAACTTCCCTTCTCTTTTAACATCTCTGCATAGGAGATAACTCCTAACATAAAGGCATCATAGGCACAGAGGGCATATTGTCCAACTTCTTCTCCATATCCTCTCTTTCTATATTCTTCAACAATCTTCTCAGCTTCTTTACTTTTTCCATAGAACACTGTTGAATAGAACCCAACCTTCTCTCCCTTGGCTTTAGCAACCTTTAATATATTCTCATTCATTGCAAATCCATCTGATCCAAACCACTTATAGTTTAAGAGTGGTGAATTGTCAGGAATTTGTGACATTAGTGTAGCTAACTCTCCAAAGCCTATGGCTAAGATTCCAGTATCCTTAGCATCTTTTCCTTTTGTATAGTCTAATAACTTTTGTATGTATGGGCTCCAATCACTTGGAGTTGGCTGACTTGGATATTTGATCTCTGCTATAACATTTATTCCTAAATTTTTCATGTTTGTAACTGCTGCAGATTCTAATCCTTGTCCCCAAGCATCATCTCTATAGAGGACAACAACATTTTTTATACCCATATCTTTTAACTCTCCAGCTATAGCCTTTCCTTGGAAGTTGTCATTAGGAACTATTCTAAAGATATATTTCTTATCCTCTGGGCTGGCAAATCCTAAGAGTTGTGGGATAGCTGTTGAACTTGGGGAAATAATTACTAACTTATTTGACATAACAAAGTTCTTTATGTTCTTAACTTCAGAACTTGATAAAGGACCAATAATTAAGTTACAACCCTGAGCCTTTAAGTTTTGTACCTTCTGTAAACATAGGGATGGATTTGTTTGTGTATCTTCAACATAAAGCTCAACTTTGTAGTTTAAGCCTTTCTCCTTTAAGTATTGCTCAACATTGTCCTTAGCTATCTTCAATATATTATTTATTTGCCTACCATCTGTTGATAAATCTCCAGAGAGATCTGTTAAAACCCCAACTTTAATAACCTTCTCTCCACTTTCTCCTGTTCCTGTACAACCTGATAGGAAAGTTGCTAAAACTATAAAAAGAGAGAGGAAAATAACAAATAACTTCTTCATTCATCTCACCTCAGTAGGAAATGGATTTCCTTCATATTTTAATAGGATAGTAGTATATAAACTTTATCTTTAAATTTTATATATAAAATTTATCATTAAAAATAATGATAAATTATTCATGTGATTCCTATGGACTTTCAAACTGCAAGCTTTATAGTGTCAGGAATCTTGGTTATTATTGGCCTTTATGGAGTCTTTTTTGTAGATAATATTATAAAAAAAATTATAGCTTTGGAAATTTTGGGTAATGGTGTTAATCTAATGTTAATAACCATTGGCTACAATAAAATTATCCCTATAAAGTTGCCTGGCATATCAGAAAGCTTTTTCATAAAAAATTCTGCTTATCCTCTAACCCATGCTCTTGTCTTGACAAATATAGTTATTGAAGCCTCTATGCTGGCTGTGATGTTAGGAGTCTCAGTAATACTATATAAAAAATATAAAACTCTAAAAAGCTCAGTCATATTAAAAGAGGATTGATAGGGATGAACCTTCTACCATTGATAGTTATTTTTCCTCTAATTATGGCTATTATATTCAACTTAATCCATGGAAAAGATAGAGCAATTAAATACTTAACTTTTATAGTAGCCTTATCCTTACTAATTCTCCCATTCTTGGGAAGTTATGGCTACTACTACTTTGGAGGACATGGATACATAGAGAGCTATATCTCAGGGATAGCCTATTACTACAATGACTTTAAGAAGATAATTATCTTAGTTCTTTCTTTGATAGCTTCTTTAGTCTTAATTACAGGGATGGGAGAGAAGATAAAGAATAATATGTTTGTTGTTTTCTCTCTAATGGGTTTTGCCAGTGTTTCAGCTATAGTATTAACTGATGATCTCTTTAACCTCTATGTCTTCTTTGAGATCTTAGCCATGGTTCAAGTTGGATTAGTCTTTTTAAGTGGAACTGAAGAAAGCTATAAGGCTGGCTTAAGATACTTAATTATTGGAACAGTTGCAGGCTCATTAATGCTCTTAGGAATTGGCCTATTATTGGCTGTAACTGGAACCTTAAACATAACTGACATGAAGAAAGCTATTATAAACTCTCCTATAGTTTATACTGCCCTCTTCCTAATCATTGTTGGCTATGCCTATGGTTCTGGCTTACCTCCATTCCATAATATAAAAGCAGACCTATATGGAAGAAGTAAAGCCTTTATCTCAGCTCTCTTACAGACATTCTCAAAGTTTACCTTAGTTGGAATAATATTAATTATATTAAAATTGTTCTCCTCACTTTCAATATTTCCAACAGCTAAAGGGATTTTATTAGCCTTAGGAGTTTTAGGGATGGTTTTTGGGGTTGTGATGGCTTTAACCCAGAGTGACTATAAAAGATTACTTGCCTACCATGCTATAAGCCAAGGAGGTTATGTAGCCACTGGCTTAGCCTTAGGAACACCCTTAGGAATAGTTGCTGGAGTGTTCCATGCTATAAACCATGTTATTTACAAGAGTGCTTTATTTATAGGAGCCTATATAGTTAATAGATGTGGAGGTTCCAACAATCTATATAAGTTAGGAGGTTTAATAACAGCTATTCCATTTGTAGCTTTACTAATACTATTTGCCAAGCTTGCTATCAGTGGAGTTCCTCCTTTCAATGGCTTCCAGAGTAAGCTCTTACTCGCCGAGGCTGCAATGGAAGCCAATCTTCCAGAGATAGCTATAATAATGATATTTGTTAGTATAGGAACCTTTGTGAGTATGATGAAAGCTTTCTATTTAATCTTCCTAAAGCCAGGTAAGGAAGTGGAGAATGTTGAAGTCCCTAAACTGGCTCTCATCTCTCTATTTATCTTAGTTTCCTTATGCATCCTCTTAGGCCTTTATCCTGAGTTGGTTACTAACTACTTATGGAAATATGCAAAGGTAATAAGTGGTTAACCATGTGCTTAGCAATTCCATGTAAAGTTATAGAAATCATTGAAGAGAATGGAGTTAAGTTTGCCATTGCTGAGTATAAAGGAGTTAGGCAAAAGGCTAATCTCTCACTGTTAGAGAATGTTAAAGTTGGAGACTACATCTTAATACATGCTGGCTATGCCATTGAAGTACTTCCTGAAAAAGAGGCTAAGGAAAGCTTAGAGCTTTGGGAAGAGCTGTTAAAGAAAAGTGGAGTTCTATGAAGTTGGTTAAGATTGGAGGTTCTTTATTATATAGGGCTAAGCCCTTACTGAAGGCTTTAAAAGAATGTGGAGAAAAAATTATTATTGTGCCAGGTGGAGGAGAGTTTGCCAATGTTGTAAGGAAGGTTGATAAAACCTACAATTTAGATCCTTCAGTTTCACATAAGTTAGCTATTGAGTGCATGGACTTAGTTGGAGAAATCTATGGAGAAGTTGGGAATATAAAGACTTACAAAACCCTTTTTGACATAAAGAGGGAGATAGATAAAGTTGGAGTAGCTATCTTACTACCAAGCACTCTTTTACTCTCAACAGACTTAGCTGAGCACTCCTGGAATGTTACTTCAGACTCTCTAAGTTTATATGTAGGAAGGCTTTTAAATTTAAAGGAAATTATTATTGTGACTGATGTAGATGGGATTTATAGGGAAGGGAAACTATTAAATATCATTAATGCTAATGAGATAGAAGGTTTGACTTCAGTAGATATGGCTTTTCCATCTCTTTTACAAAAATTTAATATGACTGCTTATGTTGTTAATGGTTTATATCCTGAGAGAGTTGTTAAGCTAATCAAGGGGGAAAACACAATCTGCACAAAAATAGTTAGTAGGTGAGATCTTGGCTAAATATATCTGTATAAGCTGTAATGCTGAAATTGCTCCAAGGGAGAGAGCTACAAGATTTCTATGTCCAAAGTGTGGAGAGTATGAAATAGTTAGATGTGAAAAGTGTAGAAAGTTAGGAAACAGATACAAGTGTCCAAAGTGTGGGTTTGAAGGACCATAAAAAAGAGAAGAGGGGAAAGAAATGGCAAGTGTCTTAGTTAAATTAAAAATTATGCCAACAAGTCCAGAGGTTAACAAGGAAGAGTTAAAAGAGAAGGTTAAAAAGGTTTTAGAAGAGCAGGATGTTAAAGTTAGAGGATTATTTGATGAACCCTTAGCCTTTGGTTTATACACTGTCTATGCTGTCATTGAGATGGAGGAGAGAGAGGGAGGAACTGAGCCAATTGAGCAAGCTTTATCTAAAATAGATGATGTAGAGAGTGTTGAAACAGTTGAAGTTTCATTAGCATAAAAAAGGTGGAGAAACATGGGGAAGTTGAAGTATAAGGTTAAGGTAGATGATGAAAAAGTTGCTAAGGCCATGGGAAGAAATTTACCAATCTCAAGGAAACATGCAAGAGAGATCTGTAAAGAGTTAAGTGGAAAGCCATTAGATAAAGCCATACAGTTCTTAAAAGATGTTATAGAGATGAAAAGACCAGTTCTATTTAGAAGACACTGTAAGAAAGTTGGACATAGGAAGGGTAAGTTAGGATGGCCTGCTGGAAGATATCCTGTTAAGGCTGCAAGCTATATTTTAAAAGTCTTAGAGAATGCTAAGGCCAATGCTGAATACAAGGGGTTAGATGTCAATAAATTAAAGATCTTACATATCTCAGCAAACAAGGGAATAACTTTAAAGAGATACATGCCAAGAGCCTTTGGAAGGGCTACTCCAAAGTTCTATGAAACAGTCCATATTCAAGTTATTTTAAAAGAGGTGGATGAGCAATGATAGAGAGGATCTTTATAAAAGAGAATGTCAAAAAAGTTTTAATTGATGAGTTCTTTAAAAAGGAGTTATTTAAAGCTGGTTATAGCCACTGTGAGATAAAGAAAACACCTATAGGGACTAAGGTAACAATCTATGCTGAAAGGCCAGGATTTGTTATAGGTAGAAGAGGAAGTAGAATAAAGGAACTAACTGAAATCTTAGCTAAAGAGTTTAAGTTAGATAGACCTCAAATAGATGTTAAGCCTGTTGAGAATCCAGACTTAGATGCTCAGGTTGTTGCTGAGAAGATAGCAAGAGCCTTAGAAAGAGGAATGCACTTCAGAAGAGTTGGACACACAGCAGTAAGAAGAGTTATGAATGCTGGAGCTAAAGGAGTTGTTGTTATCATCTCTGGAAAGCTAACAGGGGAAAGAGCAAGAACTGAGAAGTTTATGGCTGGATACATGAAACACTGTGGAGAGCCTGCTGAGGATCTTGTAGATAAGGGAAGAGCTATAGCCTTAACAAAGCCAGGGGTTATAGGAGTTACAGTTAAAATTATGAGACCAGATGTCTTACTACCAGATGAGATAGTTATTAAAGAGAAGGATATGGAAGTTAAGGAAGAGAGTATAGAAGAAGGTGAGGAGTAAATGGCTATCATAAGAAAGAGTGAGCTAAGAAACATGTCAGATGAAGACTTAAAAAAGAAATTAGTGGATTTAAAAAGAGAACTCTTAAAAGAGAGAGCCCATAAAATGACTGCTGGAGTTCCTTTAAATCCTGGAAGGATGAGAGAGATAAGGAGAACAATAGCAAGAATATTAACAATCTTAAATGAAAGAAAGAAAAATTTAAATACCAACCAATAAATTAAATAATAGAAAAACCTAATAAACTGTTGAGGTGTATCATGCCAGAGATCTGCCCAAAATGTGGCTTACCAAAGGAGTTATGTGTTTGTGAGGAAATTGCAAAGGAAGAACAAAAAATTAAAATATATGTCACAAAGAGAAGATTTGGTAAGCTAATGACCATAATTGAGGGCTTTGATAAGAGTGCTATAGACTTAAAAGAGTTGGCTAAGAAACTTAAGGATAAGTGTGCCTGTGGAGGAACAGTTAAGGATAACACTATAGAGCTCCAAGGAGACCAGAGGAAAAAAGTTGTTAAACTCTTAGTTGATATGGGCTTCTCTGAAGATGCTATAGAAGTTAGATAACTTATTTTTTTCTTTTTCTTACCTAAAATGCTAAGGGAGTAGGATGCCCTTTTTAGGGCACACCCTACTCCCAATGAAAAGATGGAACTATGATTACTCCTCACAACATTTTGAGACATGAGCTTATAGGTTTAAAAGTTGAGATAGTATCATCTCCAAACAAGTCTCTTGTTGGAATTAAGGGAAGAGTTGTTGATGAAACAAGAAACATGCTTTTCATAGAAACTGAGAAGAAAGTAGTTAAGATCCCTAAGGCTCTTGCTGTCTTCTTATTCCACCTTGACAACTGTAAGGTTAAGGTTGATGGTAGGCTTTTAATTGGAAGACCTGAAGAGAGGCTTAAAAAGAAGATTAAGCCACTCTACCCTTACTAAAATTTATATATCACTTCCTAAGTTTTTACTAAGAAAAATTTCTAAAAGGTGAAAGAGTTATGAGCAATGCCAAAAACATTGGTGTCCCAGGAGTAAAGGTTCCTGAAGTTGAATGTGATGATAAAAATTGCCCGTTCCATGGAAATCTTCCAGTTAGAGGTCAGAGCTTTGTAGGAGTTGTAGTTAGTGACAAACCAAGTAAAACAGTCATCATAAAGAGAGAGATTATCAAGTACATAAAGAAGTATGAGAGATATGAAAGAAGAACTTCCAAGTTAGCTGCTCATAATCCTCCATGCATACATGCAAGAGCTGGAGATATTGTTAGAGTTATGGAATGTAGGCCAATAAGTAAAACAAAGAGATTTGTAGTTATTGAGAAGTTAGGAAGAATTGATGAGGTAAAAGGAGAAGAATAAAGGTGAAAGAGAATGAAAGCTATAGCTTCAAAACCAGTAAGAGGCTTACCTGTAGGAGCAAGATGTGTCTGTGCAGACAACACTGGAGCTAAAGAGGTTCAAATTATTGCTGTGAAGAACTATAAGGGAGTTTCAAGAAGATTACCAAGTGCTGGAGTAGGAGATATGGTTATTGTCACTGTTAAAAAAGGAACTCCTGAGATGAGGAAACAAGTGCTTCCTGCAATTGTGATAAGGCAAAGAAAGGAGATAAGAAGGCCTGATGGAACAAGGGTTAAGTTCTATGACAATGCTGTTGTCATTGTAACCCCAGATGGAAACCCAAAGGGATCAGATATTAAAGGGCCAGTTGCTAAGGAAGCTGCTGAGAGATGGCCAGGGATTGCAAGAATAGCTAAGATAATAGTATAAGGTGATTTAAAATGAGTTTCACAAACTCTAAGCAACCAAGAAAACAGAGAAAAGCTTTATACAATGCTCCTTTACACCTAAGAAGGAAGGTTATGAGTGCAATGCTCTCAAAGGAGTTGAAGGAGAAGTTAGGAAAAAATGCTATTCCTGTTAGAAAGGGAGATGTTGTTAGAATAATGAGAGGAGACTTTAAAGGCTTAGAAGGAGAGGTTACAAAGGTAGATCTAAAGAGATACAGAATTTATGTAAAAGGAGCTTACAATAGAAAAGCTGATGGAAAAGAGGTTCCATATCCAATACATCCATCAAATGTTATGATCATAAAGCTCTATGATAAGGATGAAAGAAGATTCAAAAATATAAAGAAGGTGGAATAAGATGGGTAGAAAAGGACCAAAAAGACACTTGAAAAGGTTGGCTGCTCCAGTTAGGTGGGAATTGCCAAGAAAAACCCATAAATTTACTGTCAGACCTCTCCCAGGAGCTCACCCAATGAGTGAATCTTTACCACTACTCTTAATAGTTAGGGATGTTCTAAAGTATGCTGACAACAGAAAGGAAGCTAAGAAGATAATAAAGATGGGTAAGATTTTAGTTGATGGAAGAGTTAGAAAGGAAGAGAAGTTACCAGTTGGATTTATGGATGTTGTTTCCTTACCAGAGGCTAATGAGAACTATAGAGTTTTATTTGACAGAAAGGGAAGAGTTAAGTTATATCCAACAGAAAATCCAGATGTTAAGTTATGTAAAATAAAAAACAAGACTGTTGTTAAGGGAGGACATATACAGTTGAACCTACATGATGGAAGAAACATTATAATTAAAGTTTCAGACCCAACCAAGGCAGAGGAAGATGTTTACAAAACTGGAGACACCTTACTAATAAGCATTCCTGACCAAGAGATTAAGGATCATATTCCATTTGAAGTTGGTAAATTAGCCTACATTACTGGAGGAAAACACGTTGGAGAGATAGCTAAGATTGTAGATATTGAAAAAAAGCCATTACATAAAACAGTTGTAACCCTTGAAACTCCAGATGGAGAGAAATTTAAGACAGTTAAAGATTATGTCTTTGTTATTGGGGATGAAAAACCAGTTATTAAATTGTACTAAGGTGAAGAAACATGGACTATGAAGAGTTATGGAATAAAAACCCAATGTTAAGGCCTAAGATTGGTAAGGTTGTTGTAAATTTTGGAATTGGAGAGAGTGGAGATAGGCTAACCAAGGGAGAGAAGGTTATAGAGGAATTGACTGGACAAAAGCCTATAAGGACAAGGGCTAAGCAAACAAACCCAAGCTTTGGAATTAGAAAAAAGTTACCTATTGGTTTAAAGGTTACCTTAAGAGGAAAGAAAGCTGAAGAATTTTTAAAGAAAGCATTTGAAGCTTTCCAAAAGGAAGGGAAGACTTTATATGACTTCTCATTTGATGAATATGGAAACTTCTCATTTGGTATTCATGAGCATATAGACTTTCCTGGGCAAAAGTATGATCCAATGATTGGAGTTTATGGGATGGATGTCTGTGTCACCTTAGAGAGACCAGGATTTAGGGTTATGAGAAGGAAAAGATGTAGAAGTAAGGTTCCAAGAAAACACAGATTGACAAGAGAAGAGGCTATTCAATTTATAGAAAAAACCTTTGGAATTAAAGTAGAGAGAGTATTAGAAGAATAAATGAGGTGAGAGGATGGCAAAGAAGCCATACAAAAAGAAATATGGTTATGGAGTTAGACCTTGTGAGAGATGTGGGCATGTTGGATTTGGATTAATAAGAAAGTATGGACTAAACTTATGTAGACAATGCTTTAGAGAGATAGCCCAAAAATTAGGATTTAAAAAACTCCACTAAAAATTTTGAGATTAATTATTTAGGGTGAGAAACATGAGTTTAATGGATCCATTAGCTAATGCTCTAAACCACATATCCAACTGTGAGAGAGTTGGAAAAAAGGTTGTCTATATAAAGCCAGCATCTAAGCTAATTGGAAGGGTCTTAAAGGTTATGCAAGATAATGGATACATAGGGGAATTTGAATATATTGAAGATGGGAGAGGAGGAATTTACAAGGTTGAGTTAATAGGGAAGATAAACAAGTGTGGAGCTATAAAGCCAAGGTTCCCAGTTAAGAAGTTAGGTTATGAGAAATTTGAGAAGAGATACTTACCAGCAAGGGACTTCGGAATATTGATAGTTTCAACCACTGAAGGAGTTATGAGTCATGAAGAGGCTAAAAAGAGAGGCTTAGGAGGTAGGCTATTAGCTTATGTCTTCTAAATTTATAGTGAGGTGAAACACTTATGCCAATTGCAGCATACTTGGAAGAGAGAATAAAGATTCCTGAGAATGTTCAAATAGATATTGTTGGAGAAAATGAAGTTTTAGTTAAGAGTGGAAACAAGGAGTTAAGAAGAAGATTTGAGCATCCAAATGTAAAGATAAAGAAGGAAGATAATGAGATTGTCATCTATTGTCACTACCCAAAAAAGAAGGATAAGGCTATGATTGGAACCATTAGAGCACATATAAATAACATGATCAAGGGAGTTACTGAAGGCTTCACATACAAGTTAAAGATAAGATATGCTCACTTCCCAATGAAGGTTTATGTTAAAGGAGATGAAGTTATCATAGAGAACTTCTTAGGAGAGAAACACCCAAGGAAGGCTAAGATCTTGGAAGGGGTTACTGTTAAAGTTCAGGGAGAAGATGTTATAGTCACTGGAATAGATAAAGAGAAGGTTGGACAAACAGCTGCTAACATAGAGCAGGCTACAAAGATTAAGGATAGAGACCCAAGAGTCTTCCAGGATGGAATTTATATAGTGGAGAAAGCTGGAAAAGCTATTTAAGGTGAGGATTTTATGGACAGACTATTAAGACTAAAATTTAAAATGAAAATGAAAAAGCCTGACTTTATAAGGCAAGAAGCCCATAGGCATAAGAGGTTAGGAGAGAAGTGGAGAAGACCTAAGGGAAGACACAGTAAGATGAGATTAAAGTGGAAGGAAAAGCCTCCAGTTGTTGAGATAGGTTACAGAATGCCTAAGGCTGTTAGATATCTCCACCCATCTGGTTTAGAGGATGTGTTAGTTCACAACGTTAAAGAGTTAGAGAAGTTAGACCCAAAAACACAGGGAGCAAGAATAGCCTCAACAGTTGGGAAGAGGAAGAAAATTGAAATTATAAAGAGAGCAAAAGAGTTGGGAATAAGAATATTAAACATCTCTGAAGAGAAACAGGAAGAGTTGTTAAAGTTGGCTAAGGGTGAGTAAATATGGATGTCTCAGTTCAGAGAAGAATGGCTGCTGAGATATTGAAATGTGGCCTTGACAGAGTTTGGATCGACCCTGAACACTTAGATGAGGTTAAATCTGCTTTAAGTAAGGATGACATAAGAGTTTTAATAAAAAAAGGAATTATTAGAAAATTACAAAAGAAGGGAATAAGTTCAGCAAGAGTTAAGAAGTTGAAAGAGCAGAGAAAGAAGGGAAGAAGAAGAGGACCAGGATCAAGGAGAGGGGCTAAGGGAGCAAGAACTCCACCAAAAGAGAAGTGGATGAACACAATAAGAGCTTTAAGAAAGACATTAAAAGAGTTAAAAGAGAAGAATAAGATAGACAGAAAAACTTATAGAAAACTTTACAGAATGGCAAAAGGAGGAGCATTCAGAAGTAGATCACACTTATACTTATACCTAAAAGAACATGAGCTTTTAAAACAATAAAAAATTTTTAAGGTGAAACACTTATGGCACATGGGCCAACTTACAGGGTTAAGTTCAGAAGAAGAAGAGAGGCTAAGACAGATTACAGAAAGAGGTTAAGATTGTTACTCTCAAGAAAGCCAAGATTGGTGGCAAGGAGAACACTAAACCACTGTATAGCTCAGATTGTAGAATATGATGAGAAGGGAGATAGAACAGTAGTTTCAGCCCACTCAAGAGAGTTAATAAAGCTTGGTTACAAGGGACATACTGGAAACTTATGCTCAGCTTACTTAACTGGCTACCTCTTAGGAAAGAAGGCTTTACAGAAGGGTTACAAAGAGGCTGTTTTAGATATTGGATTACATAGAGCTACTAAAGGAAATGCCTTATTCGCTATACTAAAAGGAGCCTTAGATGCTGGGTTAGAGGTTCCTCATGGAGAAGACATATTACCAAGTGAAGAAAGGATAAGAGGAGAGCATATAAAGGCTTATGCTGAGCTTTTAAAGGAAGAGGATGAAGAAAAATACAGAAGACAGTTCTCAAAGTATTTAGAGAAGGGCTTACCTCCTGAAAAGTTACCTGAACACTTTGAAGAAATAAAGGCTAAGATAGACAGCATGTTCTAAAAGGTGAAACTATGAGGTTCAACATAGAAGAGTGGGAACCAAAAACAGCTGTTGGAAGAATGGTTAAAGAGGGAGAGATAACAGATATAGACTACATCTTAGACAATAACCTTCCAATCTTAGAGCCTGAGATAGTTGATGCCTTACTTCCAGATTTAGAAGAGAAGGTTTTAGACGTTAAGTTAGTTCAGAGAATGCACAAGTCTGGAAGAAGAGCAAGGTTTAGAGCTACAGTGGTTGTTGGTAACAGAAATGGTTATGTTGGGGTTGGAAAAGGGAAGGCTAAAGAGGTTGGTCCAGCAATAAGAAAGGCAATAGCTCAGGCTAAGAAGAATATCATTAGAGTTAGAAGAGGTTGTGGTTCCTGGGAGTGTGGTTGTGGAACACCTCACTCAGTTCCTTATAAGGGTTATGGTAAGTGTGGAAGTACAGCTATCATTTTACTCCCAGCTCCAAGAGGAGTTGGTTTAGTAGCTGGAGATGTAGCTAAGGCTGTGTTAGGCTTAGCTGGAGTTAAGGATGTTTGGACCAAAACCTTTGGAGAAACAAGAACAACCTATAACTTTGCAATGGCAACATTTGAAGCTCTAAGGAGCCTGAACTTTACAAGAACTATGGATAAGCATAAACAGAAATTAGGGATCTTAGAAGGAAGAGTATTTTAAGGTGGAAACATGGCTTATGCTGTTGTAAGAGTTAGGGGAAGAATAGGGGTTAGAGGAGACATTGCTGACACTTTAAAGATGTTAAGATTACACAAAACTAACCACTGTGTTATAGTCCCTGAAACAGAAACATACAAGGGAATGTTACAGAAGGCTAAGGATTATATAACCTGGGGAGAGATAAATAAAGAAACATTGATAAAATTAATTTTAAAGAGAGGAAGGTTAAAGGGGGATAAAAAAGTTACCCCTGAAATTATAAAGGAATTGACTGGAATGACTGTTGAAGAGTTAGCTGAAAAAATAATAAATGGAGAAATTAAATTAAAGGACACTCCTCTAAAGCCTGTCTTTAGATTACATCCTCCAAGAAAGGGTTATGAGAGAGGAGGAATTAAGAAACACTTCAACATTGGAGGAGCTTTAGGATATAGAGGAGAGAAGATTAATGAGTTATTGGAGAGAATGATGTAAAGAGGGGAAAAACATGATAAGAAAGAGAAGAAAAGTTAAAAAGAAGAGAGGTTCCAGAACCTTTGGATGGGGAAGCCATAAGAAAAGAAGAGGAGCTGGAAATAGAGGAGGTAGAGGATTCTCTGGAGGATTTGACCACCATTGGACTTGGGTTATAAAGTATGATCCTGACAGATTTGGGAAGTATGGATTCAGTAGGCACCCAAGCTTAGTTAAAAGTTATGAAACCATAAATGTTGGAGAGCTTGAAGAACTTGTCCTAAAAAACCCTGACAAGTTTGAGAAGGAAGGAGATAAGTATATAGTTGATGTCTTAGAGTTAGGTTATGAAAAAGTATTAGGTAGAGGAAAGGTTACTATCCCTATGGTGGTTAAAGCTATAGAAGTCTCTGAAAAGGCAAGGGAGAAGATTGAGTCAGCAGGTGGAGAGGTTGTTGAACTCTAAGCTCTTTTTAATTATCTTCTTATTTCTCTTTTTTGATGATAATATTGAATTTACAGAAGAAGAGGAGAATTTAAATTTTAATTTTTTAGCCAATATTATTTTACTTTTTTTTAGAGATTTTGATAATTTGCTCTTAAAAGACTTTTCTATTTTGAAATTTTTGTTAAATAACTAAAAAATAAAAAGATTTATTGAGGTGGTATTTTTTGGAAAATTTTATGAGAAAGTTTATTCCTATCTTGGAAAAGATTCCAGAGGTTGAATTACCCTTAAAAGAGCCAAGCTTTAATGAAAAATTGAAATGGACAGCTGTAGTACTAATTTTATATTTCATCATGGGAACCATTGACATCTATACAGCAGGGGCTCAAATTCCTCCAATCTTTCAGTTCTGGCAAACTGTAACAGCATCAAAGATAGGGACTTTAATCACCTTAGGGATTGGTCCCATAGTTACAGCTGGAATTATCATGCAGCTCTTAGTAGGTTCAGGGATCATACAGATGGATCTCTCCATCCCAGAGAATAGAGCTTTATTCCAAGGGTTTCAGAAGCTTTTATCTATTGTTCTTAGCTTTGTTGAAGCTGCCCTCTTCGTAGGAGCTGGAGCATTTGGTCCTCTTCCTTTGGCATTGGCTCTCTTGGTTATTATCCAGATAGCTATAGGATCTATAATCTTAATTTACTTGGATGAAATAGTTTCCAAGTATGGAATAGGATCTGGGATAGGGCTATTTATAGCTGCAGGGGTTTCTCAAACCATATTTGTAGGGGCCTTTGGACCAGAAGGATATTTATGGAGATTTTTAAGCTCTCTACTACAGGGATCACCAAATATTGAATTCATAGCTCCAATCATTGGGACTATTATAGTGTTCCTAATGGTTGTCTATGCTGAGTGTTTAAGAGTTGAAATTCCATTAGCACATGGAAGAATAAAAGGAGCTGTGGCTAAGTATCCAATAAAGTTTATTTATGTCTCTAACATTCCAGTTATCTTAGCAGCTGCACTCTTTGCCAATATACAGCTTTGGGGCTTAGCTCTCTATAGAGCTGGGTTTCCAATCTTAGGAAACTATGTTAATGGAGTTCCAGTTAGTGGAATAGCTTACTATCTCTCTACCCCCTATGGTTTATCAAATGTCTTAGCTGATCCAATACATGCTATAATCTATCTAATAGCTATGATCATAGCCTGTATATTCTTTGGAATCTTCTGGGTTGAAACCACAGGTTTAGATCCAAAAAGTATGGCTAAGAGGATAAGCTCCTTAGGAATGGCTATAAAAGGGTTTAGAAGAAGTGAGAAAGCTATAGAGCAAAGATTAAGAAGATATATTCCAGCCTTAACTATTATGAGTTCAGCATTTGTTGGTTTCTTAGCTGGGATAGCCAACTTCATAGGAGCATTGGGTGGAGGGACAGGGGTTTTATTAACTGTTTCTATTGTATATAGAATGTATGAGCAGTTGATAAGAGATAAGATAGATGAGCTACATCCAATTATATCAAAAATCTTAAAGGGTGAGTAAAAATGTTAGTTGTAGTTGTTGGAGTTCCTGGAGTTGGTTCTACAACAGTAACTAATAAAGCTGTTGAGAAGTTAAGAGAGGAGGGAATAAATTATAAGATAGTGAATTTTGGAACTGTCATGTTGGAGATAGCCAAAGAAGAAGGGTTAGTGGAAAATAGAGACCAGCTAAGAAAGTTACCTCCAGAGAAACAGAAGGAGATTCAAAGATTAGCTGGAAAGAGAATAGCTGAGATGGCTAAGGAAGAGGATATAATAGTTGATACCCACAGTACAATAAAGACACCTAAAGGTTACCTTCCTGGCTTACCAATTTGGGTTTTAGAGGAGTTGAAGCCAGATATTATAGTGTTGGTTGAAGCTGACAGTAATGAAGTATTAATGAGAAGGCTAAAGGATGAGACAAGACAGAGAGATTTTGAAAGCACTGAAGATATAGATGAGCATCTCTTCATGAATAGAGCAGCAGCTATAACCTATGCTGTACTAACAGGAGCTACAGTTAAGATAATTAAAAATAGAGATGATCTCTTAGATAAAGCTGTTGAGGAAATGGTTAAAGTCTTAAAAGGTTGAAAAGAATGTTTGAATCAATTTTAAATTTTATTGATTCCTTAGTATTGCCTATAGTTAAGAACTATCCCCCAGCTATAGGCATCTTAATCTTCTCCCTGGGAGTGTCTTTAATCTCTAACATAGCTACTAAACTACTGGTTGATCAGGAGAGGGTTAGAGAGTTAAAAGAAGAGATAAAGAAGTTTCAGAAAAAGTATAAATTAGCTACAAAAGATCCAGAGGCTTTAAAGAAGTTGCAGGAAGAGCAAGAGAAGATGATGGCTTTAAATGCTGAGCTAATGAGGTTAAGCTTTAAACCTATGATCTACACCTTTGTCCCAATCATCTTAATTTTTATCTATATGAAGCATCTTTATGGCTTTAATGGTTTGTATCATCAACTCTATCCTGACTGGAATGGAGTTGTAGTCTATCTTCCAATAATAATAAGTAAGATTATGCTCCTTGACTTCTGGCATTGGCTTGGCTCTGTCTTTTACCATGGTGGCTTTAAAGTTGTGCCAAATGCCTTAGGATGGTTGGGATGGTATATAATGAGCTCTATGGTTTGCTCAACCATCCTAAGGAAGATCTTGGGGATAAAATAAAACATCTTAGTTTTTAACATAAAAGAAGATACACTTTAAATACTCTAAATTTTTGTTGGCTATGTCTATAGGATGATCTGGAGCTTGTCCTCTATACTCTATTAAAAACATATTTTTCTTAGCCCTAAATGCTGAAGAAAAGACAACTCTCTTAAACATCTCCTTATCAATATGATGAGAGCAAGAGCAAGTAACAAATATTCTTTTAGCCAACTTTATCCCTAAGTAGTTTATGGTTGAATATGCCTTTAAAGCTCTTTTTATATCATCCTCATCCCTTGTAAAGGCTGGTGGATCTAAGATAACAACATCATACTTCTCTCCTCTATCGGCAAGATCTGTTAAAATCTCAAAGGCATTTCCTTCAATAAATTCATATCTATCCTTAGGGATATTATTAATTTCCATATTTTGTTCAGCTACGCTTAGAGCTTTCTTAGACAGATCTATTCCAGTAACGTAAGCTCCTCTTATAGCTGCATGGACAGAGAATCCACCAGTGTAGCAGAAGACATCTAAAACCCTATCTCCTGGCTTAATGAATTTCTCTAATGCTAATCTATTCTCCCTCTGGTCTAAGAAGAAGCCTGTTTTATGACCTTTAACATTGACAATAAACTTAGCCTCCCCTTCTTTAATTATAGTTTCCTTCTTCTCCTTATTTCCAAAAACCCTCTCTTTAATTTTTTCTCCTTTCTTTCCCTTTTTTACATAGATACTTTCTAAGTTTGAGAGATCAAAAAAAGCATTGACAAGATCTTTAAGATATCTCCTCTCTATAAGCTTTGACATAAGTTGCAAGGCTCCAAGCTCATTATATTTATCAAAAATTATATTTGGTAGAGAATCAGCTTCAGCATAGATCCATCTATACACATCTTTATAGTTTAAGACCTCTTCCCTGTAATACTTAGCCCTCTCAATCCTTTTATAAAAAAAGTTATAATCTATCTCTTCTCTTTCAGTTGTTAAAATCTTTATAATTACAGATTTAGGGTTATAGATAGCTTTAGCCACAAACTTACCATTGTAGTATAGCTCTATAATATCTTCATGCTCAGGCAACTCTTCTTTATTCTTTATAACCTTTCTATAAATTATCCTTGAGAAATTCTTAATAGATTGGTAAGCTCTTTTATCTATCTCTATCATCCTTTCCCACTAAGTAAATTCTCTCATCTTTCTTTAAGATTTTAATTTTGTCTCCCTCTTTTACATCTAAGTTAGTGTCAAACTCATAAATTTCATAGCTCCTATCATCCATCACCATCAACTTAGGGATGGTTGAGATTACTGTAGCTGAGCTAAGATCTTCCCTTTTACTAATTAACTTTGTTTCCTTTTCAGCTATGTGCCAAGATACTCCAACCTTCTCCCTCTTCTCATCCAAGGTTTTCATATAAACCTTATTCTCTGTTATGGCTGAAACCACATGATACTTATCTTTATATTCCACTACATCTCCAACCCTATACTCAGGAATCTTTACAGAGACAGTTACTCTATATAACTCATTTCCTTCACTATCTACTCCTACAAGAGTGGCACTCTCTGTTATCTTCCCTCCATACTTCTGCTTTATCCTCTGAGCCACTGATCTCGCTGCTCCAACAGAGCCAAGTTGATAGTCAAGCCCTTCCTTTTGAGGGATAAATTTGGATATAAATGCCATTCTATCCTTCTTCAGCCTTCTATATAGTTCTTCCCTAACAAACTTATCAATCTCTTCCTTTTCTTCCTCAGTTAAGTATCTATTCATAGCCCTTACTTGTAGGGTAGCTTCATAATAATTAGACATGAACCTTGAGCATCTTGGACACTGAACCATCTTTAAATGAACCTCTATATCTCTCTCTTCTTCCCTCTCTTCCTTCTCTCCTGGCAACTTACCCTTAGCAATAATCTTAACTGGAACAATTAACTTACTCCTCTTCCCTCCAGGAAGTTGAGAGATGTAAGGAAGAACTTCTATTTCAACATCTCCCTTAACTTCTAAGTTATCCCTAACTGCCCATCTGACAATTTCCTCAACTATTTCCTCTGGACTCTCTCCCTTAGGAGTTTGCCAAGTCTTCCTCTTGTAAGAGCCACACATGTGGCAAACTTCTATCTCCACTCTATCAGGAATTTCAATTAATGGATTTAGTTGTTTATAGCAAAGAGGGCATAAGCCATCTATCAACTCATCAATAGCTCCACATCTATAACACATACCCTTCATTTTCCAACACCTTAACTATGTGTTTAAAAATCTCTTCCCTATTGTTCTTCTCAAGCCTTATAACTCTACCAAAGTCTTTAAATTTATTAACATAGTGTCTATGTAAAGTAGCTATCAAATCTTTATTAGAGCTTAAAACTTTATCTAAGAACTCTTTAAATTTCTTACTTTTAAATTCCATTGCTCCAATTTCATCAATTAAAATAATGTCTTTATCTTCCCAACTTAGAGATTCAAGAACTTTATCTAAATTTTTTACATAAACTCTATATTTCCCAACCCTTGGATGGCCTTCTCCAACATAGGCTAAGATTTCCTCATTTCCACTGAAGTCTTTTATTTTAAAACCTACTCTTCTCCCTTTTTCTCTAATCTCCTCTGTAATGAATCCTCCAACCTTATACTTATCCTTTAACAGCTCATAAATTCTCTTTATTAGAGTTGTTTTCCCAACTCCTGGCTCTCCAGTTATAAAGACCCTCATCTCTTATACCCAAAGAAATTTATCATTCTAATGAATTCTTCAAAGGCTTTAATTTCATAATCTAAAGCTTCCTTTTTTGTATAAACTCCACTAACCTCTCCATCTAAGGTTAGAGAGCCAACTCTTACTATAATATCTCTATTTAAAATTCTTTTGGCTACTTCATCATGTACAAATGCCTTCTCAGGAATAAAAACTGTTTCTTTCAACTCCTTCTTATTTACTTTCTCTAAATCTTTTGCTGTTATGAGATCAGCTATATCCTTATTCACTTTAACCACATTAATCTCTGTTCCCTCAAAGATTTTCTTTAGATATGGGTAAGAGACATTTCCAGTTATTATAGTTCCTTCTCCTTCTATCTTCTCTCTTAATTTTTCTAATATCTTTTCCTCCTTAGCTATAGCAAAAGGTGTTCCTGTAACAGGGTCATAAAGAGGAGTTCCTGTAACCCTTAAGTTAAACTCTTCATAAGCCTCTTTAACAATTTCCTTAAACTCTTCTAAAGTGTGAACCTTAATTCCTTCAAGTATTGGAGCATTTCCTAATATTAAACCTTGTTCTTCAGTGTTTGCAAATCTCATTAATATTACTCCCTTAGCTCCCCACTCTTCAAGGTCTGAGAGGGTTTTATATAAAACCTCTTGGTCATTCACTCCAGGGATAACTATAATGGCTGTGTGAACCTCACAGTGCTCACAGAAGTATTTTAGACACTCTATAGCTTTCTCTGAATTTTTATCATTCATCCACTCCTCTCTTAACTTAGGATCAGTTGAGAATACTGAGAAAGTAACTTCATCAACTCCACACTCAACCAATCTCTCAGCTATCTTTATATCATTAAACCCCTTCCCTGAAGTGTAGCCAAGATGTATCTTTAAGCCAAAGTCATTTATAGCTTTACACAACTCTACTAAGTTAGGATAGCAGCTAACGTCTCCTCCAGCAGTAATATTAACCTTCTCATATCTTTTAAACATTAGAGAGCTTTGTAGTTGCATTAAAATTAAAGGGATTGGGAGGAAGGGGCCATTTAATTCCCTAACTGAGTATGTACAGTAGTCACAACCTATAGTAAATTGGCAATTTTTACAGCCAAGTGGCTCAACTCTCTTTTTATCCAACTTTCTAAAATAGCAAAATTTACAAAATCCTCTACAGTCTTTTCCAGGCTCTCCCTTTAGATCTAAAAGTAACATAGTCTCACTTTCTTATAACAGAGTACTCATCTAACTCTTTAACATCTGTTAAATTAATATTCCACTGAATTTCCTTTCTAACAAATACATAACCCTCAACCTTATTAAGCTTATAAACTAATTTACACTTTTCCAAATTTTCAGGGATTTTAAATATTAAATAACCTTCTATCTTCCTATGTGGTTGGACAGCTGTTAATACTAAGGCATCAGGGATGTCTAAAACATTCACCTCAGGATCATAAGTTTTATTATTTTCATCCTTTAGCTCAAAGTCTAAGTTAGATATTTGATAAGGAAGATCTCCATGGTTATCTATCCTAACTTTTATAAATAGGAAGGTTTCATTTTTATCACCTTCCTTTCTTCCCATATTACCAATAACTTTTTTAGCTTTAAAGAGATCAACTATTTTTATTGAAATATTTCCATAAGTAGCAATCTGATTTAAAGAGAGTTCAGCTATCTCTTTTCCTTTACTGATGTCTTGATCACTTAATCCAGAGTGTCCTAAGACTTTATCAGTTATCTTTAAAAAGCTAATAAAAACTATTCCCAAAACTATAATTGTTACTGACAGCATAACCATAGTTCTTAAACCTAAAGCCATTATTTCCCCTCCCTCTTAACATTAACAGCCTTTCTCTTTAGTGGGCTTCCACAAACTTCACACTCATCATACTCATAGCTAATTGGATAACTTTTTTTACAGCCTAAACAAACCTTTCTCCAGACAATAATTTTATTTGTTTTATCATAGTATATTCCTTTATGCTTAATATTTAATCTTTTGGCTATATTCTGAATTCCATAGTCATCAGTTAAAATTAAAGCCTTTAGCTCATAAGCTAAAGCTAAAACCTCTATATCAGCTTCAGATAAGAGTTCTCCAACCTTGTTAGCCAAATTTCTTACTTTCTCTATACTCTCCTTTTTAGGCTCTAAAATTTTTAACTTTCCTAAGGATATGGCCTGATCTAAAAAAATTCTGTTCTCTTTAACCTCTTCATAAACTTTTGGGGTTATATAGCACTCTTCATAATTTAGAGGATTAAAACCATGGATAACAGCTGAGGCATCTAAAACTACTTTCATTCTCTCACTCACAAAATTTTTAAATATTGTTTCTTGTTATTTTTAAGGTTATATAGTTATTAAAAGCTTACAGGGAGGGATTTGGTTGTTAAATCATATTGATGAGAGATTTGAAATTAAAGATTTAATAGCAAGAGAAGTTATAGATTCTAGAGGAAACCCTACAGTTGAGGTTGAAGTAATAACAAAGGGAAAGGGTTATGGAAGAGCAATAGTGCCAAGTGGAGCCTCAACAGGAACACATGAGGCTTTAGAGTTAAGGGATAAAGAAAAGAGATTTGGAGGAAAAGGGGTTTTGTTAGCTGTTGAGAATATAAATTCAATTATAAAGCCTGAGATTGTTGGTTATGACTCAAGAATGCAGAGAGAGATAGACTATATTATGATTGAGTTGGATGGAACTCCAAACAAGTCCAAGTTAGGGGCTAATGCCATCTTAGCAGTTTCCTTAGCTGTTGCTAAAGCAGCTGCTGACACAGCTAAGGTTCCACTCTATAAATACTTAGGTGGAGCTAACAGTTATGTCATGCCTGTCCCTATGATGAATATTATCAATGGAGGAAAGCATGCAGGGAATGATTTAGATATTCAAGAGTTTATGATTATGCCAATTGGAGCAAGTACTGTAAGAGAAGCTATAAGGATAGGCTCTGAGGTTTATCACACTTTGAAGAATACAATTATAGAAAAGTATGGAAAATCAGCTATAAATGTTGGAGATGAGGGAGGCTTTGCCCCTCCATTAAAGAAGGCTGAGGAAGCTTTAGATCTATTAATGGAAAGTATTAAAAGAGCTGGATATGAGGATGAGATAGTCTTAGCCTTAGACTGTGCTGCTTCAGAATTTTATAGAGATGGTTACTATTACATAGAAGGGAAAAAGCTAAGTAGAGAAGAGCTTTTAAATTACTATAAAGAGTTGGTTGAGAGATATCCTATAGTCTCTATTGAAGACCCATTCCATGAGGAAGACTTTGAAGGCTTCTCAATGATTACTAAAGAATTAGATATACAAATTGTTGGTGACGACCTCTTTGTTACCAATGTTGAAAGACTAAAGGAAGGAATTAAGAAAAAAGCGGCTAATGCCTTATTATTAAAGGTTAATCAAATAGGAACCCTAAGTGAAGCTATAGATGCTGCTAACTTGGCATTTAGAAATGGTTACTCAGTGATAGTTTCACATAGAAGTGGAGAGACTGAAGATACAACAATAGCAGACTTAGCAGTGGCTTTAAACACTGGCCAAATAAAAACAGGAGCTCCTGCAAGAGGGGAGAGGGTAGCTAAGTATAACCAACTAATAAGGATAGAGGAAGAGCTTGGCTTATCTAAATATGCTGGAAGAAACTTTAGAAATCCATTCTTCTAAAAATTTTTAATTTTTAAGGGTTTTTTATGTTCATTGGCATAGATGACACTGACAGCAGAAAAAAGTTTTGTACAACTTACTTAGCTACTCTAATTTATGAAGAGCTTAAGAAGAGTTACACTTTAAACATTCCTAAGTTGATAAGACTAAATCCAATGGTTAAGTATAAGACAAGAGGAAATGGTGGAGTTTGTATAGAAATTTTAGATGATTTAGAGAAGAGAGATAAGGAGGAAGTTAGAGAGATAACTATAAAGTTTGTTGAAAAATATTCAGATCTCTCCTCTGACCAAACAAACCCAGGAATTGTTTTTTTAGATAGGGAAAAATTTAAAGAAAATAGAGAAATTTTAAGAAATTACTATAAAGAAGCTCTTTTTAACATTCTCTCCTTGGAATATGCTGAGAAAGTTATTAAGAGAGTTGGAGGAGGGTTTATAAAATTTAAAAAAGGGCTTGGGATTATTGGAGCCTTAGGGGCTATAAGTTCTGAACCTCCTTACACTTATGAGCTATTAGCTTACAGAAAAAAGGAAAATTGGGGGAAGAGGAGAGAGATAGATGAGAGAAGTGTTATAGAGATGGATAGGAAAACATTTCCTTACACTTTTGACAACTATGACTATGAAAATGAGAAGGTTTTAATTACTCCTAACACTCCATGTCCAGTTCTCTTTGGCATTAGAGGAATTAATATTAAAACTTTAATTGATGCCTATTTTATGGTTAAGGGAGAGAAACCTGAGAGATTTATGATCTTTAAAACTAACCATGGAACAGATGTTCATCTAAGGGTTATGAAAATTAGAGATATTTATCCTAACACTGGAGTTATTGTTTATGGAAAAGTTTCTGAAAAGCCAAGAGATATAGAAGGGGGACATGTCATCTTTAAACTCTCTGATGACACTGGAAATATTGACTGTATAGCCTATGAACCAACCAAGGGCTTTAGAGAGACCATTAGAAAGCTAATTCCTGGAGATTTTGTAGCTGTTTATGGAACTGTTAGAGAGGAGCCATTAACAATTAACATAGAGAAAATTAAGATCTTAAAATTGGAAAAGATTTATAGGTTAAATAAGAGATGTCCTCACTGTGGAGGGACACTAAAGGCTAAGGGCAAGAAGGTTGGCTACAAGTGTAAGAGGTGTAAAAAAGTTATAAAATATGAGGAGATTGAGAAAGAGGAGATTAAGAGGGATTTGAAAATAGGCTTTTATGAAGTTCCTGGAGTTGCAAGGAGGCATTTAAGTAAGCCTATCCAACTTATTGACTTAATTAAGTGATTTTTATGGAAGACTTAATAAAGGAAACTGTAAAAAATAAATTTGCTGGCTTAGAGTTGAGGAAAATTATCTTAGATAAGATAGAGAAAGGGAAGTTAAAAGAAGAAGATATTATAAAGGTTGTTGATACAGTTGATAGCTTAAGCTTAGAAGAAATTATTAAACTTGGGAACAACTTAAGAACCTTTCCATTGGGATGTGATTTAGTTGATTTAGCTATAGGGCCATGCTCTTCCTCTTTGTCTTTAATAGAGCTCTTAGAAAATTGTATTCTCTCAGACTATATAGGATTTCCCATACACATCTGTGGCTATGCTATAGCTGATATAGCTGAGAAAGAGAACTTAACCCCATTAGAAGTTTTTAAAAAAGTTTATGACACTGTGGAGGTTCCAATAGATATAGACCACTTTGGAAAATATGGTCCTATGAGGTTCCCTAAGGAAATTGTTTTCTGTGGAGGAGATTGTTATAACTTAGGATTAGCAAGAGAATGTCCAAGGGAAAGAATTCATAAGAGACTAATTGAGAAAGAGAAGGAGTATGAAGAAGAGTTCTTAGATTGGATAAGGTTGGCTTCAACTGTCTGTGTCAATGTTGTTGAGGAACAGGGAAGAGAGGAACATGGTGCCCCTATAGATGAGATGAGAGAAGTGGCTGAAGCTGCTAAGAGGTTTGGGAAAGGGGTTGAAGGCATTTTCCACATAGGAGATGGATATGATGACTTAATAGAGGGGATCTTAGCCTGTATTGACTTAGATGTTGATGTCTTTGTTGTTGAAGGTGGACCATTCAACTTAAAGGATAGGGTTAAAAACTTTGCTAAAGCTGTAGCTATCTCAAGAATCTTAGTTAAAGGAGGAGTTGTAGCTACAAATGGAGCTTATGAAGATGAGTTAAGAATTGGACTAAGAGCTGGGTTAAATACTGTAATAACTGGCTTTCCTTTAAACCATCATGGGTACATGTGTGGCTACTCTCCAGGAACAGCAAGGAGAGGAAACTTTGGGTTAAGGAGAGTTATGAGAATTATAAAAGAGGAAGGCTTTAAATTAATGGGTAAAGAGATAGCTAAGGCTATAGCCATGAGTGGAAACTTTTTAAAGGGAGAGATATATCCAAGTAGGTTAGGCTCTTTCTATATTGGAGATGCTCATTGGAGAGCTATCTATGAGAGTAAGTTAAGTAATTTAAAGCCAAGTAAGAGTATAGAAGATATAGATGAGGAGAAAGTTGGCTTATTAGGAGGGAGATATATCTCTTGGAAGATAGCTGAGAGAGCTGAAGAAGCTTACATCTCAGATAAAGATGAGTTTGTTGAGAGAGCTACAATAAGGATATTAAATGAGAATAATATTAATGCCTATCCATGTAATGGAGATGATAAAAAAGCCATCTCTGTAGGGAAAGCTTATATAACCTCCTTTATCCCAGAGATAGCCTTAAAGCTTCTAAATAAGTATAAAACCTTAGAAACCCTATTTTAAAGGTTTTTAACTATGATTGAGGATATTAAGGAGATAAAGAAAGATGCTAAGGAAAAGGATGAGAAGTCATTTAAACAATATTATAAAATTGTTGAAAATAAGAGGGTTGTGTCAGATTTCACTGAGTATAACCCTTTACATAAGGGACATAAGTATGCCTTAGATAAAGGGAGAGAGAAGGGGTTTTTTGTTTCAGTTCTTCCTGGTCCTTTAGAGAGAAGTGGTAGAGGGATCCCTTATCTTTTTAATAGATATATAAGGGCAAGGATGGCTATAGCTGCTGGAGTCAACTTAGTAGTTGAAGGTCCTCCTATGGGGCTATTAGGCTCTGGTCAATATATGTTATGCCTAATAAAGCTCTTCTATCATTTAAAGGCTGAGATCATTCCAAGGGGCTATATTCCTGATCCTACTATGGAGAAGGTTATTAACTGTATAAATAGGGGCTATCATATTATAGTGAAGCCCTTTAAAATTATGTGTGCTGAAACTAAAGAGATTTTAGGGGAGAAGTTGGAGATAGATAACTATGTCATAGCCTCAATGTCCCAAACCATCTACAAGTTAAAGCCAATTCTAAACTATGAGCCAAAGTTTTTATTTATAAGGAGATTAGAAGGGATAAGTGGAACAAAGATTAGAGAAGCCATTTTAAAGGGCAAGTTTGAGCTTGTTAAAGACATGTTGCCAGAGAGTACTTTGAAAATTTTAGAGGAGTTGAAAAGAGAAGGTTTAGAAAACTATATCTTAAAGAGAGACACTGAAAGAATTTTAGAGACAGCTAATAACTATGATCTCTATAAGTATCTTCCTAACCATGTTGCTGAACTTCTGGAAAAGAATAGGCCTTACAACTCCTTAGAAGAGATAAAAAAGGTTATTCCAAAAGGATTTTCAAGACATTTTAAGGAGAGGATTTTAACAAGACTTGAGGCAAGGATAGAGAAGGAGACAATAAAGAAGTATATTGAAAACTATCCAGCTAAGATAAAGATTATTGGGCATGCCTCCACTTAAAAAGTGGTTCGGCATGCCCTTCAACATTTTAAAATTTTCTCCCCAGTGCTGAGCTTAAACTTCTATAATTTTTAGGTCTTTTGAGAGAGTTGCTTTATCTCCTCTTCCTACAACTTCTCCAACTTCAAAGGCATAGCCAACTTTTTTTAGCTCATCAATTAGCTCATCTTTATATTCTCTCTTAGCCACAATTAATAAACCTCCAGCAGTTTCAGCACCATAACCTTCAAGTAGGGCATGGCCAAACATCTTACTAAGTTCTGGAGTCTTCTTTATACAAGGGAGAGTATCAATTTTTATATTAACCTTACTTTGCTTAGCTATCTCATTACTATGTCCAAGTAACCCAAAGCCAGTAACATCTGTTAGAGCATTAGCTATTTTATCTCCAACTTTCTCCTCAGCTCTTCTCAAAGCTTCTAAGCTATACTTGTTTGAGGTTGTCATTAATTTTATAGCTTTATTTATTATCTCTTCCTTCTCCTCCTCTGAAATATTTATTAGCTCTAAAAATTCCTTTGGAACCCTACTTAAAGCCATGGCACTCTGAGTGCCAAGAGGCTTAGTTAGTATTAAAACATCTCCAACCTTAGCTCCAGCTTTTGTTAATACTTCTTCCTCTTTTCCAACCCCAGTTACAGAGCCACCAATTAGGGGCCATGGGTTTAGTATTGTATGCCCTCCAACTATTGAAGTCCCTATTTCCCTACAAAAGTCTTGGAATCCCCTTAACATCTCTTTAGCCACACTTAAAGATAGCTTCTCAGGAATTCCAACTATAGCAAGAACCCCTATTATCTCCCTTAACCCCATAGCATAAATGTCATTTGTTGAGTTACAAGCTGCTATCTTTCCTTGTATGTAGGGATCATCAACTATTGGGGTAAAGACATCAACAGTTTTAGCTATAACCAAGTTTTCCTTTTTTATCACAGCTGCATCATCTCCCAAGCCAACAAGGCAATGTTTTAAATCTTCATCTTTGACAATATCCTTAACCAAAACCTCAAGCTCAGCACTGGGGAGCTTACAGGCTCAACCATGTAGCTTAACCATCTCAGTTAACTTCATCCTTATCACCAAAAACTTAATTTGTGGTGAGTAAATATTTTATGTAGGGAGATTTTAAAAACATTGCTAATAAATTTTCTAATAGCTAAAGGTGAGAAGATGGTTAGATTAGCCTTAGTTGTAGCTGAGTTCAATAGAGACATAACCTATATGATGGAGAAGGTAGCTGAAGAGCATGCAGAGTTCTTAGGAGCTGAGATTAAATATAAAATTAGAGTTCCAGGAGTTTTTGACATCCCATTGGCTGTTAAAAAGTTGTTAGAAAAGGATGATGTTGATGCTGTTGTTACCATAGGATGTGTGATTGAAGGAGAAACTGAGCATGATGAGATAGTTATGCACAATGCTGCAAGGAAGATAGCAGATCTTACTTTACAGTATGATAAGCCTGTAACCTTAGGCATCTCTGGGCCAGGAATGACAAGGCTACAGGCTGAGGAGAGAATAGACTATGGTAAGAGAGCTGTTGAAGCAGCTGTTAAGATGGTTAAAAGGCTAAAGGAGATCTAAATGATACTAAATGAAGTTTTTGAAACCATAAAGAAAAGGATAGAAGAGAGGCCTGAAGGTTCTTATGTGGCTAAGCTAATAGAAGATGATGAAAAGAGTGGGCTAAATAAAATCTGTGAAAAGATTGGAGAGGAAGCTGTTGAACTTATATTAGCTGCTAAAGATAATAAAAGAGAAGAAATTATACATGAAACAGCTGATCTAATCTTCCATGTTATGATTTTACTGGCATATAAAGAGATTGAGTTGGAAGAGATCTATAAGGAATTTGAGAGGAGAAGGAAATAATTATTGGTTCATTCCTAAATTTTAAGTTTTTTTATAGCGTGCCATTTTTTTATTGATGTTGGTTTTATTATGCCGTTAATAATGTCGTAGAAAAGAACTTCATTATTTACTAAGAATTTAAATTCATTTATAAGATCTTTTTTAATAATTTCCTTAGCCTCAACTTTAACATTATTTTTAAATTTAGATAGAATAGTGTTTATTTTATCTTCATCAACGTTAGCGTTAGCCAATAGATATAAAAGCTTGTCCTTCTCAATATTTATCCACTTTTTTATAGTTTCTTCAACTGTTAAGCCAAGTTTTTTATTATTTATTAGTTCAGTTATTTCATATGGTAGAGAGAGGTAGTTTATAGCGTAATCTATCTCTTTTTCATTGAAGTTCTCTTCTTTTAAGATTTTTTTAATATCTTCCTTTTCTAACCAATCAATTAAATAGTATTCGGAAGCGTTTTCTAATGTAGAGTTTTGGTAAATCTCTTCAATAAATAGAGTGTCAGAAGTTAAGCAGATGACATGGGAAAGATGTTCCATCTTAGTTAAGGAGACGAATAAATTGAATAGCTCATTTAATAAAGATTTTTCTCCATTAAAGTAAATATTTTTTAACTTTTGAAGCTCGTCTATAATTAAGACAGGCCTCTTTCCCTCTTTTATAACTTCATTAATGCTTTCATTTATCTTAGCAAAGACATCGTTTAAAGAAAACTCTTTAAAATTTAATTCTTTCTCAACTCCGAATTTAAAAACTCCTAAATTAAATTCCAGCTTATTAGGAACATATTTTTTATCAGATCTTTCAAAAAATATTTTAAAAAACTCTTCCTTTGTTGGCGTAGCATACTTTCTTAAGTTATAATAAAAAAATACGATATCACTATCTTCAAGCTCTTTAATAACTCTCCTTATTACTGTAGATTTTCCAGAAGATTTAGGGCCATAAACGAATAAAATAGAGTTTGGCTCCAACTGGCAATAAGTTTTTAGATATCTAACTTCTTTCTCTCTATTGTAGAATTTCATAACTATAACCTCTATCTTACATTATTATTTAGATTATTTAAAATTATCATCATAATTAATATAAGTTAATCAGGCAAGAAAAGAGGGGTTACTCTTGTATAACTTAGAAAGAGAAAAAGTTATAGAAAAGATTGTCAAGCTAAATAAAAAGAAACCACTTATCTTATTTCAAGCTCCTGAGGGTTTAAAGCTTGAGGTTCAGAGAGAGATTGAAAAAATAGATAAAGAGTTGAAAAAAAGAGGAATTGAAGGAGATCTATTTTTGTGGCTAAACTCTTGTTATGGAGCTTGTGATATTCCTAAGGTAGATGCTGATCTAATTATACACTATGGGCATAAACCACTAAGCTATCTTAGCTATAAAAAAGTTCTCTTCATTCCTGCTTATTTCTCCTGCTCAGAGGAAGAGGAGGCTAAAATAAAGGAAGATGTAAAGAAGTTTGTTGAAAAAGGTTATGAAGTAGTTACAACTGTCCAATATGAAAAATTACTAAAAGAGTTTAACCCTAAGGTTATCTTAGGTTGTAGAGGGAAAGTAGAAGGAGATAAAATTCTATATGTTGGAACTGGAAGATTTCACCCATTAATGATAGCTTACAAATATGGGGTTGAAGTTCTTATTTATAATCCCTACTCTAAAAGGTTAGAGAAGATAAGTAAAGAGGAAATAGAGAAATTTATAAAGAGAAGGTTGGCTAAGATATCAAAGGCTCTCTTAAAACCAATAAAAAAAGTTGGGTTAATTCTCTCAGTGAAGCCTGGACAGTGTAGAATAAATGTTTTAAAGGCTCTTGAAGAGGAGCTAAAGAAGAGAAATATAGAGTATATAAAATTCTTAGCTGATGAGATTAAGCCAGAGCTTCTATTTTATGATGTTGATCTCTATGTTATTATAGCCTGTCCAAGGATTGTTTTGGATGACTTTGAGCTTTATGATAAAATAATAGTGACTCCAGAAGAGTTTAAGATGATTTTAAATAAAGACTTTAGCTATAAATTTGATGAAATAAAAGAGGAAGATTTTTAATCATACTCTCTCCATGTGTGGCCACACTTCTTACATCTATAAAACCTTGTCTCTGGCTCATCAGCACATCTTGTTTGTTGTAGCCACCAATAAGCCTCTGTATGCCCACACTTTGGACACTCTATTTTTATTGTTGGCAGCGTTTCTATCTCATTTCCTTCAATAACAGCTATCTCCTCTTTTCTCTTTAACTTCTCCTTGTATTCATAACCTTCTTTCTCTCCCTCTTCAGTGTAGCCACAGACTGGACACTTTAACTTTCCCTCACTTGGGAGTAGAACATTGTTACACTTTGGACAGAACTTAACCATCAAATCTCACCTAAGAAATCTTTAATAATCTTTTCATGGTCAAAGGCTAACTTTGGAATCTTGTTGATTTCAAAAAACTTAACCTCTTTAGCATCATCTCCAGCTTTTAATGAGCCTCCAACAACTCTTAATATATAGACCACTGAAACCACATGTCCCCTTGGGTCTCTATTAGGATTAGAGTAAACATTTAAAAGCTTTTCTATTTCAACATCTAAGTTAGTCTCCTCCTTAATCTCTCTAATTATGGCTTCTTCACAACTCTCTCCACACTCAACAAACCCACCAGGAAGTGCATAGTAACCTTTAAAAGGTTCATTCCTTCTTTTTATTAGTAAAATTTTATTGTCCTCAAAGATGATCCCATCAACAGCCAAGGAAGGGATTAAATAGAGGTTAAGTTTTTTCAACAACCTTTTATTTATAAATCTTTTTGAATACCTCTTCCCAAATAAGTTCTTAGCTATGATTTTCCCACTTATTGATAAGCATTTCATCAATATCACCAATGGCGATGATGAAAATTTCGCTATCTGATCTGTGATGACTACTCCCGCAGCTGAGCCATACTATTTATTAAGGTTGATTACTATGAAGATGGTTGTTATATTAAGAACAGATTTAAATATGGGTAAGGGAAAGATGGTAGCTCAGGGAGGACATGCTATTATAGAATGCTATAGACATGCTCAAAAACTTAACCCTAAGTTGGTTGAAGATTGGTTAAGAGAGGGGCAGAAGAAAGTAGTGTTAAAGGTTTCCTCTGAAGAAGAACTATTAGATATTTACAATAAAGCTAAGGCTGAAGGTTTGCCATGCTCAATTATTAGAGATGCTGGATTAACTCAGTTGAAGCCAGGGACTATAACAGCTGTTGCTATAGGGCCAGAGAGGGATGAGAAGATAGATAAGATAACTGGACATCTAAAGTTGCTGTGATAATATGGTTAGTGAGAGAGTTAAAAATATAGAGAAATCTATGATTAGGGAAATTTTCAACCTGTCAGGAGAGGATTTTATTAACTTGGGAATTGGAGAGCCTGACTTTGACACTCCAGAGTTTGTTAAAGAAGGGGCTATAAAAGCTTTAAGAGAGGGAAAAACTTGTTATTCCCCAAACTTAGGAATTCCTGAGCTTAGAGAAGAGATTGCAAGGAAAGTTAATGAAGATTACAACTTAGGGATTAGTAAAGATAATGTCATGGTCACAGGAGGAGCTTCAGAAGCTCTCTACCTATCAACCTTTGGACTCTTAGATAGAGGAGATAAGGTTTTAATCATTAATCCTTATTTTGTCTCTTATAAAGCTCTCTCCCAGTTAGCTGAAGCTAAGATTTTGGAGTTTAAGGTTGATGATAATTTTAACATAGACTTGGATGAGTTAAATGAGGTTGTGAAAGGGGTTAAAGTTATCTTCTTCAACTCTCCAACAAATCCAACAGGAAAGGTTTATGATAAGAAGACAATTAAAGGCTTAGCTGAGATAGCTGAGGATAATAATATTTTTATAGTGTCTGATGAAGTTTATGACAAAATTATTTATGAGAAAGAACACTATTCTCCAGCACAATTTTATGAGAATGTAGTAATTGTTAACTCATTCTCTAAAAGTTATGCCATGACTGGCTGGAGAGTTGGCTATTTAATAGCTAAAAAAGAGCTTATAGAAGAGTTTTTAAAGATTCATCAGTATAGCTTTGCCTGTGTAAACACCTTCTCCCAATATGGAGCCTTAGTAGCTTTAAGAGAAGGAGACAGTTTTATAAAAAAGATGGTTGAAGAATTTAAAAAAAGGAGAGATTTAATATATAAGGGGTTAAAAAAGAAGTTTCAAGTTGTGAAGCCAGAAGGAACTTTTTACATCTTCCCAAGAGTTTCTGAGTATGGAAAGGATATTGATGTAGTAAAAAAATTAATTGAAAACAAGATCTTAGCTATCCCTGGCTCTGCCTTTGGTAATGAGAACTATGTTAGATTTAGCTATGCTACAGATTATGAGAAAATTAAAGAGGCTCTTGAGATAATTGAGGAGATACTATGAAACTCTGTATTCTTGGCCTTGGCTATGTTGGATTGCCAACAGCTGCTATTCTGGCTGTTAATGGCTTTCATGTGGTTGGAGTTGATATTAACAGAGAGAGGCTTAAAGAGATAAAGAACTTAGACTTTGAAGAGAGAGATTTAAAAACCTTGGTTAGTGCTGCTTTAAAGTCTGGGCATTTAATTTTAAAGGATAAGCCAGAGGAAGCTGATGCCTATATAATTTGTGTTCCAACTCCAATAGATGAGAAGAAGAGATGTGACTTAAGCCATGTGAAGAAGGCTATAGAGAGTATAAAGCCCTATCTAAAAGATGGAGACTTAATAATTATTGAAAGTACTGTTCCTCCAGGGACTACTGAAGAGCTCTATAAGATGTTATCAAATGGAAAAAAGATACTAATGGCTTACTGTCCTGAGAGAGTTTTGCCAGGAAATTTGTTAGAGGAGC
Organism: Methanocaldococcus infernus ME; assembly: GCF_000092305.1. Taxonomy (NCBI): domain Archaea; kingdom Methanobacteriati; phylum Methanobacteriota; class Methanococci; order Methanococcales; family Methanocaldococcaceae; genus Methanocaldococcus; species Methanocaldococcus infernus. Next base: position 536,948 of record NC_014122.1, on the reverse strand, counting down.
TAATTGAAAATGATAGAATTATAGGAGGAATTAATGAAGAGTCTGCAAACTTGGCTAAGAAGATATATGAGAGCTTTGTGAAGGGAAAAATATATGTAACTGATGCAAAGACTGCTGAGATGGTTAAGTTGATGGAAAACACTTATAGAGATGTAAATATAGCCTTAGCCAATGAGTTTGCTAAAATCTCTGAAGAGCTTGGAGTCAATGTTTGGGAGGCTATAGCTCTTGCTAACAATCATCCAAGGGTTAATATTCTAAAACCTGGTCCTGGAGTTGGTGGTCATTGTATTCCAATTGACCCATGGTTTATAGTTGAGAAGAGCAGGGAGGCTAAGTTAATAAAGGTAGCAAGAGAGGTTAATGATTCCATGCCCTATTTTGTTGTTAAGAAAGTAAAAGATATTGTTGAAAAGGGGAAGATTTCTATTTTAGGGGTTGCATATAAGGGAAATGTTGATGACACAAGGGAGAGCCCTGCAATAAAGATAATTGAAGAGCTTTTAAAATTAAATTACAGTGTTATGTGCCATGATCCAAAGGTTAAGAAATTTAAATATAAGCTTTACAGCTTAAAGGAGTGTGTTAAGGATAGTGATTTAATTTTAATTTTGTCTGACCATGAGGAATATAAAAACTTGCCAATTAAGGAGATTGGTGAATTGATGAGAAATAAAAATATTTTGGACACAAAGAATATTATTCAGAGAGAGGAGTGGGAGAAGTTTGGCTTTAAAACCTATTTATTAGGAGATGGTAAGAATGAAACCAGAAGACTTGGAGAGATGGGATAAAGAGTATATATGGCACCCATATACTCAAATGAAAGACTATATTGAGGAAAAGCCTTTAATTATAGAGAGAGGAGAGGGGAATTACTTAATTGACATATATGGAAATAGATATTTAGATGCTGTTTCCTCTATATGGTGTAACACCTTTGGACATAGTAGAAGGGAGATTATTGAAGCTATAAAAAATCAGGCTGAGAAGATTGGGCATTCAACTCTGTTAGGCTCTTCAAATGTTCCAGCTATTTTATTGGCTAAGAAGTTGGTTGAGATAACTCCAAATCAGTTAAGGAAAGTTTTTTATTCTGAAGATGGCTCAGAGGCTGTTGAGATAGCTGTGAAGATGGCTTATCAATACTACTACTTAAAAGGGGACAAGAGAGAGAAGTTTATTTCAGTTACTGAAGGCTATCATGGAGACACTGTTGGAGCCATGAGTGTTGGAGGCTCTGAACTCTTCCATGGTATATTTAAGCCACTACTCTTTAAAGGTTATAGAGCAAGACATCCATACTGTTATAGATGTAAAGAGAGAGATTGTAATATGGAATGTCTAAATGAAATTTTGAACTTGATAGAAAATTATGGTGAAAACTCTTTCTGTGTCATCTTAGAAGGAGGAGTTATGGGATCAGCTGGAATGATTCCATTTCCTGATGGATATATAGAGGAAGTTAGTAAAGCCTGTAAGAGAGAAGATCTAATCTTAATTTTAGATGAAGTGGCTACAGGCTTTGGAAGAACTGGAGATATGTTTTTCTCAAATAGGTTAAAGGGTAAGCCAGACATATTATGCTTAGGAAAGAGCTTAACTGGAGGCTATGTTCCCTTGGCTGCAACTTTAACAACAGAGGAAATATTTAATGAATTCTTAGGAGAGTATGGAGAGGCTAAGCACTTTTACCATGGGCATACTTACACAGGAAACCAAATTCTCTGCTCAGCTGCACTTGCAAACTTAGAGATCTTTGAAAAAGAGAGGGTTTTAGAAAAGCTGAAGCCAAAGATAAAATTAATTTGGGAAGAATTAGAGAGGTTAAAAGAGTTGGAACATGTTGGAGACATTAGAGGAAGGGGCTTTATGATAGGGATAGAGTTGGTTAAGAATAAAGAGACTAAAGAACCATATCTCTATGGCTATAAAGCTGGCTTTAGGGTAGCTAAGGAACTTTTGAAAAGAGGAATATACATGAGACCTATAGGGAATGTTGTTATCTTAGTTCCTCCACTGTCAATAACTGAGGAGGAAATAAAATATTTATGCTCTTCTCTCTATGAAAGCATTAAAAAAGCTCTGTAGGGGGCTATGCTGAGTTATGCTTCATCTTCATAGAGCTTAAGAGCTCTCTCGCATAACTCGCCCTAGCCCCCTTTTAAATGTCCCCCTGGTATCGAACCTAACCATCATCGCGTCTCCTTAGACAGCTCCGGCGGCTCGGCTGTCAGGGGGCTATTTTAATGTCTATGTATTCATTATATATAACGGCTACTACACAAACAACTGGATGGGAGAATTTATAATTTAATATATATTTTGCTATCTCTTCAGCTTTGTTATAAGGGATGCCTATTTTTTGAGATTCATCAATTTTACAGGAGTTATAAACTCCTAAATAAATTCCTTCCCCATTATTTAAAGAAACCTTTTTTATGGCTAATTCATCATCTTTAATATATCCTAAGTAACACTCCTCTTTATCAACAACTGTAGCTATCCTTGGAGTTCTATATTCATCTTTCTCATAGTCTAAGGCTAAGAGAGGATAGGCTAAAGCATCCCTCTTTCCATAAATTAGTTTTTCAGCTATAAAATCAACATGGCTACCATTTCCAGCCACAACTGTTTTATCTTCAACCCTCAAACAACAGTAAGAGATATATGGGTTTTTTAAAACCTCCTCTGGATCCTTTGGTAGGATATAAACTTTATTATCCACTATCTTAGCCACTCTATTGGGAAAGCTTCTACTTGACACCCTATAGGCTACAAAGCTCTCTCCACTTGGAGTTTTGCCCACAACTAAGAACCTTCCTATATACACTGTTAGCCCTCCAAAGCATTGATTTGGCAATATTTAATACAGAGTTTACAGTTGATGCACTTCTCCTTATCTATAATTAATTTCCCATAGGTTTTTAAAGCTTTTTTTCTACAGAATGGGACACAGATACCACAGCCCACACATTTCTCATTAACCTTAACCATCAGATCACCACAAGCTCAGCTCTTGGCTCATCTTCTAAGCTCAGTTTCATTACACTCCTTATAGGACATCTTGGCACTGTTGGAGAGCCAGGGTTTAGAAGTAAGAGGTTGTCAAATTTCTCATGTATTGGCCAATGGGTGTGACCAGAGATTAGGATATCAACCCCCATCTCTAAGCCCAAGAGCTTTAATTTTAAAAGGTCTCCTCTTGGGTAAATGATGTCTCCATGTATCACTCCTATCCTATAGTTATTTAGCTCTAAAATTTGCTCTCTTGGTAAATTTAGATAGTCACAGTTTCCCTGGACAGGGATAACCCTTGCCAAATCACTAAGCTCATCTAAAATCTCTTTATCTGTAATGTCTCCACAGTGAATAATTAGATCAACATTTGAAAATTCTTCAAAAACTTTCTTTGGGATAGAGCTAGCTCTATCATATATGTGAGTGTCTGAGATAATTCCAATTAGCATTTCCTACACCATTTTAGAGACAATTTTTTAAATATTTAGGAAAAATAAAAGAAATTCTTAGGACAACAATTTATAGAAACTTATATATGTAATTTTTTATATAAATCTTGGGGAGCATTTCATCCTGATGAAGCTCTACTTAGAGATAGAGCTAAATATTTATTAGTTGATGACTTTGATAAAGAAAAAGTTTATGGATTTTTTTAGCTGAGAAGAAAAAATTAATTTATGGCTATGTTGGTGAGTTTTTAATTATTTGTGAGAATAAAGACTCTTAAGGTTAAAAATTGAAATTCAAAATTGATTAGAGGATGCTAAAGATAGTGGATAGAAAGATGTTAAAGAGATGCTAATAAAAAAAGAATTAGTTTATTTTTAAATCTTAAGGTTTCCTAATTTAGAGAGCTATAAAAAATGGTGGCGTGCATGGCTTCCCTGGGGTGGACTTGCCAGCCGTAGCCCTCTTATCCCTGAGCCAAACCTCAGCCCCGCTCAACCCCATGAGCGCCGACGTCCTGCCTACCGTTGCTCCCTTCCGGGCCTGGCGGGGTTCGGCAGGTAAAGGGGGTTACACCTTCCCTCCGGAAGGTGCTCCCCCACCGTCGAGCCCCATGGGACGAGACGTCATCGGTTGGCTCAGGGGGAGAGCTACGGCTGACAAGCCGCCCCCAGGTTTTCGGCCCCCGCATGAGGACGATTTCGGGTTACAGGGGACGCCCAACCCCCCGGCCTAGCCATGCACGCCAAATAATAATTTATATAGGTTGTGATATTTAACACTTTCGGTTTTTATTTTTGAAATTTTTTATAAGAAACCTTTAGAAGGAAACTTTTAAAAGAAACTTTTAAAAAAAGTTTCATCAAAAGAGTTAGCTTGATGAGTTTTTATTTTTGTTATTAATTATAAACTTTTAAAAAAAGTTTTATCAAAAAGAGTTTTTTGTTATTAGTTATTTAGATATCGCTATTAAAGTTTTTAATTAAGTTTTCTTGCTTTTATATAGGGGTTGTTGGAAATTGGTACGAGAAAATTGTGGAAAAGTAATACTGATTTTTTCGTTGGAGAATTGTGATTTTTTAGTTTTTTGGTTTATTTGCTGTTATTTTATATATTTTAGGTTTAATTAGACTTTATTTTTAGTGAAATAAGGGTTAATTGTTGAGCTTTGTTTTAATGGTTGTGCATAGTATTTTTAAATGGAGGAAACAATCTTTCTTACTTTTATATAGGGGTTCAATAATCAACCAGTAAGAAAACTCAGGTTAAAAAAGAAAGTTTTTTATAGGAGTTTCGATATAAAATAAGAGCAGACATTAAGGGTTTGAATCGCCAGTCCATTAAAACAAGGATGGAAACTTTCTATTAGCCCCCATTTCTTTAGTTTGTCTAAAAGTTTGAATCGCCAGTCCATTAAAACAAGGATGGAAACTCTTCAATGGTTTTCTTCTAGTTTGTATTTCATCTGCACTGTTTGAATCGCCAGTCCATTAAAACAAGGATGGAAACTGTAAACACTTCAGGAAGTCGTAAAGTTGTTGTGTGTTTGAATCGCCAGTCCATTAAAACAAGGATGGAAACAGATTTTCATTTTCATTAAGTATTTTAAGAGATTTTCGTTTGAATCGCCAGTCCATTAAAACAAGGATGGAAACTGATAGCCCAATCTAACCACTCATCTGTGTTTGGAACAGTTTGAATCGCCAGTCCATTAAAACAAGGATGGAAACCCTTGAATAATAGCCTAATCATTTGCCAATCTTCATGTTTGAATCGCCAGTCCATTAAAACAAGGATGGAAACTTGTAAGCTCCATATTATCCCTATGGCTCCAAAATGGTTTGAATCGCCAGTCCATTAAAACAAGGATGGAAACTACAATCAAACAATTCATAAAAAAGATGTTTCTATCACGTTTGAATCGCCAGTCCATTAAAACAAGGATGGAAACGCTTTATTTCTCAAGTTAGAGAGAAGAGAGCTTAGGTTTGAATCGCCAGTCCATTAAAACAAGGATGGAAACATGTCATAGTCGAACATTCCAGCAACTGGTTTCACCCTGTTTGAATCGCCAGTCCATTAAAACAAGGATGGAAACTAATATTATTTTTATTTAACCTAAAATCCATACATAAAAATAAACCAATAAAAAAACTTATACTACATAAAAGCCTAATAAAGCTTTAAAAAAGATGGTGAATAAAAAGATGGGAAAGAAGGTTCCAGTTAAGAAGATAGTTAATAAAGTTATTGATGAATGTGACATCATCCTCTTAGTCTTAGATGCAAGGGATCCAGAACTAACAAGGAATAGGGAAATAGAAGAAAAAATTAGGAAAAAAGGAAAAAAAGTTATCTATGTACTAAATAAAGCTGATTTGGTTCCAAAAGAAATTTTAGAGAAGTGGAAATCTTTACTCCCTGGTGAGGTTGTTTACCTCTCAGCTAAGAGAAGGTTAGGAACAAAAATTCTAAGAGATAAAATTAAAGAGATTGCTAAGAGCTTAAACAAGGAAAAGGTTAATGTTGGAATCATTGGTTATCCAAATGTTGGGAAATCCTCTATAATAAATGCTCTAACTGGAAGTAGGAAGGCCATATCAGGAAGTTTAGCAGGCTTAACCAAGGGAGAGCAGTGGGTTAGGCTAACCAAAAAAATTAGGCTATTAGATACTCCAGGAGTCTTGGAGATGAAGGATGAAGATGATCTAATTATAAGTGGAGCCTTAAGGTTGGAGAAGGTTGAAAATCCTGTTCCAGCAGCTTTAAAATTGCTTAAAAGGATAGATAATTTTGATAAGGATGTTATAAAGGAATATTTTGATATTGATTATGAGGAAGTTGATGAAGAACTAATTAAGAGAATTGGAGAAAAAAGGAAATATTTAGAGAAAGGTGGAGAAATAGATTTAAAGAGGACAGCTAAAGCTATTATAAAGGAGTATCAAGATGGGAAGTTAAATTACTATAAGGTTGACATTAAAAAGTATGGTCAAGAGAGAGAGAAAGATATTAGCTTTATAACCAAGCATTTAGAAAACTTCCCATTTCTTGAAGATGCTAAAGCTATCCTCTTAGAATTGAAAGATAAAGAAGAGTTAAAGGACAAGATAAAAAAGCCAGTCCTTGGCTATAAAAAAATTGATGACAACTACTTAATTATCTCTTTTGGGGAGAAAACTAAGGATAGTGGAAGGAAAAAAGTTGATGATCTTTCTAAGAAATTAAATTTAGAGAAGATCTCTGAATTTGGAGGGAAAATAGGGAAAAATAATATATATTTGGTTGTGGCAAGGGAAAAATAACTATAAGTGAAACTATGCAACTAAATAAAAATATTATCTTAAACATTCTTAGAAAACATAAAAGTGAATTAAAAAAATTTGGTGTTAAGAGAATTGGTTTATTTGGAAGTTATGCAAGAGATGAGCAGAAGGAAACATCAGACATTGATATTTTAGTTGAATTTGAAGAAGGGCAGGCAACTTATGACAATTATATAAATTTAATACCATATCTTGAAAACTTATTTAATAAAAAAGTTGATGTAATCACAATTGAAGGTTTAAAAAGCATAAGAATAAAAGAAATTAAAGAAGATATTAAAAAAAGGGTTATATATGTCTAAAAGAGGAGATAAAGAGATTTTAATGGATATTTTAGAGGCTATAAGTAGGATAAAAATTTATACAAAAGAGATAGATTATAAAACATTTTTATCAGATATAAAAACACAAGATGCAGTTATAAGAAACATTGAAATAATTGGAGAAGCTGTAAAACCCCTATCTCCACAAATTAAAGAAAAATATAACAATATACCTTGAAAAAATATTGCAGGAATGAGAGACAAACTCATACATTCTTATTTTGGTGTAAATTTAGACATTGTTTGGGATGTTGCAAAAAATAAAGTTTTAGAAATAGAAAAGCCAATAAAAGAAATTTTAAGAGAAATTAAATAAAATATTTGGTTTTTAAAATCCATTGAATAGAAAACAAAGAAAAAATAAATTTACTTGATTGGGACGAACATACTTGACCTTGTAGCTCCAACCCCTGGAGCTCCATGCTGAACTGGTTTTCTTGTTAATGAGAACTCTCCTAAGTAGTGTCCAATCATTTCAGGGGTTATTTTAACCTCAACAAACTCTTTTCCATTATAAACCCCAAAGGTTAAGCCAACCATGTCAGGGGTTATGATAAAGTCTCTACAGTGAGTTCTTATAATTCTTGGCTCCTTCCCTTTATTTAATAATCTTCTTGCTCTCTTTATCTTTAAAGCTAATTTTCTCTGCTGAGGAGTTAATCCTCTTAATATTGTCCTTCTTGCTCTTGCTGGAAGTAACTTAACAAACTCCTTTAAAGGCATCTTCTGTAACTCTTCTAATGTATAACCTCTGTATCTAAACTCTACCTTCTTTGAAATAGTTTGTTTTTTCTTTAATCTTCTTTTTCTTGCACCAGCCATAGTTCTCACCTTTCTTATTAACATAAAAAATTTTAGAAATAGCAAATTAAGTTTTTGCTAAAAGAATTTGAAAATTTAAATTATTTCCTAACTCCAGTTCTTCTTGCTGATATATGTCCAACCTTTCTACCAGCAGGAGCCTTTTTCCTTGAAACAGTTGTTGGCTTCCCAGTGTGTTGATGATTCCCTCCACCAAATGGGTGGTCAACAGCGTTCATTGCAACTCCTCTAACTCTTGGATACTTAACTCCCTTAGCTTTATACTTCCAGTAAGCCTTTCCAGCCTTAACTAAAGGTTTCTCTAACCTTCCTCCTCCTGCTACAACCCCTATAGTGGCTCTACACTTGGAATCAAAGGCTCTTATCTTCCCTGAAGGTAACTTAACATATGTTGTATCATTGTCATGTGTTAAGACATGAGCATAGCAACCTCCAGCTCTAACTAACTTTCCTCCATCTCCAGGCATTGTTTCAATGTTGAAAACTGGGATCCCTTCTGGAATAGAACCAAGAGGTAAGACATTCCCTGGCTTTATCTCTGCAGCAACTCCACACTCTATAAGGTCTCCAACCTTCATACCCTCAGGAACTAACATTATCTTCTCTTCCCCTGTTTCAAACTTAACCTGTGCCACTGGAGCACTTCTTCCTGGATCATGTAAGATATCAATAATTTTCCCTACAACTTTTCCATTCTTTTCTAACTCATCAAATTTTCTATATTTTGCTGCCCCTCTTCTCTTATGGGATGGGCATGAGTATGTTGGACTACCTCTCCCCCTTCTTTGAGCTACTAATCTCTTACCCATATAAGCTCACCTAAAGAAAATTTTTTAGTAGATTCCTAAGCTTGCTGCTATCTTACTTGCATCATAGCCTTCTTTTAACTTGACATAAGCTTTTTTCTCTCCTCTTGGAGTAATTAGAGTATTAACCTTCTCAACCTCTACATCAAACAACTCCTTCATAGCCCTCTTAATATCCTGCTTTGTAGCTTTTTTATGGACATAGAAAACTATCTTATTCTCCTCTTCTATTAACCTAATAGCTTTCTCACTAACCACAGGAGCTATAATAACATCAAATGGATCCATGTTTCCTCACCTAAAATCTCTCTTTCAATTTTTCTAATGCTCCCTCTGTCCATAAGGTTAATCTTCCAGCAACTCCTCCAGGAGCTAAGTGTAAAATTCCTAAGTCTTTAACAGTTATTACATCAACCCCTGGAAGATTCCTTGAGGCAAGGACAGCAGGGCATTTATCTTTAACAACCACTAAGACACTTTTCTTTTTCTTGTATCTTCTTCCTCTCATTTTTCCTTTTCCAGCTCTAACCTTCTTTCCTTTCTTAGCTCTCTCTACATCCTTGTCTAAGCCTAACCTCTTAAAGACTTCAAAGACTTCCTTAGTTTTCTGTAAATTCTCAAAGCCATCTTCAATAATTAAAGGAACCTCTCCTTCAAAGATGTGTCCTCTCTCTTTAACCAACTCAAGATTTGCAGTAGCAGCAATTGCTGACTTTATAGCCAACAGTCTCTCTTTTCTATTAACTCTCTCCCATAAAATTTTTTCAACCTTTGGAGGGTGGGCCCTTCTACCACCAACAGCCTGAGGAACTCTAACAGCCCAACCCTGTGGAACTCTATCAACTCTTGCCATCCCATGTCCTTTACCAATATTCTTAGCTGATGTTCTTAAACCAGCTAATACATCTGTTCCCTTTGGCTGTAACCTTGCAGTAAATGCTGAGAGGAAAGCTCTCCTTATAATGTCTGGCCTATATTCAGTGTAAAAAACATCTGGCAACTCTATCTCTTTAACAACCTCTCCCTCTAAGTTATAAACCTTAGCCATGTTTCTTCCCTCTTATTTCTTTGTTTTAGGTGTTGTACTTATGTATGTTATCTCAGGAACCTTAATTAATGGCTCTTCTGGCCTTATAGCACTTCTTAAAACTATTAACCTCTTCTGAGGCCCTTGAACTGACCCCTTTAAGATAACATAGTTATTTTTAATAACTCCATAGTGTGGGAATCCACCTTCTGGAGTTATCTCCTCTCCATTATTTCCTATCTTTAATATTCTCTTATTGTACTCAGTTCTCTGATGGTAGCCCATCTGTCCTGGTCTTGGGACGGTCCACATGATCATCTTAGGCTGCCAGGGGCCTATAGAACCAACATGTCTTCCTACTCCCTGTCTTCTATGCTTCCTTGGCTGTATCTTAACTCCCCATCTCTTAACTACTCCCTGGAACCCCTTACCCTTGGTAACTCCAATAGTATCTACTAATTCTCCCTCTTGGAAGACATCAGTTATATTTAACTGCTTCCCTAAGATTTCCTTAGCATAGTTTAATCTTTCCTCTAAATCCTTTCCTCCTATTCTTATCTCCAATATTTCAGGCTTCTTCTTTGGTAAGCAGGTTAATTTTGGATTTGTATGAACAAGAACTCTAACATCTTCTATTTTATCCTTTATCTCATCTAAATATTCTACTCCTTTCCTTTCTTCTTTCTTAGGTAATTTTATTTTTCTGCTTAACTCCTTATCTAAGTTATCTGCCCAGATCTCAGTTAAGGTTGTTAAGTAATTCCTCTCATTTCTTCCATAAACCCTTATTCCAAATACATTAATAGGTGGAGCCTCCAAGACAGTCATTGGTGTAAAAACCTCTTGTCCAGCTCTTGGGCTTTTTTGATTGTCTTCCTTAATTAAGCCATGTGTCATTCCTGCTTTATATACTGGGAAAGCTTGCAACCTAACTTTATCTTCATCAGGCCAGCTTCTTATTCTTGGTACAGGTCTCTTAGCTCTTTTTCTTGGACTAAATCCTAAGGAACCTCTTCTTGGTGTATGATACTTCATTCAAACTCACCTTATAATTTTAATTAAAAATTAGTGTGTTTAAATTAATTAATAAATATAACCTGTCCCTGCCCATAAAGGGCTTTTCAGGTTTATATATTTTTAGCCCTTTCCAAAAGAAAATTTATAAATAGTGAAGTTTGGTATTTATCAATAAATTCAATCAGTATATAAAGATTTTGGTAAAAAAAGAGTTTGAGGGAAACCAATGCCTAATTACCATGTAACCCTTCAAGCAGCTTACATTGTGAGAAATATAGATGATGTTGAAGATGCTATAAGTGTAGCCATCTCTCAGATAGGGAAGACATTAAACAAGGCTGGACTGAACTATGTTGATATTGATATAGGGTTAACTGTCTGTCCAAAGTGTGGAGAGCTTATAGACTGTGTCTTAGTTGTGGCAAGAACAGCCTTAGTAGGAGTTCTCTTATCTATGAAAGTGTTTAATGCTGAAAGTGAAGAGCATGCTATAAGGATAGCTAAGGCAACAATAGGGAAAGTCTTAAAAGATATTCCTTTAGAGCCTGTTGATGTTGTAAAAATGTAAAATAGGGGAGAAATATGGATTTTAAAAAGATAGAGGAGAAGTGGCAAAAGAGATGGGAAGAGAGTAAGATATTTTTTTCTGATCCTGACAATAGGGAGAAGTTCTTTATAACTGCTGCCTTTCCCTACTTAAATGGGGTTCTACATGCAGGGCATTTAAGAACTTTCACAATCCCTGAGGTTGTGGCAAGATATCAAAGAATGAGAGGAAAAAATGTTCTCTGGACCTTTGGCTATCATGTCACTGGAACCCCTATTTTAGGATTGGCTGAGCAAATTAAGGAAAGGAAGGAAGAGGTTATTTGGGCATATACAAACCTTCATAAGATCCCTGAAGAAATTTTATTAAAGCTAACAACCCCTGAGAATATTGTTGAATACTTCTCTAAGAAGGCTGAAGAAGCCTTTAAAAAAATGGGATTTAGCTTAGATTGGAGAAGGAAATTTACAACAAATGATGAGGCTTTTAAAAAATTTATTATTTGGCAATTTCATAAGCTGAAAGAGAAGGGCTATATAGTTAAAGGCTCTCACCCTGTTAAGTACTGTCCAAAGTGTGATAACCCTGTTGAGGATCATGACTTACTTCATGGAGAAGGGGCTACATTAGTTGAATATATATTAATTAAATTTAGAACTGAAGATAATGAAGTTATGCCAATGGCCACTCTAAGGCCAGAAACAGTCTTTGGAGTTACAAACATCTGGATTAACCCAGAAAAAACTTATGTAAGAGCTAAGGTTAATGGAGAAACTTGGATCCTCTCTAAGGAAGCTGCTGAAAAGTTAAAGTATCAGGGTAGAGAAGTTGAAATCTTAGAGGAATTTAAAGGAGAGAAGTTAATTAATAAAAAAGTTCTAAATCCAGTAACAAATAAGGAAGTTCCTATATTCCCAGCTAAGTTTGTTAAAACCAATGTTGGAACTGGCTGTGTCATGTCAGTTCCAGCACATGCTCCTTATGACTACATAGCCTTAAAAGATTTAGGCTTATTGGATAAGATAGAGATAATTCCACTAATAGAGGTTAAAGGTTATGGGAAATTCCCAGCTAAGGAAATTGTAGAAAAAATGAATATAAAGAGCCAAGAGGAGAGAGACAAGTTAGAGGAGGCTACTAAAAAAGTTTATAAAGATGAGTTCCACAAGGGAGTTTTAAATGAGAACTGTCAAGAGTATAGAGGAATTCCAGTTAGGGAGGCTAAGGATAAGATAATAGAGGATTTAATTAACAAGGGATTGGCTGAAGTTATGTATGAGTTCAGTGAGGAAAGAGTGGTTTGTAGATGTGGATCTCCATGTATTATTAAGGTTGTAAAGGATCAGTGGTTTATAAAATACTCTGACAAGAAATGGAAGGAGTTGGCACACAAGTGTGTAGATAGAATGAACTTTATCCCAGAGAATTTAAGAAGAGTTTTCCATGAAATGATTGATTGGATGAAGGATAAAGCCTGTGTAAGAAGAAGAGGTTTAGGAACAGAGTTTCCATTTGAGGAAGGTTGGATCATAGAGTCTTTATCAGACTCAACCATCTACCCAGCTTATTACACTATAGCTAAGTATGTAAATGAATATAATATAAAGCCAGAACAATTAACTATAAAGCTCTTTGACTACATCTTCTTAGGAAAGGGAGAGTTAGAAGAAGTTAGTGAAGATAGTGGCTTAGATAAGGAGTTAATAAAAAAGATGAGGGAAGAGTTCCTTTACTACTACCCAGTGGATTGGAGATGCTCAGCTAAGGATTTAATTCCTAATCATTTAACATTCTACATTTTCAACCATGTAGCCATCTTCCCAGAGGAGTTATGGCCAAGAGGAATAGTGGTTAATGGTTATGTTACAATTGAAGGAAAGAAGTTATCTAAGTCTAAAGGTCCATTACTCCCTGTCTTAGAGGTTGCTGAAACCTTTGGGGCTGATGTAGGAAGGTTTTATATAACAACTTGTGCAGAGCTTCCACAAGATGCTGATATCAAGTTTTCAGAGCTTGAAAAAACAAAGAGAGTTTTAGAAAGGCTATACAACTTTACAAAAGAAGTTATCAATATGAAAGACTCTGAAGAGAGAGAAATAGATAGATGGTTATTGAGTAAGCTAAACAGGGCTTTAAAAGATTACCACAAACTTATGGAAGAATTTGAGCTAAGAAAGGCTGGAATCTTATTGTCTCACTACTTACTTGATGAATATATACATTGGTACAGAAGAAGAGGAGGGAATAATAAAGAGCTACTACTAAATTACTGTGAAACCTTGGTTAAGATGTTTGCTCCATTCACCCCTCACTTAGCTGAAGAGCTATGGGAACTATTGGGAAAGAAAAACTTTATCTCCTTAGAAAGAATTCCTGAAGCTAAGGAAGAGCTAATAGATGATGAAATTGAATTTATTGAAGATTATCTTAAGAAGTTGATTGAAGATATAAGAGAGATTATAAAGATTACAAAGACTGAGCCAAGGAGAATTTATATTTATACAGCAGAGCCTTGGAAATGCCAAATATTAAAGATTATAAATGAAAATAAAGATAAGGATGCCAAGGAGATCATTAAGATGATCATGAAAGATCCTGAATTTAGGAAGTTTGGTAAGGAAGTGCCAAAGTTAGTTAATCATTTAATTAAGCTTAGAGCCTTAGACATAGATGAGGAAGAGGTGTTAAAGAAAAATAAAGAGTTCTTAGAAAAAGAGTTCAATGCTGAGATAATTATAAATGGAGAAGATAAAGCAAACAAGAAAAGAGTAGCCATCCCATTCAAGCCAGCTATATACTTAGAGTAACTCTAATATTTCTTTAGCTAATCTTATTTTATCCTCTAAGCTTTTCATTAAAATGTTGGTTGTATAGACTTCACACCCTATCTCTCTTGCCAACTCTTTATCTTTTTCATCTATAACTAAGATGTCTAAAAAGTCTTTATAGCATTGATAAACTCCAACAGCTGAGCTTTCATAACCCTTAGCCTTCATCAACTTTCCAGCAGGGCCAGAGATTGGAGAAGAGCCAATAAATGGAGAGACAGCCAAGACTTTCTTTTTCATAAGCTCTTTTTTAATATCCTCTATACTTAAAATTGGAAAGATAGAGGTTATAGGGTTTGAAGGGCCAATAATAACCTTGTCAAAGGAGAGCTTATAAAACTCCTCTGGAGGCTTAGCATATAAAGAATTTTCATAGATAACATCTAAAACCTCCACTTCCCCTTTTCTCTTGATCCAAAAGTCATGGAACTTTAGTAACTCTTTTCTTCCATCTATGTTGGCTAAGATTTTAGTTTCAACCCTATCATCAGTCATAGGTAGAACTTTATATTTAACTCCTAAAGCTTTCCTCTGAATTTCTATAGCCTCTGAGAGTTTATATCCTCTATTTAAAAGTAAAGTCTTCTGTATCTTTAAAGCTCTATCTTTATCACCAATTCTTAAAAATTCATCAACTCCAAGCTTTTTTAACTGCTCGTGGGTGTGAAAAGTATCTCCTCTAACCCCATACCAAGTTTCCTCATTGATTAAATCTGAGAGAGTATATAAAACAGTGTCAACATCAGGAGAAACATAGAGGTTGTTTAGCCAGAGGTCTTCTCCAGTATTAACTAAGACTGTAAAGTTATCTAAGAGCTCTTTTAACCCCTGTAGTAATTTAGGTGTCCCTGTTCCACCAGAGAGAATTAGCATATCTTCACCTTAAACTTCTCTCCTCCATAGTTGGAGAAGAACTGATAAATTAGTCTCTTAATATTCTCTTTCCCATTGTAGCATTCATAAAGCTCTCTCATGTGGTTAGCATTTTTTCTATAAACTTTATTGCTCTCAATTTCCTCAATAGCTCTCTCCAACTGATTTAGTTGTTTATAACTTAGAGAGATTCCACATCTTAGCTCATGAACCTTCTTAGCATTATTACACTGCTCAGGATGATCCATATCTGGGATAACAATTAAAGGCTTTCCAAAGCAGAGGGCTTCCATGATTGTTGAGTGTCCTCCATGGGATACTATAAGAGAAGCTCTTCTCATTAGTTCATCCATATCTTTAGTTATTGGAATTATTTCTATATTTTTTCTACTATACTTAGCTCTTAACCTACTTGCAACCTCATAACTTCCACAAACCAATTTAACATGATAATCATTTTTTATAGCAAGTTCAGCCAAGCTCTCTAAAATTTTATATCTGTATTCAAAACCACCAATAACACTTAAAATATAGCCATCATTATCAACATTATCAACATTGTCATATCTTATTAAAGGCCCTAAATATTCTAAGTTAGATATAGGCTTTATATTGTATTGGCAAATAGTGTAAGGCATAGGGAAGTCTGGAACTAAGAACTTTTCACATCTCTTATTTATTAAGTTTAAGATGGCCATGGTAGGATAAACTAAGATATCAGTCTTTATCTTATACTTTGTATAGTTCTGATTACTTATGCAGAACACTGGAATTTTTAATAGCTTGGCAACCACTGCTGTACTGTATTTACAATCAGTTATTATTAAATCTGGCTGATACTTTTTAATAATCTCATACTCTCTCTTAATAGCTTTTTTTGGAGAATGTTCTTTATTAAATAAGGTTGATTTGATGTCAAACTTTCCATCTTTCCCTTTTAATTTAATTTCAGGATAGGTTTCAAAAACTCTGAAGCCATAGCTTTCTATGAAGTCTTTACTTTTCCCATAGGCTAAATATGCTATGTCAAACTCATCTTTTAGAGCATTACCAACAGCTAAACATCTTGTTGTATGCCCAAACCCCTCACCACATACAGAGATAAGTATCTTCATAAATCTCACTCTAAAAAATTTTTAAACAATTAACTAATAATATTTCAACTAAGATTTTAAAACTTTCTATTTAGCTAAAGTCTCTTATCCAAGAGTTCAATAATTTTATTTAACTTCTCATTCATCTTTTCCATTTCTCCAAAAATTAGTTTTATATATTTAACTCCTTCATCTAATTTTTTATTTAGCTCAATTAGATCATCAGAGGATATTCTATTTATTCCTTCAGGAGTATTTAACTCTCTTTCCTCTATTTTCTCAATTTTAATTAACTTATCCCTCTTCTCTAAGGCTTTGATACTTCTCTTAAATAACTCTTTAATCTCCTCATCATCAAAGTTAGCCAATATTCTAACAGTTCCATCTTTATGATTATACACTATCCCACTAATTCCTAAACCTCTTCCAATATTCTCAATTCTATCTCTAAAACCAACATGCTGAACCTTACCATATATTTTAAGCTCATAAGTCATCATAGATAATCACCAAAATTATGTATTTTTATACTTCTTTATAAATCTTGGAATATAGTTTATAGCTTCACCTACACTCATAACCTTATAATCCCTAATATAGCCTCTTCTTCTTAAAGTGTCTCCAACCCACTCATAAAACCTTTTATCTTGGATAACAACAACCCCATAATCCTTTTCTGTTCTAATTAGCCTTCCTATCATCTGGACAAGAGTTTTAGCCATCCTGTCAAAGGAAGTTAATAGAAATGCTTCCCAACTACCTACTCTTTTCATTAATATTTCTCTCTCTTTTTTTAGTAAAGGGGTTGGAACTGGGAAGGGAAGAGAGTCTATAATAACCCCAACCAATGTTTCCCCTGGGAAATCGACACCTTCAGAAAATCTACCTGTTGCTAACAAAATTCCCCCTTCTTTTTTAAACCTCTCCTGTAGCTCTTTAGCCTCTTCTCCACTCATCCCTCTCTCATAAACATGAATCTTTTTATTTCTTAGATTTAACTTATCAATCCTTAATTTTAAATAGTTATAGAAGTTTTCAAGATCTTCAAAGCTCTTAAAGAGGATTAAAGTATTGTCATTTATAGCTTCCAACATCTTTAAAATAATTTCATTTGCCTTCTCTCTATCCTTTACCTCATACTTCATATTGGCTCCATCTTTTAAAGCTATTATCTCTCTCCTATCCATTGGAAATGGACTTTCCAACCTTAAAAAGTTAGCATCTTCCAACCCTGTTCTATGAGCATGGCTTTTAAAACTTCCTATAGTTGCAGAGCAGTGGATAACAACAGCATTCCCATACAAAGTTTTTAAATAGTTATTTACAAAGACAGGCTCATAAATTAAAGAGTTCCCAGATCTATAAAGGACATAGTTATCACTTAATCTTAATTTACTAATATTCTCAAAGAACTCATTAAAAAGAAGATCTGAGCTCTTAACTTTATTTATAAAGTTTAGCTCAACTAAGCATATGTCTTTAAAATCTAAATCAAACTTTATCTCCTCTTTAATTTCTTCATTCTCCTCAAACTCTAAAATTTTCTCTTTAAGTTTTATTAGTTTATAGTATGCATTTAAAATAGAGGATAGAATTGATTTAGTAAGGTTGTAAAAAGAGTCAAGCTCTCCATCATCATAGATTAAAGCTCTTCTGTAAAGATCTATATCTACTCCATCTAAGTAATTCTTTAACAAATCAAAGACATTATCATGTGTCATCCTCTTCCTTAAAACACTTGGAGAGTAATGAAAGGCCATATACTTTAATCTCTCTATCAAAGTGTCAGGATTTATCTCAATTGTTAAGGCTCTTCTAATACTATCCTCTAACTTGTGGGCTTCATCAACTATGATAATGTCAAAGTCTCTACAGTCCTCTTTTGAGTAGAAGAACATAGTGTTATTCATAACCACTATATTAGAAACTAAGCTCTCCAACTTACATTTTTTATATTCACAGACACACAGAGGACAGTAATAAAGAGAGCCAACCTTAATTTTTCTCATCCCACAGAAGCAGATAGGTTTTTTATTTGGTCTATATCTACATCTATAGTTTATTTTGCAAAATATCCTATTAGCTTTCCTATTCAGAGTTTTACATGTATAATTCCTAATTCCCATTAAATAGGAAACCTTTAAATTATGATTTAGTCTATTCAACTCATCAAAGATTCTCTTCTGCTGGTCTATGGTTTCAGTTAGAATTAAAATTCTCTTTCCCTGCTCAGCAAAGTATATAGCTGGGAGTAAGTAGGCTAAGGTCTTTCCTACCCCTGTAGGAGCTTCAACTATCAGATGCTTTCTATTAATTATAGAGTTGTAAATACTAAGCATCATCTTCTTCTGTGGCTCCCTTATAGTTGAGTATGGAAATTTTTTGCTAACAAACTCTAAAAAGTTCATGCTAAAACCTTAAAAAGTCCTTTATTATGTTGAAGCCTAAGTTGAGGTCAAGAAGCTTTAAAATCTTTAATCCTAACTCTCCCTGTCTATCCATATCTCCATATTTATTTATGTAATCAATTAAATCTTCTCTTTTTGAGAGCTTGTAAATTATCTTATCAAGGGTTTCATTACTCAACTTTAAAAATAGCCTTCTAAGTAAGAGAGATCTTTTTATTTCCTCTCCAATCTTCTCCTTCCATAGCTTGTCATAAATATCTAAGTTATTAATCTCTCCATTTAAATATTTAGTTATAACATCCCCAGCAATCTTTCCACAGATGGCTGAGTAGTAAAGACCTCCACCACTTAAGGGTTTTACTTGACAGGCAGAATCTCCAACCATTAAGATATTGTCTTTAACTGTTCTCTCTAAGTAGCCAATTGGCAAGGCTCCAGAGGAGAACTCTACAGGAGTGGCTTTTTTTAATAGCTCGTTAGCTATCTCATTCTCATTTATAAACTTCATCAGCTTTTTATAAGCATCTCTCTTATCCAATAGACCAACTCTAACTCTATCCTTTCCCATTGGAATAATCCAGGTGAAGAAGCTCTCTGAGTATCTCTTATCTAAGAAGATGTGAACAAAGTCATCATCTATATCTACATTAACCATTTCCAACTGAACTGCTGATAATATCTCCCTTCTCTTTATTAATCCTAATTTTTTCCCTATATAGCCCCTAACACCCTCAGCATTGACAATAACCTTAGGTTTAACCTCTATAATCTCTCCTAATCTGTTGATAACTACTTTATTATCAGAGATGTCAGCAAAACTTTTTAATAGAAAGTTACACTTCTTAGCTGCTCTTTTGGCAATATCTTTATCCATAATTTTCCTTTCATAGACATGGGCTCTAACCCTATCATCACCTATTTTAATGACATTGCTCTTAGAGTATATGTATGCCCCTCTAATGTCATTAACCAACCCCTTGGGAAACCCCAACTCCTTAGAAGCATTGACACTAATGATCCCAGCACATTGTAAGGGAACCCCTATAACAGGATGCTCCTCAACAATTAAAACCTCTCCATCAATGTTTTCCCCAGTTATACATCCAGCAACTCCTCCACCAATGATAACAACATCCATAGTTAGAACCTCAAAAAGTTTTTAAGGTGTTAAGCCCATGTTTTTCCATCCAAGACCTTCACCAATAGCTGCAGCTATGTATCAGCTGAGAGATTTGGGAGTTGAAGCCATTATCCTACATGGCCCCTCTGGCTGTTGTTTTAGAACAGCAAGGCTCTTAGAGATGGATAATGTAAGGGTTTTTACAACAAGCCTTAATGAAGATTCTATAATCTTTGGAGGTAAAGAGAACTTAGAGAGAACTTTAGATTATGTTATTGACAAAGGTTATAAATTTATTGGCCTGGTTGGAACTTGTGCAAGTATGATTATAGGAGAGAATTTATGGGACTATGTAAATTATAGGAACACTACTATAGTTCCTGTTGAAGTCCATAGTGGTTTAGGTGACAACACTATAGGAGCTATAAAGGTTATGGAATCAGCTTTAAAGCTTGGCTTAATAGATGAGGAAGAATTTGAGAGGCAAAAGTTTTTACTAAAGAAGGCTACTGAAGTGGAGAAGAAGAGAGGGATGGCTAAGAGAGAGTATATAAAGCCAAGCTATGATGATGATTTAAAGGAAGCTTTGGAAGTGCTAAGGGATGCTAAAAAAATAGCTTGTGTATTGAATGCCAAAAAAGAGACAGCTTATTTATTTACTCACCCATTGATAGTTTTAAATAAATATTTTGATTGTGTCAATATAGCCAACTTATCAACTGAGAGAGGGTTAAAGAAGATAAGGGAAGATGCTAAAAATATACTTAAGAGATTCAAGCCTGACTATATAACTGGCTCTTTAGATGAGTATCCCATAGCTGGAGAGAAGGCTGTTAAAATTTTAAAAGAGTTAGATGTTGATGTAATAGTTGTCTCTGGAGTTCCCCATGCTCTTCCAGTTGAGGAGTTGGGTAAAGATGTTATAAAAATAGCTATTAGTGATGGTCCAAGAACCTATTATCCAATAAAAGAGCTTTATGACTACGCTGTCATAGAGCTTGATGCCCATGCAAAGGTTTTAGGTAAGAGAGATATAGTTAGATCAAGATTTGGAGAGAGTTTAGAGCTTTTTATAGGTTAGATCTCCTCTTTAATAACATTTGAAATATTCAAGAACTCAAATGGAATATCTTCCTTTGTAAAGTAAAGAATTTCAATTCCTATTACTCCCCACTCTTATCTTTTTTTAATATTATTCCTTCACCAACTTCCTCACAGATAAATTCTTTCTACCATATATATAAAGTTTCCATTTCTTTATTATGTATGATTGCTACTTTCCCCATATTTTTGCCTTAAAGAATTTAATGTCTATCCTGAGGAGTCTTAACCTCCTCTATTATTCTTTTCCCAGCAACAACCTCATCTATACTATGAATAGTTCCTCCTAACTCCTCTATAACCTCTTGAATTTTATCAAAGTCTAAGTCAGAGCCCTCTATTGTTATTTTAACATTCTCTGTTTCCTTGTCAATCTCATAGACAGTTATATTAACCCCATCAACTCCCTCAATCTTTGTTATCCTCAAAGCCATCTCAGTTATTTTTGGCTCATGGGGTTTTAAGATATCTAAAACCATTCTTCTTATCCTACTCACCAAATCCCACCCTTAAAAAAAATTTTAAAAAGAGTTATTCAACATCTCCCCTATCCTTTCTCTTAACTCCTCCCTCCTCCACTAACTCTAAACCTTCCAATGGAATAAATCTATCTTCAAGAGCCTTTAAAACCTTAGGTACTGTTGTATATTCCATCATTGTAGCTGGTAATCTATGAGGCTGGAATGGACCCATTCTTCTTATAATGTCAGCCATCTCTAAGGCTTTCTCTCTTGCTCTATCAAATCCTTTATCTTCAAATAAGTCATTTGGTCCTACCAACATTCCATCACATAATTGGAAACCTAAAGCCATAATTCTTGGTGGTCCATCAAATCTTGTAGGCTTAGCATCCTCTTCTGAAACTGGCATCAATGGCCCCCAGTGGCTTCCTCTCATCCATCCAGGGACAAAGTGAGGATTGGCAAATGGCTCTAAGACTTCTCCAACTGCTGGGAATCCAGACTGAGCTCTTACAATAGCAACAGGGTCATCTTTTCCAACATATTCTCCAGCTATGTAGTTGATCTTCTCAGTACTGACAACTGCAGCTATCTCATTATCCTTTCTTCTATAAACTCTCTTAATTGCATATCTCTCATAGTCTCCTATTAAAGCTAAGAGCATGTACATCTCTTCAGGAGTGTCCAAGTAAACTTTCTTATGCCCTATTACATCATGAACCTCAAATCTAAAACCAGAGATCATAGATGGGTCAAAGACTAAACCAGCAGTGTTAAATGGATCAGCAAACATCTTAAATAGGGGTAGGTTAAATGCTGTTGGGTCAGTTTTATCACAACAGAAGACAACTATTGGCTCACTCTTCCTTTCAACAAATTCCATTTCAGCACATCCTGGACCCAAACCTCTAACATTTCCTGAGAAGCTGTCAGCTAACAGATCTTGCCCAGCTCCATAGAGTTTTAGCTCTTTAGCCACCTTAGTAGCCTCTTCAAAGGCTTTCCAGGCTAAGCCATGAACCTTTTCATTATCACAGCCAAGCTTGTGGGTCATGATTAAGTCTATGTCATCTCCACATCTTGTTACATAATAATCAATTATTATCTCATCAACAGCCTCTTCTAAAACTCCTTCACAAGCCTCTAAGAGATCTTCAGGAGCTAAGGTATGCCCACACAATCCACCAACATCTGCCTTAATAACACTTACTGTTATCTTCTCATTTTCCAAGTTCTCACCTAAAAACTTTTTAATTTGAATAATAATTTATAGAGTGGCATTATATAAATTTTAAGATGATGGATATGTATCCAAAGTTGTTAGTTGATGAGAGAGGAAAGAAGTATCTTTTAAAGAAGGATGTTAAAAAGTTTGGTACAGACTTGGGAGTTGTTGAGCTTGAAGAAGTGGGAAAAACTTACTACTCCCATAAGGGCTATAAATTTTACTTAGTTGAGCCAACAATGTATGATTTTTTAAAGAGGATGAAGAGGAATGTAACCACTTTACTACCAAAGGACATAGGCTTTATCTTAGCAAGAGGGGGCATTAGAGAGGGAGAAACAGTAGTTGAAGCTGGAGTAGGATCAGGAGCTTTAACCATGTATCTCTCCAATGCTGTTGGTAAGAGTGGAAGGGTTATAGGTTATGATATAAGAGTAGAATCTCTAAAGGTTGCAAGGAGAAACTTATTAATGGTTGGAGCTATTAAAAAAGGTGATAAGATTGTTGGTTTAGATGAAGAGTTTGATGATGATGTTGAAGTTGAGGATGGCTTATTTAATGTAACCCTTAAGTTAGGAGATGTTAGAGAGAAGATAGATGAGAAAGATGTAGATGTTATTGTCTTAGATATGCCAGACCCTTGGAATGTTATTGAGAATGCAAAGAAGGTTTTGAACAAGAAGAGAGGAAGAATTATTACTTATCTTCCATATATTGAGCAAACTAAGAAGGTAGTTGAGAAGTTAAAAGAGGAAGGATTTTGGGATATAGAGACTTATGAGTTGTTAGAGAGAGTTATAGAGATCTCTGAGAAAGGAGTTAGACCCTCAACAAGGATGATAGGGCATACAGGTTATATAACCTTTGCCAGAGTTCCACCTGAGGAGAGTGAAGATGATAGTGAAAGTTAAAGAAGTTATTGAAGAGAGTTCAACAGTTAAAACTATAGTCATAAATAAAAAAATTAAGTTCAAGCCTGGACAGTTTGCAATGCTCTGGCTTCCTGGAGTTGATGAAAAACCATTCAGCTTTTTAGATGAAGATAAATTTGCCATAGCCAAGGTTGGAGAGTTTACTAAGAAGATGCATGAGCTTAAAGAAGGAGACATCTTAGGGGTTAGAGGACCATATGGCTCTTACTTTAAACCCTATGGAGATAGAGTTTTAGCTATAGCTGGAGGTGTTGGCTCAGCTCCTATACTGCCAGCTGTAAAAGAATTCTCTAAGAAGGCTGAGGTAACAACAATCTTAGGAGCAAGGTGTAAGGAAGAGCTATTATTTGTGGAAGAGTTTGAAAAATATTCAAATGAATTAATTCTATGTACTGATGATGGAAGCTGTGGCTTTAAGGGATATACAACAGAGAAGTTAAGAGAGCTAAAGTTAGAGAGCTATGATCTTATTATTACTTGTGGCCCTGAAATTATGATGAAAAAGGTTTTAGAGCTCTCTCCTATTCCAGTTCAGGTTTCTATGGAGAGATATATGAAGTGTGGCATAGGAATCTGCGGTCAGTGCTGTGTTGATGACCAAGGCTTATGTGTCTGTAGAGATGGCCCTGTATTTAACAGCTTTCAGCTGAAGTATATTAAAGAGTTTGGAAAGTATAAGAGAGATGAATGTGGTAGAAAGGTGAGACTTTGCTAACACCCTGGGAAACTCCAGAATCTATAGATTATAAAGAAACTATGGAAAAGTTTGGGATTAAGGAATTTAACTTTAATGAGTTCAATGACTTCCATCTATTTAGAAGAAAGATTATTTTTGGACATAGAGACTTTGAGAGAATCTTAGAAGCTATAAAAAAGAATGATAACTTTGCTGTTGTCAGTGGAATGATGCCCTCTGGAAAGATGCATTTTGGGCATAAGATGGTTGTTGATATCTTAAAATTCTACCAAGAGTTTACAGATAAAATTTACATTCCAATAGCAGACTTGGAAGCCTATTGGGCAAGAAATATAAGCTTTGAGAAGGCTAAGGAGATAGCTTTGAATGAATATATTATTAATTATTTAGCCCTTGGCTTAGATCCTGAGAAGGTTAAGATATATTTACAATCAAAGAATGAGAAGGTTAAAGACCTTTCCCTAAGGTTGGCTAAGAGAACAAACTTCAATGAGATGAAAGCCATTTATGGCTTCACTGGAGAAACCAATATTGGCCATGTCTTTGCTCCAATTGTTCAAGTCTCTGACATCTTAAACCCAGAGTTTGATGAGAATCTTGAACCCTCCCCTCTTCCTGTTGTTGTGCCTGTGGGAATAGATCAAGATCCTCATATAAGGTTAACAAGAGATATAGCTAAGAGAGTTAAAATAACTCCTCCATCCTCCACCTACCATAGATTTATGAGAGGGCTCTTAGGAGGAAAGATGAGCTCATCAAAGCCAGAAACAGCTATATTTTTAACAGATTCTCCTGAAGTAGTTAAGAAAAAAATCTTTAGGGCTAAAACTGGAGGTAGGGAAACCTTAGAGGAACATAAGAAATATGGTGGAATTCCAGAGGAGTGTGTTATCTATGAGCTCTTCCTCTACCACCTAATCTTAGATGATAAAGAACTTAAGGAGATTTATGAAAGCTGTAAGAGAGGAGAGCTAACCTGTGGTAAGTGTAAAAAGATAGCCTATAATAAAGTTGTAGAATTCCTTAAAGAGCTTAAGGAGAGAAGAGATGAGGTTTTAGATAAAGCATTGGAGCTTATATAGATATTTCAATTAAGAGCATAAAATTTTTATATAGTATTTGGAACTATTAAAACTTAAATCATAATCAGCTTATAAAAAGGTGAAACACTTATGGGAGTTTGGCAAAAAAGAAGTAGAAGAAAACCAACAGGAGGATTATACAAAAAGTTTAGAAAGAAGAGAAAGAGAGAGATGGGTAGATTACCAATAGAGACACATGTTACAGATGAAGGATACAAGATGAAGAAAGTTAGAGTGATGGGAGGAAACTTAAAGGTTAAGGTTGTTAAAACAGCCTATGCTAATGTTATGGATCCTGAGACAAATACTTGTAAGAAGGTTAAGATCTTAGGAGTTAAAGAGAATAGTGCAAATATACACTATGTTAGAAGAAACATTATTACAAAAGGAGCAATTATAGAAACTGAGTTAGGTTTAGCAAAAGTAACCTCCAGACCAGGGCAGGATGGAACTGTCAATGCTGTTCTTGTTAAAGAATAATTCTTTTTTATTTTTTCTATTTTTAATTTAAATATTTAAACTAACAAAATAGAAAGTTTTTTATATGAGTTATTCAATAATAATACAGTTTGTTATTTTTGGTGATGCCATGAAAGTTTTGGTAGTTTGCAAATACAAATATAATAACCTCGGCATCGCCCTAAGCGATTACGATTTCGTTCTCTTTTGCGACTTGTGTAGTAACGATCCATCCGTTCTTATGAAGCTATCCTTATTGTTTGAAGAGTTTGAGGTTTGTGACATTAATCTACCATCTTGTCCTATCTGTAACTCCAGTATTATGTTAAGCCAAGAAGAGAAGGGAGATGAAGTTTTTGAGAAGATTAAGAAGGCATGTCCAGAAAAGATAGTTATTGAATCTAATATCTAACTTCTATATTGGATTTGCTCTTTAAACCTCTCCTTATTTTCAATAACTTTTTTGACAATCCCTTCCAACTCTTTTAAAAATGTATCATAATCTTTATTCTCATTCACCACCATAAAGTCAGCAAGAGCTATACATTCCCCTATCCCAAAGTTTAACTCCCTTAAATCTCTCTCTATGAAATCTCTAATATCTCTTGGATCATCCTCCCTCCCTCTACTCTTTAACCTCTCAAACCTTGTTTTAGGAGAGGCATGTATGGCTATGATAATTAAAGGCCTATGTTTTCTTAAGTAATCAGCTTCATACAAGCTTCTTAAGCCTTCAATAATAATTATTTCCTCATCCTTTAACTTTTCATTTATGTAATTTAAGCAGGCTACAGCTATAGCTTCTTTCCCATACTTCTCTCTTAACCAGATAGCTGTATCCCCAACATTTTTAGGGTTTAGCTCTAAGCCTCTCTTAATTGTTTCATGTCTTACAACATCTCCCATAGAGATTATTGGAATATTCAATTTTTTAGCTACTTTGTAGATAGCCCCTTTCCCAGCCCCAGGCATTCCTGTTATTCCAATCAGCATTTAGCTCACTCTACTTAAAACCTCTTTGGCAGTGTTTGCAGATTTATTTATTGATTCTATTCCAGAGTCTCTAATACTTAAAGCAGTTTGTACAAGATAGTAAGCTACTATAGCAGAAGAGGCTACAACAATAACCATAAATAGGGCAAACTCTAAGGAAATTTGTCCTCTCATTATTCTTCACCAAAGAAAAATTTAATTTCTCTCTCAGCACTCTCCTTAGAGTCTGAGGCATGGACAACATTTTCAGGCAATTTTAAAGCAAAATCTCCTCTTATAGTCCCTGGCTCTGCTTCAGCTGGATCAGTTTTACCTATTAGTTTTCTTATAATATTTATACAATTTTCTCCCTCTATAACCATCACAACAATCCTTTCAGAAGTCATAAATTCTACTAAGCTGTTGTAAAACTCTTTTCCCTTATGCTCTTTATAGAATTCCTCAGCCTCTTCCTTGGTTAGTTTAACCATCTTCATCTTAACTATATCAAGATTTTTATTTTCAATTCTTTCAATAATTTTTCCTATTAATTTTCTCCTAACAGCATCTGGCTTAATAATCACTAATGTCCTCTCCATAAAACCACCTAAAAAATAGCTTAATTAATTAACCTTATTAAAAAAGATAGGATAAAAAAGTTTTCAATCAATCTTAACAATCTTTACTCCTGTAAATTTCAGCTCTGGCTCTTTTGATAGAGGATCAACTTTATCCTTTGTAACTAAGTTGGTTGGAGTGTCACAAAACTCTCTATTGTATCCAAATGGAGTAAATAAATGTTTTCTCTTAATTTTTCCTAATTTCACTACTCTCTTAATCTCTCCTCTCTTAGAAACTATTAAAACTTCATCTCCATCATTAACTCCAAGCTCTTTAGCATCATCTTCATTCATAAGTACATAAGGAATATCTTCTCCTCTTAATAGCTCTTCAACCTTCCCAGTTTTTGTCATAGTGTGCCACTGCTTTTTAAGCCTTCCAGTTGTTAATATATAGTCAAAACCTTCATCATCTGGCTCCTCATACTTAGTGATGTGAAACCTTGCCTTTCCTGAAGGGAACTTTAAATCTTTATATAAATGTTTTCCTCCCCATCTTTTTGGCAGATTTTCATAGTTAAACTCTGAAATGTCACAGAGTCTTCCTTTTGTGCATCTTTTAAATTCTTCAAAGATTTCTCTACTATTTTTATATGGGAATAACTCTTCTCCACCCATTCTTTGAGCCAACTCTGTAAATATCTTCCAATCTGGTTTAGCATTTTTTGGAGGTTCTCTAAATTTGCTACAATAGGTTACTGTTCTATCCCCTCCTGTCATCACCCCCTCCTTCTCTCCCCACTGAGCTGCTGGTAAGATAAGATTAGCATATTTACAAGTGTCAGTGAAGTAAGAGTCTTGAACCACAACAAAGAGATCCTCTTTTTTAAGAGCTTTAAGAAACTTATTTAGATTTGGCATAGATACAGCTGGATTAGTACAGACAATCCATAAAAATTTAATTTCCCCTTCTAATATCTTATCAATAGCTTCAGTAATTGAGTATCCTGGCTTCTCTTTAATTTTTCCTCTCTCTATTCCCCAAAACTCTTCCATAAATTTCCTATCTTCTTCATTTCTCACATCTCTAAACCCAGGTAGGCCATTACATAAATAACCTACTTCCCTACCTCCCATGGCATTACATTGTCCAGTTAGAGAGAAGGGACAGCCTTTATCATTTAATCTTCCAGTGGCTAAGTGAAGGTTTATAATAGCTAAAGCCTTCATGGTTCCATTTGTTGATTGATTAACCCCCATGGTCCAAAAAGTTATAAGTTTTCTACTCTTTGCAAAGAGCTCAGCCACATAATAGATATCTTCTTCATCAATCTCACAGATCTTAGCCACAGTTTTAGGATCATATTTCTCTATCTCCTTTATAAGCTCTTCAAATCCCTCAGTATAGTTTTTAATAAAGTCCCAATCTATCCAATTATTTTTATAGAGTATGTAGAGAACTCCATTTAAAAAGGCTGTATCAGTGCCAGCTTTAATTTCTATCCATTTATCACTATGTTTAGCTGTTTCAGTATAGTTTGGGTCTATAACAACAATCTTAACCTCTTTCCTTCTCTTTAAGATTCTTCTAAAGATTCCAGGATGTGCCCATGCAGCATTTGAGCCTATAAAGATGAAAGTGTCAGCATCATCAATATCATCATAACAGCCAGGAACTCCATCTGAGCCAAAGGCTAATTTATAGGCAGTTGCTGCTGTAGCTACACAGAGCCTTGAGTTAGAGTCTATATTATTTGTCCCTAAGAAGCCTTTAACAAACTTATTAATAACATAGCTATCTTCTGTAAAGAGCTGTCCTGAGACATAGAAGTAAGTTTCCTCAGGAGATAGTGAATTTAACTTATTTTTTAAAATTTTATAAGCTAAGTTCCAATCAATCTCTTTAAATTCTTCCTCTTTACTCTCTCTATAGAGAACTCTATCTAACCTTCCTCTATCAAACACCTTAGGAAGATGAACAGCTTTTATACATACACTTCCTTTAGTGGCTATATGCTCTTTATCTCCTCTGATCTTTATTTTATCATCCTTAACTATGATTTCTAAGCC
The DNA here is from genome assembly GCF_000092305.1 of Methanocaldococcus infernus ME. Classification (NCBI taxonomy): domain Archaea; kingdom Methanobacteriati; phylum Methanobacteriota; class Methanococci; order Methanococcales; family Methanocaldococcaceae; genus Methanocaldococcus; species Methanocaldococcus infernus. The sequence continues at coordinate 507,730 of NC_014122.1, read as the reverse complement.
ACAACCTGTTCCACAGTAAGGACACTGAGCTTTAAAAATATCCATTTATCTCACCAAAAAAATTTAATTTTTTAATTTAAAAATTAAAAAAGAGAAAAAGAGTTACTCACAAACTACAACTTCTTTTTTAACTTCTTCTTCTCTAACATAACCCCAGGAGTGATACTCATGTCTTAAGAAGTATAGAGCTGTTAAGGCTATTAAAGAGATGACTCCAAAGATGATATAACCTAACCCATAAGAACCTGTTAATTCTTTAGCCAACCCCATGGTTGAAGATAGGTAGAAGCCTCCAACCCCTCCAGCAGCTCCAATTAACCCTGTAGCCATCCCTGTGGCTCTTGGCCATCTTAGAGGAACCAATTGGAACACTGCCCCATTTCCTAAACCAAATGCTACAAATAGTAACCATAGTAGAGGAACTCCTATGAATGCAGGAGGTAAGAATAAACCTAAAACTAAGTCACAGAATGCTATAGCTGTAAAGACAGCTAATAATACTTTAACTCCCCCAATTTTGTCAGAGATCCAACCTCCAATAGGCCTTATTAAAGCTCCTGTGAATGATAGGAGAGCCATAATCATTCCAGCCAACACTGGGTCAAAGCCATACTGGCCATTTAAGATAAAGGCTACTGATCCAGACATTCCAACGAATCCACCAAAGGTTATGGCATAGAAGAGCATGAAAATCCAAGGATCCCTCTTCTTTAAAGCATTTCTGTAGGTTTTATCTAATAGAAGTATAGATATGGCTCCTACAATGATAGGCAAGAGTAAGAGTCCAAACTTTCCACTGATTCCAATAATTCCACTATAGAGTATGAGAGTAAATGCTATCAATGAGATAAATGTAACTATGAAGTTGAAGATAGCATGATACTTTAACTCTGGTCTTTTTAGACAACTATCTTTAATCCAAGAGTAACAGAGTATGAATGCTATAGCCAAGAATATTAAAGCTACTAAAGCAGCTGTTCTCCAACCATAGGTTTCAGCAATGGGTGGGAAGATAAGCCCATCCATCATAGCCCCTAAGTTACCAGCAGCAGCTAATCCTAAGACTAAGCCTTGATACTTCTTAGGATAGTTACTTCCAGCCATTGGTAGAGCTATGGCAAAGCTTGCCCCACCAATTCCTAAGAAGGCTCCAAGGATTAGTAAGGTTGTATAGTTTATTGGGAATAGATTAACATAAATTATAGGGAGAGCTGAAAGAATTATCCCTGCTAAAGCAATATATTTCCCATTAATGGCTTGATACATATAACCAAATGGAATTCTAAAGAGGGCTGCAGCAAGTATTGGGATAGCAACCATAAACCCTTTCTCAGCTGGAGATAGACCAAGCTCTTGAGCTATAAATAAACCTAAAGCTGGTCCAAACAGTAGCCAAACCATGAAACCAGTGTCAAAGTAAATTAAAGAAGCTATTAAAGTCTTTATATCTCCACTCTTTAAAGCTTCAATAATTCCTACTTTTTTCTTTTCTTTCTTTTCTTTATTGTTGTTTTTCATTCTGTTTCACCTCCTATTTATAAATTTAGGAATTAGGAAGCCTATTTCCCTATTAAGTAATAAATTCAAACATTTTTAAATTGAATGTTGGAAAATTGTTGAAAGATTTAGAATCTCTAAGTAGGATTTCCAGAAGTAGGAAACCTATTTCTGGTTTATATCATTCATAATATAGTATAAAAATGTTTTTGACACAGGTGTAAAAGAGTAAAGTATAATTTTTATTACTTATTTAGAAATTTTTCATAAAAAGTATTAAAAAATTATTACCTTGTCAAAAATCTTATTATCTATCTTGATAAGTTCTTCATAAAAGCTCTTTATCTCTTTACAGTCTCCACTAACAATAAAAAGCTCTGTCTTCTTATCCTTACCACATGAAGTTTTTATATAGCCATGGCACATAGACTTTATAATCTCCTTATGTTTTAAATAGAGCTCATTAAGCTTCTCCATATTCTCTTTTGTAGGCTTATACACTAAAATTATAATTCCACTAACCTCCCCTTCTCTATCTAAGGAGTTGCTCTCAAGAACATACTTTCTAACAGCATCTCTTATTAGCTCACTTCTACTTGAATAGCCCTTACTCTTAACAAGCTCATCTATCTCCTTTAGCAAAAACTTGGGGAATGAGATACTTATCCTCTCAACATTTACCATAGATATCACATATGAGCTTTTTTAAACTCTTCAAATGCTCTCCTCTTGATCTCTTTCTTAAGCTCTTCTAAATTAAGCTCTTTATCAGCTGAGATCTTTATATAGTCTAAGCTTCTCTTCCTTAACTCTTCCTCAACCTTTTTTACAGCTTCCTCATCAGCTAAATCCACTTTATTTATAGCCACAAAAATAGGAATCTTAAAAAGTTCTCTAATCTCATCTAAAAGCTTGATCTGACTCTCAATTGGAAAGCCACAGTATTCACTTGCATCTATAATAAAGAGGATTAGGTTGGCTAAGTAGTTAAGGGCTAAGATAGCTTGAAGCTCTATATCATTCCTTTCATGCAATGGCCTATCAAGTAACCCAGGGGTGTCAATTATCTGAAACTCTTCTAAGTATCCTACATTTATCCCTTTTGTTGTGAAAGGATAACTGTTTATCTCTACATCAGCCCCAGTTAGTTTTTTTAGTAAAGTTGACTTTCCAACATTTGGATAGCCAGCTATGACAATTGTGGGAAGCTCTTTAAATGTTGGAAGCTCCTTAAGTTTTTCTCTTGCAACTGCAATAAAGGCCATCTCTGGGTGAATTTGCTTTAAAATACTCTTAACCCTTCCAACAAACTCTTTCCTTAACTTAGCAGCCTCTTGTGGAGTTCTTGCCTTCCTAATTTTCTTAGCATATTCATTTCCCAACTTTCTTACAAGATCAGAGGCCCATTTAAAGGCTCCCATGCACTTTTTGAATTCATCAATTCCAGCTAAAACCTCAACCATCTCTTGGTAAAATTTTGGTAACTTCCTAACTGGTGGAGTTTTATCTATATACTTCTGTAAATTGTCAGATATAACTGAAGCTATTGTTCTAACCTTGTTTTCCTCAACAATCTTAGCCTTTAAATATCTTGGCACTTCCTTTTTTCTAAATTCTTCAGCTACCTTCTCTCCTCTCCTTAAAGCCTTTTCCATCAATTCATTGGGCATTAGTATAGTAGGCATCTTCTTAAATGGGTTTTCTTTCATTTTCTCCCTTTAAATTGGTTCTGCAACATAAATATTGTCCTTATTTCTTAAAATTTTAACCTTAACTTCTCTATTTAATAGCTTATCCTCATTCTTACAATTTATTATTTGTATAATCCTATCTCTTTCTATAGCTAAAACTTCCCCATAAACCCTACCATCTAAGATGGGCTTAACCTTAATAACCTCTCCAACCTTAAAAACATATGGTAATCTCTTCCTTCTATGGGTCCCAAAGTCCTTAGGAGATAGAACTAATTTTACATCAATTCCTTTTTTCTTATACTCTAACTCATATGTTCTTAAAAGAGAATAGAATTTTTCAAAGTCCCAAACCTTCATTTTCTTAGGTTTCCTTCCAAGTTGGTAAATTTTACAAAGCTGACAGCCCAAGATTGGATCTCTCTTATTGGTTAAAGGATTTATCACATTCTGCTTAATTCTTTGATCTAACTCTACAGTATAATCAATAACCTTTTTAAATTCCTCATCATTGATATTTGGGAGCAAAAGAGGAGCTACTAAGAGATGAATCTTAGAGTTCTTTATATACTCAGCTATATCTAAGATTTTCTCTATTTTATAGTCTTTTCTTCCAGCCAGCATTTTAGCCATCTTTTCATCTAAGGCATTGATAGACAAATTTATCCTATGTAGTCCAGCCTCTTCAAGCTCATCTATCAACTTGTAAGTTAAAGGAACACCATTACTTTGCATTGTAACTATTCCATCTTTATTTATGCTTGAAAGCTCTTGAACTAAATCAACTAAGGGATAGTAAAGAGAAGGCTCCCCCTGGCCATCTAAGTGAGCTTCTAACTTCACCCTTCCCTTATATTCAGCTAATTTTTTGTATTCCTTTATTAGGTGATCAAGATCAACATAATAGTCATTTTTTCTTGTTTTTGAGTATTCACCTTCATCAACAGAGCAAAAGATACAGTTTAAATTACAGCCACAGTGTCCCCTAACTTGAATAATGTTTCTACCTCTCTCTATTAATCCAAAGGCAGTATGCCCAATTAAAGGAGTGGGCTCAGATATGTAAATGACTCTTCTCTTTGTTATCTTACTCCTTAAATTTGTGGCTATAGAGTAAGAGATTAAATTTAAAATGCCCATCTCTATATTCTTAGCCTTTCTTGGGTGATCATTAACCTTTATTATAGAACCCTCAATCTCAACATTCTCATAGGGAATTTCAAGCTCAGTTATGTAATTTTTGTTAATCTCTAAGATTAACTTGTTTCCTTTACTTTTAACATCAGTTATCATTCTAAACTTTGAGAGGTCTAACATAGGTGATCAGTGGGAGAAGTGCTTTAAGTCAAAGACTTCCAACTTAATATTTTTCTCCTTATTTTTCTCTTTGAAGAACTCTTTTAATAACTCCTTCTCCTTTATAAGCCCTACAGCATCAGCTCTACACTGACCACAGGCTCTAAATTGAGGAATATATTTCTCACACTCTTTCCTCACTTTTTTTATCTCTTCACATGTTGGAGCTCTTAGCTCTTTCATCTTATACTGTGGAATAAGAGGGATGATATTTTGCACATAGGCATAGTCTTTAAAGAACTTGGCTATCTCAACCACATGATCCATATTTATCTCTGGGATGAGGACAGTATTTATTTTAATAATAAAGTCCTCTTCTGAAGCTTTCTTTATTCCCTCTATTTGCTTCTCAATTAATAACTTAGCTCCTTCTAAGCCTCTATAAAGTTTTTTATCATAATAGACCCAATCAACTATCTTCTCTAAGATCTCTGGCTTTATAGCATTGACAGTTACAGTTATGGTTCTAACATTTAGGTTAGCTAAGTCTTTATAGTACTTACTTAAAAGTAAGCCATTTGTAGATATACACTTAATTAAGTTTGGAAACTTCTCATCAATTATTTTGAGAGTTTCAAATGTTTCTTTGTTAAATAAACTATCCCCTGGTCCAGCTATCCCAACCACTTTAATATTTGGCATCTCCTTTAAAATCTTTTTTAGATAGTCTTCAACATCCTCTGGCTTCAAGACCCCTAATGAAACTCCTGGCCTATGCTCACAGCACTCCTTAGAGACACTTCTCTTACAGAACTTACAGGCTATGTTACACCTTGGAGCCACTGGTAGATGAACCCTTCCATATTTATCATGAACCTTCTCATTAAAGCATGGATGTGCCTTCAAAAGATGGGAGAACTTACTCATCTTCTCCATAATCTCTACCTTATAAAAACTTGTAAAACTTAAATTTAGTTGAGAGGTTTTATTAAATAGTTTCTAAATTAGATTTATATATTTAAGTTTGTAAATCCAAATATATAAAAGTATAAATAAAAAATAAAAAATTATTTATTCTTTTTAACTATTTTGTCCATCTCAGTGAGAAAGCTTTTAACTTCTTCAGGAAGATATTGGAATGTGTCTTTTGGACATTTAATGAGAATCCTCTTTATAAGGATATATTTTAATGCATCAGAGCTTAAATTCTCATAAATATATAATATATTGTCAATAATTTTCTTAATATTGGGTATCATAAAAATCACAATATTTAAAATTTTACAAAAATATCTTGTATTTTAAAATATATAATAGTTTTGTGTAGGCTAATGGTGCTAAAATATGCAAATAAAAAAAGATTTAAAAAACTGGTTAAAAGATTTTGAGAGGTTAGTAATAATAGGATTAGGAAATGAGCTAAGAGGAGATGATGCTCTTGGAGTCTATGTCATAAAAAAACTAATTGGAGACAGAGAATATAAAGAATATAATAATATTCTTATAATAAATGCCAAAACAGTGCCAGACTTTTTTTTAAATATTATTAGAGAGTTTAAACCCTCTCATATTCTATTTATTGACTGTGTTATAAGTAACAAAGCTCCAGGAACTATTTATTTGATTGATAAAGATGATATTCAAGAGTTTATATTTTCAACCCATACACTTCCATTAGAGGTTATAGTAAAATACATTGGAGAAAAAATTGAAGTGAAGATCCTTGGAGTTGAGCCAAAGTCTTTAGACTTTTTTAAGATGTCTGAAGAGGTTAAAAGATCTGGGGATAAAATAGTGAAGATTATTAAAGAAATTTTATATATTTAAGTTATTCACTTACATTTAAAGGCAAGTCATAAACAATACCATTTACTTCAAATCTTAACCTTAAATCTTTTGTAGTTTCAGGCATTCTGAAGATCCAATAGCTTTTAACATCTCCATCATATATAAGCTTTAATTTTTTAGGCCCATATATTAACCCGTATTTTTTATCTCCAGCAAGTAGCATTATATTTGTAGGGGTTAAGTAAAATAAAGATGGATTTTCATTTTCAATAGTAAAGTCAACCCTAAAACCACTTTCAATTTTATTGGTTATTGTATTGTAAAATTTACAAGGTCCATATTCAGTGACAATAAACCTTACTTTAATAGGCTCTCTATAGGCTTCAACATGGGTCTTTATAGAATGCTCATGATACTTCTTATCTAAAATTTTATTGATTTCTTCTAAAGAATACCTGGGGAGGGTTCCATAGGCTTCTTTTGAGATGTCTATATTATTATATTTGTAATGGACTACAAACTTAGCCTTTTCAGAAACGCCTTTTATTTCTGGGAGTTTTATAATATAGTAACCTCCAGAATTCTCTAATTCCTTTATAGGATAGCTCTTTTCAAATATCTTACCAGACTCATCATAAACTTCTACATATATAAAACCATCATTTACTCTTATTATCCTACCATTTTCATCAGCAAGGGCAACTTGTAAAACTCTCCTATCTCCATCATTAACAACCCATAAGTACTCTATCTTTTTTGGGATTACTATATTATTCTCTAATTTTTGACTCTCTTCTTTTTTGTAATTATTATAACTTTTTTCCTCTGATTGAGTATTTACATTAGTTTTTGAAGTGGTACAGCCACAGAATAATAATGAAAATAATATTAAAATTATAACTGCCCTTTTCATTCTACACCACCTTGTTTAATTACTATTCTTAATGTATTATTTTTTAAATAAATAATATATACTTTATTTCTTGGTATATTTAAAATCATAAATAATAAACTTTAAATATGATTAAGTTATCTTTAACTAACTAAAATTTTTTTGATAAGGTGACATCATGCATATTATGGAAGGCTATCTTCCAATAGAGTGGTGTATATTTTGGTACATTGTTGCTTTAGTGTTTTGGATCTTAGGGATTAGAAAGTTAAAAAAGATATTTTCAGAGACTCCAGAGGCTAAACCATTAGTTGCCTTAGCTGGGGCTTACATGTTTGTTTTAAGTTCTTTAAAAATGCCTTCTGTTACTGGCTCCTGTTCTCACCCATGTGGTAATGGTTTAGGAGCTGTTCTCTTTGGTCCAGAGGTTACCTCATTGTTAGCAGCAATTGTTTTACTGTTCCAAGCATTGTTTTTAGCTCATGGAGGAATAACAACCTTAGGGGCTAACACAGTTTCTATGGGAGTTGTTGGACCAATATTTGGGTGGTTAACCTACAAAGCTCTTAAAGGGAAGATAAATTCAACCTATGCAGTTGGTTTAGCTGCAGTAATGTCTGATTGGCTAACCTATGTTACAACTTCTATACAACTAACCTTAGCATTCCCTGGAGATGATCCAGTTAAAACATTCTTAGCCTTTGCTTCAGTCTTTGCTGTAACCCAAGTTCCTTTAGCCATAGCTGAGGGTATCTTAACAATGGTTATTTGGGATTACATTAAGAAGTTAAGGCCTGACATCTTAATAAAATTAGGAGTTTTAGATGAGAATGAATTAAAAACTGAAGGTGTAGCTGTATCTCTATAATTAAATTTTTGAGGGATAAAGATGGAGATGAAGCATATAATAATGTTAGGAATTGTTGTTCTCTTGATGGTAATCCCTATCCTATTTGTAAAAGGAGAATTTGGAGGAGCTGATGATCAGGCAGAAGATGTTATAAAAGAAGTTAATCCTCATTATAAGCCCTGGTTTGAGCCAGTCTGGGAGCCACCAAGTGGAGAGATAGAAAGTTTATTATTTGCCTTACAGGCAGCTATTGGAGCTATTATTATAGGATACTTCATAGGCTATTACAAAGGAAAAGCTGAAAGTGGACAGGCATGAAGTACAACTTAGACTACATAGCCCATAACAATAAACTTAGAATTGTAAATCCTAAGTTAAAAATTTTATACACTTTCTTAACTCTAATTATTTCTCTTTTTTCAAAAAATATTTTTGTCCCTTTCATAGCTTTTTTAGTTTCTTCTTATTTAATAATTTTCAGAGCAAGGGTTCCAGTGAAAATTTACCTTTATCTCTTGCTTCCAGCTATAGCCTTTGCTCTCTTTAATTTAATTTTCATGTCCTTTTGGTATGGGAAAATAGTTATTTTTAAAATTTTTTTCATTACCTTTAAATTAGAGGGATTAAAGCAGGGAATTTTAATATTTTTCAGAATCTTAGGAGGAGTATCAACAATGCTATTTTTAGCTTTAACTACCCCTATAATAGAGCTATTTTATGTTTTAAGAAGATATTTACCAAAAGAGTTTATAGATATAGCCTTAATGATGTATAAATTTATCTTTGATCTCTTAGATACTTTCTTAACCATGAAAAATGCCCAAGAGACAAGATTAGGGTATAAAGATGTAAAAACCTCATATAAATCTCTTGGTATGCTAATGAGTAACCTTTTTATAAGAACTTATGAGAAGAGTGAAAAAGTTTATATTTCAATGGCTTCAAGAGGATATGATGGAGATATAAGGATATTAACAGAGTTACCAAATCTCAAACTTAAAAACCTATTTATTGTTCTTCTTTTTGAGTTTCTTCTTGCTCTTCTTGCTCTAACTCTTCCTCCTCTATTATAACCCCTCCCTTAGTCCTTGGAGCTATATCCTTTATGACTTTCATAATCTCTTCATCCTTAATTTTAACAAATATTCCTCCATGTGTGTCAATATCAAAGTTTATAGCCTTAACATAGGCAGCCTGCTTATTTAAATAAAAGGTTACAGTATCTCCTTTAACATTCTCCTCTAAGATAGCTCTTGCAGTGTCTAAGATAGCCTGCTTTCTCAGCCTCTGTTTTAGTGTTTCAACATCTCTACATGTGCCTTCCCAGTAGTTGTCTTTAAATACTAACTTAGCATGAGGAAAAATATTTAATATTGCTCTTCTAACCTTATTTTTATTCTCAGTAGGCTTAACCTTTGATTTAATATAGATTTCCATAAATCTCTCACCTTTAAAGTGATCTCTATGCATGGCTATGTCTTAAGTGGAGAGCATGAAACTCTTCCTTATGAGGAATTAAAAGCTATCTTAGACATATTTAAAGTTAAAAGTAAGGTTGAGAGAATAAATAGATATGCCTTAGTTGAAGACTCTCCAGTTCTAAAGGTTATTGAGAGAAGTGGAGATATAGATGAGGGTCATGAAGTTATATTTAAATATAAGTATAGGGAAGGAGAAAGCTTAAACAACTTCTTCAAAGAGTTTGACAACTTTTTAAAAAACTATAACTTGGAATTTAAAGGCTCTTATGCTGTTAGAACCTTAAAATTATTTAAAGATGACTACACAAAAAATTTAAATTCTTTAACAATTGAGAGAGAGATAGGAGGGATAATAAAGAGACATAGTAATGCTAAAGTTAATTTGGAAGAGCCAGACAATTTATTTAGAGTGGTTATTGAAAAAGACTTTATCTTTATTTCTAAGGTTTTGGCTTTTAGAGATAGAGAATACTTTAGAAAAAATAGGCCTCACTTAAGGAAGTATTTCCATCCTGGCTGTATCATGCCAAAGTTAGCAAGGGCTATGGTTAACTTAGCAAGGGTTAAAGAGAATGACATAGTCTTAGACCCCTTCTGTGGGACAGGAGGGTTTTTAATTGAAGCTGGCCTGTTGGGAGCTAAGTTAATTGGCTGTGACATAGATTGGAGGATGAGCAGAGGAACCCTAATAAATTTAGAAGATTATAATTTACTAAATAATGTTATCAAAATAAAAACCTTAGATGCTAAGTATGTTAAAGATTTTTTAAGAGAGCTTAATATAGATAAGGTAGATGCTATAGTAACTGATCCTCCATATGGGATATCAACAGCCAAGAAGGGAGAGGTTGAAAATATACTATATGAGTTACCAGAAGTTATTAAGGAAGGAGGCTATTTTGTCTTTGCCTATCCAAAATTTATAGAGCTAAATTTAAAATTAGAGAATTTATTTAAAATATATATTCATAAAAATTTAATTAGACATATACATGTCTATAGGGTTTAACCATGGAAGTTAAAGAAATCTTAGAACTTTTAGAAGAAGGATATAGAGAAGAGGATAAAAAATATAAAAAGAAAGCATACTTTCTTTCTTATTTTATTACTGGGCTAATGTTCATTATTTTATATATAAATTATAATGCCTTGCTTATTGTTCCAATTCTATTAGTTATTTCAGGAATACTAATTTTAAGACAGAGAGAACTTTATAAAAGAACAAAAAGTTATTTTGAGAAGATATTTGAAAGAATTTTAGAGTTTGGCTTTCTCTCCTTACTTGCTTTAATTTTGGCTGTGTCTTTAACTGATCCTAAGTTGTTGTCAAGTGTTTTATCAAACTATTTTGGCTTATTTTTATGTATAGATGGAATTATCTTTAAATCAAATGTTAGAAAGTTTTTAGGACTTATCCTAATTCTTTTATCACCAATTTTAATATTTTTTCCATATAATCTTTTAATCTTTGGCTTAATTTTGTTAATTTATTCATTCATATTTTTAGTGAAATTATGATCTTCAACTCAGAAGTGAGGATAAAGATCTTAGCTCTATTGTATGGAATGGAATACTGTGAATTTTCTTACTTAAGGGAGAAGTTAAAGGTTTCTCCAGGGAATTTAGAGCATCATTTAAAAATTTTGGAGAAAGAAGGATTAGTTATTATAAAGAAAGCTATAACCAAAAAAGGAATTAGGACAGTGGTGAAGATAACTGAAAAGGGAAAGGAAGAGTTTAAAAAATTTTTAGGAGAGATCTTAAATTTAACAAATCTTGAGAGGGAAGATAAATGAAAACTACAGTTGTTGGAAGCTACCCAGTTGTAAAGAAGGAGAGAGAAGAGCTTATAGATAAGATTAAAAAAATATTTGGCTTATATGATGAATTTGAATATAGTATAGAAATAGCTGTTAGAGACCAAGTAACTGCAGGAGTGGAAATAATAAGTGATGGTCAAGTTAGGGGAGATATGATAGAGATCTTCACCAAAAATTTGTATGGCTTTGAAGATAAAAGAGTTATTAATAGAGTTGAATTTATAAAACCAATAACTTTAAAAGACCTAATATTTGCTAAGAGAGTAGCTAAAAAAATTGATAGTAAGGTTGAGGTTAAGGGAATTATTACTGGGCCATGCACAATAGCCTACTCTGTTAGAGATGAATTTTACTCTAACAAGGAGGAGTTAATTTTAGACTTAGCAAGGGCTTTAAGAAAAGAGGTTGAACACTTAGTTAGGGAAACTAACTATATACAGATAGATGAGCCTATCTTATCCACTGGCATAGTAGATTTTGACATTGCTAAGAGAGCCATTGACATAATAACTAAAGATTTAAATGTTTTTTTTGCCATGCATGTCTGTGGCTCCATCTATAATATAATAGATGAGCTTAATGAATTTAATGTCTCTCTCCTTGATCATGAGTTTGCTTCAAATAAGAAGAATCTTGAGGTCTTAGATAGAATTAAGAAGAAGGTAGGATTTGGATGTGTAAATACAAAGTCTAAGAAGGTTGAGAGTGTTGAAGAGATTAAAGAGATTATAAAAGAGGGCTTAGAAATTTTAAAAAATAATGAATTTTTAAGTAATAATTTACATGAAAATGTTTATATTGACCCAGACTGTGGAATGAGGTTATTAAGTAGAGATGTAGCCTTTAAAAAATTAAAGAATATGGTTTTAGCAGCTAAATCAATCTAAATCTATAACCTCTTGTTCCCCAAGCTTGGGTAGCATTTGTAAATAATCCTATTATTGAGTATCTGCCATCATCTACTAACTCATATTTACTTGGATCTCCATAATAGAAAGTTTTGTTTAAAGGGATTGGTTCTCTATAATTGGTGTTATACTCTTCTCCAATAGTATAGGTTATATTATTAATATCTCTCAATGCTATCCAATCAACATAGACAACTCCATTATTTTCAGTATTTATTGATATAGGATAATTATTATTTATTCCATAATTAGTAGTATAATTCCATTCTTTATTTAAAACATCATTAAAGATTATAAAGTTTATACTATTATCTTCTCTCTTTATTGAGTAAATATAGTAGTTGTTTAAATAATCTTGGCCAACACTAATACTCTCATTTTTTATATATAGACCTGATGAATTAACATACCATCCAATTCCACTATCATCTAAGAAATTAAAAAATCCAATATATTGAATTGGATTAGATGTAAAATTAGCTCTAAATAGTAGTTCATAGTTATTTCCATACGTTTCTTTAGAATATATGGAAGAAGAAGTCCCATAAACTTTTAAAATACTATTTTCTATATCATACTCACTTCCATAATAAATATTCCATAAACTTTCATTTAACTCGTTATTATTAAAATCATCAAAGAAAATAAAAGTCTCTTTTGGATTTTCTCTACTAATATATGCTGGAGAGCCATATAAAATATATAAAGTATTTCCATTATCTAATAAATCTTTATTAACTTTAACCCAAATTATGGATGTTCCATCTGGTTCCCATCTCTGAATCCAATAAGGTAAAAGAACTAAATCCTTTCCAACAACTCTTATTTCATTTGGAGAACTTTTATTATTCATGTGATCATAGCTAAAATTCTCTGGATTTAAGGTTATATAAATTGTATGGTTTTCATTATCATTTAAGTTGTTAAGTTTAACTTCTAATTTATATCTCCAATTCCAATATAATGTGTTTAAATAAATATAAGGGTCGGGGATATAAGAAAGCTTAATTTCTTTTTCTATTTCTATAGGCTCTGTTCCAATTATAACACTATTATTTAGTTTAATATAGTAAGACAAAAGTCCATTTAATGATACTCCAACAACTAAAGGATCGTCAGTTGGGTAAATATAGACATCTCTTATATATAAAGATAAATTACTAATATTTAAAAGAGACATTGAACTATTTATTCTATTTTTAGTGTAATTTTCTATATAATTGAGAGCTTCTGATGTATTATCAAAAAATTTTCTCTCTTTCATTATCTTGTATGAGGCATTTAAAAAAGCTTCTCTAACAATATCATCTAAATTATTTTTTATACAATTAGTTACATAATTTTTCTTCACTGAGAACTCTTTAATTCTTATGTTCTCAGCTATGTTCTCATTTTTAATATTTATTGAGTAATAAAATATTGATGAAACTAAAAAAACCAACAAAACCAAGAGTGAAGCATTCAGTGAGAAGTTCATGATCCCACAACCAACTTAACTTTTACTGTTCCTATAGATCTTGAGAGATAAACAGGCATATCTATAGAATAGTTTAAATATTCTCTATAAGCTTCATCATAACTTAAAAATCTATCATTAGATATTTCTATATTTGTTGAGTCTCCATAAATTACATACCACCCTTCAGATCTATTTATGGCTAAGATTGCTAAGACATAGTAAGAGTTGTTAAAATTACCACTCTTATTAATAATTAGGTTATTATCAATATATAGAAGGTAGTGAGATAAAGGGATATTACTCTCTAATAATTTCTTACTTTCATCAACTTTTCCAAAATAATATAAAAGGATAGCTTTTTCAAGGGTTCCATCTTCACAAAGTTTCTCTAAAGTATTGATTCCCTTAGTCAATAGATAGTCACTTTTAACCATATCTACATAGTTATTATTATATTGAATAACTGAAGCTGTCCAGTATGATAAACCTATAAGTAATATAATAGTCCCTATCATTATATCTAAGCTGTTCATCATGAGGAGATCACATTTAACTTTTTTAGGATAAGTATCCAAATAAAGTTTAGAGCTAAAATAACAGGATATAAAATAAAGCTTATTAAATTATGAATAAATAAATAGTCTTTAGAATCTGAATATAGAATAATAAGAACAATCCTTCCTATATTGGAAATGCTAAATATTATTAAACTAAATACTCCATATATAACTTTGTACTTTAACTTAACTTTTAGTGTAGAGAGAATAAAAGATAGTAACAATGAAAGCTCAAACACTCCAGAGCAGGCTGGGGAAACTACAAAAATTTTGTCTTTGAATATTATTATATTCCCAATTGTATTTGTATTTATTATATGGCTTGTAATATTGGCTAACAACCTTATAAAAAAGTCTTCTAAAAAGTATTGAAAAACAAAATAAATTATTAAAAAGTAAATTATAAAATTTATTAAATATTTTTTATCTTCCAATTGCTTCCCTAACATTTTCTACTCTCCTAACAGTCTCAGTAGCCATTTTACTCTCAGTGGAACCTACAGTATTTTTAGCTGATGCTGAGCCAAAAGATGTCATTTTAAGATAATAAAATCCAGCTATTGCAGCAGTAGCTACAATAAGAGCAAAAAATATAGCAAACTCTAAAGAAATTTGTCCTCTATTCATTTAATCCACCTAATATATCTAAGGATAAATAGTATTGTAGTGACAACTGACAATAATTTTATATATATTGGTATAGGAACGTTTAAACCCTCATTACTATGAATATATATAGATTTACTACAAGTGTCAGATAAACCTTTATTATCAATAACAGTTAAAGTTACTAAATAAACTCCAGATCTATTATATCTATGAGTTATAGTTGGATTACTAGTTTCTTCAGAAGTTCCATCTCCAAAATCCCAGATGTATTTGGTTATATTACCGTTTGGAGAGTAAGATGAAGAAGCATTAAACAAAACCGTTAAGTTATTGTAAGTTATGTAATTAAAGTCCGCCTTTGGATATAATATAGCAGATGGAGTTATATATACAATTTTAGATACTCTATCTGATAATCCTGTATTGGAATATATAGTTAAAGTTACTAAATAAACTCCAGATCTATTATATCTATGTGTTATAATTGGATTACTAGTTTCTTCAGAAGTTCCATCTCCAAAATCCCAGATGTATTTGGTTATGTTGCCGGGATAAACTGCAGATATACTTTCAAATTCTACTGTATTGTTATTAATATATCTATATATAAAGTTAGCTCTTATTCCAACAACTGTTATTTCTTTTGTTACAGATGATGATTTATTATATCTATCTGTAACAGTCAATGTTACATCATGAACTCCAGGAGTTTTAAATTTATATAGTAATGTTGTTACATTTTCATATGTATTATTATTAATATTCCAAACTATATTAACAATATCGTTATTTGGATCATACGATGTTGAATAAAGATAAACACGCTCATCAACTCTTGGAATATTTGGAATCCAGTAGAAATCAGCTACAGGAGGATTATCAATAACTTCAAATCTCTTTGTTATGTTTCCAATTCCTCCCATCCCATCCCATACAGTTAATACAGCTGTATAATTTCCAGGCTCAAATCTATGAGTTACAGTATGTAAATAGTTATCTTTATAACTAAATACTATATTACCAGATGAATCATAGACTGTAATGTTAAATCCATATATTTTAGCCGCTGGAGAGTTAGGTGGAATTATTTCTCCACCACTATTCTCTAAAATCCTATTGGCATCAGGATCATAACTATTTAAAGGATTAAATGTTATTTCATCAGTATATGGAGCAGGATCTGGGTAAATAAACAATTCTGCAACAGGATTTTTGTTATCTATAACTATTATTTTTCTCGGTATAAAGGTTCCTCCAGGATCATGTCCTTTTACATAATAAATACCTTCCCATGGAATTTTAAAGGATACGTTCAAAAATTTAACGTATATTTTATATATAAAAAAATTTGTATATTCTATATAATAATAATATAAATAATATGTTACGTGGTCATTTTCTGTAATATTTGGTGTAGGGACTAGATTTAAATCATTAAAATTTCTTAATGTGTTTTTACCATAATCTAAGAAATATAAATCTAAATAATCATAATTTGGATAATTATAATAATAAATATATATTCTTTGATTAGGTTTAACTATTGTAGGCTCAACATAAAGCATAGAGTCAATTATAGAGTTTCCTTTAACTATTGGGCCATAACCTACAGAAACTATTCCATTACTATCAATAACCATAACAAATGCTTGATACTTTTTATTATCAGCATAGCGATGTACAGGACTTAAATTTAAAGAATAACTTCCATCTCCAAAACTCCAAAAGACCAAAACTGGAGTTCCATAAGGATACTCAAAACTATATTTTATTCCTACATCAGATTTATTAGCTCTAACTACAACATCATAATGAGTGTTTAATTTTAATTTAAGGGTTATAGGCTTATTTATTGCTTTAGAATAAAGTTCCACAATATGATTTCTTTTATCATAAGATTTAAAATAACTTTCTCTATCTTCATTAGTTGGAATAATCTTATACAATGTGTTACCGACATCATCAACCACTAAATAATCTAAAGTTGCTGAATATGCGATTATTTTATAATAATAACTATAATTAGCACCCATCCAACATATTGGATAAATAAATGGAAATTTATAAGTATGGTTAAATTCGTTATTAGTTGAATAAATAACTGAAGATCCATCTCCAAAATCATAAGATATATAGTCCCTACTTTCAGCAGGTTTAAAATATATTGTATCTCCAACCTTATAAACCATAGCGTAGATATCTTCTACATTTTTAGACTCTTCATCCATAGAACTATTCCAGACATAATTTTCATTCCTAATAGGTTCAAAATATCCTCCAATAGGTCTATTTACATATATTTCACAATAACCAACATAGACGTAACCTTCATCATCAACTACTAAAACTCTTGGGAAATAAATTCCTGGATTATTATAAGTATGATTTGGAGATTCTTCAAAAGAGAATGTTCCATCTCCAAAAGACCATAGACAAAAGATTATTTTCCTATTTATGGAGAAATTAAATTGTACTTCATCACCTTCCACTATAATAGAAGGAGAATAATTTATTTTTACAGTGTCTGAACCTAACCTAATTCCTTTAAATTCATAATTAACTTCATCTTTAAATGGATATTTTATTACAGTTAAGTTTTTGGACTTATTATAAATAACCTCCCATTGGTTACTTGGTGAGCCATTAAATATATATTTAATATTTTTTACATCTCCAACCTCTATCCAATTATAAGTTATAGCTTTAGAAATTCCAGAATTGTTTAAATATCCACACCAAGCTACAGGATAAATAAATGGGAAACTATATTTATGGGTAATTTTAATTTCTTTTCCATATTCAGTTTCAGTTAAATCTCCAAAATCCCATTTTATAGAACCATTAACTAACACTGAATTACTAAAACTATCAAAAGCTTTAGCTGTAAAGTTAATTGTAGAGTTAACTTTAAATTCAGTACCTCCAGTAGAGTTAGTAATATTCATAGTATTTGGATGTATCCAATAAATCTCTCCAGAAATTAAATGTAAATTAAATATTATAAATAACAAAAATATTAATATTCTATTACACTTCATTAATGATCCCCCAATCAACTATTTAATGTTTATTTAATTTTAGATTACTTAAAAACTTTTAGTTAGGAGGTAAATAACAATATGTTGGCTGTCAAAGTTAAAGATTTAGTTAAGAAGTACAATGATAGAGTAGTTCTAAATAAAGTCAGCTTCAATGTTAAGAAAGGAGAAATCTTAGGGATTGTTGGAAGAAGTGGAGCTGGGAAGAGTACATTAATTAAAATTTTAAGAGGCTCCTTAGATTATGATGAGGGAGAGGTTGAAATTTTAGGAAGGAAAGAAAACTTTAAAGAAGTTACAGCCATTCACTTACAGAGAAATTTTGCCCTCTGGGCAGAGCCAGTTATAAACAATGTGATAAGAAAGTTGTATGCTATAAAAAATAATGCTGATGAATCTCTACCTATTGAGGAAGAGTGGGAAGAGTATGAGAGGGAGGCTATAGAGATCTTAAAGTTGGTTGGCTTAGAGCATAAGAAGGATGCCTTTGCAAATATATTAAGTGGTGGAGAGAAACAGAGGCTAATATTAGCAAGACAGATAACTAAGCTCTATTTAAAGAGAGAGGGAGTTTTACTATTGGATGAGCCAGGAACAATGGCTTGCCCAGCCTCTAAGCAGAAGTTATTAGATGCTATAAAAAATATTAGGGATAAGTTAGAGATCACAGTTATCTTAACCTCTCACCTACCAGATGTTCATGAGTATCTTTGTGATAGAGCCATTCTTTTAGAAAATGGAAAAGTTAAAATGGATGGAGAAGTTGGAGAAGTGCTAAAAGAATTTTTAAAGGATATGAAAGAGCCATATAAGAGGAAACCAAATATAAAGGATAAAAAGATAATAGAGGTTAAAAATGTCTCTAAGAGATACTATGTTGTCCATGGAGGGGAAACACTAAATTTAAAGAACATCTCTTTCTATGTAAGAGAGGGAGAAATAGTTTCTATCATTGGCCCAAGTGGTGTAGGGAAAACAGTTCTCATTAGACTAATGGCTGGTTTAGAGTTGCCAGATGAGGGGGAGATAATAGTTGATGGTGTTAACCTTAAAAACTTTGGTTGGGAGAGGGTAGAGTTAAGGAAAAGGATAGGAATAATGCATCAAGAATTTTCTCTCCCTTACTATCAAACAGTTGAGAATCTTTTAAAATATAGGTTAGGGTTAAAGGGAGAAAAGGCTATAGCTCATGCAAAGGCATTAGCTAAAGAGCTAAACCTCTCAGAGAAGATTGTTGATTCTCTTTATCAGTTAATAGATCTTCCAGAATCTGAAAGGATTTCCAAGTTACAAAAGCTTGGCTTGAGTGAAGAGATAATTTATAAACTTTTCCCTCCAATTGTTGAAGACTTTAATCCAGAAGATATTTTAGAGGCTTTAGATCTAAGTAAGGAAATCTTAAAGAAGAAGGTTTCTGAGCTTAGTGGTGGAGAGAAGGTTAGAGTAGCTATAGCCTTGGAGTTAATAACTAAGCCTAAAATCTTGTTCTTAGATGAGCCATTTGGAGACCTTGATCCAATAACTTTAAGAGATGTAGCCAACTATTTAAAAAAGATCAATGAAAAATTTGGGACAACTATAGTGTTGGTTTCTCATCATATTGACTTTATAAAGGAGATTAGTGATAGAGCCATCTTACTTGATAGAAGTGAGGTAAAAGAAGGGAAGCCAGAAGAGATCTGTGAAGAGTTCATAAAGAAAAGTGAAGCCAAGTTTATGAGTTAAAGATACTTATCTACAATCTCTTTAACTCTCTTATAAGCTTCATTGTCCTCAGGAAGGTTCCATAGAGGAATGCCTTTTAAATCATACTCAGCTATCTCCTTATTGTATGGAAGCTTACCAATCAACTTTAAGTTTAGCTCTTTTGCATACTCTTCAACCAACTTCTCATATTCAGGCTTAACCTTGTTAGCTACAACATAGATATCTTTAAACTTAACTTCCAACTCATTAGCCAACTTCTTTATCCTCTCAGCTGTTTTTAAACCCCTCTTTGATGGATCAGTTACAACTATCATTAAATCTACATTCTGTGTAGTTCTTCTACTTAAATGCTCTAAGCCTGCTTCAGTGTCAATAATAACATAGTCATAATACTTAGAGAGCTCATCTATAATTTGCCTAAGCCAGTTATTGACACTACAGTAACAGCCACTACCTTCAGGCCTTCCCATGACTAAGAGATCATAGTTATCAGTCTCAACCAAGATCTCATAAATTTTACTCTTTAAAAACTCTAACTTTGACATTCCTCCAGGTAGCTCTTTTTTACTCTCAACAATCTTCTTTAACTCCTCCCTAATATCTCCAACTGTCTTTTCTACCTCAACTCCAAGAGTGTCTGGAAGATTAGAGTCTGGATCAGCATCAACAACCAAAATATTTTTATTTTTCTTTGAAAGAGCTTTAACTAACAAAGTTGTAAAAGCAGTTTTTCCTACTCCTCCCTTACCACTAACTGCAACTATCATTTTTATCCCAAATTAAGCTAAAAAACGGCGCGGGGGGGGAATCGAACCCCGAGGGCCATCGCCCTCGACGGATCTGAAGTCCGCCCCGGGCTACCAAGCCCGGTACCCCGCGCCACGTAAAAATAGGTTTTGGATAGGAGCACTATTAAAAGTACTATTATCCTTTATATAAAACTAACTTTACCAAAAACCTTGTTAGGTGGTTTGATGAAAGTTTATATTGTTGGTGCTGGACCAGGAGATAAGGAGTTAATAACCCTAAAAGCTCTAAAATTAATAAAAGAGGCTGATGTTATAGTTTATGATGACTTAATTGATAAGGAAATTTTAAAAGAAGCTAAGAAAGATGCTGAGCTTATCTATGTTGGTAAGAGGAAAGGGAGGCATTCATTTAAGCAGGAGGAGATAAATAGAATATTAGTTGAGAAAGCTAAGGAAGGGAAAAAAGTTGTTAGATTAAAAGGAGGAGATCCCTTTATCTTTGGGAGAGGAGGGGAAGAGATTTTAGAGCTAAAGAAGAATAATATTCCCTATGAGGTAGTTCCAGGAGTTAGCTCAGCCATTGCTGTGCCTGAGGTTGTTGGAATTCCTTTAACACATAGAGGAGTAGCTAAGTCAGTAACTATAACAACAGGACATGAGAAAGAAGGGGAGAAGAAGATAGACTATAGTAAATTTGTGGCAGACACTTTAGTTATTCTTATGGGTATAACTAACTTAGAAAATATTGTTAAAGAGCTTATGAAAAGTAGAGGAGAGGATGAGCCAATAGCCATAATATTAAAGGGCTTCACAAAAGAGCAGAGGGTTATTAAAGGTACTTTAAAGGATATAGTTGAGAAAGCTAAAGATATAGAACCTCCAGGGATCATAGTGGTTGGGAAAGTTGTTAATGTCTTAGAAGGTGAGTAAATTGAGGAAACTCTTATTTTTATTAATTTTTTTGCTAATACTTGGCTGTCTAAATCTTAGTAAGGAGGAGATTAAAGTTAAAGAGGAAAATAAGAGTATAAAAAATAATAAAACTAAATTTAACCCCATAACAATAAACAATTCCACACAAAATAACAGTGAAAATAATACTAAAGAAGAGCTAAAAAATATTAGTGAGGAAAAGATAATTTACAGCACTATAAACTTAGATCCTGAAGAGCTATTTTTAGAGCTTCCATATTCAGAAACAATGACTTACAACAATGAAATAATAAAAAAATATAAGAATATAACATTTGTCATTTCAAAAGAGCCTATTGACTTGTCTAATGCCTATTTATTTAATAAGGTTGAAGTGAAAGAAGAAAGAGATAAGCTTGGAAATTACAAGATTTATAAGTTTATTCCTCTTGATAGAAATATTTCTATCAGCTACTGTTTCTATCAAAGGGTTGGACTTTACTATATTATACTACAAACCTACAACATAGAAGAAGGAAAAGAGTATTGGGATAAGTGGAGATCTTACATACTAAAGAAGGTGAGCTCTTTTGATCACTGACATCTTAATCATAGGTGGAGGAGGAGCTGCTTTAAGGGCTGCTATTGAGTGTAGAGGAGTAGATGTTATAATAGCTGTTAAAGGCTTACTTGGAAAGAGTGGCTGTACTGTGATGGCTGAAGGTGGTTACAATGCTGTCTTCCATAAAGAAGATAGCTTCAAAAAACACTTTTATGACACTGTAAAGGGTGGAGCCTTTATAAACAATTTTAGATTAGTTGAGCTCTTGGTTAAGAATGCTCCAAAGGAGTTAATAAACTTAGAAAAGTTTGGCTCTCTATTTGACAGGAAAGGGAAGTTTATAGCTCAAAGACCATTTGGAGGCCAATCCTTCCCAAGAACTTGCTACTCTGGAGATAGGACAGGGCATGAGATTATTAGAGGTTTGTTAGAATATATAAATAAATTTGAGAGGATAAAGGTTTTAGAGGAGGTTATGGCCATCAAGTTGATAGTTGAAAATAATAGATGTTATGGAGCCTTATTTTTAGACTTAATTAATGAAAAAATTTTTCCAATTTTTGCTAAAGCCACAATCTTAGCCACAGGAGGAGCTGGACAACTATATCCAATAACTTCAAATCCAATACAAAAAACAGGAGATGGCTTTGCTTTGGCATATAATGAAGGAGCTGAGCTAATAGATATGGAGATGGTTCAATTTCACCCTACTGGAATAGTGGGGAAGGGAATATTGGTTACTGAAGCAGTTAGAGGAGAGGGAGGAATATTACTAAACAAAAATAAAGAGAGGTTCATGGAGAGATATGATAAAGAGAGAATGGAGTTAGCTACAAGGGATGTTGTGGCAAGAGCCATATATAGAGAGATACAAGAAGGTAGAGGAGTTAATGGAGGAGTTTATTTAGATGTCTCTCACTTACCAAGTGAGGTTATTGAAAAAAGGTTAGAAACAACCTTAAGGCAGTTTTTAAGGCTTGGGATAGATATTAGAAAAGAGCCTATGCTTGTCTCTCCTACAGCTCATCACTTCATGGGAGGGTTAAGGATAGATGAGCATTGCAAAACCAACATTGAAGGACTATTTGCCTGTGGAGAGGTTGCTGGAGGAGTTCATGGAGCTAATAGACTTGGAGGGAATGCCTTAGCTGACACTCAAGTCTTTGGAGCCATTGCTGGGAGGTCAGCTTTAGAGTTCATTGAAGATGAGAAAATAGAGAAAATTTATGTAGATATAGAATTACCAAGTGGAGAAGAGAAAGCTGAGAAATATATAGAGAAAGTGAAAAAATTGATGTGGAACCATGTCTCAATCATAAGAAATGAGGAAGGCTTAAAGAAAGCTTTGAAAGAGATTGAAAGTATAGATTTAGAGAATGTTGGAGGAAATTTACAAAAGTATTTTGAGCTAAAAAATATGATAACTGTTAGTAAGTTGGTTATAGAATCTGCTCTATATAGAAAAGAGAGTAGAGGAGCTCATTATAGGGAAGATTATCCTGAAACTAAGGAGGAGTGGAGAGGAAACATTATTATAAGAGAAAATAAAATTAAATTTGAAAAAAATAATTATGATGTTGAAGAATACTTAAAGAGGTTGTAGCCTATGGAAGAGTCAAGACTTGACTGCCCTGTTTGTAAAGGGAAAGGAACTTTAAAAGTCATAAATAATAAAATAAATATCCCTTACTTTGGAGAGGTTTTAGAAACCACTATGATTTGTGAAAACTGTGGATTTAGAAGATGTGACATCTTTCCCTTAGAAGTGAGGGAACCTTCAAGATATAAGTTAAAGGTTAAGGGAGAAAAAGATCTATGTAAGAGAGTTATAAGAAGCTCAACTGGTTATATTGAAATCCCTGAGCTTGGGGTAGAAATAACTCCTGGCCCATTAGCTGAGGGCTTTGTTAGTAATGTTGAAGGAGTTTTAGATAGAGTTGATAACATCTTACAAACTCTTATAAGATGGGCTGAAACTGAAGAACAGAAGGAGAAGGCTGAAAAGTTAAGGGAAAGGATAGAGAAGGTTAAGAAAGGGGAGGAAGAAGTTACATTAGTGTTAACAGATCCCCTTGGACACAGTGCTATTATTGGAGAGGGTGTAGAGGAAGAGATCTTAGATGAGGAAGAGGCTAAAAAATTGAGAGGAGACATTTTAATATTTGAAAAGAAAAAGGAGGAGAAATAAATATGGTTACTCTTGTAGATTCCCCTGAAAAGTTAGAT
Source organism: Methanocaldococcus infernus ME (assembly GCF_000092305.1). NCBI lineage: Archaea > Methanobacteriati > Methanobacteriota > Methanococci > Methanococcales > Methanocaldococcaceae > Methanocaldococcus > Methanocaldococcus infernus. The sequence goes on along the minus strand of NC_014122.1, from coordinate 483,688 downwards.
CCAACTGAAAAATTGTATTATAAAAGGATTGTTGATTTTATAAAAAATGTGCTAAAGATAGATGTTAGTCAATATAAGCCTAACTATATCTTAAGAAGGTTGAGGGTTAGGTTAAAGGCTACTAAGTGTAACTCACTAAAAGAGTATTATGAATATTTAAGAACTCATAAAGAGGAGCATGAGGAACTTGCAGAGACTTTAACAGTTAATGTTACAGAGTTCTGGAGAGATATAACTGTTTATAAGGAAATTCAGAAGATTATAGAGGGATGGGTTTCTGACAGAACAAGAAGAAAAATAAGAATTTGGAGTGCTGGTTGTTCTTCTGGAGAGGAACCATATGGAATAGCTATTATAGTGAATGAAGCTATGGAGAAATATAAAAGGAAGCTATTAAATGTTACTATCATAGGAACAGATATAGATAAGGAAGTTTTAAATAAAGCAAGAAGAGGAGTTTATCACATAAAACAATTGAAAAATTTGCCTCCAAATATTATAGAGAAGTACTTTACTAAGCTCAATGAAGAGGAATACATGATAAAGCCAATAGTTAAGAAGTATGTTAAGTTTCAATATCATGACTTAATTAAGGATCCACCTTTAAAAGATATGGACATGGTTCTATGTAGAAATGTTATTATATACTTTGATAAAAAGGTTCAAGAGCAAATATTTTTAAAGTTCTATGAAGCTCTAAACCCTGGAGGCTTTTTAGTCTTAGGAAAAACTGAAATCTTACATGGAGAAGCTAAAAAATTATTTAAAACTTACAATGCAAGAGAGAGAATTTATCAGAAGCCAGTTGATGCTAAGTAAAGAGCTTGTCTAACTTAGATAGTGAGTCTGGGTCTATTAAAATTAATAAATAACATTTTATTGGGAATTTTCCTATTATCTCTACTTTTATGTCAAATAGCATAACTACATCACTTTTTTCAGAAATTTCAGCTATTACACTCTCAACTATTGAAAATCCTACATCCTTAATAAACTCAGGTGGAGTTATGTTAATCTCATCTTTTAATTTATTTGCAAAGACATTTAAAAATGCTGATACTACTATATTTCCTACCTCTCCAATTAAAGAGCTTTCCAGCTCTTCATAATCTGGAAGATCAGATTTATGAACTAAGCTATCCCATAAAATATCAACTAATAAAAGCTTTTCTAACTTCACAGCATCTTTTTCTGGGATTAAAATTAAACTCTTCCCAGACAAGGCTCCATTAAAGTCTATTCTAACAGATTTATAAAATTCCTCTCCAAACTGTTCAGGGACAAAATCAATTAAAGCAAATCTTAACCCTAAAAAGAAGATATTTACATTTTCCCCAGTTAGCTCAGAAAAGGCACCTTCCATATTAGAAACAGCTTCTTTAGATATCTCAATAAGCTTGAAAATTGGCTTTAATAGACTCATGACAATCCCCCTTAACAAGCCCCCCTTCAACTTTTCTAATTATAATTTTTAGTGAAAATTATTATTTATATAATTTCTCAGCATATTCTTTAGCCATCCTCTCAGCATCAAAGTATTCAACTATATGATTTACACAGTTACAAGCCTTGATCCACCAAGCTTCAGTGTCATAGAGATCAGAGACATCTGAGAGTAGAGAGTAGATACAGTTAGCAACATATTCATCATCATCCCTAACTCCATCTCCTATGGTGAAGCTATCATCTGGATACATCTTAGCCCATTCTACATGCCAGCCATCTAAGGTGCTCATGTGAATAGAGGCATTCATTGAAGCAGTCATTCCTGAAGTTCCAGAGGCTTCATGCTTTAACTTAGGAGTGTTGAGCCATATATCTGAGCCTTGCTTTAACATCTTACTTAACTTTAACTCATATCCAGTTAAGATAGCAGCTCCTTTAAGGCTTCTTGTTTTTGAAACTATATAGTTGAAGGTTGCTATCATCTTACTATCTGCTGGATGTGGCTTACCTGCCCATATTACTTGAATTTTCTTTTTCTTTATTAATTCCCTAAGCTTCCTCTCATCATATAGTAAGATGTATGGCCTTTTATAGGGAACAAATCTTCTTGCCCAAACCACTGTTAGCCTATTCTTTTTAAAAATCTTTCCTGTCTGATCAGCAACTTCTTCAAATAAGATCTCTTTAAGCTCTAACTTTCTCTCCCTTAATAGATCTATATCATACTTCTCAGCAGCCTCCTTTATTATAGAATCTTGCCAATAATGCCTATCTTGAGCATTTGTTATAGCCATAATTTCACACCTATCCTTTAAACCTCTCCACATCTCTTCACAAACTTCCCTATGCCTCTTAGACACTGCATTAGCTTTTTTACTAACCCTTAAAGCACAGGCAGTATAGTTAAAGGGCTCACCACCAAGTTTTTTAGCAACCTCTAAGCTAACATCTTCAAAGAAGTTCATTGAATTTAAGAAGTTTAGATCTTGAACCTCATTTCCCTCTGGTAGAGGGGTGTGAGTAGTGAAAACTACATGCTCTTTAACATAGCTTAAGTTATGCTCAGAGAGCATCTTAAAAACCAATGGTAGAGAGTGGGGCTCATTCATGTGGAATAATTCAACATCTTTCTCAAGCTCTTTTATAGCTATGTAACCTCCCTTCCCTAAGAGAATCTCTTGAGCCACATGTAAAAGATTGTTGGCATCATACAACCTATAACTAATTTCCCTTCCAAAGTCATCATTTTCAGGGATGTCAGTGGTTAAAAAATAGATTGGGCAAGTGTTAAAGACATCTTCCTCTAACTTATAAACCTTAACCCAAACATCCCTATTATTTATTTTAATGGAAAATTTGAAGTTTAAGTCTTCTAAGAACTCATAATATTTTCTTATGTACTTCACTTCCATATCTCCATTGACATCTCTAACTTGGTCATAATAACCATAGCTCCATAGTATGGAGACTCCAACCAAGGGCTGATTTAACCTCTTAGCTGCTCTAAAGTGTGAGCCTGCAAGGAAGCCAAGCCCTCCAGCATAGGTTTTTAGAGCCTGATCTATAGCAAACTCCATACAAAAATAGGCTGTCTTCTTCATCTTTCTTCCTCTAAGACTTTCTTTAAGTACTCTATCTCCCTATTTATATCAAATCTCTTTATAGCTTTAACATTAAATATTTTATTCTTTAGTATTCCATAGATCACTATTTCATCTCCTAACTCTCTATTTAACTTCTCAGCTCTCTTTCCATAGGCTCTACATTCTAAGACTCCAGTGCCATCATCTAACATAACTCTTAAGAGCTTAACCTTCTCAGCTTCAACTATTCCACAGTTTGGGCATTCTCCATTTATAACTCTTCTCCTACAAATTGGACAAAGCTCAATTTCATCCTCTTCTTTCTTAACTATTGTTCCCCTAACCTCTGATAACTCATCCTCTATGAGCTCAATGATGAACTTCTTATTGTAAAATCTAACCTTCTCTATCCTCCCATATCTTGTTAAAACCAGCTCATTCTTTTTAACACTTGCATTATAAACCTTAATAACATCCCCTTCCTCCAGCTCTATGTTAGCAGCTTCCTCCCAGAGGGTTAACCTTATAGGGGTTCCATCATCTATAATAACATTTTTAACCCTCTTCTTAACTCCATCAACCTCAACAATATTATCCTTCACATCTGTAACCACTCCAAAGACATTGGCAATATCTAAGTTTTCTTCAAGTATCTCCTTTATTTTGTTGAATTTAACTTCTCCCTTTTTCTCTATGATCACTTCACTATCTATTCCAGCATTTAAGCTTATCACTTCCTCTCCATCCATCCCAACATATTTTTTAACCTTACAGTTCTTTATTAAAACTATATCTCCCTCACTTACATTATCTAAGTGACTACAGCCCATCCCCCAAAAGGTTATTTTAACCCTTCCTGTTTCATCTTCAACTATCAAATCTTGTACTTTAATAGGTTTTTCAAGCTCAACAGTTCTCTTTAAGCTCTTAGCTAAAACTTTTCCTCTTATTGAAACCCTCTCTCCTTCATCTCTATATTTTAAATCTTCAATAGGGACTACTTCAATCTCTCCATCTGCTCTTTCTAAGATCTCTATATTTGTAGCACTACATTCAAGTTGGTTAGGATTATAATAATTAGGGACTATCCAACCTTTAACTCTAACAAGGTCTCCAACCCTTATCTCAGTGTCAGCAAGGTCGTGCCATAAAACAACTCTTATACTGTCTTCTCCATCAGACAAAATGAAAGATCTGAACTTTCCCTTTTCAAATCTCTTTATGGGTAGGGAAGAGAAGACAGAGCCTTCAATAATTGCAAAGTCTCCAATATTTAAGTCTTTGATTTTCTTAGTTTCAACCTCTTCCTTTCCAAGCTTAATAACCTCTGTTTCATCAGTGGAAACTAAGGATAATCTCTTTTTCCTCTTAACCCTAACCTTCTTTAGCTCTATAATATCTCCTTCTTCCAACTCTATATTAATGTTCCAAAGTGTTACAGGGACATAGCCAGTTTCATCTCCAATAACTAAGTTTATAACCCTCTGACTCTCTGTTGAGCTCTCCCTAACATCATAAACCTTTCCCTTTATACTCACTATCATTCCATCTTCAAGATCTTTAATTTTAAACTCTTCCTCTGGCTCTTCCTCAATATCTATCCCTTCCTCCTTAGCAAGCATTAAAATGGCAGCTTCCTTGGTTATAATTCCCCCATACTCATTTATTAACCCCTTAACTCTCTCTTCAATCTCATCCTCAGTTAAATTCAACTTCTTAGATAAGATTTTTTTAACATATTCATAGTTCATTTTTCATCCTCTCTTTAATTAATTCTAAATATTGGCAAACTTTACATAACTCTCCAGAGCAAGGATAGTTACATTTTTTACATCTATTAATTTTTTCCTCATAGTTTATCAATTTAATTAATTTCTCATAGCCTCTAACTATACTAAACCTAACTCCTGGCTTCATCTTCTCCAACAGTTTAATAATTTCTTTCATCTTATGCCTATAGGATAGAGAAGAGTAAGGACAAGGCTCTTTTTGATACTCTAATTTTACAAGGTCAGCATAAAACTTAACCTCTTCCTCAGGAACATACTTTAGTGGCTTTATTCTCTTAACAAAACCTTCAGCATCTTTACCAAAGTAAATAATATTTTTTATATTCCCCTCAATATAGTTCATTAGAATAGTTTGAGCATGGTCATCTAAGTTATGTCCTATGGCTAAGTAGTCAGAGTCTTTACTATACTTATTCAACAAGTATCTTCTAAAAACAGCACAGATTGAGCAGGGCTTATATTCTTTTAATAAAGTGATCATCTCATCTAAAGTATAGTTAAACTCTTCTTTCAGATAGATAACCTTTAACTCCAACCCTTCCTTTTCACAGAACTTCTTAACTACTCTTAAAGCTTTATCTCTAAATCCTTCAATACCTTCATGTATAAAAATACATCTTAACTTAACCTCAGGGTAAGATAGTTTATTTAAAATGTGAGCCATAACTAAGCTATCCTTCCCTCCACTAATCCCTATATTTATTTTCACTCCTCTCTTCATATAGGGCTTTACTACTTTCTTTACTCTTCTCTCAACCTCCTCCTTAAAACAGTTTTCACATAAATATTTATTTGAATATGCTTGATAATATATTCCTTCATTCCCACACTTACACTTCATAAGTATTCCCTAACAAAGGTCTTAGCTAAGGCTATTAATGAAACTATTGGAGGCTTTCCAAGACTATCCTTAAAGAGAGAAGAGTCACAGACATATAAATCTTCCTCTAAGGAAAAGTCTTTAATAAAGCTTAATGTCCCCCCAGGATGTGAGCCTCTTGCTCTTGTGATGTAGAGCTCTTCAACCCCTAAGTCATAGAGAAACTTTGAAGCCTTACTTATCCCTCTCCCCAAAATTTTTAAGTCTTCTCTACTTATCTCCTTCTTTACACTATCCTTTAAAACTATTCCATCATTTTCATCCTTTATTTTAACCATAATTCCAACTATGTCCTTCTCTTCTACATCTCTCTCTTTTTTAATCTCTCCATAAATTAGCTTTGAGTAGTGAGGAGATAAAATAAAGTTACCATAGTCTTTATAAACCAACATAGAGAGATGTTTATTAAGATGAGAATCTTTTAAGATCCCTCCAACTGTAACAAAAGTGTCTACAAATAAATTCTTTCCTACTCTTTCATCTTTATCTAAAAAGAGCCTTGCAGTTCCTATGGCTCCAGCTGAAACTATAACCTTCTCAGCCCTAATTTTATAATCCCCTTCTATAATAAAGTGATCTTTTTCTCTCACAATTTCCTTTACTTCAAAATTCTTCACTATCTTAGCCCTACTCTCCTTTAAGTAATTTATTGGTGTCCACTTAGCCTCACATGGCTTCCTTGAGCATAGGCCACACTTGTTACACTTGTCAAAGTCTATAAATTTACTCATCTTTTTAAATCCTCTATCTAATAGGAAGTTATCAAACTCTGAAAGAAACTCTTCACTTGGCTCCTTTATATTTAACTCCTCCCAAATCTCCTTATAGAGGTCTCTCTTTATTTTATATCCCTCAATTTTTTTTAATATTACAGCATTTCCAAGGGAGAAGATGGAAGAGCCTCCTAATCCCTTTGTGTGGATAACTTCAACATTCTTTCCTTCATTTTGATAAACCACTTTGTCCCCTTTCTCAATCACAATTACATTATCATCATTTAACTCCTTAGCCACTGTTGAAGCTGAAACTCCAGAGCCAATTATTGCATATTTGAACATTCTTTCATCCTTTTTATTTTTTTAATTAATAGCTCTTCATCTTCCTCTTTCTTAATATCTCTCTCAATTCTATCTTCTTCCTCCCAAGACTTTCCTTTAAATCTCTTAGCTATTAAATAAATTTCAGAACTCTCCTTCCTTGAGGCTCTTGGCTTTGTTAAATAAACTTTATCAAAATACTTTTTAGCTAAATTTTTTAGCTCATCAACCATATCTCCATAGAACACCTTTGCCACAAAGTGGCCATCTTTTCTTAACATTTCGGTGGCTATCTGTAAAGCTGTCTTAACCAACTCTACAGATCTTGCATGGTCAACAGCCCAGTGGCCACTTATGTTAGGGGAAGCATCACTTATAACAACATCAAACTTCTCCCTTCCTCTCTCTCTTAAGATCTCTTTAATTTTTTTTAAATTCCTCTCCTTTGTAAAATCTCCTTGGATAGGGATAAGATTTTTATCCTTAAATGGCTTTACTTTTTGTAAATCAATTCCAACTATCAACCCCTGATCTCCAACAATCTCCTTAGCAGCTTCCATCCATCCTCCAGGAGCACAGCCAAGGTCTAAGACAGCTTGTTTAGGCTTTAAAAAATGGAACTTCTCATTGATTTGTAAAAGTTTAAAGTAAGCTCTTGACCTATACTTTAACTTTTTAGCCAACCTATAGTAAGGATCTCTCTTCCTCTTCATTATCCAGTTTTTGTCTTTTCTTCCCATCTATGATCACAAAAAATTTTTTAGGTGAAGCTCTTTGATAAAAGATAGCTTATATATTCTCATGTCAAATATATATAGCAAGTTCATGGCATATCTTTTTTATTACCTAACAGCCATATTTTTAGGAACCTCATCCTTTGGAATTTTAAGAGCTTTACTTCCAATTTTAGACACTCTAACAATTTTTTTTACTTCAGGAATTCCTCCATCTATAGCCAAGTTCTTAGCTGAAGATAAAGAGAAGGATTTAGGAAATTATTTAGGGATCTTATTTCTCATGCTTTTCCTATCAATCTTTGGCTTTATAGTAATGATTAATATTAAGTATCTATTAGGTGGAGGTTACTTAGAGATTGATAACTCTATCTACTTAATCCTTGGAATTTCAATTTTTGTCTCCTCAATTATAGCCTTCTGTAGGGGCATTTTACAAGGACTTTTAAGGATAAAGGAGTTAAGCCTAACCTGGCTTACAGAGAGTACTTTAAAGATTTTATTTTTATTATTTCTTATCTCCTTAGGACTTTTAGGCTCTTTCTTATCTTTAACTTTAGCCTCCTTGGTTACAGGAATTCTTTTCTTCTTTTATATATTAAGGATTATGAAATTTGAGAGAAAGATAAGGATAAATTTTTCTATAGTTAAGTATGCTATCCCAATCTCTTTAACCTCAGCCTCTTACAGGCTCTTTGGAGATCTTGACAATATTATTATTATGTCCTTCCTTGGCAGTTATTTCAGTGGTATCTATGGCTACTCCTCCCTAATATCAAGGGGAGTCTATATGATCTCCTCTTCCATCTCAATCCCTTTACTCCCAAAAATAGCCAAGAGTAAAGATAAAAATTTATTAAAAAAAGCTTTAATTTTAAATACTCTCTTCTCTTCTTTTATCTTACTCCCTATTTTTCTCTTCCCAGGATTTTTTTTAGAGTTCTTCTTTCATGCTAAAACTTTAGAAGGAGAAATTTGCTTAAAAATTCTTCTTCTCTCCTCTCTTTTCATGAGTTACTTTAATATTATCTCTTCCTATCTTCAAGGTGTTAATAGGGCTAAGCTCTCCTTTTATATCATTGTTCTTGGCATCCTCATAAATACAATATTAAATATTATATTGATTAAGCTCTATGGGATAGTTGGAGGTAGCTTAGCCACACTATTGGCCTCTCTCTCAATATTAATTATAGCTCTTATGGTTGTGAGAAGATGAGATATGATTTTCACATGCATACAGTTTACAGTGATGGGGAACTAATCCCTTCAGAGCTTGCAAGGAGGGCTAAGGTTTTAGGGCATAAGGTTATAGCTATAACTGATCATGGAGACTTCTCTAACTATAAAGAGTTGATAGAGAAAGCTCTCCTCTCTAAGGAGATTGAGAAATATTTAGACATAAAAATTATTGCTGGAGTTGAACTTACTCATGTTCCTCCTAAGGCTATTCCTAAACTTGCAAGGAAAGCTAAAGACTGTGGAGCTGAGATTGTAGTGGTTCATGGAGAAACCATAGTTGAGCCAGTTGAGGAGGGGACTAATTACTATGCCTCAATGTCAGAGGATGTTGATATCTTAGCCCATCCAGGAATTATTGATAAAGAGACAGCTGAAAACCTAAAAGAGAATAATATCTTCCTTGAAATTACTTCAAGGAGAGGACATAGCTTAACCAATGGCTTAACTCTAAAGATAGGGAGAGAGTATAAAATTCCAATGGTTGTTAATACAGACACCCATAGCCCTAAAGACATAATAAACTTTGAGTTTGCTAAAAAAGTTTGCTTAGGCTGTGGGATGACAGAAAAAGAGGCTGAAAAAGCTTTAAAAGAGTATCCAAAAGAGTTATTAAAGAGGTTAGGATTGCTCTAAGATGAGGTAGACATCATTGTAGTCAATAACTCCATTGTTGTCCATATCTAATAATTTTTCCTGATCAGTGTTTGCAAAGTTTCCTACATAGTATAATAAGGTTATATAAGCATCTTCCTTATCTACTTTAAAGTCTCCATTTGCATCTCCTTTAACATGGGTAATTCCTTTTATAGAGACAGCATAGTCTCCTCTAAATAGCATATCTTTAGCCACTAACTTACTTGTATCTACATGGTGATGGAAGCCCATAAAGTCCTCTGCTCCTGGACCATAGGCTAAGAGTGGGACAGGAACAGCTGTATGCTTATGGGAGATAAATTTAACCCCTACTCTCTCATCAATAATCTCAGCTATGGTATTTGAGAGTGCATACTTATTAGTTGATTTTAAAGCCTCATCAATTTTTTGTAATTCATCTTTATTTAGCTCTATATTGGCATAAGTCTTTAAAACTGTCTTAGGATCTGCTCCTTCTTTAATAAGCTTAGCCATTCTATAGGCTGAAGCCTTGATATTTAAAATTTTGTCCTCATCTATAGAGTCTCCATAGTTTAATCCTAAACCTAAGCCCCCAGTTTCATGGTCAGCTAAGACAATAACTAAAGTATCTCCTCTCTTTTTGGCATAGTTTAAGCAGTATCTGACAACATCATCAAACTCCTTAGTTTCAGCTACCACTGAAGCTATGTCATTTCCATGACATGCATGATCTATTCTTCCACCTTCAACCATTAAGAAGAAACCATTAGGATTTTTCTCCAATATCTCTATAGCCTTTTTAGTCATGTCTAACAAGCTTGGTACATCTTCATTTCTATCTAAAACATAAGGAATATGGCTATCTGAAAATAGTCCTAACAAGTATTTGCTGTTAGCCTTTTCCAGCTGATCTTTATTATAAACTATTTCATAACCTTCTTCTTTATATTTCTCCAACAACTCATTAGAAAATTCCTCTTTTCCTCCACCTAAAAGGACATTAATTTTTTTCTCCAAGTATTGCTTAGCTATTTCTTTTTCCATATCTCTATTTTCAACATGAGCTCCAAACACTGCTGGAGTAGCATGTGTTATTCTTGTAGTTGTAACCAATCCTGTAGCTTTGTCTAATTTCTTAGCCAACTCTAAGAGAGTTGTTACATTGTAATATTTCCCATTATTCTTAACCTGTGAGATAATCTTATTGTAGGTCTTAAATCCAGTTGCTATAGCTGTCCCAGCTGCAGCTGAATCAGTAACTTCACCACTTAAAGAATTAGTCATCTCATAGCCAGAATATGGAAAGTCTTCCATTGCTAAATGTCCATAGCAGAGCTTAGTTATATAAACTTGGGAAATTCCCATTCCATCTCCAATTAAGACTATAACATTCTTAGCCCTTCCTTCTATTGGCTTATTTGAGAGAGCGAAACTTAAACCTGATGCTAAGAGAAGAGATATTAAAAGTATAGCTAAGAATTTCTTCATAACTTCACCTCAATATTTTTCTAAACTAATTAATTTCATAAGAATTATATAAAATTTTCTAAATGTTAAACTTTATTTCATATTTTATGAACTAAGTAAGTATAAATAGTGCTTTAAATTGTTTCAAGAATAAAATTAAACAGAGGTAGTGAAAAGATGAAAGTTAGAGAGGAAGTGAAAAAATTAAAGCCCTATGTTCCTGGGAAGTCTAAAGAAGAAATTATAAAGAGATATGGAGTTAAGAGAATAATTAAGTTAGGGTCAAATGAAAACCCTTGGGGGGCTTCTCCAAAAGTTAAAGAAAGAATTATTAAAGAGCTTGATAGGATTCATGAGTATCCTGAGCCCATAAATGAAGAGTTGTTAGAGGAGTTGGAAAACTTCTTAGGAGTTTCTAAAGAAAATATTATTGTTGGTGGGGATGGAGCTGATGAAGTCTTAGACATTCTATTTAAAACCTTTGTAGATAAGGGAGATGAAGTTATTATTCCAATCCCTACCTTTACTCAGTATAGGGTTTTAGCTCAAATTTATGGAGCTAAAATAAGGTTTGGGAAGTTTGATAAGGAGAGAGAGTTTAAGTTAGATGTTGATAGTGTCTTAGAAAATATTAGTGAGAAAACAAAATTAATTTTTTTATGCTCTCCAAATAATCCAACTGGAAACTTAATAGATGATGAAGCTATAAAGGAGATAGTTGAGAGTACAGAGGCTTTAGTAGTTATTGATCATGCTTATATTGAATACAGTAGTAGAGGAGATTGGACAAGAAAGATAGAAAAATATAACAATATTTTAATTTTAAGAACCTTCTCTAAGGTGTTTGGCTTAGCTGGCTTAAGAGTGGGTTATGGAGTAGCCAATGAAGAAATTATAAACTATATGCTTAGAGTTAAGCCAGCCTTTAGCTTAACAAGACTTAGCCAAGTAGCAGCTATAGAGGCCTTAAGAGACAAAGAGTTCTTTAATAAGTGTGTGAAAGATGGGATAAAAAGTAGGGAGCTTCTCTATAAAGGATTAAAAGAATTTGAAGAGCTTAAAGTTTATCCCTCTGAGGCAAACTATGTTTTAGTTGAGCTAAAAACAATGTCTTCAAAAGAGTTCTGTGAAGAGCTTTTAAAGAGAGGAGTTATAGTTAGAGACTGCTCATCCTTTGATGGGTTAGGGGAGAACTATGTTAGAATCTCCATAGGAACCTTTGAAGAAATAAAAGAGTTCTTAGATATCTTGAGAGATATTTTTAGATAAAACCTTAAGTATTGAGAAAACATCTATTACTCCAACAACTTTATTATTTTCATCAACCACAGGATAGGCTATATCTTTATTTTTGATCATCTCTTCAGTCACTTCTAATAGATCATCATCTTCCTTAACTATCTTTATCTCATCCAAGTATCTCATTAAATCTTCAACCTTTGAATGCTTACATCCTGATAAGATATCTAAGGAAGTAATCCAACCAACAAGCTCATCATCTTCAATAACAGGAGCATATAACAAATTCTCACTAACAAAGAGATAGGCTACATCTCCACCTATGTCATTTGGAGATAGCTTTATAAACTCTTTCTTCATAACATCTTTCACTTTCATAGCCAACCCCTCACTTTTTTAGGTGAAATTATGAATCCATTTGACATTATGAGAGCTTCACAGATAGCCTGTTGCTTGGAGGTTAGTGCCTTCAAGCCTGGAAATGTCCATAGATATAAAGATTTTGATGATGTTAAATACCACCACTTCATAGCCTCAGGGATAGCCTTTGGAGAAGCTGTCTATGAGCTTTGTATAAATAAAAGTAATATTGGATACTATATAAAGAAGGCTGTTTCACTCAGTAGAAAATGGAGCCCAAGTAATACTAATTTGGGAATTATACTTCTTCACCTACCTATAGCTTTAGCCATAAGTAAAGTAGGAACATTTGATGAAAAGCTATTGAGGGAAGAGCTATTAAGAATAGCTAAGAACTCAACATATAAGGATACTATTTACTTATATGAAGCTATTAAGTTAGCTAATCCAAATCTAACCAAGCCTAAGGAAGGACCAGATGTTATGGATGAAGAGTCTATAAAGGAAATTGAAGAGAAAAAGATTAATTTATATGACATTTTCCTATTCTCAGCTGATCATGACTTAATAGGAGGAGAGTGGGTTAACTCTTTCCCCATCTCCTTTGAAGGTTGTAAGCTCTTAGAACATTACTATGAAAAAGAGAGAGATATTAATTTAGCCATAACTAAAACTTTTCTTTCTATACTTTCAAAATATCCTGACAGTCTGATAATTAAAAAGAAAGGTTATGATGTAGCTAAGAAAGTTTCTGAATTGGCTAAGAAAGTTTTAAAAGATTTTTCTATAGAAAAGTTGAAAGAGTTTGACAATTATTTAAGATTGGAAGGAAATAAATTAAATCCTGGAACCACTGCAGATTTAACTGCCTCTTCTATCATGCTCTTTCTGATTAAAAGAATTAATGAAAGTAATACAATATTATGATGTAAATAAATAGAAAGTTTAATATAGTAAATTAAAGATAAATTTCATTAAATTCTTCACGGTTTTAGATTGGTGAAAATATGGCTATAGCCAAAAAATATTTAAATTTAGAAAGTAATAAAGGGATCGTCTGCTCTATTGAATGTATTTTAGAAGAGATTAAAAAAACTTATGGTGTCTATGGGTGTGGGATTCTTACAAATAATGGGGAAATTCTAATCAATAAATTTCCAAGTTCAGTATCTTGTGACATAATATCAAACTTATCTATAATAATAGCAATTGCAGAAAAAATGTTTTTAGATACAAACAATGATATTAAAAAAATAGATATTTCAGGAAAATGTGCCACCCTCTCTATATATCCAGTAGGAGAATTTTACTTAGTTTTAGCTGTTGAGAATAACTTTAAAAGTACTGATATCTTAGAAAGATATCTTCCAAAACTATCTGAGTTATGCCTATTACTCTCTGAAAATATACTTTATGAAGACCTTCCTTTAGAGGACTTAATAAATAATGATAAAAAAATTAGTGCTTTTATGTTTAGAATACTTAGGTTTTTAAATCTAAAGAAGTACCAAAATACTAATATAGATGTTCTCATGTATCAGTTAGGAAATGATATCTCATCATATTTAAAGATAGACTCCTTCAAAAAATTAAAAGAATTCTTTGAATCTCATGGAGTAGGAAAGTTAAAGATCTTAAAAGAGGATGGAGAAAAAATTATAAGTAGGGTTGATGAGTGTGTCACTTGCTCCTTCATAAATAAAAATATTGGAAGAACTTTATGCTACTTTGAGGGAGGGCTTATTAATGGAACAGCTTCAAATATCTATAAAAGGAAGTGTGAAACTGTAGAAACTCACTGTTATGGCTTAGGACATAGTTATTGTCAATTTAGAACAAAAATTTTATAGTTTCACAACAACAGCATCTTTTATATTTTCAATCTCCTTTATTTTCTTTAAAACTTCTTCTGGAACATTATGATCTAATTTTATTAACATTACACTATCTCCACCAGGCTCTTTTCTTCCCACTTGCATCTCAGCTATGTTTATCCCATACTCTCCTAAGATGGTTCCAACCTTCCCTATCATCCCTGGCTTGTCTATATGTCTAATTATCAATACAACACTCTCAGGGATGAAATTAACTTCATAACCTTCTATCTCTAAAATAATTGGCTTATTATTAGATATTGAGCCCACTAAAGAGAAGCTTTTTCCATTGGCTTCAGCTACAACCTTTATAGCATTTCCATATCTTGTATCATTAGATTTACTCTCAATAAATTCTATTCCTCTATTCTTAGCCAATATAGGGGCATTGACTAAATTAACTCCAGCCAGTAAGATTGGAGATAAAAGTCCTTTTAGTAAAGCCCTATTTATTAGATCAGTGTTTTCCTTGGAGAGGTTTCCATAGTATATAACTTCAACCCTCTTCACTGAGCCATCTAAGACTTGCATGACTATATTCCCAAGAAGCTCAGCTAAAACCATGTAAGGCTTTATCTTCCCTAAAACCTCTGCTGGAAGGTTTGGCATATTAACAATATTTTCAGCAAGCTCTCCATTAACAATCTTCTTTATTTGCTCAGCTACTATAGTTCCTGCAGCTCTTTGAGCCTCTTCTGTAGATGCTCCTAAGTGAGGAGTACAGATTAAATTTTCAAGCTCTAATAAAGGGTTATTTTTAGGTGGCTCCTCTTCAAAGACATCAAGAGCTGCAGCTCTAATTTTTTTATTTTTTAAAGCTTCATATAGGGCTTTCTCATCTATTAATCCTCCTCTTGCACAGTTAACTATTATAGCCCCTTCCTTCATCCTCTTTATTTGCTCTTCACCAATCATATTTTTAGTCTTTGGAGTTAGAGGAACATGTAAAGTTATCACATCTGAAAGCTCACAGAGCTTATTTAAGTCATCTACTAACTTAACTCCTAAGCTTTCAGCAAATTCCTTAGAGACATAGGGATCATAGGCTATAATATTCATCCCAAATGCCTTAGCTCTCTTAACTACCTGTTGCCCTATCCTTCCTAAGCCAACAACTCCTAAGGTTTTTCCATAAAGTTCTATTCCTTTAAACTTCTTCCTATTCCACTCTCCTCTCTTCACTGAGTTGTTAGCCTGAACTATATTTCTTGCTGCAGCCAGCATTAAACCAATGGTTAGCTCTGCCACTGAGATGGATGAAGCATCTGGAGCATTAACTACTATAATCCCTCTCTCAGTGGCAGCTTCAACATCTATATTATCAACTCCAACTCCAGCCCTTCCAATAATTTTTAATCTTTTACCCCTCTCTATTAATTCCCTATCAACTTTAGTCCCACTCCTAACAACTAAGATATCCGTATCTTCAATTTCTTTTAAGAGCTCTTCCCTACTAAGATCTGTTGCTACAACGACATCTCCAAGTTCCTTTAAAATCTTTATAGCCTCTTCATGTATTGGGTCAGTTATTAAAATTTTCACAAAATTCACCCTTCATTAGTTATATATCCTTTAACAGCACTTATAGCAGCTATCTTAGGAGAGCATAAATATATATAGCTGTTAGGGTCTCCCATTCTTCCCCTAAAGTTTCTGTTGGATGTTGATAAACAAACTTCTCCTTCAGCTAAAACCCCTTGATGGGCTCCTAAGCATGGCCCACATCCAGGAGGGCAAATCATGGCTCCAGCTTTTATAAATATCTCTATCAACCCCTCTTTTAAAGCTTTCAAATAAACTTTTTTTGAAGCTGGAATAATAATTAACTTTACATCCTTATGAACTTTTTTTCCTTTTAAGTACTTAGCCACTATCCTCAAATCTTCAATTCTTCCATTTGTACAGCTTCCTATAAAGACTTGATCTATTTCCAAGCCTTCAACTTCACTTATAGGTTTAACATTATCAGGGCTATGTGGGAGAGCTATCTGTTCTTCCATCTCAGTAATATCTATAAAAATTTCTTTTATATAATTCCCCTCCTCAACCTTTATAGCCTCTCTTTTTAATTTATTTATTTTTTCTTCACTTAAGCCCCTTTCCTCCCTTAGGTAGTTAAAAGTTATCTCATCAGCCTCTATAACCCCTGTCTTAGCTCCCATCTCTATGGCCATGTTACAAAGTGTTAACCTTCCACTCATGTCCATCTTTTTAACAACCTCTCCACCAAACTCAATAGCTTTATAAATAGCCCTTTTCCCAATTTCCTTACAGACTCTTAAAATTATATCCTTAGGAGAAATATTTGGATTCTCTCCAACTATATTAACCCTTATTGTTTCTGGCACCTTAATCCAAGTTTCTCCTGTTGCATAAATATAAGCCATATCTGTAGCTCCAAAGCCAGTGGCAAAGGCTCCAAAGGCTCCATGTGTGCAAGTGTGAGAGTCTCCACCAGCCACAAACATGTTAGGAAGAACATAATTTTCAGCTAAGATTTGGTGGCAAATCCCTTCTCCCCCAGGGTGGAAATTTTTAATATTAAATTTTTTAACAAACTCTAAAGCTATCTTTTGAAACTCTGCAGACTTAACAGTGTTTGGTGGGACAGTATGATCAAAGCAAATAACTATCTTCTCAGGAATCTTCACCTCAGCACCCATCTCCTTTAAAGCTCTGTAAGCTAATGGAGTAGAGCCATCATGAGTCATAGCTAAATCTGCCTTTAATGTCAAGGTTTCTCCAGCTGTAACCTCATAACCAGCTTTTTTAGATATGATAGCTTCAATTAGAGACATGTTTCTACCACCTTAATACTTTTTCTTAAAAAACTTTAAAATTTTCTTAGTTTTTAATAATATTTTCTCAAATTTGGCATATCTATAAAGTTATTAGCCTATATCATCTTTTTTGTAAGATTTTTTTATATATATGAGATTACACTAAAATTTAGAAATAAAGCCTAATTTTAATGAAAAGGTGAAAAAATGGAAAGTATTTGCATCTCTCCAACAACAAGACATGAGGGACACTCTAAGTTAATCTTGGAAGTGGATGGTGAAATAGTTAAAAAGGCATACTTTATAAACACTACTCCAATTAGAGGATTTGAAACTATTGTTAAAGGTAAGCCTGTAGAATTTGCCCCTATAGCTGTGATGAGAATCTGTGGAATCTGTCAAACTACCCATGGAATTGCTTCATGTGAAGCTATTGAGCATGCTATGGGAATAGAGGTTCCAGAGGATGGGCTTTTATTAAGAGAGTTAGTAGGTTTAGGAAATAGAATGCACTCTCATCCATTACATCACTTACTAACCTTAGATGACTTTGTTAAGAGTGAAGAGGAAAAAATAGAGTTAATAAAGCTTATTCAAAAGATGAGAAAGGTTGGACAGTATATAGTTGATGTTGTTGGTGGAGAGGGAATACATCCTCCAAATATAGTTATTGGAGGAATGAGAAATAATATAACTGAAAGAGCTAAGTCTAAAATCTACTATGCCTTAAAAGAGTTTGAAAAGGATGCTAAAGTTCTATATGAGAAGTATGTTGAGTTAGTTGAGAACTTCTTAGAAGAAACTGGAATCCCTGACTTAGGTAGTCATGAATTCTCCTACTTGGCTACACATACAACCTATGGAGATAGATATGCAATAAACTGGGATGATGTCACTGAGATCTTGCCACAGAGATACTATGACAATAAAGAGGTTGGAACCTCAACCTCTATTATGATCCCTCTCTATGGTGGGGTTCCTGTTGAAGTTGGGCCAAGGGCAAGGCTTTCAAAGTTCATGGGCTTCAAGGTTAAAGGAAATGCCTTAGAGATAAACATAGCAAGGGCTCAGGAAAACTTAGGAGCTGTTTATAGAGCCTTTGATATCTTAGATGAGCTAAATATTCATGGAAAAACAAGAGCTGACTATGAATACAAAGAAGGAGTTGGAATAGGAGTTCATGAAGCTCCAAGAGGAACAAATGTTCACATGGTTGAAACTTCCAAGGATGGAAAGGTTAAGGCTTATAGAATAACTGCAGCATCAACTTGGAACTTCCCAGTTGTTGAGAAGGCTATAGAAGGTTATCCTTACAAATATGCTGAAGTCATCCTAAGAGCCTATGACATATGAGCTTCATGTGCAACCCACATAATTGTTAAAAAGTTATAAGGAGCCCAAGGGGAACCTCCTCCTGGAGGACCCTGGGCAAATAAAATTTTTTGTGATGTTCATGCTCCCCTCATATCTTGAAAAAGAGATCTTAATTATTGGCTGTGGAAATCTCTTATTTGGAGATGATGGCTTTGGCTACTTTGTAATTGAGAAGTTAAAGGAGAAGCTGAATGACAAGTTAAAAGAGAAAGTGGCTTTACTTGATGCTGGAGCTGGAGCCTCTTCTATCTTGGATCTGGTTGAAGATAGCAAAGTTAAGAAAATAATTGTTGTTGATGCCATTGACTTCAACCTAAAGCCAGGAGAGATAAAGATATTAACTCCTGATGAGTTGCCAGATGATAGCTTAGGCTTAGATGCCCATGGAATCCCATTAACTGAGAAAATAAAGAAGCTCCATAACAAAGGATTTAAAATAAAGGTTGTTGGTTGTCAAGTTAAGTATGTCCCAGCTCCAGAGCCATATATTGGCTTATCTAAGGAGGTTGAAGAAGCTGTTGATAAGGCTGTTGAACTAATAATAAAGGAGGTTGATAACCTATGGTAAAGGTTGCCCATGTTCAGCTATCAAGCTGTTGTGGTTGTTTAATCTCTCTAACTGATACATATGAGAAGCTTTTAGAGATTTTAAATAGTATAGAGTTAGTTTATTGCCAAACTTTGATAGATGTTAGAGAGATAAAAGAGTGTGATGTAGCCTTAGTTGAAGGTTCTGTTTGTTTAGAGGATCATCATGCCTTAGAGGTTGCTAAGGAAGTTAGAGAGAAGGCTAAGATTGTTGTAGCCCTTGGAGCCTGTGCTGCCTTTGGAGGATTAACAAGATACTGTAAAGGAAATCAGTTACCTAAGCCAGTTAATAGCTCTTTCTCTCCATTAACTGAAGTTATAAAGGTAGATTATTCAATCCCTGGCTGTCCTCCATCTCCTGAAGCTATATATAGCTTTATAAAAGCCCTCTTAAACAATGATGAAGCTTATTTAAAACCTTACAAGTTGTTGGCTGAAATGCCAGAGGTTTGTGGTTGCGATCTACTCTACAAGGTTGTTAATAAAGAGCTCTGTATGGGCTGTGGAACCTGCTCAGCCTCATGTCCAACAAGGGCTATAACCATGGTAGATGGTAGGCCAGTAGTTGACCCAGTTTTATGTATAAAATGTGGTCTCTGCTCTTTCCAATGTCCAAGAATTCTCTATCCATCCCTCTTAGAGGAAATTGAATGAGGTGGAACTAATGGATCCATTTGGTAAGTATTTAAAAGCTGTTTCAGCAAGATCAACATTAAAAGAGGTTTTAAAAAAGGCTCAAGATGGAGGAATAGTTTCAACTCTCTTCATCTATGCCTTAGAAAATAATATTTTGGATGGTGTGGTTGTAGCTGATAAGGAAGATGAGTTCTTACCTAAGCCTAAGGTGGCTACAACTCCTGAAGAGGTTATAGAGGCTGCAGGAACTAAGTATAGTGTTTGCCCAAACATTGCTGAAATTAAGAAGGCTGCGAGAGAGTATGGATGTGAAAAAATAGGAGTTGTTGGAACTCCTTGCCAAATAAGGGCTGTAAGAAAAGCTATGAAATATCCAGTAGGGTTTAGAGGAGTTAATATAGAATTTTTAATAGGAATTTTCTGTATGGAGAACTTCCCATACAATGGTTTAAGGGTTATAGTTGAAGAGCTCTGTGGAGTTAAAATGGAGGATGTGGTTAAGTTAGACATTGGAAAGGGTAAGTTCTGGGTTTATACAAGATGGGGAGAAACTAAGACAGTTAAGTTAAAAGAAACTCATCCATATGAGCAAAGCTCCTGTCATGTCTGTACTGACTACACTGCTGAGCTTGCTGATGTCTCAACTGGATCAGTTGGTTCTCCAGATGGCTGGAGTACAGTCTTCATAAGGACAGTAAAAGGGAAAGAGATATTTAGTGAAGCTGTAGAGAATGGCTACTTTGAGATAAAATCTATAGAGACTGTTAAGCCAGGGTTAGATTTAGTTAAAAAGCTATCTTTAACCAAGAAAGAGAAGAACATGAAGGAGATTGAGCATAGAAAAGAGTTAGGATTACCAGTTCCAGTTAAGTTATAACTATGTAGATAGAGAGAAAAATTAAAATTATCCCTGAAATAATATTAACTACTTTTGGATTCATCTTCTCTAAAAACTCTTTTCCTTTCCCACCTATTATGGAGAAGATAAATATAGGTAGAGAGAAGCCAATAGAGTAAATAAAGAGAGAAAGGAACCCAAAAATTAAATCTTTTTTTGTAGCTACATATGAGAGAATTGAGATTAAGATAGGGGTTGAGCAAATATTAGCAACTAAAGAAAAGGATAAGCCAAAGAGAAAAGAGCTTAAAAAACTTAATTTTTTACTATTTGCTATTTTGATTATTTTATTATATACTTTTCCCCTCTCCTCTGAGAATAACTTGAAGTTATAATTTAAAATTAGTGAGAGTCCAAAAATAGAGGAGAGTAGTGAAGCAAGATACTTAAGTATTGTAACATTTACAAAATAGCCAAAGGCTGAAAATAAAATTCCTAAGAGGCTGAACATAAAGGAGAAGCCTAAGATAAAGAAGAGAGAGTTTAGAAGAGAATCATACTTATCTTTAGATACTCCAAATATGTACAGTAAAGCCAATGGTAAGATTGAGAGAACACAGGGAGACAATGCTGAAAGGATTCCAGAGATAAAAATTATGATGAGATCCATATTACTTAAAGTATTTTTTAGCTTTATTAAATAACTCCTCTGGGTTGTAGCCAATGGTTTTATCAACAACCTTACCATCCTTTATATAAAAGACTGCTGGCACAGCAAAAACATTAAATTTTTCAGCCAACTCTCTATTCTCATTGGCATCAATAATAACTACATTATAACCTTCTTCCTTCAACTTCTCCAAGTAAGGCTTTAACATCTTACAATAGTGACAGTACTCTGTTGTAAAAACTAAAATTCCATCTTTAATAGGAGCTTCATAGCTATGGCTATTAGAATTATTATTTAAACATCCTGAAAGTAAAAGTATAGTAAATAAAATTAAAAACTTTTTCATTTTCACACCCTTTGATAGGGGATATAGATGATAAAGATAGAGCTAACTACTTTAAATAAGTATGTTAAAACTATTAAATGTAGTTGTGGTCATGAATTTAAAGCTGTGGGTAAGAGGTTTATTTGCCCCAAGTGTAAGAGGTTGCTAAGCTATGAAAAGGATAAGAGTTGAAGGAATAGTTCAAGGAGTTGGTTTTAGACCTTTCATTTACAACTTGGCTAAGTCTTACAATTTAAAGGGCTATGTAAAGAACTGCGGAACCTATGTTGAGATAGTTGTCTCTGGAGACAATATAGAGAGCTTTATTAAAGACATTGAAAGAAAAAAACCAGAGTTAGCTAAGATTAATAAGATAGTTGTTGAAGACTTTGAAGGGAATGAGTTCAGTGACTTCTACATCTTAGAGAGTGATGGCTTTGGAGGAAATAGTGCTATTCCTCCAGATATAGCTATCTGTAATCTCTGCTTAAAGGAGATGTTTGATAAGAAGGATAGAAGATATAGATATCCCTTTATCTCTTGTATAAACTGTGGGCCAAGATTCACAATTACTGAGAAGTTGCCCTTTGATAGGGAAAATACTTCTATGAAAGACTTTCCATTATGTGAAGAGTGTTTAAAAGAATATGAAGATCCAAGGGATAGAAGGTTTCATGCTCAAACTACATGTTGTCCTAAGTGTGGGCCAAGGGTTTTTTTAAATGATAAAGAGGGAGATGAAGCAATAAAAGAAGCTATCAAGTTATTAGAAAAAGGAAAGATTTTAGCTATAAAAGGAATTGGTGGCTATCATCTCTTCTGTAGGGCTGATAGGGATGAGCCTGTTTTAAGGTTGAGAGAGATATTAAATAGGCCATCTCAGCCCTTTGCTGTTATGAGCTTAATTGAAGAAGTTAAAAAATTTGCTATTCTTAGTAAAGAGGAAGAAATTCTATTAACATCAAGAGAGAGGCCTATAGTTGTCTTAAAAAAGTCTAAAGATTATTATTTATCTGAGTATGTCTCCAACTTAGACACTGTTGGAGTTATGCTACCATATACAGGCTTACACTATTTACTCTTTAACAAAGTTCCTGCTTATGTAGCTACTTCAGCAAACCTTCCAGGCTTGCCAATGGCTATAGATGAGGGGGAGATTGTTAAGCTTAAGGTTGATGGTTATTTAATGCACAATAGAAGGATAATAAATAGATGTGATGACTCAGTTGTTAAATACATAGCTGGAAGAGCCATTTTTTTAAGAAGATCAAGGGGCTATGTTCCTGAGCCTATAGAGGTTGAGATAAAGAATGACTTTACATTCCTCTGTGTTGGGGCTGAGTTAAATTCAACTGTCTGCTTGGTTAAGGGAAATAAATTTTACTTATCTCAGCATATAGGGAACACTTCTAAGTATGAAACCTTCTTATTTTTAAAAGAAGCCATTAAGAGGTTGATGGAACTAACAAACACTGACAAGATAGACTTTATAGTTTCTGATCTCCATCCTCTCTATAACTCAACAAAGTTAGCTGAAGAGCTTTCAGAAAAGTTTAATGTTCCTTTAATAAAGGTTCAGCATCACTTTGCCCATGGCTATAGTCTCTTAGGAGACAATAATTATTTTGATGAGTGTATAATCTTAGCCTTAGATGGTTTAGGCTATGGCTTAGATGGAAAGATCTGGGGAGGGGAAATTTTAAAGTTTGATAGTGGTAAGTTTAAAAGGGTTGGGCACTTAGAAGAACAGTATCAACCAGGAGGAGATTTAGCTGTAAAGTACCCTTTTAGAATGCTTCTCTCTATTTTATATAAAGCTATTGGAGATGAAGTTTTTGAGAAGTTTGAGGTTAACAAAATTTTAGAGATGCAAATAAAGAAGAGAATCAATAGTCCAATAACAACATCAACAGGAAGGGTTTTAGATGCTATCTCCTCTTTGTTAGATATATGCCAAGAAAAAACCTATGAGGGAGAGCCAGCAATAAGGTTAGAGGGAAGAGCAAAAGAGTTTAATATAGAGGTGGAGCCAAAGATAAAGAATAATATTTTATTGACAACCCCTTTAGTTGAAGAATGCTACAATATGCTAATAAATAAAGAGCCTATAGAGAAGATAGCTTACTATTCTCTAATCTACTTAGCTGATGGCCTCTTTGAAATAGCTAAGAAGTTCTCTGACACCATTGGAATCACTGGAGGAGTGTCATACAATAAAATTATTGTTGAGAGAATTAAGGAGAGATGTGAGGAAGAAAAAATAAAGTTTCTCTACCATAGTAGGGTTCCTAATGGTGATGGGGGCATAAGCTTTGGTCAAGGATTAGGGGGATACTTTTGGAGCTTGTAATGCCAAGATATACAATTATTAAAAGGAAAGCTCTTAATTCACTTCCTGAAGTCTTGGAGAAACTAAATTTAAAAAATCCCTTAGTTGTTTCTGGGAGGAATACTAAGAAGTATAATAAATTTGACTATGACTTAGTGTTGTATGATGAAGAGATTGAAGTAAAGGGTTATGACTGTATCATAGGCTTAGGAGGAGGAAAGGCTATAGATGTAGCTAAATATATTGCCTACAAAAATAAGCTTCCTGTTATAAGTGTTCCAACAACTGCATCAAATGATGGCATATCATCTCCAGTTGTAGCCTTAAAAAAGCCTTCTTTTTTAGCCACAGCTCCAATAGCTGTTATAGCAGATATAGACATTATTGAAAAGTCTCCAAAAAGACTTTTAAGGGCTGGTTTAGGAGATATAGTCTCTAATATTACAGCTGTCTTAGATTGGAAGTTGGCTAAGGAAGAGGTTAATGAGAAGTTTAGTGAAGGCTCAGCAATCTTTTCAATGACTATAGCTAAAGAACTAATAAATTATATTTTAAACTCCAACTTAGAAGAGTATGTTAGTAAGCTAACTAAAGCTTTAATTGGTAGTGGGATTTGTATAGCTATGGCTAATACAACAAGACCAGCCTCTGGTGGAGAGCATTTATTTTCCCATGCCCTTGATCTCCTAAAAGAGAAATATAATTTTAATAGCTTACATGGAGAACAGTGTGGGGTTGGAACTTTAATTATCTCCTACTTACATAAAAAAGAGGGTAGGGAGAATTACTTAGAGGAAATCTTAGAAAGCTTAAAAAAGGTTAAGGCTCCTATAACATTTGAAGATTTGGGGATAGACAGAGAGATAGCACGGGAAGCTTTAACCTTAGCTCCAAAAATAAGGAAGAGATGGACAATTTTAAGGAATGGGTTAAGGGAAGAGGAAATAGAAGATGTTTTTAACTTCATAGAAAGTTTGTAAGTGGTCAACATTGATCTATGACTTCAGGAAAAAGCAGAAATTTGGCTATACAACAGGCTCATGTGTGGCTGCAGCATCATTAGCAGCTCTATTTTATTTAAAATTTAATAAGATAGTGGATTATATTGAAGTCTTTAACTTGGATGGAGATAAGTTAATTATCCCAATAGAAAAGATTGAAAGGTTAGGAGATAAAGTTAGAGTGACAGTTATAAAAGATGCTGGAGAAGACTGTGATATAACTAATGGCATTGAGATAGTGGTTGAAGCTAAGTTAAAGAAAGGAGATAAAGGAGTGGTTATTAAAGGTGGTAAAGGGGTTGGAATTGTAACTAAGGATGGGCTTCCTGTTAAGAAGGGAGAGAAGGCTATAAATCCTAAGCCTAAGGAGATGATAATAAACAATTTAATCAAATATTTGGATGATAATGAAACCTTTGAGATAGAAATAATTATCCCTAAAGGGGAAGAGTTGGCTAAGAAAACACTAAATCCTAAGTTGGGGATAGTTAAAGGATTATCAATATTAGGGACTACTGGAATTGTTAAGCCTATGTCCAATGAAGCCTATAAAAAATCCTTAGTTTCTCAGATTGATGTAGCCTTAGCCTCAGGATTTAAGCATTTAATCTTTGTCCCTGGAAACATTGGTTTAAGGATGGCTAAGAAGCTCTTAAACTGTAGTGAGGATCAAATAGTAATAGTTTCCAACTTTTGGGGTTACATGCTTGACAAGGCTGAGGAGAAAGGTGTTAAGGAGATAACTATCTTAGGCCATGCTGGGAAAATTATTAAGTT
This sequence comes from Methanocaldococcus infernus ME, assembly GCF_000092305.1. Taxonomy (NCBI): domain Archaea; kingdom Methanobacteriati; phylum Methanobacteriota; class Methanococci; order Methanococcales; family Methanocaldococcaceae; genus Methanocaldococcus; species Methanocaldococcus infernus. The sequence goes on along the minus strand of NC_014122.1, from coordinate 458,106 downwards.
AGCTGCTGGCATCTATAATACTCACTCAAAAGTAGCTGATGCAAGGAATGAAATTTTAACAGCTTACTCCTCTTTATTTTTGGAGAAGGAAGATATTAAAAAGGTTTTGTATGCAAACACTACTGAAGAAGTGATAAAGCTATTGGAAGACAAAAATGTTTTAAAAGATGTCTTTAATTTAATAGCCAAAAGAGTAGTTGAAAGGGCTGAGGAAAAATGGAACATTAAGTTTAAATGTATAATTGTAGATTTAAAAGGAAATATCTTAGGTGAGAAAACATGAAGGTTAGGGTTTTTGACACCACTCTAAGGGATGGAGAGCAAACTCCAGGGGTTTCATTAACACCAAGTGATAAGTTGGAGATAGCTAAAGCCTTAGATGAGCTTGGAGTAGATGTTATAGAGGCTGGATCAGCCATAACTTCAAAAGGAGAGAGGGAAGGAATAAAGTTAATTACAAGAGAAAACTTAAATGCTGAAATCTGTTCCTTTGTAAGGCCTTTAACAGTAGATATAGATGCTGCTATAGAGTGTGAAGTTGACAGCATACACTTAGTTGTTCCCTCCTCTCCAATTCATATTAAGTATAAGTTAAAGAAGAGTGAAGATGAAGTCTTAGACTTAGCTGTTAATGCTATTGAATATGCTAAAGATCATGGGTTAATTGTTGAACTCTCAGCTGAAGATGCTACAAGGGCTGAGCTGAACTTTTTAATTAAACTATTTAAAGCTGGGGAAAACTTAGCTGATAGAGTCTGTGTCTGTGACACTGTTGGAGTTCTAACTCCTCAAAAGAGTGAAGAGCTCTTTAAAAAGATAACCTCTGAGATAAAGTTGCCTGTCTCTGTCCATTGCCATAATGACTTTGGAATGGCTACAGCCAATACTTGCTCAGCAATCCTTGGGGGGGCTGTTCAGTGCCATGTAACAGTTAATGGCATAGGAGAAAGGGCCGGAAATGCTGCTTTGGAAGAGGTGGTAACAGCTTTAAAATTCCTATACAATATTGAGACAAATATTAAGTTAGAGAAACTTTATGAAGTTTCAAGGTTAGTAGCAAGGCTAATGAAACTTCCAGTTCCTCCAAATAAGGCTATTGTTGGAGATAATGCCTTTGCCCATGAGGCAGGGATACATGTAGATGGGTTAATTAAGAATACTAAAACCTATGAGCCAATCTCCCCTGAGGTTGTTGGGAATAAGAGAAGAATTATTTTAGGAAAACATTCAGGAAGAAAGGCTTTAATTTACAAGCTAAAGCTTATGGGAATAGAGGCAAGTGAAGAACAGATAAATAAAATTTATGAGAAGATAAAAGAGCTTGGAGATCTTGGAAAGTATGTATCTGATGCTGATCTAATGGCTATAGTTAAAGATGTGTTAGGAAAAGACTTAGAGGAGAAGATTGAGTTAGATGAGCTAACAGTTGTTTCTGGGAATAAGATAACTCCTATAGCTTCAGTAAAGCTTCACTATAAAGGGGAAGATAGGTTACTAATAGAAACTGCCTATGGTGTTGGGCCAGTTGATGCAGCAATAAATGCAGTTAGAAAGGCAATAAGTGGAGTTGCTGATATAAAGTTAGAGGAGTATAAGGTAGAGGCTATAGGTGGAGGAACTGATGCTATAATAGAGGTTACTGTCAAGCTGAGAAAGGGGGTTAATACTGTAGAGGTTAAAAAGGCAGACTCTGACATCATAAGAGCCTCTGTTAATGCAGTTATGGAAGGGATAAACTTACTTCTCCAATAAAATTTAAATTCAAATTTATTAGTTATATTAGTGAAACAATAAAATTTATATAGAATCTTGGTGATTATTATGGTGTCCTTAGAGGAGGCTGTAATTGCAAGATATACATCACATGGAGAGAAGTTTGAAATTTTGGTTGACCCTTACTTAGCTGCAAAGCTTAAGGAAGGGCAAGAAGTAGATTTTGATGAACTCTTAGCTACAGATGTGGTTTTTAAAGATGCCAACAAAGGAGAGAAGGCTCCTGAAGAGCTATTAATAAAGGTTTTTGGTACTACAGACATTAAAGAGATTGCAAAGAAGATAATTATTAAAGGGCATGTTCAACTAACAGCTAAGCAGAGAGAGGAGATTAAAGAGCAGAAGAAGAGGCAAATAATAACTATCATCTGTAGAAACACCATTAACCCTCAGACAGACACTCCTCACCCACCACATAGGATAGAGAAGGCTCTTGAAGAGCTAAAAATAAATATAGATATTTATAGAAGTGCTGAAGAGCAAGTTCCTGAGATTGTTAAAAAGCTGAAAAGATTACTTCCTATAAGATTTGAGAAGAGAGACATAGCTGTTAAAATTCCTCCTGAATATGCTTCAAAAGCTTACAGCTTCTTATACAAATTTGGAGCTGTTAAGCAAGAAGAATGGGCTTCTGATGGCTCATTAATAGTTCTTATTGAAATTCCAAGTGGGATAGAATCTGAATTCTACTCTGAGTTAAGTAAGATAACAAAGAATAATTTCCAAGCTAAGGTTTTAAAGAAATACAGTGAATGAGGTGATTTAATTGTTCAGCCACACAAAAAAGGTAGGACCAGCTGGTAGATTTGGAGCAAGATATGGGTTAAAGATTAGAGCAAGAGTTAGAGATGTTGAAGTTAAGGCTAAGAAAAAATACAAGTGCCCTGTCTGTGGATTCCAAAAGTTGAAGAGAGTTTCAACCTCAATCTGGGTCTGTGGAAAGTGTGGAGCTAAAATAGCTGGAGGAGCTTACACACCAGAAACTGGAGCAGGAAAGGCTGTAACAAAGGCTATAAGGAGAATAGTTGAGAATAAGGAGGAGTAATATGGTTGAATATAAATGCTTAAATTGTAAAAAAATCATCTCCTTGGAAGAGCTTGGAGGAAGGGTTAGGTGTCCATACTGTAGCTATAAAATTTTAATTAAGCTAAGGCCTAAAGTTGTTAAACATGTTAAGGCAAGATAACCATGATCATAACAAGCTCAAGAAAGCCCTCTCAGAGAACAAGAAGCTTTTTAAGAGATTTAGAAAGAACTTTAAATCTTCCCTATATTCAGAGGGGGAAGCTATCTTTAAAAGAACTTTTTGATATTGATAAGCATATCTTACTTATTGGAGAGTTTAAAGGAAATCCTGGAACTTTGGTAGTTTATGATGTTGAAAATTGTAAAAGATTATCAAGCTTTATCACAGTTAAGTTACAAAGAGAGATCTGTGGCTCAAAAATATATAATAAAGATGGAGTAAAATTAGTGGTTGATGACAAACTCTGGGAAAAGGAAGGGTTTAAAGAGATCTATGACAACTATGATAAATTTTTATTTAGACATTTAAATCTTAATGAAGATGCTGAGATCATCTTAAGGTTAGAGAGAGATCCAAAGTATCTTTTTGCTATGCAATTTTATAAGGGAAGGGCTAAGATAGGGCCTCTAATAAGGGTTAAATCTTTGAAAATCTTTGACTCTCTATATTAAAAAATTTTTTGTGTTTAATATGAACTCCTTTAATTTAGTTATAACCTTCAACTCTGAAGAGGAGGCAGAAGTAATATATAATGCTATATATTTAGAGCATATAGACTCTCAAATTAGATCAAGGGCTAAGATGGAGAGGGAGGGAAAGAGAATTAAGATTTATGTTGAATCAGAAGATCTCTCAATATTGAAAGCCTCTATCTATTCCTATTTAAGATGGATCTCAGTTTCTCAGAATGTCTTTAATTTAATAAAAGGGAGGTGAGGCTCTTGGCTAAGATCTTCAGAATAGAAGGATTAGTCCTAAAATCAAAAAAAGAACCAATGTTCTTTAGAAAGGAATATAAAGCTCTTAAGGAAGAGCATGCTTTAGAAAAGTTATACTCTGACTTTGGAGGGCTTTACAAGGTTAAGAGAAGTAGAATAAAAATATTAAAAATAGAGGAAATTCCTCCAGAAGAAGTTACTGATAGGGTGTTAAAGGCTTTAGTATAAGTAAGATTTCATCATAAGCTCTAAACAGTCACTCATTGATATGGATAAGCTCTCTTTTAAAATCTTTGGTACTTTTAAAATATTACATCTTTTCAATGCTATTTTTCTCTCATCTAAGTAGCTGAAGGTTTTAGATACTAAATTTTTATATCTAATTATCCCATCTTCAATTCCATATTTGTTAATGCACTTGGCTAACAAGAAAGGGGAGAGGAAGGCATAAACATTACCAAACCCTAAAAGAGATATTAACCCCCCAGCTTCTCCTATACTTGCTATAGCCCTACCTTTATAAATTCCTCCTAATCTACTCTCCCTCATTAGGCTACCATTAATTACATTATTACAATTGCAAACAATATCATAACCACTTCCAAACACTTCTTTTATATACTCTAAAACCTTAGACTTCATCTCTATATAGCTCATGTTGTAAGAGCTACATCCAATATGGTAAGTTCCATCTTCAACCATTGGAGTTATCCAGAAGTATTGCAATAGAGGTTTTCCTTTAGCTAAGCTTATATTTTCAATGATATAGTCATCAATTTTTTTAAAGCTTCTAATAATAAATTGGCAAGTTTTTATATCATCATTAAACTTCTTTTCCTGCATAACTTTTGACACTCCAGAGGCATCTACAATTAATTTATAGTCTTTCCCATGATCCTCTGAAGAATATTCTTTAATTAAGTTTCCTAACTCATCTACTTTAGCCCTCATTACTGAGCTCATTGGTTTGTATTCTCTATGAATTATTAAGGTTCTTGGTAAAACATTCTCAACAAATTTTGTTTTGTTGATGATATAGCACTTATTAACCTTCTTATCATTTATTATTAGATCAGCTTCTTTAACAATATAGTCATTGATATAAACATTTAAGTATTTACAAACTTTCTTAAATAAACTTCTCTCCTCTTTATTTTGAAATACAAAGTTTAAACTTCTACAACCTCTTATAATCCCTGGATCATAAACATCTACATTAAAGCCAAAGTTTTTTAAGAAATAGTAGAGTAATGAGCCAGCAAGTCCTGCCCCTGCAATGCAAATTTTCATAAACACCCCCCAATACACTCTAAATATTTTAAAGAATAATTAAAAAATAATATTTAAATAATATTAAAGTTTGTCTTACACAATCCAAAAATTTAAAATTATACAAAGTGTTTAATCTACATTCTAAGAATAGAGTATATTTAAAGAGCTAAACAGTAAAATTATTTTCAATAAATTTAGCTTTAGGTGAAGCCTTATGGTTTTAACAAATAAGGACTTTGACCCTAAGTTTAGTGAGGAAATAATAAAGGTTGCTGAAGAGATTGGAGAAGAGGAAGTAGTAAAAAGCTTTAGAAGATGCTACCAATGTGGAACCTGTACTGGAGGCTGTCCAAGTGGGAGACATACAGCTTATAGAGTGAGAGTTTTAATAAGGTCAGCATTGATGGGCTTTTACAAATATATAGAGAGTGAAGATCTCTGGATGTGTACAACTTGCTATACTTGCTATGAGAGATGTCCAAGGGATGTTAAGATAACTGAGATCATAAAAGCTATGAGAAACTTGGCTGCAAGGCTTGGTTTAATGGCTGAAGCTCATAGAAAAACTTGTTTATATGTCTACTTAACTGGTCATGCTGTGCCAATCAATGATAAAATTAAAGAGGTTAGGAAAAAACTTGGTTTAAGTGAAGTTCCTCCAACAACTTACAAGTATCCAGAGGTTTTAGAGCATATAAGAGGAATAATGCAAGATATGAAGTTATGTGAGAAAGTAGGAATCTGTCCAACAAGTAAAACATTAAAGGAATTAACTCCAGTAAAATGGGAAGAAATGAGTGAATAAAGGTGAGAGGATGGAGTTCTTATTTTTCTTAGGATGTATAGCTCCTAACAGATATCCAGGAATTGAGAGTGCTACATACAAGGCTTTAGATAAGTTAGGGATAAAGTTGTATCCTTTTGAAAAAGCTTCTTGCTGTCCAGCTCCTGGAGTTTTTGGATCCTTTGACTTACCAACATGGCTAACCTTAGCAGCAAGAAACCTCTGTGTAGCTGAGGAGAGAGGGTTAGACATCTTAACCATCTGTAATGGTTGTTATGGTTCTCTATTTGAAGCTAATCACTTATTGAAGCACAATGATAGAGCAAGAGAAAAGGTTAATAAGGTTTTATCAAAGTATGGTTATGAGTTCAAAGGAACTATAGAAGTTAGACATCTCCCTGAAGTTCTCTACTTCCAGTATGGTGTAGACAAAATTAAAGAGCATGTTGTCTTCCCATTAGAGGGTTTAAAGGTTGCTGTCCATTATGGTTGCCACTACTTAAAGCCAACTGATATAAAGAAGTTAGAAAAGGCTGAGAGGCCAAGATCCTTTGATGCCCTGGTTGAAGCTATTGGAGCTGAGTCTATAGAATATGCTGATAAACAAATGTGCTGTGGAGCTGGAGGGGGAGTTAGAGCAAGAAACTTAGAAGTAGCTTTAAAGATAACTGAACATAAGTTAAAGAACATGATCAAGGCAGGAGCTGACTGCATAACAGAGGTTTGTCCATTCTGTCACTTACAGTTTGATAGAGGACAGATAGAGATAAAAGAGAAGTTTGGGAGAGAGTATAATCTACCAGTTATACACTACTCTCAACTCTTAGGTTTAGCTATGGGGATGAAGCCTAAGGATGTTGCTTTAGAATTACACTTCATTTCCTGTGATCCTGTCTTAGAGAAGTTAGGGTTAAAAGAATGAATTGGAAGGAACACTGTATCTTTGGCTTCCTTCTCTATCTTCCTTTCTTTTCATCTCCTGAAGATATCTTCTTACTCTTATCTGGCATTCTTTTCCCAGACTTAGATCATGAAGTTAAGGAAGAGATAACAAGGAGAGGCATTTACATCTCTTTAGGAATTTTAATTTTAGCTTTAATTTTATACTTCTCAAAATCTCCACTATTTAACTTAGATCTCTTGGTTATAGGAGTTCTTTCTCTTTTAATTTATATAGTTCCTTACTTTTCAGAGCATAGGGGCTTAACCCATACTGTTTGGTCACTAATTATAATCTCTTTAATTTTCTCCTACATTATTTTTAGAATCTCTTCAATCTCTCCTTTAGCTCCAATCTTGGGCTTAGCTATGGTTTCAAGTGAAAAAATCTTTTCAAAACTTATAATTCCTTCTATCTTTCTATCTATCATACTTTCTTTATTTCTTCCACATAAAGCTAACTTTATCTCTTACGTCATCCCTTTCTTTTTTGGTTACCTCTCACATCTTATTGGAGATTCCCTAACTCCAGCAGGAGTTAAAGCTTTTTATCCTTTAAGATATAAATTAAAAAAGACTGAAGGTTACATACTAATAGTTGTTATAATTATCTTAGCAGTGATAAAATGGATGAGAATGATTTAAAATATATCCAAAAAACATTAGGAAGAGAGATAAATGAGATAGAAAAGGCTATGTTTGAAAACCTATGGAGTGAGCACTGTTCTTACAGAACCTCTAAGAAACTCTTAAGGATGTTTTCAAAGACCATAAATGAGAGAACCAGTAAGGATATAGTTGTTGGAATAGGAGATGATGCAGCAGTAATAAGGTTGAAGGATAATATTTGCTTAGCCTTAGCTATGGAAAGTCATAATCATCCCTCTTACATAGATCCCTATAATGGAGCAGCCACTGGAGTGGGAGGAATTGTTAGGGATGTTTTATCAATGGGAGCTAAGCCTATAGCTCTATTAGATCCTTTAAGATTTGGTGATCCAAGGGTTGAAAAAGTTAGATGGCTCATAGATGGAGTTGTCAGAGGGATAGGGGATTATGGAAATAGAATAGGAGTTCCCACTGTTGGAGGAGAGTGTGAGTTTGATGAATCTTTCAACTATAATAACTTAGTTAATGTTGTCTGTGTAGGATTAGTTAAAGAGGAAGATATAGTTAGAGGAAAAACTAAGGAGAAAGAATTGTCTTTAATTTTAGTTGGCTCCACTGGAAGGGATGGAATTGGTGGGGCAAGCTTTGCATCTAAGGATCTAACTGAGGAGAGTGAAGAGGAAAGGCCAAGTGTTCAGGTTGGAGATGCCTTTTCAGAGAAGTGTTTAATAGATGCTATCTTAGAAGCTGTAAAAACAAAGAAAGTTAAAGCCATGAAAGACTTAGGGGCTGCAGGGCTGTCAGGGGCTGCTACAGAGATGTGTCTCTCAGGTTGTGAGTTATATTTAGAAAATGTCCCATTAAGAGAGCCACTAACTCCATATGAAATTATGGTCTCAGAGAGTCAGGAGAGAATGTTGTTAGCTGTAGAGAAGGGAAGTGAAGAGGAAATTATAAAGATATTTGAAAAGTATGACTTGCCTGCAGCAGTTATAGGGAGAACTACAGACACAGGTAGAATTATAGCTAAGTATAAAGGAGAAGTGGTTGTAGATCTTCCCATCTCTCTATTATGTAATGCTCCTCTCTATGATAGAGAAGAGGAAGAGAGGATATTAGAAAAAGAGGGAAGAATTGAGGAGAGAGTAGATTTAGAGGAAGCTATATTAAAGTTGTTAGAGAGCCCAAACATCTGCTCAAAGGAGTGGATCTATAGCCAGTATGACTATGATGTCCAGTTGAGAACTGTGATAAAGCCAGGAAGAGATGCAGCTGTTCTAAGAATTCTTGAAACCTATCCAGTGGGAATAGCTTTAACAGTTGATTGTAACTCAAGATTCTGTAAGTTAAACCCTTATGTAGGCTCTCTTTACACTGTAGCAGAGGCTGTTAGAAACTTAGCCTGTGTTGGAGCCAAGCCCTTAGCTATGTTAGATAATTTAAACTTTGCCAACCCTGAAAAGCCAGATAGATTCTGGCAACTTAAAGAATGTATAAGAGGCTTAGCTGATGCTGCTTTTTCTTTTGACATTCCAGTGGTTGGAGGAAATGTTAGTTTATACAATGAAACAGTGATAGAGGGTAAAGAGTATCCTATAAATCCAACTCCAGCTATAGCACTGATAGGAAAGATTGATAATATTGAGAAAGTTCCAGGAGTTTTAGATAATAAGGTGGAGGAAGGAGATATCTTAATTATTACCAATGAAACTAAGGAGGAGATGGGAGGAAGTGAATACTATAAAGTTCTCTTTAACTCTGAAATTGGAAGGGTTCCAAGGGTTAATTTAGAGAAGGAAAAAGAGATTTATAAAAAAGTGGTTTCTTTAATAAATAGAGGATTAATAAGTGGAACTAAAGACTGTTCAAGGGGAGGTTTAGGAATAGCTTTAGCCAAGTTTTGCATAAATAACAATATTGGAGTTGAGGTAGAGTTAGATAACTATAATATTAATAAATTAAGAGAAGACTTACTATTATTCTCTGAAACCTCTGGGAGAATTATCTTAGCTGTTAAAGAGGAAAACTTAAATGAAGTTTTAAAAGAGATTGATGGTTATGTGATAGGAAGAGTTGGAGGAAAAGAGCTTAGCATAAAAATCAATAATAATAAAATAAGTATTAGCTTAGGTGAGATGAAAAAGGTTTATAAAGAGGCTTTCCCTAAGATGATGGGAGAGCTTTAAATTTTCTCTATTATCACTATCCCCTTCCCAGCTCTTTCTATTTTGGTGTCATATCCTAATCTCTCTAAGATGTCTTTAATTTCTTCTAAGCTGTAGTACCTCATAAACCTATTATTTAATTTATTATAGAATTCAAATACTTCAACATAGATATTATCATCCTTATCTAATATAAATTCCTCAGCTAAGTAAATTTTTCCTCCTGGCCTTAAAGCTTTCATCATCTTATTTAAGAATATTTTTATAGATGGAGCATACTTAAGAACATGTGAGCAAATAACATAGTCATACTTCTCCTTAGGAATGGCTACTGAAAAGTCCATACATTTTAGCTCATAACAATCTAATCCATTTCTTTTTATCCTATTCTTAGCTATCTCTAATAAACCTTTTGAAATATCTACTCCCATGTAAAAACCTTTTGGGAAGATGTGCTTAATAAAGAATGCTGGAGATCTTGAACCACAACCAACATCTAAGATATAGGAATCATTTTCAATCTTTAAAAGTTCTAAAGCTACTTCTCTATGTAAGTTAAAATAGTTACTTCCCAAAATCATGTCCCATATATCAGGATCTTTCTTAAAGTTTATACATATCTTAGGATGGTTATAGGAGATTAGAGCATATCTTGTTATGTAAGTAATATAGTTATATTTCATAATATAGTCATTAATTATTTTCCCAAACTTTGGCATTTTAATTTTAATTTCAAAATTTTCATTAACCTTAATTTTATTATCCTCCTCTTTTAGAATGTTCAATTTTATTGCTGTATTTACATAATTAATTACAAAGTCTTTATTAGGATACTTAATTAAAGAGTAGAGCTCTTCCATTGTAGGGTTATATCTATCTATTAGGGTTAAGATTCCATACTCAATTCCTTGTTTTATGAATGTTGATAATAAATTATAATTCAAGTACTCAATTGTAGTATTTAGAAACTCTATTTTTTTCTTTAATAGCATATCTTCAGGAAGAACCTCACTTAGAACTTCATTAATAATTGTTTTGACATCCTCTTCTTTTATTTCTTTTAAATCACTATCAACATGATCAACAGCAGCATTAACATCTATAAAGAGTTTCATGATCACCACCTTAAAGACTCTATAATGTCACTATCTTGATCTAATAGCACTTCAACTATTTTTTTACCATACTCAGTTAATTTATATAACTTCATACCATTTACTTCTTTACACTCAACTAAGCCTAACTCAATTAATGAGAAGTGTCCATTATATCTTCCATTCAATCCCTTAAGACAGCCAAGTACATTACTTGGATCTGATCTAACTCTTCTTGAGATCTCAGATAGATAAGTTGCATGAGGATATATTTTATATAAATAGTATAGAATCTTTTTTCTTAACTTACTTTTGTTTAGTGATCTAATAACCATTGGGTCAATAAATGTTATGCTCATGATCTACCCACCCCTAAATATTGAGAATATTGTTGAAACTACTCCACTAACAACCCCATATAAAAATCCAAGTATTCCACTATTACTATTATTAGAATTAATATTCTTTAAATTCTCTGAGTTTGAATTTTGAACATTAAGACTTTGGCTTACTTCCTGGGAAGAGTTATTTTCAATTATTTCTATTTGAGTTTGATTATTCTCTTTCTTCTCTAATTGAGTTAAATTACTCTCATTTTTTGAGATAGAGTTATTCTCTATATCTTTTGAAATATTAATTTCTAAATCTCTAAAGATGACTAAAGGCTCTGGTTTTCCATTAATTAATAAGAATTTGTCAAGCTTAACATAGAATCTTAATTTTTTCTCAACATGATCTACTGGAATCTCTACCTTCTTCACCTCTTTAGGAGCTAAAGTTACAATAACTTTGTTTGAATTTTCAATTCCACACTCAAATGTTAAATTGGTTGGGAAATGCTCATTCTTTAATACAGCTGTAACTGAGCCATTGCTATAGTTTAAACTCTCTATTGTTATTGGAGAATAAACCTGAGTAACTAAATAAATTCTTGAATTTACTTCCTTACCAAGAACATCAACATTTGAGTATCTCCCTATCTCTATTGTGTCTGGAATTCTACAGAGCTTAACTAAACCTCTTGAAAAGATTATATCAACATTGGTTCCTTCAGGAACTACATGAACTATAGTATAGCCAGTGAAACCTTCATTGAAGAATATGTTAAATTCAACCTCCTTCTCTCCTAATTTTGGAATTTTTACAGATTTCACATTAGTTTTAGCTCTAACTTTTCCTTCCCTATCTATAACTTCAACCCAAACCTTACAGTTTATATCTCTTGATAGAGGATTATTTAGGACAACATAAACCTTATTTTCTTTCCCTGCTATTGGTTCCTTAATATATAAAGCTCCTCCATCAATTTTGTTAATTTTAACAGTTCCTGGTGGTTGATAATAGACTTGTGAAACCTTAACTGGAAGATAGGCGTTTATATGTACAGCCCCCCAGATGTCTTTAACTCCTTTATCTGTAGAAATTTTAAATTTAATGTCACCATTAAATTCTTTATTACAAATTATAGGAATCATTACTTTTTTAGTTTCATATGGTTTAATTGTGAAGTTTATTTTTTTAGATATATTAACTATACTTTCAGGGACATTAGTAATAGATTCTACAGTACCTTTTAACTTCTTATTATACATATTGTATAAAATTAGAGTAATATTATACTTTTTTCCAACCAATATTCCATCATCATTTAGGAACTTGTCTTTTGGTGGAATAATTTCTTTAATAATTATTGGAGAAACTTTTTCAGGGTTTATATTAAAGTTAGCTATTTTTTTATGTTTATAAGCTTCTTCCTTTATAGGCCAAGCTATAGCCACAATTTTTAAATTCCCTGGATTTACAGTTAGAGGTAGTAAGATACTTTTTTCTTCAAATTTTTTTAGGTCTATAACTTTTTCTATTTCTTTGTCACTATAGTTAATTACTAACTTTGCTGATAACTTCCTATCTAACCTATTTTTTAAATAAACCTTAATAAATGAAATAACTTTTTCTCCTTTAACATACTGTCTTGGAATTTTAAGGGTTTCCCAATAATATCTATCATCTAATTTATTTAAAAAGTCCTCATCATCTACATTCCTATAAAATTCTTTTATATATTTTGTAGTGTTCTCATCTACTTTATTGTAAAGCTCAATCTTATCTATAATAATTGGGAAGTAAAAGGTTTTAGGAAATCTTTCATATTCATAAGTAAAATAGTCTTCTTCTCTCTTAATTGTGGTTTTTTCATAACCTTCAACTGAGTGGGTAATATTCATAATCTTTACATAAGTCTCAATCTTAAAAGAGTCTTGGTCTAACTCTAAATTTGGAATTCTGAAATCTACATTAACCTCTCCATCTAAAGGAATATAAACTTCCTTAGAATCATTTATTCCATTGTAAATTACTTTATTTCCACTTTTAACTACAATCCAAACCTTCCCTTGGTAATCTGTCTGAGCTACAGGGTTGCTTTTTAAAGTTACAGTGAACCATGGAGAATAGCAAACCTCTCCATCTTTAACAGGATAGCCATAGCAAGTAACATTACTAACATCTACTGGAAAATAGAGAGAAACCTTAACAGTTTTTGAAGCTATAACTTTTCCATCTTCTAAAAGAGAGATTTTAACATCCTGTGGTCCATCTTTAGATATAGGAACCTTTACTTCAACAACATGCTCTACATGTGTGTTTGGTTTTAAATATATAGGCCCATATTCCCAAGTTTTACCATTAGCTTCAACCCTCACAGTAACCTCATGAGCATACTCATCTCTATTAACAATCCCTAAGTATAAGGTTTGCTCATTCAAATCTATATGATAGATAGGCTTAGATGGAGGATCATAAGGAGACCAAATTTTATAAATTACTACATTTGCTGAAACCATACTTAGCAATAATAAAAATATTAAAATTAATAGATTCTTTAGATGTTTCATAATAGTATTCACCTTTAACATTATTTACTAAATAATAGGTTTAATGAAAAATATTATAAAAATCTTAAAGCTAAATAGATTATAGCAAATGTAGAATGTGAGATTTATGGATATTTATAACCCTTACACACTAAAGAAGATTGGAGAAATTAGAGAGTTTAGTAGAGAGGAGGTTAGAGAAGCTGTAGATAAAGCTTACGAGAATAAGGAAAAAATGAAAAATCTTTCAGTTAGTAAGAGATACAATATTTTATTAAGAATAGCCAATGAAATAAAGAAAAGAAAGGAAGAGTTTGCCAAGCTATTGGCTATAGATGCTGGGAAACCTATTAGACAGGCGAGGGTGGAGGTTGATAGAGCTATTAAAACCTTTAGGTTATCTGCTTTTTACACTAAAGAGTTGAGAGGGGAAGTTTTAGAGGATGATGAGAAGCTAATTATTGCTAAAAGAGAGCCAATAGGCTTAGTTGGAGCAATAACTCCCTATAACTTTCCTTTAAATCTATCAGCTCACAAGATAGGGCCAGCTCTTGCTGTTGGTAATGTTGTTCTTCACCACCCTTCTCCAAAGGCTCCTTTGGTTTGTGTAGAGCTTGCTAAAATTATAGAGGAGAGTTTAAAAAAGTATGGAGTTGAAGGTTACTACTTACTAACTGGCTATGGAGATGTTGTTGGAGATGAGTTAGTGGTTAATGATAAAGTTAACATGATCTCTTTCACTGGCTCAACAAAGGTAGGGGAGCAAATTATAAAAAAGGCTGGCTTTAAAAAAGTTACTTTAGAGCTTGGAGGAGTTAATCCTAACTTTGTTCTCTCTGATGCTGACATAGATAGAGCTGTTGAAAGATTAGTTAAAGGCTCTTTCTTATATGCTGGGCAAGTCTGTATCTCTGTTGGAGTTATTTATGTAGATGAATCTATTTATGATAAGTTCATTAAAAAGTTTGTTGAGAGAGTAAAGACGTTAAAAGTTGGAGATCCTCTTAAAGAAGAAACAGATGTTGGCCCAGTAATTAGCTTAGAGCATGCTAACTGGGTTAAAGAGCTTATAAATAAAGCCTTAGAGGAAGGAGGAAATATCTTAGTTGGAGGAAAGGTTGAGAAAACTTTGGTCTATCCAACAGTTATAGAAGTTGATAAAGATAATATTTTATGTAAAACTGAAACCTTTGCTCCAGTTGTGCCAGTGGTTAAACTTTCAGAGGAGGAGATGTTAGAGCTTAACTTTGAGTTTGGCTTACACTCAGGAGTTTTCACAAGAGATATAAATAAAGCTTTATCCTTTGCTCAGAAGCTTGAATTTGGAGGAGTTGTTATTAATGACTCTTCCCTCTATAGAAATGACAGCATGCCCTTTGGAGGGGTTAAAAAAAGTGGCCTTGGTAGGGAGGGGGTTAGATATAGTATAGAGGAGATGAGCTATATAAAGAGCATTGTTATCTCCAAGTGAAACCTTTAGAAGGAAACTTTTAGAAAAAGTTTCATCAAAAGAGTTAGCTTGATGGGTTTTTATTTTTTCTTTCTTAGTTTTTTGCTTGTTTTTATTCTTTTTGAAAGATTTTTTTATTTTATAAAATCTACAAAAATTTGAATAAAAATATATAATTCTCCAAAATGGAAACATTTATAAAATTTCCAAAAGACCAAAATGTTTATATAATTTATGGGTATAAAAATATAGCTTGTGGAATTATGAAATATTTAATAATTGTTGATTATGATAGAGACTCTGAAAGGAAAAGAATAGATTATTTAATTGAGAAATGGAGAAATAAGGGGAAGATTGAGAAGATTAAGAAGATGGCTATCCTTGCAGAGTTAGAAGATATAGAAGAATTCTTAAATGAAATATTGGCTCGCTTGGAAAGAGAAGATGAGTTAAAAGTTTACAAAGTTGAAGAGATAAATAACAAGATATCACCAAGAAAGATGATTTTATCTTACAAACTGAAAGATAAAAAAGCTTTGGAAAGTTTTGTTGATTATTTAATGGCTAAGCTTAAGGCAAGTTATGAGCTAACCTTAGGAAATGTTAAAAAGTATACAGCTTACAGCAAAATGGGAAATGTTTCAATATTGGTTAAAGTTGATAATGAAAAAGTTATTTTTGAACTTGAGGGTTATGGCGAGGGGGTAGAGAAAATAAAAGAGAGAATTGACAAAGATATGAAGCTATTCCTTGGTGAAAAAGATGAGTTTGTTCTCTGAGGGAGATTATAAATCCTTAGAAAAGGCTATGAGGAAGGTTAATAGAGTGTTAAGGGATGGCTATGATATAATTTATGAGCCATTTGAGAAGAGGGTTGAGTTGTGGAATCATATAAAGGAGAGTTATGAGAGATACAAAGATGGAGAATTTGGAGACTTCCTTAATGATATTGATAGAGACATAAGGAGAAAGTTTGAGTGGGCTTTGGCTGTATTAGCCTTTAGCTTTCATTACAATAATGAACATTTCCCAGGGGTTAAGAGATACAATAAAAAGGAGTTAGAGCTTGTTGAGTATATCTTAAAATATAATGTTTTTGAAATCTGGGACACTAATGACATTATAAGAGAAATTAATAGGGCTAATAGAGATGCTAATAAAATATTGGAGCTTCTTAAAGAATACTATAATGGCATTGGGAAGAAAGTTGATGAAATAATTAAAGACTATAATGTAAAGCTTCCAATAAGGGATTATGCAAAGACCAAGTGGGAACTTTACAAGAAGAAAATGGACGAAGCTATATTCAAAGCTATGAGAGAGATAGATTGGTTTAGAGACTTTATAGAAGGTGTAGATAAAAAGATTGAGGATCTTGAAGTTAAGATTAGAGAGTTAAATAACTTTATTGATAAAGAAAGGAGAAGGTTGGAGGAAGAGCTTAGGCATAAAGAGGAAATTGAGTTAAGTAGATTAAGACAGTTGGAGGAAGAATTAAGAAGAAAGTTTGAAGTTGAAAAGGAGAAGATCAGGTTAGAGATTGAAATGAAGAAAAATAGAGAGCTTCAAGAGATGCTTAAAAAAGAGCTTAGGAAAGTTGAAGAGGAGTATAAAGAGTTAATTAATAAGTTAAATAGCAAGATTAGAGAGTTAGAAAGAGAGAAAATCTCATTAAAGGAAGAGAAAGAGAAGCTTGAAAGTCTCTTAGATAAGATAAGAAAGGCTAAGAAGGAAGGGTCAAGATTTGTTAGGTTAGAAGATGCTCTATATTATGAAGAGTGGTTTATTGGAAGGTTGGAAAAGAAGTTAGATGAGATAAAAGGAGGAGTAGATATAGAAGGAAAGAACTTTAAATTAGTCTCTGTTAGGGAATATTATGAATTTCCAGATCCTCCAAGGAATAGAGAGATTGTAGCAATCTTGGAAGAGAAAAAATTAATTCCAATTGGTAAGAAGGAGAGGATAAAGTTTATTGGAAAATTCTTAGCCAATAAAGAGAACTTTAGAAAGATGGGCTTTGATACATATCCAATTTCCTTAAGTGAGATAATTAAAATTATAGATAGTGTTAGATATGAAGATTTTGATAAGATTGTTATCTTAATAGCTTCTCCAACAGGATTTTCTAAGGAAGTAATGGATTTTGTTGAATCTGAAGACTTTAGGAGAAGGTATCTATCTAAGAAAATAGCTTTAGCTATCTTTGATGTTGAGGTTGGTAAGCTTTACTACAATGAGATAGATGAGTATGTAAAAGCCTTAGCTCCTGTCCTATCATTGGAGTTTGATAGAGAAAAGATAGAGAGATTAAAGAAATATATTGATGAGAATATAATTATTAAAGGATATGTAACCTTAGAGGAAGCTGCTGAATTGGTTGGTGATGAGAGGTTGGCTAAGAAAGTATTCTATGAATACAAAGGTGGAGAGTGTAAATATATAAAAGATGTTGGGTTAGTTCTTGTTAAAAAATAAAAAATTTGAGGTGATCTTTTATGAGTCTTTGGGAGAGAATAAAAAATAAATTCCAAAAAAATCCTATAGAAAAATTAACAATAAGGGATTTAGAAGGGGAAAAGATTAGATTAAAAAGTAAGTTAGACAGGGTTAAGAAAGAGATAAAATCTTTAGATAAGAAAAAGAAAGAACTCTTTAAGGAAGGGATTGGAGCTGATACCTTAACAAAGAAGATGCTTGCTCAGGAAATAAAAAGTATTGAAATGGAAATGAAGTTAAAATATAAAACCTTCATAACCTATCAAAAACAATTTACCTTTGTAAATAACCTTTTAATTGTTAAGAAGTATGAGAAAGAGTTGAAGAATATAGGAATGTGGAATAAAATAATTAATATCCCTCCAGAAATGTTAGAGAAAAAATTAAGTGATATCATTCTTGACAGTAAAGAGTTTGATAGTGTAGTTGAAGGGTTAAATAAAGTCTTTGAAATGAGAGTTGATGAGATTGATGAAGAATCTGACACTGCTGAGAAAAAATTATTTGAAGCTTGGAAACAAGTTGAGAGTGGAAATATTGATGCTGATGAAATTGTTGAGAGCTTAGAGTTAGAGAATGAAGATGAGGATGAAGACATATTTAAGGAAATAAGAAAATGATTACTCTATTTTTAAATTTTTATATGTTTTTTTAAAATAATATGGTGATCTAATTGAAATTCTACAATAGAGAGGAAGAAGTTAGATATCTAAAAACTTATTGCCAGTTGGAGCCAAACTCTATTTTATTCGTTTATGGTCCTAAATCTTCTGGAAAAACGACAGTGATGCTTAAAGTTATTGAAGAACTTAGAAATAAAGATATAGTGTTTTTCTACTATGATTTAAGGAAATATGCTACGCCAACAAAGGAAGAGTTTTTTAAAATATTTTTTGAAAGATCTGATAAAAAATATGTTCCTAATAAGCTGGAATTTAACTTAGGAGTTTTTAAATTCGGAGTTGAGAGAGAGCTAAATTTTAAAGAGTTCTCTTTAAACGATGTCTTTGCTAAGATAAATGAAAGTATTAATGAAGTTATAAAAGAGGGGAAAAAGCCGGTTTTAGTTATAGACGAGCTTCAAAAGTTAAAAAATATTTACTTTAATGGAGAAAAATCTTTATTAAACGAGCTATTTAACCTCTTTGTACATCTAACCAAAGTTAGACATTCATGCCATGTCATCTGCTTAACTTCTGACACCCTATTTATTGAAGAAATATACCAAAACTCTACATTAGAAAACGCTTCCGAATACTATTTAATTGATTGGTTAGAAAAAGAAGACATTAAAAAAATCTTAAAAGAAGAGAACTTCAGTGAAAAAGAGATAGATTACGCTATAAACTACCTCTCCTTACCATATGAAATAACCGAGTTAATAAATAATAAAAAGCTTGGCTTAACAGTTGAAGAAACCATAAAAAAGTGGATAAATATTGAAAGAGATAAATTAATTTACCTATTAAAGACAAACAGAGAGAGGAAAGAAAACCTATTAAGAGTTTTAAATAAATTTAAAAACAGTATTGAAGTGAATATTGACAACTTTGAAGATGAAATTTTTGAAGACACTAAATTTCTAATAAAAAATGAAATTCTCTTCTATGACATTATTAACGGCATAATAAAGCCAACATCAATAAAAAAATGGTATTCCATAAGAAATTTAGATATTAAAAGGTGATAAAAATGATAAATATGCTAAAAAAATTGTTTTCTAAAAATAAAAATCCTTTAGATTTACCAATAAAAGAACTAAATGAATCAAAAATAAAACTAAATATACAAATTGAGAAGTTAGAGAGAGAAATTTTAACAATAGATAACCAAATTAACCAACTGTTTGAGAGAGCAAAAAATTCTAAAAGTAAAAGTGAAGAGCTAACAATTGCTACAAAGATAAAAACTCTAAACCAGAGAAAGAAGCAATTACAAAATTCTCATGCATTGTTAAATAAACAACTTAGATTTATAGAGAACTTACTCATAGTTAAAGAAAATGAACACATCCTAAAATCTACTCCCCTCTGGAATATTCTAAGAAATATGTCTCAAGGTGAGTTAGAGAGGTATCTAATTAAAATGAAATTAGATAAGGAGAATCTAATTAATTCTTTAAATATGGCTCTTGGGATCACAGACAGTCTCTTAGATTCAACATCTGAAGAGCAAGATGAAGATATTCAAGATATCCTAAATACTATCCATGCTCTTAAAGAGGGAGAGTTAGATGTAGAGGATGCTAAGAGAATAATCTCAGAGGAAAATAAAAAGAAGCTCTTGGAAAACTAAATTTTTTTTTGAAATAAAATATTCATTAGGTGGCATATATGGAAATTGACTTATCTGGAGTACTATTTAGCCAATTTAAAAAAACCAAAAGAGAGTATGAAAAAGCAAAAGAGCAAAATAATACTATCTTAGCCAAGAAAAAAGCATTAGAGTGTGCAAAGTTATTAAGGTTGCTGGCTAAGTATGATAAATACAATGAAAAAAGTTATTTAGAGAAGGCTGAGAAGTGGGAAATGGTAGCTAAAAATATCAATAATATTTTATTATCAAGCTCAGAGAAAAGAACTGAAGAGATTCCAAAGAAAAGATCTGAGAGAGTTAAAGAAGAGGATGAATTAGACAAATTTAAGAGCTATGTTAAAAATAATCTTATTCAAAAATCTTCAGTGAAGTGGGATGACATTGGTGGCTTGGAGGATATTAAAAAGCTGTTGATGGAAACTATTGTTATCTCAGCTCTACAGAAGCCAGCATCAATAAAGCCATGGAAAGGAATTTTACTTTTTGGCCCTCCAGGGACAGGAAAGACTTTATTAGCCTCTGCCTGTGCTGGAAGCTTAGATGCAACATTTTTTAATGTTAAAGCCTCCTCAGTTTTAAGTAAATACTTTGGAGAATCTTCAAAGATCATCTCAGCTCTTTATGAAGTAGCAAGGGAGTTACAGCCAAGTATTATATTTATAGATGAGATTGATGCTCTAACCACTAAGAGAGGGGAAGACACAAGTGAAGCCTCAAGGAGAATGCTCTCCACATTATTAACTGAGCTTGATGGATTTCAGGATAAGGGAAGTGACAACTTAGTTCTAACCTTGGCTGCAACTAACACACCTTGGGACTTAGATGAGGCTATTTTATCAAGATTTTCAAGAAGAATTTACATTCCCTTGCCAGACAAGGAGGCTACAAAAGAGATAATTAAGATTAACACTAAAGGGCTTGAGTTAAATGTTAACTTAGATGAGATTGCTGAGAAGTGTGTAGAGAAGTTATATTCAGGTAGAGACTTAAAAAACTTATGCCAAGAGGCTATTTGGAACATGATCAGGGATGTTAATAAAAATTTACATGAGTTGGCTAAACTTCCTTACAATGAATTGAAAAATAAAAAGTTGAAAGTAAGGCCACTAACTAATGAGGACTTTGAAGAAGCCTTCAAAAAGATAAAAAGCCCTTTAACCAAGTCAGAGATTAAAAAGTATGAGAAGTGGGCTGAAGAATTTGGAGGGTGAAAGAGTGAAGTTAAAGATAATAGTTACTCTCTTATTGGTTGGAGTTCTGTTAAATATAAATTTTGTCAGTGGAGAATTAGGAAATCCTAAATTAGATGTTTCAATATCTATAGATCCTTACCAAATTCCTGCTGGAGGCTCTGGAACATTAACAGTTTATATAAGAGAGGTTGGTGGTGAAGATTGGGCTAAAGATGTAGTAGTTAAACCTTATTCAAATGATCCAAACATTTATATTAGCCCCTCTAAGTCTTCACCAGTAAATATTGAAAAATATGGCTCAGCAACATTTACTTTTAAGATATATGTAGATAAAAACGCAAATCCTGGAATTAAAACTATTTATGTTGATATTAATTATTATGATACTGGTTTATTAGATGTTGGCGAATTTTTCCATTCTGAAACTTACTCAACTACTTTTGAAGTTATTCCTGCTGAAGGATCTTTATATATTGAATCAAATCCACCAGGGGCGAAGATATATATTGATGGTAAATATATGGGAATTACTCCAAAAACAATAGATGTTACACCAGGAAGTCATGAGTTAAAGTTAGTAAAACAGGGATTTGAGGAATATAGTACTGAAGTTTATATTTCTCCAGGAGAGTTTAAAACTATTAACGCTAAATTGGTTCCTAAGTTTGGATATCTAACAATTCACAGTACTGAAGGAGCTAATGTTTATATTGATGGTAAATATGTTGGGCATCCTCCAATTCACATTAAGTTAGATAGCGGATATCATACTATAAAAATTACAAAAAAGGGTTTTAAAGACTACACTAAAAAGATCTATATTTCTTCAGGAGAGATTAAAACTATTGATGCTAAATTAGTTCCTATTGTAAGCTCTACATCTAATAAGAATAATATATTATTAAAACCATCAAGTTTAGAATCTTATGTTAATAATTATGGATTTCAAGCTGCTATATTATTAATAGGTTTAGTTTTAATAGGAGGATCTATACTATTTATAAAGAAGAAAAAGACAAAAAAGAAAAAAGAAAATAAAGATGTAGAAAAAAAGATCGATAATGTTATAGACTTTCCAAGAGAACTTTTAAATAAATATATTCCATTAGAAAAATTAGGGGAGGGAGGATTTGGAAAAGTTTTCAAAGTTAAAAGAAAAGGTGGAACATTACCAATAGCGTTAAAAATCCCTTCTCTTAATGAAAAAGCTAAGAAATCGCTACTAAAAGAAATAGAAGCTTGGAAAAATCTTAACCATCCAAATATCGTTAAAATGTATGACGCTTATATTGAGCCAATTCCTCACATTGAGATGGAATATATTGATGGAGTTAAATTAAATGGAAAAATTATTAGAGATTTGGATAAGTATCCTAAGCCCTTGGATCCAAAAGAAGCTTTAAGGATCGTAAAACAGATCGCTGAAGGATTAAAACATGCTCATTCAAGGGGAGTAATTCATAGGGACATAAAACCATCTAATATTTTACTAACCTCCGACATAATTCCAAAAATTTCTGATTGGGGATTGGCTAAGATAGGAGCGAAATCTTCAACAACATCGGCAAAGGCTTTAACGTTACTATACTCAGCTCCAGAACAAATAGACGAAGGAGAATATGGAAAAACAGACGAGAGAACAGATATTTATCAGTTAGGAGTTTTATTTTACGAGTTATTAACAGGAAAACTGCCTTATGAAGGTTCTTCCCCTGCTCAAGTAATATCAAAAATAATAAATCCAAGTATTAAACCAACCCCTCCGTCAAAGATTAATCCAAAATTATCAATATTTAACGGAATATTTGATAAGTTCTTAGCAAAGAGAAAAGAAGATAGATTCCAATCAATGGACGAAGTTTTAGAAGCTTTGAATTCATTAGAAGAGTTAATTAAAGAAAAAGAAAAACTTGAAGAAACTCTAACAAAAACAACAGAACTAATTAAAAAATCAACTGATAAAAAAGAAATTGAAAAACTTATAAAAGAGTTTGTAGAAACTTCAACAAAGCTCGCTTTAAACTGTGCAAAAGCCAACGATAAGGTTGGGTTATTGGAGGTTTTAGAAACCCTAAAAGCTTACGTTAAATCAGAAGAGAACAAAAAAGAATTAGAAAAAGCTATAAGAGACATAGAATACTTAATTAAAGAAGACATTCCAATAAGTAAGAACACCATTGAAAGACTTGAAGTTTTACTAAATAGAATTAGAAAAGAGCTATAAAGGGTTACCTATGGAAGTTTCTGGGATGGAGTTTTCAACTATAGATTTTCCAAAAAAGGCTTCTACAGTCATCTTTCTCTCAGGATGTAATTTTAGATGTTCATACTGTCATAACTTAGAGAATATTTTAAAAATTAAACATAGTATAACTGTCAAAGAGTTTTTAAAAAGGGTTGATCCTCTTCTCACTGAAGCCATAGTGATCTCAGGGGGAGAGCCAACTTTACAAGAGGAAATTATTGAATTAGCAAGAGAGGCTAAGGACTTAGGATATTTGGTTAAGTTGGACACTAATGGAACAAGGCCAGAGATTGTTAGCAAAATTTTGGAATATTTGGATTATATAGCCATTGATGTTAAATGCCCATTCTATAAATATAGGGAGCTAACAAGATGTAAAGAAAATGAGGAAGAGATTAAAAATAAAATATTAAAAACCATAAATCTCTCTTTAGAGGCTGGGGTTTATGTAGAGTGTAGAACTACCTACATCCCAAAATTTATGGATAGTAAAGATATAGAGGAGATAGCAAAAAATATTAATTGTAACTTATATGTGATACAACAGTATGATCCTACAAAAGCTTATGATAAAAGGTTTAGAGAGTTTCCAATGCCTAAAAGGGAAGAGTTGGAAAAGTTAAAAGAAGTGGCTGAAAGATATTTAACTAATGTTAAGATAAGATGCTACTGGTGAAATAAAATGGAAATCATAAATTATATTGTCTTAGTGTTGGCTATTTTAACAAGCTTAGCCTCACTTCTGCAGAAGGATCTTATTAAGTGCATAATCCTCTCTGGCTTTGCTGGCCTCTGTGTAGCTTATCTTTACTATGCCCTCTTAGCTCCAGATGTAGCCCTAACAGCTGCTGTTTTGGGTGGAGCTATCTTGCCAGCTCTCTTTGCCTTCACAGTGAGAAGAACTCAGAGAATAGATGAGTGAAACCCTTGGATATTTACAAAGAATACAATAAATTTATAAAAAAATTTGCCATTGTGATAGCTCTTTCACTCTCCTTAATTTTGAGTTATGCCTACTTGATAAGTGTAATTGAAAATGTTGATTTCTTCACAGCCCTCTATTTTAGTGTTATAACCATAACTACAACTGGCTATGGAGACTTTACTCCAAAAACTTTTTTAGGGAGAGCTTTAACCATCATCTACCTAACCTTTGGTATTGGAATAGTTATGTATCTCTTTTCCCTCATAACTGAGTTCATAGTTGAGGGAAAGCTTAAAGAGCTTATAAGGGTTAAAAGAATGGAGAACCTAATAAAGAGCTTGAAAGACCATTATATTGTCTGTGGCTATGGGAAATTGGGTAGAGTAATAGTCTATAAACTTTTAAGGGAAGGGGTTAAGGTTGTTGTCATTGAGAAGGATGAAGAGAAGATAAGAGAAGCTCTTGAGAAGTATAAAAATTTCATTTACATAATTGGAGATGCAAGGAAAGACATAATTTTAAAGAAGGCAAATATTGAAAAGGCTAAGTGCTTAATTGCTGCCCTCTCAGAGGATGCTGATAATGTCTTTGTTACTTTAACAGCTAAGGAGCTTAATAAAAATATTTTAGTTGTTGCTAAGGCTGATGAATATGAAGCTATAAAAAAGCTAAAGGCTGCTGGAGCTGATAGAGTTGTTTCTCCCTACCTAATTGGTGGGCTAAGGATGGCTGAGCTTAGCTTAAGATCAGGACTCTTAGATTTTCTACACACCTTTATTAAGGTTGCAAGTGATGAGTTTGATGAGGATGTTGATGTGAAGAAGATTAAAGTGGAAGAAGGTTCAGAGCTTGCATATAAAACATTAAGTCAAAGCCAAATTAGGAAAAAGACAGGATTAACTGTCTTAGGAGTTAAGAGAGGAGATGAAATTTATATAAATCCTGAGCCAACTTTTTTAATAAAGCCAGGAGATATTATCTATGCCTTTGGGCCAAGGGGTTGTTTTGTATTGTTAGAAAAGAAAGCTAAGGGAAAAGAAGGGAGAGAATGATCAGTAAGCCAAGAGGAACAAGAGACTTTACTCCAGAGGAAATGAAAAAAAGGAGATATGTGGAGAAAAAGTTAAGAGAGGTTTTTGAAAGCTATGGTTATGAAGAGATATTAACCCCAACCTTTGAGAGCTTTGAATTAATTGCTAAAAAAACTGGAGAGGAGATAAGGAAACAGTTATATGTTTTTAAAGATCATGGTGGAAGAGAGCTATCTTTAAGACCTGAGATGACTTCTCCAGTGGTTAGATTCTACTTGAATGAGCTAAAAAATTATCCTAAGCCCTTAAGGCTTTACTATTTTGCAAACTGTTTTAGATATGAAAGACCTCAGGCAGGAAGGTTTAGGGAATTCTGGCAGATGGGATGTGAATTAATTGGCTGTAAAAGAGAGGTTGCTGATGCTGAGGTTATCAACTTAGCTATAGATGGGTTAAAAAATATAGATGTTGAATTTAGCTTAGAAATTGGACACTTAGGAGTTTTGAGAGGAATACTAAGAAAATTTAAAGTTGGTGAGGAAGAAGAAGTTAAAATAAGGAGATTAATAGATAAAGAAGACTATGAAAGCTTAGATAAATATTTAACTGAGATACTGGATAAGGAGAAGAGAGATTTAATATTTAATATTTTAGAGCTTAAAGGAGGGAAAGAGATTTTAGAAGAGGCTAAGGAGTTATTAAAAGATTTCCCAGAGTCTTTAGAAGCTGTTAGGAATTTAGAGAATATATTAAAATATACTTATGACAATTATAAAATAAACTTTGGCATAGCAAGGGGTTTAGATTACTACACAGGGATGGTTTTTGAAATTTATGGGAAGAAAGGGGCTAAGCAGATCTGTGGTGGAGGAAGATATGACAACTTAATAGAAACCTTTGGAGGAGAGCCAGAGCCAGCTGTTGGCTTTGCCTATGGCTTTGATAGAATTATGATGAATGTAGATATAGAGATTAAAGAGGAGAAATATTTAGTTATTCCACTAAATGAGAACTTGATAGTTAAAGCTATGGAGATAGCTAATATATTAAGAAAGAAAGGGAAAAAGGTTGAGCTGGAAATCATGGGAAGGAAGTTGAGGAAAGCTTTAGACTATGCTAACAGTAAGGGGATAAGTAAAGTGGTAATTGTTGGAGAGAAAGAGGTTAAAGAGGGGAAGGTTACTATTAAAGATATGGAAAGTGGAGAGCAGAAATTGGTAGATATAGAAGTGATATAATGTTAGGGGAATATGTCTTAGTCTGTAAAGGAAGTTTTATAAATAAGGCTCCAATTGGAGCTTACATAAATAAAGATATTGCTAAGATCTATCTCTATGAAGGCTCACACACCTATGAAATTTTAAAAGAGAATAACTACTTTTCTTTAAATGTTGTGGAGCCAATAGATTTAGCCAAGGCTTTAATAAGTGATGAAGATGACTACTTATTTAATAAAGATATTCCCTTCCTAAAAAACTCTTTTTACTCAATCTTTTATGAAATTTTTGAAAGGAAAAGCTTTGAAAGGAAGGATAGGTTTGGAAAGGCTAAGGTTATGGTTATAAAGGCTAAGGAGATAGATAGGATTTACTTTAACAAGGTTCCTAAGCCTTACAATAGAGGCTCTTCCTTACTTGTTGAACTCTCTGTTCTATACAGTAGGTTAATTAAGTATGAAGATGAGGAACTTATGGAAGAGTTTTTAAGTTTATATAAGAAGGTTAAAAGACTTGGAAACAAGGAGTGTAGAGCCTTAGCTGATCTACTACTGTCTAAGTTAAGGGAGAGATATGCTAATGAAAATTTATGAAAAACTTTTAAATACTTATGGATATCAAAACTGGTGGCCTGCTGAGACAAGGTTTGAAGTTATTATAGGCTCTATCTTAGTCCAAGGAACTCAGTGGAGTAGAGTTGAGAAAGTTATTGAGGAGATGAAGAAGAGAGATTTAATTGATGAAGAGAAAATTCTAAAAATTGATGAGGATGAGCTAATAAATATAATTAGGAAGGTTGGCTATTATAAAAGGAAAGCAAGGGCTTTAAAAGAGCTTACAGGTTTCATAGTTAATAACTATGGCTCAACTGATGAGATGGCTAAGAGTGATGAAAGCTTAATTAGCTTAAGAGAAAAATTACTAAGTATTAAAGGAATTGGCAAGGAAACTGCTGATTCTATCTTACTCTATGCTTTAGATAGGGAAACATTTGTTGTTAATGCATACACAAAAAGGTTATTTGGAAGGCTAAATATAATTCATGAGAAAGATTATGAAAAAATTAAGAGATTTTTTGAAAGCCAGATTCCAAGAGATTTAAAGATCTATAAGGAGTATAATGCTTTAATAGTTGAGCACTGTAAAAGAGCTTGTAGAAAGGTTCCAAAGTGCTTAACCTGTCCATTAAAAAATATTTGTCCTTATAGTGAAGACTATGCTATTAAAGAAGTTAAGGGTTGAAAGCTCATTAAAAGTCTTGGAAAGTTTAGGTATAGATGAGGAGTTAAAAGAAACTTTGAGGGAGATGTTAAAGTTAAGGTTAGAAACCTTAGATTTTTATAAAAAAGTTTCAGCTAAGAAAAAGTATGAAGCTGTTTTAGCCTTCTCTGGAGGGGTTGATAGCTCAGCATCAGCAGTTATAGGGAGAGAGCTTTTTAAAATAAAGGCTGTCTTTTGCTACTCTCCTTACTTACATAAGGAGAGCTATTTAGATTATATCAAAGAGCTAACCAAGAAGTTAAAGATTAAGCTGGAAATAGTTGAAGTTGATTTAGATAGAATTTATAAAGAAAGTGTTATAGAAAATAGATATCATCCCTGTGGAAGATGTCATAAAATTATAGAAGAGAGTATTTATGAAAGGGCTAAAGACTTTGTTATCTTTGGAGATCTCTTAGCCTTTGGCTCACTCTCTTTTTATAAAGTTGATAACTTCTATAGGATTAATTTACCTTCCTTTTTTGCTCTAACAAAAGATGAGGAGAGGAAAATTTTAAAGAGTGAGAATATTGTTATAGAGCAAGGATATGGTTGTTCTCTTTTAAGGGAGTATCATATAAAAAATAAGAGCTATAAATTTACTATACAGAGAATTTTAAGAGAGGTTAGGGCTAAGGTTATTAGTCCTGATGAAGGATTTAAAAATATCTTACATATCTTAGAAGGTGAGAAATAAATGAAAACTCTCTCTATTTGCCCAATATGCCATAAAAGAATTCCTGCAGAGATCTATGAAGAAGATGGAAAAATTTGGATAAAAAAGAGATGTGAAGAGCATGGAGAATTTAAAGATATTTACTGGGGAGACTCTAACTTGTATAAAAAAGCTTTAAAGTATTGGTTTGACAACAAAGTTAAGGTTTATCAAAGTGAAACAAAAGATGGCTGTCCCTTTGACTGTGGTCTTTGCCCATCTCATAGGACAACCACTATATTGGCTAATATAGATGTAACTAACAGATGTAACTTAAACTGTCCTATCTGCTTTGCCAATGCAAACAAGACAGGAAAGGTTTATGAGCCAAGCTTTGAAGAGATTAAGAAGATGATGGAAATTTTAAGAAGTGAAGAGCCACCAACTCCAGCTATTCAATTTGCTGGAGGGGAGCCAACTGTTAGAGAAGATCTTCCAGAGCTTATAAAGTTAGCCAGAGAGATGGGCTTTTTACAAGTTCAAATAGCTACCAATGGAATTAGGTTAAAGAATTTAGACTATCTAAGGAAGTTGAAAGAGGTTAAGCTATCAACCATCTACTTACAGTTTGATGGAGTTACTGAGAAACCCTACTTAGAGGCAAGAGGGAAAAATCTATTACCACTAAAGAAGAAGGTTATAGAGAACTGTAGAAAAGTGGATTTTAGAAGTGTTGTTTTAGTTCCTACTTTAGTTAGAGGAATCAATGATGAAGAGGTTGGAGATATAATAAGATATGCTATAGACAATGTTGATGTTGTTAGAGGAATTAACTTTCAACCAGTTTCCTTTACAGGGAGGATAAATGAGGAGGAAAGGTTAAAGTGGAGAATAACCATTCCAGACTTTATAAAGTTGGTTGAAGAGCAGACAGAGTTTTTAGATAGAGAAGATTTTTATCCTGTCCCCTCTGTTGCTAAGTTAAGTGCCTTAGCCTCAAAACTTACTGAAGTTGAGAGGCCAACACTAAGCTGTCATCCTTGCTGTGGAGTGGCATCTTACTTAATAATCAACAAAGAGAAGAATAAGGTAGTTCCATTAACTAAAGTAGTAGATATAGATGGATTCTTAGAAGATGTTGAAGATTTGATAGAGAAACTTGAAGAGAAAAAGATGTCTAAGTTAATTGTTAAAGGAGAGCTGTTAAAAGATTTAATTAAGCACATTGATCTTAAGAAGTTGGATGACATTGGTTATAAGAGATTGGCTGAGCTAATCTTAAACATTATAAGAGGAGACTATAACTCATTGGTTAAGTTCCATTACAATGTTGTCATGGTTGGGTGTATGCACTTTATGGATCCTTATAACTTTGACATTCAAAGGGTTAGTAGATGTGCTATCCATTATGCTCTCCCTGATGGAAAGATAATTCCCTTCTGCTCTTTCAACACCCTATATAGAGAGGAGTATGAAGAAAAATATTCAGTTCCAATAAAAGAGTGGAAACATGCTAAGGGAATGTAAGGAAGGAACTTTATTAGATATTATAGTAACTCCAAATGCTAAGAAAACTGAAATTGTTGGGAGAGATGAGTGGAGGAATAGGTTGGAGGTTAAAGTTAAAGCTCCACCTGTTGAAGGAAAGGCCAATAAGGAGATAATTAAATTTTTCTCTAAGCTCTTTGGAGATGTGGAAATAGTTGCTGGAGAGAAGAGTAGTAAGAAAACAATACTTATAAGAAAGCCCTTAAAGGAGGTTGAAGAAATCTTAAATTCTCTTATATAGGGTGGAATCTTGTATATTGTTAGTATAGGGGTTGATATCTTTGACAATGATGTTAAAGCCAACCTTAACCTTGTGAGAGAAATAGATAGAGAGTTAAGAGAGCTAAGGGAGATAAATATTATTTCAAGGGTCTCCAATATAACTGGAGATGACATTGTTATTACTTCCTTAGTTCCTAATAAGGAGAAGATAGAGGAGAATAATAAAAGAGTGTTTAAAATTTTATATAACCATGCTGAAAGCTTTGATGATCTAAATGGAGTTTCTCAAGCCAAGGAGAAGGCTGGGGAAGGAATTTCATATGCTGTAGCTAAGGCATACTCTAAGTATGGAGATGCTATAGTTGTGGCATTTGACACCTATGGAGGGGAAGGGATAGTTAATGAGATGGCCTCATTTGTTAAAGAGATTGGAGAGAAGTTTGGCTATTCTGTTGGCTCCTCTGTGGAAACAAGATATATAGATGGCCTTGGCTATGTTGGAGAGGAAACAGATGATCCCATAGTTGTGATAACTGTAAAGAAATTAGAGGAGATAAAGAGATTAGCCTATTTAATCTATGGAGCCTTACTATCCTTTGAAAACTTAAGATTTGTTAGGAATGGTAGTGAAATTAATATAGTTCCTCCAGGAGTTATTTGTACAATGACAGCATTCTTAAATGGGAATATCATTGATCTCTATCAAGGGTTAAAAAATGTGGATTGAGAAATACTTAAATATATTATGTTGCCCTAAATGTAAGGGAGAGCTTGAATATAAAAAAGAGAGGAATAAATTAGTTTGTAAGAGATGTAAAAAAGAGTATGAAATTATTGACAATATTCCAATACTCAAAATTTAAGATTAAGGGGGAAAATGATAGCTGTTATCAAATTCTTGGGGACAAACTGTGAGTTAGATGTTTGTCATGCTATAAAGGTTGCTGGAGGTAAGCCAGAGTTGGTTTTTTTCACTGAGGAGAACTTAGACAACTACTCAGGAGCTGTTATCCCTGGAGGATTTTCTTATGGAGACTACTTAAGAGCTGGAGCTATAGCCTCTAAGATGCCTGTTATAAAAGCTTTAAGGAAGATGGTTGATGAAGGTAAGCCTGTCTTAGGCATCTGTAATGGGGCTCAGATTGGATTAGAGGCTGGATTCTCAAGAGGAACCTTAACAAATAATATAAATTCAAGGTTTATCTGTAAGTGGGTCTATATTAGAGTTGAGAACAATAAGACACCATTCACAAAATACTATAAAAAAGGAGAAGTTTTAAAAATCCCTATAGCCCATGCTGAAGGTAGATTCTTTGCAGATGATGAAACCCTTGACTACATGTATAGAAAAAAGATGATTGTCTTTAAATACTGTGATGAGACTGGAGAGGTTAGAGAAGAGGTTAATCCAAATGGTTCTATAGATAACATAGCTGGAGTTTGTAATGAAAACTTTAACTGTCTCTTATTAATGCCTCACCCAGAGAGAGCCTCTGAAAAAATTTTAGGAAGTGATGATGGCTTAAGAATGTTTAAGGGAATGATAGAATGAAGAAAGTGGGAATAGTGGATACAACCTTTGCAAGGGTTGATATGGCATCAGCAGCTATAAAGAAGTTAAAGGAGTTATCTCCAAACATAAAGATCATTAGAAAAACTGTTCCAGGAATTAAGGATTTACCAGTGGCTTGTAAAAAACTCTTAGAAGAGGAAGGCTGTGACATAGTTATGGCTTTAGGAATGCCTGGGAAGGCTGAGAAGGATAAGGTTTGTGCTCATGAGGCTTCCTTAGGCTTAATGATGGCTCAATTAATGACTAATAAGCATATAATAGAAGTTTTTGTCCATGAGGATGAGGCTAAGGATGATAAAGAGCTTGACTGGTTAGCTAAGAGAAGAGCTGAAGAACATGCTGAAAATGTCTATTACTTACTATTTAAGCCAGAGTATTTAACAAAGATGGCTGGGAAGGGGTTAAGGCAAGGATTTGAAGATGCTGGGCCAGCAAGGGAATAAAATGGAAATTCTTAAAATAATTACAATCTCAGACTTAGTAACTATTTTAAATTTAACTTTTGGCTTATTGGCAATTTATTTTAATGAGCCTAACTTTATCTACATTGCTGTTATCTTTGATGCCTTAGATGGCTATGTGGCAAGGAAGACTAAGACAGTTACAGAGTTTGGGAAGGAGTTGGATAGCTTATCAGACATAGTTAGCTTTGGAGTAGCAACAAGCTATTTTTTAGCTAAGGTTTCTATCTTTATAGCTATAATTTACTGTATAGCTGGCTCATTAAGGTTGGCAAGATTCAATATAGTTAATAGTAAAGACTTCATAGGCTTACCAATCCCAGCAGGGTCTTTATTTATAATAGCCTCTTTACAGTTGTTTAAAAATCCCCATATAATAATATTCTTATCTTTACTTGTTTCCTATCTTATGGTCTCAGACATAAAATTTAAAAAAGTAAGGGATTTGAGAGTTGGGCTATTGGTTTTTATCTCAATCATCTTAGCCATCCTCAACCATCCTGAGCCAATCTTTATAATAATTTTATTGTATATAGGTTACTCACTATATAGGAGAGAATAATTACAAAGATAGTTAAGATTAAAAAATAATAATCTTTTTTCTCTATCTTCTCATCATTTAGGGAGAAGTCACTATTCTCACTATATCCTCTTGAAACCATGGCTAAATATGTTCTCTCTCCCTGCTCATAAGCTCTTATCAATAGAGATCCAACACTGTAACCAAAAATTTTTAAAACTTCTTTATATTTCAAATTTTTTCTGTTAAAGCCTCTTGCTTCCCAAGCTATTAGCATCTTCTCCAAAAGTTCAAACATTAAGTATAAATATCTAACCATTATCCCTAAAAGAAGAGCCATAATATTGGGAAGTCCCAAACCTCTGAGGGCTTTTATTACACTATGCATAGGAGTAGAGATTGACAATAGAATTACTCCAGTGACAGCAACTAAAAATTTTGTGAAAAGTAGTAAGGCAAATACTAAACCCTCATAATAAACTGGGAAATATAAAATTTTGAATATTATGGTTTCTCCTCTAATGAATGGTTGTATAGCAGATAGAAATAGGCCAAAAGGTAAAATTAGGATAATTCTTTTAATTCCCTCAGTGAGTAAGTTAGATAAAGCTAATAAAGAGAGAAGGTAGAGCTCTAAAATAAGGGATGAGATAATATTATTCTGTAAATTTATGTAAATAATTATTAAAAAAATAGAAATTAACTTTATTTTTGGATGTATAGAGCTTAAAAAATTCCTTTTTAGAGTTAGTCTTTCCAAGTCTCTTATATTTCTATGCATTCAAAAACCTTAAAAAAATTTTTTATTGGGAAGAGGTTCTTTTTACAATGATTGAGAAGCCATAGGCTAAGGCAAACACTATTATAGTCCCTACAATCAAGGCTAAGATTTCACCAATCTTCCCTAATCCTGGGATTGAATAGTCAGGCATTGGAGCTGGAGCAACTGATCCCTCTTCTTCTAATCCAAGCTGTTCTAAGTTTTTCTCTAAAGCCTTTTCATTGGCAACCTTCTCAGCTGTACTTTCTAAGCCATCAGGGTTAGGGCTTGCTAAGAATGGGGCTAAGATACTTATTATTATAGCTACAACTAAACCATAAATTATAATTTTTTTGTTGTCCATTACATCACCTCTTTATGAGAAGACTTAACCAAATCTGGTTTTACATTTTTTAAGTAGGTTACAACTATAGCAGTTATTGCTCCTTCAATTATTCCTATTATTGCATGATACAGCCCCATAAAGAATAATCCTTTATCTAATGGGAATGTTCCTCCTATTGCCAGCTCTATGGCACATGCTATAGCTGCTAAAAATGTAGCTGCCCAGCCAGCCACAAAGGCAGCAACTGGAACACTTACTTTTTCCAGTGCCTTATATACATAGTACCCAACAAATCCTCCAATAATTCCCATGTTAAAGATATTTGCTCCCATAACCAACAATCCACCATCAGCAAAGAACAACCCTTGAACAATTAAAATAAGTGTTAACATTAAAACCCCAGCCCATGGGCTATCAAATAAAATTGCTGTTAGTGCTGCTCCAACTAAGTGCCCACTTGTCCCCCATGGGATAGGCATATTCATGGCTTGCATTGCAAATATCCCAGCTGCTAAGGCTGCAAATAGTGGGATATTTTTCTCATTAAGTGCTTTGGAAGCCCATCTTAAGGACATAACTATAAACACTAAAGAGATAACCCAAAAAAGGATACTTTCCCATAGTGGCATAAATCCATCTGGGATGTGCATGGTTCCACCTTCCTACTATTTTAAATTTTTGTAATAGCTAATGGGTAATCTTAACACTACTTTTAATACTATATATTGCTTTATATTACTTTCTATAAAGTATATTTTAATTGTTATTAAAATAGCTTAAATTTTTAATAAAATAGGTGTAAAAAAAATAAAAAACTTAAATCTTGTAAGTTATAGTTTTCCATTTTTAGCCATTTTTTTAATTTTAGCTTCATCAATTTTAAATCTATTAGCTAATTCATCAGCTATCTTAGCAGTTTCTTCTAAATCAATTATTAATTTTCTAAAGTTGTCAATAGCTCCGTTCAACTCTTCAGTTGAAGCTGTTAATTCCTCAGCGGTGGCAGCGAACTCTTCTGAGATTGAAGCAACATCTTGGACATCTCTTAAAGCTTTTTCAACATTCTCAGTTACGTTCTGAGCAGCTTGTTTAATTCCTTCTATCTTCTCATGAGCTTTATCAACAGCCTCTTTTATCTTTAAGAATGCGTTATTAACCTCATCTATAGCAACAACTCCTTTATCAACTTCATTCTTTCCAGTTAATCCTAAGTCTATTGTTTTTTCTATAGCCTCTCTTATCTCTTCAACTGTCTTATTGATGTCGTCTACAGACTTTCCAATCTCTTCGGCTAAGCCTTTAATTTCACTTGCAACTACAGCGAAACCTCTTCCAGCCTCTCCAGCCCTTGCAGCTTCAATAGAAGCGTTTAAAGCTAATAAACCTGTTTGCTCGGCGATATCTTTAATTAAAGCTGTAATCTCATTAATCTTCTGACTCTTCTTACCAAGCTCTTCTAACGCTCTTCCTAATTCATCAATAACGTTAGCTATTCTTTGCATTGTTTCTATAGCGTTTTCAACCTTCTCAACCCCAACCTGAGAAGCTTCTTCTACAGATTTAACAGCTTCAACTCCTTCTAACGCTGAGTTGTAAGCATCGTTGGCTAACTTATTAACATCTTCTAACTCTTGAGTTATATCTTGTAACTTATTAGACTGATCTGTTGCAGCTACAGCAACTTGGTTAGCAGCATCGGCAATTTGATCAGAGGTTTCTTTTAATCTTTCAACTTCTTCTTTAATAGAATTTACTTCTTCTTTTAATTTAATAACAACAGATAGTAAATCAAAAACAGTCTTAGATAAAAGATCTAAGGCTCTATTAACTTTCTTCTGAATTATATTTCTTCTCCCAGTTTCAGACATTCTTACAGTTAAGTCTCCATTAGCTACAGCATCCATAACCTTTTCTATATCTTTTATTAATCTTTCAACGTCTTCCTTCATTCTTTTACATTTTTCACATTCCTCTTTAAAGGTAATATATGCTTTTTTAGCACTATAGTAAATTTTTCCAATTTCATCATTTGGATCAAACTTTATTTTTTCGTTTCTCACAATATCGGTTTTACCTTCGGCAAACTCTCCCATAACTCTTACTAACTCATCCAACTGATCAAAGATGGTTTTCTTATAAAAAATAAACAATATCACAAAAAGTACTATTGACAAAACATCAAATATAACAATTATTGGAGAAAATCCGAAATTCAGAAGCACTATGATAGAAAAAATTATTAATAGTAACACATATATTCCTAATCCAGCCAAAATTTTTATCTTTACACTGATCCCCATAACCTCTTACCCCCTTACCCTATTTTTATTAAATAAAGTAAAAGAAAAAATAAAAATAAATATAATATTAAAGTTTATTAATATAGAGTATTGAAATATTATATATAAGGTTTAAAATTTAGGAGATATATAAAATTAATTTTTAGTTATTTTTTTAAATTAACAAAATTTTCAAAAAGTGAGAACATGAAAGCTGTTTCTATCTTAAGTGGTGGCTTAGATTCAACAGTGGCTACTATGTATGCTAAAGCCTTAGGCTATGATCTTTTGGCCATAACTTACAACTATG
Source organism: Methanocaldococcus infernus ME (assembly GCF_000092305.1). Classification (NCBI taxonomy): domain Archaea; kingdom Methanobacteriati; phylum Methanobacteriota; class Methanococci; order Methanococcales; family Methanocaldococcaceae; genus Methanocaldococcus; species Methanocaldococcus infernus. The sequence continues at coordinate 421,824 of NC_014122.1, read as the reverse complement.
GGCAGAGAGCAGCTAAGAGGGAAATTGAAGCTGCTAAGAAGATTTCTGAGATTTTAAAGATTGAGCATAAAGTTGTAGAACTTAACTTTGTTAAAGAGTTTGGTAAAAGTGCCTTAATAACCAATAAAGAGATTCCTAAGCTAACATTTGAAGACTTAGATAGTGAGAAAGCCTTTGAAACTATGAGAGCTGTTTGGGTTCCTGCAAGGAATGTTATCTTCTTAGCTATAGCCAGTGGATTTGCAGAGGCTATAGATGGAGAAAAAATATTTATAGGCATAAATAAGGAGGAAGGAGTTACTTTCCCAGACAATACTATAGAGTTTGTAGAGGCTTTTAATAGAGCTCTTGAGTATGGAACTTTAAATAAGGTGAAGGTTGAAGCACCTCTCTATGATAAAACTAAGGAGGAGATAGTAAAGCTTGGGAAAGAGCTTGAGGAGAAGTTAGGAGTTAAGGTTTTGAAGTATAGCTACTCTTGCTATAAAGATAATGGAGAGAGCTTTTTACACTGTGGGGAGTGTGAAAGCTGTCTAAGAAGGAAGAGAGCCTTTAAATTGGCCAATATTGAAGATGAGACTAAATATTTAAGGTGAAGTTTAGTGGTTAAAGTTTCTGAGTATATGACAAGGAATGTTATCACTATCAATGAAGAGGCAACAGTTAAGGATGTTATAGAGCTAATTAAAAAAACTGGACATAACTCTTTTCCTGTGGTTAGGGATGGGAAGTTAGTAGGAATTATCTCAGTTAGAGATATTGTAGGAGAGGATGAGAATAAAAAAGTAAAGGAGTTGATGACAAAAAGGGAGGATATGGTTGTTACCTACCCTGATGCCAATATAATGGATGTAGGTAGAATTATGTTTAGAACTGGCTTCTCAAAGTTGCCAGTTGTTGATAGTGAAAATAACTTAGTTGGTATCATCTCAAATATGGATGTTATCAGATCTCAAATAGAAAAAACTACTCCAAAGAAGTTGGAGAAGATTGTTAAAACTTATGAAAGCCTTGGCTATAATCCAAAGGTTGAGAGGGGGAAAGTTAAGGTTAGTAAGATTAAGCCAACTCAAAATAAGATAGAGGCTGATGAGCTACTTGGAAGAATCTATGAGATTAAGAAAGGGTTAGCTGAGCCAATCATAGTTTTAAAAACCAAAAAAGATTACTATATCTTGGTTGATGGTCACCATAGAGCTGTGGCTGCTAAGAGGTTGGGGATAGATGAGTTAGATGCCTATATCATCTATCTTGACACTGATAAGAAACTTGGGATAGAGAAGACAGCTGAGGCTATGAATTTAAAATCCTTGGATGATATTAAAATTGTTGAAACCAATAAAGATATGGATGTTGTGATTAGCCATGATTGTAAGAGGAGTTAGAGGAGCTAAAATTAGTGAAGATATATTTAAAGAAAATTTAGAATTTCAAATTTTAAATGCTAACTTAATAGCAAGTAAAAAGCATGTTATACATGCTATAAACCAAGCTAAGAGTAAAAAGAGAATAGCTAAGAACTTCTGGATGGAAATTTTAATAAGAGCCTCTGGTAAAAGGCAGATAGGAGAGGCTATAAATATGATTGGAGCAAGAGATGGGAATGTTTGTATCATTTGTAAAGATGAGGAAACTTTAAACAAAGTCTTGGAAAAAATTGGTGGAGAGCTTGATGACTCTGTCTTAGAGTTGGATGAGGAGAAGGAGAAGAGAATAAGGGACGCTTTCAAAATAAAGGGGTTTGGGAACACAGTAGAGAGAGTTTTAGAAAAAATTTCTCTCTTAGAAATTAAATTTTAACTTCCACTATTCCTCTATCCCACTCTATATAGTGGTTAGATTCTCCAAGTCTGTCAAGTCTTAATATAGGAACTATTGATGGAGTTGGTTTAATTCCCATCCTCTTCTGAAAATCTGTTTGTTCTTGAAAGGTTCCACTATTGATTAGAGCTACATTTCTATAAATACCATAACCATTTATGTGTATGTGGCCAGTGTGTAAAATATCTATATCCCTCTCTATAACCAAGTAATCTTTTTCCTCAGGAGTTATTGGACACCTTCCTCCATAAACAGGAGAGAGATGTCTCCTTTTTATAACCTCTTTCATGATTGTAAAGGGATTTTCATAGCTTGCTGTTGGTATCTGGCTAACAAGGTCGTCAAAGCTTCTACCATGGTAGAGGAGAGTGTCTAAACCATGAATATTTAAAGTACATGGGTTACCAACAAAGTAAATATTTTCTCTATTAAATAGCTTTATAATCTCCTTTGGAAGCCTTGGCTGAGGCTCTGCTGGCCTAACAGCATCGTGGTTTCCTGGAGAGATGACAATAGCTATATGCTCAGGGATCTGCTCTATATACTTAGCCACTTCCTCATACTGCTTCATAATATCTATTTCATATAGATCTTCCTCCTGTCCAGGATAAACTCCTATACCATCTACAAGGTCTCCAGCTATACAGATATATTTTAATCTACTAACTATTTTTTCCTCTAAGCTATTCTTAACATTTCCATTTAAAAATTCTATGAACTTCTCAAAATCTTTATAGAGGAATTCATTACTACCAACATGTATATCTGAGAGGAAAGCCATGTAGAGCTCTTCCTTTGTTTTATTTATGTAAGGCTTGTTTATTGAAGGCCTTATAATATCTTTAACATACAAATATCTATTAAATTTCCCAATAAAGCCAATAACTTCATCTAATAAGATCTCTCCAGACTTCTTATATAGCTCTTTGTCTATAACTGCTAAAACTCTCTCTTCCTCATCCTCAATTTCAACAATAACCTTATCTCCCCTATCCCTAACATCATAAACCATTCCAACAGTAAAAACTTCCTCCCCTTTGTAGTTCTCTAACTTTGAAATTGGTAAAGCCTTCCTTCCAGCTCTTCTCTCTATAAATTTCTTTAACCTCTCAAATCTATCCCTAAAGTATCTTATGAAATCATCTATCTTTCCTTCACATGTTGATTTATTAGAGACATCAGTATCTTCATATATACTAATTCTTGTCTCTATATCCTTAGCAATAAACTCTATCTTTCCTTTAAAGCTCTCTCTAATTTTTTCAACTCTCTCTAATTCCTTTATATGCTCTTCTTTTATTTCTTCTTTAACTTCCTCAATAGTTTCCTCTTTAGTCTCTTCCTTAATTTCTTCTTTTTCTTCAACTTTTGTTTCTTCCTCTTTTATAGGTTTTTCTTCAGTTTCTAAGGTTACTCCAGTGTAGTAATAGATAAAATCAAAATTTTTATATTTTTTAATGATGTCTTCTAAAGATTCATATAAAAAAATTTCAAAAAACTTCTTGTCTAAGAGGATAAAATCTCTATTGTAAAATTTGAATTCTCTAATTTTTTCTATAAGTTCCTCTATTCTCTCTTCACTCAACTTTTTTAGCTCTTCATAAACCTCAGGAGATAAGAGGACTTCTATCTCTAAGAACTTGTTTATCATTTATGTTTCCCTCTTGTTTTTATCATATAGCAAAGATAGTCTAAGGGATGAATGATAAATTTCTTCTTGCAAATTTCATCAGGAGTACAGTATTGAGCCAACCCCTTCCCATTGTCATTTTGCCAGTTTCTACAGTATTCACAGTGGGTAAACCTCTGATGTCCAACCTTATAACCAATGTTGTGCATTATATAATATCTTGTCTTCTCCTCATCAAAGTCCTCAACATTCTTAAATATATTAATAACCTCTTCTATAAATTCCTCAATATTTTTCTCTGATGTTATGTCCCTTGCTGACAACTCCACTAACTTCCCATCCTTTAAAGGTCTTAGGTTAGGATTAAACTTAGCTGCAAACCAATAGACTACAAAGCTTCTCCTTGCATAGTGGGAAGGAGAACCTCCACTTAGGATATCATTTAAAATATTCCTTATACATGGAGGATGCCATTCTATTGGCACTTCTCCTTTAAAAGAGGCTTCTATTTTAACACCTTCAACACTCTTAAAGCTATCTTTTAATAGCTCATCTATATATTCAATTACTTCCTTAACCTCCTCACTCTCAGGAAGCTCAACCCTTTTAGCACTCTCAACCAACTTCTTTATCTCAAGCCTTGCTAATTCATATCTATAAATTTCTTTTATCTCACCAATATCAACAAATCCTTTATTAACCTCAACCCTCTCCAAGGATAAGTCATTATTTCTTGACTCTCCTGAAACTTTAATAAAATCCCAAACAGACACTTTGTTGGGAACCTTAATTTTATCCTTCAATATCTCAGAATATTTTTTTATAAAAAAATTTGAGTATTTTGTATGGGAGATAATAGCTATTATAATCTTATCAACAAGCTCTAAAATTTCCTCTCTCTTTAAATTTAAGATTTTCTCAAGCTCTTTTAAATCTTTTTCAATGTTTTCTTCTTTAAAAATATTCCTTAGTCTCAACTTTATTAAAAATTTATAAGTTTTAACAAGCTCTAAGAAGTCTTGTTCCATTCTACCACTGCCTTAACATGTGGATAAGCTATCTTAACATCCTTCTCCTCTTTAACCTTCTTTAAAATTAAATATTGTATATCACTCCTAACCCTTGGTTTTTCATAGACATTTGTTATGTAAAAAACCTTAACATAAAAAGAGGTTCTTGTTATCCCTACCCTAACAAATGGCTTCTCAAACAACTTAGTTTTAAAATACTTGTTAAGTCTCCACTTCTCATACAACTTTCTCATTAACTCTCCAACCACTTCCTCAGCTGAGGATAAAACAATCTCTTTAGCCTTATCAACATCACTATCTAAGGTGAAGTGCACCACTAAATAGTCCCAAACATATGGGCTTCTCTTAGTGTAGTTTGAAATTGACTCTGTAAAGACTATTGAGTTTGGCACTATTAATAGCCTTCCAGTTGGCTCTAAGTTTGTGTCCCTCTCACTTAAATAGATGTGCTGAGTGCTGATCCCTACAATGTCTCCAATTCCATAGTTGCTTATCTTAATCCTATCTCCAATCTTAATATTCTTACTGAATAGTATCACTAACCAGCCAGCCATGTTAAGGATTGGAACCCTTAAGGCATAGGCAATAGCAGCTCCAATTAACCCTAAGGATACAACTAAGGAAGAGGTGTTTTGCTGGATTAGGAAAAGAATAATAAGAAAGATAATAGAATAAACTAAATATTTAAATATATATCCCAATCTTATATATTCATTTGCCTTATCCTCCATCTTTTTAGCATATCTCTCCAAGAAACTGATAACAATGTCATTAATGATAAGCCCTGAGATAACTAAAATAGCTGAGATAAATATTATTCTTGCATACTCCTTAATAAATAAGAAAAGAGTGTACTCTAAATTTATATTTGATAGTAAGTAGCTTAACAATGCTATTAAAATTAGTATCTTAACAACAATTCTAATATTCATTTAAAATACACCAAGAGGGGGAGATTTCTATGTACCTTAAAGGGAAATTTTTATATGGAGAAGATTATGAGCTTAAAGAAGGAGTTTTAGTTGTTGAAGATGGTGAAATTAAGGGCTTCACCAATGAGCATGTTGAAGCTGAGAATGTTGGCTTAGCCATCCCAGGAATTTTTAACTTACATACACACATAGCTGATAATTGTATTAAGGATGTTGGGATTAATAAAAGTTTAGATGAGTTGGTTAAGCCACCTAATGGGCTAAAACATAAATATTTAGGTAAGTTAAGTAGAGAGGAAATTAAAGAGGCTATAAAGGAAGGGATAAAGGAGTTAATAAACTTTGGAAGTAGAGTATTTTGTGACTTCAGAGAGGGAGGAGTGGAGGGAGTAAAGCTATTAAAAGAATGTTTAAGTGATGATATTAAAGCTGTAATACTTGGAAGGCCAACTTACAAGGGGGAGAGGGTTTTAAATCTCTCTGATGGCTATGGGTTGAGTGGAGCTAATGAGTATGAGGATGAAGAGCTAAGAGAGTTATATAAGGAATGTAAGAGAAAAAATAAAATCTTTTCTATCCATGCAGCTGAGCATAAAGGAGCTTTAGAGCTTAGCTTAAAAAAGTATGGAATGACAGAGATTGAGAGGTTAATTAACTTAAAGGTTGTCCCAGACTTTATAATTCATGGAACCCACTTAACTGAAGAGGATAGTTATTTAATTGAGAAGTATGAGATTCCAGTGGTTCTCTGTGTTAGGTCTAACCTTTACTATAATGTTGGCCTTCCAGATTTGGAGAAGATAAAGAGTATAAAAGCCCTTGGGACAGATAACTTTATGGCTAACCATCCTTCAATCTTTAGGGAGATGGAATTTATCTATAAATTTTATCATTTAGAGCCAAAAGAGATCTTTAGAATGGCTACAGTAAATGGGGCTAAGATATTAAACCTTAAAAGAGTTGGGTTAATAGAAGAGGAGTATAAACCACTCTTTACCCTCATAAATCCAAGAGTTATAAGATTTTCAAAGAATGTTTTGGCTACAATAATATTAAGGGTGGAAAAAGGAGACTTACTTAATAAGAGCCTTAACCTTCTTTCTAAGTAAGAATCCTAAAAGTAAGGTTAAGAAGATAATTAAGATGAGGAGAGCAAGAATATAGTAACTTAAGTATTCTCCTAAATAGTTAGAGTAAAAAGGGAGAGCAAATGAGAGAGCCAATAATACTATTATTAAGATGACTAATCCTACTATCTTCCTCATTTACTCTTCCTCTTTTTTCTCTTCTTTAGCCATCTCTTCCAACTTAGCTATAGCCAATCTTGAAGCCTCTTCAATTTCATCAACAAACATATATCCAATGTTAATTAAGGTTAAAACTGCCCAGATGACTAAGATGATTAAAACAACTCCAGCTATGACAACATTTATTCCCAACAGTATTGGTAGGAAGAACAAGTAAGCTACAGTGGCTATAATAACATAAGCTAACATTCTTAATCCATATCTGTATCTCTTTAACTTCTCCTCTGTAGCTCTCTCTCCAATTAACTTAGATGCTATAATGTCAGCAACTCCATCCATTAACTCTCCAAAGTCTTTGGCAATTCTTAACAAAACTATTAACAGAGCTAACCCTATGATAGCTGAGATAATTGGTTTTAAGGCATATAAACCAATTGTTGGATTTCCTAACTGATCAGCCAATGGGATGAAAACCCAAACCCCAAAGAGCCAGATAAGAACAGCTATAATTAAGCTTATAACTATCTGAGGAGCATTCTCTTTTAACTTTAAAACTCCCTCTTTAAATAATAACTCTGATTTATTCATTTATATCCCTCCTTTTATTTTTATTAAAAATGTCTTTGAAGTTCTATATAAAAATTTTTATTTTGTTAATGTTAATTTTTCAATCTAAATAAAAAAAAGAGTGGTTATTTTTTAAGAATTTTGTTAATTCCATCTATCACAGCTTCAACTGAGGCTCTTACAATATCCTCTCTTGCTGCTTTAGTAGTTATCTCCTTTCCATATCCCTCTAAGGTAACAACAACCTCAGCTAAGGCATCTGTTCCTCCAGTTATAGCATCTATATGATACTCTTTAATCTTAATCTTCTCTCCTATAGCCTTCTGTATAGCTTTGACAGCAGCATCAACTGGTCCAACACCAATGGCTGAGGTTTTTATCAAGTTATCATTAATTTTTAGAGCTACTGAAGCTGTTGGAATCACCTTATTTCCTGTCATCACAGCTATCTGTTCCAGATCAACCACTCTTTCTCTCTTGCTAACCCTTCCAATGACATCCTCAACTATGGCTTCAACATCTTTATCTGTAACCCTCTTACCCTTATCTCCTAAGCTCTTTATTCTCTTCACAATCTCCTTAAATTGCTCTTTATTTATGTTGGTGTAGCCAAGTTCTTTTAACTTAGCCTCTATTGCATGTGTCCCTGTATGCTTCCCTAAAATAATTCTTCTTCTTTGCCCAACCAACTCTGGAGGGATTGGCTCATAGGTAAGAGCATGGGCTAAAACTCCATGTGCATGAATTCCAGATTCATGTGCAAAGGCATTATCTCCAACCACAGCCTTATTAGGCTGAACCTTAACCTCTGTTAATTTCTCAACAAGCTTTGAAATATTGTAAAGCTCTTCTGTCTTCACTTTAGTTTTTATTCCATATATGAAGTGTAGGGAAGTGACAACCTCTTCTAAGGCAGCATTTCCTCCTCTCTCTCCTAAGCCATTAACTGTTACATGGCACTGAATTGCTCCAGCTTCAACTGCTGCTAAGCTGTTGGCTACAGCTAAACCAAAGTCATTATGACAATGGACAGATATATTATCAATCTCTTTCCTTAGCTCACTTATTAAGTAATAGGTAGCCCTTGGAATCATAACCCCAACAGTGTCAGGAACATTTATAATATCTGCTCCAGCTTCAACAGCTTTCTTATAAACCTCCTTTAAATAATCAATTTCAGTCCTTGTAGCATCTTCAGCTGAGAACTCTACCTTAATCCCATGCTCCTTTATATATTCAATGGCATTAACAGCTTTCTCTACAATCTCCTCCTTGCTCATCTTTAACTTATACTTTCTGTGTAGTGGGGAAGTGGCTATAAAAGTATGGATTCTATCAACTCCACAGTCTATAGCCCTATCAATATCTTCCTTAACAGCCCTTGCTAATGCACAGATTTCAGCATCTAAGTTTAGAGAAGCTATCTTCTTTACAGCTTCATACTCTCCACTTGATGATATTGGGAAACCAGCCTCTATAATATCAACCCCTAACTTATCTAAGTTGATAGCTATCTCAACCTTCTCATCTACAGTTAGTGAAACCCCTGGAGTTTGCTCTCCATCCCTTAGAGTGGTGTCAAAAATATAAACCCTATCTGGAAGCTTTAGTCCTTTTAGAGCTTCTTTAATTATTTCATTCTCCTCCTTGTATAGTATCATTCTCTCACCTTCTTACAGACTAAATATAGGGTTAATATAACCCTTATGTTGGTTATAATTGCCAATATGATAAAGAGTAGCTCAACCTTCTGAAGAAGACAGAAGATCATAGTAAGGAAAACTCTCTCATCCCTCTTCCCTATTAAATATTTCATCTCCTTTATATCCTTATATATGTCTCTACCAAAGGCAGCCTTATATCTTTCAGTTGAATAACTAACCATAACAGAGCCAAAGATGGCTAAGCAAGCTATAACCCACATTAGTGTAGAACTTATAGTTAGATAAGCCAAGACTAAGAGGAAGAAAAAATCTACATATCTATCTAAGATAGAATCTATGTAGCCACCTAACTTACTTGTCCTCAGTGAAGCCCTTGCTATCTCTCCATCAACACCATCAACTATAGAGCTAATTTGATAAAATATTCCTCCTAAGGGAATGCTTATGAAGCATAGTAAAGCTGACAGAATTCCTAAGATAAAAGAGATGACAGTCATTTGATTAGGGGTTAAGTGATCAACTAAAAAATAACTTATCCTTGTTGATATCTTCCTATTTATATACCTTGATATAAACCCATCTCCAGTTCCCTTAACAGAGTTCTTTATTAATAACCACTTAGCCCTCTTTATCTCCTCTGGGGTGTCAACATCTGTCCAAAACTTACCATCAACAAAATGAACCTTAACCTCAGCCTCTTTCATTACTTCACTTAAAGTTATCTTCTCCTTATTAATTTTCTCTATAGTCTTAAAAATTTCAGGAGTTAGGATAAAGAAGCCAGTATCTACAGCATCAAACTCCTTTAAATGTTTCCCAATATCTTTAACCCTATTATTTAAAACCTTAACCTTTGTAGCCTCTTCTACATCTATATATCTTGGCTCTCTATCAGCAACTAAGCCCTCTCCTTTAATAGCCTCTTTTAAAAAGTCTTCCCCATAGATGTGGTCACTCATCATTAAAATAAAAGGCTCTTTAACATAGTCCTTAGCTAAGTAGAGAGAGTAACCATTTTCTCTCTCAGGCTCTTTATTTATAACTACTTTTCCCCTGAAGTTATACTTTTTTAAAAACTCTTCAAATTTTTTATAGTATTTAGTGTTGGTTATAATTATAAACTCCTTTACTCCTAAGTTTTCCAATATTTTCATATTTCTATATAATATTTCTCTTCCAGCAATCTTTATTAACCCCTTTGGAGTCTCTGGTTCTCCCATTCTCTTGGCTAACCCAGCTGCCAAAATCACAGCTTTATCCATAAAGTTCACCTTTTATGAACTAATATTCAACAATAGTTAAGTTTATATATAATTAACTCTTAGTATGAAACTTGAAAGCAAAATCTGTGAGATGGCTATGATAGGGATCTGCTCATACTTAGTTAGTGAGATAACAAATAAAGGCTTTAGCTTAGATGAGCTAAAAGTTAATTGTGTAGAGCTTGGATTCAGTGATATTCCTCTATTGGATAAGGATGGAGAGATTAATAGAGAAGCTATAGACTATTTATCAACTTTAAATGTTAAATACACACTCCACTCTCCAACATCTGATGAGCCAAATAGTGTTTGTGTAGACCTTGGAAAGGGAGAGAGGGATTTAAAGATAATGGAGAATGTCTTTAAAATAGCTTCATTACTTAATATTAAGTATGTTGTTATCCATGGTGGAGACATAAATGGTTCTTACCATAAGGCATATATAAATACTCTAAGAGCTTTAAAGTCTTTAATTAACTTGGCAAATGAATACTCTGTTAAGATAGTCCTTGAAAACCTCTGTGATAATAGAATTGGAGCCTTTCCCCATGAGTTCTCTGGCTTACTTGATGATGAGATTGGAGTAACCTTAGATGTTGGTCATGCCTATCTAATGTGTAATAAGTATGGAATGAGCATGAGAGAATACTTTAAAATGCTAAGACCATATATAGAGCATGTCCATCTACATGACAACTTTGGTTTTGTTGATAACCACTTACCCTTAGGAGAGGGAAATATTAACTGGAAGATGGTTTTAAATGAGCTAAGGAAGTGTAAGGTTAAGAACTTAATCTTGGAGATAAGAAATTACTACAATGAAATGAATGTTAAGAACAGCATAAAGTTAGCTTCAAAGGGATACAAGAAGAGATATGTTAAGAGACTCTTACTTAGAGAAATAAGGGTTCCATACATTAATTAAAAATTTTTATAATTTTATCTCTTTTTTAATTATTAACTTCAACTTAAAACATATTTTTCTATTTTATCCAAATATATAAACTAATAAATTGTGAGCAAACATGAAAGAGAAGCTAATGAGATGTATCATAGAGAGAATTTTAAAAGAATACAAAGAGGGAAAAACCTTAGACAAAAAAAGGATAGAGCAAATTAAAAGTGAGTGTTTAAGAATTTACAGAATTGGAATAGGGCATCCATCAAACTCTGAAATTTTAAAGTATGCAACTGAAGAGGAGAAGAAAATTTTAATTCCAATTTTAAGAAAGAAGCCTGTTAGAACCATCTCAGGGGTTGCTGTTGTTGCAGTTATGACATCCCCAGCTAAGTGTCCACATGGTAAATGTATCTTTTGCCCTGGAGGTTTAGATAGTGTCTTTGGAGATGTTCCTCAGAGTTATACTGGAAGAGAGCCTGCAACAATGAGGGGCTTGATGTTTAACTTTGACCCTTACTTACAAACAAGGGCAAGGATAGAGCAGTTGGAAAAGGTTGGGCATCCAACTGATAAAATTGAGCTCATCATCATGGGAGGAACCTTTCCAGCAAGGGAAATAGAGTATCAGGATTGGTTTATAAAGAGATGCTTAGATGCAATGAATGAAAGGGAAAGTAAAAGCTTAGAAGAGGCTCAGAAGATTAATGAGACGGCTAAGCATAGATGTGTAGCCCTCTGTATAGAGACAAGGCCAGACTACTGTAGTGAGAAAGAGATAAACCAGATGCTTAAGTTGGGAGCTACAAGAGTTGAGTTAGGGGTTCAGTCAATTTATAATGAAATATTAAAGCTATGTAAGAGAGGGCATAGTGTTGAAGACACTATAAAGGCTACACAACTCTTAAAAGATAGTGGGTTAAAGGTTTCTTATCATCTAATGCCAGGGATGCCAGGATCAAGTATAGAGATGGACAAGAAGATGTTTAAGGAAATCTTTACGAACCCTGACTTTATGCCAGACATGGTTAAAATCTATCCTTGCTTAGTTATAGAGGGGACAGAGCTTTATGAGATGTGGAAGAGGGGAGAGTTTAAACCTTACAGAGAAGAGGAGGCTATAGAAGTTATCAGCTATGCTAAATCTATCATGCCTAAGTGGGTTAGAACTTCAAGGATTCAGAGGGATATTCCTGCAACTGTTATAGTTGATGGAGTTAAGAAGAGTAACTTAGGAGAGCTTGTTTATAAGTATATGGAGAAAAAAGGGTTAAGGTGTAGATGTATAAGATGTAGAGAGGTAGGACATGTTTATTACAAAAAAGGCATCTTACCAGATCCTGAGCATATAAAGTTGGTTAGGGAAGATTATGAGGCAAGTGGAGGAACTGAAATTTTCTTATCCTTTGAAGATGTTAAAAATGACATATTAATAGCCTTTTTAAGGTTGAGAGATCCATATAAACCATTTAGGAAAGAGATTGATGATAAAACTATGTTAGTTAGACAGCTACATGTTTTTGGATGGGAAAAGGCTTTAACAAGAGATATAAAAGAGGTTAGCTGGCAACATATGGGATATGGAAGGATGTTGATGAAAGAAGCTGAGAGAATAGCTAAGGAAGAGTTTGGGAAAAAGAAGATATTGGTCACAAGTGGAATAGGGGTTAGGGAATATTACAGAAAGTTGGGGTATAAAAGAGTTGGAGCTTATATGGGGAAAGAGCTTTAACTCTTCTTTCTGTATTTTGGGTGATACTTCATAATTAATTCCTTATCAACTCTCTTCAACTCTTCTTCTGGTAGTATGGCTAATAACTCCCAGAGTAAGTCAAGAGTTTCTTCTATACTTCTCTCCTCATCCTTTCCTTGGTTGACAAACCTCTTCTCAAACTCATCAGCAAACTTTAGGTAAGCTCTATCTCTCTCAGTTAAAGCCTCTTCCCCAACAACAGCAACCAAGTCTCTTAAACTTCTACCCTCTGCATAGGCAGCATAGGCTTGGTTAACAACTTTTTTATGATCCTCTCTTGTCTTTCCAGGCCCTTGACCACTTCCAGCCAATCTTGATAGGGATGGAAGGACATCAATAGGTGGGTAAATTCCTTTTCTATGTAACTCTCTTGATAGAACTATCTGTCCCTCTGTAATATAACCAGTTAAGTCTGGGATTGGGTGGGTTATATCATCATCTGGCATGGTTAAGATAGGAATTTGTGTTATTGTTCCAACCTTTCCTTTAACCCTTCCAGCTCTTTCATAGATAGTAGCTAAGTCAGTATACATATAACCAGGATATCCTCTTCTTCCAGGAACCTCATTTCTTGCTGCTGAGATTTCCCTTAAAGCTTCACAGTAGTTAGTCATGTCAGTTAAGATAACTAAGACATGCATGTCCTTCTCAAATGCCAAGTATTCAGCAACAGTTAAAGCCATTCTTGGAGTTAAGATTCTTTCAATTGCTGGGTCGTTAGCTAAGTTGATGAAGACAACAGCCTTCTCTAAAGCTCCTGTTCTTCTAAACTCTTCCATGAAGAAGTTAGCCTCTTCAGCTGTAATCCCCATAGCTGCAAAGACGACAGCGAACTTTTCCCCTTCTCCTCTAACCTTTGCCTGTCTTGCAATTTGGACAGCTAACTGGTTGTGTGGCAAACCAGACCCTGAGAAGATTGGAAGCTTTTGCCCTCTAACTAATGTGTTCATCCCATCAATTGTAGAGATTCCAGTTTGTATAAAGTCACTTGGGTACTTTCTTGAAACAGGGTTTAGTGGATAGCCATTAATATCTAACTCCATCTCTGGAACTATCTCTGGCCCCCCATCTATTGGCTGTCCTCTACCATTGAAGATTCTTCCTAACATTTCAGTAGAGACTCCTATCTTAGCAGTCTTTCCTGTAAATCTAACTCTTGTTTTATCAACATTTAACCCAGTTGTCCCCTCAAAAACCTGAACTACAGCTAAACCTTCTCTTGCCTCTAAAACTTGACCCATTCTCTTCTCTCCATCTGGACAGATGATCTCAACTATCTCTCCATAAGCAGCTCCTTCAACTCCTTCAACTATCAATAAAGGCCCAGCTATACTTTTAATTGAGCTATACTCTATAGCTGCTGATGCCATAAAATCTCACCCTAAAAAGTTTTTTATGTTAAGGAGGAAAGCTCTTTTTTAATTTTCTCTAAAATTTCCTTGGATTTAACATTAATGAATTCATCATGAGGCATATACTTCATTCTTGCAATGTCTTGCTTAACTGAAACCTTTAATATCTTACTTGGCTCTACTCCTCTCTCCACAGCCTTTAAAGCCTCTTCATAGAAGGTCATAATAATTTTCAACATTAAATACTGCTTCATTGGTGGGCAGTAAGTATCTACATCATCAAAGGCATCCTGCTGTAAAAAGTCTTCTCTTAACATTCTTGCAACTTCTAAGATAACTCTCTCCCTATCTGGCAAGGCATCAGGCCCAACTAATTGAACAATCTCTTGGAGTTCAGCCTCTTTCTGTAGTAAGTTCATAGCTGTATCTCTCAGCATTCTCCAGTCTGGCCCAGTATTCTTATGCCACCAGTCTGTAACCTCATCAATATAGAGGGAGTAACTCATAAGCCAGTTAATTGCTGGGAAGTGTCTTCTTCTTGCTAAGTTAGCATCTAAAGCCCAGAACACCTTAACTATTCTCAGTGTGTTTGAAGTAACTGGCTCTGAGAAGTCTCCACCTGGTGGAGAGACAGCTCCGACGATACAGACGAAGCCTATCTTATCTTTCTTATTCTCATCCTTACCTAAGGTAACAACTCTACCAGCTCTTTCATAAAATTGAGCTAATCTTGAAGCTAAGTAAGCTGGATATCCTTCTTCCCCTGGCATCTCTTCCAATCTTCCAGAGATCTCTCTCATTGCCTCTGCCCATCTTGATGTTGAGTCAGCTGTTAATAAAACCCCATAACCCATATCTCTGAAGTATTCAGCTATAGTTACCCCTGTATAGACAGATGCTTCCCTTGCAGCAACTGGCATATTTGAAGTGTTAGCTATCAAAACTGTCCTATCCATCAACTTGTTTCCAGTTCTTATATCCTCTAAGTGTGGGAACTCCTCAATAACTTCAGTCATCTCATTTCCTCTTTCTCCACAACCTATATAGACAACAACGTCAGCGTCACTCCACTTAGCTAACTGATGCTGAGTTACTGTTTTCCCACTTCCAAATGGTCCTGGAATAGCTGCAGTTCCCCCCTTGGCTAAGGTGAAGAAAGTATCTTCAACTCTTTGCCCAGTGATTAAAGGAATCTTTGGAGGTAACTTTTCTCTGTAAGGTCTACCCTTTCTAACTGGCCACTTTTGCATCATCTTTATTTCTCTTGTTTCTCCATTCTCTAACTCAACAGTGGCAACAGTTTCCTCAACAGTAAATTTCCCCTCTTTTATCTCAACAATTTTCCCCTTAATTCCAAATGGAACCATTATTTTATGTGTTATAGAAGGAGTTTCATCAACTAAACCTATAACATCTCCACCCTCTACTAAATCTCCTTCATTGACAACAGGTTTAAACTCCCATTTTATCTCTCTTGGAAGTGCTGGAACATCTACTCCTCTTGGGATGAAGATTGAGCCAGTCTTCTCTTCAATAGCTGTTAATGGTCTCTGAATACCATCATACATAGCTCTTAACATCCCTGGCCCTAACTCTACAGATAAAGGTGAACCTGTCCCAATAACTGGCTCTCCTGGTTTAACCCCAGTAGTTTCTTCATAAACCTGAATAACTGCTCTATCTCCATGTAATTGAATAATTTCTCCTGTTAATTTCTCTTCTCCAACCTTAACAACTTCATACATCTGAGAACCTTTCATTCCTTCAGCAACTACAACAGGCCCAGCTATTTTAACAATCTTACCAGCCATTACCTTCACCTTAAAGATTTTTTATTTAGCAACACCAACAGCCTTTCTTATAAGCTCTTTTATTGGATCCTCTCTTGCCAATTTTCCATTTTTGTCAGGAATTTCTACAATAACTTTATTTATATTTTTCATGTTTTCTCTTATCTCTTCAGCTAACCTCTCTGTTATAATTATAAATGCTATATCTTTATTTTCAGCCAAAGTTTTTAAAGCTTTTATAGCATCTTCTTTATCTTTAACTTCATAGACATCCTTAAGTCCAGCCAATCTAAAGCCTATGGCTGTTTCTCTATCACCAATAACCCCTATTCTCATTCTACTTCACCTGAACTAACAAGGATCTAATTTCTTCAGCTTTCAAATTCTCTAACTTCCCTTTAATTATAATTTTTAAGTTCTTTATCTCCAACTCTTTCCCAACAATTAAGCCTATAATTGGCCCTACACCAAAAGGCTTTCTCAGTGAGAGAGCTCTACCTTTCTCTAAGATTAACTTATCAAGAACCTTCTCAAAGACATAAATAGACTTTGTCCTCTGATACTCATCTAAGGCATCTGAAAGTATCTGATAGTAAGAGGTTCCTTCTAAACCTCCTATAACTCCCTCTATTCCTTCAGCTCCAGCAAGCTCTTTTAACTTCCACTCAGGTAATTCATAACCAGAGGTTAAGTACTTTGAAAGCTCTTCAGCACTTATATTATCAACCTTAGCCCTTAACAACACTTTCAATAACTCAACATCTATTAAGGTTCCAAAGAACTCTTTAAAGATATCTTCCTCTTTCCCTTCAGTCATTAAGGCATTTCTTAAAAGCTCTAAGTAATATTTATCTAATAAAAGCTCCATCTCTTTAGTGTTGGAAGCATTCTGTAAGATTTTAAAGTATTCAGTTCCCTCTAAACCTCTTATTATTTCCTCAACACTCTCCATTTCAGAGAGTTCTTTAAGCTTCTTTGATAAGGTTCCAATTGGCACTAATAATTTTAAAGTCTCCTCTGGAGATAAGCCAAGTTTCTTAGCCCTAATTAAGGTTTTTATATTTTTTATGTCAAACTTTATCATCATTATCTTTAAAACTTTTTTAGCCTTCTCTGGGGAAATGTTGTAGAGAAATTCATAAGTTTCAGCTAAATATTGGTTTAAAGCCTTTTCTAAGTCTATCTCATCCTTAATATCACTTAGATATTTACTATATTCAGTGTCTCCTAAAAGTCCTAAGATCTCTTCTAAGGATCCAGCCTCTAAGAGTTCAGAGATCTTACTCTTATCTAATAACTTCCCCTCTCTACTCCTTACTCTTGCATTCACATAGGCATAGGGGGCAAGATCAATAACCATCTTTGTTATCCAGACAATAACCACTAAAATGATGATAACAGCAGAGGCAACAATGAGAAGCAAAAAAGGATTATCAACAAAGTTTAACAAGTCTTTTAAAGTGTTTAATAAACTAATATCCATGTTTTCTCACCTTAAAACAACTTCTCAGTCACCTTAATTCTTATCTTTGGTAGAGATCTCTCAAATATTGCCTCTAAGCTGTTATCTAATAACTTAGTTTTATCTCCACTATTTAGGATACAGCCCCCTAAGATATCTACAACCTCTCCCTTCTTAAGGACTGTAACTTTATTAGTTTTTAGCTCAACTTCCTTCTCCAACTTCCATAGAGCCTCTTCCTCTAACCTCTCATAATCTCTCTTATTTAAATTAACAAATATTTCTCCTCCTCCTAAGGAGATAGCTCCTTCTTTAATTAACTTTAACAACTTATCCATATACTCAGGCTCATCTGGTAACTTGGCTAAGTCTTCCCTTAACTTCTGAATAGCCTTCTCAATAATTCTCTCCTTAACCTCTAAGATCTCTCTCCTTGCCTGTAACTTAGCTTCTGCTATAATACTATTATAAAGAATCTCAGCCTCTTTTTCTCCCTTCTTTAAAATTTCATTTTTTCTCTTTTCAGCTTCTTCTTTAGCCTTATTTAATATCTCTTCCTTTTCCTTTTCAGCTTCCCCTATAATTTTTTTAGCCTCTAAGTTAGCATCTTCTAATATCTTCTCCTTTATCTTCTCAATTCCCACAGATATCACCAAAAAAATTTAATTGATTAGACCATGAGCATAATTAAGATAGCAATTAAGAGACCAAAGATAGCAAAGGTTTCTGGCATGACAGCTAAGACTAAACCTTTACCCATAGCCTCAGGATCCCTTGCAGTTGCTCCAATAGCTCCAGCTGCAGTAATCCCCTGTCCTATTCCAGATAAACCAGCAAAACCAACTGCAAACCCTGCACCTAAAGCAGCTACATCCTTAGCTCCAGCTCCTGCAAAGACTCCAACAAGTAAGAGGATAGCTACTAATAAACCATAAATTGCCTGTGTCTCTGGAAGGACAGAGAAAACCATAGCCTTACCAAACATTTCATTGTCTTCAGCTACAGCCCCTAAACCAGCTGCTGAAGCTATTCCCTGTCCTATAGCTGATAAACCAGCTAAACCAACAGCTAAACCTGCTCCAAACATTGCCCAGGCAGGAGCTGTTTTGAAGACAAAGAGAATAAGGATAGCTATTAAGAAACCATATAAACCCTGTGTCTGTGGTAATGCTTGGAAAACTATGGCTGTACCAAACTTGTTAGGATCTTCAGCTATAACTCCTGCTCCACTTGCTCCTGTAATTCCCGCTCCAATTCCAGAACCTAAACCAGCTAAACCAACAGCTAAACCTGCTCCAATTGCTCCTAATAGTAATGGATCCATCTTCAATCACCTCATTTTTTATTGTACTGCTGTATATTCTCTCTTAGCCTTAAATGGAGAGAACTTCTTCCCTCCACCTTCATAGAATTGGGAGAAGAATTCAACATAGTGTAACCTTAGAGAGTGTATAAAGGCTCCTAACCCATTCATGACAAAGTTAAAGATGTGCCCTCCAACTAATATAATTATTGCTAATATCACTCCAATAATTGGGATTGACTCTCCAACAATCTTAGCCATAATATTAACAGCCATTGCTAAACCTCCAGTAGCCAAACAGAGAGCTAAAAGCCTTGCATAAGACAAAACATTCCCTAAGAATGCTGTTATATCCATAGCTCCTAAGATAGCTTCCATAATTCCTCCAGATTTAAATCCTTTGTACATGCTAACCAAGATGGCTAAGACTACAAAGGCTCCTATTATATAAAGGCCTAAAATATTCCCCATCATATAAATAGGAACTCCTACAAAGATTGACAATATTAAGAGAATCCAGATTCCTTGGTTTATAAAGGCCTCTCCAAAGCTCTTTTTTAAGTTCTCTTTGAACCCTATTAGTAATCCAATGAGTAAATGAATTAAACCTACAATGATGGAGAAGCCTAAAATAACTATTGGACCATTTTCAAAGAACTTACTCTCTCCTAATGGGTTTATGATAGCTAAGCCTAAGTCATAAACATTGATTCCTAAGAACTTATCTAAGAAGTCTCCTAAGTAACCTCCTGTTATAATTCCCATAATAACTGTTGAAATCCCTGCTAAGGTTAAGATGTAACCTAAGTTCTTAGCTCCCTCACTAACCTTTCCTAACTTTTTGTACATCCATAAGCCAATTAAGGTTAAAGCCAATCCATAGATAGCATCAGTTAGCATAATTCCATAGAACAGTAGGAAGCCAGGAACTATTAATAGGGTTGGGTCAACCTCATTATACTTTGGAACTGCATACATCTCAGTGAGCATCTCAAATGGCTTTATTGGCTTTGGATTGTTTAACATGACAGGAATCTTCTCCTCTGGCTCATCTGGGTCTTCAACAGATATCTCAGAGTAACCATTAGAAGCTCTTTCCACAATTTCTTTAACCTTATCAACATACATCTTAGGAGTCCAAAGCTCTATATAGTAAGTTCTTAAAGTCTTTCCGAAGTTTGTATAAACCTCTCCTCTCTCCTTTTCAATTTCTAAGAGTTCATAGCAAACTAAGAGATCTTCTTCCCACTTCTTTGATAGCTCTTTTAACTTATTAACTATATTCTCTTTCTCTCTCTTTATCTCTTCCAACTCTCTCTCTATTTTACTAATAACTTCCTTTGGATAACCTTCAACTCCCTCTATATTGTATCTCTCAAACTCATACTTTCTTAGTTCAGCTAAAACCTTATCTAACTTCTCCACTAAAGTGATAACTAAGATAGGAACCTTAACCTTCTTCTCCTTCTCAAACTCTTTTCCAACATAAACCTCTATGTAGCCATCAGCAACCTTATCTAAGTTATTTATAATTTCTTCAACATTTTCCTTTAAAACACTACCACAGCCTATAAAGACATATTTTCCATAACCTAAGTATTTTAAATCAAACTCAAAGCTTAATAAATAAGAGATTTGCTCTTTTAGTTGAATTAGCCTACTCTCTTTATTTTCCAACTCATTCAACTTATTAGCAAGAGGTTCAACCTCACCCTCAACCTTGCTAACAATGTCTTTAACATAGCCAATAACTTCCTCATGAGTCTTTAAATTTAGTGTCCTCTTCTTTGGAGGCTCAGGATTTAAAAACTCTTTTATACTACCCTCCTTAGGGTTTACTGTATTGAAAAGGTCTAAGATTTTACTAACCTTTAGCATTAAGGAGGTGACATCTTTTAAATAACCTGCAGGGTGTGAAGGGCTTAACAGTAACCTCCATTCAGGATTTTCCAATTTTTCAGAAACACTACAAATTTCACTTAACCCAGATTCATGTAGTTCCCTTATAACATTGTCAGCATATTCATCCAATACCACCAACTTAACCTTTTTCATTCTTGCAGGTCTCACTTATAATCACCTTCCTTAGATCTCTAAAATCTCACTCAACTTCAAGGTTAAGATCTTCATCTTAGCAGCTTCTTCAATCTCCTTAGCCTCTTTCTTAGCCTTCTCTATAATCTTCTCAGCTTCAGCTTTAGCCTCTTCTTCTTTAGTTTTTATTAAATTCTCTACTATCTTCTTAGCCTCTTCTTCAGCCTCTTTTATTATCTTTTTCCCTTCCTCAATAGCCATCTTTCTTATCTCTTCAGCTTCTTTCTTAGCTTCATCTATCTTTTTAATAGCTTCTTCTTCTACTAACCTAATCTCTTTTATAACCTCTGCTATCATACATTTCACCAATCCAGTAAAGTGTGGCTGGAATACAGCCTATAGCTGTACAGGTTTCTAATGATATTCCCTTCTTAGTTATATCTAAGTGATACTTGGAAAACTCTAAAATGTCTTTTGGTAAGCCATGCCTACCTAACCCTATAAAAATTCCAATAGGCTTTTTAGTTAATAAACCTATTGTTTCCTCTGGAGTAATACTCTTTTTCTTGTCTGGCTTAGATGTTGAAGCTATAGGAACTCCAAATTGAGATAAAAACTTATCAACAATAAAAAACTTATTATTTTCTATTAGCATTCTCAGATACTTCCCAGAGTCTCCTATAGTTGTACTTATTTCTTTAACCTCTTCAACATCTTCAACAGGAAAATCCATAATGGCTAAGTTACAATTATATGCCCAACAAACAGGAGCTGCTCTTGCTATGGCCCTCTTATGAGCTTCATGCCATCTCTTTTTATCATAAGAGTTGTACAAAATTAATGTAATTCTTTTCATAACTTTTGCTCTAAAATCGTTTTAAATATAAATATCAAGTATCTTAATTGGCATAATTAATATATTTTTGGAAACAACTTAAAACCGAAAAGTTTATATATTCCTTATGTGATTTTACATAATACCTTCTGAGCGGGGGTCGCCAAGCCTGGCCAAAGGCGCCGGACTTAAGATCCGGTCCCGTAGGGGTTCGGGGGTTCAAATCCCCTCCCCCGCACTATTTTTTATATCCTATGTAATTCATAAATTTAAATAAAATAGTTTATTAAAATTTTAAGTGATGGTAGAGTGTTTCAAACTTTGTTAATTGATAACCTATTATAGCTCCAACAGCTGCTGGGATAGATAGGTGAAAGCCAAAGATTTCAGTACATATTACTATAGTTCCCAATGGTGTGTTGGTTGTAGCTGAAACAACTGTTGCTATCCCAAGGACTATAAAGGGAGTTGGATCCAAGTTAAAGATAGAGGCAAAGAGGGCTCCTGAAAGTGAGCCAATGCATATAGAGGGGATAACTAACCCTCCAGGGGAGCCTGAGCCAATGGTTAGAGAGGTGGCAAAGATTTTAAATATTAATAGTAAAGCCAATAAATAAATTGGATAACTTACTGTGAAAAGGTTTTCTACTAAATTTAAGCTTAAGCCAGAAACTTCTGGAGCTATTAGGAAGATAGGAATTAATAAAAAGCCAGCTATGGTTAATCTTGAAGTGTAGTTATTTAACTTAGTCTCAAAAAGCTCTTTTACTTTTAAATAAAATTTTATATAGAATTTAGAGAGATATGTGCAGAAGAGAGCAGCCACTATAAAAAGAGCAAGGTCTAAAAAGTTTATTTGATAGGATAGGTTTGAGACATGAATGAGATGATCCTTTTTTAGTACAAAGTGAACAATTAAGTAACCCATAATGCTGGCTATAATTGGAGGGATAAGATTTATATATCTAAAATCTTCCCTTTCTATAATCTCACATGTAAAGATAGCTGCTCCTATAGGGGCTAAGAAGGCTCCACCTAAACCTCCAGCAATTCCTGTTAAGAGAACAAGTTCTCTATTTTTCAAATTTAATTTTTTATATAGTGTGTCAGCAAAGGCTGCACTTGCCTGAACACATGGCCCTTCCTTTCCAGCACTTCCACCAACAGAGATAACTAAGCCAGTAAGTAAGATTTTTAAAATCCCATGTAAAAAAGAGAGCTCTTTATTGTACTTTAAAGCACTAACTACCCTATCAACCCCTGTCCTTCTGATCTCTGGAAACTTATCTATAAAGATACCAACAATAAAAAAGATTAAAGGAAGGAGGAAAATATTATTTATTTTATGCTCAATCAGTATATTCAAAAGTAATGAGCTTAAACCTCCAACTATTCCAATAGATGAAGCTATCCCTATCCATTTTAAGAATTTTAATACCTTTTCCATAAATTTTCACACTAAATAGCTTTTAAAGAAAATAATATATATTAGTTAATAAAATTTTTATTAATTGGTTTTTCTCTTTTTTGAGTTTTATTATTTTTTGAGGGATACCTATGGAAATTTTGAGGACAGAGAATATTGTTAAATACTTTGGTGAATTTAAAGCTTTGGATGGAGTGTCTATTTCTGTAGAAAAAGGGGAGTTAACATTAATAATAGGTCCTAATGGTAGTGGAAAGTCAACCTTAATCAATGTAATTACTGGCTTCCTAAAAGCTGATGAGGGAAGGGTTTATTTTGAGAATAGAGATGTAACCAATAAAGAGCCTAATGAGCTTTATCACTATGGGATAGTTAGAACTTTCCAAACTCCTCAGCCTTTAAAGGCTCTAACTGTCTTAGAAAATTTGTTAATTGGAGAGATAAGCCCAGGAGAGAATCCATTAAAGGCCTTAATGTATAAAACTTGGATCAACAAAGAGGAGGAAATGGTTGAGAAGGCCTTTGACATCTTAGAATTTTTAAAGCTCTCCCATCTCTATGATAGAAAGGCTGGCTCTCTAAGTGGGGGACAGATGAAGTTGGTTGAAATTGGTAGAGCTTTAATGACCAACCCTAAATTAATAGTGATGGATGAACCTATTGCTGGAGTAGCTCCAGGATTGGCTCATGATATCTTTAACCACATATTGGAGTTAAAGAAGAAGGGAATAACTTTTCTTGTTATTGAGCATAGGCTTGACATTGTTCTTAGATATATTGACCATCTCTATGTTATGTTTAATGGTAAAATTATAGCTGAAGGGAAAGGGAAAGAGGTTGAAGAGGTTATTAAAGATCCAAAAGTTGTTGAGATCTACATGGGTGGCTCTTATGATTGATGTTAAAAATCTAAATGCTGGCTATGGGAAATTACAAATCCTATTTGATGTTAATGCCAAGATTAGAGAGAGGAAGATAACTACAATTGTAGGCCCTAATGGTAGTGGGAAATCAACATTTTTAAAAACCTTATTTGGATTAACTACAATATACCCAGGAGAAATCATATACAAAAATAAGAATATAGAGAAAGTTCCCCCCTACAAGAAAGCGAGAATGGGTATAGCTTTCTTACCACAAACTAATAATGTCTTCTCCAATTTAACAGTTGAGGAGAACTTAAAAATAGCTGGCTATATCTTACCAAAGGAGAAGCTTAAAGAGAGGATAGAATTAGCTTTAAATGTCTTCCCAGAGCTTAGAGACTTACTTAAAAGAAAGGCTGGCTCTCTAAGTGGAGGACAAAGACAATTTTTAGCCATGGCTATGGCAATTGTTAGAGATGCCAATGTCTTAATGTTAGATGAGCCAACAGCTCAGCTTTCTCCAAAGTTGGCTGAAGTCATCTTTAGTAAGATTACTGAGATGAGAGATGAGTATGGAATAACAGTTCTACTTGTTGAGCAGAATGCAAAGAGAGCCTTGGAGATTAGTGACTTTGGCTATATGTTTGTAAGTGGTAGAGTAGCTTTAGAAGGAAAGGCTGAAGATGTCCTAAATCATGAGAAATTTAAAGAGTATTCCTTAGGAATAACAGCTTTGTAGAGGGATAAACATGATATTAGAAGGAGCTATAATTTACTCCAACCTATTGGTTTTATTGGCTTTGGGTTTAACCTTAACCTATATAACCACAAATGTCCCAAACTTTGCTCAGGGGAGTTATGCCATTGTTGGAAGTTATGTAGCTCTAACACTATTAAGACTTTTTGGCATAAACCCTTACTTTTCTCTGCCAATCCTTTTTATTGTTGGGGGCTTTGTTGGTTTAATTACTTACCTAATCTTAAAACCTTTAATTAAAAAAGGAGCTTCTGTAGAGATCTTAATGATTGCCACTTTAGCTATAGATATAATTTTATTTGGTTTCATAGGAGCTTACTCAGAAATTTTGAGTAAGATAGTTGGTTATCCTCAACTAAAGTTTGTCTTCTCAAACTTAGACTTCTCATTTTTAGGGTTGAAGGGAATTTTATTTGTTTCTACAGGAGTTTTAGCCATTTTACTAATATCTTTGTATATCCTCCTCTATAAAACAAAGTTTGGAATTGCACTAAGGGCTTCTATGGAAAACCCTTCCTTGGCTCAAACAGTTGGGATAAATGTTGAAGGAACAAGGCTATTCTCTTGGGTTTTATCTGGAGCCCTTGCAGGAGTTGCTGGAGGTCTTCTTCCATATATGCAAGAGATAGTTCCAGCAACAGGAAGCTTTATAATCATCTCCATCTTTGCCGCCAGTATTGTGGGAGGGCTTAGAAATATAGCTGGAGCTCTGGTTGGAGGTTACATAATAGGGATGTCTGAGAGTTTATTAACCTATTATCTCTCACAAATCTTTGGAAACCAATTCTTAGTTTATGGAAAGGTTGTTTCCTTAGTTATTATGGTTTTAGTTCTCCTATTGGCTCCTGAGGGAATTATGGGGATAGACTGGAATAAGGTAAAGAAAAGATTTTTGAATTTACAATAAAAAGAGGGGATAAAAATGATTGAGCTTATTGGTCTCATCTTGTTATGGTTTGGAATTTACTATATTGTTTCCTCCTCTTTAAACTTAGAATTTGGTTATGCAGGAATTCCAAACTTTGGAAAAGCTCTCTCTGTCTTAGTTGGAGCTATTGCTGTAGGAGGGATTTTAAATAGGTTACTTATACTATACTTCAACACAAAGGGAAGCTTAGTTGAAGCTTCAACCTACGCAGTTAGTAATATCAACCAAATTATAGCCCATGATCCACTAATGGGCTTTTTAATTTTGATAGCTTCAATTATCTTAGCAGTAATTTGTGGAATGATTGTTGGAGCCATCTTTATCTTACCAAGTGCTAAACTAAAGGAAGACTACTTAGGGGTTACTCTCTTAGCCATCAGTGAAACCATCTTCTTAATCTCAATCTATGACTTAAATATAGTTGGTGGTTACTTTGGCCTCTCTGTTCCTGATGTCTTAGCCTTCATTCCTGGAGATTTAAGGTTATGGGCATTTATTGGAATTGTTCTATTTATGGCCTTTTTAGTCTATTTATTCTTTGAGAGGTTGTTAAATACACCATTTGGTAGAGTTTTAAAGGCTATGAGAGAGAATGATAATACTGTTAAAGCCTTTGGTAGAGATATAATGATGTTAAGGATAAAAGCTATGGCTATAGGCTCTGGGGTTGGAGCAATAGCTGGAGCCTTATATGTTCTTTACACAGCTAATATAGTGGCTAACTCATTCACAAGAACAGAATGGACATTTTTCCCATTCTTAATGGTTTTACTTGGAGGAAAAGGGAATAATAAAGGAATAATTGTAGGAACCCTAATTTATGTTATCTTCAAGGTGTTGCTTGACTACTACAAGTATGATATTAAAAATCTCCTCCATATTCCCTTTGAGCCTGTCTGGTTTTCCTATATACTATTTGGAGTTATTATGCTCTTAATCCTCTACTATAAGCCAGATGGATTACTACCAGAGGGGCCAGTATTAACTCCACCAGTAAAAAAATACTTAAAAAAGAACTAATAATTTTTTTAATCTTTTAAATTTTAAATAAAAAAATATAAAAAAGAGTTTTAGTAGACTAAGTAGTTGTTTAACTCCCAGTCAGTTACTGAAATTCTGAAGCTGTCCCACTCTGCTCTCTTTATCTCTAAGTATTTCTCAAATATGTAGTCTCCTAAAGCTTTCTTTAAGACATCATCATTTTCAAGCTCATCTAAAGCATCTTTTAAGTTGGATGGAACTGACTCAATTCCAAGGGCTTTTTTCTCCTCTTCACTCATCTTGAAGATGTTCTTCTCAACTGGTTCAGGTGGAGTTAACTTTCTCTTAATTCCATCTAATCCAGCTGCTAACATACAGGCAAAGGCTAAGTATGGGTTACAGGTTGGATCTGGAGCTCTGAACTCAATTCTTGTAGCCTTTCCTCTTGCAGCTGGAACTCTTATAATAGCACTTCTATTTTTGTTAGCCCAGGCTATATTAACTGGAGCCTCATATCCTGGAACTAATCTCTTGTATGAATTAACTGTTGGGTTTGTAACAGCTACTAAAGCTTTAGCATGCTCTAAAATTCCTGCTATGTAGCTTAAGCAAGTTTCACTTAACCCATTGTAAGGCCCATTTGGATCATAGAATGATGGCTCTCCATTGAACCAAACACTTTGGTGGCAGTGCATTCCATTTCCATTCATTCCAAAGAATGGCTTAGGCATGAATGTAGCCTTTAATCCATGTTTCTTAGCTATATTTTTAATGGTCATCTTGAAGGTTACTACTGAATCAGCTGTCTTTAAAGCATTGTCAAATTTGAAGTCAACTTCATGCTGTCCTGGAGCAACTTCATGGTGGGAAGCTTCAACATGGAAGCCAAGGTTTTCTAAGGCTAAGACTATATCTCTTCTTATATCTGGAGCCTCATCTAATGGCTCAACATCAAAGTATCCTCCATCATCAGCAGGAACCCATCTTCCATTTTCATCTTTCTTTAATAAGAAGAACTCTGGTTCTGGCCCTACAAAGAACTCTCCTTTATCCTTTTCTTTTAACTCTTCTAAAAGAGCTTTTAATCTACTTCTTGGATCTCCTTCAAATGGAGTTTTCTCATCTCTATAAACATCACAGATAACTCTTGCTACACTCTTCTCCTCTGGTCTCCATGGTAAAACAGACAAGGTTGAGAGATCAGGTTTTAATAACATATCAGACTCTTGTATTCCAACAAAACCAGTAATTGAGGAACCATCAAACCAAACTCCAGTTTCTAAGATTTCTCTTAATTCCTCTAACCCTTTCTCTCCACCCTTAACAGGATAGGCAACATTCTTAGGGAAGCCTAAGATGTCAACAAACTGAAACCTTATAAACTTAACATTATTCTTTGTTATATACTCAATTGCTTGCTCAATATTCATCCTTTCACCCTTATCAGCTGTAAAAAATATTCTGGAAATAAGTTTCCTACTTCCCTATATAAATATTTTACGGTTTCATTTGGGGGATAATATGAAAAATTACATTGGGAAAATTCATGTAAAGTGGTGTCAAAACTGTAATGTTCCACTGATTGGTAAAAGATGTGGTGTTTGTGGAGAGGAAAGTTTTAGTGTTAAGCTAACTCCTCCAGGAGACGCAAGAATTGGATTTAAGTATGATATAGAGTTTATAAACTCAATTATAAAAAAAGAGTATGGAAGTGAACCACTAAGTGGGAAAAAAGTAATTTTAATTAATAAAATACCAAGTGAAGAGGAGAGTTATGAGATCATAGAGGATGGAGTTGTTAAATATTTAATCTATTATAACAATGGCTGGAAAGTTAAATTAAAGCCTTATGGAGCCTTAGACATAGGAAAAACTAAAAAATTTGTTAAGGTTGAAAATAAGGTTTTAGACTTACTAAAGAATAAAAAAATCTCAATATTAAGGCCAGGGATTTTAGAAATTGGAGAGTTTGAGAGAGGAGATGATGTAATAATTTTAGATGAAGATAATAAAGTTGTAGGTGTTGGCCTCTCTCAAGTCTCTTCTGAGGAAGCTAAGGAGATGGAGAAGGGAAAAGTTGTTAAGGTTAGGGGAATCTTAAAGGATGAAAAGAGAGGGGAAAGAGAGTATAGAGACTTGGAAGAAGCTTTTAAGGTTATGGTTGAAGCTAACAAGGAAGTTGTAGAGAAGTATGAGAGAAATGCTATAGGCTTCATTAGGAATACAGCTAAAAAAATTAATAAAAAGATTATTGTCCCTTACTCTGGAGGAAAGGATAGTTTAACAACCTTAATTTTATGCTTAAAGGCTTTGGAAAATTTTGAAGTCATCTTTATAGACACTGGCTTAGAGTTCCCTGAAACTCTTAAGAATGTTGAAGAGGTTAAGAACAAATTTAACTTAGATATTAAAGTTCTTAAGCCAAAGCTTAGCTTTTGGGAGCTTGTTGAAAAGTATGGAATTCCTGGGAGAGACTATAGATGGTGCTCAGAAGAGTTAAAGCTTAAACCTTTAAAAGAGTATGTGAAGGAAGAAGTTCTTTCATTTCTTGGGCTGAGAAAGTATGAAAGTTACAGTAGAGCTAAGAAAAAGTTGATAGAAAAGAACACCTATATAGAGAAACAGATAAATGCCTATCCAATCTTTCACTGGAGCTCTTTACATGTCTGGCTCTTCCTTTTGAAGGAAAAAGCTCCTTACAATAAGCTTTATGAGAAGGGCTTTGATAGAATTGGCTGTTACCTATGCCCAGCCATGGGATTGGGAGAAATAGAGAGAGTTAAAAAATTCTATCCTGAACTCTGGGAGAGATTCGAGAAAGTATTAAAAAAGTTCTTCTCTGAAGAAGAGATTAGAAGAGGAACTTGGAGAGTTAGGAAGAAGGCTTAAACTTAAAGCCATAGGTTATAACCCCATCTTCACCATCTTCCTTTATCCTTCTGAAGACAGCTTCAACTGGCATTCCTATATAAACATCCTCTGGCTTACAATCAACAATTTGCCCAGTAACTTTAACCCCTTCCTCAAGCTCTACAATGGCTACAACATAGGGGGAAAGCATTTCAAACTCTTTTGGTGGTACATGGACAACCGAATAGCTATAAACCTTTCCCTTACCACTTAACTTAATTGGCTCAAACTTAGTCTTTCTTCTACACTTTGGACATATCTCTCTTGTTGGGAAGTAAATAGTGTTACAGTTTAAGCACTTAACTCCAACTAAGTTATATCTTTCCTTTATGTGCCTCCAGCTTCTAACAACCATTTTTATCCCTCAACAATGATTTCATTGTTATTGACATCTATCTTTTTTATCTCTCCCTTAAGCTCTTTCTTCTCTCCAAAGAGATTTATGGCTATAACTTTTTCTTCTAACTTTTCAACTAACATTACATCTTCCATAACTAACTCTCCATTGTAGTAGAGGTTGAAGTTACACATTATTTACACCTCTAACTCTATCTTGTATATTCTCTCTATATTATCCTTGTGAATTCTATAAACCTTTTCCTCATCTAAAACCCCTTTCTGTAAGAGTTTCTTAGTAACCCTTGGCACTGTCTTTATTCCCAACACTACTCCAGGTCTTTTTAGATCATCTATATAGTCTGTTTCCATAACAAACCTTAGAGATTTTTTAATTAGCTCCTCATTAACCCTATTGGCTAAGATTGATGGGAATATTTTATACTTCTCCCCCTCTAAAACCATGTCTCCACAGTGATGCTTTATAACTCTCTCAGGGTCTAAATTTACAGATTTAGCCATTTCACTGAACTCTTTAAATTGCTCTTC
The DNA here is from genome assembly GCF_000092305.1 of Methanocaldococcus infernus ME. Lineage (NCBI taxonomy): Archaea > Methanobacteriati > Methanobacteriota > Methanococci > Methanococcales > Methanocaldococcaceae > Methanocaldococcus > Methanocaldococcus infernus. Next base: position 391,490 of record NC_014122.1, on the reverse strand, counting down.
AGAAGAGGCTTCAGCATGTATCTGGATAGAGCAATCTAACTCTTTAGCCTTCTCCATACAGTACTTTAATATCTCATTTGAAACCTCTATTATTTCCTTTGGAACTTGGTAATGAGGCCTACCAACCTCTCCTAAGCCCACTAAGAAGTCATAGCTCTCTACAAGGGAAGAGGCATAGTCTATAGCTTCAATAACCTTCTCCTTAACCTTCTCCAAAGGCATATATTGATTTAAATAAGTGATTTCAGCAGGGTGAACTCCAACTAAGCCAAAGGCTTTAACCTTGGTTTCTTTATTTATCTTCTCTATATCTTTAACTAAGATATCCATAGACTCGGTTAAGTTTCCATCAAAGGTTGGCTTGTTCAGTAAAATTAAAACTCTACCTCCAGCATTGTAAAAGGTTTTAGCCACTTTTATAGCTCCTAAGCCCCTCTCATTATCAACATGTGCATGGTTATCAGTTATGATCAATTTATCACCTTACAAATAATTGGATCATTTAAAATTGAGCAAACCTCTTTTATCTCATCTCTATCAACTACACAAAAGAAGGTTTTTCCAAGCATGGACTGAGAAGAATTTTTTACAGTTTTACACATCTCCTTAATCTCATCATCCATTAACCCTGTTTCAAGGGCAAACCTATAAGAGAGCTTCATAAAGTTCTCTATTGTTGGTTTCTTTAGAAGTTCATTTAAACATCTCTCTCCAACTCTATTTATTCTCTCTTTTTTAATGTTATCTTTAATAATTTCTCTTGTTTCCATCTTTCCTAAGACATCAACAACCACATATTTATCAACATTAATCTTTAAAACCTTAAATGGAAGTCCTGGCTTTAGTCTTATAACAAAGCCTTTAACATACTGAGCTATCACATCCCCTAACCCTGTGCCACAGAGAACTTCAGAGGTATGAGCCTTTTCTAAGAAGTTATTATAGAAGAGCTTAGCCACTCCTAAGGCTGAAGCTCCACTCATCCCAAGCCCTGAGGCTAAAGGAAAGGGAGAGGTGAGGAAGAGATCAAAATTTTCAGGTAGAAGCTTTTTAACAGGACAAATATCTACTTTCTTGTTGTTGTAATAAATCCTTCCCCTCCCTTCTTTAACCTCTATCTTAACTCCCCTATTTAGAGTGATTCCAGCCCCCTTAGAGCCAGTTTTTAAAACTTCTCTATCTATATGGATAGAAAAGAATCCTGTTATATGAGCAGGAACAAACATATTATCCCAAACACTATCCTATAGATTCCAAATAAAATTAAGGAATGGTTTTTTACATACTTCAAAAATAGCTTAATACTTATTAAAGCTGTTATAAAAGAGAGTAAAGAACCTAAGATAATTATATTTATATCTGAGACTGTTAAATAGCTAACATTCTTGTAGATGGTGAAGGCTGTAGCTGCAGTCATTGTTGGAATAGCCAACAAAAAGGAGAACTCTGTAGCCACTTCCCTCTTTAACCCCAATAAAAGACCTCCAACAATGGTTGATCCTGATCTTGAAGTTCCTGGGATTAGAGAGAATGTTTGAAAGATGCCAATTATTAGAGCCTCTTTATAATTAACCTCTTCTAAACTTTTAATTTTTTCTTTTTTAATTTTCTCAACCACTATAAAGATTAAGCCCCAAATTATTGAAGTAAAGACAACTATTAAGATAGAGCTAAAAAGAGAAAAAATAATTTTATGGAATAGAAAGCCAGTGAAAGCTATAGGAAGAAAGGCTAAAAAAACTTTTTTCCAAATGTTTAAGTCCTTATAATCCTTATATCTATAAATTAGTGCTAAAAGAGCAGAGAGCTGAATAACTATTTCAAATGTTATATACTCTGGAGTCTGAGCTATGTTTAAAATTTTTGATACCACTATTAAATGAGCTGTTGAAGAGACTGGAAGAAATTCAGTTAGTCCCTCAACTATAGAAACAATAATAATATCTATAATGGTCATTATCTTTCCTCATAAAAAACTTATAAAAACAATGTCAGACAAAAATTATATTTTGGTATAAATATTTTTACTGGTGCTAAAATATGGAAAGGGAGAAACTAATAAAAAAGCTTTTACATGTTTTAGAGCATACAGAGGAGCATTTTGAAACTATTATTTCACTCCTAAAAGAGCTAAACCTAAACTATAGTGAGTATGAAGAGCTATATAAAAAGTTAAAGGAAGCCAATGAGAAAATTAAGGGAACACTATGAGAGGCTTATTGGTTGGAAGATTTCAACCCTTTCATAATGGACATTTAAATGTTGTCTTAAGTATAATGAAGGAGGTTGATGAGTTAATTATAGTTGTTGGTAGTGCTGAGAAAAGCCATAGCTTAGACAATCCCTTCACAGCTGGAGAAAGGATATTAATGATCTCTAAAACCTTGAGAAAATATAATTTCCCTTTTTATGTCATTCCAATAAAGGATATTGAATTTAACTCCCTCTGGGTTTCTTATGTAGAATCTCTAACTCCTAAGTTTGATGTGGTCTATTCTGGAAATCCATTAGTTAGGGTTCTATTTAAAGAGAGAAACTATAAGGTTAAGAGGCCACAGATGTTTAATAGGAAAGAGCTTTCTGGAGAGGAGATAAGGAGAAGAATGCTCTCAGGAGAGCCTTGGGAAAACCTAGTCCCTAAGGAAGTGGCTGAGGTTATAGAGGAGATTGATGGGGTTAATAGATTAAGAAGCCTCTTAGAGAGTGATAAGTTATGAAACTTGATGAGCTTATAAAATATATTGAAGAAAATATAGATGAAGGAGACTTCATAGAGATCCACATAGGAAGAGCCTTTGTTGAAGGCTACTTAGTGATATTTGAAAAAGGATATATAAAGTTAAAGACTGAAAAATTTGGTGATGTTGAGTTTAACTTAGAAGAAATTTATGAAGATCTCTTAGAGTTTGTCCATATTAAAGATGGAGAGAGGAAAGTTATAGAATTCTATTAAAGGTGGATAGTTGTGTTCAACAAGATTTTAATTGCCAATAGAGGAGAGATAGCTATAAGAATCATAAGAGCCTGCTGGGAGCTTGGGATTAAAACAGTAGCTGTTTACTCAGAAGCTGATAAGAGAAGCTTACATGTTAGCTTAGCTGATGAAGCTTACTGTATTGGCCCAGCTCCTGCTCCTAAGAGTTATTTAAATATTGATGCTATCCTACATGTGGCTGAGAAGGCTAAGGTTGATGCCATACATCCAGGTTATGGTTTCTTAGCAGAGAATGCCAACTTTGCCAGGGCTGTAAAAAAGGCTGGCTTTGAGTTTATAGGCCCACATCCTGATGCTATAGAGGCTATGGGTAGTAAGATAAATGCTAAAAAAATTATGAAAAAGGCAGGAGTTCCTCTTTTACCTGGTAGTGATGGCCCTGTTGAAGATGTAGATGAAGCTATAGAAATTGCTGAAGCTATAGGCTTTCCTGTAGTGGTTAAAGCCTCCGCAGGAGGCGGAGGAATGGGAATGAGTGTAGCCTACTCTAAGGAAGAGTTAGAGAAAGTTATAGAATCTACAAAGTTGATAGCTCAAAATGCCTTTGGAGATTCAACTATCTTTATTGAGAAGTATTTAGAAAATCCAAGACATATAGAGATTCAAATACTTGGAGATAGGTTTGGAAAGATTATACACTTAGGAGATAGGGAATGCTCAATACAGAGAAGGCATCAGAAGTTAATAGAAGAGGCTCCTTCACCAATCATGACTGAAGAGCTAAGAGAGAGAATGGGAGAATCAGCCATAAAGGCTGGGAAGGCTATTAACTATGACAGTGCTGGAACTGTTGAATTCCTTTATCAAGATGGAAACTTCTACTTCTTAGAGATGAACACAAGGATACAGGTTGAGCATACAGTTACAGAGATGATAACTGGAGTAGATCTTGTTAAAGAGATGATAAAAATAGCTGCTGGAGAACCTTTACAATATGACCAAGAAGATATAGAATTTAGAGGGCATGCTATAGAATGTAGGATAAATGCTGAAGATCCATTAAATGACTTTGTCCCAAGCCCTGGAAAAATAAAGCTCTATAGATCTCCAGGAGGTCCAGGGGTTAGGTTGGACAGTGGTGTCTGTGGAGGAGCAGAGATTCCACCATACTATGATCCTCTCATCTCCAAGTTAATAACCTATGGAAGGAATAGGGAAGAGGCTATAGCAAGAATGAGAAGAGCTTTAAAAGAATATGTGATAGTTGGAGTTAAAACAAACATTCCATTCCATAGAGCTGTTTTAGAGGAAGAAGATTTCTTAAAAGGAAATATTTCAACCCACTACATTGAGAAGAAGTTTGAAGAGCTTAAGGATAAGATAGTTAAATATGAGTTAGAGGCGAGAGATCTCTACTCTGTCCTCTCTGAGAAGGTGTTTGAGAGAGGAAAAGAGATAGCTGCTCTCTCAGCAGGGTTATCTTTATATATATCCCAAATTGTTAGAGAAAATGGAGAAGATAGTCCAATAAAGTTTAAAGAGAATAAGTAAAGTGAGACAATGTTAGGGAATGACACCTTAGAAATAAAGGATAGGATTTACATAGATGGATATGATGTTATAGAACTTGCTGAGAGGTTTGGAACACCTCTTTACATCATGTCAGAGGAGCAGATAAAAATTAATTTTAATAGATATGTAGAGGCTTTTAAAAGATACGAGGAAGAGACAGGAAAAGAGTTTATCTTAGCCTATGCCTATAAAGCAAACTCTAACTTAGCCATAACTAAACTCTTAGCTAAGCTTGGCTCTGGAGCTGATGTAGTCAGTGGAGGAGAGTTGTATATAGCTAAGCTCTCTCAAGTGCCTTCAGAGAAGATAGTTTTTAATGGAAATTGTAAGATAAGGGAAGAGATTATAATGGGAATTGAGAGTGAGATAAGGGCTTTCAATGTTGATAGCATAAGTGAGCTTATAATGATAAATGAGATAGCCAAAGAGCTTGGAAAAGAGGCTAATGTAGCCTTTAGAATAAATCCTGATGTTGATCCTAAGACACATCCAAAGATATCAACAGGGTTGAAGAAAAATAAGTTTGGCTTAGACACTAAGACAGCTTTAAAAGCTATAGACATGGCTCTAAAGATGGAAAATATAAACTTTGTTGGACTACACTGTCATATTGGCTCTCAGCTAACTGATGTTTCTCCATTTGTTGAAGCTACTAAAAAGATGATGGAGTTTATCTTAAAATTGAAGGAGAAGAATATAGAGGTTAGAGACTTAAACTTAGGAGGAGGTTTAGGAATCCCTTATCACAAAGATAAGGAAATTCCTACTGTAAAAGATTATGCTAACTCTATAATAGAAACTATATTAAAATTTAAGGATAAAGTTGAGATGCCAAACTTAATTATAGAGCCTGGAAGGAGTATAGTGGCTACAGCTGGCTATTTAGTTGGAAAGGTTTGGCATATAAAAGAGACTGAAGTGACAAAGTGGGTTATGATAGATGCTGGGATGAATGACTTGATGAGGCCAGCTATGTATGATGCCTATCATCATATGGAGAATGCTAAGGTTAAAGGAGAGAAGGAGAAGGTTAGTGTAGCTGGAGGTTTATGTGAAAGTAGTGATGTCTTTGGAAGGGACAGAGAGATAGATAAGGTAGAGGTTGGAGATTATATAGTTATCTTTGATGCTGGAGCCTATGGAATAAGTATGTCAAATAATTACAACTCAAGAGGAAGGCCAAGAATGATCTTAACCTCTAAAAAAGGAGTCTATATCATTAGAGAGAGAGAAACCTTCTCTGATCTGATAGCTAAGGATATAATTCCTCCTCATCTACTTTAAACTCTTTTTAAGGTGGTTAAAATATTATATATTGTTGGTATAGGGAGTGGAGAGAAATTTTTAACTAAGGAAGCTGAGGAAATTTTAAATAAAGTTGATCTCATAGTTTGCTACTCAGGCTATAAAAAGTATGTTGAGAAGTACAATAAGCCTATTTTCACTACAGGAATGAAGAAAGAGATAGAGAGAGTTAAGAAAGCTTTAGAAGAGGCTAAGGATAAAGATGTTGCTTTGGTTTCTACTGGAGACCCTACAATCTATGGATTAGCCTCACTGGCTTATGAGCTAAATAAGGATAATATTAAAATAGAAGTTATTCCAGGAGTTACAGCCTGCTCTATAGCCTCTTCTCTCTTAGGAGCAGTTATAAACCATGACTTTGTTGTTCTCAGCTTGAGCGATCACTTAACTCCACTAAACTTAATTATTAAAAGATTTAAATTAGCTTTGGAAGGAGATTTTATTATTTGCCTCTACAACCCAATAGGGAAGAAGAGAAAAAAACCTTTCTTAGAGGTTGTTGAACTCTTAAAAGATAAAAATTTAGTTATAGGAATAGTTAAAAATGCTGGAAGAGAAAATGAGGAGAAGAAAATAATTAATAGTAAAGAGTTAGTTAAAAATTTAGACTTTTACTTAGACTATATTGATATGAACACCATCCTATTAATTGGAAACTCTAAAACTAAAATTATTGATGGTAAGATGGTAACTCCAAGAGGTTATTTAGAGAAATACTCTATTTAATCTTTTTTAAGGTGGCTGTTTGTAAGATACTAAATAGATCTTCTCCTTCCTTTAACTTCCTAAGAAGCTTTTGAAACAACTCTCCCTCAGGATAGTTTGTTTTTTCTTGAAGCATTAATAACTTAGCCAAAAGTAACAGAAATTTTACATTATACTCTCCATACTCACTAAGTTTTTTAAATCTCTCTAAGGTTTCCTTGTCATAGTTAAGCAACTCTTCTAAATTTAGCTTATCCCTCTCTTCTTCAGTTAGAGGATGAACACTTTCCCAAATCTTCATTAGCTCATCTAAAAATTGCCTTGTTAATTCTTTCTCTTGGAACATTTTTATTAATATATCTACTGTCCAATGTATATGCTTAGGAGTTCTAATATTAGACCACTTTCCATTTTTAAGCTTTTGTCTATACTTTATTAAAATATCTGCTGGACTTTTCTTTCCCTTATAGATGGCTAAGATAAATTTATCATTAACCTTTATTACACTAATTGGGTAAATCTTCTGACCCTTCTCTTTAAAACTCATAAGTTCTTTTAAATTCTCTCCTTCTATATTTACCACCATTTTATACTCTCTTTAAATTTACTAAGCTTTTCATCACTCTCAGGTTTTCTAAACACAAATAGGTGTTCATACTTAAGCAATAAAAAGTTTAGCTCTTGAGATCTTTTTTTCCATAGTGGTGTAACTCTCATATTATGTTGAATTTTTATAATATCTTCCTTTAAAATAAATCCTTCCTCTAAGAAGGCTTGCATTACTCTAAAGGATACTGGAACATGGTGTTTATTTCTCCTTGTATCTCCTATTAGAATAGCACAATATCTTCCAGGCTTTAAGACTCTAAAAAACTCTCTTGCCACTTTTCTCATCTCATTTACAAAGTCTTCAACAGATCTCACTTTAGACAGATCTCCATCAACCTCTGACTTCTTTGTATATTTAACAATATTAACATATGGAGGATGGGTAGCTATAAGATCTATACTTTCATCTTCAATCTTATCTAAATTCCTTGCATCTCCAACAAAAACCTTTATCCAAGTTTTTGGCTTTTCATTAATGTCTAAGGGGTTATAGTTAAATCTAAGCCTATCTAAAGTTAGCATAACAGCATCTCTATTTATATCAACTCCTATAGCATTTCTAAATAATAGCTTAGCCTCTATAAGTGTGGTTCCAGAGCCTACAAAGGGATCTAATACTGTTTCTCCTTCCTTAGAGTATCTTAATATTAAATTCCTTGCCACTTGAGGAGCCCAATTTCCTCTATACTTAGAGTTTAAGTAATGTGTTGCCCAATCTCCTCTTTTAGGAAAGCTCCAGACATTTGTAGGCTCTAACTCAAAATTGTCTGGCTGAAATTTCTTTATTTTCCAGTCTTTCCCTATTTCAAGTTTTGTATCCTCTATGGTTACATAGCTATGCTCTTTGATAAATTCAAAATAATCATCATAAGTCACTTCTTTCATAGATTAACCTCCTAAATCTATTTAAATAAATTAATAACTATTAACACAAAAAATATATAACATTGGAATACAATTTAATTATTTAGCTTAACTTTCTATTTTAGGAGGTGAGAAATCCTATGGTTTTTGGTGGAGCTGCTAAAGAAGCAATGAGTTCTGAGGAGATTTTAAAGGCTGTTGTTATGATGCTGGATGAGATTATAAATGATACTACAGTTCCAAGAAACATAAGAGGAGCTGCTGAGAAGGCTAAGGAGATAATTTTAAATGAAGCTGAAGAACCAATAGTTAGAAGTGCTAAGGCTATAGATGTTTTAAATGAAATTGAAAATGATCCAAACATGCCACCATATACAAGAACTCAGATATGGAATATTGTCAGTGAATTAGAGAGAGTTAAGTAAGAGATCTAATAAATTTAACTTAGCCTGCTCTTCTAAGACTTCAACTTTGATATAAGCTTCTTCTAAACTCTTTCCCAATGCTACAATACCATGATCTTTTAAAATAATCACATCTCCATCCTGCTTAGAAACCTCTTCAGCAAGCTCTAAACTTCCAGGCTCTAAAAAATCAACATAACTAATTTTTTTAATGAAGTGTTTTCCCTCAAAGGTTTTCATCTCAATCTCTCTTCTACTTCCTATATAGGTTGAGAGTAAAGAATGAGTGTGAATAATAGCTTTAACATCCTCTCTTTTTTGGTATATCTTAAGGTGTAAATTTAACTCTGAAGATGGCTTTCCTCTGACAACCTCTCCATTCAATTTAACTATAGCCAAGTCATTCCAATCCAAGAAGCCAAGGATTGAGCCAGTTGGAGTTATATAAATTCTATCTCCCTCTCTGATAGAAATGTTCCCTCCACTTCCCACTACATACTTTCTATTATAGAGAGCTTTACAAACCTCTATGATGTTCAAGTGATCACCTTCACTAAGATGATGATATTAATAATGTATAAGATAGCTATTAAAATATATAAAATAAGTATTTTTAGTCTCAAGATTCTAAAGTTTTTCTTAGTTTCCTCTAAAATTTTTAAATAGATTATTGAGACTAACAAAATTTCCCTAATTTTCTTTTCATTCTCCATCTTTTCCAATTTTTTCTCACTCTCTTTAATTTTTAGGTCTACTCTTTTCTCAATCTCTAAAAGTTTCCTTGAGAGAACATCAATTCTTTCATTTATGTCCATAGTTTCACCAATTTAAAATATATAATGTTTATTAACTATTTTTTTCAAATTATGAACTAAAAATAAATTTTCTTGGAGGTGGCTGTATGTTTCTAACAATGGATAACTTTGATTTCAATAACAAAAGTGTTGTTGTTAGGGTAGATATTAACTGTCCATTGGATCCAGACAGTGGAGAGATATTAGATGACAAAAGAATTAGAGAGGTTTGTGACACTTTAAAAGAGCTTATAAACAGTGAGGCTAAAGTTACTATCTTAGCCCATCAGAGTAGGCCAGGAAAGAAAGACTTTACCTCCCTAAGTGAGCATTGTAAGGTTTTAAGTGAGCATTTAAATCATGAAGTTGAGTTTATTGATGAGTTGTTTAGTAGGAGAGTTAGAGAGAGAATATTAAACTTAGAACCTGGAGAAGCTATTATGTTAGAGAATGTAAGATTTAGCTCAGAGGAAGTTTTAAGTGATTGGAAGAAGTGGGAGGGAATTACTCCAAAGAAACAGGGAGAAACTTACTTCATTAAAAAGTTAGCTCCTCTCTTTAATTACTTTATAAATGATGCTTTTCCAGCAGCCCATAGGGCTCAGCCTTCTTTAGTTGGCTTCTCCTACTACATGCCAGCTATTGCTGGGAGGTTGATGGAGAAGGAGATTAAAGTGTTATCTAAAGTTAGGGATGATCCTGAAAATCCCTGTGTTTATTCCTTAGGGGGGGCTAAGGCTGATGACTCTATAAAGATTATGATGAATGTTATAGAGAAGGTTGATAAGATATTAACTTCGGGAGTTGTAGGGAACATCTTTTTAATAGCTAAGGGCTATGACTTAGGAAGGGAGAATAAAGAGATTATAAAGAATCTTGGCTTAGAGGGAGAGATAGAGAAGGCTAAGAAGTTATTGGAAAAATATGGAGAAAAAATATTAACTCCTGTAGATTTAGCCTTAGAGGTTGATGGAGAGAGAGTTGAGAGGAAAGTTACTGAGAAGATAGATAAGCCTGCCTATGATATAGGTAGTGAAACCATTGAAATTTATAGTGAAGTATTAAAAGAGGCTAAGACAATAGTAGCCAATGGCCCTGCAGGAGTTTTTGAAAAAGAAAAGTTTAGCTATGGGACAAGAAAGTTGTTAGAGGCTATGGCTAACTCTAAAGCCTTCACTGTCATAGGTGGAGGGCATCTATCAGCTGTTGCTGAACTCTATGGCTTTTCTGATAAGATTGATCATATTAGTACTGGAGGAGGTTCAACTCTCTCCTTCCTCTCTGGGGAGAGATTGCCAGTTATTGAAGTCCTAAAAATGTCTTATGAAAAATATTAGAGTATAGGGATATATAAATGATACGGATAGAGGAATATATAGAAACTATCTATAAGTTGTCAAAAAATAGGAGGGTTAAGGTTAAAGATATCTGTGAACATCTTAACTTATCTCCTTCAACTGTTTCAGAGATGATAAAGAAATTGAAGAACTTAGGTTATATTGAGCATGAGAAATATGGGGAGATAAGGCTAACTGAGAAAGGAGAGAACTTAGCTAAGAGGTTGGATAGAAAACATACCATCCTAAAAGAATTCTTTATCTTCTTAGGGATTGATGAAAAAACTGCTGATGAAGATGCCTGTAAGATAGAGCATATAATAAGTGAGAAAACCATAAGTAAGATAGAAGAGTTCCTTAAAAAGATGAAAGAGGGTTAGTTATGTATGACACCATAATTATAGGAGCTGGGCCAAGTGGATTAACAGCTGGAATTTATGCCATGAGGGGAAAGTTAAAAGCCCTATGTATAGAAAAAGAGAATGCTGGGGGTAGAATAGCTGAGGCTGGGATAGTTGAAAACTATCCTGGATTTGAGGAAATTAGAGGGTTTGAATTAGCTGAGAGATTTAGAAAGCATGCTGAAAAATTTAAACTACCTATTGTTTATGAGGAAGTTGTTGATATAGAGATAGGGGAAGGGAAGCATAAGGTTATAACAAATAAGAATGAGTATGAAACTAAGACTATCTTAATAGCAACTGGAACTAAGCCAAAGAGGTTAGGAATAGAGGAGAAATTTATAGGAAAGGGGGTTAGTTACTGTACTATGTGTGATGCCTTCTTCTACCTAAATAAGGATGTTATTGTCTTTGGGAGAGACACCCCAGCAGTGATGAGTGCCATAAATTTAAAGGATATAGCCAAAAAAATAATTTTGATAACTGACAAAAGTGATTTAAAAGTTGCTGAGCCTATAATGCTTGATAGACTAAAAGAAATTAAAAATTTAGAGATTATTTACAATGCTAAGCCTTTAAAAATCTTAGGAGAGGAGAAGGCTGAGGGAATTAAGATAGAGGTTGATGGGAAAGAGATGGATATTAAAGCTGATGGAATCTTTATAAGCTTAGGGCATGAGCCAAACACTGAATTTTTAAAAGGGAAGGTTAAGTTGGATAAGAGAGGGTTTATTATAACTGATGAAAATTGTAGAACCAACATTAAAGGCATCTATGCAGCTGGAGATGTTAGAGGAGGAGTTATGCAAGTGGCTAAAGCTGTTGGAGATGGCTGTATAGCTATGGCCAATATTATTAAAGAAGTGAAAGGGTGAAACCCTTGGAAGAGGCTAAAATGAAATGTGGTTTAGAGATACATGTCCAGATAGACACTAAGTCAAAACTCTTCTGTAGCTGTCCAACTAACTATTTAGATGTTGAGCCTAACACTAATGTCTGCCCCATCTGTCTTGGCCTACCAGGAGCTAAGCCAATGGCTCCAAATAAAAGGGCTGTTGAAATAGCCATAATGGTTGCAAGAATGTTGGGTTGTAAAATCATAACTGATAAGGAAATTTACTTCCAGAGGAAACACTATGACTATCCTGATCTCCCAAGTGGTTATCAGAGGACATCAACACCTATAGGGGTAGATGGAGAATTCTTAGGCATAGGGATAGAGGAGGTTCACTTAGAAGAGGATCCTGGACAGTACAATCCAAGCTTAGGGTTAGTTGATTATAACAGAAGTGGAACTCCTTTAATAGAGATAGTTACAAAGCCAGATATAAAGAGTCCTGAAGAGGCAAGAGCTTTCTTAAAAAATTTAATGACTCTCTTTAGATATCTTGGCTCCTTAAGAGGAGAAGGAACAATGAGAGCTGATGTTAACATCTCTATAAACTATATGGGTGTCCAGGGAGAGAGGGTTGAGGTTAAAAACATAAACTCAATAAAAGGAGTTTATAAGGTTTTAAAGTATGAATTAATTAGACAAAAAAACATTATAAAGAGAGGAGGGAAGGTTAAGAGGGAAACAAGAGCTTTCTTAGAGAGTCAGATGATAACTAAGAGCATGAGAGCAAAGGAAACAGCTGAAGATTATAGATATATTCCAGATCCTGACATACAGCCTATTATTATAACTGAAGATTGGTTAAGAAAGATAGAGGAAGAGATGCCAGAAACTCCTTTAGAGAAGAAGAAGAGATTTATAGAGGAATATGGAGTTAATGAGAAAGATGCTGAAGTCTTAGTTTCAGATTTAGACATGGCTGAGCTTTTTGAGAAAGTTGTTAAAGCTTTAGGGAAAGAGGATGTTGATCTTGCAGTCACATGGATAAGGAATGAGCTTAGGAGATCACTGCAGTATCATAAAGTTGATCTCTATGAGAGTGGCATTAAGCCAGAGCATATGGTTGAGCTAATTAAGCTGATAAAGGATGAAGTAATCTCTCAAAAGATAGCTAAGGATTTGGTTGATGAGCTTGTCATAAATAGAGGAAAAAAGACTCCTAAGGAAATTGTTGAAGAGAAAGGACTAAAGGTTATTAAAGATACTAACTTCTTAGAGAAGGCAGTTGAGGAAGCCATTAAAAACAATCCTAAGGCAGTTGAAGACTATCTAAGTGGTAAGAAGGAAGCTTTAAACTTCCTTATGGGGCAAGTTATGAAAATAACCAAAGGAAGAGCTGAGCCAAGGAGGGTTATTGAACTCCTTAAAAAGAAGCTTGATAATTAGCCAATATAATGTTTATATAGCTAAATCTATTTTTTAATAGGGTAAAAAATTTAGAGGTTGAAAAAATGGGTAATGCTACACCTAAGAAAAAACTTGCAATAGTTACATGTATGGATGCCAGGCTTGTGAATTTCCTCTCTGAAAAATTAGGAATAAAAAGAGGAGATGCTAAAGTTATTAAAAATGCTGGGAATGTGGTAACTGATGATGTTATAAGGTCTCTTGTTGTAGCAATTTATTGCTTGGGAGTAGAGAAGATTTGGGTTATTGGACATACTGACTGTGGGATGAAGTCAGTTGATGTTGAAAGCATTAAAAGGGAGATGATTAAGAGAGGAGCAAATCCTTACTTCACTCCAAATTTCAAATGCTGGTTAAATAAAATTGATGATGAAGAGGAAAATGTCATTAAAGGAGTAGAGCTTATAAAAAACCACCCAGCAATTCCAAATGATATAGAAGTTGAAGGATATATAATAGATATTGAGACTGGAGAGTTAAAGAAGCTTTGTTAATTTATTTTAAAAGGAATAGATAATGTTTTTTTGATTTAATTTTTTATTTTTAACGTTAAAATTTTTTGGTGATCAAATGAGATTTTTTAACCGAGAGAAAGAGATTAGAGAAATTCTTTCTATTTTGGAGTTTGAGCCTAATTTTATCTATTTTATTTATGGGCCTATTAATAGTGGGAAAACAGCTTTAATTAACGAAGTTATTAATAAGCTTGATGATAAATATGTGGTGTTTTACATAAATCTTAGAAGATACTTTATTTCTAAATATGAAGATTTTATAGAGGTTCTCTTTGAGGAGTATGAAGAGGATAAAGACCCTATTGAATTGGTTAAAGGTTTAATTAAAGATTCTTCTGTTCTCTTTGGAATTCCTGTTCCTAAGAACGTTTTAGAAGTGTTATTAACAAAAAAAGAAGAGAAGAACGTTTTTAGGTATATAACTAATATTTTATTAGAGCTTAGGAAAGAGGGAAAGAAGCCGATAATTATCTTAGACGAGCTTCAAAAGATAGGGGATTTAAAAATTAACGGCTTTTTGATTTATGAGCTTTTTAATTACTTCATAAGTTTAACTAAAGAGCTTCATTTATCTTATGTATTTTGTTTAAGTTCAGATTCTTTATTTATTGAGAAAGTTTATAATGAAGCGATGTTAAACGGTAGAGCTAAATATTTATTAGTTGACGACTTTGATAAAGAGACTGCTTTAAAGTTTATGGATTTTTTAGCTGAAAGCATTTTAGATAAAAAACTCTCAAATGAAGAAAAAGAATTAATTTATTCCTACGTTGGAGGGAAACCTGTAGATATAATTTACGTCATCCAAGAACTCAAAATTAAAAATCTAAAAGAAATATTAGACTACTTACTAAACGATACTACTCAAAAGTTAAGTACATTCTTAGAGATCTTAAATTACTCAAAACCAAAAATACAAATTGAAAGTGAAACTATTGAGTTAAAAAAAGAAGAGATAATTAAAGCTCTCAAATTGTTCAAAGAGAAATATGAAATAGACAGAAAAGAAATTCCTACTCCAATTTATATTTACTTAGTCAAGAAGAACATTTTATTCTTAGATCCTATTAAAGGAACTTTAAAGCCACAGAGCTTTTTAGTTTGGAATGCTATAAAAAGAGTTATATAAATTAAAAAAGAATAAAAAAAGTTTAAAGTTATAAGTTATACTAAAAATTTAAATTGTGTGATGGTTATGGATGAGAAGTTAAAGTTTTTGGAAGCTTTATACTATCTACTACTAAGCTATAAAAACTTAGACAAGGATGATATTACTAAGGCATTATATTATATAGAAATGTCAATAAATGCTGATGAATCCTTAGAGATAAACAAGCTTATAAAAGCCTTAATAATGGATTTAGAGGGAAAAATTAATAAAGAGATAGAGATATGTGAATCTTTACTAAAAGAAGGAAAAAATCCAATAGTCAAAGTTTTGTTAATGAATATCCTAATGTTAGTTGATTCTAAAAAAGCTCTTGAATATATAAAGAATTTAGAATTTAAAGAATCAATAATTTTAAGTTTAACTGAGCTTCTTTGCTTAGAAAGTTTGGGAAAGTTTAAAGATATGATAGAAATTTGTGATAGGCTCTTAATTAAGTATCCAGATTCTCTTTTACTTCTCACAAAAAAGGCTTATGCTCTAAGAGGGTTAGGAAGATATGAAGAAGCTTTATCTGTAATTGAGAAAGGTTTAGAGTTGGATCCAGATAATAGAGTTCTCTTATACATGAAAGGATCCTTACTAAGAAGGTTAGGAAATTACCATAAGGCATATGAAACATTTAAAAAATTAATTGATGAGCTTAATGTTAGATGGTTAGATGCTATAAAACACCTTGTTTCTCTCTGTTTAGTTCTTGGGAAGTTTGATGAGGCTGTAAAGTATGCTAAGATGGGATTAGAAATTAGAGATGATGACACAACATTATGGTACTACTTGGGACAAGCTTATGAAGAATTGGGAGAGGAAAATAAGGCTATTGAAGCCTATAATAGATGTGTAGCCCTATATCCTGATAATGTAAGAGCTTTACTAAACTTAGCAAGACTCTATGAGGAAAGGGGAGAGATGGAAAAGGCTGTTAATCATTATGAGAAAGCTATGGCTAAGAGGCATAAGGATATATCAAGATAATATAAAGATAGGGAAGAAACATGAAAGAGATAATAAAGGAAGAAGTGAAGAAAAAGATATTAGAAAAATTTAATGTTGATATTGAAGTTAATGTTGATGAACCTCCCAAGATAGAGATGGGAGACTTTTCTGTCAATGTAGCTTTTAGGTTAGCTAAGGAATTAAAAAGAAATCCTAAGGAGATTGCAGAGGAACTTGTAAAAGATTTAAAAGTAGAGGGAGTTAAGGAGATAAAGGTAGTTAATGGCTACATAAACTTTTACTTAGACTATGAAATTTATGGAAGGCAAGTTATTGGAGAGATTCTTGAGAAAAAAAGTGACTATGGAAGAGGGGAGAAGAAGGAAAAGATTATTTTAGAGCATACTTCAGCCAATCCTAATGGTCCTTTACATATAGGACATTTAAGAAATGCCATTATTGGAGACTGTTTAAAGAGAATCTTGGAGTTTTATGGCTATGAGGTTGAAACTCACTACTATGTCAATGACATGGGCAGACAGATGGCTTTAGTGGTTTATGGAATTGAAAAATTTGGATTAGATAAGGAGAAAAAGAAAGATCATGCTATAGCTGAGGTTTATGTTAAGATCAACAAATATTTAGAGGAGCATAAGGAAGAGGAGGAAAAGATTAGTGAATTGATGAAGCTCTATGAGGAGAGCTTAGAGAAGAATGAAGAAAATGAAATAACTAAAAAATTTGAGTTTGCTGTCAATTATGCCTTAGAGGGAATTAAAGAAACCTTAAAGAACTTGGATATAGAGCATGATAAATTTGTTTGGGAAAGCTCTTATGTAAGAAATGGCTTAGTTAAGGAAGTAATAAAGAGGTTAATGGAAACTGGAAAGGTTATTAAGGAAGATACTTACCTCCTCTCCTTAGAAGACTTTGGAATTGAGAAGAAGATGGTTTTAGCAAGGTCTAATGGAACCTCTCTATATTCAACAAGAGATATAGCCTATCACTTGGATAAGTTGAGAAATGCTGACATAGTTATAGATGTCTTAGGGGCTGACCATAAACTAACTGCTGAAATGGTTAAAGCTGCTTTAAAACTCTTAGGCTGTGAGAAAGAGCCTGAGATAGTGTTTTATGAATTCATTTCCCTACCAGAGGGGTCAATGAGTACAAGGAAGGGAAGGTTTATTAGTGCTGATGAACTCTTAGAAGAGGCTTTAAAGAGGGCTAAAGAAGAGTGTGAAAAAAGAAATGTTTCAGTTGAGAGAGATATAGCCTTAGGATCAGTTAGATTCAACATAGCTAAAGTTTCTCCAGAGAAGCCATTGATCTTTAGATGGGAAGAGGCTTTAGACTTTGAAAAGGTTGGCTGTCCTTTAATTCAGTATGCCCATGTTAGAGCCTCCTCAATATTGAGAGAAGCTAATGATAGTGAGAGCTTAAACTTCTCATATAACTTAGAGAAGGAAGAGAAAGAATTGATAAAAATGCTTGATAAGTTTAAGGAAGTTATTAAAGAATCTGCTGAGAAAAGGAGAGTTCATATATTGGCAAACTATTTAATAGAGTTGGCCAAGAAGTTCAATAAATTCTATGAGAAGTGCCCAATTTTAAAGAGTGAATATAAAAGGGAGAGATTGGCATTAGTGAAGGCTACAAAGATAGTTATCAAAAATGGTTTAAATTTACTTGGAATTAAAGCTCCTGAGAGGATGTAAAATGACTCAAATGATCTCTGCTAAGAGAGGAGAAGTGACTGAAGAGATGAAAATAATAGCTAAGGAGGAAAAAATAGAGCTGGAAAAACTTGTTAGATATGTAGCTAAGGGCTATGTAGTTATTCCTAAAAATGTTAATAGGGAGTGTAAGCCTGTAGGAATAGGGAAGGGGTTAAGAACTAAGGTTAATGCCAATATAGGAACCTCTCCTGACTTAGTGGATATAAACTTAGAGATTGAAAAAGCTAAGGTTGCTGAGAAGTATGGAGCAGATACAATAATGGACCTAAGTACTGGAGGAGACTTAAAAGAGATAAGAAAGGCTATTCTAAACAATAGCAAGCTACCAGTTGGAACTGTTCCAATCTATGAGGTTGGAAAGATAGCTAAGGAGAAGTATGGAAGAGTTGTAGATATGGATGAGGACTTAATCTTTAAGGTTATTGAAAATCAAGCAAAGGAAGGAGTAGACTTTATGACTCTCCACTGTGGAATAACTAAGGAGAGTGTTGAAAGGCTAAAAAAAAGTGGAAGAGTTTTAGGAATAGTTAGTAGAGGTGGCTCTTTCTTAGCAGCCTACATAGTTCATAACAATGAAGAAAATCCTCTCTATAAGAATTATGACTATCTCTTAGACATCTTGAAAGAGTATGATGTTACCATAAGCTTAGGAGATGGGATGAGACCAGGTTGTTTATTGGATAATACAGACAGAGCTCAGATAGAAGAGCTTATCATCTTAGGAGAACTTGTTGAGAGAGCAAGAGAGAAAGGAGTTCAGTGTATGGTTGAAGGGCCTGGGCATGTGCCAATAAATAACATAGAGGCAAACATAAGGATACAAAAGAGTGTTTGTAAGAATGCTCCTTTCTATGTTTTAGGGCCAGTGGTTACAGATATAGCTCCTGGTTATGATCACATAACAGCAGCCATTGGAGGAGCCTTAGCTGGCTATTATGGAGCTGACTTTCTATGCTATGTCACTCCTGCAGAGCATTTAAGGTTACCAACAGTTGAGGATGTGAAAGAGGGAGTTATAGTAACCAAAATAGCTGCTCAAGCTGCAGATGTGGCTAAGGGAAATAAAATAGCCTGGGAGCTTGAGAAGAGAATGGCATATGCAAGGAGAAACCAAGACTGGGAAGAGATGTTTAAAATAGCCATTGATGGAGAGAAGGCTAAGAGAATGAGAGAAGAGATTCCATCAAAAGATGAAAAAGCTTGTTCAATCTGTGGAGAATACTGTGCTTTACTTTTAGCAAAAAAATTAGATTAAACCAAGAGCATCCTCTATTTGTAAAATCTCTGGCCCTGTTGTGTCTCCACCAACTATAATTCCTTTTGTATTGGCTATAATCCCTGAACCTACTGAAGTACTTCCTTTATTAACTGTTCCCTTCCCACAGTATTCAACTTTAAATAGCTCTTTTAAAGCCTTTAATTCATCCTCTTCAACTAATGGATGAGTAAATAATCCCTTATTTGTTACAACAGCATTACTTCCAACAGTTGGAAGATCAGCTATGGTTCCAACTTCAGTTGGTAAGTTGAAGATATCCTCAATCTCTTTTTTGAAATCCTCTAACTCCTTTGAGATTAAGCAACCATAGTCATTAACCAATATTAAATTTCCTAAGGCAGTGTTTTTAACATTTATTATTTCTACACTGACATCTAAGCCTAACTCTCTAATGAAATTTTTTATCCCTTCAACCTCTTCATCCTCAACAATTCCAGGGAGTAAGATAACCCTACTATTAGCAGCTGCTAAAGAGCCAATTAAAGAGCTGTTGGCTATATTTGTTTTAAAAACCTCAGTCTTTAAAGCTTCCTTCACTTCTGAAACATCTTTCTCAGATAAAAAGAGAGGTAGAAGGGTTAGCTCCTCAGTGGTTAGAGCAAGAACTCCAATATTTGGAATTCCTGAGAAATACTTTCTTATTATCATATAAATCACTCTAAGAGTTCAGCTATGACAGTTCCATCTTCAGTTTTTACAGCTTTAACCCTAACCCTTGCTGGAGGCTTCTCTATCCCTCTCTCCCAAACCTTCTCATTCAACTCATTACTTATCTTAACCTCCTTAGCCTTCATATGTCTCATTAAAAACTCTCTTATCTTTTTTATAGCTCTTGGAGCTCTCTTTTTTCTTGTTGATTTGTTTATAACATCCCTAAGAGAGATGGTGTATATTCTTTCCATGTTTCCCACCTTTAAAGATTCCTCCATGGGTTATTTTAAACAAAGATATTTAAAGATTACTATTAAACTATTTGAATGTACAATAAACAAGGATTGGAAATATTATAGTGGCATCTCCCCATATCTCTACATAGTCAGCCTCTTTCCCAATCTTTCCCCAACTTACCCCTTCCTCAGGAGGGGCTCCACTTAAAGAACCATCCCAGGGGAGGGCTGTAGTTATATATATAGCGTAATCTGTCCCTTCCCTAAATAGATTGGCATTTATAATAGCATGCTTTGGTAGAGAGCCACCTAAAACTATACAGGCTGTTTTTTTAGCAGTTATTGCTAAGTCATTCAACTTAACTATATCATCAGCTATATCAATGGTTAGAGAGCTATCTTTATTATACTTCTTATAAAAGTAGAGCATGTCTCCAATAGAGCCATCAGTTAGTGCTGGGCAAAATATTGGAATATTATTTTTATAAGCCCAGTATAAAATAGATTTCTCCTTCTCCTTCCCTAACTTTTTGTCCATAAATTCCCCTAATTTATAGCAGAATTCACTTGGAGTTACTTTTTTCCCTTCCAGGGAGGAGAAGAATTCCATCATGTACTTCTCAAACTCTATATATCTATCATTTGGCACAAATATATTCCCTATCCTATTGATCCCCTTCTCTCTCAAAAGCCTTCCATCAGCTTTCCAGTTCCCTAAGATGAAGGGCTTTAAGCACTTTATAAAATCTTCCTCAACCCCTCCAGCTGTTGTTACAATCACATCAACCTTTTTATTTTTAACCAAGTAACTTATTATCTCCCTTAACCCAGAGGAAACAATGTTTGAAGTATAGCCTAAAAATACTCTAACCTCTTCCTTTTCTCTAAGCCTCTCTATCTTCTTCCAAATTTTTATAGCCTTCCCCAAGTGAGTAGCCTGAAAACCAATTTTTAAGTAGTAATTTTTGATTATTTCATCTAAATTTATATTCTCCTCCAACCAAGGCCCCTCAATTGGAATCCCTTCAATCTCCTCACTCTCTTTAAGTACAATTTTCTTAGGATCCATGATAAAAACCTTTAAAAGAGTTTTTGGAGAAGTAACTTTAAAAATATCTTAAAGCCAGTCACTACATTGGTTCCTTTTTTCATTGAGTAGTCTGTGTAAATTGTTTTTATAGGAACCTCTTTAATTTTAAATTTATTTCTCTTGGCAATAACTAAAAATTCTGAAGAAACTTCATATCTATCACTCTTTAACTCTTCAACAACCTTCTCAGCAGCTTTATAGTTAAAGGCTCTTAAACCACTCTGGCTATCTGTTACTAAATAGCCACCTAACAAAAAAGTTATAAAGTTCAGTCCAAAATTACCTATCCTTTTAACAAGAGGCATATTTTTTAGCTCTTCCTTATCCAATAACCTACTACCAATAACAAAGTCATAACCTTCTAAGATAGGTTTAACAACTTTCTCAACATCTTTTGGATCATGTTGTCCATCAGCATCAAAGGTTACTATAATCTCTGGCTTATACTGTAGAGAGCATTTAATTCCAGTTCCTAAGGCTCCACCAAGTCCTCTATTTACAATATGCCTACAAACTATTACATCCTCTTCCTTAGCCTTTTCAAAGGTGTTATCTTGAGAGCCATCATCAACAACCACTATATTTTTATAACCCTCCTTTTTTAAACCTCTTATTGTTTTTTGTATCATCTTTTCCTCATTGTAGGCAGGAATTACAATAAAGATATTATCTTTTTTCATTGTCTCCACCAATAACCTTACAGAAGGCTAAGGTTCCAACAGCTCCACAGATGATAATAGCTAAGGCAATTGAACCAGCAAAAGGAATGTTATAAATTTTTGATAACAATACTATAAGAGTTCCTACAGTTACTGTTATAATTCCCTCTCCAATAAGGACGTTGGAAGTTTCTTTTTTAAAGGCTAACCTTAATCCAGTAAGGGCTGAGAAGGTTAGTGAAAGAATTGCAAATATAATTATATAGGGATTCATAGAATCACCTTAATAAAATAAATTAAAAATATTATAAAGCCTATAAACATAGCAAGCCAAACCCAGACACTTAAAATAAAGAAAAATTTATAAAGAAGCTCTCTTTTTTTAGGATCTTTCAAAAATTTTTTTATTGGATCCTTTCCATAGTATTTCATAGTGAAAACCTAAATATCAGTTGTGTAGCTGTTGGTAACTTTTTCCTAACCTCTAAAAGCTCTGGCTTATAAATGTAGAGAATGTTATCATCATCAAATATATTCACTTCCTTACCCAAAATTTTTTTAATAACCTTAACTTCCTCTTTTCCCTTAACCACTATAGCATTAGCCACCATGTCATACTCTAAAACAATGGGAAGTTTTAAACTCAGCTCTGAGATTTCCTTTAAAAGTTCCAGCTCCCTCCTCTTTATTCTATGTCTTTTATTGTTTATTATAACATGTGGCTTTTCTTCATTTAAAAGTTCTCCTAAGGTTTTTCTCTTAACCCTAAGGCTTGTTTCTTTAATTAGCCCTCTAACAATATTCTCAACATCCATAGCCATCAATCTATTCCTTCTCTGGCAATCTCTTCATATGCTTAGGATTAACCCTATCAAAGTCTGCTTCAATCTGCTTTAATACTGATTCTAAAGACTCTTTTAAGATGTCTATAAACTCCCATCTCTCCTTTCCAGAGACATAGCCAACATCTTCTCCTTCAGCCTCTAACCTCTTTGGTAGTGAAGCCTTTGGCTTACCCTCTCCAACATATAACTTATTTGGAGTTTTAACATATGTTACAACCCTATAGTATGGAGTTCCTCCCTTGTCCCTCTCTTTCTTAATATTTATCTTTATCCAGTGAACCTTTCCAGCATGTTTAACCATCTTCTTAACTTCTGTTGCTATTATCCTCTCAGCCAAGTCTCTAAACTCTTCATCCATCTCTCCATGGATTTCAACTTCTATCATTGCTCCCTTCTTGAGATCAGCTATATACTTAGCAATGTCTGATCTTGTTATAATCCCTTTCAGCATGTTTCCTTTAACTATAGGAACTCCTCTAATGTCATACTCTTTCATTAACCTTGCAGCATCAGCTACAGAGGCATCATAGTCAAGTGTAATTAGTGGAGAGGACATAATCATCTTAACAGGCTGTCCCATCCTTGGAACCTTCTCTCCCTTTAAATCTCCAGCTCTCATTCTTCTCTTTGGCTTTAAAACCTTTGTTAATATATCAGTCTCTGTTACTATACCCACAGGTTTTCCATCATCATCTACAACCACTAACCTCCCTATGTTGTTATCTCTCATTAAAGCCCTTGCCTTACCAATGGTTTCATTCTCATTTATTGTTATAACGTGTCTTGTCATCACTTTCTTAACTGGAGTGTCCTTTAGAATAATACTTCTTGATGCTCTATCCATTATGTCATAATCAGTGACAATTCCAACCATCTTACCATAAGTGTTAACAATTGGAGCAGCCCTCTGTCCAGCATCAATCATTTCACAGACAGCATCTATAATAGGGGTGTCTTCATGGATACAGTGAGCTTTATACATCAACCTTGCCACTTCCTCCTCTGGATTGTGGGCAAGAAGTAAATCTCTCATAGAGATTAAGTAATATTCCTCAACCCCATCCTTTTTATCAACAACAACTAAGTGGTGAAAATTATTCTCCTCCATAATCCCTAAGGCTTTTGACACTGAAGTGTCTGGTGTTACTGTAACTACATCTTTAGTCATTATTTCCTTTATTGGCTCATTAAACATCTCACATCCCCCAACAACTTTTTAGGCATTTAAGTAGTATATATAGAGTTTATATATAAATAATGTGCCTAACTTAAATAGGGGAGAGAAAATGATTAGCTTAGGTTTAGAGGGAACAGCTGAGAAAACAGGAGTTGGAATTATTGATGATGAAGGAAATATTTTATTTAATAAAACTATCCTCTACAAGCCTCCAAGACAGGGCATTAACCCAAGAGAAGCAGCTGATCACCATGCTGAAACCTTTCCTAAGCTTTTAAAGGAAGCTTTTGACAAAGTTCCACCTGAGGAGATAGACTTAATATCCTTCTCCCAGGGGCCAGGGTTGGGGCCAAGTTTAAGGGTTACAGCCACAGTGGCAAGGACTTTAGCACTAACATTAAATAAACCAATTATTGGAGTTAATCATTGTATAGCACACATAGAGATAGGAAAGTTAAAGGGAAATCTTGAGGATCCTTTAACTCTCTATGTCAGTGGAGGAAATACTCAAGTAACTGCCTATGTCTCTGGGAAGTATAGGGTGTTTGGAGAAACCTTAGATATTGCTATAGGCAACTGCTTAGACCAATTTGCAAGATACTGCAACTTACCACACCCTGGAGGGCCATATATAGAGGAGCTTGCTAAAAAAGGGAAAGAGCTTTTAGATTTGCCATATACTGTTAAGGGAATGGATATAGCATTCTCTGGCTTACTGACAGCAGCTATAAGGAAGTATGAGGAGGGCTTTAAGTTAGAAGATATCTGTTATTCTCTTCAAGAGTATGCATTTTCAATGCTCACTGAAATCACTGAGAGAGCTTTAGCACACACAAATAAGGGAGAAGTCTTATTAGTTGGAGGAGTTGCTGCTAACAAGAGATTGAGAGAGATGGTTAAAACAATGGCTGAAGAACAGGGAGTTTCTTTCTATGTTCCACCAATGGATCTCTGTGGAGACAATGGAGTGATGATAGCTTGGTTAGGCCTATTAATGTATAAAAGTGGAGTTAGGATGAAACTTGAGGAAACTGTGATAAAGCCATATTATAGAACTGACCAAGTTGAGGTAACTTGGATAAAAGAAGTGAAGGGAAAGAAGAGAAAGATTCCAGAGCATTTAATTGGAAAAGGAGCTGAGGCTGATATATGGAGAGATGAGTATCTTGGCTATCCAATAATTTACAAGGAGAGGATAAAGAAGAGATACAGATGTGAGGAACTTGACAATAGGCTTAGGAAGATAAGAACCCAAAGAGAGGCAAGATACTTAGCTACAATAAAAGACTTTGGCATTGCAAGCCCTTACATCTTTGACATTGACTTAGAAAAGAAAAGATTGGCTATGCTTTACATCAATGGAAAAATTTTAAAGGACATTGTTGAGGATAGAGTAGAGTTGGCTAAAGAAGTTGGGAAGATAGTAGCAAAGTTACATGAGAATAATATTATCCATAATGACCTAACAACATCAAACTTTATCTATGATGGCAAGGATTTATATATAATTGACTTTGGTTTAGCTAAGATCTCTAACTTAGATGAAGATAAGGCTACTGACTTAGTTGTGTTTAAGAAAGCTCTTTTATCAACCCACTTCAATAAATTTAATGAGATTTGGGAAAACTTTTTAGAAGGTTATAAAGAATATGAGAGAGCTGAAGATATCTTGAAGTTGATGATGGAGATAGAAAAAAGAGGGAGATATAAATGATTACATACAAAGATGCTGGTGTAGATATAGACTATGAGGATAAGATCATTAAAGCCTTGGTTTCACAGATAAAATTTAAGAGAAATGATATAAAGCCAGCTCTTTCTATGCACTATGCTGGAGCTGTTGAATTCCTTAACTACTATTTGGTTTTAACTACTGATGGTGTTGGAAGTAAGATGATAGTGGCTGAGATGGCTAACAAGTTTGACACAGTTCCTATAGACATGATAGCCATGAATGTTAATGATGCCATCTGTATAGGGGCTGAGCCTATAGCCTTAGTTGATTACTTAGCTGTTGGACATATTACAGAGGAAATAGCTAAGCAGATAGGAGAAGGACTTAATAGAGGAGCTGAAGAGGCCAATATAAATATAGTTGGTGGAGAAACAGCTACACTGCCAGATATGGTTAAAGGAATTGATCTTGCTGGAACAGCCTTAGCTATTGTTGAGAAGGATAAAATAATTACTGGAGAGAAGGTTAGGGAAGGAGATGTAATAATAGGCTTAAGAAGCTCTGGGATACATAGTAATGGACTAACCTTAGCAAGAAAGATATTCTTTGATATTCACAAGATGGATATTAATGACAAACTCTCCTATGGGAAGAGTATTAAAGAAGAGCTCTTAACTCCAACAAGGATTTATGTTAAACCAGTTTTAGAGATGATTAAAAAAGTTGAAGTTAAAGGCTTGGCCCACATAACAGGAGGAACCTTTAGGAAGTTGAGAAGGTTAAATAAAAATGTTATCTATCATATAGATAACTTCCCAGAGCCTTTACCAATCTTTAAAGAGATTCAAAGGCTTGGAAATGTTCCATTAGAGGAGATGTTTAAAACCTTCAACATGGGAATAGGCTTCTGTGTCATAACCTCTGAGGAGAATGGAGAGGAAATAATAAAGATAGCTAACAAGTATGGAATAGATGCCTATAAAATAGGGAAAGTAGTTAGTAACCTTGACAATATTGAAAAAGGAAAGGCAGTTATAGACTATAAAGGAGAGAGAATTATTCTATAACACTTAAGTATCTTTTAATAACAAACTCTTTTCCTAAGCTTGCTAAGAAGCTACCTAACTTAGGCCCATATTTCTTTCCTAACAAGATTAAGTATGAAGCTTGAAAAGCATCCCTTGGATTTAATCCAAGCTCCTTGGCTGTTTGATATATAAGCTCATGTATATTTAAAGCATCAAACTCAATCTCTTTTAGCCTTTCAACAAAATACTTTATCCATTCTCTTTGCTTTTCCTTTAACTTCTTAGCTATCTCCTTAGCCTCCTCTTCAGAAATTATAACTAACTTCTCTCCATACTTTAAAGCCCAATTTCTTGCCATGATTAGCCTTTCTTTAAGCCTCTTTAAGCTAAGGTCATCAAATTCCTCTATGTTATAGTTATTCCTTTTCAGGATTTCAAAGACCTTTTCCATATCTATATCTCCATCTTTATATGCCAGTTGTCCAATAATTGAGCAAAATCTATATGGAACATTGATAGGCTTCTTCTCAGGGATCTTTGGAGTTGAGGTTTCATAAATTCTTATCTTCTCATAACCTTCTTCATCCAACTCCTTCTCTCTATTTTCAAAGTAAAACTCTTCTAATCTATCATACTCTTCAACTAAGTCAGGAATCTTCTTTAAGTCAAAGTCTATATGCTTAGAGGGCTTACTCCTTAAAATAAGGAATCTTAATATCTCTGGATGAGCTATATGAGTCCAATCTTTAACAGCAAAAACTACCCCCTTAGAAGAGCTCATAGGAACAGCTTTATCTCCAATTTTGAGCTGGATCCATTCATAAACAACCTTCATAGGAGGTTCATAATTAAAGACTTCCTTAGCTATCAACTTTCCAGTGTCATAAGAGCCTCCGGCAGCAGCATGGTCTTTACCCATGGGCTCTAAGGTTACCTTAAAGATAGACCATCTTGCTGGCCAATCTACTCTCCAAGGGAGCTTAGCCCTTCCTTTGTAAGGTTTAGCCTCTCCTTCATAGCCACACTTCTCACAGACATATTTAACTTTCTCTCCATCATAGTTAAGAACTTTAGTTTTCAAGCTCTTACAATTTTCACAGAGCATAAAGATGGGAAACCAATCCCCTGGTAGAGGATCTTTTCTAAACTTATTTAGAATCTCTCTAATCTTTTCCCTATTTTTTAAAGCCATGTCTATCTTCTCATCATATAAGCCTTTTTTATAACATTCATCTGCCTTATAAACCTTTATTTCTATCCCCAAATCCTCTAAGCTTTCAATGTATGGGTTTAAAAAGTGATCAGCATAGCTTTGACAACAACCTTCTGGACAGGGGATTTCACTCAGTGGCATTCCTATGTATTGTTCAAACTCCTTAGGTAAAAAAGGATAAAGCTTTCTTAAAGGGTCAAATGTATCAGCTATAAAAATTAGCTCTCCTTCTCCTCCTCTCTTTAAATAAGCCTTATAGATGGCATCAGCAGTTAGTGTTTCCCTTGCATTCCCTATATGAATATGACCAGAAGGAGTTATCCCTGTAGCTATAACTTGCTTTCCACTTAGCTTACTGGCTATATTATCTGCCCAATACATAATAAGCCCTCACAAGCTTAAAATTTTATAAAAAAATAAAAAAAGAGAATTTACTTACCTCTTCTACCATGAGCCCTTATACTTGGCCTAACCTTCTCAGCCCCTATTCCCTTGTTTCTTAAACCTCTTCCCTTCTTACCAGCTGAGGTTAGCCCTCTAAAGGCTCTTCCTCTATGCTTTCCAGTACAGAGCCAGTTTAACTGAGGATCAGCCTGTACAGCTGGGCTTGCAGGATCAACTAAAATAACTTCATACCACTTATGTTTTCCATCCTCTCCTACCCAGTAGGAGTTTAAAACTTCCATATTTGGATACTTTCTTGCAGCTCTTTCCTCAGCAATTCTTTGTATAGACTTACCCATTGTTATCTTATTAACTCCCAATGTAGCTGGCTTCTTAGAGTTCTTTGGTCTCTGCTTTCTTAAACCTCCTCTTCTTACTCTAACCCTAACAACTATTACTCCTTGCTTAGGCTTGTAACCTAAAGCTCTTGCTCTATCTAACCTTGTTGGTCTCTCTATTCTAACAACTGCTGGTTCTCTTCTCCACTTTTGTAATCTTTCCCATAACAGCTGTCTAACATAACTCTCCTTAGGTCTTTTCCAAGCTTCTCTTATATACTTATATATTCCCATGTTTATCCCTCTTTTTAGGGTTCAGCCTTTTGCCACATCCCCTTTTTAAAAATTTTGGTGGAGAAAAATACATGAAAGGAGTATATTAACTTAACGCCTTAAAAAAGAGTTTTTATTTAATGATCATAATTACATCTCCAACATTAACCACATCTCCAACATCTATTAATATCTTCTCTACAGTCCCATCCACTGGACTCTCAATTGGGTGTTCCATTTTCATAGCCTCTAAGACAACTATTACATCTCCCTTCTTAACCTTGTCTCCCTCTTTAACATTAATCTTAGTAACCATTCCTCTGAATGGAGAGGTTACAGCTCCTTCAACTTCAGCAGTCACTATCTCTTTCTTCCTCATTAATTCAGATCCAATCTTTGGCTCTATCTTAACCTCAAATCTCTCTCCATCAACTTCAACTATATACTCTGTTGGAATTTCTAGTAACTTCTCAATCTTCTTCTCCTTAGGAATTGGCTCAGCTTTTAACTCTCCTCTTAAGAATTTAACAGCAATCTGTGGGAATAGAGCATAGGTTAAGATATCTTCCTCTTTCTTAACTATTCCTTTCTCCTCAGCTTCCTTCTTAACCTTCTCCCACTCTGGCTTTAGTAGATCAGCTGGCCTACAGGTTATTGGCTTCTCTCCCTCATCTAAAACTCTCTTTAATAGCTCTGGATTTATAGGAGCTGGTGGCTTTCCATAAAGCCCTTTAACATAGTTTGCCACTTCATTAGTAATTATCTTATACCTCTCTTCAGTTAAGACATTTAGAACAGCTTGGGTTCCAACAATTTGAGAGGTTGGAGTAACTAATGGAGGATAGCCAAGATCTTTCCTAACCCTTGGAACCTCTTTAAGAACCTCTTCAAATTTATCTAAGGCTCCCTGTTCTTTAAGTTGGGATATTAAATTAGATAGCATCCCCCCTGGGATTTGGTAGACTAAAACTCTTGCATCAACTATTTGAGAGTGTGGAGATATTAAAAGCTTGTACTTCTCTCTAATCTTTATAAAGTAGTCTCTAATCTCATTTAATAGTTTTAAATCTAAGCCAGTATCATACTTAGTTCCTTTAAATGCCACAACCATAGTTTCAGTTGGTGGATGAGAAGTTCCCATAGCAAATGGTGAGATGGCACAGTCTATTATATCAGCTCCTGCCTCAACAGCTTTTAAGTATGTCATTGGAGCTAAGCCTGAAGTGCAATGGCTATGTATATCTATTGGTAAGGAAACCTCTTCCTTTAATCTTTTAACTAACTCATAGCCTTCATAGGGAGTTAATAAACCAGCCATGTCCTTTATTGCTATATAGTCACATCCAAGCTCTTCCAACTTTTTAGCTAATTCTATATACCCTTCTATAGTATGTACTGGGCTTATAGTGTAGCAAATTGTCCCCTGAACTTCAGCTCCAATTCTCTTAGCTGTCTTTATTGCTGTTTCCATATTCCTTATATCATTTAGAGCATCAAATATTCTAAATATATCTATCCCATTCTCATAGGCTTTGATAACAAACTTCTCAACTATATCATCTGGATAATGCCTATAGCCAACTAAGTTTTGCCCCCTCAAGAGCATCATTAAGGGAGTGTTCTGAATCTTCTTTTTTAAAGCCCTTAATCTTTCCCAAGGGTCTTCATTTAAGTATCTAATACAGGCATCAAATGTAGCTCCTCCCCAAACTTCCATAGCAAAGAAGCCAACTTCATCCATCTTTTCAGCTATTGGTAACATATCCTCAGTTCTCATCCTTGTGGCTATCAGTGATTGTTGTGCATCCCTAAAAGTAGTATCTACTATCTTAACCACTTACTACCACCTGAAAAACTTAAATAACAAAAAGCTCAAAAAAGTCCATGATATTAAAACTTTTGTTGGCTAAGCTATATAAAGGCTACTAAAATGGAAAGATTTAAATTAATCTTAAAGGTGGTATCATGATTAATTATAAAAAGCTGCCAATACTATTGTTGATTTTTTACATAATTTCTGGAGCAATCTTACAATATGAAGGAATTTCTCAGTTTAAGTCTTTACCTTCTCCAATATATGGAGGAGACTATTACTGTCAGATGGGAGCTATAAATTATATTAGATATGGAGGAAACCCTCTTGAAAGTTCAGCAATCCTTGATAGTATCCCAGGATACTTACCAATGTATGGATTTTTATGTGCACAATTTTGTAATTTATTTAACTTTGACACACTTCATGGAATGCTCTATTTCTCAGTATTGTTATTTATAATAGCTTCAGTTATCTGGTTTGTTTTGTTTAGAACTTTATTTAGAGATGATTGGATAGCTCTAATTGGTGTAGTGTTAGCTAATGGAATTACTTCTTACCCTATTTTAAAATACACTCTATTCACACTAAAAATTATGCTACCTCTCTTTATTTTAGCTCTTTATTTGTCTTTTAAAGAAAGAAAATTAGTCTATTATATATTTTTAGGTGTTATATATGGACTTTTAACCCTTTCACACATGGTTTGTTTTATAGGAGCTACATTAATAATTTTAGTCTTTTTAGCCTATGAATTTATTAAGAATAGAGAAAGCTACAAAGAAATATTAAAAAATTGGATAATCTTTGGAATTGTTTCTTTACCAATATTGATGTTATATTGGTATAAGCCAATCTTTGTTTATCACTTACATAGACCCTATGACAGAATCCATATGGATACTCCAGATTTTGGTAGATTAGATATTCAAATAAAGTTTCTATTTGACACCATAGCTAATTACTTATTTAATTTTAAATCATTAGAAAATATAGTTCTAACAATTTTCCTTTGGTTGGGAATATATGGATACTTTAAAATTGAAAACTCTGAAATAAAGGAATTCTTAAAACTCTTTGCTCTTGGATCTATAATTTCAACATTCTCCTATTTTATAACTGAGCCAATATTAAAAATGAATTTCATTCCTACTTACATGAGTTCTTTCTACATTTGGGTTACTTGTATATTATTCTCTTTATTGGGGTTGTATTTTACTAAAGAATATCTAAAACTCCACGAAGAAAACTTAAAAAAGATTACAATATATGGAATGATATTTCTATTATTGCTTGGTAATGTAACCTTTGGCTTTATGAATTATATTAATAATAATAAGTGGGCGAATGTAGGAAAACAACCTATAGCTCCATGGTATTTATCACTACAAAGCTATTTACTAAATAACACTAATGTGAATGATGTTATTTTATCTACAAAAGAGTTAAGCTTTGCAATTAATGCAATTAGTGGAAGAAAAGTTATGGTTTATAGATGGGCTCAGCTAAATAATCCATATATTAATCTACCTCAGAGAGATTTAGACGCTGCTATTATTCTCTATGGAAATGACACAAAGAAAAAGTTGGAACTAATTAAAAAATATCATGTTAAATATCTATATTGGGATGTCTATTGGATAAATTCTGAATTTCAATTTGATAAAAATGGTAGATTAGTTGGAATATACGATCCATTAATGACTTTAGATAAGCCTGAATATAGGAAAGAGTTAGAGAAGTATGGAGTAAAGTATATTCCATTATATTTCTGGATTGATCCGGCAGTAAGAGGGGATAATATAAGAAAGTTTCATATACTTATTATCTCTCCAGAGAACTATTATAACTATACTCACCCATGGAAACCAGATTTAGATAAATATTTGGTTGAGGTTTGGAACTACACTTATAAAGGTAAAAAAATAGCAGTTTTGTACAAAGTTAAGTTAAACTAAATAAAATATTAGAATGGGAAAACATGAAAAAAGTTTCAATAGTTATTCCAGCATACAATGAAGAAAAAACTATTGAAAAAATATTAAAAAAAGTTTTAGATGTGAAATTACCTTTAGAAAAAGAGGTAATTATAGTGAATGATGGGTCTAATGATAAAACAGAAGAGATAATTAGAAACTTTATAAAAAAACATCCAAATGAAAATATAATATTTATTAATAAGGAAAAAAATGAAGGAAAGGGTAAAGCCTTAAAAATTGGGATTAAGCATTCAACAGGAGACATTATTATTATACAAGATGCTGATTTAGAGTATGATCCAAATGATTATCCAAAGCTCATTAAACCAATATTGGAAGGAAAAGCTAAGGTTGTTTATGGATCAAGATTAAGAAAAAGAGAGAATAAATTTTCACATTTATCTTTTTTACTTGGTGGTTTAGGAATAACTTTAGCTACAAATTTACTTTATTTTACATTCTTAACTGATGTGCCTACTTGTTATAAAGTGTTTCACAAAGAGCTAAAAGATATTTTGGTGAATGCTGAAGGAGATAAATTTGACTGGGAACCTGAAATTACAGCTAAAATTTTAAGGAAAGGATATAAGATCTATGAAGTGCCTATAAGCTATTATCCAAGGACTAAAAAAGAGGGTAAAAAAATAAAATGGAAAGATGGTGTTGAAGCCATATTAACCCTATTGAAGTGGAGATTTAAAAATTTTTAGCTGATTATCATGAAAAACTTAGTGTTAAATAAGAAGACAATTTTTTCATTTTTAATATCCTTAGCTATAATATTCTATATATTTTCAAGTGTTGATATACAACATTTAATTCTTACTCTAAATAGAACTAATTTCTTTTATTTTTTCTTTGCATTCTTATGTTTTTATATGTCAATACTAATAAAAAGTTATAGGTGGAAACTCTTATTAAGTAATTTAAAAATAAGCTTAAGCTTAAAAGAAACATTTATTATATTTTATATTTCAATGTTTGTTAATTCAATTACTCCTGCAAAGTTAGGAGATGTTTATAGAGCTTACCTACTAAAAAAGAAAAAAGATTCTTCAATGTCTTCAGTTTTAGGAACAATATTCATTGAAAGATTTTTTGATTTAGTTACTATGTTGTCATTAATATCAATCTCTGGATATTTAGCTTTTAAAAGTTATATTCCAGAAGCCATTAAAAATGCTATTCAGTATGGATTTATAATAATTACTCTACTCCCTATTTTAGCATTTTTAATTATTCTAATAAATAAAAAAACTGCTAAGAAAAATTTGTTATATACTATCTTACTAAACTTTGAAAAAGGTCTTAGAACTATAAACTTGAATATTTTACCAATAATTATATTGCTATCTATCTTAGCTTGGTTAATAGAGGGATTAACATTTTATTTTATCTTTTTGTCATTAAATATTAACCTAAGTTTAGCATTTTCAATATTTACTGACTTATCATCTTCATTATTAACAGCAATTCCTTTTACACCATCAGGGTTAGGAATTGTTGAGTACTCCTTACTATATATTTTAAGTTTAAAATCTATTCCAAAAGTTTTAGCCTTAGCTATAATTATTTTATATAGGTTAATATCATACCTAAGCATAATCTTATTTGGTTCTTTATTAAACACTCTATTCCTTAGGAAGCTAAGGTGAACTCAAAATGAGAATGCCCATTATAGACATAGGAGCTAAAGAATTAAGCTATGAGATTAGGGAGATTGTTGAAATTGCCAAATTTATAGAAAAAAAATTTAATAGAAAAATTATTTGGGAGAATATTGGAGACCCTGTAGCTAAGGGTGAAGAAATTCCAGATTGGATAAAGGAGATAGTTGCTGATCTTGTGAGAGATAGTAAGAGCTATGCCTATTGCCCAACAAAGGGGTTAGATGAAACAAGGGAATTCTTAGCCAACCTTAACAATAAAAGAGGAGGTGTTCAAATAACAAAGGAAGACATTATTTTTTTTAATGGATTAGGAGATGCTATAGCTAAGATATATGGTCTTTTAAGAAGGGAGGTTAGGGTTATAAATCCCTCTCCTTCCTACTCAACCCACTCATCAGCTGAGGGCTCACATGCTGGATGTCCTCCTCTAACCTACTTTTTAGATCCTTATAATAAGTGGTATCCTGATGTTGAAGATTTGGAAAAGAGAGTTAAATACAATCCTAACATCTGTGGCATCTTAATAATAAACCCTGACAATCCAACAGGAGCTGTGTATCCAAAAAAGATATTGGATGAGATTGTAGATATTGCCAATGAGTATAATTTATTTATTATCTGTGATGAAATCTATTGTAACTTAGTCTATAATGGCTGTAAGCCCTGTTTTCTATCAGAGGTTATAGATGATGTCCCTGGAATCTCTTTAAAAGGAATCTCTAAAGAACTTCCATGGCCTGGAGCAAGATGTGGCTGGATAGAGGTTTATAATGCAGATAAGGATGAAGAGTTTAGGAGATATATAAATAGTATATATAAGGCTAAGCTAATAGAGGTTTGCTCTACAACTCTTCCACAGATGGCTATCCCAAGAATTATGGGAGATAGAAGATATAAGAGTTATTTAAAAGAGAGAAATAAGTTTTTTGAGAAGAGGAGCAATGAAGCTTATAAAAAATTCAAAGATATTGATAATATTGTTGTAAATAAAACCTGTGGCTCTTTTTATACAACAGTGGTTTTTGAAAAGGATAGAGGGGAGATAAAAATAGAGGATAAAGAGGTTGAAAACTTTATTAACAAGTTTTTAAAAGATACTACATTAGACAAAAAATTTACATATCAGCTCTTAGCCACAACTGGAATATGTGTAGTTCCTCTAACCTCATTTTGCACAGAGCTTAATGGGTTCAGGATGACATTATTGGAGAGAGATGATAATATATTCAAATATACTCTTGAGAAATTAGCTGAGAAAATTGATGAATTCCTTAATTCAAGATAATTAATATATTTTACTAAAAAAGAAAAAACTCCTGGAGGGTCCCTCTGGTGAGGGTTCCCCTCCAGGTCCTACGACGTGTAAGGACGTAGGATACCCCGAAGATGGTTAGCGTCGCACGCCCACCCAGTTATATAGTAATAGTTGTTTTCTATTTAACCCTTTCTATTTCTTTCTTTTATATATTCATATAATTTATTTGACAGATTAACAAATTCCTCAACAGAAACCTTAAAAACCTTTTTTTCTAAGGTTTTATCTTCTATATCCTCCAATATCTTTTTTAACTCTTCTCTACTTAACCCAAGTTCAGAGCTACTTAAAATTAAAGCCTTCTTTAAGAACTTATTCCTATGTTGGAAGGCTCCTCTTACTAAGTTGTTGAAAAACTCTTTATTTAAAATTTTATATTTATTGTGTGGCTCTATCTTAACCAATGCTGACCAAACCTTTGGCCTTGGGTAAAAAGCTGAAGGAGGAACTTTACATAAGATTTCAGCATTAGCCTGAGCCTGTAGGGAAACTGACAATCTTCCATAATCTTTAGTCCCTTCCTTGGCTATCATTCTCTTAGCAAACTCTAATTGGTACATTAACACAGAGAGATCAAAGCCTCTATCTAAGAGCTTAAAGGTTATTGGAGAAGAGATTTGATAGGGAAGGTTGGCAACAACTTTATTATAATCTATTTCTTTTAAATTTACCTTTAGAGCATCATCCCAGATTATATTTAAATTCTTATATTTATTTATTAAGGAGTTTGCAAAGCTTTCTAAGTTCTTGTCAATTTCTATCACATAAACTTTCTTAGCTCTCTTACAAAGCTCTTCTGTTAAAATCCCTTTCCCTAAACCAATCTCTAAGACTTTATCATCTTCTTTTAAATTAGCTCCTTCTATAGCCTTATAAACAAAATTCTTATCCACTAAAAAATGCTGTCCCAAGCTTTTTTTATACTTATGCATAATTATCTCTCAAAATTTTTATGTAAATTAGAGCTAACAAAAATGAAAAGATTGATATTACAGAATAGCCAACAAGATCATGCCACACTTCAAAGTTTCCATACTTATTGGAGAGAAGAATTGATAAAACAAGCCTAAGAATATTAATTAAATATGCTAAGAATGCAAAAATTAATGAGAATAGGAAAGATTTAAAGGATTTTGAATATAGAAAAGATAGGGATAAGAATAAGGCTATAAGAAATGTTCCTGTACAGGGTTCAATAATCTCTATTCTATTGTTTCCATAGATTATTATATTTCCCAGTAGCTGAACATCTAAAAATAACTTTGAAATTGAGTAGGTTAAGTATGCTGTTGGATAAATTAAGAGAGGCTCAAGATTCATAAGAATTAGATAAATAACCAAATAATAAAAATAGAATTTCACTAAAATTTTACTCTTTTGAGCTAAGCTCTTTAACCTTTCTCTCAATATCATCACTTTCCATAATTGATGAGCCAATTAAATAGCCATCTACATAGTTGAACATCTCAACCAATTCCTCCTTTTTATAGATCCCACTCTCTCCAACTTTAACAACTTTCTTAGGAATGAGAGGAGCTAACCTCTTTATAGTATTTAGATCTATCTTTAAGGTTTTTAAGTCCCTGCTATTTATTCCAATAAGCTTGGCTCCAAAGTCTAAGGCTAAGTCTAACTCTTCCTCATTATGCACTTCAACAAGAGGCTCTAAGTTGAGATCATCAGCATAGTCTAAGAATTCCCCTAATCTCTCTTTTAGAGCTGAAACTATTAGAAGTACAGAGTCAGAGATCTCATTAGCTATATCTAACTGATACTTATCAATAACAAAGTCTTTCATCAAAATAGGAAGCTTGGAAAGCTTAGCATAAACTAAATTTCTATAACTCCCTCCAAAAAACTTAGGCTCTGTTAGAACTGAAATTCCTATAGCCCCTCCCCTTTTCATCTTTTCAGCAATTTCTTTAACATCTTCCTCTTTAATTTCCATTATCCTACCTTTTGATGGTGACTTTGGCTTTATCTCAGTAATTATAGGATATCTATCATTACAAAGCTTTATTTTTTTCCTTAAACTAATTCTTTTTCTTTCTACTCCTAACTCTTCCTTAAGTTTCCTAATATCTTCTAAAATATTACTCCTTTTCTCCATCTCAATAAGCTTTTTTCTCTCAGCTAAGATTTCTTTTAATGTATTACTCATTTATTTTCTCCCTTTTTTATTCTTCTCCTAAAGACTTATGTTTTTCAACCCTAACATTCTTAGGAGTTAATAATAAAAATTCATCCCCTAAGATCATTAAGGCTCCTTCATACTTTCTAACCTCATCATCCATCTTACTTAAGATCTCAAAAAACTCATCATCTGCCTCTTTTTCTAAGTGCGGAATCTTAGCTATAACTATATTTCCACTCTCAACCAATAAAAGGGCTTCAACTGCATCACTGTCATTTTCAACCTTACAAACTTTTATATTAACTACATCATCCTCTTCTGGAGTGGCCTGAACTTCAATAACCTCATCTAAGTATTCCTCAACATTATCATACTTATTTTTTTTAATATCTACACCATTTCCCTTGCTACCTTTTATAATATCCATTATTCTTTTTAACATTCAACCACCTTCCTAATATGGTTAATAATAGTCTCTATCAGCACATCAATATTGTCCCCTGTCTTGGCTGAGACAAAAATTGGCTCAGCCTTTAGCCTCTCCCTTATTCTATTTCTAAGGTTTTCTGCAACAGTATCATTAATTAAATCATATTTATTAACTACAACTATAATAGGTTTTTGATATCTAAATTTAAGTAGATGGTGAAGTTTTTCAAAGTTTCTTATTAATCCTTGAGTGGCATCAACAACATTTATAATCATGTCAGAGCTTTCTATTTCTTTGTAAGTTTCCTCTAAAACTTTCTTTGACAGCACTGCTTCTTTGTTATTTCCCCTATATAAACCACTTAAGTCAGAGAACATGATTTCAGCAAATATTGGATTTTCCTTTAATCTACTAACCTTAATCTTCCCCCAATATCTCTTTACTGGCATCTTTGTAGTTCCACCAACTTCAGAGACTAAGGAAATATATTTCCCAAAGAGGGCATTCATAATTGAAGACTTTCCAGCATTCTCTGGGCCAATGATAGCTATCTTAAATTTCATATGATTCACCTTAGAAGAGGGAACATTATGGAAGAGCTAAAAAAATTAAATGGAGTGGCTAAAGAAATATTTAATGAGTTGGAGAATAATGTTAAGGTTAACACTCTGTTGAAAATGTCTAACATTATGGCTGTTAAAAGACTTGGTTATAATGATCATGGAAAGACACATGCCAGAATTGTGGCAAACAATGCTATAAAAATATTAAAGATTTTAAATAAAAGGAATATTGTTCCAAGCTATGTTAAGGAGTGTAAAGGCTCTTTTGAAGACTCTTTAGTTATCACTTTAGTAGGAGCTTACTTACATGACATAGGAAACTCTGTTCATAGAAAGGAGCATCATCTACATTCAGCTTACTTAGCTAAGGATATTGTAGAGGAGATATTAAAAAAATACTATAGTGAAGAGAAAGCTTACCAAATGCTCACTGAAATTTTACATGCTATTTATTCACATAGTGAAGGGATTCCCTCAATAACAGTAGAAGCTGGGTGTATAGCTGTAGCTGATGGGACAGACATGACTAAGGGGAGATCAAGGATTCCTATATGTAGAAAGTGCTATGATATTCACTCAATTTCTGCAGCCTCTGTAGAAAAGGTTACTATCTTGGAAGGAAAAGATAGGCCTATAAAAATAGAGGTTATCTTATCTAATGAAGCTGGGATCTTCCAAATTCAGGAAGTCTTAGGAGAAAAAATAAATTGGAGTGGTTTAAAGGATTATATCTCAGTGTATGCAAAAGTAGAAAAAGAGAGTCCAGTATTTAAAGAGATCACTTTATAACTTACTTGTATTCTTTAACCTTCTTAACTAATCTCTTTAATATCTCTCTATCTGGCAGTACACCCTCAGGAGGTTCAGTTACTTTCTTAAGCTTTATTGGAACTCCATCCATTCTATAAGCAGTTCCCTCCTCTTCAACACCAGAGAGTGCTGGAGGTAGTATAATATTAGCTAACTGAGTTGTTGGAGTTTCATGTGGCTCCACACAGATTAATGGAATCTTTGCTATATGGTCTAAAGCCTTCCCTGGGAAGTGTGCCCCAGGATCTGAGGCTACAACAAGCATGGTGTCAACTTCTCCCCTTAATAGTAAGTCTATAGCTGTAGTCTCTCCTGGGTTAAATCTTGGGTAACCTCTTGAGAAATCTACACAGAATGGGAATCCTGTTATCCAGGTTAGAACTTGGTTGAATCCATTAACATTGTAGTGTCCTCTCATTGGCATTAGGGTGAATTTAGTATAAGCATTTAAATCTTCAACTAATTTAATAGCATTGTCTATATTTCTATGCTTTCCTCTTGTCATTGTCACTCCCATACCAAAGAAGAGACAGCCAAATTGGGCATTCTTACAGAGTTCAACAGCATCATAGATAAGATCAGCTGGAACTCCTGCTACTCTGTCAGTTTGTAACTCAAAGCCATGCAATACAGCCCTCATAGCACTAACTAACTCATAATCCTTATGGGGCTCTACCTTTATGTGTATATCAGCTAACTTAGCTGTTGTAGTCTCTCTTGGATCAACAACTACTATAGTTCTATCTTCTCTTCCTCTCTCTCTAAAGTATCCTCTTGCAAATGTTGTATATCTTGACATATGTCTTGGGTGGGCGTGCATTGGGTTACAAGCCCAATATATGATTAGATCAGCTCTATTCTTTACTTCTCCTAAGGTACAGACGGGGTATCCTACGTCCTGAACAGCTATTAGTGAAGGTCCGTGTCATATGGTAGCAGTGTTGTCTATAACAGCTCCTAAGACTCTTGCTAACTCTACTCCATAAGCTTGAGCATGACACTCAGTTGAACTCCATCCATACAAGAGAGGAAGCTTAGCTTCAGCTAAGATTCTTGCACTCTCATCTATTGCAGTATCCCAATCAACCTTTTTGAAGTCTTCATTTTTGTTCTCTCTCATCATTGGCTCAGTGTATCTCTTAGCCCCTTCAAAATGCATAAATTTAGCATTCCCTATTCTACATGCATTTCTTGTTCCTATTATGTGCCCTTCATCATCTAAGATAACCACTATGTCATCACAGAGAGTTCCACAGAATGGGCAAACAACATTTTCTACAACTTTCATATTCCCACCTTAAAAACTTATTTTAAAGCTAAGACTTTCTTTTTCTCCTGCTCAGCTACACTTAGACAGAGGAGACACATGACACAGTATCCTTTTAAAGGAATTCTTCCCCTTGTTAATCTTAAGGTTTTCATTGGACAGACTTCAACACATTTCCCACACTTATCACAGAGGTAAGGGCTGTATTCAATTCTATTATATTCCTTACCATTATGCTCAATCTTCCCTAACTTCAAAGCTCCAGTTGGACAGGCAACAGTACAGGCTCCACAGACTATACACATCCTAACTTCTTTATTTTTGTCATCCACAACAATGGCATCAGTTGGACAGACTGAAGCACACTTTTTAAGGACATCAAAGTCTTCCTCTATGATCACTAAGCCCTCATCAGTTATTGGATGTGGGGAGCTTAGCTCAACATCTAACTCTAAGGCATTAACAGGACAGATATTAACACAGAGCTTACAGGCTGGACAAGACTTTGGAGGAATAACCACTAACTTAGATTCATCAGACTTAATCATATTCCCAGGACAGATTTCAACACAGAGCTTACAGAAGACACAGCTATCTTCATTAACTTTAAAGCTTTTAACCTTCTTTCTCCTCTTCTTTGGAATCTTTCCAGCTACATAGATGGCATTCCATGGACAAGTTTGAGCACAGATACTACAGTAAATACACTTATTTTTATCAATCTCTACCTTATTGGTTTCTTCATTAAAGGTTATAGCATTAACAGGACACTCTGGGATACAGATTTTACAGCCAACACAGTTGTCAGTAACAACAATTGGCTCCTTTGGAACCTCTATTTTTTTCTTAGGCTTTTCTATAACTCCTGGAAGTGAGATTATATCAATTGGGCAAATGTCAACACACTTTAAACATAAAATACAGTGTCCCTTAGAATAAGGAAATTGGTCATCAACCTTCTTAATCCCTGTTGAACAAACCTCTGCACAGGTTCCACACTTTTTACACTTGTGAGGAAGGTAATTTATCTTCTCTAAAGTTTTCCCATTAAGTTCTAAAGTTTCCTTAGATAAAGCTCCAGTTGGACAGGCTTCAACACATCTAAAACATAAAATACAGGTGTTAAAGTT
The DNA here is from genome assembly GCF_000092305.1 of Methanocaldococcus infernus ME. Taxonomy (NCBI): domain Archaea; kingdom Methanobacteriati; phylum Methanobacteriota; class Methanococci; order Methanococcales; family Methanocaldococcaceae; genus Methanocaldococcus; species Methanocaldococcus infernus. The sequence continues at coordinate 349,945 of NC_014122.1, read as the reverse complement.
ATTGTCTATATCTATTGCCTTTGTTGGACATTCCTCTTGACAGGCATAGCATACTAAACATAAGTCCTTATCAATACTTATTCCCATAACTTCTCCCCCAATTAATAATGTGTAACTCACACACTATATATAGTTTTATGTTCAAAGATGATTTAAAAAGTTCCAAACAAAAACGAAATCCGCAACCTCCCATAAAAGGGTTCGGTTGCGGATCTTACTTATTCTTTTTCTCCTCTTTTTTCTTCTTCTTGTTGATAATTATATGAGCTGCACATGAGTATCAAGGATCGTAAGCTCTAAGTACAACCTCAATTAAGTTTAACTTAACCTTATCCATCTCCATAACTTTCACCATTTATAATAGTTCTTTAACAGCCTGCTTTATAGCCAACTCCATAGCTGGGGTGTTATGAGTTGAAGCAACAATCATATTTCCTTTAACCACTATTCCATTCTCATCAGTTTCATAGTTGTGTATTAAAATTCCTCTTGGAGCTTCAACAATTCCAACCCCCCAACCAGCTTTTGGCTCAACTTCAGCCTTTATATCATCACCAACAATCTTATCATTCTCCAACAACTTCTTAACCTTTTCAGCAGCTGCAACTAACTCAATCATTCTTGCATGATGGTAGGCAAGAGAGGCTTTAACAGGGAATTCATAGGTGTTTAAATATTCTTTTCTATACTCTTCAGCTATCTCAGTCCCCATACTGTCACAGACATTTAGCATAGCTAAAGGTCCAACTCTATAGATCCCATCAGGATATCCAGCTTTTTTATAGAATGGATACTTAACATAGCTATGAGGAACTATATGCTCACCAATGTAGTCAAGATAGTCCTTAGCTTCAAACTCAACCTTTTCCTTTCCATCAGGAGATAAGAATCTTAAGGTTCCATCATAGAATTCATGCTCTCCATTCTTAACCAATCCTAAGTACCATGTGTCAATAGTTCCAAGTTTTAATAACTCTTTATTTTTTTCTAAAATACTTTTAACAACTTCAACTGCATTCTTAGAATACTCTATAATTGTATCAATTTCCTTTAAAAGCTCATCTCTCTCTTCTTCACTTAACTTCTTACTTATTCCTCCAGGAATTCCTGTTATTGGATGTATAGGTTTTCCTCCAACAAAACTAACTATTTTTTGCCCAAATCTTCTTAATGCTATTGCCTGCTTAGCCAACTCTGGCTCTTTTTCAATAACTCCTACAATATTTCTTATGGATGGATCAGCATCAACTCCTAAGATGAAGTCAGGAGATGCAAGGAAGTAGAAGTGTAAGGCATGGCTATGAATCATATTTCCTAAGAGCATTAACTCTCTTAAAAGCTTAGCAGTCTCTGGAACTTCAGCATTCCAAGCCATATCTATGGCTTTAACAGCTGCTAAGTGGTGAGGAACTTGACAAATTCCACAGATCCTTGGCACAATTCTTGGAACTTCCTCAGCTGGTCTACCAACAACAAATTTTTCAAATCCTCTTAAGGCTACAATATGTAACCTAACCTCAGGTTCTCCTTCAGCTACAGTTATAGTTACTTTCCCATGCCCCTCCAGCCTTGATAGAGGCTCAATTACTATCTTATCCATAATTTCACCAGTAAAGTTTAAAGATTTTTACTTTTTAATTTTTCTGTTTAATAATGAAGCTGGAAGTGTAAATCTATTAAATAAACCTATTTTATCTGGCATCTCTAACACTGGCTCTCCTACAATTGCATAGGCATTGGCTAAGCTGAAAGCCAAGTCTAAGCTCTTATCAGTCTTTCCATAGCATCCTCTACATGGCATTCCAGCACTTGGACACTTAGCCCCACATCCTGCCCTTGTACCCATTCCTAAGCAAGTGTATCCTTGCTCAAATAAACACTTCTCAGGATCTGGCTTTCCTTCAAAGCTTCTAAGTATCTTTTCAGGAACAACTCCTTCTTTTTTCCTTGGACACTCATCACAAACAATTTTTTTAGACAACTTTGGAGCTTCTCCTTTTAATATAGCTTCTAAAGCTTTAGCTATTTCATCAGGACATGGAGGACAGCCAGGAATAACATAGTCAACTTTAACATAGTCAGAGATTGGTCTTAAGACGTCAGTTAACTCAGGAATCTCTTCCTTAGGCATCTCTCCTTTATTGTCTGTTGAATCAGTGTTATAAACCTCTTTTAATAACTCTTCTTTATCATAGAGGTTAGCTAACCCTGGGATTCCTCCATAGGCTGCACAGGTTCCAAAGGCTACAACAATCTTAGATTTTTCTCTAATTTCTTTAATTAAATGCTCATCATGCTTATTCCTAATTCCTCCCTCAACTAAGAATACATCTATCCCATCTGGAATTTCCTTAGCATCCATAATAATTGGAGCATAGACAATTTCTATGTTTGGCAAAACCTCTAAAAGCTTGTCATGCAGATCTAAGAAAGAGATATGACACCCTGAACATCCACAGAGTTGGATAATTCCAACCTTAGCCATCTTTTCCCCTCCTTATAAAAACTTGAAAAAATAATTAGAACCCCCTTCACTTTAAAGGGGGCGGTCTTTCCCCCTGGTCCCTCAGGTGAGGGTTCCCAGGAGGAGTTCATCCCTTTTTAATGTTTAGTTTTGGGCTTTGAGAGGGTTAGGCCCCAATTTTTTAACCCTTTCAACCATTTCATTGGAAGCTTTAACAAACTTATCAGCATCAGCTGCTGACATGAAAAAGATTTCTATTCTATCTCCACCTAAGCCATACTCATCCAATAATTTTTTAGCGAGCCTAACCCTCTCCTCAGCCCTGTAGTTACCATGCTCATAAACACATTCTCCTTTCTTTCAACCAACAACCATTACAGCATCTGCCCCCAACTGGAAGGCTCTCATTGCATGAGTTATATCAAACCTTCCAGTACAGGGGATCCTTATAATTCTAATGTAAGGAGGATATTGCATTCTACTGGTTCCAGCTAAGTCAGCTGCACCATATCCTCATTGATAGCAACAGAATGCTATTATTACTGGCTCCATGTTCTCCCCATAATTAAAATTTTTTGAGTCATCAGCCCATAAAGGGCTTCATCTAAATTAAATTTACTTTGATAACTCATTGTGAACCTTTAACATGGCATCTATTGCAGGAATTATTTGCTCATCTCTATAGTATCTTAACTGCATGGCTCCACTTGGACATGCAGCTACACAGGAACCACAACCTTTACAGGCTATGTCATTGACACTTGCAACTAAATGTCCATCTTTTTCAACATAGCTTATAGCATTGTATGGACACACTTGAGCACAGATCTCACAGCCTCCACAGATCTCTTCATCAACTATAGCTCTAATCATCTCAATTTCAAACTTACCCTTAGCCATTGGAATGGCTACAGCACTTGCAGCCCCTTTAGCCTGTGCTACAGTATCAGGAATATCCTTAGGCCCTTGGGCTACTCCAGCTATGGCTATTCCATCAACTTTAGTATTAACTGGAGCTAACTTTGGGTGTAACTCCTTAAAGAATCCATCTGGGCTAAGCTCTAATCCTAACATCTTGGCTAACTTCTTGTTATCTGGTCTTGGTGAGAGACCAGCAGAGAGAACAACTAAGTCAACCTCTAACTCAAGAATTTCTCCAATTAAAGTATCTTCAACTCTAACTATCAAGTTCTTAGTTTCTGGATCCTCAATAATACAGGCTGGCCTTCCTCTAATAAATCTAACTCCAAACTGCTCCTGAGCTCTTTGGTAGTATTCTTCATAACCTTTTCCAAAGGATCTGATGTCCATGTAGCAAATATAGACTTCAGCACTTGGATCATGCATCTTAATTAACTGAGCATTCTTTAAGGCAAACATACAACAGATTCTTGAACAGTATGGCTTTCCAACCTTTAAGTCTCTTGAACCAACACACTGGATAAACAGAATTCTCTTAGGATGCTTACCATCACTTGGCCTTATCTCATGTCCTCCAGTTGGCCCAGCAGGGTTAATCATTCTTTCTAATTGTAAGGTTGTAATGACATTATCATAAACTCCATAACCATACTCTTCTTTTAATGTACAGTCAAACTCATCAAATCCAACAGCACAGATAATAGTTCCAACTTTTAACTTAATTTCTTCTGGTTTTTGGTTATAATCTATGGCTCCAGGACCACAGACTTTACTACAGAGCTCACATTTAATACAGTAATCCATATCTATTGTATAAACCAATGGAACAGCCTGTGGGAATGGGACATAGATAGCTTTCCTTACTCCTAAACCAAGATCAAACTCATTAGGCACTTCAATAGGACAAACACTGGCACAGGCTCCACAACCTGTACACTTGCTTTCATCAACATATCTTGGTTTTTTCTCTATGGTGACTTCAAAGTTTCCTATGTATCCACTAACCTCTTTTAATTCAGCATAAGTGATAATTTCAATATTTGGGTGGTTGGCGACGCTAACCATCTTCGGGGCGAGAATTCACAGCGCACAGTCATCGGTGGGGAATGTCTTAGCAAGCTGAGCCATCCTACCTCCAATGGATGGCTCTTTTTCAAGTAAATAAACTTTATAACCTTGATCAGCTAAGTCTAAAGCTGCCTGAATCCCAGCAATTCCCCCACCGATGATTAAACAGGATTTTTCAACTTCAACAACCTTTTGAGGAATATCTTCTAATCTCTTAGCTCTTTCAACAGCTGCAGCAACTAACTCCATAGCCTTCTTAGTAGCAGCCTCTTTATCCTCCATATGAACAAAAGAGTCATGCTCTCTGATATTAACAAACTCTAAGTAGTAAGGAGAAAGTCCAGCATCTTTTATACAAGCTCTAAAAGTTGGCTCGTGTATCTTTGGAGTACATGCAGCTACAACAATTCTATTTAAATTATACTTCTTTATATCCTCCTGAATCAACTTTTGCCCTGGATCTGCACACATGAATGGGTAGGTTCTTGCTACTACAACTCCATCCAACTTTTCCGCAAACTCTTTAACAGCTTCACAATCAACAACAGCTTTAATATTAGTCCCACAGTAACAGACATAAACCCCAATTCTTGGGGTTGTCATAGAAAATCACCTCATTAAAGTGACATTAAAATAAGATAACCTAAATAATATAAAAATATGTATTGTTAGTCTTCTTAATAGCGATTATTAAAACTATTTTTAGGGTGAGAATGTGAAGTTACATGAATATGAAGCCAAAAAAATCTTTAAAAAGTATGGAATTGATGTTCCAAAAAGCTTTTTGATAAAGAAAGGGGATGATGTGGAATTAAAAGAATTTGATGAAGCTGTGCTAAAGGCTCAAGTTTTAGTAGGTGGAAGAGGAAAAGCTGGAGGAATCTTATTTACAAACAAGGAAAACTTTAAGGAAAAGGTTGAAGAGCTCTTTAATAAAGAGATAAAGGGAGAAAAAGTTGATAAAATATTGGTTGAAGAGAAGCTAAGGATAAAAAAAGAGTATTATTTATCAATAACCATTGATAGAAATGAGAAAAAGCCAGTTATTATTTTCTCCTCTGAGGGTGGTGTAGATATAGAAGAAATTGCTGAGAAACATCCTGAGAAAATTATTAAATACTATGTAGATATAAAAAAGCCCTTCCTTCCATACATTGGAAGAGAGATAGCTAAAAAGGCTGGAGTTGAGATTAAAGTTGGAGATATTATCTACAAAGTTTATAAGATCTTTAAAGAGCTTGATGCTACCCTTGTTGAAATTAACCCATTGGTTATAACTGAAGATAATAAAATTTATGCTGCTGATGCTGTCATACACTTAGATGATGACTCTTACTTTAGACAGGACTTTAGTGAATTTGAAGAGTATAAAAATAAGGAGAATTTGCCATTTGCCTATGTTGAGCTTGATGGAGATGTTGCAGTCATTGGTAATGGAGCTGGCTTAACATTGGCAAGTATGGATACAATCTATGACTTTGGCTTAAAGCCAGCTTGCTTCTTAGACATTGGTGGAGGGGCTGATGAAGAAACTACTAAGTTAGCTTTAAAGAAGGTTTTGGAGAATAAAAAAGTTAAAGGGATCTTTATAAATGTCCTTGGTGGAATAACAAGGTGTGATGAAGTAGCTAAGGCAATTGTAGAAATCTTAAAAGATAATCCAAATATTAAGTTCTCTGTCAGATTAACAGGAACTAATGAAGAGTTAGGAAGAAAAATTTTAGAAGAGGCCAATATTCCTTACTCCACATCTATGTATGAAGCTGGGAAAAGATTGGCTGAGAGTTTAAGGTTTTCTCTTTAATCTATAACCACAGTATGGACAAACCATCCACTCTGGCTGAATTGGTCTTTTACAATTTGGACATCTTAATATCTCTTCCTCCTCCTCTTTTAACTTTGTTCCACAGTGTGCACAGTGAATCCAAGATTCATAAATATACTTTCCACAGTTCTTACACTTCTTTAGCTCTTCAAATTTCATCTTACTTATCTCAGCTCCACACTTAGCACAGTATTCCCAACCAGGATCTATTAAAGCTCTACAGCTCTCACACTCAGGAATGAATACTGAGAATTTAGTACCTAAAGCCTTCTTAATTTTTTCAAGAGCTAACATAGCCTCTCTTCTTATGATCTCATCAGGGTCATATTCAATAATGTGATTTAACAAATATAGTATCTCATTTAGAGTAGTTTTATCATAGGCATCTAAGTAAGCAAAAGCCTCTGGCCTTGTATCTGCTAACTCTTGTAACCTTCTTAAAGTAACTAACCTTGTGGCTGGAACTGTACTTCTAAGCCCTGCTATAATACTGGCTTTTTCCTCATCAGTTAATGGAAGAATTCTCATAAAGCCTTCACCTCAATTTATGTTAATAAACCTAATTTTTTAGCTAACCCCTTATTTACCCATAGCTGTCCTAAGGCTATCAATCTACTACCCTTATATAGAGCATAAGTGTCTATCTGATCAGGACTTATATCAAATAGTTCAGCTAATTCTGCATTTCTCCTATCTATTTTGAATTTATATAGGACTACTAAATTAGAGTCTTCAGGGTAGAAGCAGATGATTTGGACTTCATCAGCATTAGTATTTTTAAATACATAGTAGCAGATGGCTACAATGTCTCTTTTACTATCTACATCCAACCCTTCAACATTACTTAATGGGCCAAACTTTGATTTTATTTGATAAACAATGATTACACTTTTATTTTCAATTGTTGTATTAATAATTTTAACAACATTATATTTTTTATATAAAATATCTGGATAACCTTCTTTAAATAGACAACCACTATAACAAACCAAAAAGAGCATAAGAAATGCCATAAGAAACTTACATTTCATTAGCACCCCCTAAACAAAGATTTATTATTTGTTATCAAATTTTATATTTTAGGTACTAAACTATTTAAAAGTATTTTTTATTTTAAAAAATTGGGATTTTGGTGAATAAATATGAGAGGCTTTAAATTCAATGGTTACAAGGAAGGGAAGTATGGAGTCTCTATCATCTACTCAGAGGTTCCTGCTTTAGTGTCAGCTACTTTTACCAAAAATAGAGTTAAAGCTCATCCAGTAATTTTATGCCAAGAGCTATTAAAAAAGAAGGAAAAGTTTAGAGCTATTGTAGTTAATAGTGGAAATGCAAACTGCTATACAAATGGTGGAATGGAAGATGCAAAGAAAATGCAGGAAATAGTTAGTAAGTTATTAAATATTGAAAAAGAAGATATTTTAGTGGCTTCAACTGGAGTTATAGGTAGAAAGATGCCTATGGATATTATTGAAGATAGGATAAAGAAAGCTTATGAGAGGCTTAAGAGAGGGAACAACTTAGAAGAAACAGCTAAGGCAATAATGACAACTGACACCTTTCCTAAGTATGTTGTTAAAAAGGTTGGAGATGTTAATATTGTTGGCATAGCCAAAGGAGCTGGGATGATCCACCCAAATATGGCTACTATGCTGTGCTTTGTTTTAACTGATGTTAAAATTGAAAAGGATGAGTTAGATAATCTACTGAAAGAGATGGTTGAGAAAACCTTTAACAGAATTTCTGTTGATGGAGATACATCAACAAATGACTCTGTTTTTATTATGGCTAATGGTTTAAGTAATATTAACTATAAAGAGATTAAGGAAGAGTTTGATAATGCTCTCTTTGAAGTTTTTGACACCTTAGCAAGAATGATAGTTAAAGATGGTGAAGGAGCAAGTAAATTTATGGAGGTTATTGTTAAAGGAGCTAAGAGTAAGGAAGATGCTGAAAAAGCTTGTAAATCTGTAATTAACTCTCTCTTAGTAAAAACTGCTGTCTTTGGTGGAGACCCAAATTGGGGGAGAATCTTAGCAGCTGTTGGCTATAGTGGAGCAGACTTTAACCCTGAGGAAATAGATATTATATTAAAAAGTGGAGAGGAAGAGGTTTATTTAGTTAAAGATGGGAATGTCTTAGCTGATGAAGGTAGTGAAGAGTTGAAAAAAGCTGAAAAATTGATGAAAAATAAAGAGATAACCTTTATAATAGATTTAAAAGCTGGAACTTTTGAAGATAAAGCTTATGGCTGTGATCTAACTTATGAATATGTAAGGATAAACTCTGAATATACAACCTGAGGGAACAAAAATGAAGCTTGGAATTGTAAGTTTAGAGAAGGATGATGTTGTCCTCTCTCTTATGAAGGCTTGTGAGGAGAAAGGAGTTGATTATAGGTTAATTGATCCAAGGCATATAACCATTGATATACATGAGAGAATTGTTAAGTACTATAAAACTAACTTGCTAAATATGGACTGCTTTTTTATAAGAAATATTGGATGGGAATGGCACAGGAGTGATGTCTTAAAATATTTGGCAAATTTTGTTCCAACCATTAATAAGCCAGAGGTTATAGATATCTGTGGAAATAAGTTACTGACAACTATATACTTAGATAAATTTAATTTTCCTCAACCAAAGACATTGATAACTGAAAATGAAAATGATGCTCTCCTCTTTATAGAGGAGGTTGGAGATGTTGTTGTAAAGCCAATATTTGGACATGGTGGGGAAGGAATACATAAGATAAAAGAGGACATGCCAATAGCTTCTAAGGTTTCTTTATTAAGAAATCTGAAGAAGGTTAATAAAGTTTTATATATTCAAGAGTATATAAATAGTGATAGAGATATAAGAGCTTTCTTTATTGACAATAAAATTTACTGTATGTATAGATATGGAAAAAGTTGGAAGCACAATGTTAGCCAAGGGGCTGAAGTAGAGCCATGTAAAGCCTATGAAAAAATGAAAAAATTAGTCTTAGACATTAAAGAGAAGTTTGGACTCTTTTATGGTGGAGTAGACTTAATAGAAAAAGGGAATAAATTGTTAGTGTTGGAGGTTAATGCTACTCCATCTTGGATAGCTATATCTAAGGCTCATGAGGTTAACTTAGCCTCTATTTTGTTAGATAACATAATCAAACAAATATAAAACCTTCTTACTCTTTTCTATTAGCTCATTATCAACACTATACTCATCTTCAGTAAAGAATCTATAAATCTCATCCTCTAACTTTACATTTAAGTATTCTACTAACCTCTTTAGCTCATCCCTTGCTGACAAATTTTTTATTAAAGATAAAATATTAATTTCCTCTAAAAGATGCTCAAGATAAATTTTTGCTTTTATAGGATTTTTTAAGATATATCTGTAAAGTATAGCCAGGCAAATCTGAGCTCTATCATATTTATGGTAGATATCTAAATATAATAGTGGATTTTTGAGATCAACATCATCAAAATTATTTATTCTCTCTAAGAAGGTTTCAATCTCTAACAATTTGTTGGCCTTAGTTCCACTTAGTATTAAGCCCTTTAATATCTCATCACTCTCCTTAATTTCCAAGGCTTTTTTAAATAGGTTATAACTTGTTTCCCACATCTCTAACTTGTATGTTATATAACCACCAATAACCATTAGGAAATAATCTTCCTCATCATAGATCTTCTTAAAGTATGAATAAGCTTTTCTTAAATAATCTATATTGTCATTTATTAAATACAAGCCTAAAAGAGATAAGATATGATAAAATTCATCATCAGTAATCTCAAAAACTCTTTTAAAATGCTCCTCTACTTTTTTATTTTCTTCTCTTTTATAGTTATTGAGAGCTAAATAAATATGGGCTAATGGATTTTCCTTAATTTCATTAGACTTTAATAAAAAAGATATAGTCTTTTCTTCATCCTCATAGTATTTAGAGAGCTCAATATAATAGATAGATCTCTTAACTAAGCTCATGGCTTTCTCAAGATTCTCTAAAAATTCTTTATTTTTATTGTTAATTCTGTAAATAATAGCTTTATAAAGATAGGCAAGATCTTCCTCTCTCTCAAGTTCAAGGATTTTATCTAATATTGTTAGAAGATCTTCACCTCCTTTCTCTATATTCTTTATAATTCTTCTCAACTTTAATGAAGGTTGGTAGTCAATATATTTTAATATTTCATTTATAGACTCTAAAACTTCCTTAGCCTTCCTATTCCTATCTTTTATTTTCTCAAAAACCTCTAATGCCTCACTCACCTCCCCCATAAAAAACTTAGCCACTCCAAACTTGTAAAGATAGATATCATCTTTTGTCACTTGGTAAGCTTTCATAAAGAATCTTGCAGCATTTTTAAATTTTTTGAATTTTAAACATAGCTCTCCTAAGGTGTAGTAGAGATCAGGCTTTTTTACAGTGGTTGAGGCACTTTTTAAATAATTGTAAGCTTCTTCAAATTTTCCTAATTTATATAAAGTTATTCCCTTTATATATTTAAATTCTGGCCTTTCTGAAATTTTTAAAGCCTTATCTATAAATTCTAAAGCTAAATTGTAATCTTCTAAGTTGTAATATGCAAAAGCCAAATTGGCAAGATCAGAAACCTTTAAATGTCCATCTCTTTCAAGTATTTTTAAGTAAAGTTCAACAGCCTTTTTATACTCTCCTTTATCTAAATATTCCTCAGCTATTTTTGAGTCATCTTTTTTGAAGTTATCAAGAATGCTTAAAAATTTCTTCAGCATATTTTATATCCCTCATTATTTGCCCTTGTTTCAATAATTTTCCCAGAGATCTGGAACTTATCAAGAATTTCCTTAGCTATTGAAACTATCTCCTTCTTATCACCAAAGGCATAAACTGTTGGTCCAAAACTTGATAATCCAGAGTAGGCTACAGATTGCAAATTAATTATTAAATCTTTAACAACTTCACTTTGTAGCTCAAGCTCAACCCTCTTAAATCCTAAAAATTGCATTCTATTTATAACCTCTCCAAAGTCTTCAAAGTTTTTCTCAACAATTGAAGGCATGAGCTTCATTAGGATTAGGTGACAAAGTTCTCTAACCTCTTCCAATGGAATAGGACAGTATTTTTTAAAGATATCAACTTCTTTTTGTCCATGTACATGCTTCCCTTCAGGAATTATCAATATTAGATCCCAAGGAAAGTCATGTCTAAAAATTATTGGAGCTGGCTTTACTCCAAGAGATGCTGAGCTTGGCTTAAATGAGCCTTTCTCTTTAAAGCTGTGCCCTCCATCTATTAAAAAGCCACCATATTTAAAGGCTCCTATTCCTATTCCTGATGTTCCTCCTCTTCCAGTAAGCTTAGCTATCTCATAAGGGTCTAACTCTCTACCATAGATTTTAGCTATTAAGGCTCCAACTGATAGAGCTATCTGTGTTCCACTACCTAAGCCAGAGTGTTGAGGGAAATAAGAATTAATTTTTAAATAAACCCCTCTCTCTCCAATGTGGTTAAGAATTGTTGAAGCTACTTTATAAGCTCTTCTCTTTATATTTTCATTGTCACACTCTATAACAATATCTTCATCCTCTTTCCCTTCAATTTCAAGACTTGGCTTTTCTAAGGCTAAGCCTACCCCTCCATCAACCCTCCCAATAGAGCCATTTAAATCTATTAATCCCATGTGTATCCTTGAAGGAGAAATAATTTTCATAGGAAATCACTTTTTTACTTCCTTCTCTATATTGTCTAAGAGATACTTTAAAATTAGAGTTGAAAAGACTGCAGCTTTTTTAGGTCTAAGGACTATAGAGATATCTTTATCTTCCTTGTGGAATCCAACCAAGACACAGGCCACTCTATTCTCATCAGCTGGTAAAACACCTATAGAGATTCTCCCATCAGCTCCAAATACTGTTCCTATATCCACTATCTTATCTCTCTTAACTCCATACTTTTTAAAGTCCATATTTATCTTCTCAGCTTCTAAAATTCCCTTGTCTAATAAAATTTTTAGTAGGGCTGATGATTCAAAGTTCATTCTGATCTTATCCTCCCCCTCTTTTCCTTTCATATCATAGACAAAATAGTTATCTTCATAGAAAACCCCTAACCTCTTGTTTGACTGATTTATGATATACACAGCTTTCACCCTTTCACAATTTGAAAGTGTTTAAAAAAGTAATTATATAACTTGACCCAAAATAATTATAAAATGTTTCTTTTATAAATGTATCTTTAAAAATCTTGTGGAGGGAAATCATGCAGAGGGTTAACCCTACAAGGATGGAGCTATTAAAATTAAAAAATAAAATTAAGTTAGCTGAAAAGGGACATAAGTTATTAAAACAAAAGAGAGATGCCATAATTATGGAGTTTTTTCAAATTATAGAGCAGGCTTCTGACTTAAGAGAGAGGGTTGAGAAAAAATTAGAAGAGGCTTATAAAGACTTAATCATGGCTGAGATGGCTATGGGAGTTCTTGAGGTTTATGAAGCCTCATTAGCTGCTGAGAATGAAAAGTTAAGTGTTGATATGGACACTAAGAATATTATGGGTGTCACTGTTCCTACATTTGAAATTTACAATGTTAAAAGAAAGTTTGGAGAGAGAGGCTACTCTCCTTATGGAACCTCTGCTAAGTTAGATGAAGCTGCTAAGAAATTTGAAGAAGCTTTAGAGTTAATAACTGAATTGGCTGAGATAGAAACCTCTATTAAGTTGTTAGCTGAAGAGATCATAAAAACTAAAAGAAGAGTTAATGCCTTAGAACATATTATAATCCCAAGGTTAAAGGCTCTGAAGAAATATATATCTATGAGATTGGATGAGATGGAGAGGGAGAATTTCTTCAGATTGAAGTTAATTAAGGCAAGAATTGAAAGAAGAGAGGAAGAAAGGTGTTAATATATGGTTTTTAGGATAATAACAAGAATTGGGAAGATTGAAGAAGGGTTACATGAAGACACTTTAAGATATGACTTAAAAATCTTAGGAGAGGTTAAAACTGAGCCAATCATTGCTGATAAAAATGTTTCTGTAAAAGCTGGAGACATAAAACCTATAAAGATCAGGAAAATTAAGATTCCTCCTTACTATATTGTTATGATCTGTCCCTATGCAAGACATAAGTTAGGCTCAGTTATAGCTATTGGAGAAAGTATTCCAATGCCTATAGACACTGAAAGAGAGGCAGACTTTGCAACATTTGCCTCAGCCTTAGATGGAGAGATAAAGAAAGATGACCTCTTAGGAGTTCTTCTTTTGGTGAGGGCTGAGAAGAAATAAAATTATTTTTTCATCTTTTTTTATATTGATAATATATAATTGAAATTTTTATTATCATTTGGTGAAATTATGAACTTAGAGGAAAGGAAAAAATTAGAGAGTAAAAAAGTTGAAGAGCTGAATTTACAAGGAAAAAAAGTTTGTGCTGACACTTGTGTAGTGATAGATGGAAGAATAACTGAGCTTATAGATAAGGGGAAGTTAGATAACTCAACTATCATTATTCCTGAAGCTGTAGTTTCTGAACTTGAGTATCAGGCAAATAGAGGGAGAGAGGTAGGATTTAAGGGAATAGAAGAGCTTAGGAAGTTGGTAGAGAAAGCTAAGGAGAAGAATATTGAGGTTATCTACTATGGAGAGAGGCCAAGCTTGGAAGAGATAACCTTAGCAAGAAGTGGAGAGATAGATGCAATGATTAGAAAGGTGGCTAAGGAAACAGGTTCAGTTTTACTAACAAGTGACTGGATACAGTATAACTTAGCCAAGGCTCAGGGGATAGAGAGTTACTACTTAGAGAGTGTTGAGGAAGACATTGATCTAATCTTAGAGAAGTTCTTTGATGAAGAAACCATGTCTGTCCATTTAAAAGAGAATTGCTTACCTTATGCTAAGAAGGGGAAGCCAGGGTCTATTAAGTTGGTTCCAATTGGAGATAAAGAGCTAACCAAGGAGGAGATGGAGGAAATTATTGACAACATTATAAAGTATGCTGAAACCCACAATGGACTTTTTGAAATTCAAAGGAAAGGGGCTACAGTTATACAGCTTGGTAATTTAAGGATTTCAATAGCAAGACCTCCATTTTCAGAGGCTTTAGAAGTAACAGCTGTTAGACCTATAGCTAAGGTTTCCCTTGATGACTATAAGTTATCTGATAAACTCTTAGAAAGATTGAAGGAGAGAGCTGAGGGAATCTTTGTAGCTGGACCACCAGGGAGTGGGAAAAGTACATTTGTTACAGCCTTAGCTGAGTTCTATAAAGATATGGGTAAGATTGTTAAGACTATGGAGAGTCCAAGGGATTTACAGGTTTCAAAGGAGATAACTCAATATGCTCCCCTTGAAGGAGATATGGAAAAAACTTGTGACATCCTTCTTTTGGTAAGGCCTGACTATACTATCTATGATGAGGTTAGAAAGACAAGAGACTTTGAAATCTTTGCAGACATGAGGATGGCTGGAGTAGGAATGGTTGGAGTTGTTCATGCAAGTAAGCCAATAGATGCTATTCAAAGGCTAATTGGCAGGGTTGAGTTAGGGGTTATTCCTCAAGTGGTTGATACTGTAATTTTTATAAAAGATGGGAAGATAGAGAAGGTTTATGAGCTTGACTTTACAGTTAAGGTTCCTTATGGTATGACTGAAGAAGACTTAGCAAGACCTGTTATAGAGGTTAAAGACTTTGAGACTGGAAAGGTTGAGTATGAAATTTACACCTATGGAGAGCAAGTTGTAGTCATGCCTGTTAAGGGAGAGAGTGGGAGAAAGCCAATTTATAGCTATGCTGAGGAGAAGATAGAAGAAATTTTAAGAAAGCTCCTTCCAAGAAAGGCTAAGCCAGAGGTTAGGGTTACTGGAGAAGATAAAATAGACTTATATGTTCCAGAGAAGTATATAGGCTCAATTATTGGGAAAGGAGGAAAGGAGATCAGTAAGTTAGAGGACATGTTAGGATTGAAGATTTCAGTTAGAGAGAAGGATGAAGAGGAAAAAATATTAGATAAATATGAATATATAAATGAGCTTGAAATCACTAAGTTGTATGAAACTGATAGACATGTTATAGTAGATGTTGGAGAAGAGCTTGCTGGAGAAAATATAAAGATATATATTGATGGTAAGCCAATAGCAACAGTTACTGTAAGGGGAGATGGGACAGTTAGAATAAACAAAAAGACAAAGGTAGGGAAAGAGCTTCTAAAGGCTATGAAGGAGAATAGAGATATTTTTATAGAGAGTGTCTAATAATAATTAACCCTTCTTCAACCTCATCTATCTCTTCTAAATATTCTCCATCTATATATTTTAAAAGCTCTTTTCCAATCTCTCCAACAAAGACATATTTAGCTTTAAATTTCTTCAAAACCTCTGAAAGCTTTTTTATATCAATCTCTTCACATGTTACTCCAAAGTTCCCTCCTATGTATATTGGCCCATCAAAGATAGAGAGATAGTCTCTTATTGAGTATTCAATAGCCTTCACATCTAACCCAGGGTTTATATTTCTAACCACCTTTCCCTTAACTTCCATTCTATTTTTTATTTTAATATTTTTTAGCTTTTTTATAGCATCTTTTATATCCATATAGTTCTTAGCAATTTCCAAGGCAAAGATAGAATTTTTAATATAGTGAAGCCCTAAGCAACTCTCATTTAGCTCAATCTCCTCATTCATATATAAAAATCTTAGAGGATACTTTTTTAATATCTTGACTTCAGTGTCTAAAACTTTAAAGTTCTCCTTAACCTTAATATTGTATTTAACTAAATCTTCTTTATTAACATAGCAAGTTTCACAGTTCTTAGTTGTTAAAAATTTAACTATTGCTCTCCTCTTTCCCTTGGCTATAGGATAGTTCTCTAAGATGTTTGTTATAGCTCCATATTTACTCTCAACTAAACCAAGAGAGCATTCAAAAATATAAAGATCTTTTTCTTCCCTCTCTAATAAATCTAAAATAGCTGGAGGAGCTATAGAGCCTCTATTTGAGTTGTGTAAAGCTATCTCATAGTCATCCTTTAAAAGAGAGTATAAGATTTCAGTAGTGGTTGTCTTTCCCTTAACTCCTGTAATACAAATAATTCTCTTACTCTTATCTTTAAATCTTTTTTTGATGATAAAAGAGACTGCATCATGAAAAGAGGTAAAAGAGATAGTAAGGGGACAATGAATAGGGGCTATAACTTCATCAAAAGAAGAAAATTCTGGGTTATTGATAAGTTCAACTCCAAACTTTTCTTTTAAATTCTCAAATATTATCCTATGCTCTTTAGACTTCTCTAATTTATTGTAGATGTCATAAATTGCTACATCATAGCCTAAAAATAAATAGTGCTTAGCCAACTCTAAAGCTCCATGGTTGACATCAACTATTAACTTCATTCAGGCTCTACCTTAACTGCTGAAGTTGGACAGACATCTTCACAGACTCCACAGTAGGTACATTCATCAGGGTTGGCTACAACAACCTTATCTCCTTCAATCTCAAAAACTTCCATTGGACAGTTATTTACACACTCAGCACAGTCTGGACCTTTACATTTTGAGTAATCAATTGTTACAGCCAAATCTTTCACCCCCTATTAAAAAATTTAAAATTTATTTTTGTATTTATTCTATATAACCATTATTATTTATTAATTGGAATGAACTTAACCAAAAGCTTTATATATCCCTTCTATATATCTTTAGAGTGCCATTATGGAGCCGGGGTAGTCTAGGGGCTAGGCAGCGGACTGCAGATCCGCTTTACGTGGGTTCAAATCCCACCCCCGGCTCCATATTTTTTTATAAACTATAAATTCATTTATCTAACTATACTCATTAATAAGTTATATATACCACATAACAGAATTTGGTAATAAATTTTTTTAGTATTAAGATTTTAAAACACAAAAAATAAAGAGGGGTGTTTATGGTTACTGTATATGATGTTCCACCAGAGCCATTAATTAAGAAAGTGGCTGAGAGGTTAAAAGAGCTAAATATTGGAGTTCCAGAGTGGGTTCCTTTTGTGAAGACAGGAGTTAGCAGAGAGAGAAGGCCTGAGCAGGATGATTGGTGGTATATAAGATGTGCTTCCATCTTAAGAAAGATCTATATCTATGGCCCTGTAGGAGTTGAGAGGTTAAGAACAGCCTATGGTGGAAGGAAGAATAGAGGACATGAGCCAGAGCACTTTTATAAGGGTAGTGGAAACATTGTAAGAAAAGCTCTTCAGGAGTTGGAGAAGTTAGGATTTGTTAAAAGAACTCCTGAGGGAAGGGTTATAACTCCAAAGGGTAGAAGTTTCTTAGACAACATAGCTAAGGAAGTTAGAGATGAGCTAATAAATGAAATGCCAGAGTTAGCTAAGTATTAAAAAGTGGTTTAGTATGGATATTGAAGAAATTAAAAGAAGAAAACTTTTAGAGTTGCAGAAGAAGTTACAAGAAGAACAGGCTAAGCAAGAACAGTTATTAGAGATGGAACTACAAAAAAAGGCCCTGCTTAAAAAAATCCTAACCCCTGAGGCAAGGGAAAGGTTAGAAAGAATAAGAATGGCAAGGCCTGAATTTGCTGCTGCTATAGAGCTTCAACTTATCCAATTAGCTCAGCTTGGAAGGTTAAAGATTCCCTTAACTGATGAGGAATTTAAGGCTCTATTGGAGAAGATAGCTTCAGCTAAGAGGAAGAGGGAGATTAAGATAGTAAGAAAGTGATTTTATGGTTTATCTCCTCTTCAGTGGAGGGAAAGACAGTAGCTTAGCAGCCTTAATCTTAAAAAAACTTGGTTATGATGTTAAACTTATCACTGTAAATTTTGGAGTTATAGATAGTTATAAACTTGCTGAAGAAACAGCAAAGATATTGGGGTTTGAGCATAGGGTTGAATATCTTGACAAAAGTATCTTAGAAGAGGGGGTTTCTCTTATTTTAAAACATGGCTATCCTGCTGAAGGAATAAATTATATACATAAGAAAGTTCTTGAGACACTTGCTGACAAGTATAAAGTGTTAGCTGATGGAATAAGGAGAGATGATAAGGTTCCTAAGCTAACATACTCTGAGATCCAAAGCTTGGAGATGAGGAAAAATATTCAATATATCTCTCCTCTCTTAGGATTTGGACATAAGACAATAAAAGATTTAATAAACAGATTCTTTATCATTGAGGAAATAAAGAGTGGAACTAAAATAACTTCTGACTATGAGGCTGAGATAAGAAGTTATATGAAAATGATAGGGGAAGACCCAAATAAATACTTCCCTGAGCATAAACAGAGTAGAGTGGTAGGGGTGAGAAATTGGGAAGTATAAAAACATTAGGAAAAAAGACAAGATTGGCAAAGGCTTTAAAGCAGAATAGGAGAGTTCCACTATTTGTTATTTTGAAAACAAAGGGGAGAGTTAGAGCACATCCAAAAATGAGATTCTGGAGAAGACATAAGATTAAGGCATAAGATAAAAGAACTCTCCTTTATAATTTTTAATTTTAAACCCTTCCATATACTCATTTGATAGAGGCCTTATAATTAGCTTAGCATTAACATCCTTGGCTATCTTAACTATACTATATACAAGTTCTAAAGGTGGCCTGATAGTATAGATTAGGTTAGCATCTTCATAACTAAACCTTGGCCTAAAAAGATTATCTACAATTCCCTTTAACCCTAAGGATTTGGCTTTATATATAGCTCTCTCATTTATATCAACAACACACAAGTCAACAAACTCATTTAAAATTAGGGCTACTTCATAGTTAAACCCTATCCCAAACTCATAAACTTTATAATCCTCTTTTACATTATTTAATATATATTCAGCTATAACCTTAGAGTTCATTCCCTCCCTCCCTTTAAGTGGGCCCATGGTCTAGCTGGCTATGATGCCGCCCTCACAAGGCGGTGGTCGCCGGTTCGAATCCGGCTGGGCCCACTATTTTATTTAGGGTGTAGAGCTTGAGAATAAAGAAGATAGTTAAAGAAGTTAAAAAGATTTCAGATGATTTTACTATTTTAGATATTTCTTTATGTTATCCATATACTTACTCCTTATTGGAGAAAGATGGGAAAAGGAGTTTAGGCTTAGCCATGCTTTTAGTTGAGGAACTTAAACATATTAAAGAGCCAATAGAGTTTAAAGATCTTGATGACTTAATAGAGATGAGTAACAGCTTGAACATCATTGAGAGAACCTTGGGAATATCTACTATAAATGCTATTTGCCAGTACTATATTGAAGTGAGTGAGGAAGATTTTAAAAGAGACATTTTAGAGATAGCTAAGCAATATAAAAATATTGGGATGATTGGATATATAAAACCTATCTATGAGAAGTTAAAAGAGAAGTGTGTAGTTTTTGATAGAAAATTTAGAAATGATGAAGTTGTAAGTGATGCCTTTGAATATAACTTAATCCCTAAGTTTGATCTCCTAATTATCAGTGGAACCACCTTAATAAATGACACCATTGACATGATCTTAGACAGAGCTAAGGGAGAAACTATTTTAGTTGGTCCAACAGCTCAACTTTTACCTAACATGATAGATGTTGATTACTTAGCCTCAGTAAAGGTTCCTGAGGAAGCTATAAAGTATTTAAAGCTTGGCTCAAATTATGGAATTTTTAGATTAGGAAGAAAGTATGTGATAAAATGCTAATAGTTAGAAAAACTGAGCATTTAGAGGGGAAGGTTAAGGCTCCACCTTCTAAGTCTTATACACATAGAGCAGTGATATCAGCCTCATTAGCTGAAGGGAAGAGCTTAATAAAGGATCCTCTCAATGGAAGAGATTGTTTAGCCTCTGTTAGAGGTTGTAGGTTATTAGGAGCCAAGATAAAAACAAGTGAAAAGTGTTGGGAAGTTGAAGGAGGGAAGATAGAGACTCCGGAGGATGTTATAGATGTTGGAAATAGTGGAACCACTTTAAGAATTTTGACATCAATATCTTCATTAATCCCTAAGGGCTATGCTATCTTAACAGGAGACTCTTCCATAAGAAAGAGGCCCATGGAACCTTTACTCTTAGCATTGAGGCAAATTAATGTTAAAGCTTACTCCTCAAGGCTTAATGGCTTAGCTCCTATTATTGTTGAAAGTAGTAAGATGAAAGGAAATAAGGTAGAGATAAGGGGAGATGTTAGCTCTCAATTCATCACTTCTTTAATGATGCTCCTGCCTTTCAATGAGGAAGACACCAATATAATTTTAACTTCTCCTCTAAAGTCTAAGCCCTACTTAGACATAACTATAGATGTCTTAAGCCACTTTGGTGTAAGAGTGGAAGAGGTTGAAAATGGCTACTTAGTCTATGGAAATCAAAGATATAGATGTTGTGATTACACAGTAGAGGGAGATTATTCCTCTTCCTCTTATATAATAGCTGCTGGAGTTTTAATAAACTCTAACATAGTTATAGAAAATTTATTTAGAGATTCTAAGCAAGGAGATAAGAGAATAATAGAGATACTAAAAGAGATGGGAGCTGATATAAAGGTTAAGAAGGATAGGGTTGAGATAGAGGGGGAATATAACTTAGAGGGAGTAGAGATAGATGTCAATGACATCCCTGATCTTGTCCCAACCTTGGCTGTCCTTGCATGCTTTGCTGAGGGAAAGACAGTTATTTACAATGGTGAGCATGTTAGATATAAGGAATGTGATAGACTAAGAGCTTGCTACACTGAATTAAAAAAGATGGGAGCTGATATAGAAGAAAGGAGAGATGGCTTAATAATAAGAGGGGTTAGGAAACTAAAAGGAGCTGAGTTAGAAACATATCATGACCATAGGTTAGTTATGGCCTTTACAGCGGCTGGCTTAAAGGCTGAGGGAGAAACAGTAATTAGAGGAGAAGAGTCTGTTAAGATCTCTTTCCCTAACTTTGTTGAGGTTATGAAGAGCTTAGGGGCTAATATAGAAGTTAGATAAATAAATTACCAATAGCTAAAACCAATAAAATTCCCATCATGGAAAGATGAGAGGAATATATAGCTGAGTTTTGAAATTGAGTTTTTAATATGTTACAGATGGTTGGACAAATTGAAATAACTGACAAAATTTGAGCTAAGATGGAGAGGTAGCCAACCATAGGATTTTTTAAGGCTAAATAAATTAATGTCAGGATGAAAGAAATTATTAATAATGCAAAGTGTGGCATTAGCCTCATTCCTGTCATTCTAAAGGTGGCAAAGCCTGAGAGTAGGGAGCCAAAGATAACTGAGAGAGAAACTAAGGAGATTATTTCATTCATATTCTCTCACCTATAGCCAAACTGGTCTTACATTTGGTTTAGATAGATAGTTTAAGAATGTTGGAGCTCCAGCAATTTCAAAGCCATCCTCTAAGTTTTTCTCATCAATTCCTCTGAACTTAGCACTTAACTCACAGACATAAACCTTAACTCCTTTCTTTATTACATCTCTAACCAAATCTCCTAACTTTGGAAAGTCTGGATGCTTAACCTTATCACACTCTCCCTTTAATGCTAAGCTTGCTCCATCAAGCATTAAAAAGATTGTTGGCTTTAATCCCATTTTTAAGGCTATATCAGCCATCATAAAGGTTGAGTAAGCCCTTTCAGCATTTCCTGTTCCAGTTGTGTTAATAATGAAGAGCTCATTTATCTCTACACTCTTAACTTCCTCTTTTTTCTTCTCTCCCTTCTTTAATAAGATTCTATATGTTCCATCATTTCTTTCTTCAACACTTATTATTTCATGTCCCATCCCTTTTAGCCCTTCAGTTAGGTCAGTTAGAGCATTCTTTCCACAGATGATTTCTAAGATCTCTCCAACATTCATCTTCTCTAAGATGTCTGAAACCATCATTATTGGCCCTGGACATGTAGCTCCAACAACATTTATAGTTTTGTCAGCCTTTATCTCTTTAGCAAAGATCTTAACCTTATTCCCTTCAACTTCATACTTAACATTGTTCTTTTTTAATAACTCTTCAATCTTTTTTATTTGCTCTTCACCATCAGTTTCAACTACAATTAAATCTTCTCCACTCATTAGCATAACTTGCTGAACTAAAATTTCTGGATTTCTTAAGCCTTTAACACTAAACTCTATCATAATCTCACCAGTTCATGATTGTGCTTTTACTATACACTACTAACAAATTAGTATATAAACTTTTCTAATTTATGAATTTGAAGATTCTTTTATATGACAATATTGATTTTATCAATATCAATCAGTTTATTTTTTATTTAATATTTTTTATTTAAAAAGAAAGAAAAAAGAAATTTTTAGAAGAATTTGGTTCTTAAAAAATAAAAAAGTTAAGAGAAGTTATTCAATTTTCATCTCTTTTATTCTCTTACCTAACTCCTTACCCATGTTGTAGCAGTTTGTTAATTCATCTTCAGTTGGGACATAGTAGAGCTCATACTGGTTGATGACTTCAAATCCACACTTCTTAATATCTTCAGCTAATCTCTCTACTCCTCCACCATTTCCTCCCATGGATCCAAAGACTAAAGCTAATCTCTTAAATCCAGCTCTGTTGAACTTTAAACCTCTTAAGTAGTAAACAAGATCTCCTAAGCTTGGGTATGGCTCATCATAGATTGTTGGAGCTCCAAATAAGACAGCCTTAGCATCTAAGATATCTTTAACAATTTCACTTCTTTCATCATAGTGTAAGAAGTACATAACTACTTCAATTCCTTCACTCATTAATCCTTCAGCAAGTGCATGTGCCATCTTTTGAGTGGAGTAGTGCATTGTGTCATAGACAATAACTGCCTTATCCTTAGCAGCCTTTCCAGTAGCAAAGTCTTGGTAAGCCTTTATAACTTTCATTGGGTCAGTCCAGATTTGTCCATGGGATGGAGCTATCATCTTTATCTTGTCTAATAATCCTAAGTCAATAACTTCCTGGAACTTCTTTAAGACTAACTTTGATAATGGAGTAATTAAGTTTGCATAGAACTTTTGGTTAGCATCCATTAAGACATACTCTGGAATATCCTTATCAAATCTCATGTGTGCTGGGAAGCATAAGTGCTGACCAAATGCATCATTTGAGAATAAGATTCCTCCTTCATTGTAGAATGTGAACATACTATCTGGCCAGTGTAAGAGAGGAGCTTCTAAGAATGTTAAGGTCTTTCCTCCTAAATCTACTGTGTCTAAGCTCTTAACAACTTTGAATGGAGCATTCTTTAAGGATGGGTAGTGCTTCTTTAAACCTTCAACAGCTACTTCAGTACAGTATATTGGAGCATCTGGGAACTTCTTGTGTATTTCTGGTAAGGCTCCACTGTGGTCTTTTTCAACGTGGTTTTGAACGATAACATCTATTTTAAACTCTCTACCTTCTTTTTCAAATGCATCTTTTATTCTTCCCCACATCTGAGCAGAGGTTCCTGGGTAGGTGTTGTCAATTATAGCAACTTTCTCATCACCAAAGACTAAGTAAGCGTTGTATGTAGTCCCTTTTAATGTGTATCCGTGGTACATTCTTATGTCCCAGTCTAAAACTCCAACCCAGTATACTCCATCAGCAATTTTTATTGCGTCTGCTTTCATTAGTCTCACCTTTTTGTTGTGTTATTTTACGGTTATTTATTTTTACACTACCTTATTAATTATACTTACGGTTTGAATTTTTGTTCTTATTCTATGCAATGTTACGAATTTAGTCCTTGACTACCTCAACTTTAAAATAGCAAGCGTCTCCTCCTGTAGCCATACATTCAAATTCATCAACAACTACAACACTGTTAAGTATATTCTCCAAAGCTCCAGCTAAGATTCCAGCATCTAAGTAACAGATGGGTTCATCAAATTCTAAGTTGCTACAGAGGGTACAATTATTAACCTTTAATATTAAAGGATCTTCACTAACAACTTCTAACTCTCCTAAGTTAGCCTTTTCAAAGAATTCTTTTAAGTCATTGAGATCTTTTATATCTAAGTGCTTTCCAAACTCATAACCAATTTCATAGAATGTTATAGCATTTCCATATTCTAACATCTTTTTTATAGCTATATAGACCATAACTTTAAAGAACTCTACAGGAACCTTTTTTTTAGATTCTCCTTTTAATAGTAATTCTATAGACTTCTTAATTAGTTTCTCATCATCTGGAATCTCTTTACTTTCCTCAGTCTTAGATAATTGCTTAGCTGTTTCAGCAGTTAGTATTAGTTTCATAATAATTCACCTAAAAAATTTTTAAATAATTAAAATAGGGAGATTATTAAAAAATAAAAATATTGGTGCTAAATTAGTCAAAAATCTATAAGATTTAGATGAAAATAGGAAAAATTTTTAATTATACTTCATAACCTTCTTGAAGTTTGTCCTTGTAGGATACTTCCCTGTTAGACAAGCTAAACATAAATCTTTTCTTCCTATAGCCTTTATCAGCCCTTCTAAGGAAATATAGCCTAAAGAATCAGCACCTATCTCTTTTCTAATTTTTTCTATATCTTTATTGGAAGCTATAAGCTCTCTCTTTGTTGGCATATCTATCCCATAGTAGCATGGAGAAATTATCTTAGGACATCCAATTCTTAGATGAACTTCTTTAGCTCCTGCCTTTCTAACCATCTCTACTATTCTCCTTGAGGTTGTTCCTCTAACAATACTGTCATCTACTAAAACTACCCTCTTCCCTTCAAGTACAGCCTTTATAGGAGAGAGTTTTAACCTTACAGCTAACTCCCTCTCTGTTTGAGAGGGAAGAATAAAGGTTCTGCCAACATATTTATTTTTCATTAGCCCTTCACAGTATGGAATCTTAGAAGATTCAGAATAGCCTAAGGCAAAGGTATTTCCAGAGTCTGGAATTGGAGAGACAAGATCAGCATCTACTGGATGCTCTTTAGCCAACTCTCTCCCTATATTTTTCCTAACTTTATAGACACTTATTCCATCAATTGTAGAATCTGGTCTTGCAAAATAGACATATTCAAACATACAAGTAGCTGCTTTTCTATAAACCTTCTCTCCCTCTATGTTTATGAAGTATTCTTCATCATTCTCTATCTTATAAACCTCTATCCCATCTTTACTTATCTCAACTATCTCCCCTGGCTCAACATCTCTAACAAAGTTGGCATTTAAAGTTGAAAGAGCACAGTCTTCTGAGGAAACATAAATATTATCTTCATCCCTTCCTAAGCATAATGGTTTAAAGCCCCATGGGTCTCTTATAGCAAAGATTCTATCATTTATCATTATTAATAAAGAGTAAGCCCCAACCAACCTTTTTAAAGTCTTCTTTATTGCTTCAATTACATCCTTAGTTTTTAACAATTCTCTAACTAAAAGTTGAGCTATAACTTCACTGTCTGTTGAGCTTGTAAATATATGCCCTCTCTTTTCCAACTCTATCCTTAACTCTTCTGAGTTTAAAAGATCTCCATTATGTGCTATAGCAATATTCCCAAAAGAGCTTCTAACAACAAATGGCTGGCAATTTTCTACAGCCTTTCCTCCAGTTGTTGAATATCTAACATGTCCAATTCCTAAGAAGCCTATAAGGTTCTGTAAAATTTCATCATTGAAGACTTCAGTAACTAAGCCAATATTTTTATAGTGGTAAATATTTTGGAAGTCACTTACTGCTATCCCAGCTCCTTCCTGTCCTCTATGTTGTAGGCTAAATAAGCCATAGTAAATTTTTTTAGCAACCTGTTCTCCACTCAGTGAGAAGATCCCAAAGATTCCACACATCCTTTTTACCCTCTCAATATTTTTATAGCCTCTTCCCAACTCTTCCCTTCAATGGTTATAGCATAAATTGCATTACACATTTTTATAGCTTCTTCTAATGGCCTCTGGTGAATATTCCTTCCTGTAGCATTTCCCTTAGCTCCACTAATATTAATTTGCTCCCAAATTTGCTTTAAGAATTTTTCTTCTTCTATCTTGCTACCTCCAGCACATAAAACTCCAGTTCTTCCAGCAGCTAATATAGTTTCTTTAAACTTGTATGAGTCTCCTGGATAGTTAACCTTAACAAAATCAGCTCCTAAGCATAGAGCTATCCCAGCAGCTCCAGCTATTAAATGAGGATCCTTTTCATTCTTAACATTCTTTCCTCTTGGATAACTCCACAAAATAGCTATTAGCCCATGTTTATGAGCTTCCAAGATAATTTTTGAAGCCTCTCTGAACATTATATGCTCATACTCACTTCCTGGGTAAATGGTGTAGCCAACTCCTAAGATATTAACTCCCCTCTCCTTTAAGTCTATTACATCTTGAATAGTAACCAAGGCTCTACTTATTGGATCCCTTGTTTTAACTAAATGAGTCTTTGAATTAATCTTAACTATGTAAGGAACTTTTCCATATTCCTCATATCTTGCAATTAAACCAAGTTGGGTAGCAAAGGCACAAATCTTTCCTTCACTTGCTATCCTAAAGAGATGCTCAGGATCAGCATCATCCTTAGCTATTCCCTCCCCAAAGAAGTCATCATTCATATGCTCTATCTTCTGATCTCCAGCAAAGATCATTAACCTTCCTGTCCCTTTGGTTAGCTCTTTATAGTTAGAAATATATTCTTTCTTAGCATACTCTGGCACAGTAAGGGGAACTTTAATATCCATTGTCTCACCAAAGTTTAAATTATGGATGTTGAGGAATTCTATAAACATTATAGCTTAGAATCTCTTCCTTCCTATGTTAGAGAGATTATCAAATTTGTTGATGAGAGGATAATGGAAGAGATTAAGGTAGAGGGCTTTATCTTAGATGCTGGCTGTGGCTTTGGAACCTTTTATGAGATAACAAAGAACTATGAAACAATATACTTAGATATATGTCTTGAGCAGTTGAAAAAATTCCCTATAGATAAAAATAAGGTTTGTGCTGATATAGAAAACTTACCCTTTAAAGATGAGAGCTTTGACACTATCCTATGTATAAATGTGTTAGAGCATACAAATCATGAAAAAGCTTTAAAAGAGTTATTTAGAGTTCTCAAAAGAGGAGGGAGGTTAGTGGTAATTGTTGTAAATAAAGATAGCTTTTTTAAAGAGCCTATATTCTTTGATTTTAGAGTTAAACATGAACCTCTAAGCTTAAAAGACTTTAAAGAATTTAAAATTATAAATTATTACTCTCTCTATTTTCTCCCATCCTTTATTAAGATACTTCCAACCTCAATTTTAAAAAGGTTCTTAAAGTTTTATAAGAGGTTGGATAAAATTTTATCAAGGAAATTTAAAAGAGGAGGACAGTTTTTAATAGTGGAAATGGTGAAAGTTTGAAACTCTACACTTTGCCAAAGGGAACATACACTGAAACAGCTGGAAAGAAGATTTTAAAATATTTGAATGCTAAGCTTTGTTATTGTCAAAATATCTATGAGATCTTTGAGAAAGCTAAAGATGACTATGGAATAGTTCCTATAGAGAATTCTATAGAAGGCTCTGTAAATTTAACCCAAGATTTACTTTTAGAGTATGACTATAAAATAGTTGGTGAAACAGTCTTAGATATCCATCATAAT
Organism: Methanocaldococcus infernus ME; assembly: GCF_000092305.1. Lineage (NCBI taxonomy): Archaea > Methanobacteriati > Methanobacteriota > Methanococci > Methanococcales > Methanocaldococcaceae > Methanocaldococcus > Methanocaldococcus infernus. Next base: position 322,231 of record NC_014122.1, on the reverse strand, counting down.
TTAATTGGGCATAGCAAAGAGAAAATAAAGATTATTTATTCTCATCCTCAAGCTTTGGCCCAGTGTAGAAAATATATAAAAAAGCATGGATGGGAAGTTAAGGCTGTTGAAAGCACAGCCAAGGCTGTAGAGTTAGCAAGCAAGAATGAAGAGGCAGGAGCTATAGGTTCAGAAGGCTTGGCTAAGCTACATGGCTTAAAGATCTTGGAGAGGAATATAGAAGACTATAAAAATAATAAAACAAGATTTATAGTTATTGGGAAGAAGGAGATAGATGGAAATTTCAATAAATATAAAACTTCAATAGTCTTTGAGCTAAAGGAAGATAAGCCTGGAGCTCTTTACCATATTCTTAAAGAGTTTGCTTTAAGAGAAATTAACTTAACAAGGATAGAGTCAAGACCCTCTAAAAGAATGTTGGGGACATATATTTTTTATATAGACTATGAGGGCTTAAACTTGGAAGTGCTGGAAAGCTTAAAAAGATATGTATCATTTTTAAGGGTTTTAGGGAGCTATCCTATATTAGTTTAGGTTTGTGAGACAGAGTTTAGATAGGTTTAAAAATTTTAATAGAGTTAAAAATTATCCTGTGAAATTATGATAAAAAAACTCTTATCTAAAAGAGGGCAAATATCAATGGAGCTCTCCATTTTAATAGCAGCTGCTGTAGCTGTTGCTGCTATTGCCTCATTCTATTATATAAAGAATGTTAGGGATAGTATGAGTAGGATAGAAACTACCAATGTTACTAATGCACTTAATAGTGTTAGTGAAAGGGCTGCAAGAAGAATTTCAGAACTAGTTAATTCTTAGGTATATAAATTTTATGGTTTTGTAGTAGAATAAAAGTTAGTTATTGTTATATACTCAAAACTTTATAATATTAAAGTACCTAAAAAATACTTAATTAGGTGATATAAATGAAAATATTAGAAAAACTATTATCTAAAAGAGGACAAATATCAATGGAGATTGGAATCTTAGTAGCAGCTGCTGTAGCTGTTGCTGCTTTAGCTGCTTATTTTTATGTAACTAACATAAAAAGTGCATCAACTAAAGCTGGACAACATGCTAACACAACTGTTGAGACTTTAGGAGGGGCTGCAGAGCAGGCCGCAGAAAAAATACAGAATATAACTTAAGTTAGAATAAACTTGTGATCCTCTTTGCAGGATATATTTAAATATCTTTTAAAAAATAGAAATATTAAATTCACTTCCTTAGCTCTTGCTATAATCTTCTTATTTATTTTTATGTCTTTTTTGAGGTTTAAAATGATTGGAATGCATAGTGTTATCAATGCATATCCTTCTATAGCTCCACTCTATGGATTAATTTTTGGCCCTTTTTATGGCTCATTAATTATTTTATTAGTTAATATTGTTAAATTTTTAATTAACCCTAAAGCTTACTATTTTGGAATTTTCTCTTTTCTTCCACCAATTCTTTCAGTTGTTTCAGCAGGCTATTTAGCAAGAAATAATTTAAAAGTTCCCATATTAATTTATATGTTTGGATTTATTTTATACTTTAATTCTTATGTTGGGAGAGAAGCTCCATATCATCCTATCTTTGACATCTTAGCCTTCCTTCTTTTAATTGGTGCTGGAAAAAAAATAATTAAATTATTATATTCTAATAATTCAATACATAGCTTTGTATCAGCTTTATCATTTTCCTATATTGTTGTTATGGTTGATCATCTTTATGGCTCAATTTTAGCCTCTTATCTCTACCATATTCCAGTAAATGATTATGTAAAGGCTATCCCAACCTATATATTTGAAAGGACATTAATGGCATTTCTTGGCTCAGTATTTATCTTTTTAACCATTAAATTAGTTAGAGAGCTTATTAAGATGTCAGATGAGTTAAAGAGCTTTATACTAAATGAATATATAAAAGAGAACTTTAAAACTAAGTTAGATATAAAAGTTGATAAAGAGCTTATGGAGAAATATGGAATTAAAGTTCCTGATGAAGAGTTTGTGAAAAAAGAGCTTGAAAATATATTTAAAACAATTAAATAATTAATCCCTTCCTCATCTTTTCTACAATCTCTAAAAATCTCTTTTCTTTCCTATCTTCAGCTTTTTCTAAGACATTAACTATTTTATCAATCTCTCTTTTAAATTCCTCATCCTTGTAATAGGCTAAAATTTTAGAGGAATATGTTTGCTCAACTATTGGATTTCTCTTTATAATGGCTAAGTTGGGCAAGCCTAAAATTTTTTGAATGTCATTAACTATTGTCTCTGAAATAGAGTAGCAATTATTAATAACAAAGCCTATAGGCTCACATTCTAAGTAGTTCTTTCCTATAACTAATGTGTTAATAGCCCCTTGTAAGCTTGGCCCTAAGGCTAAGTAGTCAAGCACCATAATAAAGTAGTGAGCAACCCCTAAGGCTAAGTATGTTTCAACTCCTGAAGTAGTTGCTGGAGAGTCTATAAAAACATAGTCATAGTCTAATTCATATAACCTTTTTATATGATCAAAGTCCATTTTTATAGCATCTACAATACTTTGCTCTATTGGTAAGATGTCTAAGTTATTAAACTCTGTCTCTATAATTTTTGTTTTTGACCCATTTACATTAAAGATGTGAGAAAGAGATTTAGAGCCAAGGTCACAATCTACCATTAAAACTTTCTTCCCCTTTTCAGCCAAGGCTACAGCAGTGTTAGCAGTTAATATAGTTTTCCCCACTCCTCCTTTAGCTATGGCATAGGTTATAACTTTCATAATAATCAACTATCTCTATCTTTTAGTATATCTATAACTATCTTATTTATTTTTATATCTTCCCATCTTTTTTCCCAGGCTAAGATATTCTCAATAATATCTAAGAATTCTTTACCCTTCTGAGTTATGTAATACTTCCCATTATTCTTTTCAATTAGATATTCACCTTCCAACTCATTCAACCTTTGAGCTAAGGTCCTTGTACTTAGAGATAATCCACTATTGTTTAAATTCTCTTTTATCTTTGTAAAAGAGTTCACTCCCAAGCTTAGAAGTCTTAATATTTCAACTGTTCCCTTCTTACCTATCAAATTTAATACTGACATACCCCATCCCCTAACCCCTTTACAAAAAATATTAAAAAATTTATAAAATTATTCTTCTCCATTATCTTTATTATCCTCTTCCTTCTTTTTAAATGTTTCTATAAATTTAACTTCTTTATATCCTAACCTCTTTATGATTTCATTAGCTATAACCATCTTTTTAACTTGGATATCTGGAATATATGGAGCAAATTCTGGTAACTCTATAATAACACTCTCTCCTTCAATTTTAACCTCTGGCTCAATTCTTGGTAGTGAAAGCTTTACAATCTCCTTAACAATTTGGACAGGATCTTCAACAACCTCCTCTATCTTGATTCTATACTTAACCTCTTTCCCAGCCAATGGGTGGTTAAAGTCTACAAGAACTCTTCCACTATTTACACTAACTATTCTTCCAGTAACTCCATCTATAGTTATTGGTAATCCAACAATTGGTTTAATTCCTCTCTTCTTAAACTCACTCATTGGCACAATCTTTAATAAATCTGGCCTTCTCTGACCAAATGCCTTTTCTGGAGGTAAAGTAACTTCTCTCTCTTCACCAACCCCCATCTCCTCTAAAACTTCATCTAATCCTGGTAAGATTTGCCCAGCACCAACAAAAATAGCTACTGGCCCATAAACCATATTCTCATTGTATATTCCTTCCTTCTTAGCCTTCTCCTCATCTGTTGTATCAAATAACTTACCATCAACATATCCATCATAGCTAACTTTAACCATCTTTCCCTTTTCAACCATGTTTTCCCTCTTTATGAAAATTTTTAGATAAAATTATTAATTTCCATTTTTATAGATTTCTTACTTTGGTTAATTTAAATTAATAAAATAGAAAGATTTATATGGAACCTCAAAGACATAAAATAACTAACAAAGAAATAGGGTGAGAGAGATGTTTGGAAGAGATCCATTTGACTCAATCTTTGAAAGAATGTTTAAAGAGTTTATGATGCCTATGGGTGGAGCCACAACAATGATAAGTTCTACTGGGATACAGATAAGTGGCCAAGGGTTTATGCCAATCTCAATTATAGAGGGAGATGAGCACATAAAGGTTATAGCCTGGCTTCCTGGAGTTGCTAAAGAGGATATAGTGGTTAATGCTGTAGGAGATACATTAGAAATTAGAGCTAAGAGAAGTCCATTAATGGTTACTGAGAGTGAAAGAATTATTTACTCAGAGATTCCAGAGGAAGAAGAGGTTTATAGACAAATTAAGTTACCATCAGCAGTTAAAGAAGATAAGGCATCAGCTAAGTTTGAAAATGGAGTTCTATACATAACCTTACCAAAGGTAGAGGGTTCAAGGAAGAGGGGAATCCATATTGAATAATCCCCTTCTTTTTTACTATATTAATCCAAATATTTAAATTGATGATAAATATGAAAGAAAAAGATTTAAAAAAGATAAAAAAGATAGGATATGAAAGGATAGACATTTTAATGAATCTTGCTGAAGAGGAAGCTAAAAGAGGGAATTGGGATAGAGTTAAAAGATATGTATATTTGGCAAGAAAAATAGCCATGAAGCTAAGGCTAAGATTCCCAAAAAAGTGGAAAAGAAGGATCTGTAAAAAGTGTGGAACCCTCTTAGTTTATGGAAAAAATGCAAGAGTTAGAGTTAAAGCTAAGAGATATCCTCATGTTGTTATAACCTGCTTAGAGTGCAACCACATCTATAGAATTCCAATGATCAGAGAAAAGAAGGAGAAGAGGAAAAAATGAGGGGACAAATATCTTTAGAGTTCACTATTTTACTATTGGCTATTATTGTTTTATCTACTGTAATTCTATCTAACTTTCTAAAGGAAAATGTTGGTAGTTTTGACTTTAATATTGTAAAGATAGATAATAAAGCTAAGGAAGCTATTAATTTATTGAATAGTGGCTACCCCTATCAACTAAATACTACTCTTCTTTATATTGGGATGAAATGGGAAAAAATAAATGACTCTTTTATAAATATAACACTTGGAGTTTCTCCAGATATTAATGACTCAATCAAAAACTTTATAATAAATTATATTTACAATGAGACAGGAGTTAACAGAAGTGTATATAGATTAAATTTAATTGAGGTTGAATAAAATGGTTGATCCTGATAAAATTAAAAGTTTAAAAGAGAAGAGTAAAAGAACACTTCAGGCAAGAAATATAAGAATTGTTATTCTTGTTGTCATTGTTATTATTGTAGTGTTTTTTGGATTTTTGACTATCACAACTATTATGTCTCAGCAAAAAACCACTAATGTAGTAGCTCCAAACTTAGATAAAATAAAAGAAGATGCTAAGAAGGCAGTAAATGAGATGTTTAAAGCTTATCCAAATGACCCTATGAAAAATGTATTTTTAGGAAAAATAGATGCTGCAACAAGCATTGAAGAGATTAATAACATTATAAATGAGGCTAAAGAATACATAAGCAAAAAGAAAAATTTAGATAATGTTAAGGAGAATGTAATAAACCTAATAGAGTCTGAGTATGGAGATCTATTACAGTATTCTCAGAAGGCTAAAGATGCTATCCTAAAAATAAAGTTGGCTAAAACTCCTGAAGAAGTTGAAAAAATTTATAACTCTTTAGATATAGTTGGAGATAAAAAAGAGATAGTTTTAAATCTAATTTTAAAAGAGTTGTCTTTAGGAGACAACTATTATTATGTTAAATATAAAGAAGACAATGAGACTAAGTCAAACTTTTACAGTAGAGCTAAGCTATTAAGCTTAAAAGACACTTTAAACTATCAAGCCTTAAAATCAATAAAAATAGAGCCTGTCTCTAACTTTAAAAAAGTAGCCTTAGAAGTTTCAGCTAAGCGGTGTGGAGAACTTCCTTTAGAAAATAGTATTGTAGCCATCTATAATAAGAATGGCTCATTACTAACTTATGCCATTGTAGATTCCTCTTATCTACTACTTGATTCAGTAAGTTATGGAGAAAGCAAAGATGTAAGTAATAGTATTAATTCTCCTGTGGATCAGTATAGTTCTTCTCAATCTTCATCAATAAGCTATAACTTAAATAATATTCCTGGAATTTTAGAGGCTACAGTTATAGGAAAACTTGACTATGATAAGATAAAGCAGATGTTTGAGAACTTTGGAATTAGACTTAATAAATTATCTAAAGAAACTCAGATTTTTGATAGTAAGATGAACTATTTCTTAATTTTGTCTGTCCCTGATGATGGTGTTGAGAAATTAATTAAGACAAATAAAAATGAAATAACCATTGTTTTAATAAATTCTGGTGAGTAGAATGAGGAAGATAACTTTATTTTTACTTTTTTTATTATCTTTAGGAGCAGTTAATGGCTTAGTTATAGCTGAGGTTAATTATTCTTTTTATTTCACTGGAGAACTTGTTAATAATAACCCATATCCAGTTTTTATAGGGCTTCCCTATAAAATAGATTTTGAAGAAAAAAGCTTAAGTGTTCCTAAAAGTGCTTTAGAGGTAGATATTTCTAAAGCAAATAGCTCCCTATTATATACTTATTATGAAGCCAATTTTAATGGAATAAAGGGAATTTGGCTCTATCCTTACTCATCAAAGAAGATAATTATTTACTCTGAACCAATAGTTAAACAGGTTTCAGTTTCTGATAACTTAACAGAGTATTCTATAATTGGCCCTGTAGTTTATAATAAAATAGATGTTATAAATTTGCATGATATCTTTAAAAATCTAAGATATAGGAATGTTGAAATTAAGAACTTTAAGATGTATGTCTCAGGATATATTAAAAAAGAAAATACTGAAACCCTCTCAATCATCTTCCCCATCCCAGTAATGTTTAATAGATATTCACAATTTTTCAAGATTAAGCCAGATTTAGATATTTGGACAACCTATGATAAGTGGTACTACCATCAAATAAAGAATGTAGAAAGATTAGAAGAAATAAAAAGTGATGATCCACTGATTCCTGAAAGTAATATAGATAACCCTCTAATTCCAAAGGGAATGTTAATCCAAAGCTCTTATTACATGCAAAAGATTCCCACTATCTATTATACAACCTCATCTGATGAACCATTAGAGTTTTCATATGTTATGTATAAGTGATTAACTATGAGAGGACAAATTTCCTTAGAATTTTCAATCCTTATTTTGGCTGTAATTGTATTTGTTATCATCTCAGTAGGTTATGTAGGAATCTATGGTTTAAATAGAAGTGTACAAATCAGTGCTATGAGCTTAGCTCATAGTTCAGTGGCTAAGATGAAAGAGAATATAGAGTTGGTTAGCTTAGGAGATATAAATACAACAAAAATAGTTTATATAAAAACTCCACCAGGAACTTGGAGCTCTAACAATAATATAATAGTATTTACCAACAACAACTTAAACTATAGTGTTTCAGCAACCTGTTCAGTAAATGTTGAGATGAATGGAAACTTAACTATAAACCAAGGAAGGACTATAAGAGCAGTTATAAGAAAAATTAATGATAATTTAGTTAGAGTTACTATAAGCTGAACCATCTTCTATCTTTTAACTCTTCCTGCTTAGCTCTATTCCAGTTGGAGACATTTTGTAAGTATCCTGTTATTCTACTGTACTTAGCTAAATTCTTTGACCTACAGTTAGGACAACTCTCTCTTAATCCTCCTGAAATAAAGCCACAGTGCTCACAGGCAGAGATATTTTTAGTGTAAGCCCAGTAACCTATATCCCTCTTAGCTATCTTTTTTGTAATATCCATTAAAACCTCTGGATCAGAGGAAACTTCAGTGTTCCAAACATGTAATATATGCCCTCCATTACAAATTGGATGGAACTTTTCTTCAACTAAAATTTTCTCTCCTAAGGTTATTGGAGCATTAACCCTAACATGTGAAGAGTTTGTATAGTATAGGGAGTTTATGTCATTTAGATCTCCATTCACTACACTCAAAGTTTCCTCTCTATAGTATTTGTAGTCAAGTCTTGCAAACCTTCCAGCTGTACTCTCTGCAGGGGTTTGTGTGACACTCCATCTTAAACCTGTTTCCTCTTTTAACCTTTCAGCATAGTCTCTCATAAATTTAATCACTCTAACTCCAAATTTTAAAGCCTCTTTACTCTCATGTAGCTCTTCTCCAATATGGTACTTTAACATTTCATTTAACCCAACAAAACCAAAAGCCTTAGTTGTGTATTCATATCTATAATATGGCTCTCCATCAAACTCTTGGGTTAGGAAAGGTAAAATTTTATCTTCATATAGTCTTTTTATCATCTCATCATGCTTTATGAGTAGAGCATCTTTAACAATCCTTAACCTCTCCTCTAAGATTTCAAATAGTCTATTGTCATCTCCATTAGCTTCATAGGCTATCCTTGGTAGGTTTATAGTGTACCACTGCATATTTCCAGTTCTTAGTGTATCCTTCTCAGGATCTCCTGTCCAGTCTGAGCTTAACCTTGTTCTACAGCCCATACTATTAACATTCTCTCCTTGCCAGTTCCTTGTTAAATTGACAAAGTAAGGAGTTCCAAACTTGGCTGACAATTCATGAATCCTTTCCATCATTTCCTCATGCTTAAAGGCATTATCCCTCAACTTAATAATAAAGTTTGGGAATAAAAATGGCTTTCCTAAGGCATCTCCTTCTGATAGAACATCAATTAAAGCCTTTAGTATGAGTTGAGCCTCTTCCTCATACTCTTCATAACTTCCCACTTCCTTCCCAGCAACAACAGCTGGCTTATCCTTTAAGTAATCAGGAATTTCAAGTTCAACATTTATAGAGCTAAAGATAACTTGTCCTCCTCTACTTACATACATCTGGTTTAGCTCATAAACAAACATCTGCATTAACTGCTTTATCTTATCATAGCTTAAGTTTTTAACATAGGGAGCTAACCAAACATTAAACTCATCTATACTTTGCCCTCCAGCCATGTTGGTTTGAGCAGCCATCATCACCTTAGCAGCATGTTGGATAGCTACTTCAGGATGCTTAGCTGGCTTACTTGTTGATGTATGTAATCCAGTCCCATCAACCTTTAACCCATATTTAAAGAAAGGTCTTAGGTCATGTTGCATACAAACTGGCCTTGTAGGAGCATATTCTAAGTCATGTAAGTGAATATCTCCTCTTATATGAGCATCAGCTATATACTTAGGGAACATCTCTAAGAGAGAATACTGTTTCATCACTTCATCAGCTACCCACTTATGTATAGACTCTGGGTTATGTAACATGTTAGCATTTTCCTTTAAACCATGTTTAATTAACCTCTTAATATCATAAACTGGTAAGCCTAACCTTGTATGCTTATGCCTTAACTCTTCATAGCCATACTCTATAAGCTTAACATTGACAATTTCTCTAATCATTGGAGCAGTTAGATACTTAACATTTAGTTTTAAGAGTTCTCTCTCAACTTCATCAGCTATTCTCTTAGCTGTTTCCTCATCAGCCTTAGCCTCTCTGATTAAAGCTTTAACTATCTTCTCCTTATTAAAAGGCTCAAACTCCTTCTCAGAAGTCCTTACTTTTAAAATAACTCCCCTCTTATATTTCTCAGCCAACTCTCTATTATATTTCCTTAAAATACTATAAACAATGTTTTTAATCTCATCTGTTGTAATTTCATCATAAACTTTAAGCATTAATTCATTCACAACCTTATTAATGATCTCTTCCTCAGCTCCACAATTTTTTAAGGATTTAATTAGCTTAAAAAGATCAAATTTTTCCTTTTTCCCATTTCTTTTAATAACTAAAAATTTAATATTTTTATTTAGTTTCTTGCTATCAATCATCATCTCATCTCCACAAAATAATATATTTAAATTTAAAATTAAAATAACAATCAATAATAATTTCTACTAAGTCCCTATAAAAAACTTTAGGTTCTTATTTAGCTTAAATTTTGAAAATAGGGTTAGTTATTCGTCTAAATTCATAAAAAAGAATAAATAGGTTTTTAATGTTGTAAAACAAGAAACATTTTTTACTTTAAAACCTTTCCAGTTCTTAAGTACCAAATATATAAATCAAGCTCAGAAAGCTTTAATCTTGTTTCTCTGGCTATATCTTCTAAAATTTTCTCTATCTCTAAATATCTTTTTTTAGATAATGATTTTGGGATCTCTTTTATGTAGTTATTGTCATGGAGCTCTCTTAATATATGCCTATCAATGATAGCTATATTGTCATAGCCAACATTTCTTAAAAAGTGACTTGCCTCTTTATATCCCAAGCCCTTTATGTGCTTAACTAAAAACTCTCTTCCTCTTTTTTCATCTCTAAAGTTTTGAATAATATCTTTAATATTATCTTTATATTTTCTTGCTTTTACTATATACTCAGCTCTCTTCTTGTAAAATCTATGCCCTAACTCCCTTAACCTTTTTTCAAGTTCCTCTTGACTTAGATAGAGAAAGCCATCATCAATTTCCTTCTGAATCTTTATTCCTAACTCTGCTGAAGAGTTGGCTGTTAAAAGGCAGAAACAAAGTTCTTTAAACCACTCCTCATTAGGTTTATCTTTAAAAGCTTTAAATTCTTTTATCCTCTCCTCTATAATTCTTGCAACTTCAGAATTTTTTAGCTCTTCAATCTTCTTTATAAGCATCTATCTACCCCAGAATATATTATTGGTGAGTTTCTGCATTAACTTCATATACTCCAAGAGAGCCTCTACTTCATCACTTCTTAGCCTATCTCTATACTTATGATAGAGCTCTCTCACATGCTCCTCAGGGACAGCTACATACATAATGTCATTCTCATCCACATGCCTCTTTAATGTACATTTTCCTTCTATGGCTATAGAAACAGCCTTCCCAGCCTTGGCTTCTTTAACATTCTCTCCTTTATCTTTAATCTCTCTTACTGTTCCTAATAACATTCCATCCTCTCTCATCAGTGGAGATCCAACTCTTAAAGTTCCTGCTAAGACTTCAACTCCACAGATAGCTGGATTCTTTTGCCTAAATATACAATCAGGCAATATTTTAACAATTGCTGGCCTAATAAGCCTCTCAAACTTCTCTTTCTCAATTCTTTCTTTTTCTTTCTTAACCCACTCAGTGAAGTCTTCAACAAGCTTATAAATAATATTATCTAAGAAAATCTTAACCTTATATTTCTCATTCTCCTTCTCAGCCTCTGGAAGGACTTTAACATTAAACCCTATTATGGCTCCATAAAGAGGATTACTTTGCTTATAACTGTAAGCTTCAATAATATCCTTCTTAGTTATATCTCCAACCTCTGCCTTAGCTATCTTAACCCCTTCCTTTCTTAACTCATTGGCTAAAGCTTCTAAGGATCCTATAGTGTCAGCCTTAATTAAAATTCCTTCCTCATCAGTTTCTATCTTAGCCTCTTCAACCTCTTTCATAACCTCTTCTTTAGCCTCCTCTATCTTATCCTTAGGAACTATTCTAATAGGTGAGCCAGCTATAACTCTCTCTAACTCAGGAGCAGCTATCTTAACCCCTGCAGCAGCAACAACTTCATCCACTGGCCTAAACTTGTCTCTTGGATCTCTCATCTCATCCAGTGGTTTAGGCTTTAAAAGAGCTTTAACCTTTGTTACTAAAACATCATTTGGTAATCCAACAACTAAGTAATCTCCTCTTCTTGCTATTCCGTCATAGATGATAGCGTCAATAGTTGTCCCTAACCCTTTCTCTTCCTTAACCTCTAACACTGTCCCTTTAGCATAGCCTTCAACATTTAACTTTAGCCTCTCCTCTAAGAACTTCTGAGCTAAACCTGCTACCATCATTAATAAGTCTGGAATCCCTTCTCCAGTCTTGGCTGAAACAGGGATAATACAGACAGTTTTTGTTAAATCCTTAACCCTTGAGTAGAGGTCAGCATCAAAACCTAACTCATTTAGATATCTAATGATATTGTTATATAGTCTAATCTCAAACTCAGTTAGTGCATTTGGGTGCTGAGCCTTCTCATTGAAGTTTAAGATAAATGGCCCCTCTCTTGAGTTCCAGCCTGGGATCAGATCTATCTTATTAGCTGCAACAACAAAAGGAGTTTTATACTGCTTTAATATATTTACAGCCTCAAATGTTTGAGGTTTAAAGCCTTCATTGATATCAACAACTAAGATAGCTATGTCTGCTAATGAGCCTCCTCTTCTCCTTAGGGAAGTGAAGGCTTCATGTCCTGGAGTATCTATAACCAACAAACCAGGAATTTTTAGATCAGCTTTTAACATCCCTAATAGTGGCTTACAAACCTTCTTTATAACATCTATTGGTATCTCACTTGCTCCTATATGTTGTGTCATTCCTCCAGCTTCTCTTTCAGCTACCCTTGTTCTCCTTATCTTGTCTAAAAGAGTTGTATTATGAACCAAAATTTTATTTGCCACAAAGTTGTGGATCTCTGTAGTTATATCATAAACATAGCCATCATAGTTAATGAATTTAAGATCCTTCACTGGAAGAAAAGAGAAGTTATCAATTAAATTTTTTACATAATTTAGATCTTCTACTCCAAACTCTCCTCTTCTCCATAGATCTATGAGTTCTCTCTTTATCTCCTCTCTTACTGATAATGAGTTTAAATACTTAATTGGCTCCTTTCTTAGCTCTCTCTTTCTCTCATTAAGCTCTTCTTTAAATAAATTGAGTAGCTCAACTATCTCCCTATATTTAAGATTATCTAACTCTTTTATCCCTAACTTCTCATAAATCTCCTCTTCACTGTAGCCAAATATTAACCTTAATCTCTCAAGCTCTTCCTTTAGAGGATACCTATTACAGTTAAAAAATTCCTTAGGGACTGCTAAATAGTCATTAAAGCTTAGTTTATCAGCTCTCTTCCATCCCTTGTTTGTTAAGAAGGGATGTTCAGGAGTTACTTTTATTTTTGCATGTTTAAGCTCAACATTAATTAAGTATCCTTCATGCTTAACTCTCCAGACATGGGAAGCTTTTAGCTTAGTAAATTCTCCTTTTTCACTGGCTCCATAAACTTCAATATTAAGCTCTCTAATTTCTTTATTGTCATCTTTTAAAACAACTTCCTTAGAGAGGTTAAAGAGTTCTTCTATATTTATAAATTCCTCAGTGTTAATATAGACATTTTCCTCAGGAGATAGACACTTACCATGATCAACATGTCCCAAGACACTAACTATTGGACATCTCAACCTACTTTCCTGTTTCTTTTTCTTAGCCATATAAATCCCCAAATTATAACCTTTAAATTTAAAAACCTAAAAAATTAAAAAAGTAATGTATTATTTCCAATCCCTATATTTAAAATTTTGGTGAAAGCTATGAGTTTGTCCCAACTCTTAAGAGAGTTTAGAGAAGTAATTAGCACTAACAATATAAATACTGTAGCCTTTGCAGGAATTCCTGGATTTTGCCAACCCTTTGCTGAACTCTTTGGTTTTGTTATCAGAGATAAAGAGCTTTACTTTATCCCATACACAAACTATAAAGATAGTAAAAAGCTAATTCTTAAAGAAAATATAGGGCTACAGATGGAAGACTTTGGAGAGCTTGATAAAGTTGATTGCTTAGTTATCTTTGGAGGCTTGGCTATGAAAAAGTTTAATATTAGTGAAGATAATGTTCAAGCTCTTATAAACTCCCTTTCACCTAAGCTAACCTTAGGGATATGTTTTATGAGCATGTTTAAAAAGGCCAATTGGAAAATAAAATTTGATTACCTCTTTGATATTTATATAAGTTATGAGGTTGAGAGGTGAAAATCTTGCATATCTTGGATATTGATGATTTAAGTAGAGAAGAAATATTAAAAATAATAGATAAAGCATTTTACTTTAAAGAGCATAGGAAAGAGCATGAGAAATTTTTAAAGGATAAGAGCTTTGCCCTAATCTTTGAAAAGCCTTCAACAAGGACAAGGATAAGCTTTGACTTAGCCATCTATGAAAGTGGAGGACACTCAATTATAATGAATCAGAATGAGATACATCTTGGTAAGAAGGAGAGCATAAAGGATACTGCAAGGGTTATAAGTAGATATGTAGATGGAATCATAGCAAGGGTTAATAGGCATAGTGATTTGGAAGAGATGGCTAAGTATTCTGATGTTCCAGTTATTAATGCTTTAAGTAATCTCTCTCATCCATGTCAAATATTAGCTGACCTAATGACAATAAAAGAGCATAAAAAAAGTTTTGAGGTTAAAGTAGCTTACTTAGGAGATGGAAATAATGTATGCAACTCTCTAATTTTAGGCTGTTCCATCTTAGGGATAGATATTTATGTGGCCACTCCAAAAGGATATGAACCAAACTCTGGGATAGTGTTGAAGGCTAAGAAATTTGCTGAAGAGAATGATAGTGTAGTGTTAATAACAAATGACCCTAAAGAAGTTGCTAAAGATGCTGATGTCATTTACACAGATGTATGGCTTAGCATGGGAGATAAGAAAGATTTAGAAGAGATAAAAAAGATCTTCCCCCCTTATCAAGTAAATTCTAAGTTGTTAGAGTTGGCTAAGGAAGATGTTATAGTTATGCACTGTCTCCCTGCAAGTAGGGGGATGGAGATAACTGATGATGTTATTGATGGAGACAGATCAGTTGTCTATGACCAAGCTGAGAACAGGTTACATGCTCAGAAAGCCTTACTTTATCACATATACAAGTGATCTTAAATGGATATAAGGGAAGTGAAGCCCACAAAAATAGTGTGTGTTGGTTTAAACTATATAGACCATGCTAAAGAGCTGAACATGGAAATTCCAGATGAGCCAGTGATCTTTTTAAAGCCAACCTCTTCCATTATTTACCATGAAGACTCTATTATTATTCCAAAATGCTCTAAGAGAGTTGATTATGAGGTTGAACTTGCTTACATAATAAAGAAGAAAGCCAAGGATGTGAGAAAAGAGGAGGCTGAGGACTATATATTAGGATATACAATTTTAAATGATGTGACAGCAAGGGACTTACAAAAGAAGGATGGACAATGGACAAGGGCTAAGAGCTTTGATACCTTTTGCCCCATAGGGCCTAAAATAGTTGATAATATAGAGCCAATGAACTTAAAAATAGAGTGTAGAGTTAATGGAGAGGTTAAACAGAGATCAAACACTAAGAATATGATATTTGATGTCTATGAGCTATTGGAATTCATTTCCTCCATCATGACCCTCTATCCAGGAGATATTATCTCAACAGGAACCCCTCCAGGAGTAGGGCCTCTTAAAAGGGGAGATGTTGTTGAGTGTGAAATAGAGAAAATAGGAATATTAAGAAACTTTGTTAAGTAACTTCTTTTTTGTTCCCTCTTTAAGCTCTTTAACAAAATCTTCAATCTCCTTCAGCATCTTCTCCTTATCATTTAAATTTTTCTCAACTATCTTAACTATTGCACTTCCAACTATAGCTCCATCTGCAACCTTACAGATCTCTTCTACATGCTCTTTCTTAGAGATTCCAAAACCTACACAGACAGGAAGATCTGTATATCTCTTAACCCTCTCAACAGTTTCCTTAGCTTCCTTAGCTAACTTCTCCCTCTCTCCAGTAATTCCAGTGGTTGAAACAACATAAATAAAGCCACTTCCCTTTTCAACAATCTTCTTTATCCTCTCATCAGGAGTTGTAGGAGCTACTAAGAAAATTAAGCTTACTCCATACTTTTCACAGATCTCATGTAAAGAATTGGCTTCTTCTATAGGGAGATCAGGAACTATTATTCCTGCAACTCCAGCCTCTTTACATCTCTTAACAAACTCTTCTTCTCCCATCTTAAAGATAATATTGTAGTAGGTTAAAAAAACCTTTGGCACATCTGGATAGAATTTATTAAGCTCTTCTACTAACTTAAATGCCTTTATTGGTGTCATTCCCGCATTCAATGCTCTAATGTCAGCTTTTTGAATAGTTAAACCATCAGCTACTGGATCTGAGAAAGGGATTCCAATTTCAACTATATCAGAGTATTTACATATTCTTTTTAAAGCTTCTAATGACACCTCATAGCTTGGATCTCCTCCAACATAAAAGGCTATAAAGGCTTTCTCTCCCTTCTCTTTAAGTTCTTTAAACTTCTCCTCTATCCTCATCTTTCAACCCTTTTTATTGTCTTTTAATTTCACAACCTCCTGGTGGTAAAACACTTAAGATATCTTCATCATCTACATCATACTCTTTAAAAATCTCTTTAAGTTCCTTAACCACTTTCCCCTTATCCTTATTTGAAGGTTTTAGTAAGACATACTTTATAAAGTGTTTCTTTAAAGTGTCTGGTGGAGCTGTTGTTATCTTTATGGAGTTGTCATATTCCAAAACCCCAATTCCAAGTTCAAGAGGAACATTTCTTATATAATTTCTCTTCCCCCTAATAACAAATGCTCCCCTCTTTAAATATTCTCCACTCTCAGCTCTTTTTGATATCTGGTCAGGCTTAACCCAGTAAGTGTCTAAGGCTCCATAACCTAACTTCCAAGCCTTTGAGTGAGAGACAGAGAATTTAGCCACTTCCATTAAGGTTTCTTCATCAACCTCCCTACCATTAGTTTTTATCACTGTAAAAGGAGCCCCTTGTATGTCAGCATGGAAGACAATGTCATCTTTATCAGTATATTTTTTAATAATAATCTCATTTGTAATAGCATCCTTTCCAGCTATGACTAAGAAGTTGTTAATAACTGTCCATTTAAACTTCTCATACCACTTTCTCTCCTTCTTAACCTTCTTCTTCAGAGCTTTCTTTTCCTCTATCTCAACATCTCTCTTCTTCTTAAGCTCTTCCAACTTCTTCTTACTCATCTCTATAGCCTTCTTTATCCCCTCTATCTTACTCTTAAACTTCTTAGCTTTATTATAGTAAGATTCAGCATTCTCAAATGTACTCTTTCTTATGTCTAAGACAACTCTCTCCTCTATCTTCCCATCAAGATCAGAGCTTAGCCTTACTATAATCTCTCCCTTCTTCTCATTAACCCCTTCAATAAGCTTTATAATTGGGTGTTCTTTATTCTCTCTTATAACTCTCTTAACCTCTTCCCATCCCTTTTTATCCTTAGCCACTCTAATAGCATTTAATATTTCCTCAACCAGCTGATAGTTAGAATAAATTAAATCTCCTTTAATTTGGTTCTTCCTAACCTCTTCCTCATAAGCCTTTAGAGTTTCTAACTGTCTTCTTAAAATACTTTCTTGCTTCTCAATCTCTTTCTCTAACTTGGACTTCTCCTTCTTAATTTCAACACTTGTTAAAAACTTGGCAAAGTATTCATCTAATGCCTCATAGAAGGAGTTAAAGTATCTTTTCTCATAATCTTTATATTTTCTTAACTCTATAGGGACAACATCAACTTCTTCACCATCTTTAATAACTATGTTTGGCTTTCTATTTCTTACAACTTCCTCATAAAGCTCTTTAGCTGTTAAAAATAACTTTTTAATCTCTTCCTCACTCAAATTCTTCTTTTTCTTATCTATATTTGCTCTCTCACAGATCTCTTCAGCATACAATCCTCCAATCCCTAAGATTCTTGAAACTAATCTTACACATTCAACCTCTTTATTTTTTTCAAAGAAATCTTTAAAGATTTCATAGGCTATACTATACTCTAACTTATTCAAGCTTAAGGGCTTCTGTGGAGGAAACTGATATTTCTCCTTTGGAGCTATCTTTCTGTTACTAAAGACTTCAACTCTTAGAGGAGCTATTATATTGTCCTCTTCATCTAAGAATATTATATTCCCATCCTTAAAGAGTTCAGCTATTATCTTATATTTCTTCTCTCCAATGGAAAACTCTAAGAGTAAAATTCTATCAAATTCAACCTGATCAATTCTTAAAAGCTTAGCATTCTTTAAATACTTCCTTAAAAGCATGGCAAAGGATGGAGGGAGCTTAGGTTTTTCTCTCTCATAGCTGGTTAGAGTAACATATTTATATTTCCCAACACTTATAACCAATTCATTACTACCATCCTTATGTATCTTAATTATTAACTCCCTATTATCATCTTTGTCAATTAAAAAGGCCTTATCAAATCTCCCTCCCTCTAAGAATTTCAGTTCATTTACTATTGAGCAGAGGTCAACATTAGTAATTTCCTTTTTCATAAGACAACACCTAAAAAACTATTTTTTGATCAACTATGAGAAGAGATGAATACTTTGAGAGGTTGTTAGAAGTTATTGAAGAGCTTAAGATTGAGGCTGAAGATAAGCCTATTGTTGTTGAAGGAATTAGAGATGTGGAAAGCTTAGAGAGGTTAGGGATTGAAGCTACATTTATTGTTATAGCAAAGACCCCAATTTATCTAATAGCTGATGAACTAATTTCTTTGGGAGTTAAAGAGGTTATCTTATTAACTGACTTTGATAAGAGAGGGAGAAAGTTAGCAAAGGCAATAGTTGAAGAGTTCAGACAGAGGGGAATAAAGGTTAATACCAAAATTAGGAAAGAGATTTTTATTTATACCAACAGTGGAATAAGGGATATTGAAAGCCTATTCTCTTATATAAATAAGAGGTTGTGGTAAAATTTTTTATCATAATCTATCATTATTAATAATGATAAATTTCTTGGGGAGAGAATGGAAGAGATAGCTATAGGGCCAGTACATCCAGCTATGTTAGAACCACACAGGTTAAGGCTATTCATTGAGGATGAAATTATTAGAGATGCTGAGCTAACTATAGGCTCTAACTATAGAGGCATTGAGCTTATAATGGAAGGATTACCACCAGAGAAAATAACAAACCTTGCAGAAAAAGTTTGTGGAATTTGCTCTCATATACATGTCTGGACTTGTGTCAGAGTTGCTGAGAAAGGTTGCTCTATAGATGTTCCAATAAAGGGAGAGTATATAAGGGCTATAGTTGAAGAGTTTGAGAGGCTCCACTCCCATCTCTTACTCTTTGCTCACATGTATGAGGTTTTAGGATTTGAAACAATGGCTTATAGAGCTTTTATGATTAGAGAGCATGTTTTAAAAGCTTTAGAATATATAACTGGTGGAAGGGTTCAATACTCTTGCCCAGTTATTGGAGGAGTTAGGCCAAGGTGTAACATTAAAAAAACCTTTTGGCTGGAAGAGAAGTTAGATTTCTTAGAAGAAGGGATTAAAAAGTTATTGAATAGAACTATAAAGGATCCTATGATTTTAGCAAGGACTAAAGAGGTTGGTTATTTAGATAAAGAAACAGCTATAAAGTATCATGCAACAGGGCCAACTGCAAGAGCCTCTGGTTTGTCTTGTGATCTAAGAAAGAGAGATTATATGCCAATCTATAATAACTTTGAGTTTGAAGAAATTGTATTAGATGATGGAGATATATTAGCAAGGCTATTAGTTAGATTTTATGAGTGCTTTGAATCCATAAAGATACTTAGACAGGCATTAGAGGACATTAAGGAGATGGAGGATAGAGTTTATAATCCTAACTATACACTTAGAGAATTTAAACCCTTAGATATCTATCATGAAGCTCCAAGGGGAGTAGTTTTATATGGCTATGGTTTAGATGAAAATTGGAGAGTTAGGCAAGTGTTAATAAGAACTCCTTCACTAACCAACTTAGCCACCATGGAAGCTATTCTTCCTGGTCATCATGTTTCAGATGCTGAGCCTATCATAGTTAGCTGTGACCCATGCTTCACCTGTACAGATAGAGCAGTATTTAAAAAAGAGGTAGAGCATGTTAGGGACAGAAATCTTAGGAATTAAGTTTAAAAATCCTGTGTTCTTAGCAAGTGGCATAATGGGAGAAACTGGAAGTTCATTAGTTAGAATGGCCAAGGAAGGAGCTGGAGCTGTAACAACTAAGTCAATAGGATTAAAGCCAAATCCTGGGCATAAGAATCCTACAATAGTTGTGTTGGAAGACAGTTTATTAAATGCCATGGGCTTACCCAATCCTGGAGTTGATGAGTATATAGAAGAGTTAAGAGAGGCTAAGAAAAGAATAGAGAAGATGGGAGTTAGAATTATTGGCTCTATCTATGGAAAGGATGAAGATGAATTTAGAGAAGTGGCTAAGAAGATAGAGGATTATGTAGATATAATAGAGCTTAACATCTCTTGCCCCCATGCTAAGGGTTATGGAGCAACAATAGGACAGGATCCTGAGTTATCCTATAAAGTATGTAAAGCTGTCAAGGAAGAGGTTAAAGTTCCTGTGTTTGCTAAGCTAACCCCTAATGTCTCTAACATCTTAGAGATAGCTGAGGCTTTAGTAGATGCTAAAGTTGATGGCTTTGTGGCAATAAATACAGTTAGAGGGATGAAGATAGATATTAAAGCTAAGAGGCCAATCCTATCTAACAAATTTGGAGGCTTGAGTGGGAAAGCTATTAAGCCAATTGGTGTTAAGATTGTCTATGACTTATATGAAAACTTTGACAAACCAATTATAGGGGTTGGTGGCATCTTTACAGGAGAGGATGCTATAGAGTATATGATGGCTGGGGCTTCAGCTGTTCAAGTTGGAAGTGCTGTTTATTTCAGAGGCTATGATGTCTTTAAAAAGATATGTGATGAGATAAAAGAGTTTTTAATAGAAGAGAACTTAAAACTAAAGGAAATTGTTGGGATAGCCCATGAATAAACCTGAACTTTTAGCTCCAGCAGGAGATTTAACTTGCCTTGTAACAGCATTTAAGTATGGAGCTGATGCTGTATATTGTGGTTTAAAAGAGCTCAGCATGAGAGCTAATGCTAAGAACTTTACAAGAGAGGAGCTTAAGGAAGGGGTTAAGATTGCTAAAGATTTAGATAAAAAAGTTTATTTATGCTTAAATACTGTCATCTATGAGGATCAGCTAAAGAAGGCTTATGAAATCTTGGACTTTGCAAATTCTATAGAGGTTGATGCTGTCATTTTAACAGACATCTCTCTAATGGAAATTGCCAAAGAGTTCTTAGAGGTTCATGCAAGTGTTCAGTGTAATATAACAAACTCTTCCTTAGCCAAATTTTATAGTAAGTACTGTAAGAGAGTTATTTTATCAAGAGAGCTCTCTTTAAGTCAGATAAGAGAAATTAGGGAAAATTTAAAGAAGGATAAAGTTGATTTAGAGTTAGAGGGCTTTGTTCATGGCTCCCTCTGTGTGGCAATAAGTGGAAGATGCTTTTTAAGCTCTTATCTCTTTAATAAGCATGCAAACTGTGGAGAGTGCTTACAACCATGTAGGAGAAGATGGAAGTTAATAAATGAGCACTTTGATGGCACTTATGAGTTAGTATGTGAAGGAAAATATTTACTCTCTCCTAAGGATCTCTGTATGATTGAGCATATCCCAGAGCTGATGGAAGTTTTAGACTCTTTTAAAATTGAAGGTAGGGCTAAGAATGCTGACTATGTGATGAGAGTAACAAAAATTTACAGAGAGGCTATAGATTCAGTTTTTGACAATACTTATTATGAAAAATTAAACTATTTTAAAAAAGAGCTTAACAAGATTTATAATAGAGGTTATGATACAGGCTTTTACTTTAGAGATAAGCCAGACTTCCAATATGAAAGAGAGGGAAATATCTCTAACTATAGAAAGGTTGAGATTGGAAGGGTTGTTAATTACTACAAAAAAATAGGTGTTGCTGAGATAGAGCTTTATGGATCACTGAAGGTTGGAGACACCATCTTAATCATTGGAAAAACTACTGGCTGTGTTGAGGAGAAAGTTGAGGAGATGCAAATTAACCATAAATTTGTTGATAAGGCTGAGAGGTGTAGAGTAGGAGTTAAAGTTAAGAATAGGGTTAGGGAGGGAGATAAAGTCTATTTACTTAAAAAACTAAATTAAAATCCAAATAATATTTTTGGGGACAACATACTTTAAAATATTCTCTGTAAATATCTTTAACTTTTCCTCATTACTACTTAAAACAATAATTCCATCAACAAGTGTTTCAAGAGTTATTATAAGATTTATAGCCTTTAACAATGTTTCAGCATCACTTAACTCTTCTTCTAAGATTGGCTTTTCATTACAGATAAAATTTGAGCCCTCAATTAGGTTCTCACAGTTAAGATCTACTTCTTCCTTTTCCAAGAGAGGGAAAATTATATATTTATCATTTTTGCTAACAATATCTAAGATCTCTTTTAAATCATCTACTTTATACATCTTAACCTTTCCCTCTAACCATAAAGAGCCTAATTTCCCAGATAGAGGTAAGGAAATCTTAGCCTCTTCCATCCAATCCCTTTTTATGGTTTTCTACCAACAGGCATTAATAATAGAACATGACCATCAACAATTCCCTTTAATATCTCTTCAACCTCACTATCAATAAAGGCTCCTATTGACACTGTTCCTAAGCCTAAGGATGTAGCCATTAAATAAACATTCTGTGCAACATGTCCAACTTCCATATGGACATATCTATAACCTCTCTCTCCATAAACAGATGTGGTTCTTTCAAACTTTGCAGCTATAATTAAAACTATTGGAGCTGTAGCTATAAACATCTGTCTTAAAGCAGCTACAGCTAACTCATAACTTAATTCTCTCTCAGAGACTCTTAAAATTGAGTGTCTCTCTGGAATGTATTTATAGATTCCCTCAGGAATTCCTTCAACATCCTTAACATTCACATATATATTAAGTGGATATGTAGCTCCAGCAGATGGGACAGTTTTAAACCCTTTCTCATTTGTTATTCCATAGGCAGCAAATAATATATGGGAGAGCTCTCTTATAGTTAAAGGAGCTCCTAAGTATTCTCTTACAGATCTCCTTTTTAATAATACATCTTCTAACTTTACATTAACTATTTCAGGTAATTGAATCTCCATTAATTTCCCCTCACAAAAACTAATAGCTAAATAAAAACTTTAACCAAATTAAAGTATAAAAATTATACTCAATATTAATTTATAAATTTAAAACTATAAATAGTGTCTATTATGATCTTAGAGAAAAGTAAGGTAGAGATTACTGAAGACTTTATTAGAATCTTAGAAATCTTAAGAAGATATGCTAAAGGGAAGGATGAGAAGGCTGTTATCAAATTTTTAATTAACTACTTGGAAGAGGGAAAGATGTTAGAAGAGGATATAATTCCAATCTCAAAGAAAATTTTTGAAGTAGCTAAGAAAGTTGCTGATCATGACTTAAGAAAGGAGATTAAATATATTTTATTTGAGAGTAGTAAGAAGTTAAAAAGGAGTGAGAGGGAAAAAATAAATAAAATAATTGATATATTAGAATATCTAAAGAACTATATTGATAAGAAACCTTTTAAGTCTGAGGAAGACTATTATTTATTAACTGTCATAAATTTTAAGATTGAGAGGTTGGCATCAAACATAGTAACAAGTATTGAGGCTGAAATAAGAGATGTTGTTATGCTCTCTTTAAAAATTGGAGGAAATGAGCTAAAAAAGGAAGTTGAACTCCTCTTATTAGGAAGAAAGAGGAGGAAAGTTAATGAGAAATTCTTAGAAACTAAAAGGCTTTTAATAGAAACCTTGGAGATGATCAAAGAAGAGATCAGTAAAAAGGAGTATCTGTCATCAATAGACTATGAAACCCTCTTTTTAATTAACTTGAAGATATTTAGATTGGAAGAGAATATAATAAGAAATATAAATGAGGAGTTTAACTCTCTCCTTTCCTTAGCCAGAAAGGTTGGAAATTATAGAATGAGGGAAAAGATAAATATGATAAAAGAGAGCTTAAGATGATTTTTATGGATCCAATAGAATTTATACAGAAGTCTGCAAGTTCTATTAAAAACACAATGCTAAAATTAAAGTTAAAGTATAATCCCTTTTCTGAAAAGCCTATAAGGGGAAACACTAAATTCTTTGTTGGAAGGGTTTCAGAGTTAAGGGAGATTGGGGAAATTTTAGGTTCAGCCATGCATGGAAGTGTGGCAAATGCTGCAATTGTTGGGACTAAGGGGATAGGAAAGAGCTCAATGCTTAACATTATTTACTATGCCACAAAAAAGCAGGGGCACTGGGTTGTAGAGCTTACAGCTTCTCAAGTGACTCCAAGGCAGTTTTTAATTCAACTCCTTTACAATATATTAACTGAGAATATTATAAGTATGTGTGGCACTATAAAAACTGAGTATTTAGAGTATTCTCCAAAAATTTTAGAGATGTACAAGATGTTAAACAACTATGGGGATAAGGTTCCTATTCACTATCCAAGGGAGAGGATAGAGAGAGACTTACAATATTTAATTGATGAGGTTAAGGATCCTGATAAGCTATGCATAGTTTTAATAGATGAAGCTGACCAATTTGCTAAAAAGAGCTGTCTCTCTTTATTACAATTCTTCCACTCTTTTTTATATGAGGAAGGAATCTTAACCTTCATGGCTGGCTCTCCAACACTGATGGATAACTTAACAAGAATCTCTCCACCAATTAAGGATAGGATTCCAAAGATTATTAATATGCCTCCTCTCTCAGTTGAAGAGTCTTATGACTTAATAAAGAGAAGGTTAGAGGATGCTCACACTGAAGGGGCTGAGGAGTTTGAGCCTTTCACTGAGGAAGCTATAGATAAGATTGTTGAAGAGTGTGATGGGATTCCAAGGAAGATAATAATGACATGCTCAGAATCCATTTCCATAGCTATAAAAAAGAATTTAACAAAGATAGATGAGAAGATTGTTACTGAAGCTATACACACCTTAGGGATAAGTGTGGGACATCAAATTTTAAACCATCTAACTCCAGCACAGTCAGAGATTGTTAAAGCCATGGCCAAGCTTGGAGGAAAGGCAACAGTAACACAGCTCTCAGAGTATTTAAAAAAGTCTCCTGGAACTATAGGGACACATCTCTCAGACATCTGTGAGATGGGTTATATCTACAAAGAGAGAGAAGGGAATAATGTTTATTATATTTTATCAAGGGAATTGAGGGAGGTTCTTTTAAAGGGTGATTAAATGAGATGTGATATCCAAAGTATGGAGCCAAATATAAAAATTCCTCTTAGTAGGGTTGGAATAACTAACCTAAAAAAATTGGTTAGAATAAAAAGAAAGAAGAAAAGACCTATAATATTAATGGCCAATTTTTCAGTTTTTGTTAATCTTCCCTCTAACCAGAAAGGAATTCACATGAGCAGACATCCAGAGGTTATTGAGGAGATAATAACTGAAGCCTTAGAAGAGGAGAGTTACTCAATAGAAAACCTCTGTGTAGAGATTGTTAAAAAGTTACTTCATAAGCATGAGTACTCTACAGAGGCCTATGTGGAGATGGAAGCTGACTACATGGTTGAAGAACTTTCCCCAGTATCAAAGAAGAGAAGCCAAGAGGTTCATAAGATCATTGGAGGAGCTAAAGGAGTTAGAGAGAACAATAAAATTAAAATTAGAAAAATTATAGGGGCTGAAGTTACTGGCTTAACTGTCTGCCCCTGTGCTCAAAACCTTGTTAAGGAGGAGTGCTTAAATAAACTTAGAGAGAAGTTTAGTGAAGAGGAATTAAAGATTATTGAGAATTCAGTAATCTTTGCCTCCCACAATCAGAGGGGGGTAGGGAAGGTTATCTTAGAAGTGGATGAAGATGTTGATGTTGAGGTTACAAAGATTATAGATATTATTAAGAAGTCAATGAGCTCTGAAATCTTTGGCCTATTAAAGAGAGAGGATGAAAAGTTTGTTGTCATCTCCTCTCACAAAAATCCTAAGTTTGTTGAAGACTGTGTTAGAGAGATGGCCAAGAGGATTTTAGAGCTTAACCTCCCCAACAACACCTTAGTGCAAATCACTCAAATCAATGAAGAGAGTATTCATAGGCATAATGCCTTTGCTCAGAAGATTTCAACCATAGAAGAGCTGAGAAAGGAGTTAAATGATGAAAGTGTTAGTAGTGGGAGTTAATACAAGGCCTATAGCCAACTCTTTAAAGAGAGCTAACTATTATGTTTGCTCAGTCTCTTACTATGCTCCTGAGGATCTCTTAGCAGATGAAATATACTATTTTATAAATAAAGATAGACATGGTAAATTTTCAGAGAATTATAGAGAGGAGCTTTTAACAAGGAAAGTTAATGAAATTCATGAAGAGTTTGACTATATTTTAATAGGCTCTGGAGTTTTTGAAAGAGAGAATTCTAAGGTTTATGATTGGGATAATGTCCTTGGCACTGAGCCAAAGAAAATTAAAGAGCTTAGCTACAAACCAAGAATTTATAGAGAATTAAAGAGATTAGGCTATGAAGTTCCAGAGTTTAGAGTAGCTAAAAATTATAAAGACTTAGAGAAATTTTTAGATGAATTTAATAAAGCTGTTGTTAAACCACCCTCTGGAAGTGGAGGTTTTATAAGGAAAATAACTTCCTTAGATAATTTAAAAAATATTAAGTTTCCTATTTTAATTCAAGAGCTTATTGAAGGAAAAAGTTTTAGTGCAAACTTCATAAACAACATATTTATATGCTACAACAAACAAATTATAATTAATGGACTATACTCTGGAAACAGAACTCCATATCCTTTAAATGGTGAGATTTGGAAGAAATTATTAGATATTAAGGAGATTTTTGACATTAAAGGAATGTGGGGAGTTGATTTTATTCTTAAAGATAATAATGTTTTTATTTTAGACATAAACCCAAGGCTCTTAGGAACCTTTGAGACTATTGAAATGGCTTCTAAAACTAACCTATCAAGGGCTTTAATAAATAATTTAGAGGTTAAGCCTAAAAGTACAGTTATAAAGAGGATAGTCTTTTCTAAGAGAAGGGTTAGAGCTAAGATTAAGCCATGTAAATTTGTTTTTGACATCCCTAAATTTGGAGCCATAATAGAGAAGGGGGAGCCATTAGCTACAGTAATAGCTAACAGAAATTTAAAAAGTGTGATAAAAAAGATTTATGAGTGGTGCATATGAAAAAAAGATTTTTAGAGGATCCATTAGTTCAGGAATTCCTCTTTAATGTGTTTGAGGGAGATGAGACTGGTTTTGAGTTATTAAAAGTTTTACTTGATAAAGGAGAGGTTACAGAGGAAGAACTTGCTAAAGAGCTTGGACTAAAGCTTAATATCATTAGGAAATTACTCTATAAGCTCTATGATGCAAGATTAGTAGCTTATAGAAAGTGGAAGGAAGAGGATAGGAATTGGTTTTATTACACTTGGAAGCCAACCATTGAAAAGCTTCCATATGTTTTAAAAAAGAGAGTGCTTGAGCTAATTAAAGAACTTGAAGAGAGATTAAGATATGAAAAAGAAAATGTCTTCTTTTACTGTGAGAGATGTAATATAAGGATTCCCTTTGATAAGGCTATGGACTTTAACTTCCAGTGTCCAGCCTGTGGCTCTCAGTTAAAGGAATTTGACAATTCTGAAATTATAAAAGAGTTGGAAGAGCAAATAAAATTTTTAAAAGAGGAGTTAAAGAAGAATCCAATTATTAATAGTGGTAAGGTAAAAACATGAAGCCTCTTAAGTTGTTAAAAAGTCTATGCTCAGAGGATGTTGTTAAACACTGTCTCTCAGTCTCTAACTATGCTTATGAATTAGCTCTAAGAATAAAGAATAATGGACATGATGTAGATGTTAAACTTGTTAAGCTTGGAGCTTTACTACATGACATAGGGAGATCTAAGAGTCATAAAATAGATCATGGGGTTATAGGAGGAGAAATTTTAAGAAAATATGGGTTTGATGAAGAACTTTGTTTAATAGCTGAGAGACATATAGGAGCTGGAATTACAAGAGAAGAGGCTTTAAAATTTGGCCTTCCTTATAAGGATTTTGTGCCAACAACCTTAGAAGAGAAAATAGTGGCTCATGCTGACAACTTAATCTTTGGCACTAAGAGAGTTCCTCTATCAAAGGTTTTAGATAAATTTAGAAGTAGAGGAGCTGAGGAAGAAGTGATAAAGAGGATAGTTAAGCTTGATGAAGAAATTATAAATTTACTGAGAGAATAACATAGGGCCTATGGTGATCATTAAGTAAAACACTAACATACTTCCTGTCATGGTTATGGCTGAAATTAGGAGCATTCTATTAATTTTAAATCCAAACAATGGGACAGAGAAGAGAGCTCCAACTACAACACTTCCCATTTGAATAACATCTAAACATCTTTTAATATCCTCAGGATTTATTTGAGGAATATTACCAACCCCAGGCAATGTTTTACCAAGCACCATTAAGTAAGAGGCTAAAAGTGCTGCAACACCTGGGACAACTAAGCAGATCATGATGAAACCCATAGCCAAGCTGTTAGCTGTAACACTCATTAGCTGCCTCTTGTATAATCTAAAGTCTTCTAATGTTTTAGCTAATGTCTTTAAAGTTTCTGATAGATTTCCTCCAAACTTTCTATTTTCAATCATGATTTTTCCTAACATTCTTAGAATTTTTGAGTCATAGAATGTTGAAACTATTGTCATGGCATCTTCAAAGCTTAACTTCTGCTTTTCTATTAAATAAAGAACTCTTGCAAAGACTGGGCTAACCTCTTTAATATTGGCTCTAACAACTTCATGTAGGGCTTCATTAATTGATCTTCCAGAGTCTAAAGCTAATACAATAATATAAAGAGCCTTTGGTAAATTTTCCTCTAACTTCTCCATCTTAGATTCATAAAGTATTGAAGGTAGAGAAAGAGCTGCTCCAAAGTAGAGAAGAGTCATGATTATGGTGGATTTAAAACTTAAATTAAGTAGTCTTGAGAGAATTATAGGAATAATAACAGAGAAAGCTAACATTAGGAAAAATTTTTTTTCATCAAAACTTTTCCCTAACTTTTTAAAGATTAATAAATTTCTTTTTATTACTCTTTTATAAATTAATTCTAAGTATTTCAATTTATTCCACCTTCATTTTTACAAATACTCCAAATATGATAGCTAAGATTGGTCCTAAGTTTAGCATTAAGAAATTAACAGCATTTAATATCCCACTAAAACCTTGGTTGGAAATCATAGCAGACATAATAAGCCCACTAAATGGCATTATTAAACCCACCCCAAAGGCTAAGTTTCCAAGATTCTGGATCATAAACTTTGAAGTATCTAACTTTGATAAAGACTCTCTAACAATCTCTTCATACAATTTTTCTAATAAGAGAGATAAATTTCCTTTGTTATAACCAATAATCATTTGGTCAAAGACTTTCCTTAACAATGGAATAGTTGTTCTTATTATGGCTCTCCTTAAAGCATCTTCAAATGTCATTCCTGAATTTATATCTCTAATAATTAAAGCTGCTTCATAAGACAAAACTCCATACTCTCTACTTCTGGCTAACCCTGTTAGTATTTCTGGTAGAGAGGCTCCAGCTTTTAATAGAGATGTCATATAAAGTAATCCTAATAATATCTGTAATTTTATTTCTCCTTTGAAAATTATTAATTTTAATCTTGGGTAAAATGGTGAGATGGCTAAGAGAATAACACTAAATATTAACCCTTTAAAAAACCCATCTATAATATTATTATCAAGAATTCCCAAAAATACAAATATTAAGAATATTGATATAACATACATTAAAACTTTTTTGAAATAGGCAATTTCATCCTTATATCCTAAGATTATTAAATCATACTTAGTTATCAACTTCCTTCTTTTAAGTGCTGAAGATATTGAAGCTGCAGCCTTTCCTAATAAATCTTCAGGCTCATGAATTAATAAGTCTTCATATTTTTCTATACCAATACTTTCTTCAGTAGTTAAAAGTAAGTCTTCATCAATTTCAAATTTTTCTTCTTCTTTCTCTTTTTTTAACTCTTTTAATAACTCTCTGTCAGGCACTTTTAAACCTAAATAAACTAAAAATATATCAATCTTTTTTTTCAGCTCTTTAATAAAGTTTTTTTTATCTACTTTATTTTTATTTTTTTTCATAAAAATCAGCTTGTAAGTTTTTTAAGAGCATTCTCAGGATTTATCTGAAATTCTCTTATATACTTTGCAACATCCTCCAACTTTCTAATATTATTTTTATATAAGTAAGTTAAAAGTCTTTTTCTCATATTTCTGTCTCTAAAAAGCTCTTCTCTTGAAATTCCAGCAATTTCACAAACCTCTTCTTCCCACATACAAACTCCTTTCCTCTCCAGCCCGTCTTTGGTAGCACTGTATTCATAGAGTGTTGTCTTTGCTATTTCAGTTTCTCCTCCACTTGGTAACACTTCTATAATCCCTAATATTCTTCTAAGGGTTTTCCCTCCTCTCCTAATTCTTTGGATGTTTATAATGAAGTTTAGAGAATTCAACATAATAGGAGGAACATTCATAGGAGGACTTAGAAGTCTTAATATTGCCTCATCTGCACTATTGGCATGTAATGTTCCTGAGCATCCATCATGTCCTGTATTCATAGCCACCAATAGGGAATAAGCTTCCTTTCCTCTAACCTCTCCAACAAATATTCTGTCAGGCCTCATTCTAAGAGCATTTTTTACAAGATCATCCATAGTTACTTCATACTCTGGCATCCCAGGCCTTGCTGGCCTTGTTATTAACCTAATAACATGCCTATGTGGGATCTGTAATTCTGGAGTATCTTCAATAGTAATAATTCTTTCATTATACATAGAAAATAAAGAGAGAACATTTAATAATGTAGTTTTTCCTGAACCTGTTCCTCCAACAATCAATGAGTTAGCTGGCTTAGCTCCAAAATAACCTTCAACAGCCTGCCAGAGGAAGGCAGCTGTATCTACATCTAAGGTTCCAAAGTTTATTAAGTCTATAACAGTTAAAGGCTCTCTTGAGAACTTTCTTATAGTTATTGTTGCTCCATTCATACAAATGTCTGAGGTTGTGGCATTAACCCTACTACCATCTGGTAGGAAGGCATCTAACATAGGAACCCTTGAATCTATAGTTCTATTGACTAAAGAGGCTATACTCTCTATAATTCTATCTACTTCATTTCTATCTAACACTATGTTGGTTTCACACATCTGATGTTTCCTATGAAAAACAAAGACAGGATGATTATAACCATTAACCATAACTTCCTCTAAGTTAGGATCATTCAGAGGAATCTCTAATAGTCCAAGCCTTCCTATCAATAAATAGTAAAATTTGGCTAATTCATCAATATTTGGAATATTTATATCATATCTCAAAGAAAAGTTTAGGATATAGTCCCTAATTTGCTCATAAGTTACTAATCCAAGATCTGTAATTTGGGTTTTTATAAGGTTAAAATAGTTACCCTTTTCCAACTCTTTGAGAGACTCATATATTTTATCTACATCAGGAATTCTATAGTAAGTAAATCCTCCTTCCCTAACTATAAATACTTCACACTCAATTTCATCAACTTTTACACTATATTTATCTAAAATCTCAGACTCACTATCTTTTTTTAAAATTTTCTCTTTTTTCTTATCAGGTTCTTTTCTTAACTTATCAAGGATACCCATTTTTATCTACCTTAAGATAATTTTAAAGTTTTTTATAACTTAATTATAATAAAAAAAATTTTATTATTTTTAGTAATTACATTGTTTAATAATATAAAATTTTAAGGTGAAAAGTTTGGATGTTGGTAGCTATGTAAGGATTAAAACTAAAGATGGAGAATTTGAAGGGCTTATCTTACCATCAGTAGATAACAATATTGTAACCATAAAAATGAGAAATGGCTACAATATTGGAATTTTGAAAGAGAAAATTTTAGATGTTGAAATATTAAAGAGAAGAGAAGTTAAATATGAAATTCCACCAATAAGTATAGAGAGTGAAGAGGAAGAGCTTATCTCTATTTTATCAACTGGAGGGACTGTAGCCTCTAAGGTTGACTATGAAACTGGAGCTGTTCATCCTTCATTTACAGCTGAAGATCTTATAAGAGCTGTTCCTGAACTGTTGGAGATAGCTAAGATTAAAGGAAGGGCTGTAATGAACATATTAAGCGAAAATATGAAGCCAAGCTATTGGGCTGAGATAGCTAAGGCTATTGAAGAAGAGGTTAAAGAAGGGGCTAAGGGAATAGTTATAGCCCATGGGACAGATACTTTAAGCTACACAGCTGCAGCTCTCTCTTTTATGGTTAAAGGAGATGTTCCAATTATCTTAGTTGGGGCTCAAAGAAGTAGTGATAGGCCATCCTCAGATGCTTATTTAAACCTATTAAGTTCAGTTTTAGCTGCAAGAGAAAGGATTAGAGGAGTTTATGTAGTGATGCATGGGGAAAGCTCAGATACTTTTTGCTACTTGCATAGTGGGGTTAGAGTTAGGAAAAGCCATAGCTCAAGAAGAGATGCATTTAAATCTATAAACTCTCTACCAATAGCTAAGATCTATCCTTTGGAAAGGAGAATAGAGTATTTAGAAGAGGTTGAGAGTTCTGAGAAGAGAGGAGAAATAGAGATAAATACTAACTTAGAGGAAAAAGTAGCTCTAATAAAGGTTTTCCCTGGAATGGATGGAGAGATAATAAATTACTATGTTGATAAGGGTTATAAGGGAATTGTTTTAGAGGGAACTGGCTTAGGGCATGCTCCTGAATATATCTTTAATAATATTAAGTATGCCATAGATAATAATGTTATTGTTTGTATGACCACTCAAACAATAAATGGAAGAGTAAATATGAATGTCTATTCCAATGGAAGGAAATTGAAAGCTTTAGGGGTTATTGGCTGTGAAGACATGCTTCCAGAAGTAGCTTATGTTAAACTTATGTATCTCTTAGGAAACTATAAATCTGAAGAGGTTAAGGAATTAATGGGTAAAAATTTAGTTGGAGAGATTAGCTATAGAAGTAGGTTTGACACTTACTAAAAATTTTTAGGTGTAATTATGGTTAGGAGGAAAAAGGTAGATAAGTTATTTGTAAGAATACACTTTGAAGGGAACAGCTTTGAGGGAGAGTTTGACTTTGATGCAGTTGTTAATTTAAAAAACCTCTTACTTAAATATCTATGGACTGGTAAGAGGGATCCAATATTTGTTTGGAACATGGAGAAAAAGTATTTCTCAATTATTGACCCTGCTAAGATCTGTGCCATTGAAGTGGAAGGCTCTTTAATGTTCTTAGATGATATCCCAGAGAAGAGGATGGAGTTAAAGTCATTAAGATATGAGGAAAGAGGTGAGTAAGATGAAGAGAGTCAAAACTGGAATTCCAGGGATGGATGAAATCTTACATGGAGGAATTCCTGAGAGGAATGTGGTTCTCCTCTCTGGAGGTCCTGGGACAGGGAAGTCTATATTTTGTCAGCAATTTTTATATAAAGGGGTTGAACTTTATGATGAACCAGCTGTTTTAGTGGCATTAGAGGAGCATCCAGTACAGATAAGAGAGAATATGAAGCAATTTGGATGGGATGTTAAGAAATTTGAAGATGAAGGAAAGTTTGCTATAGTAGATGCTTTCACCTATGGTATAGGGAGTGCTGCTAAGAGAGAAAAATACTTAGTTGTTGATCCAAATGATGAGAGAGAGTTAATAGATGTATTAAAGAGAGCCATAAATGACATTAAAGCTAAGAGGGTTGGGATAGATTCAGTCACTACCCTTTATTTACACAAACCAATGATGGCAAGGAAGACAGTATTTTTATTAAAGAGGGTTATCTCAGGTTTAGGATGTACTGCAGTCTTCACCTCCCAGATCTCTGTTGGAGAGAGGGGCTTTGGAGGGCCAGGGGTAGAGCATGCTGTTGATGGAATTATAAGATTAGATTTGGATGAGGTTGATGGAGAGTTAAAGAGAAGTTTAATAGTTTGGAAGATGAGGGGGACAAGTCATTCACTAAAGAGACATCCATTTGAGATAACTGATGAAGGAATTATTGTTTATCATGATAAAGTATTAAAGGTTAGATAAACCCTATTTTAATTTTTAAGGTGGAGAAGAATGATAGAGATTAACTATCAAAAATGTGGCTACTGTGGAGCCTGTGTAGGAGTCTGTGAGCCTATGGTTTTGCAATTAATGGAGAATATGGTTATTGTCACAAATGAAAACAAGTGTAAGAAGTGTAAAGCCTGTGAAGTTGTCTGTCCTTTAGATGCTATAAAGGTGAAACAGTAATGAGAGAGCTTAAGGAAAGTTATGACATCATAGTTGTAGGTGCTGGTCCTGGGGGAAGTTGTTCAGCATATGCATCAAGTAAGTTAGGAGCTAAAACTCTTTTAGTTGAAAAGTCCCAGGAAATTGGGGAGCCTGTAAGGTGTGCTGAAGCCATTCCTGGCTTAGAAAACTTAGGAATAGAGTTAGACAGCTCTTTTATTAGATCAGAGGTTAATGGTGGCTACATCTTTACACCCTCAGGAAGAAAAATTTTAGTTGAATCTGATAAAGCTAAGGGTTATGTTGTTGAGAGGAAAATTTTTGATAAATATTTAGCTATAAGAGCTGCTAATGCTGGAGCTAAGGTTGCTGTAAAGTCTAATGTTGTTGGGTTGGAAAGAGATGGAGATGAGTGGTTAGTTGAGATTGAATACTTAGGAGAAATTTACAAGGTTAGAAGTAAGATAGTTATAGCTGCTGATGGTGTTGAGAGTAACATAGCTGAATATGCTGGGCTGAAAAGTAAAAAAAAGCCTTTAGAAGTT
Organism: Methanocaldococcus infernus ME; assembly: GCF_000092305.1. Classification (NCBI taxonomy): domain Archaea; kingdom Methanobacteriati; phylum Methanobacteriota; class Methanococci; order Methanococcales; family Methanocaldococcaceae; genus Methanocaldococcus; species Methanocaldococcus infernus. The sequence continues at coordinate 287,726 of NC_014122.1, read as the reverse complement.
TGCTCATGTGCAGAGTTTGAAATGGTTAATGTTGAACTTATAGATAAAAATAAGTTAGAATTTTACTTTGGTAATGAGATAGCTAAAGGAGGCTATGCCTGGATCTTCCCTAAGGGAGATGCTGCTAATGTAGGCTTGGGGGTTAGAGATAAGAAGAAAAAAGCTATTAACTATCTCTATGACTTCTTAGAGAATGAATTAGTTAGAGATAGGCTAAAAAATGCTACTCCTATAGAGCTTAAAGTTGGAGGGGCTCCAGTTTCTGGACCTATTGAAAAGACTTACACTGATGGCTTATTAGTGGTTGGAGATGCTGCTGGGCAAATTTCTCCACTAACAGGAGGAGGAATCTACTTAGCTATGGACTGTGGTTTAATAGCTGGGGAAGTAGCTGGAGAAGCTATAAAAAATAAAGATTGGAGTGAAGAATTTTTAAAAACCTATGAGGAGAGATGGAAAGAGAAATATTACAATATGTTAATGAATCATCTAAAGTATAGGAAGGTTTTAGAGAAGTTGAGTGATGATGAAATAGAGGAGTTGGCAGAGGTTATAGGAGAGAAGTTAGAGGACATAGACTTAAAAAAGTTTGCTAAAAAGATTTTAATGAGGCCTAAGCTCTTAAAGTACTTTAAGGACTTTGTCTTTTAACCACTAAAACAGGGCAGGGAGCATTTTTAATTACTCTCTCAGCAACACTTCCTAATAATATCCTCTCCAACCCTGTTTTTCCTGTGGTTCCCATAACTATTAGATCAGCTTCTTTTTCTTCTGCAAATTTAACTATCTCTTCAGGAGGAATTCCCTCTAACATTTTAACCTCAACATCTACTCCTTCTTTTTCACACATCTCTTTTACTTTATTTAATATCTCTTCTCCTTCTTCCTCTAAGACCTTAGTTATTAACTCCCAACTACCTTCCATAGGTAAGCCAATAAATGGGGAAACATCAACAACATACACTCCATATATTTTAGAGTCTAAATTCTTTGCTATAAATATTGCATGCTTTAAAGCTTTCATTGACACATCAGAACCATCAGTTGGGACAACAATTTTCTTGTACATACTTTTAACCTCTCCAGGATTTTTAGGTTTTCTATTAAAATGTTTAAGTAAAGGCTTATAAAAGTTGTTATTTTTTAATAAAATTGTTTTTAATAAAAATAAAGATAGTTTTATCAAAAAATATATATACCGTTTTTAGTTTATATGATAATATTACCATTCCCTACATTATTATGAAATAGTCAGAAACTATTAAGGTGGTAGTATGCATATACCTGATGGATACTTAGGACCAATAACTTGTGCTTTCTTTTATTTAATTATGATTCCTTTTTGGTATAAGGGGATAAAGGAGTTAAAGAAGTTAGATCCAAGAAAACTTCCATTATTGGGAGTGTTAACAGCTTTTTCATTTTTAGTTATGATGTTCAACCTTCCAGTTCCAGATGGTACAACTTGTCACATGGTTGGAGGTACATTAATAGCTGTACTAATGGACAATCCATGGATTGCTACAATAGCAATATCTATAGTGTTAGTTATTCAAGCTATATTCTTTGGAGATGGGGGAATAACTTGTATTGGAGCTAATTGTTTTAATATGGGTGTTGTCCTACCTTTTGTTGGTTACTATGTTTATAAAGCTTTAAAAGATAAGATTGGTGAGCCAGTAGCTGCTGGAATTGGTGCTTATATTGGCTTAGTAGCAGCTGCTATTGTAGCAGGATTTGAGTTTGGACTACAACCATTTATAGAGCCAGGATACTGCCCATATCCATTTACTGTTTCAGTTCCTGCTATGGCTTTAGCCCATATTTTAGTGGCTGGTCCAGTGGCAGCAATTGTTACAGGGTTAGTGGTTTGGTATGTTAAGAAAAGCTATTCTCATTTATATGCAACAAGCTCCACCAACTAAATTATTTTTATGAGGTGGAATAATGAACTGGAATGATCCAATAGTTAAAAAATTTGTTTATATTATTGTGGCTATGATTATTTTATGTCCTCTTGGTATCTTATTGGTTTGGAATTATGGAGATGCTTGGGGAGAGTGGGATCCTCATGAGTTAGCTGAAAAAGTAGGAGCTAATAAAGTTGCTGGAATGTTACACTTAGCAGATATTTGGCAATATGCCCCTCTTCCAGACTATGATATTCCTGGATGGGATGACCCATTACATGCTTCAATTGGTTATATTATATCTGCAATTGTTGGAGTAGCCTTATGTTTAGGAGCTTACTATCTATTAGTTAAAATTGTAAACCCAAAATCCTCCAGTAGTTAAACTCTATTTTTTATTTTTTGGTGAGGATTATGAATAAATTTTTTGAGAAGACCATTGAGCATATTATAAGCTATATCAATGAAGCTATTTTTTATGAAAAGTATTCTAAAGCTAATGGCTTATTACAAAGTATAGAGCCAAGAATTAAGATTATCTCTCTACTTCTGTTAGTATTTTTTACCCTAACAATTAAAGATTTAAAAATATTAATAATATTAAATTTTTTTGCAATTCTCTTAGCATATGTGTCCAAAATTCCAATCAAAGACTATTTATTTAGAATTTATATTTTTATTCCTATATTTGCAGCTCTTATAGCCTTACCAACCATATTTTTCATTCCTGGGGAACCAATAATTAAAATCTTATTTTTGACAATAACTGATAAAGGACTTTTGTATTTTATAACCTTTGTTTTAAGAGTAGCTACCTGTATCTCCTACTCTATTCTTATCCCTTTAACAACACCATGGAATATAGTCCTCTCTTCCCTAAAGATGTTTAAAATTCCAGATGAGATTATTACCTTATTTAATTTAACATATAGATACATATTTTTATTGTTAAATCAAACCTTAGAAATATTACACTCAAGAAAATCAAGAACTATAAAAAAGTTAGGAATACTTGAAAGTTGGAAAGAGGCAGCTAAGATAATCAGCTTTACATTTATTAAAGTTAATTTTATGGGAGAAGAACTTTACTATTCAATACAGTCAAGAGGTTCTTTATTTTCCATCTACACAAGATACAACTATAAAATTAAGTTTATAGATATATTGTTTTTCTTACTAATTATATTAATTATAATTATTTTATGGTGGGGACATGAAAACATTATTTGAATTAAAAAATGTATATTATAGCTATGGAGAGCATGAAGTTTTAAGAGATATAAACCTTAAGATCTATAAAAATGAAGTTTTAATAATCTTAGGCCCCAATGGTGCTGGGAAAACTACTCTCTTAAAAATTATTGATGCTCTTATTTTACCAACTAAGGGAGAAGTTTATTTTAAAAACATGAAAATAGATGAGAGAAAAATCTATGATCCAAACTTTAATAAGGAATTTAGAAAATCAGTAGGTTTTGTTTTTCAAAATCCTGATATTATGCTTTTTAACCCTACAATTTTTGATGAGGTTTTATATTCCCTTCTTCAAATTTATGATAAAGAAGAGGCTATAAAGATAGCTGAAGAAACTTTAAAAAAGTTAAATATATATCATCTAAAAGATAAGCATCCTTATAATATAAGTGGTGGAGAGAAAAAGAAAGTTTCCCTTGCCTGTGTGTTGGCATTAAATCCTGAAGTTATATTAATGGATGAGCCAACATCTTTTTTAGATCCTAAAAGTAGAAGAGAATTAGTTAACATTATTAGAAATCTTAAGAATGATGGTAAAACTTTAGTTATAGTGACACATGATTTAAGTTTATTACATTTAGCTGATAGATGTTGTATAATAAACAAAGAATTGGTATATGATGGAGATGTTGATGGAATATTTTCTTTAGATTTGGAGGGCCTAAATTTAGATATTGGAGATTTGCAAAAGCTATTTTTGACTCTAAAGAAGGAAGGATTTAAAATAGATAAAGTACCTTTAACTGTTGATGAAGGGCTGAAAATATTAAAGGAATTAATAAATTGAAGGCTTCTATTTCTATTAAAATGTTTAAGTAAAGGCTTATATAAAGTTATATTTTGCGGTAGTATTTTAAAAAACATATGAAAATTTTAAACCTATTTTTGTAAAACGTTGAATTACATTTAATTTAGAATATTTGCTAATTTTTTAGCTATTAGAAAGTCTAAATAGAAATTTATATGTATTACTTTGCTCTATTTTTAATCCTATAACCGATATTAAAAAAATTAATAGGTGATAAATTGAATAAAAAAGTTTTGAATATATCTATATTAATTGGAATATTATTTATAACTATATTTGCTGGATGTATTGGAAATACTACATCTACTGAAAAAGAAAAAGTTATTAGAGTAGTGATGATCCCTGATGAAGATCCTACCAAAATGCTTGAAGACATGGAACCTTTATTCAATAAATTAGAAAAAGCTACAGGATATAAATTTAAAGTTAATTTAGTTCCTGATTACACTGCAGCTGTAGAAGCCCTCTTAAATAAACAAGCTGATATGGCATATTTAGGACCTTTTACTTATGTGTCAGCTCATTATAGAGACCCTAATATAGTGCCATTTGTTATGGAGGTTTCTGCAAAAACTGGAAAGCCAACATATCATAGTATTATTGTAGTCAATAAAGAGACATATGATATGGGTGTTAAAGATTTAAAAACCTTAAAAGAACATGCTAAAGAAATTACCTTTGCATTTGTAGATCCAAAATCAACTTCTGGTTATCTAATTCCATATTATGCATTATTAAAAGCAGGGATTAATCCGGAAAAAGATTTTAAAAAGATAATTTTTGCAGGAGGACATGATGCCGTAGAACTTGCAATTAAAGAAGGTAGAGTGAATGCTGGAGCTGATAATGATAGGACTTATCCAGTAATGATTGAAAAAGGATTGATCTCTAATGAAACAAATATAATAATATGGAAATCAGATCCTATACCAGGATATCCTTGGGTATATAGGATAGACACAATTCCAAAAGATGTTAGGGAAAAAATAAAGAATACTTTTTTATCCATGAGTAAAGAAGAAGCTTTAAAAATATCTGGTGGTAAGGTAATTGGATATGTTGAAGCTTCACCAAAAGATTATCAAATTATTGAAGATGCTGCCAAAGCATTAGGTAAGTTATAAAATGTCTGGTTAATCACTATTTTTATTTTTCAATAAATAAATTTACGGTGTTTTATATCATGAAGAATGGTTATTCAATTATAGTAAATAATTTAAGAAAGTCTTTTGGTAATGAAGAAGTTTTAAAAGATGTTAGTTTTAAAGTTAAATATGGCGAAATAATAGGAATTTTAGGATTAAGTGGTGCAGGTAAAACAACATTATTAAGATGTTTAATTGGGTTAGAAACTCCGGATTCTGGGGAGATAATTATTGATAATAAAAAAATTGTATTTGATAAAAACAAATCCAATAATAAAAATCAAATTAGAAAAAAAATAGGAATGGTATTTCAACAATTTAATTTAATACCAAGAACAACAGTATTAACAAATGTATTAATAGGTAGATTGCCCCATATAAACGAAAGAGGTATTATATATAGAATAGGGACATATTTTGGTTATTTTCCACAAAAAGATGTAGAAATAGCTAAAAACTGTATTTATAAAGTAGGATTAGGCGACAAAATAAATAGTAAAGTATCAAAACTATCTGGAGGACAACAGCAAAGAGTTGGAATAGCCAGAGCATTAGCCATGGAACCTATTGTCTTACTGGCTGATGAGCCTGTATCTAATTTAGATCCTAAAACTTCCGAAGAGATTTTAGGATTGTTTAAATTAATATCTAAAAATGATAATATATCAATTATAATCAGCTTACACCAACTGGAATATGCTAAAAAATATTGCGATAAAATTCTTGGTCTATCAAACGGAAAAGTAGTATATTATGGCTCTCCAAAAAATCTTGATGAAGGTATTATTAAAAAAATTTATAGCAAAAAATAAAATTAGAAAGTGGTATTATGAATAGAATTAACAAAATTTGGTTAGTTAGTATTTTTGCAAATTTAATAATGTTTATAATTTTTATGAATTACTTGGGTATTACTATCAACGATTTCTTAAAACTTTCTAAAATAACAACATTAATGAGAATTCCTAATATAGCATACATATCTGAATTGATAGAGCCTACAATACAAACAATCGCAATAGCCTATGTTGGAACTATATTAGGTATAATTTTCTCAATAATTTTGGGAATATTAGCTTCAAGAAATATGACTATTAATAGAATTGTATATGAAATATCAAGAGTAATAATAATGATAGCAAGAGTTATACCTGATATTGTATGGGCTTTTTTATTAATTCCTGCTGTAGGTTTAGGAGCTGCTCAGGGAATATTTGCTATTGCAATACATTCTACCGGTATGATAGGTAGATTTTTTGCTGAATCTATAGAAGAAATAGATCCAAAACCTTTAGAAGCATTAGAGACCTGTGGAGCAACATATTTTCAAAAATTAATATATGGAGTTTTTCCACAAGTTATGCCCTCGTTTGTAAATTATGTTATGTATGCTTTCGATCATAATATTAGAGTTGCAATCATATTAGGTATGTTTGGGGTTGGAGGATTAGGATTTCAGTTTATTATAAAATTTAGAGTATTTGAATATGATAACGTGTTTGCAATACTATTACTTATATTTATAATATTATTAGGAGTAGAAAAAATATCATCATATATCCGTAAGAAAATACTAGTTGAGAATTAAGTTTAACAAATTGAAGGTTTCTATTATGTACATCTTAAAGATAGCTTATGATGGAAGATATTCCTTTCAACAGCAACCACATAAGGAAACTGTTTGTGATAAACTTTTAAATACTTTAGAGAAGCTAAATTTCTTAGAGGAGAGAAAAATTATTTACAGTGGAGGAAGGACAGATAAAGGAGTTTCAGCCTTAGGAAACTTTGTTATTCTAAAGTTAAAGAAAGAGCCAATTCTTAGCTATATAAACCATGAGTTAAAGAAATTTGGCATATGGATTTTAGGATATAAGGAGATAGAGGAGATCCCAAAAGTCCAATATAGGCACTATAGATATATTATGCCAAATCTTGACTACAACCTTGAGTTAATGAGAAAAGCAGGAGAGAAACTTATAGGAGAGCATAGCTTTCATAACTTAAGTAAGAGAGATAGAAGTAAAGAGAAAAGCCCTATAAGGAAAATATATGACATTAAAATTAATGATTATGGCTTTTTCTTAGAGGTTGATGTTGTTGGAGAGAGCTTTTTATGGCAGATGGTTAGGAAAATTGTAGGGCTTTTGCACTTAATAGGAAGAGAAGAGAAGAGCTTAGAGTGGGTAGATAAGATTCTTGATCCTAACTATAGAGAGGGGGTTATAACTTTCCCAGCAGAGGGCTTAATTTTGGTTGAGGCTAAGGTTGATATAAACTATAATTATGACAATTACTCAATAAAAAAATTTAAAGAGTTCTGGCTTGAGAGATATAAGGAATATATAATGAAATTTGGGATAGCCAAGACTATGAATGAATTTATTTAAATCCCTCTTCTCCAATGAGTGGAACAAAGGCTACAGCTCCATAGTCTTTGGTTATAATCTTATCCCCTCTCTTCTCTAATAGTATTAGCTTTTGCATATACTTCCCAACAGGGATAACCATTTTTCCTCCATCTTTTAGTTGGCTAATTAAACTCTTAGGGATAGAAGGAGCTGCAGCTGTGCAGTAAATTCTATCATAGGGAGCTAAGGGCTTGTATCCTAAAGAGCCATCTCCAACTATAACTATTACATTATCATAACCTAACTTTCTTAAGGTTTTTTCAGCCCTCTCTGCAAGCTCTGGAATTCTCTCTATGCTAACCACTAACCCATCTTTTCCCACAAGCTCAGCAGTGACAGCTGCATGGTAGCCTGAGCCAGTGCCAATTTCTAAAACCTTCATCCCTGGCTTAAGCTCTAAAAGCTCAGACATTAAAGCAACCATATGAGGGGCTGAAATTGTCTGACCATGACCAATTTCTAAAGGGGTGTCACAGTAGGCATAGTCTTTTAAATGTTCTGGGACAAACTCTTCCCTTGGAACCTTTAAAAGAGCTTCCTCTACACTATTACTTCTTATATAACCCTCTCTCTTTAGCTTCTCAATAAGCTCATATTTATCCATAATATCACAATATTTAAATCTTTAGATAAAAATTAAAATAAAATTAAGATATAATGCTCCGGCCGGGATTTGAACCCGGGTCGCGGGCTCGAAAGGCCCGCATGATTGGCCGGACTACACCACCGGAGCAGTAAAAGAGGTTAACAAAGTGGCGGACCCGGGGGGATTTGAACCCCCGACCCCCGGCTTAGAAGGCCGGTGCCCTATCCAGGCTAGGCTACGGGTCCTCACAAAACAGCAAAAATAGGAATAGAAAAAGTGATATATATACTTTTCTATTTTTTGGATTTATATATTTTGGTTTATTTTATATTAACTAACATTGTTGAATTATTTCTAAAGATAATTTCAAAATATTTATTATTTTCAAAAAATGTCTTGTTTACATTAGAATTTATTGATATGAATACGTAACTAATATTACTACTCTTACAGAAATTTATGAATTCTTTATAGTTCCCTTCCCACGTTAGTTGCTGAATATAAGATACATGTTTACCCCTCCAGTGTTTATTTACATAAGAAAATGTACATTTGTTATTTGCAAATATTGGAATAAACTGGCCACTATCTTGACCAAAATTTAATATAGTTTCATTTTTAAGATTTTTGTCTATAAATTTAAAGGCTTCAATAACTCCATCATTGACTACATAAAATTTCCAATAAAATGGATGATGAAATATGTTAGAATGAATATGTCCCAACATTAAAACAACTAAAAATAATACTGCTAATTTTTTACTAATTTTTTCTCTTATATAATAAAGTCCAGCTCCATAAAATACAGGAGAGAAAATTTGAAAATTGAGAAACCATCTTGATGAATTATAAAGTGCTGAATAAAAAGGGATATATATTCCAAACACTTGATTATTTATGATCCACAATATCATAAGTATTGAATATGTAATTAAAAATGAATATTCTTTTTTATAGAAATATATGCACCCAAATAAAAATAATAAAAAATAAATTGTTGCTAAAATTAAACATTTAAGGAAATATTCAAAGCTTACATAAATATTACAAATTAATATTAAAAGAGTATTAACTATATAATAAGATCCTAAGCCTCCAAGGATAGTAATACAGTCTAAAATAATATCTTCATTTTTTAAAAATTTCATTTTTGAATATGATTCTATAGCTTTAGTTAATTTATTATCATGAAATCTGTATTCATTAATTTTAATTATCATTAAAGCTAAAAAGATAGAAATTAAGAAGTAGATAATATAGTTAATTACTTCTTTTTTTCTCCCTTTAATTAGATCATGAATTGTTAAAGATAACAAAAATAAAAACAACATTAAAAATGGAAAAGTATGTGTGAATATTAAAGAAAAAGTTCCTAAACTAAAAATTTTTAAGTATATGGTATTTTTTGTACTCCTATATCTTAATAAAAGAGCTACAAGAACCAAAAATATGGCAAATCCTAAAGCATTGGGGAATAATGTTCTTAAAAATACTCTATAAAATTCAAAGCAGATAGGAACAAATAAAGCTGTATAAAATCCTAAATTTTTGTTTATACTTTCTCCTATGTAGTATATAGAAAATACATATAAAGTCAATATAAAAAATTCTAAGAAATAAGCAGAATAAGGGATATCATAAAAAGAATTAGATAGTATATATACTAAAACATGAAATCCTGATGGATATAGTAGATAATATGGATATGTTAAATAACCTGCAAAATCTTTGTAACTATAAAAAATAGTTTTATCTAAAATTATAGCTTTAGCCTTGTAGAAATGATTTTGACTATCCCACATGTCACAAGGATACTTAGGTAAAATTAAAAATGCAAAAATTAAAGTTAATATAGTAATTAACATTAACTTATTAGGAACATGTAATTTAGGTTCTAATTTTCCTTTATATGCTAAATATAAAGCTATTATAGAAAGAATTGCTATATATATCATCTTATACATTTTTATATTTAAAGTAGATAATAAGTAGGATAATGAAATTATATAAAAAACAGTTAAAAATGGAGTTGTAATAAATTTTTCTTCATTCTTTAAGGGATTTATTAAATACATTAAAAATATTAATATAATAAATGTTATGACATCAACCATGAACTTAACTATTTTTCATAATAATATTTAAAGGTTTTTACCATGATCATAGGCCCAAGGAAGGCAAAGAGCTTTATAGAGCATGTTAAGGAAGAACAGATACAGCAGTGTGGTATAGATTTAAAAGTTAAAGAAATTTATAAATTAGAAGGAGAGGGAGAGATAGACTTTAGCAATGAGAAGAGGAGAATTCCTAACTATGTTAAAATTTTTGACTCTGAAGAGAATGAGAAGATAAGGCTAAGTGAAGGAATCTATATTATCAAGGTTGCTGAATATATAAAGATCCCTAAAGATGTGGCAGCCTTTGTTTATCCAAGAAGCTCTCTATTAAGGATGGGTTCCACTATATACTCAGCTGTTCATGATCCTGGCTATGAGGGAAGGCCTGAGTATTTACTGAATGTAATGAAGCCAATAACTATACATAGATATGCAAGACTTTGTCAAATTGTCTTTGTTAAATGTGAGGGTGTAGAGAAGTTATATAATGGAATATATAAAGGTAGATAGTCATGGGAGTTCAATTAGGTGACTACATTCCTAAGAAAAGAATAGATTTTAATGATCTTAAAGGGAAAAAGTTGGCTATAGATGGATTTAATGCTATTTATCAATTCTTATCCTCAATTAGATTAAAAGATGGCTCTCCTTTAACAAATAAGAGAGGAGGAATAACTTCAGCATACAATGGAATATTTTACAAAACCATCATGTTATTGGAAAATGATATTATCCCAATTTGGGTTTTTGATGGAGAGCCTCCTAAGTTAAAAGAGAAGACAAGGGAGAAGAGGAGAGAGGAGAAGAAGAAAGCTGAAGAGAAGTTAAGAGAGGTTCAGGATGAGATTGAAAGAGCAAGATACTTTAAAAGGTTAAGCTATGTAAATAAGGATATGATTGAGAATTGTAAATACTTACTAAGCTTAATGGGCATACCCTATGTTCAAGCTCCTTCAGAGGGGGAAGCTCAGGCCAGCTATATGGCTAAGAAAGGAGATGTTTGGGCAGTGGTTAGTCAAGATTATGACTCTCTATTATATGGAGCTCCAAGGGTTGTTAGGAATTTAACAACAACTAAGGATGAGTTGGAGTTAATTGAGCTTAATGAAGTGTTAGAAAATTTAAGGATAAGCTTAGATGATCTAATAGACATAGCTATTATGATGGGAACTGACTATAATCCTAAGGGGATAGAAGGGATAGGATTTAAAAGAGCTTATGAGATGGTTAGAGCAAGGGTAGCTAAAGACATTTTAAAGAAAGAGGTTAAAAACTATGAAGAAATAAAAAATATCTTTAAAAATCCAAGAGTTACTGATGACTATAGCTTAAATTTAAGGTTGCCAGATAAAGAAGGGTTAATAAAATTTTTGGTTGAAGAGCATGACTTTAACTATGAGAGGGTTAAGAAACATGTGGATAAACTTTATAATCTAATAGTTAGTAAAACTAAGCAGAGGACATTAGATAGTTGGTTTAAATAAAAAATTTATTTGGTGAGAGCAAATGGAAGAGATTGACTACTATGACTATAAAGCCTTATTAAAAAGAGCAAGAGAACAGATTCCTGACTATGTGTTTGAGAAGGACAGATTTGAGCTCCCAGAGATAGAGATATTGATAGAGGGGAATAAAACCATAATAAGAAACTTCAGCCAATTAGCTAAGGCTATGAATAGAGATGAAAACTTCTTTGCAAAATATTTATTAAAAGAAACTGGTAGTGCTGGGAATATAGAAGGTGGAAGGTTAGTACTACAAAGAAAAATTAACCCAGAGCTTTTAAAGGCAAGAATTCAAGACTTCTTAAGAGAGTATGTCATCTGTAGAGAGTGTGGTAAGCCAGATACTAAGATCATTAAGGAGGGAAGAGTACACTTACTAAAATGTACAGCCTGTGGAGCCATAAGGCCTATAAGGATGATCTAATATGAGATTTAAGGAATTCTTTAACCTTCCTTTACATAAAAAGCTTTTCTTAACCTATATCTTCTGCTGGATTGGCTTCTTCATCTCCTTCTTTTTTGGTAAATTTATATATTATCTCTCTTTAAAGCTCTTTCCTCCAGTTAAAGAGTCTGTTAATATTGTAGCTGAGATAGGGACAGCCAAGTATTCAGTTGTTCATAGCACAGTTAGCTCCTCTTTAAATAACCCATACTTATCTTACGCTCTCTCTTACTTACTCTCAAACTTTCTATCTTGCCTAATTATTGTAGTGGTTTTTGCTCTTTTTGGATATCTCAGTAGAGATGAAGATGAGGAGAAGTTCTTTAAGTATCTTTCAATTCTATATTTGTTCTCTGTCCTTAACCCAATAACTGGGATTGTTGGTTATAAGCTTCCTCTTTCAGCTATCTTTTATATAATTCCTCATGGACTCTTTGAATTCTTTGGTTTTTCTATAGCTATAGTTCTTGGCTTAGAGTTGGCTAAAACTTTCTATTACAAAAAGAGCTTAAAAAAGATTAAAATTTTATTGCTCTTTCTTTCCCTTGTCTTCATCTCCTTAGCAGCTCTCTTAGAGCCAATTGATTGGGCTATATATAACTCTAACTTAAGTGTTGTTGAAGGATATTCAATAGTTCTTAGCTATCTTCTTGGCTTTAAACTTTAAGTAATAGTTTCCAACAACTCCTGAGATTATAGGGAGAGGAGTAAATATATAGATAGCTCCAGCTAAGATAATAAATAGCTTTTTGTAGAATCTAAGTGAATCTAAGCAGTAATCTAAGAGATTAACATTTTTCTTGTATAGGGATTTTATTAACTTCTTTTCAGAGTGAGTCACTATTTTATAACTCCAAAGTATTGCCTGATAGAGAGGGGTGTTCTTTCCACAATAACCTGTATTCTTCTTTTTTATAGCTTTGTATAATTCTTCTCCACTACTTCCTGGAAAGATTGTGTAGGCATTGCCAATCATCTGAACTATATGAGCATCACTACCTCCAATGAAGGCTAAAGGATTCTTATGATAATTTTCAGAAACTTTCCTTAGGGCTAAGTTATTTATGATTCCATCCCTATGGTAGGCATTGAAAACCTCAACCCCATCCAAGTTTAGCTCAAAAATCTTATCTCTTAAGGATTTACAGATTGGGCTATAAGGATGAGGAGCTATAGCTAAACCTCCCTGCTCTTTAATCAGCTCTATAGTTTCCTCAGCTGAAAGTCCCTTAGGAATTTCTTCATTCAAAAATAGCCCTATTATCTCTCCATCCTTTGTTAAGATCTCACTACCAACTACAACCTCTATATCAAACTCTTTCTCATACTTCTTTCCTTCTAAGCCTCCTCTTATTGTATTATGGTCAGTGATGGCTATAACATCTAAGCCTTTCTTTTTAGCTGTCTTAACTATATCTCTTGGCTCTTCAATAGAGTCTAAGAATCTTAGCTTCCCTAACCTCCCTATGCCAGAGTATTTAGAATGAATATGAAGATCAGCTTTTCCATACATTATTAAACACCAAATATTTTGAATACTTCAGGAATCTTCTCAATAACTTCCATTGGAGTGTAGATAGACTTTTCTTTCAATAGGAGATCTCCAGCATATCCCACTATAAAGGCTCCAGCTGAGGCTGAGAGGAATGAAGAGTTTTTAGTTAATAAACCTCCAACCAAACCAGCTAAGATATCTCCAGTTCCTCCTTTAGTTAGGAAAACATTTCCAGTTTTATTTATTTTTATGCTCTCATTGTTAAATATAATGTCTATTTTCCCTTTTAGCAGGATAGTACTTTCCAACTCATCTAACTCAAATTTTATATATTCAAATTCTTTCTTGTGTGGAGTGAAAACATAACCTTCCTTAAATTTGAAGTTCTCATAGTCAATCAACTTTATAGCATCAGCGTCTATCACAACTTTATTTAGCTTCTCAAGTAAGGAATTAACAAACTCCTTAGTCTCTTCATTAACTCCAAGCCCATTACCTAAGACAACAACATCATACTTCTTAACAACCTCTAATAGATAGTCTAAGTGCTCTAAACATAAATAGTTTCCTTCAACACTGTAAGTTATAAGCTCTGGATAGTTAACCTTTCTTATAACATGATCAACAGAGAAAATTCCAACAAGATCAGAAACCTTAAGTGCTGATAAACCAGATAAGATAGGTGCTCCATAGTAATCTTTTGAACCTCCTACAATTAAAACTTTTCCATTCTTTCCTTTATGTTCTCCCCTTACTAACTTTAAAGCTCTAACATCTCCATAGCCAACTATATACTCAGCTTCTTTAGGAATTCCAATATCTTTAACTATCACTTTACCTTTATTTATGCTCTTCCTTTTGTGAAATGTTACTGTTAAGTCACTCTCCAAGTTTCCAGTTTGGACATCAACACTTACTATATAAAGCTCTTTATTTTCTCTCTTTATTTTATTGAGTTCTTCAACAACACTCTTATATGGCTCTTTCAACTCTCCTCTTTGCCCAGTTCCAAGCATTGCATCTATAACTAAAGATTTTCCCTCTCTAAGAGCTTGGAAAACATCTTCTATTTCCTTAGCACTCTTGATCTCTCTAACTTTTATACTTCCAAACAATGAGAGATTTTTTAAAATTTTATAGTTTTCTCTTGCCTCATAACTCTTTATCTCACTCTCTTTCCCAAGTAAGATAACTTCCCCTCTCCCTAAGAATCTGGCTACTACAAAGCCATCTCCTCCATTGTTTCCAGTTCCACAGAAGATAAAGATTTTTCCATCAAAATCCTTAACCTCTTCATAAACAGCCCTTCCAGCATTTTCCATTAGTTGAATCCTCTTAACCCCTAAGTATTCAGCATTCTCATCTATTATATTCATCTCCCAAGGCTCTAAGACTTCTTTCTCCTTGATTTTCTCTTTTAATTTGAAAAATAATTCCATCATAACCACCTCCCAAAGAACTTAGAAGTATTCTTATAAATGATATCTTTAACTTCTTCCTCATCCATCTCCTTTAACTTAGCAAGCTCTCTAACAACTAACTTAACATTCTCAGGCTTATTTTTCTCTCCCTTTATTGGAGATAAGTAAGGGGAGTCAGTTTCAGTTGTTAAATAGTCAATATCCAATTTCTCAGCTAACTTTTTATGATGGCTTGAGAAACAGACTAAGGTGGAGAGAGATATTAAATTCCCACTCTCTCCTATATCTTTAGCCAACTCTAAACTTCCACTGTAACAGTGAAACATGGCCTTTGTCTCAGATAGCTTAAAAAGCTCTTCCTCAAACCCTCTGGCATGTAAGACAATAGGTTTATTGATTTCTATAGCTAAGTTCATAAATTTTAAAAACACCTCTTTCTGCCTTTCATAGTTCTCTCTCTTAATATCCATCCCAATCTCTCCAACAGCTAATATTTTATCCCTATTCTCTTTTATTATGTTGTAACATCTATCTATAATTTTATCATCAGCCTTAACATCAGCTGGATGGAAGCCAAGGGTTAAATAAATATTATATTTTTCATAACACTCCAAAGCTCTTTTTATTCCTCCCAAGCCTACACCACTGGTTATAATCTTTAAATCTTCCTTGATTAGGGAATCTCTTACTTTGTTAAATGCCTTATCCTCTATATGACAATGACTATCTACATAGTACATAAAGCTCACCTAAAGGTGATGACTATATTAAGGTTAAATGGTGGAAAAATATTGAATGAGAAGGTTCATGAGATTGGAGTTATAGCTATGGGCTCTTACTTAGAAAACCATGGTTCAGCCTTACCAATAGATACAGATATTAAGATAGCCTCTTATGTCTCACTGATGGCCTGTATAAAAACTGGAGCCAAATTTTTAGGAACAGTAATTCCATCAACAGAGTATAGCTATGTTAAGCATGGGATACATAATAAGGTTTCAGATATTGTAGAGTATTTAACCTTTTTACTAACCTGGGCTAAGAGGATTGGAATAAAAAAAGTAATTATTGTTAATTGTCATGGAGGGAATATATTAGCTGAGAAAGAGATTAAAGAGCTTGAAAACCTAATAAATATAAAAATAAAATTTTTATCCTTCCCTCTAACCCATGCTGCCACTGAAGAGCTTTCTATTGGTTATGTAATTGGAATAGCCAACAAGGAGAAGATGAAGGAGCATAAGCCTGAGAACTATGCTGAGATTGGGATGGTTGGATTGAGAGAGGCAAGAGAAAAAAACAAGGAGATAGATGAAGAGGCTAAGAGAGTTGAGAAGGAAGGAGTTAAGATAGATGAAGAGCTTGGAAAAAAGTTATTGGATGAATTTATAAACAAGGTTGTCAATGAGATAACAAACTTTTTATAAAATTTTTAGAATAAATTGTCATAAATTATGAATTGTGAGATTATGCTAAGAGGAAAAAATGCTACTTTAGCAGCCATATTAAAGATAATTATTGAAGAGGCTCCAGAAACACAGGATGAGATAGCTGAAAAGTTAGGGATCAGTAGAAGATATGTAGCTAAGCTTCTAAAGCCCTTAATAAATGAGGGAATTGTGAAGCATCCTTATGTTATAGATATGAAAAAGCTACATCTCTTAAACTTAGATTTTGAAGATAATCAGATAGTTAAGGAGATCTACACTATACTGGGAAAGATGAAGGAAGAGATTAAGAATAACTTAAAGTTGGTTTATAAAGCTTTGAAAGAGGGAGATAAGAAGATAGCTGAAGATATCATTGTTAAGGACTACTCACTAAATAAGTTAGAAGAGGAGATAGAGCTTTTATTAAAGATTCAGACAACCAAGTACTTGCCTGAAAAGTATATCTCAACCTTTTCTAAGATAGCCTCAAACTTAGAAAGATTAGGAGATTATTTAGCAAACATCTCAGAGGAAATCTTACATGGTCTTTATATAGATAAGGATATGGAAGAAGATGTTACTAAAATCTTTGAAATTTTGGACAGTATGTTAGAAGAATCCTATAGTGTTGTTGTTGAGAAGAAGAAGGAAAGTGACATTTATAAACTTGAGGAAGAGCTGCATGGTGTATTAAATAAACTATTAAATAAAGTTTTGGAGAAGAAAAAAGAGGATTTAAATTTTTATATACAGTTTGGAATGTTCTATAAAGATGTTGAAAGATTTGGGGATAGATGTGTTAATATTGTTGAGTATGCCTTAGAGCTTTATCACAACATTCCAAGAACTCCAATTCCAGAGAGGTTAAAGAGATGACAAGGGAATTTATCTTTAAAGCTAATAAAACTATAACTTCCCCTGAGATAAATTTAAAAGATCTACCAGGAAGTTGTGGAAGGCTTGACTTGGTTTGCAGATGTATTAGTGACTCTCTCTTTTTATCCCATGACATTAGAAGAGACACTATCTTTTACTCCATCCTCTGTGGCCCTCCAAATCCTCCAGTGTGTATAAAATTTGTTGGCTCAGAGTTGAAGAAAGTGTCCCCTGATGAGAGGAATATTGCTATTTTTATTAAAAAAGCTCTAAAGAAATTTTTAGACTCTAAAAATAAAGAAGAGTGGATAGAGTCAACTCCTGGGATATATGTGAGGAAAATAGGATTTAAAGATTTGGTAATGGAAAAAATTCGTGAAGGAAAAAATATATATTACTTACATAAAGAAGGAAAGCCAATAGAAGAGGTTAGTATAGAAAAGCCAGTTTTTATTTTAGGGGATCATATTGGTTTATTGGAGGAAGATGAAAGCTTTCTTAAAGATAAGGCTATTAAAGTTTCTGTCTCTCCATTGGAGTTACATGCTAACCACTGTATTGTTATAGTTCATAATGTCTTAGACAAGAGAGGGATAGGAGATGATCCAAATTACAGTTATTCAGATAGATAACTATGGGCCTTGGACAGTAACACCAAATCCAAGAAGAGAGAATGACTTACAAGCTTTACAGAGTAGGCTTTATGAAGACCTTAACTTAATGTTTGGCATGTATGGGGGCTTAGTGTTCTATACAAGGTTTGACAATCTAATAGCTATAACCAATGGGATCAGCTTAGAGGTTCATAAGAAGATACAGGAGAGTGTAAGAAATAGATATCCATTTACTATAAGTATGGCTATAGCTTCAGCAGAAACTCCTTATGAAGCTCAAAAGCTTGCAACAAAGACGTTACAAGAGTATGGTAGTGCCCAAGATAGTAATAGGAGAGAAGTGTTAGATGTTGCCAATGAGTTAGTAAATGGCTATGTTCAGATAGCCCATATAGATATAAATAATGTAACTGGCACATTTACAGATGTTTATTCAGCCTATGACACCTATCTTAAAGTTAATGAGGTTAAGCTCTTGTTAATGAAAGAGTTTTTAAAATATGAGGCTCTTCTCTTTTTTATTGGTGGAGATAATTTCATGGCTCCATCAAATGGGATGAATGAAGAAGATTATATAAAAATATTTGATAATATAAATAAAAAGCTAAACCTTGATCTAAAAGCAGGAGTTGGAATAGGGAAGAGTGCTGAAGAGGCAGCAAACTTAGCAGATATTGGTTTAGAGGAGATAAGAGGGAAGAGAGTAGATAAAAACATATGTATATTGAAAAATGACAAATTTTTTAAAGAAGTGCTAAGAAAGGGGAAATCCTGTGGGTTGTAAAGTTGTCTTAGCCCCAATGGCTGGCATTACAGATGGAGACTTTTGTAAGAAGTATAGAGGATTATTTTATATATATACAATTGGAGGCTACAACTTAGATAAGGCTACATACTTAGCAAGTAAGAGAATAGAGGGGAGAGGAAGAAAAGAGTTCTCAATCCCTTTAAAAGATTTTGATAGCTATATAGTTAATGAAATCAATAAAATAGACTTTGGCTTAGTTTCAGTTAATGTTAGGTTTTTAAACATAGACGAAGCTCTTCCAAGGCTTAAGATTATTTCTGAGCATGCTGATATAATAGAATTAAATTGTCACTGCAGGCAGAGAGAAATTACTGAGTTAGGGATAGGGCAAGAACTCTTAAGGAATGTTAAGCTATTAAGCTCTTTCTTAGAGAAACTTTATTCTTTAGACAAGCCACTTTTTTTAAAGATTAGGCTAAATTACATAGAAACAGAGGAGTTAATTAAAAATTTGTCCTTAGTAAGAGAGTATTTTGATGGCTTACATGTTGACTGCTTCTACCCTGGAAAGGATTATCCTGACATAGAAGGGTTAAAAAGAATAAGAGAGAGTTTTGAAGATAAAACAATTATTGGGAATAATTCAATAACTTCCTTAGAGAGAGCTAAGGAGATGCTAAAATATTCTAACCTAATTTCAGTGGCAAGAGCTGTACTTAAAAATAAGATAGATTGGATCTATAAGCTATAAAACTCTATCAACTTCTCCAACTGCTCTAAAGCTTTTCCTGAGTCTATAGCTTTATTAGCTTTCTTTATCCCCTCTTCAACATTTTTAGCCTCTTCAGTTATATACAGTGAGAAAGCAGAGTTTAAAACAACTATATCCCTCTTAGCTCCAACCTCTTCTCCTTCTAAGATATCTCTAATAATTTTAGCATTTTCCTTAGCATCTCCTCCTCTTATATCCTCTAAATTAGCCCTCTTAATTCCATAATCCTCTGGCTCAATATAGTAAGTTCTAAACCTTCCATCCTTATACTCTGAAATTTTTGTTTTCCCAATGGTTGTTATTTCATCCATCCCATTGCCATGGACAACTAAGGCTCCTCTCACTCCAAGGTTTTTTAAAACCTTAGCCAACTTTTCAGTTAGCTCTTCCTTAAAAACTCCTAAGAGTTGATAGTTAGCATTGGCTGGATTTGTTAATGGGCCAAGGATATTAAATACTGTCCTTATTCCCAACTCTCTCCTAACAGGCATGGCATACTTCATAGCCTTATGGTAGAGAGGGGCAAACAAAAAGCCTATATTTATCTTCTCTATTGATTCCTTAACTCTCTCTGGTGGAACCTCTAAATTAACTCCAAGCTCTTCAAGAACATCAGCACTACCACTTTTACTACTCACTGCCCTATTCCCATGCTTAGCCACTGGAACATAAACAGAGGTTACAAAGGCTGTTGCTGTACTTATGTTAAAAGTATTTAACTTATCTCCTCCAGTTCCACAAGTATCTAAAAGTTTCTCAACATTTGGATATATCTTTGTTGCATACTCTCTCATAACCTTGGCAAAGGCTGTTATCTCCTCAACACTCTCTCCCTTCATCCTTAAGGCAGTTAAAATAGCTGCTAACCTTATCTCACTTATATTCCCACTCATCACATCTCTCATTAACTTCTCAGCTTCCTCATAGGTTAAGTCTTTAAATTCAACCAACTTACTTAACATCATTATTTAATCACCATGAAAACTTTTAATATAAAATTTCTAATAATTAGTTCAACTCTTAAATCATTTTTTGGTGATAGTATTGAAAGGTGCAGAAGCAATAATAAAGGCATTAGAGGCAGAAGGTGTTAAAATCATCTTTGGTTATCCTGGTGGAGCAATTTTACCATTTTATGATGCTCTCTATGATAGTGATTTAATTCATATACTAACAAGGCATGAGCAGGCTGCAGCCCATGCAGCTGATGGATTTGCCAGAGCCTCTGGAGAGGCTGGAGTTTGTGTCTCAACCTCTGGGCCAGGGGCTACTAACTTAGTGACTGGAATAGCTACAGCTTATGCTGACTCTTCCCCAGTCATTGCTTTAACTGGACAGGTGCCAACAAAGTTAATAGGGAATGATGCCTTTCAAGAGATTGATGCCCTTGGCTTATTCATGCCTATAACTAAGCATAACTTTCAGCTGAAAAAGCCTGAGGAAATTCCAGAAACCTTTAGAGCAGCTTTTGAGATAGCTACAACAGGAAGGCCTGGGCCAGTACATATAGATATTCCTAAGGATGTTCAGACAGGAGAGATAGATTTAGAGAAGTATCCAATTCCAGCTAAGGTAGATCTTCCTGGATACAAGCCTAAGACTGTTGGTCATCCTTTACAGATTAAGAAAGCCATTAGATTACTATCTGAAGCTGAGAAACCTGTAATTATTGCTGGTGGAGGGGTTATAATAAGTGGAGCCCATGAAGAACTTTACAGAATAGTAGAGCTTTTAAAGATTCCTGTGGCCACTACTCTAATGGGTAAGGGAGCATTTCCAGAGGATCATCCTCTTTCCCTTGGAATGTTAGGGATGCATGGAACTAAAGCAGCTAACTATGCTGTAACTGAAGCTGATCTCATCTTAGCTATTGGCTGTAGATTCTCTGATAGAGTGGTAGGAAATCCTGAAGAGTTTGCTCCAAATGCTAAGATTATACACATTGATATAGATCCAGCTGAGATTGGGAAGAATATTAGAGTAGATGTTCCAATAGTTGGAGATGCTAAGAATGTTTTAAGATCAATGCTGATGGGTTTATCCAAGGAGAATATAAAGGTTAAAGAGAGTTGGTTAGAGAGAATAAGATATTTAAAAGAAAGCTCAATTCCAATGATGGACTTTAATGATAAGCCAATAAAACCTCAGAGGTTTGTTAAAGAGCTTATGTCTCTCTTAGAAGGGAAAAAGTTTATAATAACTACAGATGTAGGACAGAATCAGATGTGGATAGCCCACTACTTTAAATTTAAGTGTCCAAGGTCTCTAATCTCTTCAGGTGGATTGGGAACTATGGGTTTTGGTTTTCCAGCAGCTATAGGGGCAAAGGTGGCTAAGCCAGGAAATAAGGTTATATGTATTACTGGAGATGGAGGCTTCTTAATGAACTCTCAGGAGTTGGCTACAGTAGCTGAATACAATATTCCAGTGGTTATTTGTGTCTTTGACAACAGAACCTTAGGAATGGTTTATCAGTGGCAAAACCTTTATTACAACAAAAAGCAGAGTGAAGTGCACTTAGGAGAGAGTCCTGACTTTGTCAGATTGGCTGAAAGCTATGGAGTTAAAGCTGATAGGGTAAGCTCTCCAGATGAGATTAGGGAGAAGTTAGAAGAGGCTATAAAAAGTGATGAACCTTATCTTTTAGATATTGTTATAGATCCTGCTGAAGCTCTTCCTATGGTTCCTCCTGGAGATAAGCTAACAAATATAGTTAAGCCTGAAAGGGTTGAGCCAAGAGTTAAGAGTATTAAATTCAAGGATATAGAGAGGGTTAGAATTGAAAAGGAAAGTGTTAGTTATTGAAGGAGATGGGATAGGAAAAGAGGTTATCCCAGAGGCTGTTAAACTCTTAACCTTATTAGGAGACTTTGAGATACTTAAAGGAGATGCTGGCTTAGAGTGCTATAGAAGATGTAAAGAGTTCCTTCCAAGGGAAACATTGGAGAAGGCTGAAGAATCTGACATTATCTTATTTGGAGCTGTAACCTCTCCAAAGGGGGTAAAGGATTATAAGAGCCCAATATTAACATTGAGGAAAACTTTTAATTTATATGCCAATGTTAGGCCAATAAATAACTTTGGACTTTTAAGGTTAGAAGGCTACTTAGGAAAAAATAAATTTTTAGATGTTAAAAATGTAGACTTAGTCATTATAAGGGAGAATACTGAAGATCTCTATGTAGGATTTGAGAGAGAGCTTTATGACATAGCTATAGCTGATAGAGTTGTCTCAAAAAAAGCCTCTGAGAGAATTGTAAGGTTTGCCTTTGAATATGCCAAGGAAAATAAGAGAAAAAGGGTTTCTTGTATACACAAGGCTAATGTCTTAAAGGTTACTGATGGGCTTTTTTTAAAAACCTTCTATGAGGTTGCTAAAAATTATAAGATAGAGGCAGATGACTACTTGGTTGATTCAGCCTCTTACTTACTAATAAAAGAGCCTGAAAGGTTTGATGTTATTGTAACCACTAACATGTTTGGAGACATCTTATCAGATGAAGCTTCTCTACTACTTGGCTCCCTTGGTTTAGCTCCTTCAGCTAACATAGGAGAGAGAAAGGCTTTATTTGAGCCTGTCCATGGCTCAGCTCCAGACATAGCTGGGAAGGGAATAGCTAACCCAATGGCTGCTATACTCTGTGTAGCTATGATCTTTGACTACATAGGAGAGAAAGAAAAAGGAAACCTTATTAGAGAGGCTATAAAACACTGTATAGAAGAAGGGAAGGTTACTAAAGACCTTGGAGGCTCTTTAAAAACTCATGAAGTTGCTGAAGAGATTATAAAATATGTGACCAACTATGAGTAATAAACATAAGGTTAGTAAGAAAACTATTCTCCTATTTTTCATTGGAATCTCAATAATTTTAGTTATCTTGTATGTCATTGGAATAGATAAAATTATAAACATATTATTAAAAGCTAATCCTCTCTACATTCTCTTAGCCCTAATTTTACAATTCTTAGGGCTTGTAATTTTAACTCTAAGGTGTAAATATATCTTAAAAGTTGCTAACTACAATAATATCTCTTTTAAAACTCTCTTTCTTATAACCCTCATAGGACAATTTGTAAATAATACAACTCCTTCCATGAGAGGAGGGGGAGAGCCTGTAAGGATGTACTATTTACATAAGCTCTATAACATCTCTGGAGGAGAATCAGCTTTTATAGTGATAGTTGAGAGATTCATTGACACATTAATCTTTTTAATTATGTCCTTTACAGTTATCCTCTTACTTATGCTCTCTGGTGTTCACATTAGCATTCTTCTTACTGCTTGGCTCTTCTTTTTAATTTTTATAGGATTGATAGCTTACTTGATTTTAAATAGGAAGTTACTAACAAGAATAGCTATAAAGATTGTTTCCTTTTCCTGTAGGATTTTAAGGAGAGATATAGATGAGTGCAGAGTTTTAGAAGAGATTGAGAAATTTTATAGATCCCTTGACCACTTCAAAGACAAGAAGAAGGATAAGAACTTAATTATAGCTATAATTTTAACAATTTTTTGGTACTTGGTTGATGTTATAAAATTTTATTTATTCTTCTTGTCCTTAAATTGCTTCACCTCTATAATCTCAGTAGCCATTATCTACTTTGTAACCTTCTTAAGTGGAATCTTTTCCCTAACTCCTGCAGGGGTTGGTAGTGCTGATCTTGTTATAATCCTCTCTTCAACTCTCTTTAACATTCCTCCATCAGTATCTGCTGGAGTAACCATCTTAGATAGAATCATCTCCTTTTTAATCCCAACCATATTAGGCTACTTCTCCTACCTCTACTTAAAAAAGCTTGAGAACCCCAAATCAAAATAATATATAAAATTTACTATTCCATTCAAAATAACAAAAGGGATATATATAGACTTTAGTTTAATAGTTATTGAGAAGTACCATTTTAGGGTGAGATTGATGAAGTATAAGGATACAATTGATTTGTATGATGAAAAGGGAAAGTTAGTTGAGGAAAATGTACCTTTAGAAGCTATAAGCCCTTTATACAACCCAACAATTCAAAAGTTAGTTAAGGATGTTAAGAGAACTGTTGCAGTTAACTTAGCAGGAATTGAAAATGCTTTAAGAACTGGACAGGTTGGAGGTAAGGGCTGTAAGATATTAGGAAGAGAGTTAGACTTACCAATTGTTGAAAATGCTGAAACCATAGCTGAGTATGTAGAAAAAACCTTAAGAGTTTCTGAGGATGATGACACCTCCATCAAGTTAATTAATGATGGTAAACAAATGGCTGTTCAGGTTCCATCAAAGAGGTTAGATATAGCTGCAGAATATACAATTTCAACCTTAGTTACAGCTCAGGCTTTAAAAGAGGCTATTATAAGAACCTTTGATGTTGATCTCTTTGATGCTCCTATGATCCATGCAGCTATTTTAGGAGGATATCCTCATGATGTTACAATGAAAGGAGCTAACATTTCAGCTCTCTTAGGGAATCCATTAACCTTAGAGTGTCCAGGATATGCTTTAAGAAATATTATGGTTAACCACTTTGTTGCCTGTACTAAGAAGAATACTATGAACGCTGTAGCTTTCACCGCTATAATGGAGCAAACTGCAATGTTTGAAATGGGAGATGCTATAGGAGCATTTGAAAGACTACACTTATTAGGTTTAGCTTACCAAGGATTAAATGCAAATAACTTAGTTATAGACTTAGTTAAAGAAAATGGTAAGAATGGAACTGTTGGGACAGTTATAGCTTCATTATTAGACAGAGCTTTAGAAGATGGAGTTATAAAGGAGGATAAAACATTATCCTCAGGATTTAAGTTATATAGACCAGTTGATATAGCCAAGTGGAACGCTTATGCTGCAGCTGGTTTAGTAGCAGCTGTTATTGTTAACGTTGGAGCTGCAAGAGCTGCTCAGGGTGTAGCTTCAACCATCTTATACTACAATGACATCTTAGAGTATGAAACTGGACTTCCAGGAGTAGACTTTGGAAGAACTGAGGGTACAGCTGTTGGTTTCAGTTTCTTCTCCCACTCCATCTATGGTGGAGGAGGTCCTGGAATATTCAATGGAAACCACATAGTTACAAGACACTCCAAAGGATTTGCTATCCCACCAGTTGCTGCAGCAATGTGTTTAGATGCAGGAACTCAGATGTTCTCACCAGAGAGAACCTCAGCTTTAATTGGAACTGTCTTTGGAGCAATTGATGAATTTAGAGAACCATTAAAATATGTTATAAAGGGAGCTTTAGAAGTTAAAGACAAAATTTAAGTGGTCTTAAATGATAGAAGTTGAGATCTTCCCTCATAGATATCTTAAGGCCTCTACCACTGAAAAATTTTTAAATAAACTCTATGACTTAAAGACTGTTGAAAGAGTAGTTATCCATGGGCAACCTTTACCAAAAGTTGTATATTATGGCCCTGCAAGAGGCCTACCAGTGAATCATAGTGAAAGGAAGATAATTGAAGTTAAAGGAGTTCCAGTTGAGCTAACAGTGATGGCAGGTAGGTTTATTGTAACTCTCTCTGATGACTCTGAACTTGAAAAGATAGAGGAGATTTGTAAAGAGATGTTTCCCTTTGGTTATGATATTAAGGTTGGTAAGTTCTTGAAAGAAAAGCCAACTGTCACAGACTATTTAAAGTATGGAGAGAAGGGAGTTCAGTTAATTAATGAAATTGACAGAAGATTAATAGGAATGATTGATCCAAGAAGTAGGTTAAAGGATAGCTTAGCAGTTGTTGAAAAGGAAAGTGATGATCAAGAATGCCAGTAGGAAGATTTGAGCAAATTATTGACTGTAGGGCTGTAATGGGTTTAGCTGAAGGTGGAGGTTTAGCTCAGAGAGGAACCTTAGCAGAGGCTTTAAAAAATGATGTTGTTGTTGTAGCAATGTCTCCTGGAAGGAGGCATATAACTAAACCAGTTTGTGAAATAACTTATGGAATTAGGGAAGTTGGAATACAGACAAGTGTCCTTGTGCTTAACGCTGGCTCTGGAATTCCAGCAGATTCTCCAAGGGGTTCTTTAGGATCAACCTTTGGAATAAAGCCAGAGGAGGCTAAGCAGATAAATAGGCATAAGCTTTGCATAGTGCACTTTGGTAATGTCATTAGCCATATAGTTTATAAAGCAGCCCTCTTCCTTAAGTATGTTGAAATTCCTACAATAATAGTTTGCCAAGCTCCTGTAGATATGGAGGATCTTGCTAAGTATGGGGTTAAGACAAGAGATATACTTCCTCTAAACCCTAAAACTAAGGGTACAGTTGTTGATATAGTCACTGGAGTAATTAGAGGAGAATCCTGTCCTCAGTCAAAGATTGATGAGATCATAAATAAAATAAAGTACCACTTAAGTAAATTAAGTTGAGGTGATAGGAATGGCATACAAGCCACAGTTTTATCCAGGAAGTACAAAGATAGCTGAGAACAGAAGAAAGCACATGAATCCAGAGATTCAGTTGGAGAAGTTGAGAGATATCCCAGATGATGATGTTGTTAAAATAATGGGACACAGACAGCCAGGAGAGGATTATAAGACTGTTCACCCACCATTGGAAGAGATGGACTTACCAGAGGATTATGTTAGAGACTTAGTAGAGCCAATAAATGGAGCTAAGGAAGGACATAGAATAAGATATATACAGTTTGCTGATTCCATGTACTTTGCTCCAGCTCAGCCTTATGATAGAGCAAGAACCTACATGTGGAGATTCAGAGGAGTAGATACTGGTACATTGTCAGGAAGGCAAGTTATTGAAATGAGAGAGAGTGATTTAGAAGCTATATCTAAGAATTTCTTATTAGATACAGCTTTCTATGACCCAGCAAGATGTGGAATTAGAGGAGCTACAGTTCATGGACATTCTCTAAGGTTGGATGAAAATGGTTTAATGTTTGATGCTTTACAGAGATATGTTTATGATGAGAAAACTGGACATGTTGTTTATGTAAAAGATCAAGTTGGAAGACCATTAGATGAGCCTGTTGATGTTGGAGAGCCATTACCAGAGGAGAAGTTAAAGGAGATAACTACTATATATAGAAAAGATGGAGTTCCATTAAGAGATGATGAAGAACTCTTAATAGTTATCAAGAGAATTCACAGAGCAAGAACCTTAGGAGGGTTCATGCCACAGGATGACATCATTGAGAAGTTCTTATAAACCAAAAAATAACTTTTTGAGGTGATAGAGATGGAAGCTGAGAAAAGATTATTCTTAAAGGCATTAAAGGAGAAGTTTGAAGAGGATCCAAGAGAGAAGTATACAAAGTTCTACATCTTTGGAGGATGGAGACAGTCTGCAAGAAAGAGAGAGTTCGTTGAAGCTGCTCAGAAGTTAATAGAGAAGAGAGGAGGAATTCCATTCTACAACCCAGATATTGGGGTTCCATTAGGACAGAGAAAATTAATGCCTTATAAAGTTTCTAACACAGATGCTATTGTTGAAGGAGACGACTTACACTTCATGAACAACGCAGCTATTCAGCAAATGTGGGATGATATAAGAAGAACTGTCATCGTTGGAATGGATACAGCTCATGCTGTCTTAGAGAAGAGATTAGGGGTAGAGGCTACTCCAGAAACTATAAACGAGTATATGGAAGTTATCAACCACGCTCTCCCAGGAGGGGCAGTTGTTCAGGAACACATGGTTGAAGTTCACCCAGCATTAGTTTGGGACTGTTATGCTAAGATATTTACAGGAGATGATGAGTTAGCTGATGAGATAGATAAGAGATTCTTAATTGACATTAACAAGTTGTTCCCAGAAGAGCAGGCTGAGCAAATAAAGAAGGCTATAGGTAAGAGAACCTACCAAGTTTCAAGAGTTCCTACATTAGTTGGAAGAGTCTGTGATGGAGGTACAATAGCAAGATGGAGTGCAATGCAGATAGGAATGTCATTCATTACAGCTTATAAGTTATGTGCTGGAGAAGCTGCTATAGCTGATTTCTCCTACGCAGCTAAGCACGCTGACGTTATTCAGATGGCAACTTTCTTACCAGCAAGAAGAGCAAGAGGACCAAATGAACCAGGAGGAATGTACTTTGGAGTCTTAGCTGACGTTGTTCAAACAACAAGAGTTTCAGATGATCCTGTAGAACAATCCTTAGAGGTTGTCGCTGCAGGAGCTGCTTTATTTGACCAAATATGGTTAGGAAGTTACATGTCTGGAGGGGTTGGATTCACTCAGTACGCTACAGCTTCCTATACTGATGACATCTTAGACGATTTCAGCTACTATGGTTATGACTACATAAACAAGAAATATGGAGGATGCAACTCTGTTAAGCCAACAATGGACGTTGTTGAAGACATAGCTACAGAAGTTACACTATACGCTTTAGAACAGTATGACACCTACCCAGCATTATTAGAAGACCACTTCGGAGGATCACAAAGAGCAGCTGTTACAGCTGCAGCTTCTGGAATTAGCGTAGCTTTAGCTACAGGAAACAGTAATGCTGGATTAAACGGATGGTACTTAAGTCAAATATTACATAAAGAATACCACAGCAGGTTAGGATTCTACGGTTACGACTTACAAGACCAGTGTGGAGCTGCTAACTCATTATCCTTCAGAAACGATGAAGGATCACCATTAGAGTTAAGAGGGCCAAACTATCCAAACTATGCAATGAACGTCGGACACCAAGGAGAATATGCTGGAATTACACAAGCTGCCCACTCTGGAAGAGGAGACGCATTTGCATTAAACCCATTAATTAAGGTAGCATTTGCTGACCCATCCTTAATATTTGACTTCAGATACCCAAGAAAAGAGTTTGCAAGAGGTGCACTTAGAGAGTTTGAACCAGCAGGAGAAAGAGATCCAATTATCCCTGCTCACTAAACCTTTATTTTTTTTAATAGCCCTCATTTGTTTTAATTATGAGAACAAATAATAAAGTCTACTTTAGTATTCTTAAGGTTAATTTTAACAGAAAATTTGGAAAATTTTAAATATTAGGCATATAATACTCAAAGCTCATTAAAAAGGGGTGAGATTGTGGATACTTTGTTAATAACTCTTGGAGCCTTGGCATTAAGTGGAGCTTTAGCAACAATAGCTGGCTGTGCAGAGGATTTAGAGTCAGATGTTGGATCTCAGTCAAACCCTAACTCTCAGGTTCAGTTAGCTCCACAGATGGGAAATATCCATAGATATTACAACAAAGCTATCTCTGGGGAACCAGTTTCCTATGGTTTATATGTTGCAGTTGCTGGATCTATAGCTTATGCTATAATACAAGCTGGATTTAACCCAGTCTTAGCCTTAATTATTGGAGCTGGAGTAGCAGCTTTAGTTCATGGAGCTTATGCCATCTCAGCATACTTAGGAAGAATTGTAGGTCAATCTAAGAACTTTGGCCAGCCAGTATATTGGGATATTGTTATGTCTCATATAGGCCCTATTGTTGGACATGGTTTTATTGCTGTGTTTTGTATGGTTTTAATGGCTTACTTGGCTAATACAATCTTAGGAAATCCATTCCCACTACCATTAATAGCCTTCATATTTGGTATTACAGTTGGAGCAATTGGTTCCTCAACTGGAGATGTCCACTATGGAGCTGAGAGAGAGTATCAGAAGTATCCTTTTGGTGGAGGGGTTCCAGTAGCTAACCATGGAGACATTGATATAAAAGCTGAGTATGGTTTAAGGAACAGTATGGATTCCTCTTACTTCTGTTCCAGACTTGGAGGGGTTCTAACAGGAATTTGTTTTGGGCTAATAGTCTTCTTAGATGGATGGAGAGGAGTTTTAGGGAATATATTAGAGCAAAAAGATCCAATCATTTCATCAGTTATCTCTATAGTTATAGGATTAATAATAGTTGTTATATTGGCAATTGTCAACAGAAAAGTGGAAGTGTTTGCAAGGGAGAAGTTTGGCCCATACAAATAAAAAAGATTTTTGAGGTGGAAAAATGGATCCTATCTCTTTAGCTCTTCCTTTGGTTGGGATAACAATTGCTGGAGCTATTATTAATGCAAGTGTCCATTTCATCCCTGTTGGGGGGGCTCCAGCAGCTATGGCTACATCTACAGGGGTTGGTACTGGGACAACCCAGCTTGCTGCAGGAGCAGGTTTTACAGGCTTGTTAGGAGCTGCTGTCATGTCTTCCATAGTTGGCTTATCTCCAACTGGAATAGCTTTAATCATGCTCTCTGGAGCTGTTAGTTCCATGATCATGTTGGGAGTTACAATGTTAATAGCTCAATTTATCTATGTTTTTGGGGTTGGAGTTGTACCAGCAGCAGATAAGTGTGAAGTTGACCCAATAACAAAGGATCCTCAGAAAGATTATATAACTCCAGGTACAACAGGACATGGAATTCCAACAGTTTGTTTTGTCTCTGGTTTAATAGGAGCTGCTCTTGGAGGGATTGGAGGGGCTTTAACTTACATAGCTTTACTAAACTTAGGTTTCTCTCCAGAGCTTGCAGGGATGTTAGCAGTTGGTTTCTTCTTCATTAATGCAGTTCTTGCATCTTACAACATAGGAGGAACAATAGAAGGGTTCCATGATCCTAAGTTTAAGAAAATGCCTAATGGAGTTATAGCCTCTTTAGTAGCCTCTTTATTATGTGCAATTGTCCTAATACTAATGTCTTTGTAAATTTAAAAATTTTATATAGGGTGGTTATATGTCTCATGGTGGAGGAGGTCATGCAGCTGAGTTATATCCAGAAGAGCAAATCATGGCTGTAGGTGTTGGTTTATCTTTAATTGGTAGTTATTTAGCTCACTTTCTAAGTCCTTATGGTTTATCCATGTTAGTCGGTGGTTTATTAGCAGCTGCTGCATGTGTTGCTGGAGCTAACACTGTTAGAAAGGTAGCAGCTTATGGGTTAGGTACAGGGGTTCCATCTATTGGTATGATCAGTTTAGGGATGGGAACCTTAGCAGCTTTAGCAGGGATCTTAATTCCAAAGGCTTTAGGGATTACTTACTTAGCAGCTCCAATATTAACTCTTATCATATCAGCCATTGTTGGGGTTATTGTTGGTAAATTAACAGTTAATCCTGTAGGAATGAAGATCCCAATTATGGTTAGAAGTATGACTTTCTTATCTATAGCTGGAGCTATGGCTATACTTGGCTTTACAGTGGCTTATGCTGGCTCATTAGATCCTAAAATTTATGTAGATGCTGCAGTTAAGAGTGGAATTATAGCCTTAGCCTTCATAGCTCCAGGGATGGCTATATTACATCCATTCAATGCCTGTTTAGGGCCAGATGAGAGCCATAAAAGGACATTAACCTTAGCTGTAGCCTGTGGGCTATTAACTTGGTTCATCTTCTCAGTTGTTAAGTTAGACTTACTTTCAATAGTAGTTTCAATTATACTATGGGCTATAGTTTATACTAAGTTTGTTAAGATGTCCTTAAATGATGCCTGTGCAGTCTTAGAAGTTCCAGAAATTCCTAAAAAAGAACAGTAGAGGGGTTAGGAGATGCCAGCTTATGTTCTAATTGATGAAAAGATTCCTTTGGTTTATAATGTAGAAACAGGAGAAATTACCAAAGGATTTGGAGATATATTATTTGTTGATGTAAATCCAATAATGGAAGAGTTAAATAAGTTGGAGAAGTTGGTTCAAGCTTATGAAGACTCTTTAGATCCAAGAAAACCACCATTAAATTCATTTCCAAATAGAGACTATATCTATGCTATGTCTGGGATCTTTAAACCTTTCTTCTTTGGTTTCTGGATAGCTTTAGGGTTATTATCTTTGTTGGCAATTATTATAGGGGTTAAATACTTCTAAAAAATTTTTTAGGTGAGTAGAAATGGCTAACAAAAAGGAACCAGCTCCAGGATGGCCTATTGTCAGTGGAGAGTATGTTGTTGGTAATCCAGAGAGCTGTGTTGGTGTAGTAACCCTTGGATCCCATGGGTTAGAACAAGCCTGTATTGAAGCTGGAGCAGCTATTGCTGGGCCTTGCCATACAGAAAACTTAGGGATAGAGAAGGTTGTAGCCAACTATATCTCAAATCCAAATATCAGATTCATGATCCTCTGTGGTTCAGAAGTTCAGGGGCATATAACTGGACAGTGCTTTAAGGCCTTATGGGAGAATGGAATAGATGACAGTGGGCAAATTATTGGAGCTAAAGGGGCTATCCCATTCTTAGAGAATGTTGATAAAGATGCTGTTGAAAGATTCAGAAGGCAAATAGTTGAAGTTATAGATTTAATTGACTGTGAAGATATTGGTAAGATAACTCAGGCTATTAAGGAGTGTTTATCTAAAGATCCAGGGGCTATAGATGAAGACCCTTACATTATTCAGTTAGAAGGTGGTGGAGGAGAGGAAGAAGGAAAAGAAGGGGTTGTAAAGCCAATAACTCCTGAAATAGCCATAGTTGAGAGTAGAATAAGGTTAATTGGAGCTGAAATGGGTTATAATGGTTTATTAGCTAAGTGGCAATCTGGATACTATAATGGAAAAATTCAGGGAATAGCTGCAGGATTGTTTATTATGTTAGTGTTCTTAGGAATTCTAATGTTATAAAGGTGAGAAGATGGCAAAAATAGAGATCACAAACAAGCCTAACATCTCTTCAATTCAAAGTTATATGGAAGAGCTTGAGTATAAAGTAGGCTTAATAACAAGAAATAGAGGGTTAGAGAGTGGAATAGAACATTATGGATTAAAAGGAGCTATCTGTGGAGCTATCTTTGCCTTAGTATTGTTTGGAATTCCACTAATATTATATATTTACTTAAAGATGAGTGGGGGGATGTAAATGTCTAATGATGAAAAAATTCCCCAAGTTATGATGGATCCTAAGGATTTTGAGGAAATTAAAAAAAGATTAGATGAATTAGAAAAAAAGGTTGAAAATACCAATGCTGAGCTTTTCCAAATTGCTGGGAAAAAGGTAGGTAGAGATATAGGAATTTTATATGGTTTGGTTATTGGAATTATCTTATCCTATATTTTACCAGCTTTAATAAAGATTGTTGAACTCTTAAGTATAAAGGTTCAAGTTGTTAAGCCATAAAAATAGAAAAAGGGTGAGAGGTTATGTTTAAGTTTGACAAGGAACAGTTTGTTTATGAAGTAGCTGGAAGAAAGTGTGGAGGTCAGCCAGGGGAGTATCCAACAGCTTTATCTGGAACTATATTCTATGCAAGACATAAGATAGTTGAAGATGAAAGAAAGGGAATTTTTGATAAAGCAGCTGCTGAGGATTTAATAAATAAACAGGCTGAAATGGAAGATGTTACTGGAAATCCTGCATGGGTTCAAGTGTTTGGAGGTACTCCAGAGGCTTTAACTAAGTATGTTGATTTTGTTGTTGAGGTTTGGGATGGGCCAGTGTTGTTAGACTCTACATCAGCAGAGGCAAGAATGGCAGCAGCTAAGAGAGCTACAGAGGCAGGATATGCTGATCAGTGTATTTACAACTCTATCAATGTTTCCATTGAAGAGCCAGAATATCAAACATTGGTAGAGAGTGACATCTCAGCATCTATAGTTTTATGTTTTGACCCAATGGATCCAACTGTTGAGGGTAAGATAAATGTTTTAACAAATGGTGGAAAGACAACAGATAAGGGAATGTTAGAGTTAGCTGAAAAGGCTGGAATTGATAAATTATTCATTGATACAGCAGTCACTCCATTGGGTAATGGAGCTGGGCCTGCAGTTAGAGCCTCATTTGCAGTTAAGGCTTTATTTGGTTACCCAGTAGGAAGTGGAATTCACAACATCCCATCAGCATGGGATTGGTTAAGAGAGTTCAGAAAGAAGTTAAGAGAAGAAGGACATAGAGAGTTAGCTAAGGAAATAAGAGCTGTCTGTGATGTTGGAGCTACACTAATGCAAGTCTGTGCAGCTGGAGACTTTGTTCTATATGGGCCTATAGATGATGCTCAAGTTGTCTTCCCAGCTGTTGCTATGATTGATGCTACCATAGCTGAGGCTGCTAAGGAGTTAGGAATAGAGCCTGTTGACTTCCATCCATTCAAGAAGCTTCTCTAATTAATATTAATTTTGATTTTTATGATTTCAGCTATTATTTTAGCAGGAGGGAAGGGAAAGAGAATAGGAGGAAATAAGCCATTTAAAAAGTTTGGAGATAAGTATTTAATTGACTATCCAATCTCTATTTTGAAGAAGTTAAAAATTCCCTACACCATAGTCACCTCAAAAAACTTATTATTTAAATATAATAATTTTTTAAGCTTTGATTTAATTGATGACTTTGGCCCACTTGCAGGAATTTTATCTGGGATGAGGACTTTAAACTCAGAGTGGTACTTAGTTCTACCCTGTGACTGTCCTTTTTTGACTGAAGATTTTATAAATTATTTAATAGCAAATATTAAATTTGCTGAAAAGAGAGGTTGTAAATGTATAGTCCCAAGGCATAGAAATGGGTTTATTGAGCCTCTTTTTTCTCTGTATAGGAAAGACTCTAAGATATATTTGAATAAGCTAATCTTAGAAGATAAAAGAAAAATTATATATCTCATTAGAGAACTAAATCCTTTATATGTAGATGCTGAAAAATTTAAAAATGTCTTTATAAATATTAATACCCCTGAGGAGTTAAGGGATGCCCTTAAACATCTTATTAAAAAATGAGGTAAATAAAAATATTAAAGTAAAATCCTATATCTTAAGAGGGATCTCTCCCTCTGGCCATGTGGATATTCAAGAGCTCTTTTATCTCTCTTTATCCAAGCCAAAATTTAGAAAGCATTTAATGGAGAGAAGTTTTAATGATGACGAAACCTTCAACTCTCTTTTAAGAAGAGCTAATTTACTTTATAAATTAGATACTCTTCCACAGGGAACATTATTTGAGCTTTGGACATACTTTTTAATAAAGAAGTTTTTTGAATATTTTAATATAGATGGAGAAGTCTATAGAAATTTAAATGTTGAGTACAATGGGAAAAGTATCACTGAAATTGACATAGTGGCAAGGGTTAATAACAATTTATATATCTTTGAGTGTAAAGATAGAAATATAACCCTAAATATGCTACTAAAATTCTATGGAATTGTTAAATTGCTAAACCAAGATATTGGAGTTATGGCCACAACTAAAATTTTCTGTGGGAATTTAGAGAAGGAGGAGATAAGTGAAGAGTTTAACATTTTTATTTTAGATAAAGTATTGGAAAAAGATGAAAATAAAATTTTCAAAGAGCTTAGGGAAATTTTTAAGCTTACTGAGGGATGAGGATAATGTTTAGGGGAAATGTTGGAATATTTTATGATTCTAAATATTATTATGTTGTAGAGTTTGAGAGAGACATAGAATATATGATAGGTGAGTTCAACAGAAGAAATTATTTAACCCATAGGGAGAAAATAAGAATGATATGCCAACATCTAAATTTAGAGTTCCCTGGCTATAGAGGAGGAGAAATAATAACTTTTGGTGAACTTCCAAGGCCTAAGAAAATTTATAGAGTTGAGTTTTTAGGAGATAATATAGAGAAAATAGAGGAGACTGATATCTATGCAGGAGAGTTAATTTATGTTACCCAGCCTAAATTAATTTAAAACTCTCTTTGTAAGCTAAGGTTCCCCAGTAGTCCAAGATGTCTCTAACACTATAATCCTTAAATTCCTTCTTCTTCATTTTAGCCATCTTTTTTAGTTCCCTTAAAACATCCTTCATTTCATCATAGTTTAGAGTTGTAGAGTTTATTAACAAACTTATAGCCCTTCTGTCAAGATCATCCATCCTACCACCACAGTGTGGTATTACAAAAATAAAAATTTTTATTATTTTATATAAAATTTTTGGACAATGTTATTATCAACTTAAGTTATTTTTAATTTTCATAAAATTATCTTTAAAAGAGATATAAAAAATTATAGGTCAACTATATATTTAACCTTCCATAAGCCATTATCCTCTTTAACCTCCATCTTGTGGTAAGTGACAGCTTTCACTTCCTCTTTTATGTTATGCTCCTTTCTAATCTTCTCTCCATAGGCTTTACACTTCAACCTATTATTTTTAATCTCTATCTCAAAGTCACTAAAAACCAAGCCATAGACATCTGTGTAGTAAAGAAGCTCATTTAGAAAATTATATAATAGTTCTTCTAAATCCTCTCCTTCCACTTCAAACTCCACCACTTCCTTCTTCTCAACCTTGTCTATATCAACCATTATATTATAAAGAGCCTTTGCAGCCTCTTTAAAAGCTTCTTCTAAACTCTCCCCAAGGGCTTCAACTCCTAAGTCTGCTGTAGTTTCAAAGTATTTAAACATGCTCTCCCCTGATTAAGTAGCCATTTTTATACTTCTCAATAGTAAATTTAACATCTAAGAATTGCTCAACAACCTTTATATTGTTAATAGTATGATCTGTTATCTTAGACACCCCAACCTCTCCTCCAGAGAAGGCTAAGAAGGGAATAATTTGGTCTCCCATATATCTATCTAATGCCAAACCACTACTCCTCTCCTCAAGTAAGAAATTAACAGCCCTCTCAGCCACTATCTCAGCTCTTAACCCCTTCTCTCCCAGGCAGGAGGAGCCAAGGGTGTCATTCCATAGCACTATCCCAGCTCCAGTGGAAACTCCTTTAGAGACTTCAATTTTAATATTACACTCTAATTTATTTTTATTTAGTAGTTCAATAGCCTTTCTCCTCATCCTCCTTGCTATACTTTCATCTAAATTTTGAACATAGGAGAGACCTTCAACAAGGTTAGATCCAGAGTGCTCAACTAAACAAATTTTCTTTATCTTTGAAGGCTTTTCTTTAAATTCCACTATCCCATTTCCTTCAGGATAGAAGCCTCTTTTAATAACCTTTAGCTCAGTTTCTAATCCAAATCTTCCCAAAATTTTTAAGGTTACATTTTTTAAATAGTCTATTGGAGGAGCATTTTTAACATCTGTCCCTCCTCTTATTTTAACTGTAAAGCTCTTCTTTATCCCTAATGCTAATGGGAGAAGGGCTTGGATAACCAAAGAGATGGAGCCAGCACTACCTATATCTATCTCAAAGTCCTTAGGAGTGAGCTTAGAGGGAATAAATATTAACTCCTCAGAGCCTAAGTAAAGTCCATGAACTTCAGCATTACAGAGCTTTTTTAAGGCTTTAACACAGGCTATATGTTGTTTCCCTAACCCTCTATTTTTCCTCTTCTTCCTAATGTTTATTATCTTAACCCCTTTCCCAGTCAGTGCTGATAAAGCTATAGCTGTTCTTAAAATCTGGCCACCACCTTCAGAGCCATCAATAATTAACATGGTTTCACTTAAATGCACTCATTAGGGTCCAAGCTTCCTTTCCTGTGATAAAGGCTCTATTAACTAATCTTTTAAATATTATTTTACACAACTCTTTTTTATGTTCAGGGATATCCTTTTTATCTATGAATTCATTAAACTTTTTAATTAAAAGTTCCTTATCTTCTTTAGAGGCCTCTCTAATATTTATGTCTAAAAATTTATTGCCAACCTTACTTATATAGAGTTCATAGAGGATCACAGCAACAGCATGGGATAGGTTCATTATAGGATATTCCTCAGAGGTTGGGATGGAAACAAGAAGATCACATTTATCAAGCTCTTCATTGTATAAACCATCATCTTCTCTTCCAAATACTAACCCTATATTTCCCCTAACCTCCTTAATCTTCTCAGCCAACTCTCTTGGAGTTATTGGCACCCTCTTTAAATTTCTATCTCCCCCCCTTGCTCCAGAAGTGGCTATGATAAAGTCTAAATCCTCTATAGCACTGTCAAAGGTTTCATAGAACTTGGCTTTCTCCAATATATCTTTAGCATGGACAGCCATCATTTTAGCTTCATCATTTATTATCTTTCTATCCCCAACAATCCTCAACTCCTTGAACCCAAAGTTTTTCATAACCCTTGCTACACTTCCAACATTTCCACCATATTTAGGATGGACTAAGATAACCTTTATAATGATCCCACCTTTTGGTGATTTATTATGGATGTAGCTGTTCTCTACTCTGGAGGTAAAGATTCTAACTATGCTCTCTATTGGGCTATCAAGAATAAGTTTAATGTTAAATATTTAGTTAATGTTGAGAGTGAAAATAAAGAGAGCTATATGTTTCACATTCCAAATGTTCATTTAACTGAGCTAAGCTCCAAGGCTGTAGGTATTCCCTTGGTGAAGATATATACTAAAGGAGAGAAGGAGAAGGAAGTTGAAGATCTAAAGGAAGGTTTAAGAGAGCTTGACATAGATGGTGTTGTAACAGGAGCTATAGCAAGTAAATACCAGAAGGAAAGAATTGATAGGGTTTGTGAAGAGCTTAAGCTAAAATCCTTCTCTCCTCTTTGGGGGAGAGAGCCAGAGTCAATCCTAAGGGAGGTGTCAGAGCTATTTAATGTTATTATAGTTGGAGTCTATGCCTATGGCTTGGGAAAAGAGTGGTTAGGGAAAAGGATAGATAAAAGTAATATTGATGATTTAATAAAGCTCTGTGAGAAATATGGAATTCATAAGGCCTTTGAAGGAGGAGAAGCTGAAACCTTTGTTTTAGACTCTCCTGTGTTTAAGAAGAGAATAGAGATTATAGAGGGAGAGATAGAGTGGCATGAAACTTGGGGCATCTATCATATAAAAAAGGCTAGGTTGGTTGATAAACCATGATCTTTGAAATTTTAAGAAAGCAGAGGTATCAAATTTATAAGCATGTTGGAGTTAAGCTCTGTGGCTGGCTAAAGAAAAAGATGCTCTATAATAAAGATTGTTATAAGTCTAAGTTTTATGGGATAGAAACCCATAGATGTGTCCAGTGCACCCCTTCAGTTATTTGGTGCCAGCAGAGCTGTATCTTCTGCTGGAGGGTTTTACCAAGAGATTTAGACATTGATGAATTCCCAAGCCCAGAGTGGGAAAAGCCTGAGGTAGTAGCTGAGAAAATCTTAGAGCTTCATAAAAAGGCTATAATGGGTTATAAAGGAATCTTGGATAGAGTTGGAGAGAAAAAGTTTGAAGAGGCTTTAAATCCTAAGCATATAGCCTTATCTCTCTCAGGAGAGCCAACCCTATACCCTTACATAGATGAAT
This sequence comes from Methanocaldococcus infernus ME, assembly GCF_000092305.1. Classification (NCBI taxonomy): domain Archaea; kingdom Methanobacteriati; phylum Methanobacteriota; class Methanococci; order Methanococcales; family Methanocaldococcaceae; genus Methanocaldococcus; species Methanocaldococcus infernus. The sequence continues at coordinate 248,153 of NC_014122.1, read as the reverse complement.
TAATAGAAATATTTAAAGATAAGGGCTTTACAACCTTCTTAGTATCTAATGGAATATTGACAGAGGTTATTAAGAAGATTAAGCCTACTCAACTTTATATCTCCTTAGATGCCTATGACTTAGAAAGCTATAAAAAAATTTGTAGAGGAAAGGAAGAGTTTTGGGAGCACATCTTAGAGACTTTAAATATCTTAGATAAAAAGGAGAGAAGTTGTATAAGAACCACTTTAGTTAGGAACTATAATACTAATATAGAAAAGTTTATTCCCCTCTATGAGTTGGCAAATGTTGATTTTATTGAGCTGAAGTCATATATGCATGTTGGATACTCACAGAGAAGATTAAAAAAGGAGCATATGCTTAGTTATGATGAAATCTTAAAGTTAGCTAAGAAAGTTGAGGAGAATAGTAGATATAAAATAGCTGATGGCTGTGAGGAAAGTAGGGTTGTTCTACTGGTGAATAAGGATAAGGATGTTAGTGTGAAGATTTAAGTTTTTATTTTTTATGTTATTAATAGATTTGGATTTATTTGTAGATTCCATCCTTGTTTTAATGGACTGGCGATTCAAACTTGATGAATTCATAAATATAGATGTGATAGTTAGGTTTCCATCCTTGTTTTAATGGACTGGCGATTCAAACTATAATCTTTAATTTCGTTATTAAAAAAGTTCTCAAAAGTAAGTTTCCATCCTTGTTTTAATGGACTGGCGATTCAAACTATAATCTTTAATTTCGTTATTAAAAAAGTTCTCAAAAGTAAGTTTCCATCCTTGTTTTAATGGACTGGCGATTCAAACTTCTCCAATTGATTTAATGCTAACGTTGGAAACTTTACGTTTCCATCCTTGTTTTAATGGACTGGCGATTCAAACAAGGCAATAATAGAAGCATCAATAAATTTGATTTAGTTTCCATCCTTGTTTTAATGGACTGGCGATTCAAACTCTCTAAAATTGACATTAGAAAAGCTCAAAGAAGAGCTGTTTCCATCCTTGTTTTAATGGACTGGCGATTCAAACACTTCAATGCTGAAAATTTAGAAAAGAAATTCTTGCTGTTTCCATCCTTGTTTTAATGGACTGGCGATTCAAACAAGGAATGGCTGGAAGAGGTTTTATTATGAATGTTTGTTTCCATCCTTGTTTTAATGGACTGGCGATTCAAACATATTGAAGATATTATAAGATCTGGAAAAGATGAACTCAGTTTCCATCCTTGTTTTAATGGACTGGCGATTCAAACTGGCTTGGCTTACTGCTGTTGTAAAATACCCGTAATTGTTTCCATCCTTGTTTTAATGGACTGGCGATTCAAACTTGCAATATCTCAGAAAAAAAGGACTGATAACAGGTTTCCATCCTTGTTTTAATGGACTGGCGATTCAAACACAATTTCAGGACATTCCTGCTCTTTACCATCTATACTGTTTCCATCCTTGTTTTAATGGACTGGCGATTCAAACTTTTGTCGGTTAATTACTTAGCGGTTATAGTATAGTTTCCATCCTTGTTTTAATGGACTGGCGATTCAAACTATATCTTATGACTATCGTATGTATCTAATGATAATTTACAGTATTTACAGTTTCCATCCTTGTTTTAATGGACTGGCGATTCAAACTACCCCACACTTAGTCGATGTGATAATTGATTTGGGGTGTTTCCATCCTTGTTTTAATGGACTGGCGATTCAAACCAGTTGGGGATTTGGGTATCAGTTTGAGTATGAGGGAAAGTTTCCATCCTTGTTTTAATGGACTGGCGATTCAAACCAGAAACTCTTGAAGTTACTTGAGAAAAGTGAACAGTTTCCATCCTTGTTTTAATGGACTGGCGATTCAAACTACCCCACACTTAGTCGATGTGATAATTGATTTGGGGTGTTTCCATCCTTGTTTTAATGGACTGGCGATTCAAACTTATATATATAGTTGGGAATTAGCAAGAAACGACTGTTTCCATCCTTGTTTTAATGGACTGGCGATTCAAACTATCATACTACGCAAAAGATATATTAGAAGATAAATTGTTTCCATCCTTGTTTTAATGGACTGGCGATTCAAACTGTATCTCCACATACATCTTACAAAGAATCACTGAGTTTCCATCCTTGTTTTAATGGACTGGCGATTCAAACACGCGTTTAAAACCATTTGTGACCTTGGAGAATTTAGTTTCCATCCTTGTTTTAATGGACTGGCGATTCAAACCCTTAATGTCTGTCCTTATTTTATATCAAAACTCCTATAAAAAACTTTCTTTTTAAACCCGAGTTTTCTTACTGGTTGATTATTGAACCCCTATATAAAAGTAAGAAAGATTGTTCCCTCCATTTAAAAATACTATGCACAACCGTTAAAACAAAGCTCAACAATTAACCCATATTTCACTAAAAATAAAGTCTAATTAAACCTAAAACCAATAAAATAACAGCAAACAATCCAACAAACTAAAAAATCACAATTCTCCAACGAAAAAATCAGTATTACTTTTTCCCAATTTTCTCGTACCAATTTCCAACAACCTCTATATAAAAGCAAGAAAACTTAATTAGGAAAGTTAATAACCACAATAAACTTATTAATAACAAAAAACCCTTTTGATGAAACTTTTTCTAAAAGTTTATAATTAATAACAAAAATAAAAACTCATCAAGCTAACTCTTTTGATGAAACTTTTTCTAAAAGTTTCAGATGGAGCTTTTTCTAAAAGTTTCTTCTAAAGGTTTCATCCTAAGATCTCAATAGCCTTGAATGGACAGGCCTTTAAACAATTTTTACAACCAACACATTCTTCTTCTTTAAACACTACACTATAGTCACTTTTATCAATATAAATGACATCTAAAGGACACTGGGTTACACAGCAACCACAATGGACACATTTCTCAAGATCTCTCTTTATAACTTTCTTTATCTCCTCAAGCTCTCCATACTTGGATAAATACTCTAAAGCCTTCTCTATAGTTTCTTTATCTCCAATTAGCTCTAAGATTAAAAAAGCCTCCTGAGGCTCAACCTTGGCCTTTAAGATATTTATATTAATCCCTGTCTTTAAGATAGTCTCTGAGATAACTGGCTTATTTATATACTCTGGATTTGTCCAGTAGTAAATTCTCTTTTTCATTTCCTACCACCTAATAACCTTGAAAGATCTTCTGAAGTGACAACTCCAACAACTCTATTATTCTCATCAATCACTGGCAAGCCAGAAATGTCATATCTACACATCTTCCTTGCAACCTCATCTATAGGCTCATCTTTCCTTGCTGTAACAACATTTCTTGTCATAATCTCTTCAATCTTCCTCTTCTTTTCAGCCACTGCCTTAGCTATATCCCATGAGGTTACAATTCCCACTATTTTCCCATGCTCATCAACTATTGGTAAGTGGTTAATATTATTGTTCATCAATATCTTAGCAGCCTCTTCAATACTGATCCCTAACTTAGCAACTATTGGCTCTCTCTTAATTACATCCCTAACCAAGGTTATAGGTGATCTCATAGGCTTAAATTCTCCCTTACCAAGTGGAGCCACTCTCTCAGTTAGTAAGAAAGAGCCTTCTAAAATCCTTCTCTTCAATTCCTCAGCAACTTCTCTTGCCTTTTTATAGCTTGAAACTGGTCCAGTCTTAACCTCTTTCTCAACTCTCTTCCCATCAATCTCAACATTAAGCACTATTTTCCCATCTCTCAACTTTTCATAGTTAGTTTTTCCAACTAATGGTCTCTCTCTCCTTGGCACACCATAGTCATAGATTGGCACTTCTATATCTCTATCCCTTATAGCTGTTCTCTTAGCTATTTCTTCATTTAATACTGGAATTGGTATTCCTACTCCAATATAGAGGGTTGGTCCATACTTAGGCATTGTTGCAGCTCTTAAGAATTCAGGAGACATCTCTTTTAAGTTACCCTTAACCATTAAAGTACCAAATGGAGGGTTGTGCTGAGTTCCCTCTCCAATAACAAAACCTTCAGCTCCAGCTAAGAAGATCTTTGTTCCAACTCCTATAGTGTTAAAAGTCTTGGTCTCTGGATTGTAGTCATTTTGTAGAGGATTCAATTGCCCAGCTCCAGAGTAGTGGACATTGTTAAACTCTGGTAAGAGAATGCCCATGTAAGTGTAAATTTTTTCTTCCCTACTGTTTGTAGCAGCTGCATAGGTTTGATAGCAATTTCTTGGATTTACCATAATGGCTTGGTTAACATCATCTAAGCTAATCTTAACACAGACATCTTTTCTTGGATAACAATCTGTTGTATAACCTTCAGCATATAACTCAACTTCCTTTCCTCTAACAAGGTCTTCAATAACATGAGCTCCTCCATAGTCTATATCTATATCAGGATCTTCATTTGGTTGGGTAGCCCCTATGTAAGTGTCAACAGCAGCTAAGCCACCATAGGCTTGGACATTATTTAAATAAATTTTAAGCATCTTTATTGGAGGGTCAGAATGGCCAAAGTTTATAAACACTCCAGAGGAACACATAGCTCCAAAGGTTCCAGTTGTAACCACATCTACATAATCAGCAGCTCTCTTAGCCCCTTCCTCTTCAACTATCTTAATCATTTCCTCAGCTGTAACCACTACAGCCTCTCCTTTCTTTATTTTTTCATTTATTTCTTTTATTGTTTTCATACCTCTCCCTTAGTAGCTTTTTAGAATTAAAAATTTATGAAAAGCCATGATAATAACTTTTGTTATTAACTTATCTTTAGAACCATATCAATAACTCTATATAAAATAAGAACTAATATAATTTATAATCATTTATAATTAAGTGGTTGTTATGGAGCTAACTGTTATTCAGAAGGAAATTTTAAGTGAGCTTATTAACTTATATAGAGAAAAGAATAGACCAATTAAAGGGACTGAAATAGCCTTAAGGCTAAAGAGAAATCCAGGAACTATAAGAAATCAAATGCAAGCTCTGAGAGCTTTAGACTTGGTTGATGGTGTCCCAGGACCTAAGGGTGGCTATATACCAACAAGTAAGGCATATAGAGCATTGGGAATTGAGGATGAAGGGGATATAATAGTTCCAATATATAAGAATAATGTAAAAATTGATGGAGTGAAGGTTATTAAGATAGAGTTTGACACAGTTTCCCATGAGAAAAGCTGTTCCTCTAAAATCTATATTGAAGGAGACACTAAAAAGTTCAATGTTGGAGACATTATTAAGGTTGGGCCCACCTATCACAATAAAATAGTGATCACTGGAGAAGTGATAGGAAGAGATGACATTCATAAAATATTGCTGATGAATGTGTATAGTGTCTGCAGTATCCCAAATCTTAAAGTTTCAGATATAGGAAATCCTTTAAAGTATTACTTAACCCCCAATATGAGCTTAAAAGAAGCTGCTGAATACTTTGCTGAGAAAAACATAAGTGGAGCTCCTGTTATGGAGAATAATAATTTAGTTGGCATCTTAACAGTTAGAGATATTATAAAGAATATCAATAAAATAGATAAAAAAGTTAAGGAGGTTATGAAAAAAGACATTATAACTGTTGATAAAGATGTGAAAATTTATGATGCTCTAAAGATTATGAATAAGTACAATGTTGGAAGGTTAATAATAGTTGATAATAATAAAGTGTTTGGAATCATAACAAGGACAGACATCTTAAAAACTATCACTGGAGAGCTTTATCAGAATCTCTAAGCAACTTATAAAGGATAGCCATCCTTACAGGAATTCCATAATAGCTCTGCTTAAAGTATTTGGCATTTGGTAGATTATCAACTTCATAATCTATCTCATCTACCCTTGGCAGAGGATGCATAATAATAAAGTTTTTCCCTTCAACAAACTCCTTAGTTATCTTATAGCTTCCCTTAACCTTCTCATACTCCTCTGGAGTAAATCTTTCTTTTTGTAGCCTTGTAACATATAGAACATCTATTTCTTCATCAATAAACTCCTTAGTTTCCTTAAATCTTAACCCTCTTCTTCTTAAATATTCTTTTATCTCCTCAGGAATCTTTAAGTTTTCAGGAGAAATAAAGAAGAATTCAATATTATTAAATAGTGAGAGAGCATAAACTAATGAATGAACAGTCCTTCCATATTTCAGATCTCCAATAAAGGCTATCCTTATATTGTCTATCTTCCCAAGTTCCCTCTTTATTGTATATAGATCTAATAATGTCTGTGTTGGATGCTGGTTAGCTCCATCACCAGCATTTATTATAGGGACTGAAGAATACTTAGCTGCAAGTCTTGCAGCCCCTTCTCTTGGATGTCTTAAGACTATAATGTCTGAGTAGCCACTGATTACTCTAACAGTGTCTATTAAACTCTCTCCCTTAGCCACTGATGAAGCTTTAGCATCCATGGTTATAACTTCTCCTCCCAACCTCTTCATAGCTGTTTCAAAACTAAGCCTTGTCCTTGTAGATGGCTCATAAAAAATAGTTGCCAATATCTTCCCCTCAAGAAGTTTCAAAGGCTTTTTATTGTTTAATAAGTTCTCCATCCTATTAGCTTCCTCTAAAATTTCTTCAATCTCTTCCCTCTCTATATCTCTCATTGATATTAAATGCTTCACAATCTCACCTTAAAAGGGGTGTAAGCTTGGAACTTATTCAAATAGTTGGCTTAATAATAATTTTATTTGCTTTAACAAGGGTTATTAAGCAAATTAAAAAGAAATCTATGGAGCTTGAGGAAGGAATATTTTGGTTATTTGTTTGGTTGCTGGCATTACTTATAGTTATCTTCCCAAATTTTATGAGCTATTTAGCAACAGTCTTAGGAGTTGGGAGAGGGGTTGATGTTATAATATATTTATCAATTATTTTATTGTTCTACTTAGTTTATAGGATATATGCAAGGTTAGAAAAATTGGAGAGGGAGATAACTAAAATTGTTAGAGAGATTGCTATAAGGGATAGATATGAGCCAAAGAAAAGAGATTAATGAGTTGCTAATAGAGATTCTTCCCTATGTCTCTCATATTGAAGAGATAAAAGAGTTATTTAATAGAGTAAATAGCTTAGAAGAGCTAAAGGAAATTGTAAATAAGAGATTAAAAGAAGAAAAAGACATAACTAAAATAACTGACTATAAAATAATTTTGAATAAGATCTCTGAGATAATGGGATAATTATGAAATTCTCAGGAGTGGGATTTTTTTTAAAAAGAGGAAAAGAAATTACATTATTTGATAGATGGGAAAAGTTAGATATTTTTATTGATGATAGTAAAATAGTTTTTGAGTTTCAAAATAAAGAGTTAGAGGCTGAATTTAATGATATAATAGATATTGACTCTAAAGTTCCAAAGAAGGTTAGGTATTTAATAAAGACTACATTAGAAGGTGCTTATAACATCTCTTCAATAGTTATCCCATTTGAAGAAGACCTTGCTATGATAGCCTTTGGTGTTGAAAGCTCTATCTATGGAGAATTTCCAGTCAAATCAGTTTTAAAAGAAATTCTCTATAAATTTATTTTGGATAAGGAGTTGGAAGTTCTGTATAATATAAAAAAGAGTGATGAATGGAAAAAGGGAAAACTAAAGTTAGTTAAGAAGAAAATTAAGGTTAATTTTATAACAAAAATTGAAGAAAAAATTTTATTTGAAACAAGAGATAAAGAATACTATGACATATTCTCAAAAATAAAAGATGTAAATCTTGAAAATGGCTATTTGAGAATAACTCAGTCAGTTGTGGGAAAGAAGGTAACTTCATATCTCTCCCTTGATGATGAACTAAAATATTTCTTGTTAAAATATTTAAAGAGTGTGCTAAATGTAAATGTTGGGCTTCTTAAGGAGTTTAAAACTACTTGTCACTTTGAGAGCTTCTTAGAAGAGCCTTAGGAAGACATAGGCTAATAAAGGAATTCCAAAGATTGCCCAAATCAGAGGGTTCCATCTAATAACCTTCTCTCCATCAAATGGAGGGATTGGTAAGAGGTTAAAGCCAGCTAAGAAGAGGTTTACATGAAAGCCAAAGAAGCCTATAATATTTAGTAAATAATTTCCATGAGTTAAGGTTAGGAGAAAGAATAGAATAGCTAATAAAATATTTGCTAAAGGTCCAGCAAGTGCTATTTTTCCACTCTCTTCCACAGTTAAGTAATCCTTATAAATATAGACAGCTCCAGGGGCTATAAATGTGGCTCCAAGTATCATTTTCAATATTAAACCAATAATTAAACCTTCATACCAAGCTCTAAACTCACTAATAGCTCCAAACTTTCTGGCAACTTCTCTATGCATAAGCTCATGAAATATAAAGCCCAAACCAACAGTTAGGAGAGCTATTAAAATATTTGTTAAACTTATATGAGGGTAGACAAAGATGATAGCTATCATAATAACTGAAATTATCAAATCTTTTAATTCCCTCTCTGAGAACATCTCTTTACCTCCTTACAATTCTAAATATTAAAACTGGAATTTCCAAAGCTCTCTTTTTGTGAAACCTATAGATGGCTGGAATTCTAAAATTTGCTTTATAGATGTTGGTTACTTCCCCTCCTAAGCTCTCAACAAACTTAACAACAAAGTCTTTAGTTGGGTAGTTGTGAATACTATATATCACATCCCCTAACTCAAGAGCCTTCTCTAAGAAAATTCTATCAGAACCCTTCTTCTGAGCTCCAAAGGGAGGGTTTTGTATAACTACAACTTCTTCATCAAACATCTCCCTTTTTATATTTCTAACATCATTACATATAAACTCTACATCAACCCCAAGGGCTTTAGCATTTTCTTTAGCTACCTCTATACTCTCTCTATCTATATCTATTCCCACAGCTCTCTTAGCCCCTAAGAGCTTAGCCCCTATAGCTAACCTTCCAGTACCACAGCCAAGGTCTAAGACAGTCTTACCTATAAAATCTTTCTGAGCTAAGAAGAGGAGTTCAGAGGCTAAGCTTCCACTGATTGTATACTGTTCAAGCTCAACCTTAGGGTTTGGGTGAGGTTTTAAAGAGTCTAAGAGCATCTCAAGCTTCTTCTTTTTCATCTTCTCCACACTCTACAAAAAGAGCAGATCTTAGATGCTGATGTCATACCACAGATCTCACACTCTCTAAACTTGAAATCTTTTTCTACTTCAAATAACTCCCTATTTTTCAAATAACCATAGAGAAAGTGATACTTTATCCCTGGCTTCTCTTCCTCAAGTTTATTTAAATATTCCCTATGCCTTATAGTTATAGCTTTTTTTGCATACTTACACTTTACTGTTGTGTAAGGAATATTTAGGGCATCAGCATAAGCCTTTATATACTTCTCCTCAATCTCGTAGAAAATCTTAACCTTCTTTAAAAACTTGTCATGTGCTGGAAGCACTGGAAGATGTTTAGCAAGATATCTTATATTCCAGCCTAAGAGATTGTTTAACATGAAAGAGAGTTCATCATCCATATTATGGCCAGTCACTATAGTGTCAAAGCCATGCTCATAACCAAACTTGTTCATTAAGTATCTTTTAGTTATTCCACAGATTGAACACTTCTTTCCCTTAACATCTTCTATAGTTTTTCCAGTTATCTCTTTAAGGTTAACAATATGTAACTTAGCATTTATAAAGTTGGAGAGCTCTTTAACCTTCTCTAATGATATCTCTGAGAAGTTAGAGATTCCAAGGTTTATATGGAAAAGCTCTATATCATAGCCAAGTTTTTTTAATATATATGCTGCTGCATGACTATCCTTTCCTCCAGAGATTGGGACTAAGATTTTCTCATCTTTACTTAGCATTTTAAACTTCTCTATACTCCTCTTAACTCTATTCTCAAAGTATTCTATAAAATGCTCTTTACATAAGTATTTAACCTTTGGATATGTAACTTTTATATAACTCTCCTTACCACAGAAGCACTTCAACATCTCACCCTTTTTATTGGTGTTAGTTATGTTAAACTGGATTGAGAAGTATAGGCCAAGGTCATTAAAAGATGTTGTTGGGCATGAGAAGGTTAAAGAGAGATTAAAGAGATGGATAGAGAGCTTTATTAAGGGAAAAAAGGAGAAGCCCATTCTTCTCTATGGTCCTCCAGGGGTGGGAAAGACTACTTTAGCCTATGCATTGGCTAATGACTATGGCTTTGATGTAATAGAGTTGAATGCAAGTGATAGAAGGAGTAGAGAAGAGATTAGAAGAATTATAGGGCAGTCAGCAGTTTCTAAGTCTATCTTAGGGAATAGGTTTATTATTGTCTTGGATGAGGTTGATGGAATCTCTGGAAAGGAAGATGCTGGAGGAGTTGGAGAGTTAATAAAGATAGCTAAGGAGAGTAAGAACCCTATAATTATGACAGCCAATGATGCCTATAGCCCAAATTTAAAAAATTTGTTACCTCATGTTGAACTTATAGAGTTAAAGCCCTTAAAGGTTAATGAGATTTATAAGATATTAAAAGCTATTGCTGAAAAGGAAGGGTTGGATGTAGATGATAAAGTATTAAAAGTTATAGCAAGCCACTCAGCTGGAGATTTGAGAAGTGCTATTAATGATCTCCAAGCCTTAGCCCTCTCAGGAGATCTAACTATTGAGGCTGTTGAATCCCTTCCAGAGAGGAATAGGGAGAAAAATATCTTTGATGCCTTAAGAATAATTTTGAAGACTACAAATTATAAAGTGGCCACAACTGCCTTAATAGATGTTGATGAAACCCCTGATGTAATAATAGAGTGGTTAGCTGAAAATATTCCTTATGAGTATGAGAAGCTTGAGGAGATTGAAAGAGCTTATGACTACTTATCAAAAGCTGATCTTTTCCTTGGAAGAGCTGTTAGAAGGCAAAACTATAGCTTTTGGAAGTATGCCACTAACCTAATGACTGCTGGAGTGGCCTTATCTAAAGAAGAGAAGTATAGAAAATGGACACCCTATAAATATCCTAAGATCTTTAGATTACTCTCTTCAACAAAAGAGCAAAGAGAGTTTTTAAAGAAAATTTTAAAAAAGATTGGGGAAAAATCTCATGGCTCAACCAAGAGGGTTAGATTTGACCTTGAAAGCTTAAAGATGATAGCTGAACATAACCCAGAGATGGCTGCTGATCTCTGTCTATACTATGAGTTGACTGAAGAGGAGATAAAGAAGTTGTTTAAGAATGCCAATGAGATTATTAAAATAATGAGAGAATTGAGGAAAAAGAGAGTTAAAGAACAGACTTCCAAGGTTAAGAAGAAGGAGCATTTAGAGGAAAAAGAGGTTAAAGAGGAAAAAATAGAAACTAAGAAGGAGAAGAAAGAGGAAGAGAAGAAAGAAGAGCCTAAAGATGAGAAAAAAGAGAAAGAAGCTTCAAAAGAAGATAAGAAAGAGAAGAAAAAGCAGTTAACATTAGATGCTTTCTTTTGAATAAAGTGGCTTGATGATTTTTATCTTAGTTTTATTTATTCTTATTGGTTTTTAGGTTGTGTCTTGTTTGAAGTTCTTGTTTTTAGGTTTTTGTTGTTTTTAGGTGGGATTTTTTGATTTTTATTTGGTTTTTAATTAGCTTCGGAGGGTAGCTTAATGTTATTAATTTGAATATTCGGTTTTTGTGAATTATTGGGCTTTTTTAGTTTTTTGGGTTATTTATTTTTAGAATTTTATTTTCCCTTTGGAAATTTTGTTTTTGGTTTTGAGGTTTGGTTTTATTTTAGTATTAAGGAAAGTAAAGGTTTTTATCAAACTTCAGATCTTTTTAAATAAATGGGAGAACCTAACCTTCAGCCTGTTGGTTAGGATAAAGCTTATATACTATAAGAGCGAATGTTATAAATAAGCAAAATTTTGCCTTGTAAAATAACGCCCCTAAGGGGATGGAAACATATGCAATTAAGTTAGCATCACAAAAAAGATTAAAGTAAAATAACGCCCCTAAGGGGATGGAAACGCAGTGATTGAAATTTCAAATATAACTGAAAATTCGTAAAATAACGCCCCTAAGGGGATGGAAACGAACCAAGCTGAGCCTTTAATGCTTCAGAAGTCTCCAGGTAAAATAACGCCCCTAAGGGGATGGAAACTTATTTTAGGCAGTTCATCATATAATGTCTTAAGTAAAATAACGCCCCTAAGGGGATGGAAACATAAACCCATCAGGTAGTTTTATTCTGAATATCACATCGTAAAATAACGCCCCTAAGGGGATGGAAACATTCTATTATTGCTCTATTTCTGAATTCGTTCAAAGTAAAATAACGCCCCTAAGGGGATGGAAACTCTTTTCTTTCCGTAGATGATAACACTTTTAAATTCTGTAAAATAACGCCCCTAAGGGGATGGAAACCACATAATCGCATATAAATCCATTTTCTTTAACCCTAATAAAGTAAAATAACGCCCCTTAGGGGATGGAAACGAGAAGTGTTTCGTCAATAGTAGTAATTTAGGCAAGTAAAATAACGCCCCTTAGGGGATAAACACTCTAATCACTATTTTACCCAACTATATTTATATATTTAAATATATAAAATCAAATTTTCAAAAATAAGATATAAATAAACCTAATAGCCATTATATAAAGTTATATAAACAAGAACCGGACACCATAATATAATATAGATTACGAATTTCGTGAAAATATGAGAATCTGTATAGTGACTTGGGAATATCCACCTAACATAGTAGGGGGTTTATCCATACACTGTAAGGGGTTAGCTGAGGCTTTAGCTAAGATTGGGGAAGAGGTTGATGTTATCACTGTGGGTGATAGGGATGAAGTTATAAATGGAGTTAACATATATAGAGTTTCTCCTCCTTACCATAGCCACTTTCTAACAAGAATTTTACTGATGGCTGAAGAGCTTGAGAAAAAGGTAGGAATTGTTGATAAGGACTATGATGTTATTCACTGTCATGACTGGATGACACACTTTGTAGGGGCTAACTTAAAGCATAATAGGAAGATAGCTTATGTTCAATCTATTCACAGCACTGAGATGGGAAGATGTGGAGGAATAAATTCTGAAGACTCTTCCCTCATCCATCATTTAGAATGGCTTTCAACCTATGAATCTTGTCAAGTTATCACTGTAAGTAGGGCTTTAAAAGAAGAAGTTTGTTCTATCTTCTCAACTCCATGGGATAAGGTTAATGTTATATACAATGGAATAAACCCTGAGGAGTTTGATCTAAATTTAAGTTATGAGGAGAAGATAAACTTTAGAAGATCAATAGGAGTTCATGACAATGAGATCATGCTCTTATATGTTGGAAGGCTAACATATCAGAAAGGGGTTGAGTATTTAATAAGAGCTATGCCAATACTTTTAAGTAAGTATAATATAAGGTTAGTTATAGCTGGAAATGGAGATATGGCTAACTATTTAAAAGACCTCTGTAACTGGCTAAATGTTGGGCATAAGGTTAACTTCTTAGGATTTGTAAATGGGGAGAGGTTAAAATATTTGTATAACTCAGCTGATCTAACTGTAATCCCCTCCATCTATGAGCCTTTTGGAATTGTGGCCCTTGAAGCCATGGCATCTGGCTGCCCAGTGGTGGCAAGTTCTGTAGGTGGGTTGAGGGAGATAATACAGCATGAATATAATGGTATCTGGGTTTATCCAGGGAATCCAGAGTCTATAGCCTGGGGGGTTAGTAGAGTTTTAGATGATGAAGGCTTAAGAAACTATATAGTTAAGAATGCCAAGAAAGATGCTTATACTAAATACAGTTGGATAAATATAGCTAAGGAAACTGTTAAAGTCTATAAAAAGGCTATAGAGATGATGAGCTATGGAAAACCTTTGGGCTAAAATTGGAGAAACTGCTGGAAGAATATATAATATTTTACTTGAGGGAGAGAAAACTTTATCTCAGTTGGAAAAAATATTAAGAAAAGAAGGATATAGCCCAAGTGTTATAAAGATGGCTATAGGCTGGTTGGCAAGGGAGGATAAAGTAGATGTCTTAAAAGACAATAGGAAAATGGTTATCAAGCTTAAAAATCCTTAATTACTATTTTTTAAGGGCTGATCCATGATTAAAGAATTTAAAGAATATATTATTTATTCTAAGGAGATCCCTAAGAGAGAAGGAGTTTTTGGAGAATTCAACTTCAAAAATAAAGAAGTTAATGCTCTTCTTGAGAAGCTAAATTTTAAGTTGTATAAGCATCAGGTTGAGGCTTTAAAAGCTCTTTATGAAGGTAGAGATATTTTATTAACAACACCTACAGCCAGTGGAAAGAGTGAAGTCTTTAGGCTAAGTATCTTAGACAACTTTCTCAGTGAGAGGGAAGATAAATATCTATTAATTTTCCCAACAAGAGCATTAATTTATAACCAATATGAAAAATTTAAATATATTATTGAGAAATTTAAAGAGCTAATCAATGAAGGGTTAAAAATAGAGGTTTTGACTGGAGACACTTCATACAGTAAGAGGCTAAAAATCTTGGAGGAGAAACCAGAGATATTAATAGTTACTCCAGACATGCTACACTTCCAAATATTGAGATTTAGAGAAAGATATAGATGGCTCTTAGATAATCTAAGATACTTAGTTGTTGATGAGATTCATGAATACAATGGTGTCTTTGGGGCAAATGTTAGCTATGTCTTTAAAAGACTTCTCTCCCTAACTGAGCCTCAAATTATTGCTCTATCAGCAACATTAAAGGATCCTAAAAGCTTTACAAAAACTCTTTTTGAGAGAGACTTTGAAGTTATAAGTAAAGCCTACAATCCAAGCCCAAAGAAATATTTTTTAGTCTTTTATTCTGAAAATATAGATGAGAAAGACCTATTAGGGAAGATATTAAGCTATTTAATAAGTAAAAATATAAAAACTCTCACCTTCTTTGATTCAAGAAGGAAAACTGAGGAGATATTAAAATTTTTACTTAGTAGGGGCTTAAAAAAGATAATAACTTACAGAGGAACCTTTACCCATGAGGATAGGAGAGAGATAGAGAGGAAATTTAAAGAGGGAGAATATTTAGTTTTACTAACCACAAATGCTTTAGAGTTAGGAATAGATATAGGAGATGTTGATACAGTTATTAACTATGGAATTCCCTCAACTGGCATCTTCTCTTTAATCCAAAGATTTGGTAGAGCTGGGAGAAGAGATAGGGAAGCAATAAATGCTATCATACTAAGAAAGGATGGTTTGGACATTTATTATAAAGAGAATGTTGAAGAGCTCTCTGAGAAGGTTGTTAAGGGAATTATTGAAGACTTACCAATAACTAAGGAAAATAGGTTAATAGCCAAGAAACACATACTACTAATGATAAAAGAGCATGGATATATAAGTATTGATAAATTCAATGACTTTGAAAAGAGTATCTTGAAGGAGCTAAGTATAGAGGGAAAGGTCAAGCTTGTTAGAATAAAGGATAAGTTATATGTCACCACTTTAGAAGATGTGAAATATAACTCTCTTAGAAATATAAGAGATGACAGCTATTACTTAGTTAATGGCTTTGTAGATGAGAAAATAAAGGATTATGATGAGAAGGAGATTTTAAGTTACATAGATAAGTTAAAGGAAGAGAAAAAGTTGGTTGAAGTTCTGCCAATTGAAGAATTTTACTCTTCTCTACTCCCTGGGATGGTTTATTACTCAAGAGGAGAAGCTTATCTAATCCTTGATGTTGTGAGTAATAAGCATTATCACTTCCTTTCATCATTAAAGTTAAATATAAATGTTAAATGCTCTCCTCTCTCTGAGGAAGAGGTTTCCATATTAAAGGTTAATGATGAGAAAGAATTTAAGGGAATTAAGATCTGTAGAGGAAGGTTAAAGATAGTTAATACTATCTCAAAATTTATAGTTGATGGAGAGGTTGAAAAATATCTAAATTTAATAGAGAAATTAAAAAATTCTAACTACTTCAAAGATTTGGAGGTTGAATATTTAAAAAGGTTAGGAAAGGTAGTAGTTTCCTTCCCTAAGAGAGAGCATATCTTTGAAACTGAGGGAATTTATCTAATCTTCCCAAATTCAATAAAGCAAATTCCTAAGAGAGAGTTTGATATCTTTTTCAGTCAGTTGGATGATGACTATAAAGAGGTGGCTATAGAGCTTTACTCAGAGATTAATAGGAGATCTTTATATAATCTCTTCTTAGGGGCTACATCTCACTATATAAGGAATAGAATTAAAAAAGCTCTTTATAGTAAGAGATTAAAAGCCTCTGATGAGATAGTTTATAAAATTTTCAACATTATTGAAAGTAAGGATGGGGTTATTAGTGGGCTACATGCTATAGAGCATCTTTTTATAAAACTTTCTCCTATTTTTGCCTTTGTTAATAGTAAAGAACTTGGAGGAAGGAGTTATAGCTCTTATCCTAAGGCTCCTTATTTAGGAAAGAGCATTATCTTTATTTATGATGCCAATGAAGGAGGTTCTGGGCTTTCTGAACTTCTCTATAAGTATAGTGAAACCTTAATAAAGAAGGTTTATAAACACTTAAATATTTGCAATTGCTATTATGGATGTCCCAAATGTATCTTATCAACAAAGTGTGGTAACTTCAATGAATTTTTAAGCAAGTGGCAAGCTATTGAAATTTTAAAACAGCTACTGGAGGGAGAAGGATGAGATTGGCAATAATTGACTATGAGAGATGTCAGCCAAAAAAATGCTCCTTAGAGTGCTTAAAATACTGTCCTGGAGTTAGAATGGGAGAGAAAACAATAGAGATTAATGAAGACACTGGAAAGCCTGTTATTTCAGAGGTTTTATGCTCTGGCTGTGGGATCTGTGTTAAGAGATGTCCATTTAAAGCTATATCAATTATAGGCTTACCTGAAGAGCTTGATGAGAGTAAGATAGTCCATTCCTATGGACAGAATAGGTTTAAGCTCTTTGGCTTGGTTGTGCCAAGGGATGGGGTTGTTGGAATCATTGGGCAAAATGCTATTGGGAAGAGTACAATATTAAGGATCTTAGCAGGGGAATTAATCCCTAACTTAGGAAAACATGATGAAGAGCCAAGTTATGATAAGGTGATAGAAAAATTTAAAGGAACAGAGTTACAAAGTTATTTTGAAATGCTAAAAGAGAGGAAAGTAAAAGCTATTCATAAGGTTCAGTATGTTGACATCTTGCCAAAGGTTGTTAAGGGAAAGGTTAGAGATATTTTAAAGAGGGTAGATGAGAGAGGAAAGTTTGAGGAAGTTGTTAAAAAGCTTGAGCTTGAAAATATCTTAGATAGGGAGCTTGACAAACTCTCTGGTGGAGAGTTGCAGAGAGTTGCTATAGCTGCAGCTTATTTAAGAGAGGGAGACATTTACTTCTTTGATGAGCCAACCTCTTGGTTAGATATAAGGCAAAGGTTTAACATGGCTAAGCTTGTTAGGGAGTTAAAAAAGGTTGTTGTTGTTGAGCATGACTTAATAGTCCTTGACTACCTCTCTGATTATGTTCATATCATGTATGGGGTTCCTGGAGCTTATGGAATTGTTTCACTACCAAAGAGTGTTAGAGTGGGAATAAATGAATATCTCTATGGAGAGTTAAAGGATGAGAATATAAGATTTAGAAAAGAGCCTATTGTTTTTGAAAAGAGAGCTATTATAGATTACAAAAATAGGCCTATTTTATTAAGCTATTCTGATATGAAAAAGTCTCTTGGATCTTTTAAATTGGAAGTTAAAGGAGGAACAATCTACAAGGGAGAAGTTATAGGGATCTTAGGCCCTAATGGGATAGGAAAAACTACCTTTATCAAGCTCTTAGCTAAGGTTATAGAGCCAGATGAGGGAGAAGTATTTAGTGAAGATATCAAAGTTTCTTACAAGCCACAGTATATAACTCCAGACTATGATGGGACTGTTGAAGACCTTCTAAGCTCAATAACTAATATACACTCCTCCTATTATAAGTCAGAGATTATCAACCCTTTACAGCTTGAGAAACTATTGGATAGGGAAGTTAAAGAGCTTTCAGGTGGAGAGTTGCAGAGAGTAGCTATAGCTGCATGTTTAAGTAGAGATGCTGACATCTATTTATTGGATGAGCCATCAGCCTTCTTAGATGTTGAGCAAAGGTTAGCTGTCTCTAAGGTTATTAGAAGAATAGCTGATGAAAAAGAGGCTGGAATCTTTGTAGTTGATCATGACATCCTCTTCCAAGACTATATCTCAGATAGATTCATAGTATTCTCAGGAGAGCCAGGAATTTATGGGAAGGGAAGTGAGCCATTGAATAAGAGGGAAGGAGCTAATAGATTTTTAAAAGAGATGCAAATCACCTTTAGGAGAGATCCTGAAACAGGAAGGCCAAGGGCTAATAAAGAGGGAAGTCAAAAGGATAGAGAGCAGAAGGAGAAGGGAGAATATTACTATGAATAAAAATTATTGGTCATACTTTACAGAGAGCTTATCATTAATTTCTCCTTTTCTTATAGCCTCAAAGATCATGGTTACAGATTCCTGTGGTAACACTATAAGGACATCAAACTGTGAGCCAACCTCTTCAACATGTAAAGTTGATCTAAATGCTAAGATTATTTCATCCCCTATATTATACTTCTCAAAAATTTTCTTTAAAACCTCTTTTCCAGAGCCAGTTATAAACTCTGGAGGAGTCATGGTTAGAGAGGTTTTCATAAAGTTTGCAAAAGAATCAACATAGGCAGAAATTAAAATATTACAGATCTCATTTATAGCTGATATTTTCATCTCATCCATTTCATCACTATCTGATTCCATTCCCATGCCTAACAACATAGCTTTAGCCAACTTAATAGCATCTTCTTCAGAGAATATTAATATCCCTGACCCTTTTATATCTCCAGAAAAGTCTATTTTAGTAAAGATTCTCTTCTCATCTCCATACTCTTCCATAATCTCTGATGGGGTTATTAGCCTAACATTAAAAACCTTGAGACATGATTTATAACCTGTCATATCTGAGATAAATCTCATGGCCTTCTCAGAAGCAAACTTACCAACTTCTTCAATTTTTGATAAGTTCTCTAAATCTATCTTCCCTTTACTTTCTCCATTCCCTAAGGTATCTTCAATAATATTTTTCACAATGATCTCCCAAGACTTTGGTGAGATTTCAACTTTTCCATATTTCATAATCAACCCCATTACAAAATAGAAAGATTTATACTTAAGAAGATTTATTATTATGCTATATAAAAAATTTTATTCATCAGGGAACAATTTATTAAGCTCTTCTATAACCTTCTGAGCTTGGAATGGCTTAACTATGTAACCATCAGCTCCAGCTTCAAGGGCTTCAATAACCTTCTTCTCTTGGTCAATGGAGGTACACATAACTATTTTTACATTTGGTAAGATCTTCTTTATCTCTCTTGTTGCAGTAATCCCATCCATCTCTGGCATAACTATATCCATAGTTATTAAATCTGGCTGAAGCTCTTTAGCTTTTTCTATTGCCTCTTTTCCATTTGAAGCTTCTCCTACAACAACAAACTTACCTGTGGAAGTTAATATCTTCTTTAATATATTTCTCATAAATGCTGAGTCATCAACAACTAAGGTTTTTACTATCTTTGCCATTGAAATCCCTCCTTACTTTTTTAGAAGTTAGAGACTATATAGTTTGTTATTGCTCTACCCTTCTCTGAAAGTTCAACTTCTTTTCTAATTCTTACAAGGGTTAATAAACCTTTCTCTATCAAGTCATCAAGTATCCTTTCAACTTCATCAACATCCATATTTAAAACATTAGGTAGCTCTAATGAAGAGATCCCTGTATATAAAGCCATAAGAATCTCTTGCTCTTCTGGAGTAAGCTTTTCAAGCTCACTCTTTATTTTGTCTCCAGAGAAGGCTTCAGCAGCAAACTCAGAAGCTATTTCATCTTCAGTTTTTGGTAATAGATCTTTAACTACATTCTTGTATTTTGTTAATGTATATATGTACCTTAAAACAAACAACCTTTCCCTTGCTGGGACATATAAGTATGAAGTAATATTCTCATTATTCTTAACCTGCTTTATCTCTAATACTTCCTCCTCTTTGTCATCAACAAGCTTATTCTTTATTCTAATAGATTCTATATTTGTGAATATATTATATGCCTTTGGCTTTCCATCCTTGATAACAACAACAGCAAGGAGATCAGCACTTATTAATGAGGATTTTCTTTTAACAAATATAAACTTACCATCCTCCCATTTTACATTTGGATCTAAGGTTCCTCCCTTAATTGCAGCATATTGGATTTTACAGGGTTTCTTATCTAAGAGAACATGGAAGACATGGTTTAAAAATATCTCTATTGGCTTTCTTCCATATATTGATGTTTCTGGAGCAAAACCAACCATTGTTTTGTCTGAGTTTGGTAACTTATAGACTATAGAGGAGTGGTAAGTAATATCTTCTAAAGAAGCCTTAGCAACTTCTATAGCTCTCCTTGGTAACTCAGCTCCAACATCTTCAACATATTGGATTTCAACATTAATTTTTCTATTTGGGAAAATAAATTCAAAGTGATCCTCATATAATATAATTTCTAACTTCTCCCATTTTAGAGCAGGATTTTTCATAGTATATTGGTTTAATAATATTCCCTTTCCATTGAACCTTGCTATCTCCTTAGGTTTTGATGGCATCACTCTCAACCTCTTTTTAATATTTATCAAATAATTCTCTAATTAATTTTCTTGACTTCTTTGCTATAAATAAGCAATATTCATCTCCTTTAGCTATACACTTTTCTTCAAACACATCTACAATAAACTCTTTATTATATATACTTTCTAAGCATCCTGAGATAACACCACTGGCAATACAACAAACAGGCTCAGAAGATACATAATTTTTAGCTTCTTTATTATCCCTTATTATAACTTTAATATCTTTATCATCCTTTATAATTTCTACCTCTCCAAACTCTTCCTTAATAAGCTCTTCCATCTCTTCATAACTTTTGATATTACATTTTAAAGCATAGTTTTTTCCTATCTCATAAAAAATTTTATTTGAATTTGTTCCAAAGTACATATCCCTTAGGTGATCCTTTATATATGCCATAAGACTAATTCTATTTTCAAAGCTAAAAGATTCAATCTCCTCTTTAATAATTTCTTTCTCTTCTTCATAGATTTCTTCATATTTTATTTCATCAACCACTTCCTTCAATTCAGGACAAGCTTCTAAGATTAAGTCATATAATCTTTTCCCTTCAGTGAGTTTTAAAACCTCTTTAATTAATTCTTTATTGTTTTTGTATCTTTCTAATAAGTTCCTTATCATTGTTAATTTAATACCCATAAATTTAGCTTTATTATCAATAATCTCCAACATCCTAACGATTCGTGTTGCGCTAACACTCATTCAAATCACACTTATTAAATAATTTAATTGACATAACACTATAAACGTTGGAAAAAGCTGCTTATTATTTTAAATAAGTTTTTGTAATAATTGTAAAGCTTTGTTATATAAAAAGTTTTATAATTTAAGGTGGGAAGGATTATGAAATTTATATTTATAACTGGTGGAGTTATTTCCTCTTTAGGAAAGGGGATAACAGCAGCATCTATTGGAAGATTGCTGAAATCAAGAGGGTTTAAAGTGAATATGATAAAGATAGATCCCTACTTACAAATAGATGCTGGAACCATGTCTCCCTATGAGCATGGTGAAGTGTTTGTAACTGAAGATGGTGGAGAGACAGATCTTGACTTGGGACATTATGAAAGATTTATAGATGAGAATTTAACAAGGGATAATAATATAACAACAGGAAAAATTTATTGGAATGTTCTTACAAAGGAGAGAAGAGGAGAGTATTTAGGAAAAACTGTTCAAGTTATTCCTCATATAACAAATGAAATTAAGGATTGGATCAAGAGGTTGGGAAAGGGTTATGATGTTACAATTGTTGAGATTGGTGGAACTGTTGGAGACATTGAGAGCTTACCCTTCTTAGAGGCTATTAGACAGATGAAGAAGGATTTGGGGAAAGAGAATACTTTATATATCCATGTCTCTCTCCTTCCCTACATAAGAGCTGCTGGAGAGCTGAAGACTAAGCCAACCCAGCATAGTGTTAAGGAGTTAAGGAGTATTGGGATACAGCCAGATATCTTAATATGTAGAACAGAACTACCAATAAATGATAAGATTAGGGAAAAATTGGCTTTATTTTGTGATGTAGATAAAGAGGCTGTAATAGAGGCAAGAGATGCAAGAACTATTTATGAAGTCCCTTTAAACTTAGAAAAGGAAGGTTTGGGGAAGTTAATAACTAAAAAGTTAAACCTTGAAGATAGGAAGCCAAACTTAGAAGACTGGAGGAGGTTTGTTGATAGAGTTATAAACCCAATGAATGAAATAACAATAGGGATAGTGGGAAAGTATGTTGAGCTTAGGGATGCTTATCTAAGTATTATTGAAGCTCTTATACATGCTGGGGCTAAGAATGATACAAGAGTTAATATAAATTGGATACATGCTGAACACTTGGAGAGAGAGGATTATAGGGAAATCTTGGATAAGTATAGAGAAGAGAATAAATTAGATGGAATATTAGTTCCTGGAGGGTTTGGAGAGAGAGGGGTAGAGGGGAAGATAAATGCTATAAGATATGCAAGAGAAAATAACATTCCTTTCTTAGGCATCTGTATGGGGCTACAGTGTGCTGTTATTGAATTTGCAAGGAATGTCTGTAACTTAGAAGGGGCTAATTCAACAGAGTTTGATCCAGAGACTAAGCATCCTGTTATTGACCTACTTCCAGAACAAAAGGAAGTTAAGGAGAAAGGAGGAACAATGAGGTTAGGGGCTTATAAAGCTATTTTAAAAGAGGGAACATTGGTTCATAAACTCTATGGGAGAAAGGAGGTTTATGAGAGACATAGGCATAGATATGAGGTTAATCCAGAGTATCATGAAATATTGGAGAAGCATGGCTTAATCATCTCTGGAACCTCTCCTGATGGTAGGTTAGTTGAGTTCATTGAGCTAAACAATGATTACTTTGTAGCTACTCAGGCACATCCTGAGTTCAAGTCAAGGCCTAATAAGCCACATCCTCTATTTGATGGCTTAGTTAAAGCATGCCTAAGGAGAGGGAAAGAATGAGTAGTGACTTTTTCTTTTTTATCCTCTTCTTTCTCCTCTTCTTATATCCTGAATTTTCCATGAGAATTAGAGTGATGAAGAGGTTAAGGTGTATAAGGGAAATTGAAAAGGAGAGGAAGAGTAGGGTTATTGCTCTTATACATAGGCAAGAGATACTAAGCTTATTTGGAATTCCAATATATAGGTATATAACTATAGAGGATAGTGAAGAGATCTTAAGAGCTATAAGGTTAACCCCTGACAATATGCCAATAGATTTAATTATACATACTCCAGGAGGGATAGCCTTAGCTGCAGAGCAGATAGCTTTAGCATTGAAGGAGCATAAGGCAGAGACAAGGGTTATAATTCCACACTATGCCATGAGTGGAGGAACATTAATAGCTTTAGCTGCTGATAAGATAATTATGGATAAAAATGCTGTCCTTGGCCCAGTTGATCCTCAACTCGGCCAATATCCAGCAGCTTCTATTATAGAGACTTACTACAAAAAAGGAGAGAAGGTTTCAGATGAATTTTTAGTTCTCTATGATGTTGCTAAGAAAGCTATAAAGCAGATGGAAGATTTTGTTTATGAGCTGTTAAAAGATAAGTATGGAGAAGAGAAGGCTAAAGAGTTGGCTAAGATCTTAACAGAGGGAAGATGGACACATGACTATCCTCTAACTGTTAGTAAGTTAAAAGAGCTTGGGCTGGAAATAGATACTAATGTTCCTAAGAAGGTTTATAAGCTCTTAGAACTTTATCCACAGGCTGGAAGAAATAGGCCATCTGTTTATTACATCCCAACACCTTACAAGAAGAAAGAGGAATAAGATGAGAGCTTTAAAGCTAATTTTTATACTTTTACTAATTAACTCAGTTTATTCTATAAATGTTAGTGTCAATTTAGATAGCTATGGCTGGATTAAGATTGAGTCTAAAAATAATATCTCTCCCATAATCTCCAACCTTTCCTACTTAGAATTAAATAAGTTTAAAGAAGACTCTAATTATTTTTATTCTTTGAAGGTTCCATTAGATAAAAAGAGGGAAATTTTAACCTTTAACTTTAAAAATCTTAGTAACCTAACTTTAAATGAAGTAAGCTGTGCCAAATTTCTAAAGATTAATGATTATTCTCTAAATGGCTCTATTTTAAGGGTTAAGTATTCTCTCAACCTTCCAATAATTATACTCTGTATAGCACTTTTTCTTATAATGATAGTTTCAACTATATTAATAAGCTTGAAAATTAAGGCTCTCTTTAAATCCAAGCCATTGAGTGTAGAGGAAAAGAGTAAGGTTATAAAAAAATATAACTCTCTATTATTTCTTAACTCTATAGTTATTGCTATTCTTTTCCTACTTTCTTTAATAGTTTGTGATTCTCCTTTACTACTCTCTTACTTCCTAAATATCTCTCCAACTATTATTTTTCCTGCCTTATTTTTAGTGGTGTTCTTAATCGTCTTTATCCCAATCTTTATAAACTTAAAAGAGATAAGCAACTTTTATGATGAAAAGGTTACAGGAAAAGAGTATTTAAAAACCCTTATTGTTTTAATCATAATAGTTCTTCCAATAGTTGGGGTATTTATTTTCTTAATTAGTGGGATGTCAGAAAAGATAATAGAGCCATTTAAGAAAGAGTTCTATAATCTTCCTTTTGTCTTAAGAATTTCATTTTGGATCATCTTCTATTCAATTATCTTTAACATCTACTATAAACTTATTGATCTTCTCTTTAAAAAAGTTGGATTTGTTAAAGTTGAGGAAGCTGATGAAAGAATTAAATCTTGGACCAATGAGCTTAGTAAAAAATTAAATGTCTCTCCTCCTAAGAAAATAGAGGTTATAAAATCTCCAATGGCAAATGCTTATATAAAAGGATTGTTCAGAGAGAGGTTAGTCCTAACCACTAAATTACTTGAATCTTTAAATGAAGATGAAATTAAAGGAATAATTGCCCATGAGTTAGCACATAGGAAGAAGATACATGTTAAAATAGGCTTTCTTGGGAATATAGTTATAACCATTATTATCTTCTCAATCCTCTATTACTTCCTATTAAAGTTTATTACTTCCTATTAAAGTTTAATGTTGAGGAGCCAATATTAATAGTCTTATTTGGTCTTATCTATGTGCTAATAGAGTTAGTTCAAAGCTACTTTATTAGAAAGCTTGAAACTGAAGCTGATCTATTAGCATCTAAAGCTGTTGGAGCTAAAACATATATTAGGGCTTTATGTAAGTTACACTCCTCCAACTATCTCCCTAAGAGCTTTGGATTTTTAAATATGTTTTATAGACACCCTCCATTAGAAAAGAGGCTAAAGAGGATAGCAAAGAAATTTAACATCCCTGAGGAAGAGGTTGAGGAAATTATTGAAAAATATTATAGAAGATAAGAATAGAAATTTAGTAAATTAACTTACTTGAGAATAAATTTAAACCTCTTCTAAACTTTCAATTAAAGTCCCTATAATCTTTTCAATCTCCTTCTCCAGCTCTTCCTTATTAACTTCCTTTTCATGAATAAATTTATTTAAGTCAATTATATAGGTAGTTCTTGCCTTAATATAATTTAAGTCATGATCAATCTTAACCTGCCCAAATAAAGGAACTTTCAACATGTTTTTTAAATCAGTCCCTATCATTTTAATAACTTCCTCTGGCTCAACCAACTCTTTCTTTTTGATCACCTCTAAGGTTAGTAAGGTTTGAGAACCTATAAGCTTGGAGGCTAAGCCATCAACCTTTCTCTCAACTGAAACATTCAACTTATAAATCTTAGAATTTTTGAACTTAAATGTTAAGTTATGGGAGTGTTCTAAAGAGCTAATATTTATAAGATAGCCTCCATTCTTATACATGTATCTTATAAGCTCTCCTACAAAAATCTCATCCTTTGCACTAATTAACTCTTTACTATGTTTAATTTCTCTTAGAATGTTAAACATCTTCATCCCTCTAAGTATGCTGTAAGCTCTTCAATAGCTTTTAAGAAGTTCTTTAGCTTTTCCCAGTCTATGTTAAGATTTTCATCTATGTAGTCATTTATTAGTATATATAAAGTTACACCTACATAGGTGTAGTAATTGTCATAGTCATAAACTATAGAGCCAACACTCCCAAGCCTTGAAGAAAGTATTTCTTTAACTCCAAACTTTAAAAACTTCTCAAGCTTTGAAGGAGCTCCAACAGAGAGCCTTAATAAAGCTCTTGATCCTACAGTTTTAAACTCAGCTAAGCTATGCTCTTTGGGGAAGATATCTAACTTAACCCTAAGCCAACTGTCTAAGTGTTCAAAGGTTAAGCTTTTATATTCATTCATAGTTTTAATTTCAATTAGAACAAAATTGTTATCCAATAGGAGGGTGATCAAAGAGCCTAAAAATGCTTCATCAATGTATCTAATCCTCTCTTCCTCTTCAATAAGTTCCCAACTTCTTTTAACAAGCTCTCTTAACATATAACTCCTCCCTCTTTTTTGGTGGTTACAATGGGAAAAATTAAAGAACTTTTAAGCTTAATTTTCACATTGGAGATAGCTATTTCCTTTATACTCTCAACCTATCATATACATTCTCAAGTTCTTTTTATCTTGGATTATATAGCTATCCTCTACTTCACTTTTGAAACTCTTTACAATTTTTACAAGGCTAAGTGCAAAAAGGAGTTTTTTAAAGATATTTATAATATTATAGATACTATAGTTATTATAGCTTTTGTTCTTTACACCCTAAATATTTTCTACTCAAAGGTTTTAGTTAATTTAAGGCTTATCAACTTGATAAGAATCTTAGTTTTGCTTAGAATTATAAAAATAAGGAAGATAGAGAAGTATCCAGAGGTTATTAACTTTCTAACTCTCTTAATTCTCTGCTTTATATCTTCCTGCTTTATCTGGGTTTTTGAGGGTGAGGTTAATCCAGAAATAAATAACTTCTTTGATGCCTTTTACTTTACAACCATCTCAATAACAACAGTTGGTTATGGAGATATAACCCCAAAAACTGAGGCTGGGAAGTTAATTATTATCTTTTCTGTCCTTTTATTTATCTCAGGGATCATTACATCTATACAGAAGGCTTTAAGAGGAGAAGATGGAAACTCATGAGAAAATTATTGTTGGGATTTTAGCTATATTCTCTATTATCCTCTTAGAATCTTTAATTTTAAGTATTACAGAGCATTGGGATTTTTTCACTGCTTTCTATACAGCAGTTGTAACCATCTCCACAGTTGGTTATGGAGACTACACCCCCAAAACCTTTCTTGGAAAGCTTTCAGTTATCATCTACATCTTTGCTGGAGTTGGGGCTGTAGCTTATACATTAAGTAATGTTGCCAGCTTCTTTATAGAGGGGCATTTTAAAAGATACTTTAGGCTGAAAAGGATGAGAGATAGAATAAAAAAGTTGGAAAATCATTATATTATCTGTGGTTTTGGAAGGCTTGGAAGGATAGTAGCTTATGAGCTTGAGAAGAATAATATTCCTTATATAGTTATAGATAAAGATGAAGAGAAGTTAAAGGAGGAAATAGAAAAAAATCCTAACTTTCTCTGTATCCATGGAGATGCTACTCAGGATGAAACCTTAGAGAAAGCTAAGATAAAGAAGGCTAAAGGTTTAATAACTGTTGTGGGCTCAGATGCTGAGAATGTCTTTATAACATTATCAGCCAAAAAATTGAATCCAAATATCTTTATTGTGTCTAAAGCTGATGCTCCATCTACATTAGACAAGTTAATAAAGGCTGGAGCTGATAGAGCTGTCTGCCCCTACACTGTTGGAGGAATGGAAATAGCAAGGTTGGCAATATCTCCTGAGATTGTTGAGTTTATCCATTCATTAGTGGCTACAAAGGAAGACATGGAAATTAGAAGATTTGAAGTTAAAAATAAAGAGTTAGATGGAGTCTCTATAAAAGATTCCAAGATTAGAGAGAAAACTGGAGCTACTATACTGGTGGTTGTAAAGGATGGAAAATATATAACCAACCCTCCACCTGAGTTAAAGCTGAATGTTGGAGATATTATTTATGCATTTGGAACCTGTGAGCAGTTGGATAAGTTAAAGAAATACTTAGGGGAGTAATCCATGGATGAAGTTGAAGAGTTAGAAAAAAAATTAAAGCCAAGAGGAGAGGTTTCAATAATTGGCTGTGGAAGGTTGGGGGTTAGAGTAGCCTTCAACCTCTTAGAGGTTCATAGAGGAGGGGCTGAAAAGGTTTATCTCTTTGACTCAGCAAAGATTGAGGAGAATGATATTGTTCATAGAAGACTTGGAGGAAAGGTTGGAGAGTATAAGGTTGATCTTGTTAAAAGATTCTTTGGAGAGAGGGCTGAAGTCTATAGGACTAATATAAATAAAGATAACTTACACCTTATTAAGGGAGATGTTGTTATCATTTGCATAGCTGGAGGAAATACAATACCAATAACAAGAGAGATAGTAAATTATTGTCATGAGAGGGGAATTAAAACTATAGGCTCAAATGGTGTCTTTGGAATAGAGGAGAAGGTTTACATTGATGATAGCCAATACACTAAGGGGCCTGCTAAGCTGTTAGGTGTTAAAAACCACACTGTTGTGGGAACAAGAAAGTTTATTAAAGATGGGGAACCAATAACCCCTTATACATTAGATGAGATAGCCAAAAAAATGGTTATTCTCTGCTTAAAATATCTTTATTATGGTTAAAATTATGCTACCACAGAGGGAAGCTCTTAAAGTAATTAGGAAGTATATCCCTATTTATGATGGAGATAATGAAGAGAAGCTAAAAGTGAGAATCTTAGAGGAGATAAAGAAATTTTTAGTGAAAACTGAAGATGGAACTTTTACATTAAAGGCTGAGGATGAAAATGAAAAGATGCACTCTTCTATGGGATCCTTAAAAGAGGCTATTTATAAGTTTGTTAAACCAACAGAGCTTGAATATAAAAAGAAACCTTTTATCTTAGACCTCTGCTCAGGCTTAACATATAATGCTGTTTCAGCTCTGCACTTTAATAAAGATGCTAAGATACACATGGTAGAGATCTGTGAGGAAGTTCTCTTCCTATCTCTATTCTTGGAGATTCCATTTAAAGAGCATGAGATAGTTAAAGATAAGATAAGGGAATATTTTTTAAATAAGCTTGGTTATTCATACAAAAGTAAATATAAAAACATTATTTTGGATGTTGCTGATGCAAGGAAAATTAACCTTTACAACTATGATATAATTTTTCATGATGCCTTCTCTCCAAAGAGAGATCCTACTCTTTACACATACAACTTTTTAAAAAAGCTCTATAGCCACTTAAATAAAGAGGGAGTTTTAGTTTCCTACTCCTCCTCTATCCCATTTAGAAGAGCTTTAGTTGAATCTAACTATATAATAGTAGAGAGAAAAAGTCCAGAGAGGAAGAGAGGGATAACCTTAGCTTATAAAGAGAAAAGCACTGAGGAGAGAATAAATGAGGTTGATGAGAGATTAATAGCTTTATCTATAAACTCCATCCCATATATAGATAAAAACTTATCATGGAGTAGGGAAAAGATTAAAGAGTATAGAGAGAAAATTAAGAGGGAAATAAAAAATGAATTGATTAAAAAGAATATTTACATACCAACAAAAAAGATTAGAGCTGGGAAAGTTAGTGAGAAGATCTTAAAAATCCAAAAAGAGAGAGGGAATTCAACAGAGATTATAAAGAGGATGTCAGAAGTGATAGGATGGGATTCAATATTGAGGAAGTATCTGAATTAGCAAAGAAAGACTTTGAAAAGGCTTGGATAGAAACTAAGAAGTTGATAAAGGAGAAGAGAATTAATGAGAGGTATCCAAGGATTAAGCTAAGTTATGGAAAACCACATCCTGTTATGGAAACCATTGAAAGATTGAGAGAAGCTTATCTAAGGTTAGGTTTTGAAGAGGTTATAAACCCTATTATTGTTGATGAGCAAGATATCTATAAGCAGTTTGGCCCTGAAGCTATGGCTGTCCTTGACAGATGTTTCTACCTTGCTGGCTTACCAAGGCCAGATGTTGGTTTAGGTAGAGAGAAAATAGAGATTATTGAAGAGTTGGGGGTTAAGTTAAATGAGGAGAAAGCTGAAAGTTTAAGGAGAGTTTTACACAGCTATAAGAAGGGAGCTATAGATGGAGATGACTTAACCTATAAGATAGCTGAAGCTCTAAATATAAGTGATGAGCTCTCCCTAAAAATTTTGGAAAAGGCTTTTCCAGAGTTTAAGGAGCTAAAGCCAGAGAGTAGTAAGCTAACTTTAAGAAGTCACATGACATCAGGATGGTTTATAACACTCAGTAGCCTAATAAAGAATAGAGAATTGCCAATAAAATTATTTTCAATAGATAGATGTTTTAGAAGAGAGCAGAGAGAGGATAAGAGTCATTTAATGAGTTATCACTCAGCTTCTTGTGTTTTGGCTTCTGAGGATGTTAGTGTTGATGATGGAATGGCAATAGCTGAAGCTCTCTTAGAACAGTTTGGCTTTAAAAGATTTAAATTTAAGCCTGATGAGAAGAGGAGTAAATACTACACTCCAGAGACTCAGACTGAGGTTTATGCCTATCATCCAAAGCTTGGCTGGTTGGAAGTGGCTACCTTTGGAATCTATTCTCCAGTGGCATTGGCAAACTATAGGATAGATGTCCCTGTGTTAAACCTTGGTTTAGGAGTTGAGAGGTTAGCCATGATATTGTATAACTATGAAGATGTTAGAGCAATGGTTTATCCTCAATTTTATAGGCAAAGGTTGAGTGATAGAGAGTTGGCTAAGGAGATAAAGGTTGATAATGTCCCAGTGTTAGATGAGCTATATAACTTAACCAATAAATTGATTGATGAAGCTATAAGAAATAAGGATAAGGAGAGTCCAGTATCTATAGTGATTAAGGAGAATATTGAGTTTAATAGTGTTGAGAGGGAAATAACAGTAGAGTTATTTGAAAAAGAAGAAAATAAAAGATTGTTGGGACCATCAGCATTAAATGAGGTTTATGTTTATGATGGCTCAATATATGGAGTTCCTAAGAGCTTAGAGGGTGTTAAGGAGGAATATAAGGAGTTAATAAGTAAGATATTGGCTGATGGAGTTAGTACAGGGATAAGATATATTGATGGAATTATGTTTAAGCTAACTTCTAAGATTGAAGAGGCTCTACTCTCTAACATAGAAGAGTTCAATTTTAGAGTAACCATAGTTAGAGGATTAAGTGATATAAACTTAAAGATTAGTGACTTAGCCTTAAAACAAATTATGGGTGAGAATAAGGTTATAGATGTTAGGGGGCCTGTATTCTTAAATGCTAAGGTGTACATAAGATGAAAGCCCTAATCATGGCTGGTGGAAAAGGGGGGAGGTTAGGATATGTTGAAAAACCCTTAATAATAATAAAAAATAAATTTTTAATTGATCTCATCTTAGATGAAGTGAAAAAATCAGAAGTTGAAGACTTTTATATAGCTGTTTCTCCCTACACTCCTGAAACTAAAAGATATTTAGAGAAGGGTTATAAAGATAAGATAATAGAGACTCCTGGGAATGGGTTTATAGAGGATATAAATTATTGTTTTAAATTTTTTGATGATCCTTTTTTAGTCATTCCCTCAGATATTTATGGCTTAACCTATAAAATAATAAATAAAATTATTAGTAGCTTTTCTAATGAATATGAAGCTTTAACAGTGCTTAACTACAACAAGCCTATAGGGTTAAATATAGTGTCACCAAAAGATGGTTATCAAAAAGAGAAGATTTTAAATATTTATGAAGATATTGTTAATTTAAACACTCCTGAAGACTTAAAAAAGGTTGGTGGAAAGATATGGAAAAGATGCCCTGGAGAATTTTGGAGGGAAAAAAGATAATTGGAAGCTTGGGTAGTATTATTGGTGAAGTTGTAGATCTAATCTTCAATGATGAAGATGGGAAGTTAGTATTTATTGAAGTAAAACCAGTTGAAGGAAGTATCTTAGATATTGAGGAAGGGAAGAATGTTCTAATTCCATATAAGTTGGTTAATTCTATAAAGGATGTTGTAGTCATAAATGAAGAGCTCTTAGAGGGGGAGGGAATAAAGACTAAGGTAGTTAAAGTAATAAAAGACTAAGAGGGATGGCTTTGGAATTTACTAAGATGCATGCCCTTGGGAATGACTATATTGTGATTAATGAATTTGATGGAGAGAAGGTTAAAAATAAAGAAGAGTTTTCTAAGAAGGTTTGTAGGAGGAGATTCTCCATTGGGGCTGATGGAGTTATCTTTATTCAAAAGCCAAGCTCTAATAACTATGATGTTAAATTTAGAATCTTTAATAGTGATGGTTCTGAGGCAGAGATGTGTGGGAATGGAATTAGATGTTTTTCCAAGTATGTCTATGAGAGAATTTTAAAAAAGAATCCTCTAAAGGTTGAAACCAAAGCTGGATTAAGGGTTTGTGAGCTTGAAGTTGAAGATGATAGGGTTAAGAAGATAAGGGTTTATATGGGAAAGCCTTCATTTAAATGTAAAGATATTCCAGTGAAGAGTGAGAAGGAAGAGTTTATAAATGAAAGGGCTGAGCTAAAAAATCCCTATTTGAAAGAGGTTAATATAACAGCTGTAAGTGTTGGAAACCCACATGCCATTATCTTTGTAGATGACTTAGAGAAGATTAGAGAGCATTTAGATGTAATTGGAAGTGAAATAGAAAATCTTCCAATATTCCCAGAGAGAATAAATGTTCATTTTGTTAAAGTTTTAAATGATAAAGAGATTAAGATACTAACCTGGGAAAGGGGAGTTGGCTATACTATGGCATGTGGTACTGGAGCAACAGCTTCAGCAGTTGTTTCCAATAGATTAGGATTTACAAAAGATAAGGTTTTGGTTCACTTAGATGGTGGAGACTTGGAAATAGAGATTAAAGATGATGGAGCTTATATGAAAGGAGATGCTGTAATGGTTTATGATGGGGTTATGTTTAGGGAAGCTTATGAGGGTTAAGGTTTTAAGACTTGGACATAGGGGAGATAGGGATAGAAGAGTCTCTACCCATGTGGCATTAACAGCCAGAGCCTTGGGAGCTGAGGAAATTATTTTTACTGAAGAAGATGAGCATGTAAGGAAAAGTGTTGAGAAAATTGTGAAAAACTGGGGAGGAGATTTTAAATTTAGGGTTGTCAAGAATTGGAGAAGCTATATAAAAGATTTTAAGAAGGATGGAATTGTTGTTCATCTAACCATGTATGGGGAGAGAATTGATAAAGCCATTGAGAAAATAAAAAAATTTGACAATATATTGGTTATTGTTGGTGCTGAGAAAGTGCCAAGAGAGGTTTATGAGTTAGCTGACTTTAATGTTTCTATTGGCAATCAGCCACATTCTGAGATAGCAGCTTTAGCTATTTTTTTAGATAGATTATTTGAAGGAAAGACACTATATAGAGAGTTTGAAAATGCTAAAATAAAAGTGATTCCTTCTGAAAAAGGGAAAAATGTTGTCATGAAAAAGGACTAAATACTTATATACTATTTTAGACTATTGGAATAATATATAGATAAACCTCTCTATGTATAGGGGGTGACTTTTGTGATAAAGCTTTTAAAGACTGTAAAGGGTAGGTTGATAACAATTTTGTTAGTTTTGTTGGTTATTAACCTTGCTTTAACTTTTGCAACAATTAAAGTACATGATGATATTAAGCAGGATGCAGCTATAATAAATACTGCAGGATTACAAAGAGCTTTAACCCAAATAATGGCTAAAGATGCTGCATTTATAGCTTTGGGGATAGATGAAGATTACTATAAAAAAGATATATTAGAGAGAGCTAAAACTTTTGAGAAGAATCTAAATGATCTAATAAATGGTAATCCTGAAAGAGGGTTTTATCCAGCCCCTCCTGAGATTAGGGAACAGTTATTAGTTGTTAAGAAAAAGTGGGAGCCTTATTATAATGCTGTTAAAACAGTAGCCACTAAGAATAGGGATGATCCAGAGTTTAAAGAAGCTTTAAGATATATTGAAAATAACAACTTAGACTTACTTAAAGAGATGCATAAAGCTGTTGTAATGTATGAAGAACTTTATAATAGTAAATTATCATTCATAGAAACTCTTTCTATGGCATTATCAGCTTTATCTATAATTGTAATTGTAGTAGCAATAATATTAATTAACAAGTTCATAATAAGAAGATTAGAAATTTTAGATCTATTTACACAAAAATTAGCTAAGAAGGATTTAAAGGATATTGAACAACTTGAAGTTTCTGGAGAGGATGAAATTGCTGATATATTCAAAAATGTTAAACAAATTTATAATAATTTATTAGAAGATTTAAAGAGAGAAGAGGAGAAAGAAAAAGAGTTATTGGATTTATTCAAAGAAATAGAGAGGGTTATGAAGGCCTTTGCTAATGGAGATCTAACTGTAAGAATGAAAGTTATGAAGAAAGGAGGAATAGAAGAAATTATTAATAAATCTCTTGACAAAATTAAGGAAATTATTGAGAATCTAAAAGATGTGTCTAAAAGACTTTACACAGAATTAAACAACATAAAAGAGGAGATGGAAAGATTAAAAGAAACCTCTGATCAAATTGCCGATGCTGCTAACCAAGTTGCTGTAGCTGCAACAGATCAGTCTAATAAGTTACAAGATATAACTCAGGAGTTAGAAGATGTTAATAGATTAGCTAACGAGTCATATAACTCAGCGTTAGAAGGAGTTGAAGCTGTTAAATCTGTAGAAGAAGCTTCTCAGGTTGGGGTTGAGAAGGTTGAAAACGCTATAGAAACAATGCAAAGAATAGCTAACGTTATTGATGAATTAGGAAGAGCGTTAGAAGAGCTTGGTAAGAAGAGTCAGAAGATTAATGAGATTACAGCTTTAATTAAAGATATTGCTGAGCAAACAGGTTTATTAGCTTTAAACGCATCTATTGAAGCTGCAAGAGCTGGAGAGGCTGGAAGAGGTTTCGCTGTAGTTGCAAGTGAAATTAAAGGCTTAGCCGAAGAGATTGGAAAGTCTGTAGACGACATCAATAAGACGGTCGAAGAGATAAGAGAGGCTATAGAGAAAACTATAGACTTAGGATTAACTGGAAAGAATGAAGTTGATAAAGGAGTTGTTGCTATAGATGAGGTTAATAACGCATTCTTAAAGATAAAAGAGGCTGTTGATAAAGCTCATGAGAAAATGGAAGTTATTAAACAAGCTGTCCAAAACGTAACTGAGAATGTTGAAAAAGCTTTAAGAGATGTCCAAGATGTCGCTTCAATTTCAGAGGAGTTCGCTGCCACCGCTGAGGAATTAACAGCTTCAACTGAAGAGTTGAACGGAGCTATTGAAAACACAAGTAAGGCTATTGAGAATATAACTAAGATAGCTGATGACTTAAAGAAATATGTTGAAATGTTTAAAACTTAAATTATTAACTTTTTTTTAACTTTTTTATAATATTGGCACTAAATTTAATATCATTAGCTAATTTTACTTTATCTATTAACTTAGTTATTGGGTGTTATTATGAGAATTGTTATTTTAGCCCCTACTATAACTCCAATTGTTTCCTATGGTGGGTTAGGAGATGTGATGAGAGATCTGCCAAAGTTTTTAAAAGAGTGTTGTGAGGTTGAGGTTCTTACACTTAACCACTATGGAAAATATTTTAAATTAATCCATGAAAATATTGGAGAGATTGAAATAAAATATAAGAATGTTAAATTCTCCTTTGATGTCTTAAAGTGTAAGCATCCTGAAGCAAATTTTGACATTACAGTTTTCAGCAATGAGAAAATAAATAATTTAAATGTTTGGGATCCAACAAAGTATGAGATTTTTTCAGAACTTGTTGTTGAATATCTAAAAGATAAAGATGTTGATGTTGTCTCTGGCCATGATTGGATGTGTGGCTTAGCCCTTGCAAAGTGCAAAGATCTTTTAAATTTACCAACAACCTTAACTATACATAATGAAGCCTTTAAGGGAGAGTTAGTTGAGTACAAAGGAGAAGTCCTAACCTTTTTAGACTTGGGAATAAAGTATAGCTCAGCCATAAATACAGTAAGCCCAAGCCATGCTGAAGAGATCAGAGGGAAGATAAATATAGACAATAAAATTTTCTTAGGAATTTTGAATGGAATTGATATAGAGGTCTATGACCCCATAAAAATTATTGATAGAATGCTCATTCTCTCAGAGAATAAGTTGAATCCCCTTGACTACTCTTACATCTCTCCCTACACAGCTGAGGATGCCCATGATATTAAACCAAAAATTAAGTATGCTTGGATCTACAAGGGTGGAATCTTTGACTATATAAATGATTGGAATAAGTATTTCCAAAACTTGGAAGTTTATGGCTCTTTAGAGGGAGATATAAAAAAGCCATTAATAGGATTTGTTGGAAGAGCAACTTATCAGAAAGGGTTCAATACTATCTTTGAAACACTCCCAGAGTTTTTAAAGGAGCATGATGTTAATTTTATTTTCCTAACAAAAGGGGAAAGAGGGATAGAGGAAAGGCTAAAAGAGCTTTGTAGAGAACTTGATAATGTCATGGCTATCATTGGCTATTGTCTTCCTTTAACCTCCATCATCTATGCAAGCAGTGACTGGACTATGATGCCTTCTTACTGGGAACCTTGTGGCTTGGTTCAGATGGAGTCAATGGCTTACTGTACTCCAGTAGTGGCTACAGAGACAGGAGGGCTAAAGGATACAATAATTCCTCTCTCTCCAAACCCATTGGAAGAGCCTAACTTTGACAGAGCTACAGGAGTTCTTTTTAAGGTTCCTGATAAACTTGGGCTAAGATGGGGTTTAGAGCATGCTTTAAACTGGAGCTTCTATAGGATAGATGAAGTTTGCAAATATCTAAATTATAGAACCTGTCCAAGGGATCCATATCATAAAAATTCTCCACTCTCAATGATGATGAGAAACTGTTATCATCATGTCCTTAAAAACCTCAGCTGGCAAAACTCTGGGTCTATAAGGAAGTATATAGGCTTATTTGGAGGAGCTATCTATAAGTACTATGTGGAGGGGATCTAAGTGAAGGTAGACTTTAAAAATTGTATGATAGATATTAATAAAGATTACTCTGAAGAGCTAAATAAATTTTTAACTTTATTCTCTCCAATAAGAGAAACCATCTATAAAGAAGAGGTTGAAGAAGAGTTTCATGATGAAATCTTAGTTATTGGAATGGGTGGCTCTATCTTAGGAACTGAAACTATTTACTATGCCTTAAACCCAGAGTGTAAAGCCATCTTTTTAGACAATACTGACCCTGAAAGTACTCTAAGGAAGATAAAGAGCTTAGAGAACCCTAAGGTTTATGTTGTAAGTAAGTCTGGGAATACACTTGAAACCCTAATTAACTATAAGTTGGTTAAAGAGAAGGTTAAAGTTAAAGAATTTATCTTTATCACAAATGGAGGAAAGTTATTAGAGATAGCCAAGAAAAATAATTATAGAGTTTTAAATATCCCTGAAGAAGTTCCTGGAAGATACTCAATATTTACAGCTGTGGGGAAAGCTCCTCTCTCAGCTGTGGGAGTTGATGTAAAGAGGCTGTTAAAAGGGGCTAAGGCTCTTGACCAAATAGATGAGAAGCATGAAGCTATTAAAAATGCCATCATACACTACTTACATGAGAGAGAGGGAAGGGATATAAGTGTTCTCTTCACCTATGTTGAAGCCTTAACATACTTTGGAGAGTGGTATAAACAGTTAGTAGGAGAGAGCTTAGGAAAGAATGGGTTGGGAATAACTCCTCTATTGTCTATTGGAGCTAAGGATCAGCATTCCCTTTTACAACTTTACTTAGATGGTAAGAAAGATAAAGTAATAACATTCTTAACTGTTGATAATTATAGAGAAGATGTTGAGATAGAGTTTGAAAATGCTAAGAAGTATTCTGAAATTATTAAAGCTGAGAAGTTAGCTACTGAAAAAGCCTTAACCAATAGAGGAGTGCCAAATATTACAGTTGAGCTTAAAGAGGTTTGTGAGGAAGAGTTAGGCTCTTTACTATACTTCTATATGATCCAAGTGGCATTTATGGGAGTTCTTTACAATATTAACCCATTTAACCAGCCAGCAGTTGAGGAGGAGAAGAGGATATGTTGGAGTATCTTGAGAAAATAAAGGATGTTAGTCTATTAACAGCTTACAATGCTAATATAGATGCTATCAAATATGTTAATGAAGAATTTATTTCTTCCTTAATTTCTCTCTACCCTCCTGAAAAAATAAGGGAAAAAATAGAGGAATATCCAAGGGCTATTAATGAACCTTTAGATTTCATAGCAAGATTAATATTAAGTATAAAGTTAGGGAAACCTGCTGAAGTTCCATTAAAGAATGAAGAGCTTAATGATTGGTTCAACTCCTTCAAGTATGATGAGGAAAAGATAGGAGGGCAGGCAGGGATAGTTTCTAACCTAATGGCTGTCTTAGGGTTAAAGAGAGTTATCTTTTACACTCCTCTAATTTCAGAGAGATTGAGTAGGATGTTCATAGATTCTAACAACTTAGTGTATCCAATAGGGAATGATGAGTTAAAGTTAATTAAGGTTAAAGAGGTTAAAAAAGATAAGCTAACAAAAATTAATAGAATTTTTGAGTTTAAAGAGGGATTAACCTTTAAGTTGGGAGAAGAGAAGATTAAAGCTAAGGCATCAACAAGGTTTATAGTTGCCTCAAGGCCTGAAGCTTTAAGGATGTGCTTTGACAACAGTGTAAGAAAGTTTTTAAAAGAGCTTGCTAAAATGATTGATTGCTCTTTCCTATCAGGATTTCAGGGGATTAAGGAGGAGTATAGTGATGGAACTACATATATAGACTACTTTGAAAGAGATAGAGAAGATATAAAAACTTTAAAAAAAGAGGGAGTTTTAACCCATTTAGAATTTGCCTCCATCCCAAACTTAAAAATTAGAGAGGCAGTGATAAACTACATTTTAAGAGAGGTTGACAGTGTAGGGATGGATGAGACAGAGTTGGCTAATGTATTACACAGTATAGGCTATGAGAAATTATCAGACATAATCTTAAAAGAGAGTAAAATAGAGGATGTTATTGAGGGATGTAAAATTATCTTAGATGAGTTTAAAAACCTGGAAGTTGTTCAGGTTCATACTCTCTACTATATCTTAATGCTAACTAAAGAAGAGGTAAGCTTAGAAGAGCTTAAAAATTGCTTAGACTTCTCAACCATCTTAGCAGCCACTAAGGCAAAGCTTGGAGACATCAAAAAGAAGGAAGATTTAAAAGTTGGACTAAATGTTCCATACAATGAGTATAAAGAGCTATTCCTAAAGGCTTATGAGGAAGATAACTTAAAGATTGTTTCAGTTCCTTCAAGATATGTTAAAAATCCAAAGTCAACAGTTGGTTTAGGAGATACAGTATCAAGTGGAGCCTTTGTCTATTACACCTCTATAAAGAAGAGGAAGTCTTTATGATCCTAATCATCACTGGAAAGTTGGCTGAGAAT
The DNA here is from genome assembly GCF_000092305.1 of Methanocaldococcus infernus ME. NCBI lineage: Archaea > Methanobacteriati > Methanobacteriota > Methanococci > Methanococcales > Methanocaldococcaceae > Methanocaldococcus > Methanocaldococcus infernus. Next base: position 208,661 of record NC_014122.1, on the reverse strand, counting down.
CAGGTTAAAGAGGCTGTAAAAAACTTTAACTTTGTAGATGTTCATGTAGCTAACCTTGATGTAGCTGCTTTTTTAACTCCAAAACTTGTTATTAGAGAGATAAGGGAGATTGAGAAGAGAAAAGGGAAGAAAATTTTTGAGCTATATGATTTTATCTTAGTCACTGGCTTAACAAGAGGAGACTTTAGCTTAGTTGAAGAAGAAACTGGAATTAAGTGTTATAAATCAACAAGAGAAGCTATAGATATTCCAATACTATTAAAAAACCTTGACAAAATTAACTTATCTCCCAAGTATGAAGCTGATAGAGAGCTTTATAAACTCATCTTGGAGGAAAGTGAAAAGCTTATAGAGGAGAGTGAAAAAGAAAAGGAAAAATTTAAAATTAAAAATTTAAAGATAGGAGATTCTTTCCCTATAAGGGTTTTAGGAGAAATTGTTCATGTTCCTTACTTAAAGAGGGAAGAGCTGGAGAAGAAAGTTATTTACTATGATCTCAGTGGAGCTGATATGATAGATTTAGGGATGGTTAGTGGTGAAAATTTTAAAGACAGAGTGGGAGAGATAGTAAAGATAGCCAAGGATGTGACAGATAAGCCTATAAGTATAGATACTCTAAACCCTGAGGAGATAAGAGAGGCTTTAAAGCATGAGATTGACTTAGTATTAAGTATTTCCCCTGACAATATTGGAGAGTTGATAAATGAGATTAAAGACTATGATGTTCCTATTGTCATTATCCCTAAAGGAAATAAGATAGAGAGATTAAAAAACTTAGTTGAGTTGTTGGAGAAAAATGAAGTTGATAAGATTATTATTGATCCTATCTTAGAGCCTATAAATCATGGTTTCTTTGAGAGCTTAGTTATCTATAAAAAGGTTAAATCCCTCTTCTCCTACCCTCTCTTTTTTGGAGCTGGGAATGTTACTGAACTCTTTGATGTTGATAGCCATGGAGTTAATGCTCTCCTCACAGCCTTAGCCTATGAGGTTGGAGCTAACATTATCTTTACCCCTGAAGCAAGCCCAAAGTGTAAATTCTCAATTAAAGAGCTGAAGATAGCAAGCAAGCTACTTTTTATCTCTAAGAAAAGAAAGAGTTTTCCAAAGGATATAGGATATAACTTAATTCTATACAAGGATAAAAAATTTGATGAGCAATTTATTAACTATAATGTAGAAGAGGTCTATGCTAAGGAAGAAAACTTTAAATTAGATAGAGGAAGCTTTAAAATTCAAATAGATAGAGAGAGAGGAGAGATAGTTGCCACTTACTTTAAGAAGAATAAGCCAATTCTATCTATTAGAGGAAAAAAAGCTAAGGAGATCTGTGACACCATATTAAAGTTGAACTTGGTTAAGTCTTTCTCTCACTGTATGTATTTAGGAAGAGAGTTAAGTAAAGCAGAGATAGCCCTAAAAATAGGAAAAAAGTACAACCAAGACTTCCCACTATTTTATAATGACTTCTGGAATCTTTAATCTCCCTTACCCTCAATTTCTATAACCTTAACATGGATTGGATGCTCTTTTAATTGCTCATAAACCTTCATAGCTGCTCTTCTTGACCTTGCTAACATGACAAAGGCTACATCTCCCTCATATCTTGCTTCACAGAAGGAGAGAATGTCTCCTCTTGCTATCCCCTCTCCTATAATTCTCCTTATCAAATCTTCATACTTGTTAGCATACTTCTCAGGGATGTTTAAAAGAATTCCATAAATCATTTTTATCTACCTCCTTTAATCTTTTATCTTTAATATTCCTAATGCCTGATCAGCTTTTTTAGCGATGTCTAAGTCAAACAAGGCTATGGTTGGAAGTAACCAGCTTAACCAATATCTTGGCTCTCCATCCTTTGTTTCTCCATAGTATGCAAAAGCTAACCTACCAAAGCCTGTTTCCTTCTCAACCTTTCTAACACTTCTTATAAATCTTCTTGCAACATTTGGAAGCTCTTCATAGCTATAAGGCTTCCCACCAGCTCCATTTTGCATGAAGAACTCTGAGCTTATCCCAATGTTTCTTATGGTTTTTATTAGGTTGCTTAACTTATTCTTCTTGAAGAAGGCCATTAACAAAGAGCCAGCTGGAACTCTTAAAACCTCTATGTTGTTTCCATCCTCATCTCTCAGTTGGCAAACTATGTAAGAGATTCCCATCTCCATCTCTATATGGGCATATAACTCAGAGTTCTTAGGAAGCTCTTCTAAAACCTCTATAACCTCATATTCCTTCTCTTCTCTTTTAAATTTGTCTCCAGCCTTCTTAGTGTCGATCTCAACTGTAAAGTATGTTTCCTCTCCATCAATCTTACCAAATATTAAGTCAAACCCCCACTTCTTTAGGGACTTTAACTTAAACTCTCTTTCTTTCTCAGGATTTCCAAGGGTTTCAAAGACCAAGGTGTTTATTATTTCTACTTGCTTAGCATCCACTACCAAGCTCTCACCTGCTTAAGATTTTTATATAATATGTCTTTGAAGTTCTATAAAAAACTTTCTTTGAAACTGGAGTTGTCGAAAAATTATGAAATTATGGAATATAGTTAAAGAGATAATAAAATGTATGAGCGGATAAAAATGTAAAAATAGTACTGGAAAAAATAGGACAGAAGAAATTCTCACCCTTATTACTTGTTTAAGGTAAAATTCCAATATTTTACAATTTTATTTAATATACTTAATTCCTCTCCAAGTTTCTTTGCATCTTCACCAAGTATTTTTCTAAGTTTTTCTAGATTGTCTTTATTGATTATGCTGTTATAATCTGGTTTTTTTAATATATATCTTTTAATTAAAAGGTCTCCTTTATATAAAAATGGTTCAGGCAAAGATTTTTTTACAATTGAGATTAACTTTTTGTTATATAAAATATGATATAGTATTTTACAAAATTCATTTTTAAATAATCCTCCAGAATTAATTTTTGGAATCTCTTCATTATATAACTCACTTAAACTAATGTTTAAAAATTCTTCAAGTTCTTTTATAATTACATTTTTATTTTCTATTAATTCTTCAAATATTATTATTTTTATATTACTTGGGTTCACTTCTTTGATCCATTCTAAATATTGTCTCCAATATAAACTATTTTTGAAATAATATTCATCATTTCCCTTAAGAAAACTATTTATTACATCATTAAATTCCCTCGTTTCCCAACCTTCTCTTACTGCCATTAGATATTCTGAAATTGCTCTTTTTATTGGATCCCTTAATATTACTATAAATTTCAACTCTTGAAATTTTTTACCATAAAATTCTTTTAACTTTGGAATTGTATATTTTGGTGAATGAAAGTAAATAACGCTAGCATCTACTAAAATTTGATAGTCTTTACTATTTTTATATAATGATATGTATTCTTCTAATGTTTTTACATTTTTATTTGGAGCATTTGAAAAATACAGTGGTTCTTTTAGACCTTTTGGAAAATAAAATTTATCCGATTTTTTTATCCAATTACAAAATGATGTTGTTCCTGATTTTGCAGCACCAATTATAAAAAGGTTAGGAACTTTAACTTTTTTATTTTTGAGATTCATAATATCTACCAAATATTGTGTTCTATTTTTTTGGGAAATGATACCTAATAATTTTTAAATTTTAATATAAGAGTTATTGTTAAGAGTGTATTACTTAAATGTATTACTTTAAATAGTATAAATTTAATAAAGTTTGTATTAAATACTAAATTTCTTAAATTTTTTATGTTTTAGAGACTTTGTTATATCATTATATCTCAAAATACATTATTTCTAATTTGCTATTAATTAATTTTTTCGCTCATGTTCATTTAGAGTTATCTTAATATAAATGATATTTCTATAAACTAGTCTTTATAAGTGTCTTCAGAGTATATAAAGTTATTCATTCTAAAAAGATGAAAAATGTATTAACTGACAGTGTGATCACGATATTTCCTTCTTTATTAGTTCTTTACTACACCTTTAATCGCTTTATAAGACGATAATCCGTATTTAGGCTTAAATATTTTATACAGTTTAATACTATTGCTATAAATCTAACAAATTCAATGTTGCTCTTTTTGGACGTTAGATGGTTTTCTTCGATTTCTAAAATCGATTTATTCCTTCTATGTTTTTTTCTATCTTTGATTCCATCATATACTCGTTTATTATGCTTTCTATCTTCTTTTTATAGTATGTAGAAACTAAATACTTAGGTTTTTTCTGATTTTCTATCAACACTGCACGATTTTAACTTTACCAACATCAGGGAGTTGTCGAAAAATTATGAAATTATGGAATATAGTTAAAGAGATAATAAAATGTATGAGCGGATAAAAATGTAAAAATAGTACTGGAAAAAATAGGACAGAAGATGCTCACTTTTTGATTTACGTCAAACTTGTATTTTAATTTTATCCATAACTAACTTGGTGAATCCAAAAATAAGTTTAGTAGAGTCGGTAGAAATCCTTTATTATCATATAATCAGTATATATCAGCCTTTATTATAAAATTTATCCTTAAAATAAGTTTAAGAGATTTAGAAACATTGTCAAAAACTCTGTTTAATCCGTATATTGACCATTCTACGTTTGGTAGGTCATTTAAAAGAATTACTTTAGAAGATTTATCTAAAATTCTCCCTATTACTTACGAAATAATTGATAAACTTCTAAAAAGTTCAGATAAGCTATATATATCAGATTCTACCGGAGCTACCATAAACAGATTGATGTATATTACAAAAAAGAAGGTTAAATAAAACAAATTCATGATAAACTTTCAATCTTAGCTTTGTTATTATAAAGATTATGGTTTAATTTCTATAACTTCAGCTGTTTGGGATAGTAGATATGGTCAAGACGGAAAAAATCTACTTAAAATTATCAGTAAGATTGGAGAATGAAATGTATTAATATAATATAGATAGTTCACAACATACAAACTTTAATAAGAGTAATATCAAGTAATAAATCAATAATAATCAATTTTTAATTTTCGACAACCTCATGAAGATAGTATACATATTAATTACGAGCACATGATCTGTAGAACAATAGATTATTTATTTTAACCAATGAGATAAATCTCTTTCAATTACATCTTGTAGTCGTAATATATCTTTTCTATAAAGATTTTTTAAGTATGATCTTGTTTCTGGCTTCATTTGTAACTTTTCAAGATTTATCTGGATCAGTTTATTCATGATCTTTTCTCTCATGTCTTTAGGGATCAAAGCTTTCGCAAAAGGTTTAATAACACTTTTTAAGGGATTGGGTTGTGTTAAAAAACGATGCAAAAATCTATTTTTAGGAATACCAGAAACATTAAACTTTATTTTTATACTTGTAGGTACAAATGAATCATTAACTTCTAAGAATTTGTATATGTCCTGAACAACTTTAAGAGTATCTTTTTTGAGGTCATCATATAAATATATCTTAACTTCTGAAAAATATTTCATATATGCTTTTACCTGCTTATAATAGAATCCTACATTTTTATAGTGCCATATAAAATCCCAATTTAGCTTTATTCTCTTTTTTTCTACTTTTAAAGCTTCTTCAAATGTTAAGTATTCCCTATTATCTCTTAGTAAATGTAAATAAGCAGAAAATGCTCTATCTATTGGATTACGTAAAATTATTATTATTTTTGGTTCTCCTAAATATTTTTTAATGTATTTTATACTGTTCTTATAGTAGTATAGGGTATCTGCACTAGCCTCACCAATAGCTTTTTCATTTTTTACCTTAGAAAATAGTTTAGTGTAGTCTTCCCATGTTTTAATTATGCTTCTTTCTACAAGATGATCACCTATTCCTTGAAATGGAAACTTTAAAAAATTAGAAGTAATAAACTTGGGTTCCTTTATAGGACTCATATAAATCTCAGGATGCTCTTTTAAATAATGATAAAGAGATGTAGTACCGCTTTTGGCAGCTCCTACAATTAAAAAATTAGGTAGTTTTGATTCAGTATTATCTTTCATTTTTTTTCACCTTCTTTTATTTCTTCGAACACTTCTAAAGCTCTCTCTACAACCTTATCCATATTGTAATATCTATACTCTGCCAATCTTCCAACAAAATAAAATTTAATATTTCTGAATTTATTATTTAGATTACTTACTTCTTTTTTATATTTTTCATAAATTTCTAAATATTCCTTTTTTGGAATTGGATAGTAAGGTTCATTTTCTTCATTATATTTTTCTGGATATTCTTCAACTATAATAGTTTTATTTATATTCCCATCATTAACACTTTTATAAAAGTGCTTGAACTCTGTTATTCTCGTAAATTCATATTCATTAGGAAAATTTTCAGTAGCAGTATCTAAATAAAATTTTTTATCTAACTCAATAAACTTAAATCTTAAACTTCTATATGGTAGTTTTCCATACTTGTAATTAAAAAAATAATCAATTTCTCCAGTATATATAAATATTCCTTTAAACTCATTGTTAAACAAATAAACTTTCCCTTCATCAAAATCAATTTTAACTATTTCTTTATAATCGGTGTTTAGCATAATTTTAATATTTTTACTACTTAACATTCTTTCAAACATTTTTGTATAACCTTCTTTAGGCATTACTTGATATTTATCTTGAAAATATCTATCATCTCTTGATATTAAAATAGGAACTCTATCAGTAACTCCCATAAGTTCTTCAGGCTCTAAGTCCCACTGTTTTCTTGTATAGTTTAGAAAAACTTTTTCATAAATATATTTCCCCAGTTATAGATCTCATTCCATAATCAACAACTTTAACATCATAGAATTTTTTTAACTCCACTTTATCCTTAACTCCAACAAGTAAAGGATAGCTTCCAAACTGTCTCCCAAAGTATAAGTTATCTTTCTTAACCTCCATAAAAACATCTTTTAATATGGTTCCCTTTGGAACTACTCTCCTTAGCATTTTGTTATCTATCTCCTCTCTAATCTTCTTCTTAAACCATAAAAATAATTCTCTCCTCTTCTCAGCCTTCTTTACATCCTTTAAGCTAATATCTGTGCTATAGAAGGGAACAACTTGCCTAATATTTATCCTTCTCAGCATTAGCCCTTTATCATATATTAGCTTTAGATATTCATAATTTATTTTAAAAGTTTTCTTGCTCTCCCCTTTTAGGCCAAACAATAAATTTATCCCTGGCAATAGCTTAGGTAAGCCAGTCTCTCCTCTTTCTCCACCAATCTCATTTAAAATTTCAATAGCTTTTAATGTATCCTCTGGAGTTGTTAATAAATTATTGGCTTTTATCACTTTCTCATCAAAGCTCTCCACCCCAAAGGCAGCAACATTTCCTGAGGTGCAATATTTAACTAAAATTTTTGTTATCTCTCTACTCTCTTCTTCATGCCTTGCTATCACTGCAGGGTTAGCATTATCTATATGTAAAACCCTTGGCTTTAGAGAGCTTAAGGATTTAAAAAGCTTTTCTATAGCTTCAACATTTGGCTTAGGAACCTCTTCCTTCTCTGTATCAATAGCTTTATATGAGTAAATACATGGCTGTCTCCCTACTCTAAAGAATTTAACCCCTTCCTCAGAGAGAGCTTTAACCTCCTCATAGATATCTTTCTCATCCCTAAATTTTGGTAAGCCAAACCTTCTTGGTTCTACACAGAAGGAACAACCTTTAGATAAAGCTCTTGGACAACCTCTATAGCTTTCAATCTCAGCTATTATATATGGAAAGTTTGGATGCTTCTTAACTATCTTAGCTCCTCTGATAGCTATCTCTCTAAGCTCTTCATAACTTCTATATCTTTTATTATCAACTCTCTCCAAGCCAAATTTTAAAAAGTCTTCTAAAACAGCCTCTAAGTCTCCTTCAGCAACTATATCAAAAACCTCTTTATACTTCTTCTCATCCTTCAATGTCCCTCCAATCTGAGAAGAGCCAAACCTTGTAGCTGCTGGTCCTCCTAAAATCTTTATTCCATTAAATTTACTTGCTATAATAGCCATCTCTTTTAAATCAGCTGGTTTAGCATTTAAATACTTCCCAGGGGTGTGAAAGCCACAGATACAGATTAGTAAATCATACTTCTCTAAATCTATCTTTGAGCTTCTAAATTTATCTATTGTTATGTAGTCAGTTTCAACTCTATACTTATCTAAAACTCCATAGGCATACCTTGGATATGTCCCAATATAAGGAGGAACCCCTAACCCAGCTGGCTCATCTGTGTAGCCATCTAAGATTAAAGCTCTCATTCCTCAACAACCTCTACCCCATATCTAATAACATTCTTTCTACTTAGATATTCTCTAAATTCACAGATCTTTTTATTATAAAGTAAGATTTCCTTAGCAAATTCTCTTTCTGTGAGAGTGTTTAAAAAAGCCCTTAGGTCATATAAGCTTTTAACTTCATAAATATTTTTAGCATCTGAGCAAATTACTACTGGAGCTTTATACTTCTTAGCCAACATCAAATTTCTTCTAAAAAAGTTTATTGTCCTTGCTCTCTCATAGCCATCTTTATGTAGAAGTTCATTAAAATTTATCTCAATAGCTACCCTATGCTCAGAGGCTAACCTTGCTAAGACATGGTTGATTCCACTATCCTTTCTATTCAACTCTGGAGTTGATAAGATATCAACCTCATGCCTCTCCACAGCTTCCCTATTTATCTTTAAATTTCCTCCCTCAACCATAACTATATGACACTTCTTTCTAAACTTTCTTATCTTCTTTCTCAACTCTTTAACCTTTTCAGCCCTTATCTTAACTCCACTAAACACCTTTAAATTTAAAGACTCTGCAGTGTCTTTAACCTCCTCAAATTTCTCTAAGCTAAATTCAGTGTCATACATGTAATAGACAAAGCCCTTCCATCTAAGTTTTTTTAATAACTCTAACTCTTCTCTCCTCTCTAATCTATTTATATCATACATCTTACAATCCTCTTCTTCTCTTTCTCATATTTTCCAACAATATCATATAGATTCTCTAACAAGCAGAAGTAAATATCATTCTCATACCCTAAATCTTTTAAATTTTGAGCTGATCTTGAGTTTATTATAACCTCTCTATAATCTCTTTCAGCTAACAGCTTAGCAGATAAGGCAGATTCATCTAAGTCCTCTCTAAATTTGGCTATAACTCCACAACCTATAAAGTCTTCAATGGCAAAGCCTTTTAAAGTATGGCAGGGGATTAAGGAGAAGCTGTTAGAAACCTTAGAAACAGCTTCAGCATTTAAGATACTTCCTATATATATCTCTTCAGCCTTTAAACTTTCTAAAACCCTTGTCCCATTTGTGGTTTTTATAAATATCTTCTCTCCTCTCTCATACCTCTCTAAAATTTCTTCCTTATTTTTCAAGATTTCAATAGGGGAGTTTCCATAATCATAGCCTTCTCTTTTCACTCCAAACTTTTCCCCTATGTAAATCCCTTTCTCCCTCTCAGATAAAGCTATATATATTTCATCTACAAATGTAAGTAAAGTTGTGACTGTTGAGGAAAATCTTAAAATATCTACAACAACAGAAACCTTTTGATTCCCTCCTATATCTATCATATTTTCTCCCCCTAAGAAGGTGTTTTCCTATGGATATCATATATTTATTAGGATTGATAACCTTAGCCTTCATTATCTTCTTAGTCTTCTCTATATTAATTGTTTTCATCACTGGCTACCTCCTTATTAAGAGAAATAAATTAATTTTTCCTAAGTTAGCTATCTATCTATTAGATAACTTTTATCCAATAATCTTTAAGTTTTTCTCATGGCTTGATGCTGAAAATCTCTTTTATTTAATAGGAGTTGAACTTTACAATAAGTTTTACTTTGAGAAGTTTAAGAATGCAAGAAAGAAACTTTTAATTTTACCACACTGTTTAAGAAATAATAAGTGCCCAGCTAAGTTAAATAATAATGGCTTAATCTGTGTTAAGTGTAAAAAATGTGTGATTGGAGAAATCTTAGAGATTTCTGAAAAACTGAACTTTAAAGTCTATATTGTCCCAGGATCAACCTTTTTAAAGAGAATTCTTTTAAAAGAAAGGGCTGATGCAGTCTTTGGTGTAGCCTGTAGTAGAGATTTATTTTTTGGCATGAATATGTTAAGTAGAAAGGGAATAGCTCCTCAGGGATTAGCATTACTAAAAGATGGCTGTTTTGAGACAGTCATAGATAAGAATGAGCTAATATATAAATTGGAGAGATTGAAATGATACTAAGAAGTGAAACTGCTGAAAAACTTGAGAGAATAGTTAAGAGGTTAAAGGTGGTTAAGCACTGTATTGGCTGTGAAGGGCTAAACTTAGAGATAGAGAATCCTGAGCATCATCCCTCCTTAGAGCTTACCCAAGCCTGTAATTTAAATTGCCCTTTCTGTTATTCAAAACTAAAGAAGGTTAGAAGAGGCTTATATGGAGACTTAGACAAAGCTGAAGCTTTAACTATCTCACAGTATGGGGAGCCTTTATTAGATATTGAGGGGGTTAAGAAGGGAATAGAGCTTGGAAAAAGTTATGGTTTGAGGGTTGATCTACAAACAAATGGAGTTTTGTTAAATGAAGAGTTATTAAAAGAGTTTAAGGATTTAGGATTAGACATAGTTATGATAAGCTTGAGTTCAATAAGTAAATATAAAGAGCTTTATGGAAAAAACTTTGTTGATAAAGTTTTAGAGAATATCAGGTTAGCTTCAAAGTATTTTCACACCATTGTTAGGGCTATCTATCTACCAGGAGTAAATGAGAAGGATTTAATGGAGATAGCTAAGTTGAATGTAGATGAAATTATGGTTCATCACCTAATTATCTATAATGACAAAATTATAGAAAAGTTAAAGATTGACAAAAATAGATTAGGAAGTATTAAAGATCTCCTCTTTTTAGTGGATGAGATGAACAAGATTTCTAAGGCTAATGTCACAATTAAAGGCTGTCTCTTGGTTCAGCTAAAAGAGATGGATGGCTTTATTTTAAGTAATGTAAAGTATGACTCTTTTTCAGAGGTCCCAGAAATAAAAAGAAAGTATCAGCCAATAGACTTTTAGGAGAGAACAATTTTCTTAGCATTCTCAACTATTATTTTATCTTTCAAATAGATTATTGTTGAATTTTCAGGATAAACCTCTTTTATCTTTTTGTTTGTGTAAATAACAACCTTAAACCCTTTGTAATCTTTAAGTTCAATAGTATTATTTTTTAAATAAACACTGTTTCTATAGTATCTTTCTAACCAATTAGCTAACTCTTTAAATGACATAACCTTTATTCCTTCTCTTTTCAACTTATAAATAAACATTGTGTTATAACTACTCAACTTAGCTACATAAACCCCAAAGTCATCATCAGGCTTAATATATACATCATTAATAACTGTTGCTCCATAACTTTCATTCCAGAGGGATGGGAAGGTTATTATTGGAACTCCATCCTCTATTTTAAACCCTCTCTCTCCAGGAACAATTAAGTAAGAAGTTAGATTTTTAATATTCACTATCTTTGAATCACTATCAGCCCTTCCTAAGATTAAGTTTAATAAATACTTATCTGAGCTTTCTAAGTAGAGTGCATCACAACCAATAGCTAAGAGATAGGCATAGTTCTTAACATACCAATCTGAGAAATACTTGTATCTCTCCCACATCTTGCTCTCATTAACTAAAGGTACAGGATTTCCTTCATAGTACCATTTTGACACTTCTTCATATTTTTCATCCCAATATGGCTCATCAGAAACAGCATGATAGTATTTATTCTCACTTTCTAAGCCCTCTTCCCAATCCTTAATACTTGGATTGTAGTGTATAACCTTTGGATAGTAATAACCAATAGGATCATTTCTAAAGGTGTATGGAGCTTTATCTAAGTGAGGAATTGGATAGTAGCTTAACCCAACTATATCATCTGTTGCAAGATAAATTTTTTTAATTAAGTTTATAAGTTCATCTGGCTTATACTGTAGGTGAGTGTAGTTATCTCCCCTATAGGGGAACCAATAAACCCCTATAATCTCTCCTATCTCTGAAGGGTTTGGGAAAGTTTCTTTTACAAGCTTAACTCCAGAGTCTCCAGTGACTATATAACTTATATTTATTCCAAGGGCTTTTGAAACCTTTAAAGCCTTAATTTTATCAATCTCATTATAATTAACCCTTAACTTCCTCTTAGCCACATCTAAGCCATAGTCTCCATTATCACTTATCTCTAAGCCACTCAATATAACTCCAGTTCCTAAAACCCCTTTGTATCCAGCTGGAGCTTTGTCAATATAAACAAAGGTTCCTCCATGGGCTTTAATATATCTTCCTATGATATCTAAGGTTTTTTTCTCTGAGAGGTTTGGCTTGAAGTTAAATATTAACTTATTTTCTTTAATCTCATAAACTCCATCCTCAACTTTTTTATACCAATCTTCAAGGACATAATCAGGGAGAGGGATATAGAAGATTGTTAAAGCTTTATCATCAATGTATGGAGAGTAGCTTAAATTCCTCAAATTTTTAATATAAACAATTTCTACAGGTTTAGAGCTTGCATACTTGTATTGAAGAGCATAATTAAAGGAGAGGAGAAGTAAAGCTGTAAATATTAAAATTATCTTCTTCATTCTCTAACCTCCTTTATCTCCTTTACATACATTAAAGGATAGTTTAACTCTTCTATATACTCAAGCCTAAAGATTCCTAAAACATTATTAACCTTTATCATTAACTCAACATCTAGCATATCTCCCCTCAACTCTATATATTCCTCACCATCATAATTAATTTTAACCTTAACATCATAAACACATGGCTGATTTTTTATAGCCTCTTCTATAGCTCTCTCTAAGCTATACTTACTATTTTTACTTACTGGAGTGCCTACAAACTGATGAAATATAGTTCCTAAGGAGATTCCTCCTTCAAAGATAACTCTTTCTCTATCACTTAAATTTTTAAAGTATTCTTTAAATAGCTCTTTCTCTTCTACTCTCATCACTACCACCTAAAAAGGTGAGAAACTTGAAGGTTAAGTTAAGAGTTAAGCCAGAAGACTTTATTGTTGAGGAAGTTTTAGATCTGAATAAGGTTAAAGGAAGTAAGTGCTATTTATATAAATTGACTAAGAGAAACATAGAGTGTTTAAAGGCTCTCTCTTACATATCAAAGAAATTTAAGATTCCTTTAAAGGATATTGGCTACTGTGGGCTTAAGGATAGACATGCTTTAACAATTCAGTATATTTCAATCCCTAAGAAGTATGGGAAGTTAAGTTTAAATGAGAAGAATTTAAAGCTTGAACTTGTTGGAGAAAGCAGATTCTTAAAACTTGGGGACTTAGAGGGAAATAAATTTAAAATAGTGGTTAGAGACTTAGGAGAAGAACATTTAAAGAGATTCTATGAGAATGTTAATTATATTGAAAAGATTCCTAACTATTTTGACAGCCAAAGGTTTGGAAGTGTCTTTAATAAAAAATTTATTGTTAAGGAGATAATTAAGGGAAACTATGAAGAGGCTTTAAAGATTATTCTAACTCAGTATAAGAAATCTGAGAATAAGAGGATCAAGAATTTTAAAAGATTTGTTAACCAACATTGGGGAGATTGGGAGAAAATTTGGGATTATATAAAGAATAAGGATATTAGAGCTAAGCTTTATGTTAATATTATTAAAGAGTTAAAAGAGAGTAATGACTTCAAGAAAGCTTTAACATATATAGATGATAGACTAAAAAAGCTCTTTTTAGCAGCTTATCAAAGTTATCTATGGAATGAGTGTGTAAAGGAAATTTTAAAAAATAAAGTTAATGAACCCCTCTACTATAACTATGAGTGTGGCACCCTTCTATTTTTTAAGGAGCTTAAGGAAGAGCTGGAGTTTAAAGATTTCCCAACTATAGCTTTAGACTCTAACTATAATGAAGAGGAGAGGAAGATAATAGATAGAGTTTTAAAGAGGGAAGGGATAAGGTTAGAGGACTTAGATAGAGCTAAAATCTTTGGGAAATTTGTCTATACAAGGAGAGACATCCTAATGGAGCCAAAGGACTTTAGATATTCAGTTAAAGAGGATGAAATCTACAGAGGGAAAAGAAAGGTTGAGTTAGAATACTTTTTAAAGAAAGGTAGTTATGCTACAATGGTTATAAAAAGGCTATTTCTTTAACTTATTGGAATAATAAAAGTTATATTCCTTGGAGAGAGGGTTAAATAATAAACATTTCCTGTATTTTCAGTAGTGATATTAAAGACTACAACTGAAGGGGAGCTTAAAATTTCAATCTTATTAACTCCAACCTTTAAACTTGGCTCAATATCTATTCTCTCATAAGTTGAGTTTAAATAAAGGTTGTATAGGATATTATTAACCATTATAATTACATCTCCCTCTCCATCCTCCAACTTAGCTGAAACCTCTCTTATATTATTATCAACTTCGAAGTAAATATGATCCCCTAAACCTCCATACAGGTAGAAGTTGTTAGTATTTTCTTCTCCAGTAATTTTTGGAATATATAGATTTTCTTTAAAAGTAACATAGCTATTTTCAACACTTAATGAGTAATTACAAGGTTCATTAACATTAGAGTACAGTGTTATATATTTAAATTTAATAGTTGGCAAATTTACATTATATTGAGAGTCATAACTATTATTCTCTATTAAAAAAATAAAGCCACTTATGTTATTTATTGGATCAAAGGTTTTCTCTGTTAGCTCTAAGCTATTAACAAAGTTTAAATAATCTTCCCTATACAACCCAGGAAAAGAATATTTCTTTATATAGTAATCTTTTAAATATAGGGCCTTATGAAACCTCTCAGTTTCTTTTTTACTCTCTAAAGTAGATTGGAAGTTATGGGAAAAGCTTCCATAAAACATAAAAAATATAGTTAAAATTAAAAATGAGGCTATAACAGCCTCTAAGGTAAAGATGTATCCTCCTCTTTTTTTTATCATAGAGAATCACTTAGTGATACTTTTTAATCTCATTTATTAGCTCTTTTAAAGCTTCAAATGCCTCATGTCTATGTCTTGAGAATATGGTTATATCAACTATCTCCTCTCCAACCTTAAGCTTCCCATTGTTGTGATAGATAGCCAACTCCAATAAGTTATATTTCTTTTTTATCTCTTCTCCAATATTCTTTAATATTTCTAAATTTACATTTATATCTAAGCTATTAACCTCTATCTTTCTCCCATCAACAACTGAATATTTTCTAACATACCCAGAGCTATTTAAGATAAAGCCATACTCTCCCTTAAGCTCTTCCTTAACCTTCTCAATATATTTTTTATATTCCTCAAGGTTATCAAATATCATTATATATCCCCCAAGATTTAAATTATAATTATAGATTATTTGGTGACACCCAATGATAAAGTTATCTGAAGATGCTGATGCCAAGGAGATAAAAGATTTAGCTTTAGCAATTCACCACTTGGTTAACAAACTCCCTGTAGCTATGAGGAGTAAAAAGAAGCCAGGGGTTAGGGTAGAGAAGGGGAAGATAGTTGATGAGAACTATGAGGGTTATGTGCTAAAGTTAGCTATAAAAACAGGAAAGACTATAAAAGCTACTCCTATAGCTGGCCCTTATAAAGGGGTTCCTGTTATTGTAGTTCCTATTGTTAAAGATGGGGAAGTACTTGGCTCTATAGGGGTTGTAGATATAACAGCTGGAATCTTTGAGGAAATCCTTGCTATTTCAAGAAGACCTGAGTTAGCCAAGTTCCTACCAGAAGAAGCATTCCCAAGGTGATGAAATGAAAAAAATATTTATCTACCCCCCAAATAGCTTAATCTTAACTGATTTAGTGGAGAGATTTGGCCATAAGCCTTTAACCTTAAATATTGTTGTTGGTAAGCTGGTTAGAAATCCTGAAATTGATAGCCCTCCAATGAATATAACTGATGAAGAGCCTAAGAAGGGGTTAAAATATGCTGCTGTTGAAGTGCCTTCAGGAGTTAGGGGAAGGATGGCTTTAATTGGCCCATTGATAGAGGAAGCTGAAGCAGCCATCATAATGGATGATGCTCCTATAGCCTTTGGATGTATTGGCTGTGCAAGAACCAATGAGCTAACTCTATATATGGTGAAGAGAAAAGGAATTCCTACAATAAGGGTTAAGTTTCCAAAAACTGAAGAAGAGGCTGAAATCTTAGTTAATAAAATAGCAAACTTCTTAAAAAGTTTAGAGTGATTTCTATGTTTGGCTTAGAGCATTTAATTTTAATTTTATTGGTGATAGCTGTAGCTCTTATTATATTTAGGCTAACCTTTAAAATAATAAGATATTTAGCTGTTAATACAATTGTTGGGCTAATATTAATTGGAATCTTAAACTTTTTAGGGATTGTTAATATTAAGCTAACTCTCATAAACTTGTTAATTGTGGCCATTGGAGGAATAGTTGGAGTCTTTATTTTGGTTCTTCTCAACCTTATAGGACTTCAATAGTATTAGCTACTCTCTTAGCTATCTCTCTTGCTTCATCAACACTCTTCCCTGTGGCTAAAACCACTCCCATCCTTCTACCAACTAAAGCCTTAGGTTTTCCAAATATTCTAACTTTAACATTCTTAGGAATCTCTTTTATCTTATACTTAGGGGCAAACTTCTCTATCTTAGACTTTATAACATGTGTAGCTCCTGGTTTAATAAGCTCTGTTGAGATCTCATAACCTAAGAAAGCTCTTATATGAATTTCAAACTCACTCATTTCCTGGCTAACCATTGTCACCATTCCAGTGTCATGAGGTCTTGGAGAGACTTCACTAAATATTACTTCATCTCCTTTAACAAAGAGCTCAACTCCAAAGATTCCATAGCCTCCAAGCTTATCAACAACCTTTTTAGCAATCTCTTCAGCTTTTTTCCTAACTTCTTCTGAAACACTATGAGGTTGCCAGCTCTCTATATAGTCTCCACTCTCCTGAACATGCCCTATAGGTTGACAACAGTAGGTTCCATAAACTGTTCTTGCTGTTAAGATGGTTAATTCATAATCAAAGTTTATAAACTCTTCAACTATAACTCTATCTCCTCTCCCCCTTGCTCCTTCTCTTGCTATTCTGTAAGCTTTCTCTATATCCTCTTCCTTTCTAACTACACTTTGCCCCTTTCCAGAGGATGACATTATTGGCTTAACTACACAGGGAAATCCTAACTTTTCTACTGCTTCCTTAAGCTCTTCTAAGTTGCTGGCAAAGCTATATCTTGCTGTCTTAACCTTTAACTTCTCAGCAGCCAATCTTCTTATTAACTCTCTATTCATTGTTATCTCTACAGCTTCAGAATTAGGAATTACTTTATAACCAAGGGATTCAGCATCTTTTAAAGCCTCTATGTTAATAGCTTCAATCTCTGGCACTATATAATCTGGTTCCTCCCTCTCAATAATTGCCATCAGTGAGGAATAGTCTTTCATATCTGTTACATAACTCCTATGAGCCACTTGCATGGCTGGAGCAAACTGATATCTATCAACAGCTACACATTCTAAGCCAAGCCTCTGAGCCTCTAAAACAATTTCTTTCCCAAGCTCTCCTGATCCTAAGAGAAGAATTTTTTTTCCATTGAATAGTGGAGTTCCAATCATCTTATCTCCTCCTTCACAACTTCAGCTATAGCTCTACTTAAGCAGGGAGGAACACTTTCACCAATTTGGTTATAACAGCTCCTCCAACCTCCTGCAAATAGGTGATGATCTGGATAACTCATTAATCTTGCCTGTTCCCTTGGAGTTAATAGCCTATCTTCATATGGATGAATAAAGTATCTCTTCCCCATAACTGTCTCTGCAAGTTTTAAAGGATGTAACCTTATATAATTCCCTAACCTTCTATTTGCTCCTTTAAAGTAGAGGAAAGCATCCCCCCAGCCAAGGTTATGAACCTTCTTCCTATACCTTGCAGGAAGAGCAGCATATTCATGGTTTGGAACATCTCTTCCCTTATACATTAAATCCCCAATAGCTTCAATTACATTCTTCCCTTCTCTCTTCTCAGGATTTATTTCTATGTTTGATATAAAAACCCTTCTTCTAACTGATGGATTTCCATAGTCTTCAGCTTTTAATAAGTTGAAATAGACATCTTCATAGCCAACCTCTCTAAACTCCTCTATGATGGCTCCCCTAACATCTCTTATAGCTGGCACATTCTCCATAACAAAGATCTTAGGTTGTAGATCTCCAACAATCCTAATAAAGTCTAAAACCAACCTACCAACTTCATCCTTGTAAAGCCTATCAAAAGGATTCTTCTCCCTCTTGGCATTTGCCCCTGTGTAGCCTTCACATGGAGGTCCTCCAATGATGACATCAACCTTTTTATTTTTAATTAATTTTTTAATATCTAAGCTATGCACTTCCCTAATATCTTCATTTAATACAATTGGGCTAAACTTCTCTGTTGTTTCATTTAAGGTTCCTAACCTTCTCAGCCACTTAACACTTTCCTCATCCCTTGGAATTTTAAAAGAGTATTCTCCAACATATCCTTTCATCTCCTTAACCTTATAACCTTCAGGGGTTTTTTCATAAACCTCTCCATTGAAGTTTAAAGCATATGAAAAGGCTGCATCTTCATTTAGCTCTATAGCTAAAAGAGGCTCAAAGCCAAGCTCTGAGAAGCCTCTACTGAAGCCACCACAACCAGAGAAGAGGTCTATGAGATTCATGATCTCACCTTTGAACTTAGTTGATGAGAAAGTGTTAAAGGAGATTGAGAAGAAAGTTAAAATTATAGATGTTATTGGAAAGGGGCATAGGGGAATAGTATTTAAAGGCATTTATAAAGGTAAGTTGGTAGCTGTAAAGGTTATGAGAAAAGATAGTCCTAAGAATACTATTAGGCATGAGGCTGAGATATTAAAAATGCTTGAGGAATATAAGTTTTCTCCAAAGGTTTATTTTTATAGTGATATCTATTTAGTGATGGAGTATATAAATGGAGTTGAGTTAAAGAAGATCATTAATAGTTTAAGTAAAGAAGAGATTTTAAAGGTTGTTGAACAAATATTAAAAATAAGCTTAAGATTAGATTCCTTAGGAATTGAGCATGGAGAGATTCAAGGAGGAAGGCACTTTTTAGTTGCTAAAGATAGAGTTTATATAATAGACTTTGATAAGAGTAGGGTTAAGAGAACTACAAAAAATTTTACTTCAGCCATCTCTTTACTCTTTGGGGATAATCTAATAGCCAATAGAGTTAAAGAAGCTTTAAATTTAGAAGAGGAAGATATCTTATTTATTAGAAGGTTGGCTAAGCTCTATAAAAGAAGTGGGAATTATGGAACTAAAAGTTAGGAAAATAAAAAATGGGGTTGTTATTGATCATATAGACCCTGGAAAAGGAATGATGATATATAAAGCCCTAAACCTTCCTAAGGATGTTCTTGTAACCATGGCTATAAATGTTCCTTCTAAGAAGAAGGGTAGGAAAGATATTTTAAAAATAGAGAATGTTGAAATAAAGAAGGAGGATTTTGATAAACTCTCCTTAATATCTCCTGATGTCACAATCAATATAATAAAGAATGGAGAAGTTGTTAGAAAGTTAAAGCCTCAAATCCCTAAGAAAATAGAAGGGATATTAAAGTGTACAAATCCAAACTGTATAACCCACTATGAGAATGTTAAAGGAGAGTTCATAGTTGAAAGCAAAAATCCTTTAAAAATTAGGTGTTATTATTGTGAGAGATTCTTAAATAAGCTAATTTTTGAGTGATTTATCATGATACTAAAGGGAAGAGTGATATCTAAAGGTTATGTTGAAGCTGAACTATTAGTTTCAAAAAAGCCCTTCTCTTTTTTAGGAGGAGTAGATAAAGAGGGAAATGTGATAGATAAAGAGAGTGACATTTATGGAGAGTCTTTAAAAGGAAAGATCTTTGCTTTCCCTTATGGGAAGGGAAGTACTGTAGGATCCTATGTAATTTATGACTTGGCTAAGAGAGGGATACTTAAAGGAATTATAAATAAGGAATGTGAGCCTATAGTGGCTACTGGAGCCATCTTAGGAGGAATTCCTTTAATAGATAGGATAGATATAGATAAGTTAGAGAGTGGGAAAAGAATAGTGTTAGATGCATATAAGGGCTTGGTGAAACTATGAAGGTTGTGGCTGAAATCTCCATCATTCCAATGGGTAAAGGGCCAAGTGTCTCAAAGTATGTTAAAAAAGCTATTGAAGTACTTAAAAAGTATAACTTAAAGGTTGTCCCCAATGCTATGGGAACTGTTGTTGAGGGAGAGCTTGATGAGGTTATAAAAGCTTATAAAGAGGCTCATCTAAAGGTTTTAGAAGATGTTGACAGAGTTGTTAGTCAGCTGAAAATAGACCATAGGAAAGATAAAGAAAACAGTATAGAAAGAAAGTTAAAAGCTATAGAGGTGGAGTAAATGAAGATTAGAGTTACAGACATATTAGGAAAGGAAGTTTATACAACCAAAGCTATCTATGTTGGGAAAATCTATGATGTAATGATTGACCAAAAAAAAGGAGCTGTTTCAGGGTTGGTTTTAAAGGATGCACATAAAGGTTGTTTAAAGGATATTGTCCCTGATTCTATGAAAAAAGTAGTTATCCCTTATCACCTAGTTCATGCTATAGGAAATATTGTTTTAATTAAACCTCCAACTATATCAAATATTCAATAATTTTTATTTTTTATTTTTTTGGTGATGTATGTGAGAGTTGGCTTAGTTGGCTGTGGAGCTATTGGTAGTTTTTTAGCTGAGAATATTAAAAAAGCTAACTGTGAGCTTACAGCTGTCTATGATAGGAATCTTGAGAAGGCTAAAGAAGTGGCTAAGATAGCTAAAGCTAAGGTTTGTGAAAGCATAGATGAGCTTGTTAAGGAAGACTTAGATGTAGTTGTTGAAGCTGCTTCAGTCAGGGCTGTGAAGGAAGTGGCTGAAAAATCCCTTACCAATGGAAAGGATGTTATTTTAATGAGTGTTGGAGCTCTTGCAGATAAAGAGTTATATCTTTATTTATATAATTTATCAAAGAAGTTCAATAAAAGGGTTTACTTACCCTCTGGGGCTATTGGTGGCTTAGACATTATAAAGGCTTTAAAGTTTGGAGACATTAAAAAAATTGTTATAAGGACTATAAAGAATCCTAAAGCTTTCAACTTAAATATAGGTGAGAGAAAGATACTATTTAAAGGGAGTGTCTTTGAAGCCATTGAGAGGTTTCCAGCTAATGTTAATGTCTCTGTAACCCTCTCAATAGCAGCTAAAGCTCCAGCTGAGGTTTGGGTTATAGCTGATCCAAGTGTAGAAAGAAATATCCATGAGATTGAAATTATAGGAGAGATAGCCAAGGTTAATATTAGAGTTGAGAATGTCCCATTTGAAAAGAATCCTAAAACCTCTAAGTTGGCTGCTTACTCCCTATTGAGATTATTAAAGGATCTAAATGATTACATAGTGGTACTATGAAAATCTTAGGAATCAGTGGAAGTCCAAGATTGGAAGGAACTCATTACTTAGTTAACTATTCTCTCAACTATCTAAAGGAGAAAGGAGCTGAAGTTAGGTACTTCACAGTACATAAGAAGAAGATAAATTTCTGTAGGCACTGTGACTTTTGTGTGAAGAAGAGAGAGGGCTGTGTCTTTAAGGATGATATGGAAGAGGTTTATAAAGCCCTTGAGTGGGCTGATGGTGTAATAATAGGAACTCCAGTTTATCAGGGAAATGTAACAGGGCAGTTAAAGACTTTGATGGATAGATTAAGGGCTTTAGTAGCAAAGAACCCAAAGGTTTTAAGTGGCAAAGTTGGGATGGGCATAGCTGTTGGTGGAGATAGGTGTGGAGGACAGGAAATAGCTTTAAGGACAATACATGACTTTTATTTAATAAATGAGATGATCCCAGTAAGTGGTGGCTCCTTTGGAGCAAACTTAGGAGCTACATTTTGGTCAAGGGATAGGGGGGAAGAAGGGGTTAAGGAAGATGAAGAAGGAATGAGGTCTTTAAGAAAGACACTGAATAGGTTCTATAAAACTCTATTAGAGAAGAAATAATGAAGTTAAAAACTTATTACTTCATTTTTGTATTCCTCTTTTTCCTCTTCTATCTTGGAATTCTCTTAGCCCCTTATCTCTCTTACTTGGGTTTTAAAAATTTATCTTTTCTTCTCTACTCTCTCTATTCTCCAATCTGCCACCAACTTCCAGAGAGAAGCTTTTTCATCTTTAACCATAAAATGGCTGTCTGTGCCAGATGCTTTGGGATATATACAGGAGCTTTACTTTCTTTACTAATTTATCCTTTCTTAAAAAGACTTGAAAATACAAATTTGCCAAGAAAAATATATCTTATCTTAGCCCTAACTCCAATGGCTATAGATGGGATAACCCAATATCTTGGGTTGAGGGAGAGCTTTAACTTACTAAGATTTATAACAGGATTTTTAGCTGGTTCAGTAACAATATTTTATATAGTTCCAATATACATAGATTTAATAAAAAGATTAAGGGATATTATGGACAAGTTTGAGTTAGAAAAGGTTAAAAAATTGGCTGAGGGTAAATCAGATACTGAAAAGATGGAAATTTATGAAAAGTTTAAGAAGTCTGAAGCTTTAGCTATTATCCTTTCTTTCCTATTTCCTGGATTAGGCCAATTATACTTAGGAAATGTTGGAAAAGCTGTTTTAATGATAGCTTTAGCTATAATTAGCCTTATATTATTTTCTATTTGTATTGGTTTCTTCACTTATTTGGGTGTTTGGATCTGGAGTACATTTGATGCTTACCAAGAAGCTAAGAAATATAACTTGGAACTATATAATGTAATATTTGAAGATAAGGGGGAGGTTTAATTTATCTATTATGCTTTAAGTCTGATATAAGGCTAAGGATAAGAGGGAACTCTAAAGATTTCTTTATTCTCTTACAGGTTTCCCAATGCTCTCTAACAATGCTTGGAAACTCTCTATATTCATTGTAATAATATAGTAAAAACCTCTTAGTTTTAGGGTCAGAAGGGTAGCCTGAGCCAAAGTCTCCATATATCTTTTTTAGCTCCTCTATCTCCCTATCTCTCTCAGTCTTTGCTATAATTGAAGCTGCTGATACAACCTTATACTTCTCATCAGCCTTATGCTCAACTATCAAGTCCTTTATACTTAAGCCTCTCAACTTACTCAGTAACTTTCTCTTAAACTTCTCTCTATTTGGAGAGCAAGAGTCTACATAGATCTCAACATCCTTTAGGTTATGCTTCTCTATCAAATTTTTAATAGCCTTGGCAAATAACTCAACCTCAATCTCATTTAAATTTTTACTCTTCATTAACCTATTAAGCTCTTCAGCTGAAACCTTTACAATTTCAAAAATTCCTTTTTTCTCCAATTCTTTCCTTAACTTCTCTCTCTTCTCTTTACTCAATTTTTTACTATCTTCAGCCTCTATCTCCTCCTCTGAGGCATAGGCACACACAACTAAAGGGCCAATAACTGGCCCTCTCCCAGCTTCATCAACTCCTATCTTCATATCTCAAGCTCCCCCCAATATTTTTAATAATTTCTTTAAATTTCCTCTCCTTTTCTCTAAGCTCTTCTTTACTATATCCATATAGTCTAAAGGTTACACTCTTCTTATCATTTAGCTCATATATATCAATAATTTCAAGGTCAAATAGTTTCTTTAAAAGCTCTTCAATAATCTTCTCATTAACATCTTTGTTAAATAAAACTGAGATATCAAAGTATTTCCTTTCAAAGAGCTTCTTTTTAATCTCATCAACATTATAATAAACCTCAGTCCTTAAGATATTTAACTTAACCTCCTTCCCATTCTTCTTTAGTGTTAAATAGTCATCCTCAACTTCCTTTAGTGTCCCTATATGTATATTTTCAGAGTCTAAGTTTTTCACAGCTATCTCTTTCCCTATGTTCTTCTTCAACTCCTCTATCTCTCTTGTTAAGGCAAAGATGGCCTTATCTGAGTAGTAAGCTCCTCTCTTAGCTTCATTACCAAAGTGCTTAGCTGCCTCTTTCATCAGCTTAACAAAGCCCTCTCTATCTTTGCTCTTAACTAACTCATGTATTTTTATACATTCATTTATAAATGTTTTATGTATCTTCTCTATCCTTGGATTAAACATTTGGATATCAGCATATAGGTAGGGGTTTTGCCCTATAATTCTACCTATTAGGGAGAGGATGAGTTCATAAACAGGAGAGGCAAATTTTCTTGACTCTTTAATGTCTACATTCAACTCTTTCAAAGTTGAAGCTAAAGAGATTATTGAATAGTGGGTTAAACCTTGAACAACAGCCATAATTTTATCATGAACCTCTGGCTTTAGGATATAAACCCTTGCCCCCTCTTTCTTAAGGAAGTTATAAACTTTATTGAACCACTCACTCTTTTTATGCTTCTCTGAAGGAGTTAATATTACAACCTGCCTCTCAAGAGATGGAGCTGTAGGGCCAAACATTGGATGAGAAGGAATAACTGTAACTCCTTCTTTAGCATACTTCTCCATAGCCTTGGAAGGAATTTCCTTTATTGATGTGACATCCATTAAAAGAGAGCCTTCTCTAACATGAGGTGCTACTTCTTTAATAACCCTCTCAGTGACATTTATAGGAACTGAAATAATAACAATATCTCCCAACTTAGCGGCTTCAACATTGTTATTTAAAAACCTAACTCCTAACTCCTTCTCAACCTCTTTACCCTTCTTTATATCTCTTCCAGTAACTATAACCTCAAATCCTCTACTCTTCAAAAACTTAGCCAACCATTTCCCAAGCCCATCAGTTCCTCCTATGATAGAGATTTTCATTTAAATCACTCCAAAATTCTAAATCTCCCAGGCTTTGGCTCATCTATGTCTCCATACTTTATTAGTCTCTTTATAATGCTGTCTATCTCCTCTTCTTTAATTTTGTCTTTAACCATCTCCACTATTGACAAGTAACTAACCAACTCATTCCTCTTAGAGAGCTCTTTTATAGCATTATAAACAATCTCTACCTTCTCCCTATCTTTTCTTGACATTCCTACAATTTTATCAATGTCATAAATTCCTTCCTCTGGATCATAGGCAATCTCTTTTAGGCACTCAGTTATAATATTGATAGCTACTTTAACATCTTCCTCATCAACCTCTTCCTTTAACTTAGCTTTAGCATGAGCCTCAGCTATTCTTATAGCTGCTTCTATCTGCCTTGCAGTTATCTGGTGTTTCTTTCTCATATTTACATAGTAGTTTATTAAAAGCTCTTTAGCCCTCTCGCTAATCACTGGTTTTAAAGCTCTTGCATAGAAAATATATTTTATCAATAAATCTTTATCTATCTTAATCCCATCAACCTCAAACTCTTCCAATCCCATCTTTTTACTAACCTCTTTATCTAAGTAAGCTCTATGTAAATCTACTATATACTCAGCTATCTCCCTATCTTCATCTTTATTTGGAACATCCTTTAGTGGAAAGATCAGATCAAATCTACTTAATAGAGGAGCTGGAATATTTATTTGCTCAGATACACTTTTATCAGGGTCAAATCTTCCATACTTTGGATTACAAGCTGCTAAGACAGAGCATTCAGCTGGTAGTTTGGCATTGATTCCTCCTTTACTTATATGGATAGTTTGACTCTCCATAGCTTCCAGGACATAGCTTAATATATCTCTATTCACTGTTAGCTCATCTATACAGGCTGTTCCTTTATTAGCCTTTACCAACAAACCTGGTTTAATAACCCAACTCTCTTCCCCTATCTCAGTCTTCTCCTTAACAACTGCTGCAGTTAGCCCTACCCCTGTAGCTGTGGTGATAGAGCCATATATATTTCCAGGAATTTCTGCTATTTTTCTCAGCATTACAGTCTTCCCAATCCCAGGGTCGGTTATTAGTAAGATATGAATATCAGCCCTCTTCCCAGGTTTTTTAACCCCCTTAATTTGCTGTAAGAAGATAGCTTTCTTTATTATTGAGTGTCCTTTAATTTCAGGGATTAGCTTATCTGATAAGATATCTATTATATCATCTCTCTTAGCCAACTTCTTTATCTTCTCCACATCTTTCTTACTGAGCTTAATCTTCACTTCTCCATCAAGTACTTCACAACTTAAGGCTTTAACAACCAAGTCATAGACTGGCAACTTCTTAGACTTCCTTATCTTTATTGGAACTCCTACAATTCTAACCCTTCCTGCATAGATTCCAGGAGAGTTTTCCAAGATAACAGTTATATACTTAGGTGGCTCATCAGGATTTTCTAAGAGATCTAAAGGCTCTTGAACCTTAAGCTCTTGAAAGTCTGTAAATTCTGATTTATCCTCAATTAGCTTCATTATTGAGCCACACTTACAAACCCTTTCCTCAGAGAAGTTGAATATGTCAATTTCTTCTTTTAAGCTTGAGCCACACTTTTCACAGTAGTAGTAAGCTTTTTTTAAAATAGGTTTTCTCTTGGAGGCTAAGATAATGAGAGCTTCAAACTCAACCAACTTATTTATGTATTTACTCCCAATATCCTTTATGTTAAACCTCTCTCCCCTAAAGATCTTAGGAATATTCTTAAATTTTATCTTAACCTCATCTAAGGTTTCACTTTTTAAGATGAAATAGGCTTCTTTATAACATTCTTCAATAAACTTTAGCCCATCAAAGGGATTATTTACTATGAACTCAACAACCTCCATAAAGCCACTAAGATAAAGCTTATTTAAATCTATTGTTACTTCTTTTTCCTCCTCTATAATTTCATTTAAGTAAGAGTTTCTTAAGAATTCAACTAAGCTATCTCTAAATTCCTCCATGGTTATAAACCTATGTAATCTTCTAAAATAACAACTCTCTTACTTGGCTGATAAACAAAAAAGCTTTTTGGTGAGGGGTTAACAATTATTGTTTTCCCTATCTTATCTATCCCCCTACACTCATGTATATGCCCACAGGCATTAAAAATAACATTTTCTTCTTCAATAATCTTCCTTATGGCTTTACTTCCCACATGTTTCTCTCCAACTAAATCTAACATAGTGCCATAGGGAGGGGCATGGGTAATTAAAATAATATTTTTTAAGCCTTTACATAGCTTCTTACCCTTATCATATAAGTCTTCTTCACTAAACTCTAAGGGTGTGTTGAAAGGAGTTTCATTACTTCCCCCTATTCCTACAAAGTTATAATTCTCTATCTTCTTAACCCTTCCATCTACATTTAACTTATACTCTTCTAAGAGGTCAACAACCTCTAAGTTATCACAGTTCCCAGGAACACAGAGAACTTCCATATAGTCAGATAGCTCAGCTAACTTTTCTATAACCTCTAACCCCTCTCCAAAGTGGGTTATGTCTCCAGAAACTATTAAGACATCTATCTTATCCCTCATCTCCCTTATCCTACTTGGAAACCTTCCATGTAAGTCGGTTATCCCATATATGTTCATAAAATCACCTTAAAAATTCAATCTCTATCTCTCTACTTAACAGCTCTATCAATCTCTTAGCCCACCTCAACTTTTTAATTTTAATCTCATCTCCCCTCTCCACATCTCTCTTTAAATTAGGTCTTGAGTATTTGGTTATAAATTCTCCAAAGTCCATGCCTCCAAGTATTAGCTTTTTAGCTCCAAAGTATTTAGAGAAGTAGCAAGCCCTATCTCCATCAGTAAATCCACCAACATAAATTAAATTCTCTAACTTAAGATCAGGAACTTGATGGGTTCCAATAACATCTTTTAACTTAGGCACTTCACTTTTTATTCTCTCTATGTTATCTCCATGTGCATGGACAACAACAATAGAGCCTTTTTTATTACACTCTTTTAAAGCATTTAGGTCTCCATCTAAGTCAGAGACTATTATATCTGGGATAATATCATTCTCTAAAAAAGCTTTACAGGCTCCATCAGCCACAACTAAAGGATGTTTATAATATTCTATATGCCTCAATAGAGAGGGACCAGCTCCATAAACATAAACCACTCTATCTTTAATTATTGACTCAACCTCTTTTAGAAGCTCTTCATCTCTCTTTATCATTGAATTTAGAATTTTGGCACTTTCAATATCTTTCTCCATGCTGAAGTTAAAGTCTTTCAGTATCTCATAATAATACATTTACTCCCACTCTAAGAAGTTTTTTATCATCTTAAGCCCAAAGTTAGGAAACTTCAAAGTTTCTGATTCTGTTAATATACTCTCAGGATGAAACTGTAAGCCCTCTATCATCCTCTTCTTATGCCTAACTCCCATTACATAGTTGTCATCTAAGCTCCTTGCAGTAACCTTTAACTCCCTTGGAACCTCTTTAGCTACTAATGAATGATACCTTCCTCCAAAGAAGGGGTTGGAGAGATCTTTATATATTCCCTCTCCATCATGCTCTATTAAACTTGCCTTTCCATGCACAACTCTCTCAGCCCTTCCAACCTTTCCTCCAAATGCCTCTATAATACACTGATGCCCTAAGCAAACTCCTAAGATTGGGATATCAACTTCTTGAATAACCTCTATACAATTCCCAGCCTCCTTTGGAGTCTTTGGTCCAGGGCTTATAATGATTCTATCAGGGTCAATCTTTTTAATCTCTTCCAAACTTACTTTATTACTTACAACCTTAACCTTACAGCCTAAGGTTCCAACATACTGAACCAAGTTCCAGACAAATGAGTCTATATTATCTATAATTAAAACCCTCATCCTCCCACCAAAATAATAAAAAATCTTTGTAGCTTAAGAAAATATAATAAATAGTCTTTTATTATAAATTTAAAAAATTGTTTAATTATATAAAAGCTCTTAAGGTGGAGAGAGTAGATGAAATTAGACTTACATGTCCATACTATTAAAAGTAAATGCTCCCTAAACCCTATCTGGCTCTTAAGGAAGCTTTGTAGAAAGTATAAAATTTTACCAGCAGTTTGTGACCATAACCATCTAACAAAGCTTGACTTTGCCATTTCTGGGGAAGAGGTGGCCACAGATAAAGGAGAGTTCTTAGCCCTCTTTATTCAGGAAGAGATCCCTAAGGGGCTAAATATCTATGAAGCCTTTGACAAAGTTAAGGAGCAAGATGGATTAATTTGTCTACCTCATCCCTTTGACTATAAAAGAGGAAGGAGTTTAGGGAAATCCAACATCTTAGAGGACAGGGAATTTATAAAATATATTGACATAGTTGAAGTCTTTAATAGTAGATGTAAAAATTTAGAGCCTAACATAAAGGCTTTGGAGTATGCTAAAAAACATGATCTCTATGTATCATTTGGAAGTGATTCCCACTTTTTTTGGGAGTTAGGGAATGCTTATTTATTGGTGGATGATTTTGATAAGGAAAATCCAAAAGAGTTATTAAGAGAGTTAAAGAAGGTTAAGAAAGAAATTTTTTCTTATAAGAATGTAGAAAAGAATTCTTGGAAGGGGAAGAGGTTCTTTGGAAGGTTGGGAGATAGTAAAAATAAAGATATTTATAGTAAGTATTTGAAGAAGGTAAGGAACATCTTAAATATTTAGTGCCCCTCAGTTAGTGCCGATTTCATCATCAATCAGTGGGGGTAACTTTCATCATTGGGGATCTATTAAGGTTCCTACCTTCTCTCCAATCAGTGCCTTATAAATATTTCCTCTTTTGTTCCCATTAAAAATAATGGCTCTCACTTTTAAATTAAAGGTTTCCATAACCTTTAAGTACATGCCTCCAGTAACATCTATGCCTTCAGCATCTCTTAAAGAGCTTAAGATTTTATCAATATTATTTTTATTTATAACCTCTATCACTTTTCCTTCACTGTCAAGAACTCCATCAACATTGGAAGCATGTAGATTAATGTCAGCCTTTAGCTCCTTAGCTAAGTAGGGAAGTATATGATCTCCTGACAAAATTTTATAGTTCCCATCTAAATTTAAAACAATATCTCCATGAACCACTGGAATAAAGTCTCTCTTTAAAAACTCTTCTATTGTTCTTGTTGGAAACATTAACTTACCATGCTCAAAGAAGGAAAAGGAAGATGGTTGAATAGAAACAACTGGAAGATCATAGGAGTGGAGAGTGTCTAAAATAATATTATGGAACCTCCTCATAGCTCTCTGAATCTCCCAAAATCCTTTTTCCATGTTTAAAAACTTATCTTCCTTTAAATATTTCTTTGCAATAGGGTGGCCAAAAGAGCCTCCACCATGGATAATAATTAACTTTAACTTCTCCCCTTTCTCTCTATAGTAATTTAAAGCCTCTCTAACCTCTAACCCAATTCTCTCTAAGTTATCCCAATTTACAGAGAAAGGAATTTTTTTATTTGATAATATACTCCCCCCTAACTTTAAGATGGCTAACATTCTATCCCTAAAAATTTTAAAGAATTTCTTCCAATATCTTAGGAATGTCTATGATAGAGTTGGCTACATAAGCTCCAGCCTTTTTTAAGGCTTCCATCTTACTCTTAGCTGTTCCTTTTCCTCCCTCTATAATAGCTCCAGCATGTCCCATTCTCTTCCCTTCTGGAGCAGATCTTCCAGCTATATATGCTATAACTGGCTTACTCATCTCTTTTATATACTCAGCTGCTCTCTCCTCTGCAGAGCCTCCAATCTCTCCTATTAATACAACTGCCTCAGTCTCCTTATCCTCTTCAAACATCTTTAATATATCAACATATGACAATCCAACTATTGGGTCTCCACCAATCCCTACACAGGTGGAAACTCCAAAGCTCTTTATTTGATTGGCTACTTCATAAGTTAAGGTTCCACTCCTTGAAACAATTCCTACATTCCCCTCAGAGAGAACCTCCATAGGGATAATTCCCAACTTCCCAACCTTTGGAGAAGCTATCCCAGGAGTATTGGGGCCTATGATCTTAGCTCCATAGTCTTCAGCATAATTTACAAACTCCATAGTGTCATGTACTGGAATATGCTCAGTTATAACAACTATTAACTCTATCCCACTATCCATAGCTTCAAATACAGCATCCTTAGCAAAGGGAGCAGGGACAAAGATAACTGAAGCATTGGCATTGGTTTCATCTACAGCCTCTTTAACAGTGTCAAAAACAGGAACTCCATGAACCTCTTGCCCTCCTTTTCCTGGAGTAACTCCCCCAACTATCTTAGTTCCAGCTTCTAACATCTTTTTTGTGTGAAAACTTCCCTGTCTCCCAGTGATTCCCTGGACTATAGCCCTTGTTTTCTCATTTAATAGAATCAATATTTCACCTTCTCCATCCTTATCCAGTATTTGTCACTTTCTACAACTCCTATAATCTCTACATCTCCAACCTCTTCTATGGTTTCAAAGGTTTTTTCATAATAGAGAACTTCCTTAAGTGGAGTTATACAGTTAATAATAACTCCTCTCACTTCTATTCCTTTATTTCTTAGATGCTCTATAGTTAAAAGAGTATGGTTTATAGTTCCCAAGTTTGGCCTACTAACTATTATTGCTGGTAACCCTAAAAACTTTATTAAATCTGACATTAAAAAGTTCCCCTTAATAGGAACACAGACTCCACCAGCACCCTCAACAATTAGGAAATCATACTTATTTTTTAAATAATTGTAAGCCTCTTCAATCCTCTTCAGTATTTCCTCTAAACTTATATTATAATTTTCTACTTCAAAGGCAATATTTGGGGATAGAGGGAGAGATAAGTTTATTGGATTAATTATTTCCAGTGGATCCTCTAAATTTAAAGTCTTCTTTAACTTTAAAGTGTCTTCTCTCCCTCCAGTCTCTATAGGTTTTAAGTAGCCAACATTAAGCTCTTTCTTCAGCTCTCTCCCAATAATTGAAGAGACATAAGTTTTCCCAACTCCTGTATCAGTGCCAGTTATAAAGATCAATCATGAACCCCCTTCTCTGTTATTCTAAAGGTTGTTTCAGCATCTGGTAAGTATGGGGAATCATAGAGACGAGCTAACCTCTTATCTCCTTTAGTCTTCTTTAGAAATACTCTAAATGTTGCAGCATGCCCAACTATATGCCCACCAATGGCTTGCTCAGCTGGGCCAAAGATTGCATCAGGCCTTGCAGCCACTTGGTTGGTGACAAGGACTACACAGTTGTAGAGATCAGCTAACTTATTTAATGTAGCCATATGCCTACCTAACTTCTGCTGTCTCTCAGCTAACTTCCCTCTTCCTGTATATTCTGTTCTAAATGTAGATGTTAGGGAATCAACTATAACCAACCTTATATTCTCTCCCTTCTGTATAAGCTCTTCAACCTTTTCAGCATATAGCATTTGCATATCTGAGTTATAGGCTCTTGCAACTTTTATATTCTTTAAAACCTCTTTTCCATCTAAGCCAATAGCTTCAGCCATCTCTATAATTCTCTCTGGCCTAAAGGTTCCTTCAGTGTCTATATAAACAGCCTTTGGATTATCTAAAATCTCTTCCTTAAGTTTTTCATCAGCTATAATCCTTTCAGGACACTGTAAATTAACACATGCCTGATGTGCTATCTGTGTCTTCCCTGAACCATAAGGCCCAGCAAATTCAATAACTGACTGGCTCTCTAACCCTCCTCCTAAGATGGAGTCTAAGTTTTTACTTCCTGTAGATAACCACCATAGGTTTTTTCTCTGCTCTAAAATTTCTAAGGCATCTTTAAATCCTAAGTCACATAGCTCTCTTGCAGCCTCTATTATCTTAGCTGCTGCCTTCTCCCCTAAGCCAGTGGCTTCACAAAGCTCCCCTATGGAAGCTGTAGCTATCTTCATAAAATCAGTAAAACCAGCTTCTTTAAGCTTTTCAGCTGTTGAAGGCCCAACTCCAGGAAGTTTAGTTAGATCATCCATACTACCACCTTAATATATGTAGATTTTTAAATTATACTTATGACATGAAGATATAGGGCTTAGTGTTATATGAAAGTATTCATTTTGGATAAGTAAATTTTAATTTTTGAATTTAGAAAATAGCTTAGGTTGTTCTATGGCTTATTACTTTTTAAAATAGAGAGCTAAGGTTAAGGATATTATAAGCCAAGATAACTTAGACAATCTTTTTTATAGGGTTCACTTTTATATTGTATTATCTACAATTTTTAATTTTTAAATTTTCCTAATATCAACTAAAATTTTTATAATTATAAACCTTACATAATTTGCATTTAGGATTTAAAATTTTTACTAAAAGGTGAGAATTTGGTTTTAATAGGAGCCTCTATATTGTCAGCTGATTTCAGTAATTTGAAAGAGGAATTAAAAAAAGCTGAAGAGGCTGGGGTAGATTTCTTCCATGTGGATATGATGGATGGCCACTTTGTTCCTAACATAAGTATGGGAATTGGAATAGCTAAGCATGTTAAAAAGCTAACCTCTCTTCCAGTGGAAGTTCATTTAATGGTTGAGAATGTAGATCTATTCATAAATGAGTTTAAAGATATGGATTATATCTCTTTCCATATTGAAGCTGTTAAGTTTCCATTTAGAATAATAAATAAGATTAATGAAATTGGAGCTAAGCCAATTGTTGCCTTAAATCCAGCAACTCCAATAGGAAGGATAGAGTATATATTAGATGAAGTCTATGGAGTTTTGGTTATGACAGTTGAGCCAGGATTTGCTGGGCAGAAGTTTATTCCAATTATGGTTAAGAAGATAAGGAAGTTAAAGAGCATGATAGTAGAAGGAGGGCATGATGTTAAGATATTTGTTGATGGAGGAATTAATACTGAAACAGCCCCTTTAGCAGTAAAAGCTGGAGCTGATGCTATCATAGCTGCTTCAGCAATATTTGGAAAAGAGGATATAAAAGAGGCTGTAAAAGCTTTAAGAGAAAGTGTAGGTGGAGAAAATGAAATTGACAGGATTATATAAAGGAATGAGAAAAGGTTATGGAGAAACATTGGTTGAGCTTGGAGAGAAGTATAAAAATTTGGTTGTCTTAGATGCTGATCTCTCATCCTCAACACAGACAGCTATGTTTGCTAAGAAATTCCCTGACAGATTTTTTAATGCTGGAGTTGCTGAACAAAATATGATAGGAATGGCTGCAGGGTTGGCAACAACTGGAAAAATAGTTTTTGCCTCTTCCTTTGCCATGTTTGCCTCTGGAAGAGCTTGGGAGATTATTAGAAATTTAATAGCCTATCCTAAGCTAAATGTTAAAGTTGTGGCTACACATGCAGGGATAACAGTTGGTGAAGATGGAGCCTCTCATCAGATGTGTGAGGACATAGCAATAATGAGAGCTATCCCAAACATGAGAGTTATAGCTCCTTCTGATTACTACCATACAAAGAATATAATTAGAGAGATAGCCAATATAGATGGACCTTTCTATGTAAGGATGCCAAGGAGAGATACTGAAATTATTTATGAAAGTGAGGAAGAGGCTGAGTTTAAATTAGGAAAAGCTAAGGTTTTGGCTGAGGGAGAAGACTTAACAATAATAGCCACTGGAGAAGAGGTTCCAGAGGCTTTAAGGGCTAAGGAAATATTAAAAGAGAAAGGAATTGATGCTGAAGTCATAGAGATGGCTACCATTAAGCCAATAGATGAGAAAGCCATAAAGGAGGCTAATGACTTAATTGTAACTGTTGAAGACCACAGCATTATAGGAGGCTTAGGTGGAGCAGTTTCAGAGGTTTTAGCTGAGATTGGAGGGAAAAAGCTATTAAGAATAGGAATTCCTGATGAGTTTGGAAGAAGTGGAAAGGCTGATGAGCTTTTAAAATACTATGGCTTAGATGGAGAGGGAATAGCTAAGAGAATTATAAAGTGGATAAAGGGATAAAATGGATAAAAAAGTTTTATTTTTAATTTTCCTTATTCCTATTTCTTTTC
Organism: Methanocaldococcus infernus ME; assembly: GCF_000092305.1. NCBI lineage: Archaea > Methanobacteriati > Methanobacteriota > Methanococci > Methanococcales > Methanocaldococcaceae > Methanocaldococcus > Methanocaldococcus infernus. The sequence goes on along the minus strand of NC_014122.1, from coordinate 173,932 downwards.
TTTCAGGACTTCTCTTAGGATATTCAAGTCATAAAGAAGTTAATAATTGCTCCATGTACTTTAAAAATCCAACTCCTTTTAAGGTTGAAGATGTTCTAATGCCAGTTACTTACTATGGAACTATTAAGGGAGAATATATAGGATATCAGATAACTCCTCATAATGTAAATGATGAGGCAAGAAGATGCTTTTATAAATACTTTGAACTAAAGGATAAAGACCCTGAGAAGGCTCAGGAATATTTAAAAAGAGCCTTATTTCTAACAGAGTATTTAATTTCTCAGGCTGATCATTGTGAAGTTAATGGCACAACATTTATTATTTGGAGATATAACTTTGACTTTCCTATTTACAACTTATCAAAGGGTTGGGCTGGATCTCTTTGTCAAGCAGGATGTTTAAAAACTTTGTATCTTGCTTATGAAGCCACTGGAGAGAAAAGATATTTAAAGTTAGCAAATGAAGCCTTAAATGCCTTTACAGTTCCAGTTGAAAATGGTGGATTATTAAAAATAAGGAAGCTTGGAAATGAAAGCTATTACTGGTTCCCAGAGTATGCTTCTAAAAATCCTCCTTATGTATTAAATGGCTTTATAACCTCTGTTATTTGGATAGGAGAGTTTGCCAACAAAACAGGGAATGAAAAAGCTAAGTTCTTATATGAAGAGGGATTAAAGTCAATAAAAGCATTTCTCCCTCAATATGATGCTGGAACTTGGAGTTATTATGACTCTCTTAATAAGCTCTGTAATAAGCATTATGAGAAGTTGCATAAGCAACTCTTATTAACTCTCTATAATTTAACAGGAGATAAAATTTACTTAAAATATTATAATAAATGGACTTAATACTCATCCTTATAGATGATTCCATCATGGCCAGTAACAATATTCTTTTTTAACATCTTTATCCTCTTTAAGCTTCCCATAGCTGATCTATAATCAACCCTAACCCTTGGAGGGATATTTTTAAATAGATTATCTCTTAAAGGAATGGCATCTCCAACAACCACATAGTCTTTATAAATAACAGAGATAGAGCCATAGGTGTGCCCAGGAGTATTTATAATTGTTATCTCATCATCTTTAAAGTTCTCTATGGGCTCAAACTCTTCTATCTCATCTAATTTTTTATACACTAAGCAGCCTTTACACCTCTCTACACACTCCTTTGGAGAGGCATAAACTATAGCTTCCTTAAATAGATCATTATTTTCTATGTGATCATAGTGCCTATGTGTATTGATGACAACATCTATATCCTTTGGCTCCAAATTTAGCTTATTTAGCTCTTTTATTATTAATTCTCTCTTATCCTTTGTTGAAGTATCTACTATAATATTATGCTCCTTTGTCTGAATTAGAGTTACTGAGGAAGAAGCTTTCTTTATGATATCATTTTCTCTTATTAGCTCTCCATTATATAGAAGCTTTAGCATAGTACCACCTTTAAGGAAAACTATTGCCGTAAGTTTTATATATAATTTTCTATACTATATAGGAAATAAGTTTCCTTATTCCGAAAACTATATAAACTATATAGGTGGGCTATATTGAAGAAACTCCTTCTTATTATTTTACTTCTTTTAGTTTTAATTTGTGGCTGTACTACTACTAAAGAAGAGAAAGAGATTCATGCCTATGTTGGGGCTGGGATGCAGAAGCCTATGGATGAGATTGGGAAGTTGTTTGAAGAGAAGTATGGAGTTAAGGTTAAATTTGACTATGCAGGCTCTGGCTACCTATATGCTAAGATCTTAGCCACCAAGGAAGGAGACATCTTCATGCCTGGAGCTTATTTTTATGTTGAAAAATTAAAAGAGAAGGGCTATATTTTAAAATATGCAAATTTAACTAAGCACATTCCTGTTATTGTTGTTAAAAAAGGAAATCCTAAGCATATAGAAGGTTTAGAGGATTTAGCTAAGCCTAATATTAAGTTAGCTGTTGGAGATGAGCATATAGCTATTGGTAGAGCCTTTAAAAAAATCATGGAAAAGTTTGGAAAAGACTATCCAACACTAAAAGAAAAAATAGAGAAAAATATTGTTGTTAAGGGGGCTACAGTTAACCAAGTTCTTCTTTATGTTGCTGAAGGTGATGCTGATGCTGGAATAGTGTGGAAGTCAAGTGTAACAGGTTATGAAAATAAGGTTGATGTCATTCAAATAGAGCCTAAATACAATGTAATTAAAACTGTCCCTATTGCAATATTGAAGACTACAAAAGATAAGGAAGATGCTGAGAAGTTTTACAACTTTGTTTTAACTGAGGGGAAGAAAATTTTTAAAAAGTATGGATTTGAGGTTATAGAATGAAAGCTTTAGAATCTCTTTCCCTACTTACTTTAGCATTCTTTATATTGTTTGTTCTTACCATAATATTAACTATCTTCTTAAACATCTCTATAAATTCTCTCTTACACTCACTAACCTCTGATGAAGTTAGATTTGCCACACTCTTAAGTATTAAGTGTTCAATTGTTGCTATTCTCTTAGCCTCTCTCATAGGAGTTCCATCAGCCTATTTCTTAGCAAGACACTCCTTTCCTGGGAGAGAGGTCATAGATAGCTTAATAAACCTTCCTATTCTTCTTCCTCCTTTAGTTTCAGGGTTCTCTCTACTCATATTCTTAGGAAACTCCCCAATTGGAAAGTTTGTTAATTCTATTCTACCTCTTATTTTTACTCCAAATGGAATAATTTTAGCTCAATTCTTTATAGCAACTCCTTTTATCATTAAAACTTCAAGGGCTATCTTTGAAAGTATTGATATAAAGTATGAGTATATAGCCCAAAGCTTAGGGTGTTCAAAGCTTGAAAGCTTCTTCAGAGTTCTCTTACCCATGGCTAAAAATGGAATCATTGCTGGCATCATATTAGGCTGGGCAAGAGCCTTTGGAGAGTTTGGAGCCACTCTAATGCTGGCTGGAGCTACAAAGTTCAGGACAGAGACTTTACCAACAGCAATATTTTTAAATGTTTCAATTGGGAATATAGATTTGGCTTTAACCATCTCTCTAATTCACATTGTTATAGCTATCTTAGTTATTTTGTCAATAAAACTAATCTTAGGGAGAAGTTATGAATGTTAAAAAATTTTTAGAAGATTTGGTTGAGAAATATAATTTACTTGATGAGAAAGTGGTTATTAAAGTAGCTGATCCAAAGCTTGACACTAAGAGGATAAAGGATTATCCCTTAGTTACTGGAAAAGAAGTTTTGTTAAGAGCTTACCTTAAAGACTGTAAAGGAGAGGCTTTTACAGACAAGCCTATAGAGTTTGAAGGAACTATAAGAGAGGTTTTAGAGAGAAATAATATTCAAGAGCTTGTAGCTGTGCTAAATGCTGTTATGAAATATCTCAACCTTACTGATAAGACTGAACACTGTAAAGGGGATGAGCCAGAGAGGTGTGCAAAAGAGTTGGCTAAGATGTTGAAGGAAGAGAATATAAAGAGAGTAGGGATTATTGGCTTTCAGCCAGCCTTTGTTAAGGAGTTAGTTAAAACCTTTGGAGCTGAGAATGTTATAGTCTCTGACCTAAACCCTGAGAATGTTGGAAAGGTGAAGTATGGAGTTAAGGTTATCCATGGAAGTAACAATGAAGAGCTAATAAAGAAATCTGACATTGTTTTAGCTACAGGCTCAACCATAGTTAATGGAACCTTTGAAGAAATTTACAACTTGGCTAAGAAGTACAATAAAAGAATTATCTTCTATGGCACAACCATAGCTGGGATATCAAAGCTGTTAAACTTGGAAAGATTCTGTGTATTGGGGAGATGAGATGTTAGAGGTTATAAATTTAAAGAAAAGATTAGCTCATTTCACTTTAAGTATTGACCACTTAAAGATAAACAAAAATGACTATTTTGTCCTACTTGGCTTGAGTGGTTCTGGAAAAACAACTTTTTTAGAGATCTTAGCAGGATTTAGAAAGTTGGATGAGGGAAAGATAATATTAAATGGAGAAGACATTACAGAGAAGCCAATAAATAAGAGAAAAATAGTTATGTGCCATGGAAAATATCTTTTCCCTCACCTAACAGTCTTTGACAATATAGGCTTTGGAATTAGAGATAAAAAGGTTAGAGAAAAGAAGGTTAGGGAAGTGAGTGAAGCCTTAGGAATCTCTCATCTCCTAAATAGGAAGCCTGAAACTTTAAGTAGTGGGGAACAGCAGAGAGTAGCTTTAGCAAGAGCCTTAGTTTTGGAGCCAGAGGTTATTTTATTAGATGAGCCACTGAATGCTTTAGATAGGTTAAACCATGAAGCCCTAATCTCTGAGCTAAAGAATATTCATGAAAGTTCTGAGATAACCTTTATTCATGTAACCCATGACTTCATAGAAGCTTTAGCTCTATCAAATAAAATAGCTATTATTAGAGAGGGAAGAATTGAACAATTTGGAGAAACTGAAGAAGTTATAAAACATCCTAAAAATGAATTTGTGGCTAAGTTTGTAGGCTATAAAAACTTTTTGAAGGGTAAGGTTAGAGAGGAAGATGGAAAAATTGTATTTGATGGAGACTTATGTATTACACTTGAAAAGAATGAGGTTAAAGATAATAATGGCCTCTTAGCCATAAGGCCAGAGGATATAATATTAGTTGGGAATGGAGGAGGTTGTAGATTCTATAAAAAAGATAATATTTTTAATGCCAAAGTTTTAGATGTCTATCCTTTAAGTTTATCAACTGTTAGAGTTATCTTAGATGTTGATGGCACTAAGTTATACTCAGAGGTTATAAGATCAAAAGCTTATAGAATGAACTTAAGAAGAGGGAAGGAAGTTAAAATCTGTATATCAAGAGCTGTTTTAATTTAAATCTATTTTTTAAGCAAATTATATATGACATCTTTTTTATAATTTTTATTTTAAATTTGAAAGGGGTGAAGAGATGTTCCCAGGAAAGCTTAATCCAAGGATGATAAAGAAAATGCAGAAGATGATGAAAGACTTTGAGATGGATGCTAAGGATTTGAAAGTTAGGAGAGTTGTCTTTATCTTTGATGAAGAGGAGTGGATCTTTGAAGAGCCAAAAGTTCAGGAGATGGAGCTTTTTGGAATAAAAAGTTATTCAGTTATGGGAAAGCCTAAGAAGGTTAAGAGAGAGGTTAAGGTTGAGATAACAGAGGAAGACATCAACTTAGTGGCTGAACAATGTAATGTTTCAAAGGAAGAGGCTAAGAAAGCTTTAGAAGAGTGTAATGGAGATATTGCTGAAGCCATATTAAAGTTGCAAGGTGAGTAAGTGTTGGATAGAGAAGAGGCTATAAAGTTTTTGAAGTCTAAAAGTAGAGAGGAGATTATCAAATATCTTAACCTAATTAAGGAAGAAAAAAGCTATGTAACCTACTCTAAAAATGTTTTTATTCCCTTATCAAAGTGGTGTAGGAATAGATGTGGCTACTGTATCTTTAGAGAAGAAAAAGCTAAGATTATGAAGCCTAATGAGGTTAAAGAGATTTTAATTAAGGGAGATAAGTTAGGATGTAGAGAGGCTCTATTCACCTTTGGGGAGAAAGTTGATGAGAATAAGGAGATAAAAGAAGAGTTAAAAAAGATGGGCTTTTCTAACATTTTAGAGTATCTCTACTACTTAGAAGATTGGACCTTAGAGAACACTAACCTCTTACCACATACAAACTGTGGGATCTTAAGCTATGAAGAGCTTAAGTTATTAAAGGAAGTTAATGCCTCAATGGGGTTAATGCTTGAAAATATTTCTGAGAGGTTAATGAACACTGTAGCACACAAATATAGCCCTGGGAAAGAGCCAAGGTTAAGAATTGAGATGATAGAAAATGCTGGAAGGTTAAAGATTCCCTTTACTACAGGTTTGTTAATAGGAATTGGTGAAACTGAGGAGGAAATAGTAGACAGCTTATTTAAGATAAAAGAGATTCATGATAAGTATGGGCATATACAAGAGGTTATCATACAAAATTTTAGGGCAAAGAAAGGCATACCAATGGAAAACTTTAGAGAACCTTCTCCTTTGAAGATGCTTAAGGTTATTATCTTAGCTAAGCTTATTTTAAAAGACATTTCTATACAGATCCCTCCAAATCTAAATAAAGAGACTGGCCAACTCTTTTTACTTGCTGGGGTTGATGACTGGGGAGGGATTTCTCCACTAACTAAAGACTATGTGAATCCTGAAGCTGAGTGGCCAGAGGAGGAAGAGTTAAGAAGATGGAGTGAAGAGCTTGGATTAAAGTTAAAGCTAAGATTACCAGTTTATGATAAGTATATAAGTAGAGAGTGGTTAAGTGAAAAAGTCTATAATAAAATTAAAGCTTTAGGGTGGAAAATTGAAGATTAAACCAGAGATGGAAAAGGAGTTAATAGTAGATATTCTAAAAAAATATTCTCTACCTGAGGAAGATGCTAAAGTTGTAGCCAACTGTATAGTTGAAGCTGACTTAAAGGGATTTACATCCCATGGCCTGGGGAGATTTCCACAGTATATTAAAGCTTTAGAACTTGGAAATTTAAATCCTAAACCTAACATTAAAGTTGTTAAAGATTTAAAGGCTACAGCCATCATAGATGGAGACCTTGGCTTTGGGCAAGTTGTTGGGAAGAAAGCTATGGAGTTAGCTATAAAAAAGGCTGAAGAGTTTGGAATTTCTGCAGTTTCTACAAGAAACTCAGGACATTTTGGAATAGCCAGCTTTTACTCAGAGATGGCTTTGGAAAGAGATTTAATTGGGATAGTTATAACAAACACTGAGCCAGCCATGGCTCCCTATGGTGGGAAGACAAAGATCTTAGGGACAAATCCAATAGCCATAGCATTTAAGGGGAATAAGTATAAGTTCTCCTTAGATATGGCTACCTCTTCAATAGCAAGGGGGAAAATCTTAGAAGCTTTAAGGAAGGGAATGAAAATTCCTGAGGGATGTGCTATTAATAAAGAGGGGAAGATAACAACAGATCCAAAAGAAGCTTTAGAAGGCTCTATCCTACCATTTGGAGGACCTAAGGGTTATGGCTTAGCCTTAGCCATAGAGGTTTTAGCAGCTATTGGTGGAGGAGAAGTTGGAAGTGATGTAAAAGGGACAGCCAACCCAAAGGAGAAGTGCAATAAAGGAGACCTCTTTATAGTTATAAATCCTGACTTTTTTATAGGGAAGGAGGAGTTTAAAAAGAAGGTTGATAAGGTTTTAGAGGAAATCAAAAGAGATAATGCCCTAATTCCTGGGGAGATTGAAGAGAATAATAAGAAGAAAAGACTAAAAGAAGGAATTGAAGTAGATGAAAACTTATATAAAATGTTAAAAGATATTTGTGATAAAGTAGGGTTAGACATTAATACCTATTTTGAGAGGGAATAGCATATGAGATCTAAAGAACTTGTAAAAAAAATTCTTTTAGATATTTATAAACACTTAGATGAATATTCCAAAGATGTTATAAGAGGAGACCTTGCAGACATTAAATTTAAAGGCTTCTACTTGGAAGGAAAGGAGGGAGAGAAGGTTTATATAAAAAGTTTAGATGATGTTGACAATTTAAAAGACTTTGATGTTATGGAGAGAGAATATATATTAAAGAGTGTAAATTTAAAGAATCTCAACATGGGCTTAGTGTTAATAACCCTCTCCTCAAGGAAAAGCTCTAACTATAAGTTTAGAGGAGATAATTATAAAGTGGTATATCCAACTCCAAGAGAAAATGTAACAGTTGATTTTAAAGAGAGGATTTTAAAGTGGATGGAGAAGAGTGATGATGAGTTAGATAAGGAAATTATAGACTTTGACAGTAGAATAAACAAAATTTTAGAAGATATCTTGAAAAAAACCAAATTTAGGAAGAATATTTCAGTCCATTTAGATGTCTTTATTGACCCTAAGATTCTTGAGAACTTTGTAGAGAGAGATAAGAAAAATATAACTATCTGGGTGCATCCTGTCTTTATGTTCTCTGATGATGAAGTTTTAAGAGGCTTATTAGCCTATGAGCTTTCAAGGGTTAATAGTAGGATTATAGAGAATGAGTATAAAAGTATTATAAAATATTGTAAGGAGTATAAGCTCTTAACCAACAAAACCTTAAAAATCTTGGAGAAGGTTAGAGAGATAGCAAACAAAAAGAAGGATGAAGAAAGTTTAGAAGAGATTGAGAAAATTTACAATGATGAAATCTTTGATCTTAAATAATCAACTAACTCCTCTATTTTAACCCTCTCTTGCTCTCTTGTGTTCCTATCCCTAACTGTCACAGTGTTATCTTTTAAGGTTTGGCCATCTACAGTTATACAGAATGGAACTCCAATTTCATCAGCTCTCATATATCTCCTACCAATAGCTCCACTGTCATCATATTCAGCAATTATCTTATTCTCTCTTAACATATCCCTTATCCTCTTAGCCAACTCAGGCATCCCTTCCCTATTAACCAATGGGAAGACATAAGCTTTAATTGGAGCTATCTCAGGCTTTAAGTCTAAGTAAGCTCTATCCTCTTCCTCTCTATATGAATGCTCCAATAGACAGTAAAAGATTCTATCTATCCCAAATGATGGCTCAATTACATGAGGAACTACTTTCTCTCCCTTTATCACTCTTTTAACCTTCTCAATCTTTAAATGCTCATTGGTTAATTTGAAACTTTTATCTCCTATGCAGATCTCTACCTCTCCCTTCTCATTAAGCTCTTTAACCAATTTTTCTTTATCACTAACTCCTAAATTTTTTAAATAGCTCTCTATAACCTTTGTATCCTTCTTAAAAATTTTTCCAACAACTTTATAGTTCAGCTCAATCTCATAATCCTCTACTTCTCTCTCCTCACCTTCAACAAATACACTTAAATCTTCCCCACTGTGTGCCATATGGCTCTTTAAATCATAATCTGTTCTGTCAGCTATTCCTACACACTCAATCCAGCCAAATCTCTCTGTGTAAATCTCAGCATCCCAGCAGTCTATGGCATAGTGTGCCATTTCATTTGGAAGGTGTTGTCTAAACCTTATCTTCTCCCTATCTATCCCAATCTCTTCTAAAAATTTCATAGTTTGAGCCATAAAATAGGCTATAGTTTGATGTCTAATTATTCCCTTATCAACAGCTTCTCCCAAGCTCATCTTTATAATTCCCTTTCCCTCCAACTGATGCTCAGCTGGAAGTAGAGGAAGGATTAAGTCTTTAACTTCATCAAATTTCTCATGCTCTTTCTTCTCAGGATGGACAAAGTATTCAATCTCTGCTTGAGTGAATTCTCTTAACCTTATAACTCCCTGTCTTGGGGAAATTTCATTTCTATAACTCTTTCCTATCTGAACTACTCCAAAAGGCAACTTATTCCTAAAAAATTGAGCTAATCTTTTAAATTGTATAAATATTCCCTGAGCAGTTTCTGGTCTTAAAAATCCTCTCCTTCCCTTTCCAGGCCCTATGGAAGTGACAAACATCAAATTAAATTTTTTAACCTCTCCAAATTCTCCTCCACACTTAGGGCATCTTATATTATACTTTTTAATAACTTCTTCAAGCTCCTTTAAAGAGAGGCTTTCAGTGTCTATATCAACCTGCTCTTCAATAATATGGTCAGCTCTAAAGTTTTCTAAGCAATTCTTACACTCAACTATTGGATCTGTGAAGTTATCAACATGCCCAGAGGCTTTTAAAACCTCATAAGGGGTTACAGTTGGACTTTCTATCTCATAAAATCCCTCTTTAACTATAAACCTCTCTCTAAATTTATTAATAATATTATTTTTTAGTAGGCAGCCAAGGGGACCATAATCAACAAAACCAGCAATTCCCCCATATATTTCAAAAGAACTCCATAAATAGCCTCTCCTCTTAGCTAAATCCATAACTTTGTCATATAAATCCATAATTCTCCCTCTTAACCTATAATTTCTCCATAACCTATTAGTCTCCACCTTGATCCAAACCTTCTACTTATGGCTACTTTATCTCCAATATCAGCACAGATTGGCAACTTTAATTTTATATCTGCTATGTCTCCTCTTGCTGAAGTTATAACCCCTACAGTTGTGGCTGTCCCTACATTCAAGACTAAAGGTTCTCCAGTCTTTAATGGCTCCATCTTAAGCTCTTCCTTTGAACCTACAACTCTCTCTAAGAGATGAGCCTTAATAGTTATCTTATCCCTAATCTCTGGTAATGTTCCTGGCAAGCCAACAACTGAGCCAGCAAGAGAGTCAGATTTTGTTAAGTAAGGATCAAGTTCAGTCCCAACCCCTATTAAACCTCCTGGATGAGCCTTTTTTAACATGGTGTCTCCAGCTGCTAAGGAAACTATCTTAGTCCTTAAAGGTTTCCAATATGTTTTATGCCCTTCAGTAACCTTAATCCCTGGCCTTATCTCTATCTCATCCCCTACCTTAAACTCTCCCTGTATAATGGCTCCACCTAAAACTCCACCTTTTAAATCTTTAATCTCTGTCCCTGGCTTATTTATGTCAAAGCTTCTTGCCACATACATCCTTGGAGTAGCCTTAGGATCTCTCTTAGGAGTTGGGATAAGATCCTGAATAGCCTTTAATAAAACATCTATATTAGCCTCATGGTGGGCTGAAACTGGGATAATAGGAGCATTCTCAGCTATGGTTCCCTTAACAAACTCTTTTATCTGTTCATAGTTCTTTAAGGCCTGTTCTTCATCAACCAAATCTATCTTGTTCTGTACAATAATTATTTTATCTATTCCCATAATTTCTAAAGCCATTAAATGCTCCTTAGTCTGTGGCTGAGGGCAAGGTTCATTAGCAGCTATCACTAAGATAGCTCCATCCATTAAAGCAGCTCCTGTTAGCATAGTAGCCATTAATGTCTCATGTCCAGGAGCATCTACAAAGGAAACCTTTCTTAAAAATTCAGTTTCAGCCAAGCAGTTAGGACATCTTGGCTTTGTTGTGTAAGTTCCACAGCTTGGACACTTCCTTATCTCACAGTCTGCATACCCTAACCTTATAGATATTCCTCTTCTAAGCTCTTCACTATGCCTATCTGTCCAAACCCCTGTTAATGCCTTGGTTAAACTTGTTTTCCCATGATCAACATGCCCAACCATCCCTATGTTGATCTCAGCCTGTTTAGCACTCTTTTTTCTTCCCATGGCTATCACCCCATTCAAGAATAAATATGAGAAGTATAAATAAATTTAAACTTTAACTATTTAAAATCTTATAGGTGAGGAACAAATGATAAAGATTTCTGCTTTAGAGGAAGTTAGAGGAAATTCAAAGGAGTTAGTTGTGAAGGAATTTAAAAAACTGACTGAAGAGATATTAAAGAACTATAAGGCTAAGCTATTGTATGAAGAGGAAGAAGAAAATGAGTTATATACAAAAATTGGAGAGTTTGAAGTAGAATTTAATAATTTTAAGGAGTATATAGACTTTTGCTTAAAATACACTCCTGATGTTGAAGTTTTAAAACCAGATAAGTTAGTTTTGGATGTTAAAGAAGTTAATGACATCTTAAGCTATATCATAGTTTTCTTCAGAGAGTTCATAAATAAGTATAGGATAGGATTTAATGTCATTATGAAAGAAAATATTAATTTAAATGTTGAAGAGTACAAGAAAGGAAAGCTTGGTGAGGAAGAAATTTTAAGTTATTTAAATGAAGGCTATGTAAGGGCTAAAATAGTGTTAGAAGGAAGAGGAAAGGATGAAGAAACTGTACTGAGAAATTTAATTTACACCTTAGAGGAAGACAACATTAAAGTTAGGAAAGTGGCAACAATAAATGAAGCTGAGAAAGGATTTGAGGGCTTTGTAGGGTTAGATATCTTATGTAAGCCATTAGACTTATTTATCTTAGCCTATAAATATCTTCCAGTGGCTCTAAGCATAGAGGAGGAAAAGTTAAAGCTTTCTCTTTCTGATATTCAAGATATTGGTAATGAACTTGGTGGAGCCATCTTTGAATTATCTCATGCTGCTGTTAGATCTCTCTTTTAGTGCTATTAATTGATTTTATATTTTATCTCTTTTATAGCGTGCCATTCAATTATTGATGTTGGTTTTACTATGCTGTTAATTACATCATAAAATAAAATTTCATTATTTACTAAGAATTTAAATTCGTTTATAAGTTCTTTTTTAATAAGTTCCTTAGCCTCAACTTTAACATTATTTTTAAATTTAGATAGGATAGTGTTTATTTTATCTTCATCAACGTTAGCGTTAGCCAATAGATATAAAAGCTTGTCCTTCTCAATATTTATCCACTTTTTTATGGTTTCTTCAACTGTTAAGCCAAGTTTTTTATTATTTATTAGTTCAGTTATTTCATATGGTAAAGAGAGGTAGTTTATAGCGTAATCTATCTCCTCTTCACTGAAGTTCTCTTCTTTTAAGATTTTTTAATGTCTTCTTTTTCTAACCAATCAATTAAATAGTATTCGGAAGCGTTTTTTAAGGAAGAATTTCTATAAATTTCTTCAATAAATAGAGTGTCAGAAGTTAAGCAGATGACATGGCACGAATGTCTAACTTTGGTTAGATGTACAAAGAGGTTAAATAGCTCGTTTAATAAAGATTTTTCTCCATTAAAGTAAATATTTTTTAACTTTTGAAGCTCGTCTATAATTAAAACTGGCTTTTTCCCCTCTTTTATAACTTCATTAATACTTTCATTTATCTTAGCAAAAACATCGTTTAAAGAGAACTCTTTAAAATTTAGCTCTCTCTCAACTCCGAATTTAAAGACTCCTAAGTTAAATTCCAGCTTATTAGGAACATATTTTTTATCAGATCTTTCAAAAAATATTTTAAAAAACTCTTCCTTTGTTGGTGTAGCATATTTCCTTAAATCATAGTAGAAAAACACTATATCTTTATTTCTAAGTTCTTCAATAACTTTAAGCATCACTGTCGTTTTTCCAGAAGATTTAGGGCCATAAACGAATAAAATAGAGTTTGGCTCCAACTGGCAATAAGTTTTTAGATATCTAACTTCTTTCTCTCTATTGTAGAATTTCAATTAGATCACCAAAAATCTTATTTATTTTTTAATTTAATAAAATTTAAATTAAAATTTTAGGGTACTTTTATGAAAAAAGAAATTGAAGTTATTGGATTTGATGATGCTCCTTTTAATAAAAAGGATAAAAAGTGTATATTAATCTCTGTCTATATGAGAGGGAATAGAATAATAGATAATATCTATTTTTCAGAGTTTGAGAAGGATGGGTTAGATGTAACCAATAAGATAATTAAGGTTGTTAAGGATAAGCACTATCCTAAGATAAAGGTTATCTTTCTCTATGGTATAACCTTTGGAGGCTTTAATATAGCTGATATTCATAAGATATATGAGGAAACTAAAAAGCCAACAGTTGTTGTTATTGATAAAAAGCCCAACTTTGAAAAGATATTTAAAGCCTTAAAACACTTTAAAGACTTTGAGGAGAGAAAGAGTTTGATAGAAAAAGCTCCAGCTCCTGAGTATATGGATGGGATCTATGTACAGTATCTTGGGATAGATAGGGAGAGGCTAAAAAGAATAGTAGATATTTGTAGGTTAAAAAGTAAAGTGCCAGAGTGTTTAAGAGTGGCTCATTTAATTGGTAGAGGGTTCCTATATTTAAAAAAGGAGAGAGAATGAGGATAGTTATAGGAATCAGTGGAGCCAGTGGAGTTATTTATGCCAAGAGGTTAGTGGAAGAACTTTATAAGAAAGCTGAGTTAGATATTATTATCTCTGATACAGCAAAAAAAATAATTGAGGAGGAGTTAGGGCTAAGTTATAAATACTTTGAAAAATTTGGAACCTTGCATGATAATAGAGATTTCTTCTCTCCCTTAGCCTCTGGCTCAAATAAGTTTGATGCCTTTGTAATAATCCCTTGCTCTATGAAAACACTCTCAGCTATAGCCAATGGTTATAGCTCTTCTCTCATTGTGAGGGTTGCTGACATCTCTCTAAAGGAGAGGAGAAAGTTAATAATTGCTCCAAGGGAGATGCCTTTTAGTAGTATACACTTGGAAAATATGTTAAAGCTCTCTAACTTAGGAGCTATTATCTTAGCTCCATGTCCAGCCTTTTACTTTAAGCCTAAGAGCTTAGAGGATATAGTTAACTTTGTTGTTGGGAGAATCTTAGATCTATTAAATATTGAGAATAACTTATTTAGGAGATGGAGATGTTAGAGGGTTTAAAGTGGAGAAATATAGAGGGGAAGAGATTAATTATAGCTATAGCCTGTGACAAAAATAAGAATATATTGATGACTGCCTTTATGGATGAAGAAGCTTTAAGAAAAACTTTAGAAACTGGCTACATGCATTACTACTCAACAAGTAGAAAAAAGCTATGGAAGAAAGGAGAGGAGAGTGGAAACTATCAGAAGGTTTTAGAGATTTATAAAGACTGTGATGGAGACTGCTTACTATTCATAGTTGATCAGAAGGGAGTGGCTTGTCATGAAGGTTACTACTCTTGCTTTCACTATAAGTTAAAAAATGGGAAGTGGGTTGTAGATGAGATATATAAAGATGATCATTCCTAAGAACTTGCTGGATGATGTTGAAAGAATTTTAAAGGATAATAATGCCTATTCCATCTCAGTGGTTGAGCCTATCAGATGCTCTATAAAAGATGGGGTTATAATTACATGTAATGCCAAGCCAAAGGATGCTGAGAAGATTATTATAAAATTAAGAGAGCTTGGCTTAGGAGAGAAGGGTTATGGCTCTCTAATCATGATGCCAGCCAATATAACATTCTCATGTAGAGATGAGGGTTTATCAGACACTAAGCTCTCTAAGTTAGAGCTTTTCTACAAAGCCCAGGATATGGTTAAGATCTCTGAGAAAACTATTATAAAGGTTGTGTTAGCTACAATTATGGGAGTTATTGGATTATTAGAAAATAGTATTCCTACATTGATAGGAGCTATGATTATAGCTCCACTTGTTGATACTGTTATGGCCAGTGCTATAGGCTCAGTTTTGAAGAGTAAAGAACTTTTTATTAAGGGAATGGCTAAAGAGTTGTTTTTTGTCTTTATTATCATTTTTTTATCTTTCTTGTTAGCCTATATCTTCCATGTTCCAGAGAAAACCTTAAAGATATATTTGGAAGAATCTCCTTTATTATTTAGTGCCATTGTTGCCTTAGTGGCTGGGATCTCTGGGGGGTTAAGTATAGCTGGAGGAAAGGAGTATGAGATGATTGGAGTTACCATAGATGTTTCTATCCTACTCCCCTCTATCCTCTTTGGCCTATCCTTAGCAACTTTAAATGAGCATTATATTTTACTATCTTTTATCTTGCTTGTGATTAACATTATTTTACTGGATGTTGGTGGCTATATAGGGATTAGTTATATGATTAAAAGGAGTTAAGTTTGCCCTAAACAGTAGTGCCAGAATTCAAACATATCCAAGAACATTAAGATTCTCTCTTTAAGCTCTTTTTCGTTTAATTCTCTTAAATATTTATGAAACTCTTTTACATTTTCAGTTTCTTCTAAGTCAAATATTTTACAAAGTTTTTTAGTTAGTTCTTTATTTTTGTTTAGCTTTAGGATGTTTATAAATAGAGTGGCTACATATTCCTTCTGCTCATTTAGCTCTCTCCTTAATGCAAGATCATAGAGCTTCTCTATTAGCTTGTGTAGAGATGTTTTAGTTGCATCTTCTGAGAAAGCTTCTTTAAATAGCTTGAATTTTTCCCAATGTAGTTCTATGTTGTAAGGTCTATTACTCTTTAATTCCAAAACTCTTTTTCCATTTTTGTTGTAAAAGATATCATTCCTTCTTATATTAGTCTCTAAAAATTCAAAGTCAAAAGTGTTTGGGATTATATAAATTTTGCTATTATTTGGAAACTTATCCAATGTAGAGATCCATTTTTTCCAATTGTTATTAGGCTTTATGTAGAAATTATATTCTTCTTTATTGTCTTTATTGTTCCAATATAGAGAATAATATTTTTCAGTATTGTTTATTTTTTCCTCTAATTTTTGGTTGGCTAATTTCTTTCTTTGTATTACACAAAATTCCCCAATAGGTGTTTCTTGATATAAATCATCTATATCTATATTGTCTCTCCTTATTTTCCTTAGAGCTTTTATTCCTATATATAGAGGAGATTTATAGTACTGAACTATAATTCCAATATGTAGAGGAAGCTTTCCATAAACAAATTTAAAGTTTTCATCATATTTTCTCATTATATTGTCTATCAAGTTTGGAACATATTCAGCAGGGATTATAAATTGCCAAGATATTGGAGTTGGTTTTATTATTGAGAAGTAAGGCTTATACTCTTTTATAGAGATGATTTTAGCTTTTACTTCTTTATCTTCTTTTTTATTTAGTTCAATTAGTTTAAAATTAAATTCTTTTTCTTTTAACTTAGTATTTATATAGTCTAAAATTTTTCTGTTAGCTTCTTCATTATTTTTCTTTAAATCTTTAAACATATCTTTAACTTTTTCATTTACAAAAGTTCTTAAAAAGTCCTCAATTGAAGAGATTAGATAGAGTTTCTTATTCTTAGCCCAGAATAAAACTCCTTTATATTCATATTCTCCTTCAGGAATATTTTTATCTAATTCAAAGATTAATCTTTTTCTTCTCCATTCTGGGATATTTAGTATATTGACTATATTTTTCTCTAACTCTTCAAAGAACTCTTGAGTATTTTCCCAAATTCTTCTTAATCTTGCTGGTGATGGATTCTTTCTTAATAAGAATTGTAAAATTAGTTCTGCTAAGAATTCTATATCTTCATTTGTTAGTTTATCCCATTTTATTTTTTCATTTTGCCAATCAATTTTTTCATTTAGTGAGGTTTGATTTATCCAATTTTCCCATTGTGTTCCTATAATTGATCCGAAAAAGATTTTTTCAAAGAAATCGTAAATGCTGTCATATTTTTTATAGTAATTTAATAATTCTTTATTAATGGTAAAAGGATACAACATAAATATAAGATCTTTAGTAATCTTGTTGTAGCAAATGTTTATTTCTGACAATTTTTTGATTATTAATTTTAAATCATTATTCTGTATTTTTTCTAACTCTTTGTCTAGGTCATTCACGTTTAACAATTTTTTGTGAATATTAGATATTTTCTCATTAATTTCTTTTAAATCCTCGACAATTATTTTTAATTCTTTTTCTTTTTTTAAATTCATATTTTCTGTAAGTTTTTTTACTAGATGAAATAACTCATTGGAGGTTCTTATTTTATTTAATTTTTCCATGAGTAGATCTATTTTTTCTTTAACATAATCACAATCACTAACATTATTACTATTAAAAAAGCTTATAAAACTAGAAATTAGTTTTTTTAGCTCAGTATTTTTCAGTTCATTGATAATTACATTTTTAATATTATCAGTATTATTAGTAAAATTTTCTAATTCATTTTTTAAAGTTAATAGATTATTTAAATCTGAATAATTTTCAATATAGTTTAATATTCTATTTTTTTCTTCTTCAATAATTCCATTTCTAATAAGTTCTTTTATTTTTTTTAATTCATTATCATAATTTTCTAATCCTCTATTTCCCAATAAACTATTCAACATATTTCCATTTAACCAATCTTGAAGCTCAAATTTCAAAGTTATTAAGGCTATGTTATTATTGTTATCTTTTAATTCGTCAATCCAAATAGTTTCTCCTTCTAAATTATTTATCCAATTATCTATCCTACCTTTTCTTCTTTTATAACAAGTTTCACAGATTTTTTCTTCATATTCTCTATTTTCATAAACTAATCTTGTTCCACAAACTTGACATACACCAACAGCACGTCCTTTTACTGTTCTTAAAAGACATAAATCTTTATCTTTCTTGCTTAAATCAGCTTTTAAAAAGTTTTCTTTAGCTTTTTCTAATAAATAACCTAAGTTCATTAAACCTCTTGAAGCCTCAGTTAAAAATATAGCTGGATAGAACTCATCTTCAGTTTTTTCTTTGAAGATTTTCAATATTTTATCTTCAAGTTCTTTATAATCTTCTTTTAATTTGACGAGGTTACTTCTATCATTTAGATCATCCCCTAAATCTTCACCAACTAAGAAATAAATTCCTGTTTCATCTCTATAAATCTCATTTCCTATTGGATACTTAACTTCTAAAAGATTTTTTATTTCATTATCTATCTCTTCAGCTAATTTTCTATAAAACTGGATATGGGCAACTTTTAATCCCTTTTCAGCTAAACCCAATTTATCATATTGAATTCCTAAAATTCTCCACTTTATTGAAGAGGGATTATTCATATATTTTTCTAATTTAGAATTATCCATAACGAGTTGTGCCAAAACAGCCTTAAACATGGAAGCAGTCATATATGCTTGATCCCATAGAGATACATCATTTATTGGAAATCTTGAATCACTTAAAAGTTTAGAATACCATTCTTTAATGTAATCAAAAATAAACTCTCTAATTTCATTCCATCTTTGATTTTGCTTATTTCCTGTTCCTTCCAAAAAGTTATTTAAAGCGTCAAAAAAGCATCTTCTTTTACAGTCAAAATAGTCAGAATCTATGATTCTTTTATAGCTTCCAAAGGCATTTGAGAGCCATAAAGGCGGCTCCAATTGCTTATTAGGGGAGCCTTTATCTATTCCTGAATTTATATTTTCACAACCTCTAAAGAATATTTTTTTCACAAAATTCTCTCTGCTTTCTCCACCTTTAAGAACTTCTAAAAATTCTGTGTTCCAAAAACCCAAATTTATGTTTATATTTTCAAAGAAGTTTTTTAGTTGTAGTGAAATTTCTTCTAATTCTCTATAAAAATAACTTTCTGCATATTCTTTATAAGAGGAAAACTTAAATTCTGATGCTTTATCAGGGAAATATTTCCTCCAAAACCCAAACCCTATATGAGTTTTCCCAAGATTAAAAAGTAAAGCCCCTATTTCAGCTTTTAAAATTTCATCTTTGTAATCTCTTAATTTTTCCAACTTGGACATTTTATTCACCATTAATAACTCTTATTTCAAATCCTAATTTATTTATCTCACTTTCATTTTCTAAGTTGCTTAAAACTAAACAAAATTTTTCTTCTAACTCAAATCTTCCCCAACCTAACTTAGTTTTAGCTCCTATGCCCAAGCCTGCTAATTTGTTAATTGCTTGACATAAATATTTTAAATCTTGTTCCATCTCTTTTTTAAGTTCATCACCACTTTTTAATAAGCCATCATAAGGAACATAAACCATTTGCAAAATTCCTTCAGCTTCTTTAGGAACTACTTCATAATAAACAGGATTTATTCCAGCTCTTTTTCTTCTATCATGATAATTTATAATTTCTAAACTTAATTGATCAAAATAAGTGGGAAAAATTATTAATCTCCCTTTATGGGTTTGAAATTCAGTAGGATAGAATTTATCTTTCTTTAGATCTTCTAACTTCTCTGAAATTTTATCTTTTAAATTTTCAAATAATTGTGTTTCAGAATTTGCATTTTTTATTTTATTAATTGTTTCAATGTCTAAAGTTAAACCTAACTCAAACAAAATAAAGTTTATAATAGACTTTTTTAATTTATCTAAATTTTTGCTTTTTTCTTTTAAATAATTTTCAATAGTTTTTATTTCTTCAGAACCTGCTCCAAAAATTCTTAGGTAGCTTTCAATTAATATTCTTTTTTCACTTAGATCCTTCTCTTTTAATATTTCCCTAAAAGTATTAGCTAAAGCTCCTTTCCAAGAGGAAGGTCTAACCATAGGAACTTTGAAAGCATAATCTTTAATAATTGGATTTTGAATAATATAAAATTCATCATCATCTTTTGAAAAGTATGGAGCATTTAATTTAAATTTTATCCAAATTCCAAAAGAATATTTTGGGAGATTTAATTTCTCCAAGTAATTTGCAAAATTCTCAAAATTATCAAAAATTCTAGATATTTGTTTGATTTTATTTATATCACCTATCGTATATGTATTACCATAGCTTTTAACAAAATTTTTATGGCCATTTAATTCTTTAGTTTTATTTTTAACAAAACCCCCTTTAAGTTTTACATAAGACTTTAATTTATTATTTGTTTCTCTAAAAATCTGATCACTATTTGTCTTATAATTGAAATAAAAATCATAATTCATTTTGATTCACCTTTATTCTCATAAAGATTTAAAACTCCTGCTATAGAGATAAATCCTCCTTTGTAAATACTACCTTCTTTACAAATAAAAGGTAGTATTTTAGAACCATCTCCTCCTCTACTTCCTAAAAGCCGATGTCTCAAATTTCTCCAAAGTTTTAATTCATTACATTTTATTTTTTTGCTATTACATAGAATTTCTTTATCTGGTTTAAACTCCTTTTTTCCATTTTTTCCTTCAAAACATTTTTCAAATAGTTTTTCACATTCATGCCTTAGACAATTTCTCATTTTCACTTTAATTTTTAATAATTCTTTTATTAAATTTAAGAAATCTTTATCTTTTAAATCTTCAATGTTTAGAAATGTTATATTTTTAGGAATCTTATTCTTTATTTCTTCAAGTTTTTTATCCATGTTACAGTGGAAATTATCAACTTCCAAAAACTCCTTTAAAAACTCTGAAGAATCAGAGTTTTTATTTAGTATTTTCTCAGTTATTACATCATTAATTTTAATTTTTCTAAATTTTAATTTATCTTTATCATTAAATATTTCAAAATTAAATTCATCTTTTCTCCAATCACTTTTTTCTTCCCAACTTTCACCTTCTTTTTCCTCTACTTTTAACACTTTTAACCTACCATATCCAATATTCCACTTTCCTCCCCAGAAACCATACTTTTCCATAAAATTTAATAAAGGATAAAAAATACTTTCCAATATTTTCTCCTCTACTTTAAAAATAACTTTAAATTTTCCATAAAAATATGGATGAGGAAAGAAAAAGAAAGAATACTCTTTTTTAGCGTTATTTAGTTTATCTTTAAAATATTTTCCACTATAAGAATTTATTTTATATAACCAATCTTCTCTTAATTTGTATTCTTCAATTTTTAAATTTTCTTTTTTTATTCCTATTGAATATGGTAAATTTAACTTATTTCCAAAACAATAATCTTTAATAGGTGTTATACTTTTTATTTCAATTAAACTTCTCCAATTAGTTGTTCCAAAAACAATAGCTGGGATAGGAATTTCTTGATCATTTGCTAAATATTTTAAAATAACCTCAATATTATTCCCATTTTCTTCAATAAACTCTTTTAATTTTTTCCTATTCACCTCCTTTTCAAATCTTCTTAAAGAAGCATTAAAATCATCTCCATTACAAACTCCCGAGAAATAACAAATAACTTCAAACCAAAATCTTAAACTACCTATTAAAGATGAAGGTCTTATTTCCTTACATTCGCCCCAAGCATCTCCAGTCCAAAGAGGAGTTATTGTTTCAAAAACTACTTCAACTTCTTTTTTCATTTTATTCACCATTTAAGATAAATCTTCCTTTAATAAGCTTATACTTATCCTTGTTTTTTAAATCTTCTGAGATCTTACTTCCTGGGCTAATAAAGAATTTAGCATCTTGAACTTTAGCAATATTTTCCTTAAAATCTAATTCAGGAACTAAAAGAAGTTTTCCTTCAAATTTTATTTTATTATCAAACTCTAAAAAATTCCTTAAAGTTAATTCTTTAATCTCAAGGGTCCCATTTTCATTTAAATTCCATTTTTCTAATTCTTCATTACCAATATCATTATCTTTTTTTACCAATTCTAATTCTCCAAAGCCATATCTAACATCTCCTCCAATGAAGACTTTTAAACCTTCTTTTAAAAAACTTTCTTTTTCAATTATCTCTTTAACTGCTTCATCAATCTTTATAACACCTACCCAATATAAACTTCTTATATCCTCATGAAATCCTTTCTTAGGTTTTGATAAAATAAACTCCAATTCATAAAGAGCATTCTCTTTAGCTCCCCTTCCCATAGGTTCTAATGCTGTTCTAACCAAAGAGTCAGTGAAGTAAAACCTAAACTCCTCTTCTAAAAAATCTCCAAGGTAAAACCTTCCTCCATTGAATTTAGGAAATAATACTTTATTTCCTTCCTTATCAAAGCAAGGATAAAAGCAAGTTATTACTTTAAAATATTCTTTTATTTTTTCCAATTCTTCTTTAGAAGAAGGCTTGTTCTTTAGTAAATAAGCATTAGTTAAAGCTCCCCACATTGTAGAGCCAGGGATAAATAATAAGGTTTCATTCAAAACTCCCCATTTTAGTCCTCCAATATGAATTGGCTGATTTTGCTTAAATATTAGTCTATACCATGTCATTTTAATCACTTAGGGCTCTTGCATGATACCTTGCATAAATTAAAACCTTTTCCAAGACTTGTTTAAGAAATAATAATTTATAAATATTTTCTGAGATTTTCTGAAGATACTCTTCTTTATTATCTTTAAATGTTATTTTCTTTCCATTATAGTCTAACTTCCCAAAGATGTTATCTATTAAAGGAAATAAAGGATCTAATAGAAACTCTTCAGATTCTTTATATTTAACAAAGATATAATATGCATAAACACCATTATTAGTTAAAACACCCAAGGATTTTTCTATTAAATTAAATAATTTTTTCTTTTTATTTTTATCTCCAACTCCATTTATTTTCTCTATAATATTAAAAGCAGTTCCTTGAATTAAACTCTCTAAGGAATTATTCATTCTGACCACCATTTTCTTGAGAAGTGGTTTCTATTTGCTCCTCTTCACTATTTTCTTGTTCTTCATTCTTTTCTTTAATTAAGGCTATCTTTAGCCTTCCAAACCCTCTTGTTGTCATCCCTCCAATTCCAAAAATTTCAAAATAATTTTTACTATCTTCTAACATATTCTCAATTAATTCAGTTTCAGGAATTGGTTTTATTTTTTCCTCAATACCTTCCAAGAATGTTTTGTCAAAAATCCTAATTTTTCCAAAGAATATAGTTCCTCTCGGAATTGCTTCAGAAGTAAATAATGCCCCTTCTTTAGCTGCTCCTGTAATTGGATCAATAGAAACTGAAGTTCTAACCTCTAAATTTGAATTAACAATTTGAGAAAACAACTCTTCAGAGACAATAACTATATCTTCTGGTTTTAATTCAAGATCTAAATCTAATTTCTTTAAATCCTCTTCTTTAATTTCATGATCTCCTTCAACTTTTAAATAAAGCCAGCCTAAGTTAAGATAATCACTTTCTTTAGCTAAAATTTTATCAATACTTGAAGGTTCTTTAGAATTAATCTCTACTCTTTCCAGCTTCTTCTTAGTAGTTACCCACTTAGTCCCTTTATAGGTAAAAACTGGGAAAAATAAAATTTCTAAATCACTAAAGAAAATTAATCCTTGCCAACTTAAGTCCTTTTTAGAAAATCCAAAGGATTTACAAACTATACAACTACCACAATGTCCAGTTGGTTTATCTTCCTTTTTTACATCTTCAATACTAAGATTAGGAGCATCATCCTGTCCAGCACATTTTATTCCAATAAACCTATTTCCTTCAAAAAAGATATAACTCCCATTATTTTTAAATATATGATTACTTAGATACTCATAAAAGGCATTTTTTATATTGTCTTTCTTATCTTTATCTGAATCTGATAGGTTTAAAATAGTAAAGACGCTAAAAAGTAGAGACTTTGGAAAGAAAAAATTTAATTTATCTTTTTGATCTTTCAATTTATCTACTTCTTCATCATTTAAAGCTCCTTTATCTTTTAAATAACTAACAATTTCATTAAATTCATTATCTAAATTATTTCTTATTTCTTCTGCAATTCTCAAAACACTATAGTACCTCCAAACTCCAGCTAAAGAGCTTCCTGGAATCTTTGGTTCATTTGTTGAAGGATCTCTAACTATTGTATTATCAACTCTCCCTATTTTATAACCTCCAGTTCCTATATAGATAGGATCTAAAGCTAAAGCATATATTTCAACATCCTTATGCATGATTAACACCAACCTATAAATTTATTAAATATTTTTAATACTAAAAATATATATTCTTTTCTAAATCAATCCAAAAACCTCAAAATATTTCTTCTGTCTAACACACATCACTGGGATCTTGCTCTCTAACAATCTATTTTTTAACTCCTTGTCATTTGTAGCTACTATCACATTTTTTTTAGATTTAGCATATCTATATATAACTTCATCAGCATATCCCTCTATATCCAAAAATTTATAATTTTTTATCTTAGAGAGAGCTAAGCTAATAGCTAATTTCTCTTTTCCTTTAATATCTTTAGAACTTAATAGTTTCTCAAGCTCCTCCTTAATAGGCTTTAAAATAACCACTTCAAATTTTGTATTCAAAGCTCTCTCAATTTCATAGTCAAAGTTAATCTTATGCTTAAAACAGTAAATTAAAAAATTTGTGTCTGGAACAACCTCATACATAGCTATCACTTTCTCTAATAGCCGAAATTAAGAAATTTTTGAGGTATAAATATTTTTTTATACAACTCTAAATAGAAAGTTTAATAAATTTTTCCTCTAAAATAAATCTATTATGAAGTAATAAAAATTTTAAGGTGAGAAATATGAAATTTGGGATAGAATTTGTTCCTAATGAGCCCATACAAAAGTTATGTTACTATGTTAAGTTAGCAGAAGATAATGGCTTTGAGTTCTGTTGGATCACTGACCACTACAACAATAGAAATGTTTACATGGCTTTAACAATGATAGCCTTGAATACAAACAAGATTAAGTTAGGGCCTGGTGTTACTAACCCATATGTTAGAAATCCTGCAATTACAGCTTCAGCTATTGCTACATTAGATGAGCTCTCAGGAGGAAGGGCTGTTTTAGGAATAGGGCCAGGAGATAAGGCTACATTTGACACCTTAGGAATAGAGTGGGTTAAGCCAGTTACAACATTAAAGGAAACTGTTGAAGTCATAAGAAAGTTGTTAGCTGGAGAAAGAGTTTCTTATGATGGAAAAGTTGTTAAATTAGCTGGAGCTGCTTTAAATGTTAAGCCAATAAATAAAGATGTTCCTGTCTATATTGGAGCCCAGGGTCCAAAGATGTTAGAAACTGCTGGAGCTATTGGAGATGGAGTTTTAATTAATGCCTCAAATCCAAAGGACTTTGAGGCAGCTATTCCACTAATTAAAAAAGGAGCTGAGAGTGCTGGAAAGAAGTTAGAAGATGTTGACATTGCAGCTTATGCCTGTATGTCAGTTGATAAAAAGTCTGAGAAGGCTAAGCAAGCAGCTGTTCCAGTTGTTGCCTTCATAGTTGCTGGTTCTCCAGAGGTTGTTTTAAAGAGACACAACATAGATATGGAGAAGGTTGAGAAGATAAGAGAGGCTTTAAAGAAGGGAGACTTTGGAACAGCATTCGGAACTGTTGATGATGCCATGTTAGAGGCTTTCTCAATCTATGGAACTCCTGAGGAAGTTGTTGAGAAGTGTAAAAAACTCTTAGAGATAGGAGTTACACAAATAGTTGCTGGTTCTCCAATTGGTCCTGATAAAGAAAAGGCTATAAAGTTAATTGGTAAAAAAGTTATTCCAGAATTGAAAGGTTAATAATAGTACCATATAGTCCAATAATCTTTAATATCTTCTCCTAACTCTTTTAAGTTATCCAAATAATCTTTTATTGGGTAGTCTTCATAGACATAGATATTTGTTTTATAAATTCCCTTTTCCCATGGGTGCATTATATAAACTCTTCTTCCATCTGGTTTTATAGCTATTAACTCCCTGTTCTCTCCTCTTAAATGATTCTTCCCTAACCTTGGAACATTAAAGATAGGCTCATCAGTTCTAAATGTTCCTGGCAGTAATCTTGCTTCTTCATGAACCTCTTGAACTATCCTTGCTATTGGGATTAGATAATCTCTATGTTCCTCTTTTCCCTTTGGGTAAAAAGTATAGTAAGGAATAATTCCAACCTTCCTTAAAGCTATCCTTAAAGCAACATTTTCAAACCTTCTACTAACATATCTATGATAAACATGCTGATTATAAACCCTAATATTCTTACTTCCTAACAGTTCAACAGCTCTTTTAACCTCAGGAGTTATCTCATAAGAGGATTCAGCATGAGTTGACACTATAACCTTCTTATCCTTAAGTATTGATAGAACATCTAACAAGCTTTCAGTTATCCTCATTGGAGCAGTTAGTAAAGTTCTTGTTCCAAACCTTACCCCAATGACATGATCAAAGTTTTTAATTCTCTCCACTATTTTCTTTATAGAGCTGTCACTTAAGCAGAGGGGATCTCCTCCAGTTATTAAGATTTCTATCATTGACTCATGCTCTTCAAACCACTTTAAAGCTTTCTCTACTTTATCCCAGCCAACAAAAGCTTTATCTCCAAAGTCTTTTATCATCCAGTTTCTCTGACAATATACACAAATTTGAGGACAAGATTCATAGGGCTTCATTATGGCTATTGTTACATATCTCCTTGTTATTAACTCCTCTGGTGTTGTGTCAAGCTCTCCCATGTAGTCAAAGACTTCTCTACTCTCAGCATTTGCCATCATATTTATATAATGCTCTGGTGGAATTACCTGCCTTCTTATGGGTAGATCATACTTATAAGGCTGATCAAAGTCAAATAAATGTAAATAGTAGGGGGTTATAGCATAGGGAATATTGTTTTCAATAGCCTTCTCCAATAGAGTTAAATCTTCCTCACTAATTTTAACTATATCCTTTAAATCTCTTAAAATTTCTAAGCCTTTCTTTCCCTTAATGACATTCTTAAACTGCCACTTGTAGTTATTCCAATCCTCTTCAGTGGCTCCAAAGTAATCCAAGAGAATCTTTTTTTGTTTTTCCCTTTTTTTAACTACTTTTTCATCTAACCCAGAAGGGAACTTCTTTAAATATTCTTTCATTATCTCATAAACCTTATCTAAAAACTCACTTCTCTTTTTTCCAGCCTCTCTACCTTTAAATTTTGTAAAGTCAATAACCTCTAATCTATCTCCAAAAAATCCACTTGAAAAATTAGACTTTCCTGAGACAGCTAAGATTAAGTGCTTAATCTCTTCTAAAAAAGCTTCTGAAACTTTAATCTCCCCTAAAAAAGCTCTTCTCATTGTGTCTAAAGTGCTATAGTTAATAAGTTCCTCATTATTCTTAGAAATTATATTTAGGAAGATATTTATAGCCTTTAAAGTTATGAATTTATCTATTTCATTAATTCTTTTCCCTCTAACTTCCCACTCTATCTTTTTAAGAGTGTTGAAAAGCTCTAACCTAAGCTCTTCCAAGTTTTCAGCATGTTTCTCAAAAGTTTTATATATTTCAGAATTTAAACCTATTACACTATTCATATCCATCTCTTTCACCAAATTCCATTAATTTATATTTAGTGATAAAAAAGGTTACAAATTGAGAACAGGTTTTCACAAAGGTAAAAGGTAAAAATAATATTTAACAATTTCCGAATCTTCATTAAAGAGGCTCAATATATTCCTTTTATTACATATCTAACTCTCTTTCCAACATTTATTTCATCTACCCTAACCTCTAAGCTTAGCTCTTTCATATTCTTTATTATTATCTCTCTCCTCTTCTCTGGCTTTTTTGGTAGCATTATAGATATTATCCCCTTCCTCTCTAAATAGTCTAATCCCTCTTCTATCAACCTTAAAGAGAACTTCTCTCCAAACTTTCCTCCACCTATTAGCTCTACCTCCTTAGCCAAGGCTCCAGCAAATTTTCTCCCACTGGCTACAGCATTGTCATCATAGAAAGGAGGATAAGAGAGGATAATGTCAAATTTTTCCCCTTCAAGCTCATGAATTCCTCTAATAATCTTTCCTCTTGAATTAATTAACCTTATATTTTCACTAAGGGAGTTTTTTAAAATATTCTGCTCAGCAAGTTTTAAATAGTCTTCAATAACTTCTGTAGCTACAACATTATAGTTAAAGATCTTAGCAGCCAATAAAGCTATAATCCCTGACCCAGTCCCAATTTCTAACATTTTAAATTTATCTTTATTCTTAATTCTTTTCAACTCTTTAGTTACAGAATCTAAAAAGAGATATCTACTTATTGGAGTTGGAACTAAGGCTGATTCATGAAAATCCATATCCAAGTTAAAAAGATGTTTTAAAATAGTTTTATTGTACTCAATAAGAGCCTTCTTATCTTTAAAATTTAGCCTAACTTTTCCATCCTTCTTAATAGCATACTTTTCCAAATTTTTATTAATCTTTATAGCATCCTCTATTTTTAAGCCAAGCATAGCTATAACTCTTCAACAATTTTCTTAAGCTCCTCTTTAACCTTCATTAACTTCTTCTCCAACTCTTCCTTCTCCTTCTTAACCTTATTAAGCTCTTCTTCCAAGGCTTTAATATCCTTCAACTTCTCCTCTAACTCCTCCTTCCTTGCAACAGTTTCTAAGAATTTCTCAACCTCTTCTATGTTAAGTTCTCCTTTCTTTAACATCTCATAGGTTTCTAAAACTAACTTCCCTGCCTTAGTCTCTCCTCTTAGATGCTTTCTAATAGTTTGCTCAGTTCTACCAAGCTCATCAGCAATCTCTTTTATAGTGTAGCCAGCCTTCTCCCTTGCCAAGGCTCCAGCAGCTATGGCTAAGGAGTCAACCCAAGTAACTTTCTCTACTGGATCTTTAATTAACTCTAAGATCTCTGGCCTGAACAAAGTACCTAAGATTAGTACATGCTCTAACCTATCTATTTCAGTCCTTGAAGTTGGCACTAAGGGAATCATTAATATCACCATCTTTAAATTTCTTTTATATATAATATTTTTAAAATTAAGGATTATATATAGGTGACGATTTTTGATCCCTGATGACCAATTTGTTAAGAGAGTGCCACTAACAAAAGAGGAGATTAGGGCTATCTCACTTTATAAATTAAGTTTGTCTAAGGATGATATTGTAGCTGACATAGGCTCAGGAGCTGGAGGGATGAGTGTAGAGATAGCTTTAAGGGCTAAGAAGGTTTATTCAATAGATCTAAATAGAGAGGCTATAGAAAATTTGAAGGAGAATTTAAAAAAATTTAATATAAAAAATTGTGAAATTATCCATGGAAAGGCTGAAGAAGCTATAAAAAATTTAGAGTTCAACAAAGCCTTCATTGGAGGCACTAAAAATATTGAAGAGATTATAAAGATATTGGCTGAAAAAGAAGTAAGTCATATAGTTGCTAACACTATAGTGTTAGAAAATACTTTAAAAATAGTAAAGCTCTTGGAGAGCTATAATTATAAATTAGATATTGTCTTAGCAAATATTTCAAAGGCTAAAAAAATTTCTCCTGGCTATATCTTTTTCTCTCACAACCCTATCTATATAATTACAGCTCTCTTATAACCTTACATAGCTTTTTTAAAAACTCTAACTTCTTACCATTATATTCAACCTCTATATATCCAACCCTCTCCCAATGTTCTCTTGGATATCTCTTATCACTATAAATTTTATAATTTAAATTCATTTTCTTTAGGGCTTTCTCAATCAACTTTATGCTTGGATTTCTAACAGCTATCTCTTTACTAACCTTCCTACCCTCTTTTCTGCTCTTGTTTTTATCTATATATTGGGGCCAGATGATCAAATTAGATCCACCTCATCTTTTTGAACACATAGATGAAGAAGATTATAGATATAAGCATAAATGTAAAAGATAGCCAAAATCCATATGGGGAGGAAATTAAAGGCATGTATTCAAAATTCATCCCAAATATTCCAGTGATCCACATAGGGATGGCAAAGATGGTAGTAACCATAGTCAAGATCTTAACTATCTGATTCATCTTTATATTTTCAAGAGATAAGCTTATGTCCATCATTGAGGTTAAAACCTCTCTGTATGTTGCTGACATGTCTATAAGCTGTAATGTGTCATAATAAAGATCTTCAAAGTTCTCCTTATCTTCTTTCCCAATTATTGGTAAATATTTCCTTTTAAGGAGGACTAACACATCTCTATTGGCTATTAATGCTTTATGAAAATAAACTAATGTTTTTCTTAAATGTAAAATTTTTTCAATAATTTTTTGGTCAAAGCCACTTATAATTTTATCCTCAAGCTCTTCCAGTTCATCCTCTAAGCTAACCAATATCCTTGAGTAACTTCTTGTAACCTCATTTAGAATTACATAAATAAAGAAGCCAATGCTCTTAAAAACATTAGGATTTCTTGTTATTACTATGTTATAAATTCTCTCTATTGACTTAATCTTTTCAGGATGGATAGTTAGAACAATATTATCCTTTATAAAAATTCCAAGGATTGAAGTACTATATTCCTCTAAAAGAGGAGTTCTATAAATTATTAAGTAATAATTTTCTTCCTCCTCAATTCTTGGGATCTCTTGATCATCAAGCCCAGCCTGTAGATCACTTATAGAAATCCCTAAAAATTTTGAAATTTTATAGAGCTCTTCATCTCTTGGGTCATAACAGTCTATCCAAACTATATTATACTTCTCAGGCTTCAAATCTTCTAAGCTTTCTATTTGTTCAATACACTTCTCTTTAACTCCTATGATCTTTATCATTTTTTCCCAGATTCTTTAGAGAATAGGATAACTGTCAATATTATAATAACTATTAAATAAACAATGACATAGAGAGAGAAGTTTAAGAAACTTAGAGTTCCCATAATATACTTTGCCCCATTGGCTAAGAACTCTCTAAGTATAAATATACAGATTAGATAAAAGATATATCTCTTAATTAATGAAAATATATTCTCCTCTAAATTAATAACTCTACTGATAAATCTACCAACCAAGAGAATAATGAGAGAGAGAGTTAGAGGGTCTAAAAAGTTTAATATAAACTCTCCAATATATAAATTTAAATTATCAAACTTTGGAGTTACACTATAAGAATATAGAATTCCCAATAAGATAACAACAATGAAGGCAGCATAACTTATAGGCTCAATGTTTATGAGTTCAGAGCCCTCATCTAACCTATTAAATAACTTTTTTCTAACCCCACTGGCCTCAGCTAATATATAGATCCCTAAAATTCCAATAACTAATCTCCAACCCATGTCTGCAAAGATGGCATAGAGTAGGAAAGAGAAGCCTACAAAGGTTAAGATTAAAGGGATATATTCTTCCATAGTCTTTTTTATAAACTCCTGTAGTAAGTAGTAAGTTGATTCTAAGGTTTCACTCTGTTTAACTACAATCCTCTTTTTCCAGACAAAAATATCATGCCCTTTTAAGTAGTTAATAATTAGCTCATCCTCTTTTCCATCAGAAACCACATAAATGAACTTAGGAGAATATAGATTTAGTAGAAAGTCTAACTGTCCTTTAATCTTTTCAGCACACTCCTTAGATTCCACATCCTTAGACCCGGAAACTATTGCTATCTCAGCCCCTTCCTTTTTTAGCTCATCATATAGCTTAACTCCTCCAAGTATGGAGTTGATATCACTATCCCCTGGATCAGAAAGCCCTAACTTTATAGCTGCCTTTATACATTCCTCTCTTCCCAATATAGGGGTTTTTAACCCTGCTTTTCTTCCAACATCATCATCTAAATCAACAATGAGAACAAGATACATAAAACATCACAAAACATTTTTATAATTCTTATAGTCTTAGAATTAGCTATAAAATTGGATGGGTCATTTATGGATTTATATGCATTTTTCTTTATTATTATGTCCATTATCTTTATAGTTCCCAATCTATTAAAGAAATTTAGGATTCCAAGTATCACTTCTCTAATCTTGGCTGGGATTATAATAGGGCCCTATGGGTTAAACATATTACAAGTAGATGAAACCTTAAAAGCCTTTGGAGAGTTTGGAGCTATTATGCTAATGTTCTTAGCAGGCTTGGAAGTGGATAATGAAACCTTGAAAAATGAGTTTAAGAATTCTTTGATATTAACTTTTTTCTCCATCACTATCCCAGGAATTGGAGGTTATATAGTAGGGAAATTTTTAGGTTTGGATTTTTTAGGATCTTTGTTATTAACTGTTATCTTTGCCTCCCACTCAGTAGCTATTGTCTATTCTCTCTTAGATGAGCTAAATCTTACTAAGAGTAGGTTAGGAACTTTAATATTAAGCTCTACTGTAACCACTGATCTCTTAACTCTATTGTTGCTCTCTGTAGTCATTAAACTTAAGTTAGGTGGAGAAATAGGAAGCTTTGTTTTCCTCACATTTTTTTATATTATTATCTTACTTCTACTAATCCCACTGGTCTCTAAATATATCCTAAAGTTATTTGAGAAGTTACATGCTCAAAGAATTCACTTTGTTCTCTTTATCCTCTTCATCTCCATCCTTGCTGGTGAGCTCTTAGGATTACATCCAATAGTTGGCTCCTTCATCTCTGGCTTAGCCATAAGTGAAGCTCTAACAAAGGAGGAGCATGATAAACTATTAAATAAAAATTTAAATGCCATTGGTTATGGCTTTTTTATCCCAATATTCTTTTTAAAGCTTGGAATGGAGGTTAATATTAGGGCTATAAACTTCAATTACTTTGAAATCATCTTTATTATTATAGTTTCATCCATCATTTTAAAGTTCTTGTCTGGCTATATTGCTCTTAAACTACTAAAGTATGATAAAAGAGAGTGTATAGTTGGGGCTATGCTAACAATTCCTAAGATCTCAGCATCCTTAGTGGCTGCATACATAGGATTAAACCTAAATATTATTAATGAAAGTGTATTTATTTCAATTATAGCTCTATCAGTAATTTCTTCAACCTTAATCCCTACAGTGTTAAAGAACTACTTGAGAGGAGGATTGATATGAAAATTGTTATCTTTATCATTGATGGCCTTGGAGATAGGCCTAATGAGAAGGGATTAACTCCTTTAAAAGAGGCTAAGACTCCAACTATGGATAAGATTGCTGAAGAAGGGATCTGTGGGTTGATGAATGCTATAGACATTGGAATTAGGCCAGGAAGTGACACTTCACACTTGGCCATACTTGGCTATGATCCTTATAAAGTATATACAGGAAGAGGTCCATTAGAGGCTTTTGGGTTAGGAATGGAGTTGAAAGAGGGAGATGTAGCCTTTAGATGTAATTTTGCAACAGTTGATGAAAATTTTAAAGTTGTTGATAGAAGGGCTGGAAGGATAAGTGAAGAGGAAGCTAAAGAGTTGGAGAAGGAAATTGATGGGTTGGAGATAGATGGAGTTAAAATTTTATTCAAAAGTAAGGGTTATAGGGGAGCATTGGTTTTAAGAGGAGATGTTTCTGATAAGGTTAGTGATGGAGATCCACACAAAGAGGGAGAGGTTCCAGAGGTTAAGGCTCTAAGTGAAGAGGGAAAGAAGACAGCTGAAGTTTTGAACAAGCTGTTAAAGATTGTTTATGAGAAGTTAGATAAGCATCCAATCAACATAGAGAGGGCTAAGAGAGGGTTACCAAAGGCTAATATTGTCTTACCAAGAGGTGGGGGGAAGGTTCCTAAGGTTGAGAAATTTTATGAAAGATATGGAATGAGAGGCTGTTGTATAGCTGGCACAGCCTTAATAATGGGAATTGGTAAGATGTTGGGTTTAGATACATATGAAATTAATGAGAAAAAGATGAGTGTTGAAGAGAGGGCTAAGATAATCATTGATAAGATTAAGAAGTATGACTTCACCTTAGTAAATGTCAAGCTTGCGGATGAGGCAAGCCATGATGGAAAGTATGAAGAGAAGAAGAGGATTATTGAAGAGAT
This sequence comes from Methanocaldococcus infernus ME, assembly GCF_000092305.1. Taxonomy (NCBI): domain Archaea; kingdom Methanobacteriati; phylum Methanobacteriota; class Methanococci; order Methanococcales; family Methanocaldococcaceae; genus Methanocaldococcus; species Methanocaldococcus infernus. Next base: position 140,283 of record NC_014122.1, on the reverse strand, counting down.
TGATAAGCTCTTAAACATTATATTTAACAATATATCAAAAGATGAGCTTTACTTTGTTCTAACCTCTGATCACTCATCACCAATAGAAGTTAAAGACCACTCAGCTGATCCTGTTCCTATAGTTATCTGGGGGAAGAGTGTTAGAAGAGATGATGTTAAGAACTTTGATGAATTCAGCTGTGCTAAAGGCTCTTTACATTGGATTAAGGGAGAGCATTTAATGAGAATTCTTTTAGACTTAACAAATAGAAATGAGAAGTTTGGGGCTTAAGATGGAGATAGGGATCTTAGATATTAAGAGTTCTCTCCCATGCTTTGAAACCTTTGGTTATCTGCCAACTAAGATAGTTGATGAAAATAACCTAAATGAAATTAAAAATTTAGATGCTCTAATAATCCCTGGAGGTTCATTGATAGAGAGAGGGGTTAATTTAGAAGTTATTAGAGAGTTTGATGGCTACATAATTGGAATCTGTAGTGGCTTTCAAATTTTGGGAGAAAGGATAGATATAGGAAGAAAGAGTGAAAAGCCGAAAATTGTTGAGGGCTTAGGCTTATTGGAAGTTGAATTCTCTCCATTGGTTTGTACTGATTGGGTTAAGTTTAAAGCTTTTGACAACATAGAGGGAGAGGGCTTTCACTGTCACACCTATGGAGATGTTAAAATTTATGGGAAAACCAAGGTTTTGACAGTTTCAAAGGTTAAGAAGCTAAATTATAAGTTTGAAGAGAAGGAAATTATTTCTGGAGCTTATAAAAATAAGGTTTTTGGCACCTTAGTGCATAGATTTTTAGACAATAGAGAGGTTAGAGATAAGTTTTTTGAGATTTTTAAGGTTTCTGAGGAAGAGAAAGAAGAGATCTTTAAAAAAAATAAAATTTTGAGAGAAGAGTTAAGAAAAAGGGCTTTAGCATATAAAGAGTATAAGGAAAGCTTGGGAAAGAGAGGAGTAGTTTTATTAGGAACAAGCTCCAATGCTGGGAAAACCCTATTGACAACATCTCTTACTTATCACTTAGATGGGAAAGTTTTTGTGGCTAAGATTGGTGGAGATGTTAGAGATATAGTTCCCTCTCTCTATCTTCTAAGGGAGGAGATGAGTAAGTATAACAGCATAGAGATAGGAGGAAGAGGTTGGTGCTCTGTTGAAGAGTTTAAAGAATTTGTTAAAAATTCTAAATATAACTACTATATTGTAGAGGGAGTGATGGGAGTATTAACAGGAGCTTTAAAGAATATCTCTTCCTATCAAGTGGCTAAGAAGCTTGGATTTCCTGTTTATATTATAGCCTCTTGTAACCTATCAGGGATAGAAGGGGCTTTCTTAGAAAGTTTAATCTATAAAAAATTCTTAGAAGAGAATGGTGTGAAAGTTGAAGGAATTATTTTAAATAAGGTTTATAATTTTGAATTGTTTGAGAAGATAAAAAAGTTGGCTGAAAAATACAATATTAAAGTTTGTGGTGTTAAAAAGCTTGGTGAGGAGAAGAGAGGCTTAATCCCTGAGGTTGAAATAGACTACCATGAATTTTGTAAGAAGGCTAAGGAGTTAAACTTAAAGTTGGAGATTCCAAAAATTAGCTTAAGAGAGGTTGAAGAGGAAGAGTTTTTAAAAGAGCTTGATAAATTCATGGCCAACTTACTAACTTAGGAACCTCTGGAAGCTTTCCTATTCTCTTCTTAACCTTCTCTGGCCAGTCATCAAAGTTAAATCCATACTGTGCCAAGAAACCAACAACCCACCTTGTTATTCCATAACCAGTACAGCCTGTCCAAACTTTCCTATTCTTATAATCTTTAATTTTAAAGCCCTCAACAAAGTGGGTTCCATGGACATTAGCTGAGGTTACAGCCACCCCTTTCCTCTCATCCTTTATATATGGAAGATAGAGCCTCATCTCATACTTAGGAACCTCTGGGAACTCTATATTCCTCTCCTCCTTCTTCCTACCTTCTAAGTAGAAAGGATCATCTCCGACCTCAACCCAATACTCTAAGTCAAGTTCTTCAGCAAGCTCTTCAGCAACCTTTAAAGTTTTATCCCTTATCTCTTCAACAACCTCAGGGGAACCAGCCCAGACACACTCAACCCTGAGGAATTCATTAACCCTATCTAAACCTCTTGCTCCTCCACCTTCCCATCTGTATGTCCATCCACTTCTGTCAAAAAACATAATTGGTTTATCAACATCTATTAACTCCCCCTCTAAGAATTGATAGAATGGCTCACACTGTGCTGGAGCTAAGACATAGGAAGGATTTCTTAAAAGACTTTTCAATTTCTCTATTGGGATCTCTTTCTTTATCATCATCTCCTTAACAAACTCTTCAAAAAGCTCAGGCTCTCTCTTTGGAGGGCAAACATAGAACATTCCCTCTGGTAAGCCCTCTAAGTATCTCATCTTATACATAATCTCTAATGGAATCAACTTAGGAAATAGAGCTTCAACAAATCCAATTTTTTTAATCTTCTCAACTATCAAGTCTTCAAATGCTCTAAATAGAGAGGCCATAGGTGGAGCATAAAACCACTGTCCTCTTCCAGGGAACTTTTTTATCCAGCCAAGCCTTTCAGCAACATCAGTTACATCCTCATCAAAGGTTATCTTTCTCTTGGCTTTGTACTCTCTAACTATAGTTCCTGGTGGTATCTTACAAACTTTTTTAGTTAAATCTTCCTCTTTTTCAAGCTCACTTAATATTAGTTTAACAGCTCTATCTATAACATTTCTCCTTATATCACTCTCAGACATGTCTTTAAAGATTAAGACTACTTTATCTTTCTCAGAAATGACTTCACACTCAGGAATCTTTATATCAATTTCTCTATCTGTCTCAATCTCAACCTTATATAGATCAATCTCCACCTTTCTAACTCCTATCCTATACTTCTTCCCTAAGAGTTGAGATAAAGCTTTCTTTAACCTTAATATAGAGTCATGAGCCCTTGCATATCTTCCAGATTCTATGGTTAGGAGTAATTTGTTCCCCTCAACTTTATAATCAACTATTTTAGCTCCTTCTTTTCCTTTAGGAACTCCTTTCTTCAGCAACTCTTTAGCTTCTCCTTCTAAGAACCTCTTTATCTCTTCTTTAGCTTCTTCATCAATCTCTTTACTAAAAATTAGTTTTCCATCTAAGAGGAATTTCATGGTTTCACCAACATTAATATAGTTGGAAATGTCAAGACATTAATCATGTTTGACATATTCCCCCTTGTAGCTATTAAGCCAATGGCTATAGAGGTTAGATAGACAACTAAGTGATAGAGGAGATGATTATAGGAGATGATGATAACTATAGAGGAAGATAAGAATATAAAGAAAACTGAAACTACTTTAAAATTAACCCTCTGTAGAACTTTAATTAGATATTTTGATAAGTTAATCAATATAATGAATGCTAAAGTTGATGCTAAAAATGTGGCCAATAAAAGAGAAAGTAAGTTCAAGTTAAGAGTTTCTAAAGCCTTGGCTGTTCCACTTCTCCCAGTGCCTATAAAAAAGACAGCTAATAGGGAAAAGACTTCATTAGACAACACTATAGAGCCTTGAGAGACTAAAAAGTTCTCTATATCTTCCTCTTTTATGATTTTCCCTAAGATATAGTTTAACTGAGCCCCACTAACTGCTGGAAGGAACATTCTGAAGAAGCCAACAACTGAAGAGAAGAAGATGGATTTTAAATAGCTTAATTTAAATTCTACCTCTTTAATATGCTGAGTTATAAATTTTTGCTCTTTTAGGTTGTTTAAAAGTAGGGGAATTCCAAACATCCCAGTAAAGACAGCTGTTAAAGTTGAGTTAAAACTTGGGTTTAAGTAGAAGATGATTATCCCAAAGATTCCTGAGAGGAAAATGGTTAGAAGATCATAGATATTCTTTGATGTTAAAATTTGGTGTAAAATAAAGAGAGACAAAATTATTGGTAGGAAGGGCTTGATCACTAAATAAACCTTATTTATGTCAAAACTTAAGAGAACTATAATTAAACTTATCACTAAGGAGAAGATAACTCCTAAAAAACTTCCTAAGCCAGCTAAGAAGATGGCTTCATAAGCCCTTCCTTTTAGGGTTAGTTTATGCATAGGTAACACTGACATGGCTGTTTCATCATCAGGAACTCCTAAGAGAGCTGAGGGAATGAAGTTGATAAAGTAGTGAGTAATAACCAAAGAAACTAAGAAGTAAGGATAATTCTCTCCAAGTAATGGAGAGAAGATAAAAGAGAGAGCTACAATATTATTAGGATGTATTCCTGGAATTAAGCCTGTAAAGATTCCACAGAGGGAGCCTAAGATTATATAGATTACCATAGATACACTTCTACCTCTTCTCCTTTCTCATAGCCTTCAACATTTTCAGGGATTAGAAGATAGCCATCACTCTTAATTAAAGAGCTTATAATTCCACTTCCTCCTATCCTTAGAGGCTCAACTTTGTCATAAACCTTAACTCTTAATAGATCTAATCTTCCAAGCTCTGAAGCTACTCCTCTTGAGAGGGGTAACTTAACTTTTTTTCTCTTGGTTATTAACCTATAGATAAAGAGCTCAAACTGTGTTAGTAGGGCAACAGGATAGCCAGAGAGTAGGAAGACAGGCTTATCCTTTATTAAAGAGAAGGCAAAGGGCTTGCCAGGCCTTGTATTAACTCCATGTATTAACAAAGTTCCAAGCTCCTTAGCTACTTTTACACTATAGTCTCTCTCTCCCACAGATGTACCTCCAGTAATGATTAGAGAATCAACCTCATCTATAGCCTTTTTAATAACATCTTTTAATTTCTCTGGGTCATCTTTAACAATTCCATAGTATTTGTAGTTAAAGCCCAACTCATTAATTAAGCCAGAGAGTAAAAAGAGGTTAGAGTTAACTATCTTGTGGTTTAATTTATTAATATTAAATTCTTCCAACTCTATAAGTTCATCTCCAGTATTTATAATCCCAAAGGTTAAGTCATAAACCTTAACTTTCCTAACCCCTAAGGAAGAGAGTAGAGCTAAGTGAAAACCTCTAATCTTATCTCCCTTTTTTAAGATAAGTTCTCCCTTCTTAACATCCTCTCCAATCTCTCTAACATTCTCTCCTTTAAATACAGTTTTATAAACTTCGACTAATTCATTATCTTCTCTACAAAACTCTTTCATTACAACTGAATCAGCATTCTCTGGCAGAGGAGAGCCAGTAAATACTTTCTTAGCCTCTCCTTCATCAATCTCCTCTTTATCAACCAACCTTAAAATAATTGGATTTGTTTCACTTGCTCCTCTAACATCCTCAGCTCTAACTGCATAGCCATCCATGGCTGAGCTTTTGAAGTAAGGGAGAGAGATTAAAGCTTTAATGTCCTCTCCACAAATCTTATTAAGGGAGTTGATTAAACTAACCTCTGAGATATTTGGCTTAAAATGTTTCTTTACTATCTCTAAAGCCTCTTTATATGAGATTACACTTTTTATTAGCATGTTATCACTTAAGGCTTTTAATATCCAAGGATATAGGGATTTTTATGTTAAAAGCTGATGAACTCATCTTCTCCTTCTTTATCCTTCTCTCCATAGTATTTTTGATATTTTTAATAAATCCTATGGAAGCTCTCTTAGTTATAAATTGGAAAACAATTATTAGCCTATTCTATATTATGGTTATTGTTAACTTACTAAAAGACTCTGGCTTTTTAGAATATCTCTCAATAAAAATTATTGAAAGAACAAGAAGAATATTTCTAACCCTAATCTTCTTAACTTTAATTCTGTCCATGTTTGTAACTAATGATATTTCACTATTTATTATAGTTCCTCTAACCTTAATCTTAGCAAGATACTGTAATTTAGAGCTAAATAAGATTATTATCTTAGAGGGAATTGCTGCAAATATTGGCTCTTCATTAACTCCTTTTGGAAATCCTCAGAACTTATTTATCTTTTATCACTACCATCTTAACTTTACAGAATTTGTTATTAACATGATTCCTTTTGAAGTCTTAGGAATCCTTGTTATACTCCCTTTCTTAGACTTTAAAAAATTCTGTGTGAAAAGGTTAGAGGAGAAGGAATTTAAAAAAGTTTGGTTAATTTATATATTCATTTTTATCTTAACCATTTTGTCAGTTCTAAATATTATTAATTCTCTTTACCTCTTGCCAATCATCTTATACATCTTAGTAAAAAAGAGAATTAGGGTAGACATTCTTTTCCTCTTAACCTTTTGCTCACTATTTATAGATATTGAGGGCTTGAAGAGATTGGGAATTATAGAGATCTTTAAAATCAACTTTAGCCAAGACATTATTATTATGACCTACTCCTCCCTACTCTCTCAAGTTATCTCCAATGTTCCTACAGCTATACTACTCTCAAACCTCTATGATAATTGGTTAGCAATAGCCTATGGGGTTAATGTTGGAGGAAATGGAAGTTTAATAGCTTCTTTTGCAAATTTAATAACTATAAGGCTCTCTGAAGGAAGGGTTGATATCACTAAATTCCTAAAGTATAGCTTTTTAATTTACTTCCTTCACCTCACTACTTTAACCATCTATCTATTAGTAAGGGGATTCCTATGAGATACTTGGAAATAGCCAACAATGAGAAGCCAGCAAGATTTTTAATTTTAAAATCTATTCCTATAGAAACTCTTGACTTAGAGCTTGAAGAGCTTATTAAGATACATGATAAGCTATTAAGTAGGATAAATTTTGAAAGCTATTCCTTGGAAGATATTAGCTTTGTAGAGCCTAACCTATTAGATTTAAAAATTAAGATTGCTGAAGAGTATTATAGAAATTGCTGCTTTTGTGAGCATAGATGCTACATAAATAGAGAGAAGGAGAGGGGTTTTTGTAGAATAAAGGAAAGCTACTATGCAACAGAATTTTTACACTATGGGGAGGAGAAAATTTTAATCCCTTCTCATACAATCTTTTTCTGTGGGTGTAACTTTAAATGTGTCTTTTGTCAAAATTGGGATATTTCTCAAGTTTACTTTAACCCAAAAATAAAGAATAGATGCTTAAAGTATGATGAGAAAAAGATGGCTAAGATTATTGAGTTTAGAAGAGTTTTATCAAAAAATGTCAATTTTGTAGGAGGAGAGCCAACTCCTCATCTATTGAGTATATTAAAAACTTTAAAATATACTAATGTAAATATCCCAGTTGTTTGGAATTCAAACATGTACCTAACCTTAGAAGCTCTCAATTTATTAGATGGAGTTGTTGACCTCTATCTAACAGATTTTAAGTTTGGAAATAATGAGTGTGCTGAAAGACTTTCAAAGATAAGGAATTACTTTGACATTGTGTCAAGAAACCATAGTTTGTTAGATGTTGATGTCATTGTAAGACACTTAGTTATGCCCAACCATCTCTACTGCTGTACTGAGAGAATATTTAAATTCCTCTCAAAATTTGACTTCTATGTTAATGTCATGTTTCAATATAGACCAGAGTATTTAGCTATTTACTATAAGGATATAAATAGAACTCTAACATATGAAGAGATGAGAGAAGCTTTAGAGCTTGCTGAAAAGTATAAATTAAAGCTAATTTGAGGTGCATCTATTTGGAAGGAGAGGCTTATGCATTAGCTTCTGGAACTATCATTAATGCCATAGCCACAGGAAAAGGAGGGGCTTTTGGTTTAGACTTAAAGGTTTATGCCAAGGTTAGGTTAATAGATGATGGTAAAAATAGAATTGAGGGAAAAGTTTTAGACCATAAAATAGAGCCAAATTTAATAGTTAGGTGTGTTAAGAATACTTTAGAATACTTTGGCTATAACTACTCTGCCTATGTTGAGACAAGAACAGAGATTCCTATAAAGTCTGGGCTAAGCAGTAGCTCAGCAGTCTCAAATGCCACAGTTTTAGCTACTATCTCAGCCCTTGGAGAGAAGGTTGATGACAAAGTTGTTTTAGACTTGGCTATAAAGTCATGCTTTGATGAAAAATTAACAGTTACTGGAGCCTATGATGATGCCACAGCCTCTTACTATGGTGGGGTTTGTATCACTGACAACATTAAGAGGGAAATTTTAAAGAGAGATAGGTTAAGAGAAAACTTAAAAATTTATGTCATCTTACCAAACCTTAAGAAGAATGTTGATGTCAAAAGAATGAAACTTTTAAAAAACTTTGTTGAACCTGTCTTCAACTTAGCCCTTAATGGAGAGTATTTTAAAGCTCTATTTTTAAATGGACTTCTTTACAGCTCAGCCTTAAATTTCCCTACTGATATAGCTATAAAATGCCTTGAAGCTGGAGCTATAACAGCTGGCTTATCTGGGACTGGACCATCTTATATAGCTATAGCTGAGGAAGATATTAGAGAGAAGTTAGAGGGGTTAGGAAAAGTTATAGAGACAAGAGTTAACAATGAAGGGGCAAGAGTATTATGATAATTGTAAGAAAGCCAAAGAAAAAGAAGGATGAGATTGAGATAGTTAGAGTTAACAATGTAGAGGAAGGGGAGGAAGTTAAAAATAAAGAGAAGATCTTTGCCAGCTATAAGAAGGTTGGAGAGAAGTATAAGTTATATAGATGTAGGTTAGGAGACAAGTTAATACAGCCATCTAAAGTTTTAAATCTATTAAAATCTGAAAAGGTTTATTGCTTAGATGATTCCAAGGAGATCTTAGAAAGCTTAGGGATAAAGGTTAAGGAAATAGATCTTTGCCCTTTTTGCCTTTTAAAAAATGTCTATAAAAAATTAACAAATAGTAACAAAGTAAAATACTCCTCTTTTTACATCTGTTTGAGTTGTGCTATAAATGAGGTTAAGGAAGAGATCAACATAAAAGAGGAATTTATAGAGAGATTTTTAAGGAAATTTAGGGATGTTGACAAGGTTTTAAAGCTTTTGAGTATAAAGAGACCATCTAAGGAGAGTGAGCTAACAAGATATGATATTATTGTTGGAGAAGAAAAGGAGATAAAGAATTTAAAGATTGATGAGCTAAACATTCCAGACTATTTAAAGGAGAAGATAAAGGAGAGAAATATTTATGAACTCCTTCCTGTTCAAACTCTATCTGTAAAGGCTGGCCTCTTGGAGGGAAAAGATCTATTGGTTGTGTCAGCCACATCTTCAGGAAAAACCTTGATTGGAGAGCTTGCTGGCATTAAAAATTTAATTGAAGGTAAAGGGAAATTTTTATTTTTAGTTCCTTTAGTAGCCTTAGCCAATCAGAAGTATAATGAGTTTAGGGAGAGATATAAAGAATTTGAGGTTTCTTTAAGGGTTGGAATTGGAAGGCTGAGTAAGAAAGGAGATATTAACACTTCCTTAGATGCTGATATTATAGTTGGAACCTATGAGGGAATTGATTACTTAATTAGAAGTAACAAGTTGAAGGATGTAGGAACAGTTGTGATAGATGAAGTTCATTCTCTAAACTTAGAAGAGAGAGGAGCAAGATTAGATGGGTTAATTGGAAGGTTGAGATATAAGTTTAATGCTCAAATGATCTATTTATCTGCAACTATAGGAAATCCTAAGGAGCTGGCTAAGAAGTTAAACTCTAACTTAGTCCTCTATAAGGGAAGGCCTGTTCCCTTGGAAAGGCATATCATTTTTTGTAAGAATGAATTTACTAAGCTAAACTTCATTAGGGATATTGTATTAAGTGAGTGGAAAAATGTCTCTAAGTTTGGCTATAGAGGACAGAGCTTAATATTCACATACTCAAGGAAGAGAGCTGAGTATATAGCAAGACATTTAAAAAGTAAAGGGATAAAGGCAGAGTTCTACCATGCTGGCTTAGAGTATAGTAGAAGGAGAAGAATAGAGGAAGAGTTTGCTCAGCAGAAGTTACAGTGTGTAGTCACTACTGCAGCCTTAGCTGCTGGTGTTGACTTCCCAGCTTCAGCTGTTATCTTGGAGAGCTTAGCCATGGGAGGAGATTGGCTAAAGCCTGCAGAATTCCAACAGATCTGTGGAAGGGCTGGAAGGAAAGGAATGCATGAGCTTGGAAAGGTTTATTTACTAATAGAGATTGGAAAAAAGTATCATGCAAAGATGGAAGAGAGTGAAGATGAAGTAGCTTTTAAGCTACTAAATGCTCAGCCTGAGAATGTTAATATAGTATATAATGAAGATGAAGAGGAGGAGCAAATACTTGCTACACTATCAGCTGGGATTAAGGAGATAGATGAAGTTCCTTACTTAGGAAGAAATTACTCAACAGAGAAGATATTAAGAAAGTTGGAGAGTTATGGAATGGTTAAGGGAAGAGAGATAACAAGATATGGGAGAGCTGTTTCCATCTCTTTCTTATACCCAAGGGTGGCTGAGAGGATAAAGGAGGGAGTGTTAAAAGATGAAGATCCTCTATTACTGATCTCTGAGATTATGCCACTTGAAAATATTTATCTATCTCATAGTTTAAGAGAGAATTTAAAAAAGGTTTTAAAAATAAACATTCCAATAAAGTTTTTTGATGCCTTGGAGGTGATTAAGGAGAATATGGAAAAAATTAGAGATAAGAAGTTAAAAAATATCTTAATCCCTATCCTTATGGAGTTTGAAGGAGCTGGCTTTGAGAGAGTTTTAGAGAAGATTATTAACTTAAGAGCCAATAAAAAAAGTGTTGGGCAAATTTGTAAGATCTTCTATGAAGACTTTAGAATTCAAATATACTCTGGAGATCTCTACTACTACTTAGAGCATCTCTTAAATCTCTTAGATGCTATTGAGAGGATAGCAAACATTTACAATAAGAAGTATGCTAAGAAGATAGCTGAGATGAAGGAGAAGATACTAAGCTCTTAAATTTTCATGACATCTTCTTCTCACAACCTCCCAAAACTCTCTCTTCTCCTCAGTGAGCCAAGGAGTTTCTTTTTTAACTTTTTTCATAACCTCATTGAGGTTTGGATAATATTGAGAGAGGTAGGAGAACCAAATATAGGGTAGTAAATCCTCTAAGTAGATGGTTTCATAATCACTAATTCTCCTTTCTTTTCTCTTAACACTAATTCCAAATTTTTTTAAGACAAAAGCTAAAGAATTTGGGAAGAATTTATAACAAGTGTTTAACCAAGCCTCTGGAACTATAATAGATTTTTTTAAATATTCAATAGTTTTTAGAGCTATAATATAGTCTGTCAGTAGGGAGTTACTTACATCCTTTTTTATATTTAGAAGTATGTAGCTTGCTAAATCTTCATCCTTCTCAGGTCTCTTTAAGTCATATCTTATTAGCTTTCTTAACTTTCTTGTTTTCTTAGCCACTCTATTGAAGTTAATATCTTCCCTAATATACTTCTTGAATATTGGATAATCTTTAGCTATAACATGAATCATGTCTGAAAATTTCAGAATGCTGTCTCTGTAAAGGGCTAAGTCTATTTTCTTTAACTCTATGTAGAGCATAGACATCACAATTAATATTTTTACTTCTAAGCTTTTCTTACTTTCTAATTAGGAAAAAAGAAACTCATTTCCTTAGGAATTTTTTTATAGGCCATTTAGGAAATAGGAAAAGCTACAGATGGGAAGAAGAGTTCCTATATACATTTAAACTTAGTAAATTTTAAAATTTAAAATTAACTGAGGTGAAAAATTGCAAGGTTTAGACATCTTTTTCTTTTTATGGGCAGCCTCATTAATATTCTTTATGAAAGCAGGGTTTATAGCTTTAGAAATAGGACAATTTAGTCATAAAAATGCTGCTTATCACTGTCTCTTAAAGTTGTTGGACTTAGCTGCTGTTTTCATTGGTTATCTGTTTATAGGTTATGGTATAGCCTATGGTTTTAATTATATTGTTCCACTAATTACTGGAAACTTTGATGCTGAGCTTGGAGCTTGGTTTATGAAGATGGTTATGTTTGCAGCTGCAGCTGTCACTATAATAACTGGAGGAGTTGCAGAGAGAATTAAAATTTTACCATACTTCTTAGGAGCCTTGATAGTTGGCTCCATCCTTTACCCTATTGTTGAACACCTCGTCTGGGGAGGGGGTTTTCAATCCTTGGGTATCAATTTCCATGACTATGCTGGTAGTGGAGCTGTCCATCTTTTTGGTGGCTTGGTTGGTTTAGTGGCTGCTTACTTCTTAGGGCCAAGAATAAAAAAATATATAAATGGAGTTCCTCAAGCCTTGCCAGGGCATAACATCCCTTTAGCAGTTTTAGGGGCATTTATATTAGCCTTTGGATGGTATGGGTTTAATATTGGAAGTGCTGCAAGTGTTGGAGATGGGTTAGAATTAACAAGGGTTGCTATAGCTACAACCATGGCCTTGGCTGGAGGAATCATTGGAGGGGCATTAAGCTCTAAAAATGATCCTCTCTATACAGCTAATGGTATGTGTGCTGGCTTAGTTGCTGTATGTAGTGGAGTAGACTTATTTACTCCAATAGGAGCCTTGATAGTTGGATTCTTAGCAGGGTTTCAGCAGCCATTCACTTATAAATTTATAGAGGAGAAATTAAAAATAGATGATGTTTGTGCTATTGGCCCAGTACATGCCATGAGTGGGTTAATTGGAGTTATATGTGCTGGAATCCCATTCTTGTTAAGAGAGCAAGCTACTTCCTTAGTTGGGCAAATTATTGGAGCTGTAGTTATAGGATTAATTGCTATAGTTGGAGGAGTAATAATATATAAAGGATTAGATATAATAATAGGTTTAAGAGTTCCTAAAGAGGTTGAAGAGACTGGACTGGATGAAGGAATATTAAAGGTTAGTGCCTACACTAATGACTAAAAATTTTTTGGTGGTTCAGTGTGAAAAAAATTGAAGCCATTATAAGACCAGAAAGGTTAGATGTTGTTAAAAAAGCTCTCGCTGATGCTGGTTATTTGGGGATGACTGTTAGTGAGGTTAAAGGTAGAGGCGTTCAGGGGGGAATTGTAGAGAGGTATAGAGGAAGAGAGTTCGTTGTTGATCTTCTGCCAAAGATAAAGATAGAGATGGTTGTTAAAGAAGAGGATGTTGATAAAGTTATTGACATAATTTGCGAGAACGCTAAAACAGGAAAACCTGGAGATGGCAAGATATTCGTTTTGCCTGTTGAGAAAGTCGTTAGAGTTAGAACAAAAGAGGAAGGAAGGGAAGCGATTTAATATTTAAAAGTCACTATAGTCATCAATTTCTTCTTCATCTATATCTTTTTCAACCATATCTTCAATAGCATCAGCTATTAACTCACCAGCAACTACCCCAGTGGCTACAGCAGCAGCCGTTTTTAAGAAGTCATCACTATTTTCTCTAACCACTCTTTCTTTTCTATCTCTTTTTAATACTAAGGCTACTATAGATAGAAAGAAAATAAAAAGCATGAGTAGAGTTATTATTAGCATGAGCTCCATTTTATCACCTAAATAAGTGTATAACCATGGATGAGATATTAAAATTTTTAGGCATTAAAGAGTTAAGGCCTCCACAAAAGAAAGCTTTAGAGTTGGGAATTTTAGATAAGAAGAAAAATTTTTTAATCTCAATTCCAACAGGGGCTGGGAAAACAGTAATAGCTGAGATGGCATTAATTAACCATCTTCTCTTAGATAAGGGGAAGAAAGGGGTTTATATAGTTCCATTAAAGGCTCTTGCCTCTGAGAAGTATGAGGAATTTAAGAAAAAGTATGAGAAGTTTGGGGTTAGGGTGGCTTTATCAATTGGAGACTATGATGAAGATGAAGACTTAGAGAATTATGACTTAATAATAACAACTGCTGAAAAGTTTGATTCTCTCTGGAGGCATGGGATTAAGTTAAGTGATATTTCAGTGGTTGTTGTTGATGAGATTCATGTTATTGGAGATAGTGAAAGAGGGGGAACCTTAGAGGTTTTATTAACCAAGCTGAAAGAGCTTGATGTTCAAATTATAGGGTTGTCTGCAACTATAGGAAATCCTGAGGAGTTAAGTGAGTGGCTAAATGCTGAACTCCTATTAGACAACTGGAGACCAGTAGAGTTAAGGAAGGGAATTTACAGAGAAGGAGTTATAGAGTATTTAGATGGAGAAGTTAAGGAGTGTCAAGATATTGTTAAAGAGGTTGTTAAAGATAATGGTAGTGTCATTATCTTCTGCCCAACAAAGAAAAAGGCTGAAAATAGAGCTTTAAGCTTAGACCTCTCTGATCTACTAAAGAAGAGTGAAAAAAGAAAGTTAGAGGAGATTAGTGAAGAGCTCTTATCCTTATTTGACCCCCCTACAGAGCTTTGTAAAAAATTAGCCAGTTGTGTAAGAAAGGGAATAGCTTTTCATCACTCTGGCTTAACCTATGAGCATAGGAAAATTATAGAGAAGGCTTTTAGAGAGAGAATATTAAAAGTTATTTGCTCAACAACAACCTTAGCATTTGGCTTAAATCTACCATGTAGAAGAGTTATTATCAGTGAGCTAAAGAGATACACAAGGAGAGGCTTAACTTACATTCCAATTATGGAAGTTCAACAGTGCATAGGAAGAGCTGGAAGGCCAGGGTTGGATGAGTATGGAGAAGGGATCTTAGTGGCTAAGGATGAGAGAGACTATCTTAGAGCTTTACAGTGCTTAACCCAAAAGCCTGAGCCAATATATTCAAAGTTATCTAATGACTCTGTTTTAAGAACCCAAATTTTAGGGTTGATAGCTACAAGGTATGTGTTAGATGAGTATGACCTTGAAGAATTTATAAAGAATACTTTCTATGCCTATCAGTATAAGAATTTAGATGAGATTAAAAAGAAAATTAAAGAAATCATAGAATTTCTTGAAGATTGTAACTTTATTAAAAATTTTGAAGTCACTCCCTTAGGGAAAAAAGTGTCCAACCTTTACTTAGATCCCCTCTCAGCTAAGATAATGATTGACAACATAGAGGTTAAAGATGATCTCCACCTTCTATATATTCTATGTAAATGTATTGAAATGAAGCCTTTACTAAGGGTTTATAGAAAAGAGGAAGAAGAGCTTGCTGAAGAGCTGTTAAATTATGAAATCTTTATTAGCTATGAGAATTTAGAAGAGTTTAAGACTGCTAAGATGCTCTATGACTGGATCAATGAGGTTCCTGAAGATGAGATTTTAAAAACCTATAAGGTTGAGCCAGGGATTTTAAGATACAAGGTTGAAGTAGCTAAGTGGTTAAGCTATAGCTTGAAGGAGATAGCCAAAATTTTGAATAAAGAGGTTCCTAATTTAGAGTTAAGGCTTGAGTATGGAGCTAAGGAAGAGCTATTAGAGTTGTTAAAAATTAAATATATTGGTAGGGTTAGAGCAAGGAAACTTTACTCAGCTGGAATAAGGAATAGAGAAGATATTATAAAAAATCCTAAGAAGGTTGCTAATATATTAGGAGAGAAGATTAGTAAAAAAATCTTTGAAGAGCTTGGTGTGAGATATGGGCAACAGAGACTTATCTAACCTTATAAAGAGAGCTTATTTACAATCTCTTAAAGGGGAGAGAGAGGGGGATAGAGAGGAAGAGGTTGAAGCTATAAGGGAAACTATAAAAAGTGCTAAAAAAATTGTTGTAGCAACAAACAATGAAAAGAAATTTAAAGTAATAAAGAATATTATTTCAGAGATTTGTGATGCTGAAATAAAAATGATAGATTTAGATACTAAAGTAGCTGATCTCTCAAGAATGCCAGCCATAGCAAAGGGGTTAATAGCCTTAGATGTTGAAGATGCTGATCTCTACATAGCCAGAGGAAGATTAGGAGTTCCTGGCTCTGGCTCTATGTTGGTTATTATGGATAGTAAGGGGAGAATATTAACAGCCTCTCTCTCTGAGAGTTCAGCAATTCACAAGGAGAGCTTAGAAAGAAGGATAGAGAAAGAGGTTAAAGATGCTCTAAGAAGGGTGGGGTTATGAAACAGGGAATCACTGAAAAGGTTTTAACAATTGAAACAAAAACAAAGGTTATTGATGTAATACAAAGCATAGCTGAAAAAAAATTTAATGCTATAAAAAGATTTTTAGAAGGAGAGGAATTTAAAGAAGCTATAATCTTTGGAGTCTACCTCTGGGGGAACTTGGTGGCACAGAAGTTAAGTGGCTATGCTGAAAATATTTACTTAGTTGATATACATGAGTTTATGAAAGAGTTTATTAATACAAATGCCAAGTTCTTAAGCTTAAATGACTTAAAGTTAAAGATGATGAAAAATGAGGTAAATCCAGATTTATTAATAGACTTAACTGGCTTAGGTGGAGTAGAGCCAGAGTTCTTGGCTAAGTTCTCTCCTAAGGTAGCAATTATAGAGGATCCAAAGGGTGTATTTGACACTGAAATTTATGAGTTAGATAACACTGATGAAAGAGCCTTCTATCTCTTAAATAAAGCTGAAAAAATAGGATTATTAAGAACTTATAGAAAGGCTAAGGTTTCTAAAACCTCTGGAACCATGACTTTAACTATAGACACTATAGTAGATTCCTCTAAGGACATTATGGCCTTAGATGGGGTTCTCTATGCCATTCCAAATTTAAGATACTATGAAGGAATACTATTCCACAACAAGGATGTATATAAATTCTTAGATGAAGTTTCAAAGCCAGCTATAACTATAAGCTCTATAACAGATGTTTCTGAGAAGGCTGAGAAAATATTAAATAAAAATATAGATCTTATCCATTCCTTTGTAGATGATGTCTATAAGATCTAAATTTCTTTTAGTAAGTCATCAAGCTTGATCTCATCTATTTTATAATACTTAAATCCAAATTTTTTAGCCAATTCTTCACCAATTCCAAGTTTTATAAAGGTTTTTGGCTCAGTGTCTATAAATATTGTATTAATTCCTTTCTCATGAATCTTCTCACAGATTTCATAGATCTCTTTTATAAAGTCATTTTTGATAGCAACATTTGGCTTAAAGTCACTTATGAAAACCATAATTGGGATAATATTAGGATTCTTCCTAAGCTCTTTTTCAAATGTTTCATAAGCTTTTAAAAAAGCTTTTGATAGTGGAGTTCTTCCTCCTGTTGGCACATCCCTTAATGATTTTTCAGCAAGCTCTACTGAGGAAGTGAAAGGTAAGATTAAGTCAGCTGAATCCTTTCTAAATACTATCATCCCTACCCTATTCCTCTTCTGATATGCATCTACTAAAAGAGATCTTATAGCTCCTTTTGCAAGTTCCATTCTCCTTAAAGCTCCCATGGATCCACTTGTATCAACAACAAATAAAATATAGCTTGATATTTTCTTCTCTCTAATTTTTTCTCTTAAATCCTCTTTTTCTATGTAAAGAGCTAAATTTTTATTTTTGTATTTCTCTCTCCTCCTCTTTTGATGAATAGCTGCAGCTCTTAAAGTGGCTCCAAGGGCTATATCAGAAGTGTTCTTAGCTAACCTATATTTTATATATCTCCCCTTTCTACTGAAGCTTTTTATATGCCTACCACTTCCATATCTATGCCTTCTTTTTAGCTTTAAGCTTAGTATCTTTGGATCTACACTCCCTTTAGGATCAAATCTTCTCTCTCCACCTCCAGAGCTTCCTTCTATACTCTCCTCATTATTATTACTATATTCCTCTCTATTCTCTCCCTTTCTCTCTTCATCACTTAGTTTTTTTTTAGCTCATTATTTATTATTTCCTCTATCCTTTCTTTCTCTAACCTTGGAGGCTCAAATGGTTTTCTTCTCATTCTATGGGGTAGAGCAAGCTCACAAGCCTCTTTTATGTCATCTAAGGTTACATACTCTCTACCATTAAATGCAGCTATAGCCTTGGCTGTCCTAACCACTGTTATATCTGCCCTACTTGTTTGGATCCCAAGCTCTAAACAGATCTTGGAAATGAGTTCTAAGAGATCATCCTTTATTTTAACATTCTTTAAAATTTCTCTTGCTTTTATTATTCTCTCTTTTAATTTTTTTTGTTCTTCTTCAAACCTCTTATAGAATGCTTCAGGGTTCTCATTGAACTCTTCAACTCTCTTTATAACCTCAACTCTCTCTTTTATATCCCTTAGTCCTTCAACTTCAACCATAAGCCCAAATCTATCTAAAATTTGAGGCCTTAACTCCCCTTCCTCTGGGTTCATGGTTCCTACTAAGATAAATCTTGATGGATGTTTAACCCTTATTCCTTCTCTCTCAATAATATTCCATCCCATAGCAGCAGCATCTAAGAGGAGATCAATAATATGGTCATCTAATAAATTGACTTCATCAATATATAGGATATTTCTATTAGCTTCAGCTAATATCCCTGGTTCTAAAGCCTTTATTCCCTCTTTAATGGCTTTCTCAATATCAAGGGTTCCAACAACTCTATCTTCAGTAGCCCCTATTGGAAGATTAACAACCTTCATTTTTCTTTTAATAACTTTTAGCTCTCCTCTTTTTTTTCTCTCTTTACATATGTCACATAGCTCTCCATTGGGATCACAGTTAAAAGGACAGCCTTCAACAACTTCCAACTCTGGAAGTACATCAGCCAAGGCTCTAACTGCTGTAGATTTAGCTGTCCCCTTCTCCCCTCTAATGAGAACTCCCCCAATTTTTGGATTTATTGCATTTAAAATTAAAGCTTTTTTCATCTTCTCCTGTCCAACAATTGCTGTAAATGGATATGTCAAGATATCACCATTATTTATTACTTAGTATTAACAGAATAATAAAAATTTCACAATTAGATATAAATAGTAATATTATTTACTCAAGCTATATTATAACCTTTGGTGGGATTTATGAAACTTACCCTACTACTCTGGGCTCCTTACACATCAATATTAAAAAAAGCTTATGATAGTATTAAGGATAAGTTGAATATAAATATTAGGGTGTATTCAACAAGAGAGATGCCAGAGAGGTTAGAAGAGTTTTTAGAAGATGCTAAAGATTCAGATATAGTTTTAATATATAGAACAAATAGTGATAACTTCTATGAAGAGCTAAATTTAAATGTAAAAAATTTGATCATTACAGGGCAAAATCCAGAATTTTGGAATTCTAAGCTGTCAAGAGATTGCTATTTATATATGGTCTATGGAGGGCTTGAAAATTTCAAAAACTTAATTCTATTTTTATTAAGGGAAGTGTTGAAGGAAGATCTTCACTATGAACCTCCAAAAGAAATGCCTATGCAGGGAATCTATTACAAGGGAAAAATTTGGGAGCACTTAGATGAATTTTTAGAAGATGTGGAATTTAAAAAAGAGGAAACTGTAGGAATTCTATTTTCAAGGCACTATATTATTAATGAAGACACTGAAATTATAGATAAACTTATAGAAAGTCTTGAGAGATACTTTAATGTCATTCCTGTCTTTACCTATGGAGCAAGAAATGAAGAGTTAAAGGCCATTAGTGGAGGTGACTGTATACTAAAATACTTTTTTAGGGGAGAGGAGAGGTTAATAGATGCTCTAATTAACATGCTCTCTTTTCCATTGGAAACCTCTGTTGAAAACCATGGTTTAAAAAAGGTTCAGGGTGTAGAAATTTTAAAAAAGTTAAATGTTCCAGTCTTTCATCCAATTGTTAGTTATTATCAAAGTTATGAAGAGTGGAAGAGAGATGGTTTAAAGCATGAGATTTGGTTTTCCATAACATTGCCTGAATTTGAGGGGGTTATTGAGCCAATTATTATAGGAGTTACTGAAAAAGAAGATGGTGTAGAGAAGAAAAAGGCTATTGATGATAGGATTGAGAAATTAGTAAATAGAGTAAGAAGATGGATAAATTTAAAGAAAAAGCCAAAAAAAGATAGAAAAGTTGTTTTTGTCTTACATAGCTCAGCTTGTTCCTCTCTTGAAGCTACTATTGGTAGTGCTGCCCACCTTGACACTTTTGAGAGCTTAGTAAGAATTATGAGAAAATTAAAGGAAGAGGGCTACTTTGTAGAAAATATTCCTAAGGATGGAAATGAATTAGCTAAACTAATCTTAGAAAAGAAGGCCTTCCCAGAATTTAGATGGACAACAGTTTCTGAAACCATTAAGAAGGGAGGCTATCTCTATATAATGAGTAAGGAAGAATATTTAAATTATTTAAATTCACTTCCAGAGAAGGTTAGAGAAGAGATAAAAAGGGTTTGGGGAGAGGTAGAGGAGATAGTTATAACTGGCTTAAAATTTGGGAATATCTATATTTGTGTCCAACCAAAAAGAGGCTGTGTAGGAGCAAGATGTGATGGCTCTGTTTGTAAAATTTTACATGATCCTGACTGTCCTCCAACACATCAGTACTTAGCAACCTATAAATACTTCAATGATATAGCTGACCTTATTGTACATGTAGGAACTCATGGAACCCTTGAATTCTTGCCAGGAAAGAATGTTTGCCTCTCTAAAGAATGCTATCCTGATATCTGTATTGGGGAGGTTCCACATCTTTACATATATAACTCTGACAATCCTCCAGAGGGTTCAATAGCCAAGAGAAGAAGTTATGCTCTAATTATTGACCACATGCAGACAGTTCTAACCTCTTCTTTTGATGAGAGGTTAGAGAATTTAAGTAATTTGATAGATGAGTATTTAAAGGGTGATAGTGAGATAAGAAAACATCAGTTAGAGCATCTAATAGTTGAGGAAATAAAAAAGAGTAATTTGGGAAACATTAAAGAAAAGCTAAGAGATATTAGGGAGATTCATAAAGAGTTTAAAGAGATATTTAAAGAGTTGAGAGATACAATAGAGTTAATAAAAAACACTAAAATGAATGATGGAATGCATGTTTTTGGAGAAAAACCTGAAGGGGAGAGGAGAGTAGAGTTTATTAGCTCAATTTTAGAGTTTGAGTATGGAAATGTTAAAGAGAAAGTAAAGAGAGTTTTATCAGGGGAAAAGATAGATGATAAAAAGTTAATGGATGAAATAATTGAGATAAATGAGAGGATAGAGAAGAGTGATGAAATTGGCTCTCTTTTAAGAGCTATGGATCTTAATTACATAGAGCCAGGTCCTTCTGGGTTAATAACAAGGGGGAACTATGACATCTTACCAACTGGAAGAAATTTTTATACATTAGATCCTTATAAAGTCCCAACAAAGTCAGCCTATAGGGTTGGCATACTGTTAGCTGAGAAACTTATAGACAAATATTTAGAGGAACATGGGAGATTTCCTGAGAATATAGCCATTTATTGGATGGCTTCTGATATCATGTGGTCAGATGGGGAAGGGTTGGCTCAAATTTTATACTTACTGGGGGTTAAACCTCTCTGGAGAGGTGGAAGAGTTGTTGGCATAGAGGTTATTCCATTAGAAGAATTAGGAAGACCAAGGATAGATGTTACAATAAGAGTTAGTGGCATCTTAAGGGACTATTTTCCAAATTGTATAGAGCTGGTTGATGAAGCTGTTATGAGAGTGGCTAAGTTAGATGAGCCATTGAATATGAACTTTGTTAAAAAACATACTTTAGAAAACTTGAAGAAAGGGGTTTCATTTAGAGAAGCTACATATAGAATATTCAGCTCAAAGCCAGGAACTTATGGAAATGGAGTTAAATATGCTATATACTCAAGTGCTTGGGAAAGTGAAGAGGACTTAAAAGATATTTTCTTATATTGGAATTCATATGCTTATGGTAAAGGAGTGAATGGAGTTAAAGCTAAGCAAGTATTTGAAGAACTACTAAAGAGAGTTGATCTAACCTTTAACAAGGTTGTGACTGATGAATATGATCTTCTTGGTTGCTGTTGCTATTTTGGAACACATGGAGGTTTAACAAATGCTGCAAGAGTTTTAAGTAAAAAGAAGATAAAGGCTTACTATGGAGATACAAGGAAAGGGGTTGAAGTTAGAACCTTAAAGGAAGAGCTTGAAAGGGTTACATTATCAAAACTTTTAAATCCTAAGTGGATTGAGGGGATGAAAAAGCATGGATATAAAGGGGCTGGAGATATAGCCAAGAGAGTTGGTAGAATCTATGGCTGGAGTTCTACAACTAAAGAAGTTGAAAACTGGATATATGATGAGATCTTTAACACATATATAAAAAATGAAGAGAATAGAGAATTTTTTAGGAGGAATAATATTTATGCCTTAGAGGAGATTAGTAGAAGGTTATTAGAAGCTTATCAGAGAGGATTATGGAGAGCTGAGAGAGATAAGATAGAAGAGCTGAAGAAGATATATTTAGAAATTGAAGGAGACTTAGAAGAAAATAGTGGCTTAGGAGATTATCAAGGTGGGCAAATATTTATAGATCTCTCCTGGAAAAATAAGGTTTAGATAAAATTTATATATTACTTAATCATTAAAAGTTTCAAGGTTTATTCTCCTAACCTCTCTATGAGAGGTTGGGAAGTGGCTGATGAAGATGGCCAACCACCCCTTTGGCTTCCCACGGCTGAAGGGGTTTTTAGGGATGAAGCCATCTTAAGGCCAAGTGGAGATAAAAAAGAGAAAAAAGCTATTTTAGGGTGTTAAATATGCCAATGGCTAAATTTGTTGTAGCTGACCCAAAGACTGGAAGATGTTATCAGATTGAAGCTGACAACACTCCATTGGTTGGAATGAAAATAGGAGATGTATTTGATGGAAAAATTATAGGCTTAGAGGGCTATAAGTTAGAGATAAGAGGAGGAACTGATGATAGTGGCTTCCCAATGAGGCCAGACATTCATGGAAGTAGAAAGGTTAAAGTTCTTTTAAGTGGACCACCAGGATTCCACCCAAAGAGAAAGGGAGAGAGAAGAAGAAAGACTGTTAGAGGAAATACAATAGCTCCTGATATAGTTCAGATAAATGTTAAAGTTGTTGAGTATGGAGAGAAGTCCATTCCTGAACTATTAGGTTTAGAAGAAAATAAAGAGGAAAATAAAGAATAAACAAAAAAGGCGGATGATGATCGGAGTAGCTGCTGAGCTATGATGATTGATGGGCGAACTGACGCCTTCTCTTTTTTTGGTTTTAAAATAATAATACTTTATTTGGGTCAAGTTCAGCTACCATCTCTCCATCTTTAAAGATTCTAACTATTCCTCCACTTTCAGAAACTGTTATAGCTATAGCATTTGTATTTTTTGTTATACCTGCTGCAGCCACATGTCTTGCTCCAAGTCCTTTTTTTAGATTAACATCTCCTTTAACATCAAGATATCTTCCAGCTGAAACTACTTTTCCCTCTTCAGTTATTATAAAGGCTCCATCTATACTACTTAATTCCTTTATTGTTCCCTTAACATCTGGATCAAAGATCTTAGCCTCATGCCCTGCAAAGGGGTTTAAGATTAAGGGCCTTGACATACTTATAACATTTAAAGTATCCCCTATAACAAAGAGTGTCCCTACTCTTTTCCCTTCTTTTCCCTCTCTCCCAATTTCCATAGCTAATTTTAACACTTCTTTAACTGTTCTTCTCATTTTCTGATCTAAGCTATTTAATAGTTCATAAACTCTTGTAATTTTTATATGCTCATCAACCTTTAAGATCATGATAGTATCTAATTTTCCATTCTTTGGGCCCACTACACTAACAACCTTGTCACTTTTTTCTATCTTCCTTAAGTTTAGAGAGTGAACTAAGCCACTCAAAACTATCTGATACCTCTCCTCCTCTCTATATCCCAAAAATACAATATCAATATTCTCATCTTTCTCTTTTGAGATTCTCTTATATGTGGTTTCATTTGGTGTAAAAACAATAATCTTTAACTCTTTCTTCAAAATTTTATCCAACAATGAAAATTTTCTCTTTTTTACCTCTCCCTTTTCCTTAAGAATATCTAATAAGATGTCAAAAGATTTTCCTGTCTCTGTAAATAGAAAGAAGGCATTGGCATCTATATCATTGGCCAAGCTTAGCCCATGCTTTATTAATTCCCTTGTCCACATTTTCTCATCCAACTTATCACTCTATCCAGCCCTTCATTTAGGGAAACCTCTGGCTCCCAGCCAAGCTTTTTAGCCCTTGTTATGTCTAAATAAACTCTATAAACATCCCCCTTCCTTGGCTTATCATAGATTGGCTCCTCATTATAGTTCATCTTCTCCTTAATAATTTTATAAAGCTTATTTATGGTTATCTCTGTCCCTGTCCCTATATTTACAACTTCATTTTTCCAATTTAGAGCCATAACATTGGCTTTAGCCACATCTCCAACATAGACAAAGTCCCTTGTCTGTTCTCCATTTCCAAAGATCACTGGCCTTTCTCCACTCAAAATTTTACTTATAAAAATGGAGATAACTCCAGCCTCTCCTTTTGGATTCTGCCTTTCTCCATAAACATTAGAATATCTTAATATAGAGTATTCTAAGCCATAGAGGTTATTATAAAGCTTTATATAGAGTTCTCCACAGTACTTACTCAACCCATAGGGAGAGATTGGATCAATCTCATGGTTTTCATCAACTGGCAAATACTTAGGATTTCCATAAACAGCCATGGAAGAGGCATAAATAAATTTAGCATCAGCTTTTCTTGCCAGCTCTAATAAATTTATAGTTCCTAAGACATTAACATCTGCATCATATCTTGGCTTCTCTACTGAGTGCCTAACATTAATTTGAGCTGCATGGTGAATAATGGCTTCAACATCCTTAATATCTAAAGCCTCTCTTATATCATGCTTTAAGAACTTAGCCTTAGGGTTTAAATTTTTTAAATTTCCTGTTGTTAAATTATCTATAACCAAAACTTCATAACCTTGGTCAATTAACTTATCAACCACATGACTACCTATAAATCCTGCTCCTCCTGTGACTAAGATCATGAGTTCACCTAAAAATATTTATAGACTTTAATAATAATTAGAACTTTAAAGCCCTGGTAGTTTAGCCCGGACAGAACGGGGGACTTCGGATCCCCAGACCCGGGTTCAAATCCCGGCCAGGGCTCTTTTTGTGAGAACATGAAGTTAATTATTTCAATTATTATTATTTTAATTTTGGCATTTCTTATAAAGAGAAGTAAGGCTTTAGATAATAAAGGAGTTATAGGAGCTTCTATTATGGGCTTTACCTTACTCTACTTTTGTGGAGTTAAATATTTCATTCTATTGCTATCTTTTTTTATACTTGGGAGCTTAGTTAGTAAGATAGGGCTTAAAGAAAAGAGAAAATATAAGTTGGAGGAAACACAGAGGAGTTTAAAAAATGTGCTGGCAAATGGGCTAATCCCTTTTATCTTTGCCCTTCTCTCTATACTATCCCCTATTTTCCTACCAGCCTTTACTGGCTCTCTAAGTACTGCAGCCTCTGACACTTTCTCATCAGAAATAGGGGTTCTCTCTAAGGAGAAGCCTATTTTAATAACAACCTTAAAGCCTGTTGAGAAAGGAGAGGATGGAGCTGTTAGTAAGTTAGGCTTATTAGCTGGTTTCTTAGGCTCTCTATCTATTGGAATTTTCTCTTACATTTTATTTAATGATTTTAAGCTTTTAATTTCCACAGCTGTCTCAGGTTTTTTAGGAAATTTATTTGATAGCATACTTGGAGCTCTCTTTGAGAGAAGGGGTTTAATAGATAATGAGATAACTAATCTATTGGCTACCTTATTTGGTGGTTTAATTGGAATTTTAATTTATGTGATATTATGAATGTTATTGTCACAAGGCCTGAGGATGTGGCTAAGAGCTTTTGTCAATTGCTAACTAAGAAAGGTTATTCAGTAATAAAAATTCCTTGCTTAGAGATAAGATATAAAAAAGTTAAAATTAATTTAGATAACTATGACATTATAGCTTTTACATCTCCAAGGGGAGTTAAAGGTTTATACTTAAATCTCTCTGAAGATGAGAGGGAGAAAGTTAAGGAGAAGATAATAGCCTGTATTGGAGAGAAGACTGCTAAGAAGGTTGAAGAGCTATTTAAAAAATCTCCTGAGATAGTTCCAAGTGAGTATAGAGCTGAGAAGCTATTAGAGGAGATTAAAAAAGTTGAAGGGAAAATTTTAATTCCAACAACAAGGGCTACAAGAGATGTTTTAAGGGTTTTACATCCAACATATATTTATGTCTATGAATCCTTAGAGCCAGAGAATCTTAAAGAGAAAGTTTTATCTCTAAAAAACTTAGACACCTTTATCATAACCTTTACAAGTGGCCTTATAGCTGAGAATTTTTTAAAGTATGTGGATGAAGAGCTTAAAAAGAAGATAGAGGAAAATTATATTATTGCTATAGGACCTGTAACTGCTGAGAGGGTTAAAAGATTTGGGCTAAATCCAATAGTGGCTAAAAAATATACTATAGAAGGAATCTTAGAGGCTATAGAGAGGGTGAAATAGTGAACATAGAAGAGATAAAGGCAAAAAAGCCTATATACAGTGGGAAGGCTAAGTCTATCTATGAGGTTGATGAAGATAAAGTTTTAATAGAGTTTAGGGATGACATTACAGCAGGGGATGGGGCTAAGAAAGATGTTAAGGAAGGAAAGGGTTACTTAAATGCTCTAATCTCCTCTTACTTATTCAAAAAGTTGGAAGAGAATGGGATAGAGACACACTTTTTAGAGTATATAGAGCCAAATTATATGTTGGCTAAGAAGGTTGAAATCATTCCAATAGAGGTTATTGTTAGAAATATAGCTGCTGGTAGCTTATGTAGAAGATATCCATTTAAAGAGGGAGAAAGGTTAAAAAGGCCAATTGTTCAATTTGACTATAAGAATGATGAATATCATGATCCTATGTTAAATGAAGACATAGCTATAAACTTGGGCTTAGCCACTGAGGAAGAGCTTAAAAAGATGAGAGAGATAGCTTTAAAGGTTAATGAAGTATTAAAAAAGGTGTTTGATGAGGTTGGAATTGAATTAGTTGATTTCAAAATAGAGATTGGAAGATATAAGGATAGGTTAGTGGTGGCTGATGAGATAAGCCCTGATACTATGAGGTTGTGGGATAAGAGTAGTGGAGATATCTTAGACAAAGATGTCTTTAGGAAAGACTTAGGGGATGTAATTAGTAAGTATAGAGAAGTGGCTAAGAGATTAAAACTTATCTAAGGTGGTTACTATGTGCATCTTCTGTAAAATAGTTAATAAAGAGATTCCAGCTAAGATAGTTTATGAAGATGACTATGTTATATCTTTCTTGGACATAAATCCAAGGAGTAAGGGGCATACTTTAGTAGTACCTAAGAAACACTATGAAAGGTTTGATGAATTACCTGATGAAGAGCTCTGTAAATTAATGGTTGGGGTTAAAAAAACCATAGAGATATTAAAGAAATTAAACTTTAAAGGATACAATATAGTTAATAACAATGGTAGAGCAGCTGGACAAGAAGTTGATCATGTCCATATCCACATTATTCCAAGATATGGAGAAGAAGAAGCTGTTAAATTTGGAGAGGTTCAGAAGAATTTAGATTTAGATGAGGTCTATAAAATATTGAAAAGCTAAAAAAACTCTTTTAACTTTTTTGGTGATTCAATGGCAGAGGTTATAGTTAATGATAAGGTTAAGAGAGGAGAGACTTTAAAGGATGTTTTAGATGGGGAATTTTACAAGGAAGGGGCTAATATAGTTATTATAAAAGGAATTAAAAAAGAGGCTGAGGCTACAAGAAAATTTTTAGTTAAAACAAATAAAGGAAATATAACCATAGCTGTCACTGAAGATAATGAAGCTTCTAATTTCTTCCTAAAAAATTATAAGAAGTTTGTTAAAAGGGTTAGATGGATTAGTCACTTTGACATAGCCTTTGGACCTACAAGGATAGACTTGGAAGTTTCTGATAAGGAGAAAGTGTTTAATAAATGGGATGTCCTTTTAAGTTTATCTGGATTGGATAAGGATGAAGGGCACTTAGTCTTTATAACTAAAAAAACCTCAGGAATTTATGGATTGGAGGAGCCAAAAATTGGAAGGGTTGTAGGAGGAAAATGGGTTTTGAGTAATTTAGGGCTAAAAGACTATATTATAGATATTGAGCTAATCAGTGAAGAAAAAGAGTTAGTTGACTATATTGTTACAACTGATTTAAATACAAAGTTAGAAGATGGTTGGAAGATTATAACTTACTTTGAAGCTGAGTTCTTTGAAGTGCCTTCTGCAACTGAGCACTGCTTAGCTATAATGGAAAACCATGAGTTTAAAATTGATGAATATACAAATACTTTTATAGCCAATGCTTCACTTAAAGGTTTAAAGATAGAGGAAGGGAATTTAGTTGATAGAGATAGAGGGGTTATAACAGTAAGAAACTTTGGGGATGGAGAGGGGAAAGTTTTCATTTATAAAGAGAGTAGAAGCTCTTCACTATCACACACTGTTGTAGGTAAGGTTAGGAAGGGGATGGAGCTAATAGATTTCTCTGAAACTGGAACTTTAACTGTTAAAACAGTTCCTGAAAGATTATGTGCTATTGGCTTAGAGGTTGAGAAAGCTATAGAGATGTTTGAGAAGCATGGGATAGAGGTTGAAGTTGAAGGAAAGGGGATAGTTGTAGAGCAAGAGCCTGAATACACTTTAAATGTCCTAAAAGAGAAGAAGGTTAAGTTAAAGGCTATAAGTAAGGAGAATATTATTACCATAACCTTATATGATGATAAAGCTCCAATAACTTCATGGTACTTTAGGAGAACAACAGGGTTAACCACAAAGAGGGTAGGAAAGTTACATGTCTATTTTAAACATAAAGATATAGTCATGTTTAAAGGGAACCCTGATTATGCTAAAGGTTTGTTGCCTGAAAACACCCCTGAGAATGTGGTTAAGGGCTTAGAGATTGGAGTTTCAAATATGGTTAGTAGATACAAGGGAATGATAGGAGTTAGGCTTTCTGATCATGACAAGTTTGGACCAACAGGAGAGAGCTTTGAAAAAACAAATATTGTAGGTAGGGTTTTAGAAAATTGGGAGTTCTTAAAGAAGGTTAGAACTGGAGAAGATATTTACATATTGCTAAAGAAGTGAGACCCATGTTGGAGAAGATAAAAAGAAACACTGTAGAGATAGTTACTGAGGAAGAGCTTAAGAAAGTCTTAGAGAAGGAGGAGAAAAAAGCTTATATTGGCTTTGAGCCAAGTGGGAAGATACACTTAGGCCACTACTTACAGATAAAGAAGATGATGGACTTAAAAGAGGCTGGCTTTGACATTATTATCTTATTAGCTGACCTTCATGCCTACCTAAACCAAAAGGGTAGCTTAGAAGAGATTCAAGAGATTGGAGAGTATAATAAGAAGGTTTTTAAGGCTATGGGGTTAGAGGCTAACTATATTTATGGAAGTGAGTTTCAATTAGAAAGAGATTATGTTCTAAATTTACACAGGTTAGCTTTAAATACAACTCTCAAGAGAGCAAGGAGAAGCATGGAGTTAATAGCAAGAGAGGATGAAAATCCTAAGGTTGCTGAAGTTATTTATCCAATTATGCAAGTTAATGACATCTATTACTTAGATGTTGATGTAGCTGTTGGAGGGATGGAACAGAGAAAGATACACATGTTAGCAAGAGAGCTTTTAGATAAAAAGGTTGTTTGTATTCATAATCCTGTATTAACTGGTTTAGATGGAGAAGGAAAGATGAGCTCTTCCAAGGGGAACTTTATAGCTGTTGATGACTCTCCAGAGGTTATAAGGGAGAAGATAAAAAAGGCTTACTGTCCTATTGGAGAGGTTGAAGGAAATCCTATATTAGAGATAGCTAAGTACTTTTTAGAGTATCCCTTAGTTGTCAAGAGGCCTGAGAAGTTTGGAGGAGATGTAACATTTAATAGCTATGAGGAGTTAGAAACTGCTTATAAAAATAAAGAGTTACATCCATTAGATTTAAAGAATGCAGTAGCTGAAGAGCTTATAAAAATCTTAGAGCCTATTAGGAAGAGGTTAGCCTCCCTCTCTTAAATACCATCCCTTATCTTTTATATTTTTGATGATGTCTTTCTCCTTATAACCAACCCCTAAGAATTCTCTATTTTTGTTGAATATAGCCAATCTCCCAGAGCCTTTTATTTCTAAGATAGAGCTTTTAAAGATATCTCTACCATACAAAAATAGAGATTCAGCTTTCTCATTAACTATACAGTAGTTATTTACTATATTATTTGAGAGTAAGGTAAAGCCTTCCAAGGATAACTTAAACTTTCTCCTGAACTCTCCAAAGACATTACCTATAGAGTAGAGATCTTCAACCAAGGGCTTGGTGTTTGAATAACACACTGTAACCCAATTCCCTTTAAGAGCATATAGCTTAGAATAATCAAATTTATAAGCATAGTCTTTACAGTATCTATATATCTCTTTGAATATCTCTTCTTTCTCTTTTTTGTTGATCTCTCTAACTTTCATGCTCAGCACTGTTTAAATATGTTACAAGCTTTTATTGTAAAATTATAATAAAAATTTTCTCCTTAGGAGCGTTATTTTACTTCTCCTAATGTTTTTGTTTGTGCATTATAGATTAACCGTTTCCATCCCCTTAGGGGCGTTATTTTACGAGTTGTGCATGATAAGAAATGCAAAATGTAAATGGTTTCCATCCCCTTAGGGGCGTTATTTTACTTGATGTTATTCACAGAGAAATCTGTGCTCAACTACTGTTTCCATCCCCTTAGGGGCGTTATTTTACAAGGCAAAATTTTGCTTGTTTATAACATTCGCTCTTATAGTATATAAGCTTTATCCTAACCAACAGGCTGAAGGTTAGGTTCTTCTATTTATTTAAAAAGATCCGAAGTTTGATAAAAATCCTTACTTTCTTTAATACTCAAATAAAACCAAAACCTTTAAACTAAAAACGAAATTTCCAAAGGGAAAATAAAATTCTAAAAACAAATAACCTAAAAAACTAAAAAATCCCAATAATTCATAAAAACCGAATATTCAAATTAATAATATCATGCCACCCTCCGAAGCCAACTAAAAACCAAATAAAAATCAAAAAATCCCACCTAAAAACAACAAAAACCTAAAAACAAGAACTTCAAACAAGATAAAACCTAAAAACCAATAAGAATAAATAAGTTAAAAGAAATAACAATCCCACACCAAAAAATAAAAAGTGATCACCAAATGTTTATAAAAGCTCCTTCTGTGGCTAAGGCTTATGAGATCTTAGTTAAAGAGATCTTAGAAAAAGGCTCTGAGATGATAACTGAGGATGGTCAGAGATGTAAAGAGTTGCTAAATGTTTTTGTGAAAATAACCAATCCTAAGTTAAAAAGTATATCTTCAAAGTATCCTCTTGGGAAGAATGCTATAGAAAGCTATAAAAAACAGTTGTTAGAGGGCTCACAGAATAACTTTACCTATAACTACTATGAGAGAATTAGAGAATATCCAAGCTATGATAGGAAGTTAAAAAATGACCAGTTAAGCTATGTGATAGAGAAGCTAAAAAATAATAGCACCTCAAGGAGAGCTGTTATCTCCCTCTGGCAGCCCTTTATTGATCAGAAGGTTAAAGATGTTCCCTGCCTTCAGCATATAGGCTTTCAGCTAAGGGAAGATAAGTTAATTATGAGTGTCCTTTTTAGGAGTAATGATATCCTCTTAGCCTTTCATTCTAATGCTCTTGGCTTAATATCCTTAGGTGAGCTTGTTGCAAAAAGCTTAGAAGTGGAGTTAAAAGAGTATAACCATTTTATTTACAATGCTCACATCTACATAGATAGAGATAAGGACTATTTAAGGAGATTCTTTAACTTCTAATTAATAATTTTATCTATTCCCCCTCTGAAACTTTTAGAAAAAGTTTCATCAAAAAATTTAGAGCTTCTCAATAATTTTATCTATTATCTTCTCAAACTCCTCTTTTGCTCTACAGTCCATTAAAACCATTGGCACTCCTTTATCTTGAGCCTCCCTTGCTTTAATATCTATTGGAATTCTTCCTAAGAAATCAACTCCAAATTCCTTAGCAGCCTTCTCTCCACCACCAACTCCAAAGATGTAGGTTAGCTCTCCACACTTAGGACAGACAAAGCCACTCATATTTTCTATGATTCCTAAGATAGGAACCTTTAACATCTTAGCCATACTTATAGACTTTCTAACATCTAAGACAGAAAGTTCTTCAGGGGTTGTTACAATTATAGCTCCATCTAATGGGATGGATTGCATAATGGTTAGTTGAACATCTCCTGTTCCTGGAGGTGTGTCAATAATTAAGTAATCTAATTCTCCCCAATTAACATCAGCTAAGAACTGTCTTATAGCTCCACTAACCTTAGGTCCTCTCCAGATGATGGGGGTTTTCTCATCTGGTAGAAGGTTAGCCATTGAGATTACTTTAACCCCATACTTCTCTAAGGGAATTATCTCTCCCTCTCTAACCTCTGGATAACCCTCTAAGCCAAGTATCTTAGGAACATTTGGCCCATGTATGTCAGCATCTAACAAACCTACTTTCTTTCCTCTCTTTGCAAGAGCTACAGCTAAGTTGGTGGAAACTGTACTCTTTCCAACCCCTCCCTTACCACTTAGAATAGCTATTTTATACTTTATTTTACTCATCCTTTCCTTTATCTTATTCTCCTGTTGGATGAAAAATTTCTTTGTGTCTGGACATTGATCCTTAATTTTACAAGAGTCACATTTTCCATTACATTCCATTTTTCTCACCCTTAAACTCTTCTTTCATCTTTATTACAACTACAGGAGTATGCTCTAACTTTTCTAAAATTTCTTCTGTAATGATATAAGAGTTATGCTTTTTTAAAACTTCACCCATGTTTTTTGTGGTTATATGAACCCTATCAGCTATAAAGGCTATTCTAACCAACTCCTCTATTTTTAAATTATGATTTCCAACAACTGCTAAAGGTGTACAGCCAGCAAAGCCTCCAAGTTTTAAAAGTTCTATAATCCTTGCTAATAAGAAGCCAACAATTCCAGGGAGAATATGGATTCCTTTAATAGCATAGGGAAGAGCTGTAAAATAGAAGTTAAAGAGCCTATAAGTGGCATCAGTATCTGAAACCATAACATTAACATCAACTCCAAGCTCTTCCTTAATTTTCTCCCTCAAAAGAGAAGCCCACTTCTCAGGCTCTTTTGGAAGGGGACAGGCATAGGTGTAGGGAACATTTGTTAAATCTATTCCTCCCTCAGCATAGGGCTTTAAAGAATAGAGTAAGCCAAGCTCCTCTATGATCATCTGCTTATGTCTTAAACTCTCTCTTTTTGGCATGTTTCTTAGATTTTTTATTTTCTCTTCTTTTAGTCTAAAAATTTTTCCTAAGACATAGCCCCATATGTACTTTGACCAATAATAAGTTAAATAGGCTAACATCTTGGGCTTATATTTACTCTCATCTATAAAATTTCCCTCAGCAGTGGAAACCATCTTTTCACTTAGAACTACAAAGTCTCCATCCTCTAACTTGATCCCACTATTTTTTATAGCCTCCACTATGATGGGAATGAAGTTCTCTCCTTTTTTTATGTATCTTGTCTTTATTGGATATGCCTTCAAGGTTTCACCAAAATTAATAACTCTAAATTTACTTATAAATATTTTTTCAAACCTAAATAATGTGAACCTAAACTTATTTTATACTTTTTATTGTGAACCTAACCATTAATTTTTATTATCTAACTTCAAATTTCTTATTTTTATAATTGAATAAAATTAGTATTAGTATATAAACTATCGCTATGAAATAAATTTAATTTGAATTTTTCTCAGTGGAATAACTTTTAAAATAATTTCCATAAATTAACGTGAATATTAAGTTATTATTGGCTATAAACTATGAATCAAACGTTTTTTAGTATATTAACAAAGCTTTATTTTTCTTATCAAAATTTAATTAGGATAGTGAATCTATGTTAAGCTAAGAAAAGTATAAATATACCAAATCAGAAGTTAAATTTAAAAATTTGTTGAGATTAGGTTGGTAATACTCACTTGTTGAAGATGGGGAAAATTTTATATCGTGAACCAAACAATATTTTGTTAAGAAATTTTGTAATGTTTGAGCATCTTAAACTATAAGAAAAATAATTTTAGTTAGAAAAATTTTGAAGGTGTAAAAATGGAAAGATTGCCTTATGAGGTTGTATCAACTATATTCAGGAAAGCCATTTTACACTATTTAGTAATAACAGGAAGTACATTTCCTACTTCACTGGCAAAGAATTTAAATATATCAAAGGGGTTAGCATCTTCTTTTTTAAGGCTCTGTTCAGCCTTAAATATATTAAAAAGAGAAAGGATTGGGCATAAGGTTGTATATTCATTCACAAGCAAAGGATTGGCCATATTAAAAAGATTGGCGCCCGAAATATTTGATCCTGCATTTTCGAATGTTTTCGAGTCTTTACCTTATAAGAAATTTAGCATAAAACATTACCCACTTGCAACCCTTGGATTCGAACTCAAGTGGAAGAAGGATTCTATGGGAGGTTACACCTTTTCATTCTACACTTCGGATAAGAAGCTTATAGGAATCGTATTTAGGTCTTATCTAGGCAGATGGTGGTGTTCTATCTGTCAGAGTGATAAATGTAAACACATCGATTACCTAAATCGATTATTTGAAAAGATTAAAGATAGTGATGAATAAATTTCGAGTTTTCGAGTTGCATATATGTATATGCTCTTTTAGGTTAGCCAGTATTGTGTTGTAAGTGATTATCGCAAAAGTTAGTTAGCTACTATTTTGTCAGATTTATTGGAGTTTTCCTTAAATTTCTCATCTTTTGTTGTAATTTTTGTTTTTTATTTTTATTTTTTTGATTTACTTAAAATTTAACAAGTAAATAATTAATTATTGTTTATTTATTTTTTATTTATTTAAAATGTTGTATAATTTTTCTTTTTTATCTTTATATTGTTAGAAGATAAATATAAAATATAGAAAAATTTTTGTGATAATCTCAAAATTGAGGATTGTGGGAGAGGGGGTTAAGCCATATACATATATGCAACTCGAAAACTCGAAAACATTATAAGGTAAATTTGATTTCTTATAAGACAAAAGCATTTTTATAATAGAACTTGACAATTTCTTATAGGAAAACATTTAACCCCAATATTTAAAATAATGAATATAATTTCTAAAAAAACTAAATTAAAAATTAATGATTATATGCAACTCGAAAACTCGAAAGATTTTAATACTGGGATAGAATCAAGAAGATAAATACTTAACCATGGTTTTTTAAATCTATAATTCTCCAGAAGAGAGATAAGCTTCTCTTTCTTCAACTTTAATTTAAACCTAATTTTTTTCCTTGCTTTAATCTTTTTTAAAATTCCCATCTTAGCTAAGTCATCAAGATATCTATAAACTGTTGGTAACTTATAATTTAGCCTTAAATAAATGTCTTCAATAGTAAAAGATCTTAACTCTATAGCTAACTCAACGAACTTTCGATATTTCGAATCAACTATATATGGGAGTATCTTTAGCCAAGGAATCTTTATTTCCCTTGCACTTCTTAGAGTTCTTTTACAACACTTTAGTATTAGATATACAACCTCTAAATTTCCCTGGCTTATCTTACTTAAATATTCTGCTACACTATCAGAAATATAATAATTTAGCTTCCTTGCAAAGTATTTAATGGCTCCTTTAATATTTAACCTACCTTCACGGAATATTTTCTTTATATGGTTATGGCACTCCTGAGGATATCTTAAAACTATAGAGATTCCTCTTTTGTAGAGCTCTTTTATAAATTTGATGGTAGAGGTTCCATGATGCCACTTACTAATATCATGAAGCTCTATAACTAAGATAGGATTAATTGACCTTAATAAAGACATTACTTTATTTATAACCTTCCTGAACTCCCAGTTTTCAATATCTTTAAACAAGTCTCCTATTGCTCTAAACCAAGCTTTTTTAGCTCTATAATGCTTTCTTAAAGATTTTTTCTCTTTTATGTAGTTAAATAAATTACTTAACCATCCACTTATTGGCTTGGAAAAAGAGTATTTGTCCCTTATAAGGTAGACTATCTTTTTTATATTTTTCTTTAAATTTGGAGTAAAATGAACCCTTAAAATAGGAATTCTATTTATAAAATAAAATTCTCCTCCTTCTTTAATATTTTCCCTATCTGTTGGCATCAAATAGAATCCATTTAAAAAGCTCTCTGGAACCTCTCTTATAATATTCATCTTCTCTCCTTTTTAATGATAGCTAAGGATAGGTAGTCATTGAACTCATTGAAGTTAATTTCCCTTGGAGAGCCAAAAGTTATTTTCTCATCTTCCAAGCCCAACCTTTTGGCTAAGTAGATAGTTAAGTCATCTCTATCTAAGCCTTTCAATATATTCTCTAAATTCTTGGTTTTCATCACTATGATAGTGTCAAAGTCATCTAAGTATTTATCTAAATCCTTTCCCTGTGGAAGGATACAAACCTTCTCCTCTCCTTCAGCTAAGGAGATGTTTAATAGGGAAGCAGCTGCAAAGATGGAGGAGATGCCAGAAACAATTTCAACCTCAACCCCTTTCTCTCTTAAGCTTTTCCACATGTATGAAAAAGTACTATATAGAGTTGGATCTCCAAGGGTTATTAAAGCTACCTCTCCCTCTTCACTTAGTATTTTTTTAAGATTCTCTTCCCAGCACTTTTTTAACTCATCCTTATCCTTACTCATAGGAAATAAGAGTTCTTCAACCTTCTTATCTTTTATATATTCTTTTATTAACTCATAAGCCACAGAGCTTTTCCCTCTCTTAGAAATTGGGATAAAGATTTTGTCAACCTTTTTTAAGATATTTAAAGCTTTTAAGGTTAAGCTCTCTCCACCTATCCCTATCCCAACACCATAAACCTTTTTAACCAAGATCTACACCTTTCTTAGGGAATCTTCTATATAAGCACTGAGGATAGTTAGTACAGCCTAAGAATTCTCCTTTCTTAGTCTTTACAACCCTTAACTTAGCCCCACACCAAGGACAGTGGTTTTCATCTACCTTCACATTAATAATAGCTGGCTTCTTATTACAGAGCCTCTCTTTATTGTATATCACCTGACCCCTTACTTTATCAAGATAGATAATAAAGTTTCTGAATAGGTGAGCATTTTCTAAGTCTATTATTAAGTAGTTATCCTCAGTCTCTAAGCCAGGAGTTATCTCTAACTTGGTTTTTAGTGGAATTAAATAATAGCCTTCCCCAGAGTATCTCATGTTTCCTAAGTTATATTTTATCCTACCAATTAGCCAGTTATAATCCCTATTGGCTATAAACCCTATAGTTTCAGTTACACTTTCAAACATGTTCCTCTCTTTTAAGTTCTCTATATATTTTCTAACCTCTTCATCTTTCTCATAAAGCTCTTTTAAGACTTTAGAACTCTCTCTAATAAATTCATCCTTATCTATATAAATTAATAGGAGTAAGCCATTGAAGGCGTTGGCTACAACATACTTTTCCTTCTCTATCAAGTCTTTTCTATCAAACTTAAACCTTAGCCTAACAAAGATTTGCCCCTTCTCTTTCTTTATAAAGTATTCTTTTTTAGAGCTTTCAGTAATTCCATAGTAGAAGACTGGAAACTTAGCATTTTCCAAGCCAATGATTGATATAAACCCCTCTGGAACCTTCCAATTTTGACCAAACTCTTCATTGGTAAGTTTTGTAGCATTAAAATGTAAATCCTTGCATATTTCTGTAAAGAACTCATCTATCATCCTTTATCCCCTCTCTATGTGTTTGGTTTTGGTAAATCTTCATCTTCAACTTTTATAGACAAGATTAAGGGCTTATTTCCCTTTAAATAGTCTTTAACATAATCTTCAATCTCTTCTAAGCTCTCTACTCTGTATCCTTCTATTCCAAAGGCTTCAGCAATTTTGATAAAATCAGGATTCTCTATCCTACAAAAGTTAGCCAACTTATTATTTTCAAAGACAACAAAAAGAATTTTTAAGTTATGCTGAGAAACTACTTTTAACTCCTGAATGTTCATTATAAAGCCTCCATCTCCAGAGATAGAAACAACTTCTCTATCTATCTTAAAGTCTTCTGTGGCAAATTTAACCCCTATACTCCCTGGAAGAGAGAAGCCCATACAGCCAAAGGAGTGGGAAGCTATTATACTCTTAGGAATATTACAGGTTTTCAGTAAAGAGGTGAAGACTGTATGCTTCCCAGCATCTAAAACTAATATAGAATCTTCTGGCAAGTTGTTTATTAAAGCTTCAACCTTCCTTGAGTAATCCCCTTTAGCTTTAAAAGTTCTTTTTTTAATATCATAACTAAAATCTATATTTAAATTTTTAATTAAATTTTTTAGCTCACTGTAGTTTATTCTTTGAATGTCTAAGTTAATAGTTTTCTTTAATAGCTCTTCTCTTAAACTTTCCACATAAGTATTATATGATAATGATGCTCCTAAATTTATAATTTTCTTAGCTTTCTTTAAGCTCTCTATATCTCCTCTCCTTCCAACTAAACCTATATTTTCTTCCTCTTTTACTACCCCTCTTGCTGGAAAGGTGGTAGCAACAGGAAATTTAGATAAGAGTTTATTTATTTTTAGAATTTCTTTATAAGTTAGAGTTCCATATATCCCCTGACCAACTAATAAGAGATCTCCTTCAACTTCTTTAAATTCTCTCTCTTCCCTCTCCTCAGTATATTGAACTTCACAAACCTCTTCTTCTAAAACATCTGAGGGGATATTTAGATGTACAGGCTTTTTATACTCCAACAGTGATAAACTTTTCTCCAAGTAAGAGGTTTTTGGTTCATTAACAAAAAAGCCCTTGTGAAAGTTTAAAAAATCTAAATTTAATTCTTGAAAATAGTTTTCTCCTATATACTTCCTTGTTGGCCTTCCAGTTATGGCTAAGACACTTGAGCTATCTTTATAAGCTGTAGCTAAGGGAGTTGTTAAATTACATCCCCCTGGTCCAGCAGTGGCTAAGCAGACAGAAAAATAGTTAGAGATTCTGGCATAGCCATCTGCCATAAAGCCAGCTCCTCTTTCATCAGCAGCAACAATATTTTTTATTTTACTATTGTTAATCTCTTCAAACAACTTATATATTTGCTCCCCAGGATAGGAAAAGAGAGTTCTAACTCTCTCCTCTAAAAAATTAGTTATATATTCATAGAATCTTAATTCTACCACCAAAAACTTTTATTCTTCTGTAAAGCCAGCCTCTTCTAAGGCTTGTCTAACTTGCTCAGTTGAAGCTCCTTTTTCAATCTCTACTTTCTTCTCAGTAGGCTCTAAGTGTTTTATATTACATCTTCTTCTCTTAACAAAGCCATCAACAACTACAAAGTTTTTGTCTAAGACATCTACAATAACACAAACTTTTCCTGCTTCTCTTCCAGCTGTTTTTATGCAAACTCTTCCTACTTCTATAGCAGCCAAAAACCTCACCTCATTTTTGTTATTGTGATTCTCGCGAATCACAATTCATCCTTACAAAATGAGGGAGGCCTAATATTGCCCCTTTAGGTTGTCTATAGCTGTTGAGACAATATTAAACACTCCCCCAATATCCCACTTTGAAGTGTCAATAATAAGATCATATATAAAAAGGTTATCTAAGTCTATATCATATATCTCCTTATATCTCTTTTTCTCACTCTCTTCCCTAAGTGTCATGTTTTTTAAAGCTTCTTCATAACTAATCTTTTCTCTCTCAGCTATTCTTTTAGCTCTAACTTCTATAGGAGCCTTAAACCATATAGAGAGGGTTGGCTTAATATTATTCTTCAATAGCATCCATGCAGCCAATCTTCCCTCTAAAACTATATTTCCCTCCTTAGCAAGCTCAACCTGTCTCTTATCAATCTCTTTATCAACATCCTTATTTTTTTCAGCATACTTACTAAATTCTTCAACACTCATTCCCTTCTCTTTTGCCATCTCTCTAAAAATTAAGCCTGCACAGACATATCTTAAGTTGTATTTCTCAGCTATCTTCTTAGCTATAGTAGTGGTTCCAGTTCCAGGAAGGCCACCAATGGTTATGATCATGATGAACACTTTTTATAAGTTTCTTGCCTTCTCAATCATTAACCTCTTTAAACATCTTGGACAGAGGTAGCCTCCATAAGGCCTTTCAGGCCTTCTGTCTGTTTTAGCCAACTTTCTTATCTCCACTGGCCTACCTCTTGGAACTCCATGTAACTCAGCTCCACAAACTGCACACTTTGGCTTTCCTGGCTTCTTTCTCTTGTAGTGTATAACTAACCTTCCTCCCGGTGTTCTCTTATAAACCCTTCTGTATGACCTTGATCTGTATCTTGGTGCTGGCATTGTTTCACCTTAATATTTATTTTTTTAAATTTTTGTAGTCTTTATCTTACATATTTAGGAACTAATAACAAACATAACTCATATATTTACTTTTTGCTTAAAAAATTGATTTTTATATAAAAAATTTTAGCATTAAAATTTTGAACTTAGAACTATAGTTCATAACAGAGGGTGAAGATGTTTCTAAATTTATAAGGTTATAAATAAGATTTAAGTAACTTTTAATCCTTTAGTAAAGCTTAATAATATTTATTAAATTTTCAGAAGGAAGGTTTTTAGTATGAATGTTGAGATCATCTTCTTAGGCAGTGGAGGAGGGAGATGGGCAACAATTACACAAAAGAAG
Source organism: Methanocaldococcus infernus ME (assembly GCF_000092305.1). Classification (NCBI taxonomy): domain Archaea; kingdom Methanobacteriati; phylum Methanobacteriota; class Methanococci; order Methanococcales; family Methanocaldococcaceae; genus Methanocaldococcus; species Methanocaldococcus infernus. The sequence continues at coordinate 99,899 of NC_014122.1, read as the reverse complement.
CCCACAGGAGGGTTTAGAATACACACTGATGAGCTTAAACTCCATGTAGATCCAGGACCTGGAGCAATTGTTAGGCTAAATCAATTAAAGATCTCTCCATGGAAAACCAACTCTTTATTTATCTCTCACTGTCATCCTGATCATTACAATGATGGAGAGATTATAGTTGAAGCCATAACTAATGGGATGACAAGGAAAAGAGGAATCTTTATAGGCTCTTTAACAGTTGTTGAAGGTTTTGGAGAATATGAATATGTTATCTCTAAGTATCATCAGTCAAAGTTAGAGTTGGTTAAAGCTCTCTATCCTAATGATGAGCTTAAATTATATGACACAACAATAAAAGCAACAAAAACAAAGCATGGAGATCCCTTTGGGATAGGTTTTAGGTTGAAAACCAAGTATGGAGATATTGGCTATACATCAGACACTGAATTTATTCCCTCATTAATTAAAGATTTTGATGGAGTTAGGGTTTTAATAGCCAATATAGTTAGAAAAAAGAATGAGAAGATTAGGGGACATTTATGCTCAAATGATGTCATTGATCTAATAAATTCTATGGAAAATAAGCCAGAACTATTAATTATGAACCATATGGGAGTTAAGATGACAAATCCTTTAAAAGAGGCTAAGTATATTGAGGAGAACACAAATATAAAGGTTGTTCCAGCAAAGTTAGGCTTAAGAATAGAGCTTTTAAAGAACAACATATTAATTAGGTGAGTTCTTGCTAATCTTTGGCTCTGCCTGTCATGGAGATGAATTTAAGTTCTCAGAATTACTTAAGTCCTTAAATCTTAATGCCTTAGAGCTTGAGTTTGTCAATGGAGTTTATATGAAAGAGGACTATGCTAAGATATTAAAGGAGAAGAATAAAGATTTAAAATTTTCAGCTCATGCTCCTCACTATATTAATTTAAATGCCAATGAAAAGGAAAAAATTGAGAGAAGTATTTATAGATTAATAAAGAGTGCCAAGGTTCTTAGACACTGTGGGAAAGATTTAGTGTTTCATCCTGGCTACTATTTAAATAAAAGTAAAGAAGAGTGCTACAAGAATATTAAAGAGAATTTACAGAAAGTTTTAGACTATTTTAATGAGCGCAATATTGATATTACACTAAGACCAGAAACCACTGGAAGGGTTTCTCAATTTGGAACCTTAGAAGAAACTTTAACTTTATGCTCAGAGCTAAGCTTAAAGCCTTGTATAGACTTCCCCCACTTGTATGCAAGGAGCTATGGGAAAATAAATAGTTATGAAGACTTTTATAGAATCTTGGAGAAGATTGAGGAGAGTGTTGGAGTTAAGGACATGCATATTCACATGTCAGGAATAGAGTTTGGCAAAGGTGGAGAAAAGAGACATCTGCCCTTAGAAAGGTCAAACTTTAACTATAAAGATGCCTTAAGAGCTTTAAAAGACTTCTGTGCTGAGGGAAAGGTTATTTGTGAAAGCCCTCTTTTAGAAAAAGATGCTCTTTTAATGAAAAGATTTTATGAGAGCTTATAAAAAAAATTCTCTCATTTTTTAACAAATTAATAAAATTTTTATATATGGTCTTTATAGTAAATTTGATATTAATAAGGCTAATACCATATACTAAAAATTATATTCTCCAAATTTTTTAGTTTAATGATAAAGTTAAGGAGGGTATAATAAAAATGGGAGATGTTAATACAATACTTGAAGCTTTGAATACACTAACAGTAGCAGGTAACGTATTTTTTCTTTGTGTGATGGGTGCATTAGTTTTTATAATGCAGTTAGGTTTTGCAATGTTAGAATGTGGTCAAGTTAGAAAAAAGAATGCTGTTAATGTTATAATGAAAAATATGTTTGATTGGTGTATTGGTTGTGTTTCATGGTTATTTATTGGGAGTATTTTATGTTCTTCAATAAATCCCTCCGATTTTTTAGATTGGTGGATCAAGATAGTGAAGGCTACTCCATTTTTAGAAAATAATGGGATTGAATTAGCAAATTGGTTTTATGGTTTAGTTTTCGCTGCAACAGCTGCTACAATAGTCTCAGGAGGAGTTGCTGAGAGAATTAAGTTTAGCGCTTATGTCATTATTTCAATAATTATTACCGGCTTACTCTATCCTCTCTTCGTCTATCTTGGCCCATGGGGAGCTTCAATTGTTCCATGGCACGACTATGCTGGTAGTTTAGTGGTTCATGGCTTAGGTGGCTTCTTAGCCTTAGGAGCTATAGCTGCTTTAGGTCCAAGAATTGGTAGATTTAAAGATGGAAAACCAATTCCGATTTTAGGGCATAACATTCCTTTAGCGGCATTTGGAGCGTTTATATTAGCATTTGGATGGTATGGGTTTAATATAGGGAGTGCCCTCGCACTGAAAGATATTAGTGGATTAGTCTGTGCAACTACAACCTTAGCTATGGCTGGAGGGGCTATAGGAGCTTTAATAACCTCTAAAAAAGATCCTCTTTTTATGACTAACGGTCTTGTTGCTGGTTTAGTAGCTATCTGTTCTGGAACAGATATAGTTAGCCCAATAGCCGGCTTAATTATAGGGTTAATTGCTGGATTACAGGTTCCAATAGTTTATAGATTCCTTGAAAATAGAAAAATAGATGATGTTTGTGGAGTAGTTCCAGTTCATGGAACTGCTGGAATTGTAGGGGCTATCTTAGCAGGAATCTTTGGAATGAAAGCCTTAGGAGGGGTGGGAGTAGATCCAGATAGTGTTATGCATATAGTTAGTAATCCGGATATTGACTTACTATTAAGTCAAATAATTGGATCTATCTTCTGTGCGTTTTATGGAATTGTTTTAGGTTATGTTGTTACTATAGCTATAGGGTTTTTATGTAATGGCTTAAGAGTTGGAAGAGAAGCTGAAATAAGAGGTTTAGATATTGTTGAGCATAATCTACCAGCATATCCTGAGGAAGATACTTTAGCTAATAGAGAATCATAAATAATTATTGTGTGGTGAAGGACTGTGATAATTGGTTTTATATTAGGGCTATTAATTGGATTAGGGGTTTCCGTTGTAGTAACCAGGAAATATACAGTTTTAATAAATGACTTAGTTAGTGCAGTTGAGGAAATACTTAGTGGAAACCTTAATGTTAAGATTGAAGGTAAATACGATGGAGAATTAGGAATCTTAGTAGATGGTTTTAATAAAATGGTTGAAAGTCTTAGAAAGCAGAAGGAGGAAATTGAATATAGACAGAAAGTTATGGAGGTTATTATAAAGGACGTAGAGAGGGTTATGAGTAGAGTGGCTAATGGAGATTTAACTGCAAGAATGAATGAAAGTTTAGTTCAAAATGGTGTTAAGTTAGATAATGTAAATATACAAAAGCTTATTAACAGAGCTTTGGACAATATATCAAATATGATAAGGAGCTTAAAAGAAGAAGTTATCATTCTAAATGAGGAGCTTAAGATTATCAAAGAAGAGTTAGATAAAGCTAAAGAAACTTCTGACCAAATCGCTGATGCCGCTAACCAAGTGGCTACAGCTGCAACAGATCAGTCTAATAAGTTACAAGACGTAACCCAAGATCTTGAAGACACCACTAAAATCGCTGAAAACGTTTATAACGAAAGTTTAAAGGGAGTTGAGGCTATAAATATTGTTGAAGAGAATTCAAAAGTTGGTTTAGAAAAAGTTGAAAGAGCTATAGAAACAATGCAAAGAATAGCTAACGTTATTGATGAATTAGGAAGAGCGTTAGAAGAGCTTGGTAAGAAGAGCCAGAAAATTAATGAGATTACAGCTTTAATTAAAGATATCGCCGAGCAAACAGGTTTATTAGCTTTAAACGCTTCTATTGAAGCAGCAAGGGCTGGAGAGGCTGGAAGAGGTTTCGCTGTAGTTGCAAGTGAAATTAAAGGCTTAGCCGAAGAGATTGGAAAGTCTGTAGACGACATTAATAAGACGGTCGAAGAAATAAGTGAAGCTATAGAGAAAACTATAGACTTAGGATTAACTGGAAAGAATGAAGTTGATAATGGAGTTGTAGCTATAGATGAGGTTAATAGCGCATTCTTAAAGATAAAGGAGTCTGTTGATAGAGCTATGGAAGTTATAGAAGAAATTAAAAGAGATGCACAAGAAGCCAGGGACAATGTTGAACAGGCATTAAGAAATGTTCAAGACGTCGCTTCAATCTCAGAGGAGTTTGCTGCTACTGCTGAGGAATTAACTGCCAGTGTTGAAGAGCAAAATAGGGTTATAGAGGAGATTAGAAAAGCTACAGAGAAAATAAGTGAAATATCAGATAAAATAGCCATGTCAGCAAGTAAATTTAAAGTTTAAAAAATTTTTTATAAATACTTCTTAACAAAGTATTCAGCATTTAAAATACTTGCTCCTGCAGCTCCTCTTATTGTGTTATGCTCTAAAGCAACATACTTTACAGTGAAGATAGGGTCTTTTCTTATCCTTCCAACCACTATACTCATTCCATTTCCTATATTTCTATCCAACCTTGGCTGAGGTCTGTCACTCTCTTCTTTAATAACTATTGGTTTAGCATAGGTTGGTAGGTTAAGATCCTTTAAAGGGTCAAACTTGTCCATAGCCTCTTTAATTTCCTCTGGCTCAGCCTCTTCTTTGGTTTTTACAAATATACACTCTGTATGTCCATCTATGACAGGAACTCTATTACAGGAAGCACTTAACTTAAAGTTGGCAAATTCAACTTTACCATCTTTTAAGGTTCCTAAGAGTTTTAAACTCTCAGTCTGCATTTTTTCCTCTTCATTCTTAATATATGGGATTAGGTTATCAAGTATAGCCATGGATGGAACTCCATTATAGCCAGCTCCACTAACTGCCTGTAAGGTTGCTATAAAAACACTTTCTAAGCCAAACTTATCCATTATTGGCTTTAGGGTTATAACTGCACAGATGGTTGAACAGTTAGGATTTGTTATAATAGCTCCATCCCATCCTCTCTTTTTTCTTTGAATCTCTATTAACTCTAAGTGATCAGCATTAACCTCTGGAATAACTAAAGGAACATCCTCTTCCATTCTGTAAGCTGAAGCATTTGAGAAAACTAATTTTCCTTCTTTTGCAAACTCTGGCTCTAACTTCTTAGCTAAATCTGATGGTAGAGCTGAGAAAACAATATCAACATCCTCAAATTCTTTATTTTTTGGGTCAGTGGTTGTAACTATTAAATCTCTAACCTTCTCTGGCATCTCAACATCTAAGTACCAATTTGTTGCTTCACTATACTTCTTCCCTGCACTTCTCTCTGATGCTGCTAAGGTGGTTAATTCAAACATTGGGTGCTCAGCTAAAAATTGAATAAACCTTTGTCCAACCATTCCAGTGGCTCCTAAGACACCAACCTTTATTTTCATCCTCTCACCTCATTAAGTAATTAAATACTCTTTATACTTAAAGATTAGCTCAGTTATTTTTTTAATGTCTCTTCCCTGACTCTTAGCTTCATTTAGGAATAAGCTATAAAGCTCTTTAGTTAAAGGCCTTGGTTTAGTTTTCCACATCTCTCCATGTATTAGGAGATCAAAGCATCTGGCTTCACTTTCAGTTAAGTTTAACCTTCTATATATTCCTTCATGTCTCTTAAATGTTGGATTCTCCTCTTTAGGAATCTTTAATACTAAAGAGCATAGCTCAGTTGTAGGGATTGGCTCAGCTATTGATACAAAGAGATCATCAAGCTCAGCATCAACTATAAAGTCTTTGGTTAATAAATAATCTTTTTCAGTTTCAGTAGGATAACCAACAATAAAGCTTCCAGCAACCTTAACATTTAAGTCTTTAGCCAACTTTATAGCATCCATGATTTTTTTAGTATTAACTCCTTTCTTCATATCTCTTAAAACTTTGTCACTTCCACTCTCTATTCCATAAAATACCCATCCTATAGTATAGTTCTTTATAGCCTCTAATATAGCTTCATCAACATAGTCTACCCTCATATCTGGCACAGAAAGATTACTCTTTCCCACTATGGAAGAGAGCTTTTCCAACAACTCATAAAATTTTTCTCTATTCACTGACTTTTTGAAGTTATATAAGCTTCCAGTCCCTCCACTTATTGCTATCCTCTTAGCTCCTCTTTTTTTGAATTCTTTAACCTCTTCAACAACTAACTCCACATCTCTACTTCTAATCTCTTTCCCAAAAAACTTAGGAACTTGGCAAAAGGTACAGTTTCCTAAACAGCCTCTATGTGTTTCAATATAAACATTAGCTCCTCTTATATTCTGCTCACCAATATCCTTAGGAATTAATGGGAGAGGATGATCTAAACTTGGCTTTTCCTTTGGGTAATTTACTATTATATTGTCTCCCTCTCTATAGGCTAACCCTTCTTCATCTCCCTCTAAGATTCTTGGAGTTGTTATTTCTCCCTCTCCTATTATAACTCCATCAACATTTAGCTCATTTAATATAATCTCTGGATATGTGGAGATACAGCCAGCTACATAGAGCTTAGCCTTCTTATTTGCTCTCTTTATAAAGTTAATTAGCTCCCTTATTTTGTTATCAATGATGTGGAGGGTAGAGTAGAGGCTAAAGATGATGACATCTGACTTCAAAAATAAGATATTATCAGGTTTTCTAATTAAATGGACTTTATATTTCTCTTTTAAAATTCCTCCAACTAACATAGAGCCATAGGTGTAAATTTCAGGAGAATAGATAGTTACTCTCATCCTATCACCAAGATTTTACATAACCTTTATATACCCCTTCCATAAATAATTTTGTTCAAAAATTTCTGAACATTCTGAATGTAGTGAATATCATGAATTCAAAAAAATTAATAATAGAGATGTTCTCAGAGATTGCCAGGGTTCATGGGCTAAGTAAGAGTGTTGGAGCCATTTATGGACTTTTATTTTACTATGAAAGGCCCATGAGCCTTGATGAGATTGTTGAAGAGCTTAAAATAAGTAAGGGAAATGCCAGCATGTCACTGAAGAAGTTGGAAGAGCTTGGATTTGTAAAAAGAACCTGGATAGAAGGAGAAAGAAAGAATTTCTATCAAATCTCTGAGAGCTTTTCATCAATTAAAGATATAGCAAGGAGAAAGCATGAGATCATAAAGAGCTACTATGAAAAGTTAAAAGAGGAGAACTTAGATGAGAAGAAGTTAGAAAAAATTAGAAAAATGCTTATTCTCTCTGAAAAAATTTTAAAAGTTTTAGAAGAACTGGATTGAGGGATTTTACATGCTAAAAGAGATCCTTAAGGATGTTGGAGAATTTTCTGCAAGACATCCCTTTTTGGTTATAGCTGTTGTTTTACTCATAACTGTATTTATGGCTTTTGAAGCCACCCATATAAAGAAGCAAACCTCCTATGAGAAGATGCTTCCTCAGGATCTGCCAGCTGTTCAGGAGATTTATGAAGTTAGGAGTGAGTTTGGAGGAACTGATGTAGATATGATTGTTGTTAAAATTGTTCCCTCAGATGCTACAGATAAGGTTACTGACATTAGAGATCCAAGGGTTTTAAGGGCTATTGAAACCTTAGAAGAGAATATAAGAACAATCAGTGGAATTACAAAGGTTAGCTCACCAGTTGATGTTATTAAAGAGCTGAATGGTGGAGTTCTTCCTAATGACATTGAAACAGTGAAAGAGCTTCTAAATAAATTACCAGAAAATGAAAGATATAAACTATTCAATAGAGACTTCTCTATGTTAACAATCACAGCCTTTACAGATGTTGGAGGAGATGAAAAGAAGAACAAGCAAATTTATGAGCAAATAAATGAGTACATAAGAGAAACTCCTTTTCCTCCCGGAGTTGAGGCTATACAAACAGGAACTCCAGCATTGAGGGCAATTATTGGTAAGTTGATGAATGAAAGTCAAGCCATAACAACATCTGTAGCTATGTTAGCTATTCTCTTTATAATCTTGCTACACTTTAGGAAGGTTACTTCAGTTCTTCTTCTCTCTCCTCTAATCTTTGCCCTCATCTGGACAGGGGGTTTTATGGGCTTATTTGGAATCCCCTTAGATATGGCTACCTCAGCAGTTGGCTCCTTAGTCTTAGGTTTGGGAATAGACTATGGAATTTACTTTGGAAGTAGATACAATGAGGAGAGAGAGAAAGGAAGAGATCCTATAGAAGCTGCTTCTCACACAGTAATGTATGCTGGCTCTTCAATACTTGCAAGTGCAGCAACAACTGTAGCTGGCTTGTTATCTCTAACTATAGCTCCTCTCCCAATGATGGGAAACTTGGGAAAGGTTTGTGGAGCTGGAATAACCTTTTGTTGTCTCTTAACCATCTTCTTCCTTCCAGCAGTTTTAGTTATAGATGAACTTTACATCCATCCAATATTAGCAAGAATAAAAAAATTAATATTCAAATGAGGTGAGATAATGAGAAAATATTTAGTAGCTTTCCTACTCCTTCTCCTACCTTCAGCCTTAGCTCTACAAATATTTGAGCCAGAGTATAATCCAAAGGTTATACACCCAGGAGATGATGTTGATCTCTGGGTTAAGGTTTATAATGATAACTACAATGATAACTATGAGATTAGAAATTTAATAATTTCTATTGAGCCTTACTATCCATTTGAGCTTAAGCAAGTAAACCCTAAAAAGGGAGTTTGTGTAGTTGATCAGTTAGATAGTGGAGAGAGCTATGTAGCCTATTTTAAGCTACATGTCAATGAAAATGCTGAGTCTGGAGAGTATAAAATAAAGATTCATGTTTCTTACTACTTAGTAAATAAAGATAGTGGAGACAAATATTATTACAATTACTCAAAAATTTTCTACCTTCCTGTTTATGGTGAAGCCAACTTTATAGTTAGTGGAAACTTCTCCTTAGTGCCAGCTAAAACTATGGTTGTTCCCCTAACTATTAAAAATGCTGGGAAAGGAAAGGCTAAAGATGTCTCTGTCTATGTTGGTTATAGGTTGGAGACTGAAGAAGTTGGAAGTTATTCAAAGACTACAGTGGTTTATTCAACAACCATCTCTGAGAATAATAGAGAGATAGTTCCTACTCCAATTCCATTAAACTTTTCCTTAATTTACCCAGTTGGAGAGTCTAAATTTTATATTCCAACTTTAAAACCTGGTGAGAGTAGAACAGTGTTAGTTAAGCTCTACACATCTCCTAAGACATTTGAAGGAAGTTATCCTTTACCAATTGTTATTACTTGGACTGATGAGAGTGGAGTTAAGAGAGCTGAGTTATTATATGTTGGAGCCTATGTTAAGGGAGATATTATCTTAGATGTAAGTAATGTTGTCACATCTCCAAAGGAAATTAAGCCTGGAGACAGTTATGTAAGGATTGATGTAACTATAGCAAATAATGGACATGCTGAAGCTAAGGATGTGAAGTTAAAGTTGATAACTCAAGAGCCTTTTAGAGATAGCTGGAGTAATTGTAACTTTAAAGGAATTGGTAACCTCTTACCAGGAGCTATAAGGACAGTTTCTTTTTATATAGATGTGGATAAGTATGCTGAAGCTAAGCACTATAAGTTACCTTTAGAAATCTCTTACTTAGATCCAGAGAATAACAAGCATAAGGAACTTGAGTATATAGATATTTACATAAAGCCTAAGCCACTATTTGAAATTCTTACAAAGGAATTTAATGTTAGTGCTGGAAAGGACAACACAATAAAAATAAAAATAAAAAATATTGGAAATGAAAAAGCTATTAGGGTTAGAATTTCAGCTATAAAAACCTCTGGTCAGCCTTTTGACTATCCACAGAAATCTGACACAATAGGAACCCTCTATCCAAACCAGACAGGAGTTGGAGCTTTAGTGGTGAGTGTTGACAAAAACGCTATCTCTAAGCCTTATAGAATTACTTTAGAAATAAGATGTGCTGGAGACCCTGATCAGGGAGATGATAATGTCTATGTCTATCAAGAGCCAATTATCTTAAATGTAAAGAGAGGCTCAAGCTCCAACATTCTTTACATCTTAGGCTTAGTTGTTATAATCTTAGCTGTAGTTATAGGAGGTTATAAATTGTTAAGAAAGAGGAAGGAGAATGAAGAGTGAAGCTTATGTCATCTGGATAGTAACCTTCACCACAATGTTGGGGATTGGCCTTATAGCCCCTATTTTATCTTTTTATGCAAAAACCTTAGGGGCTAATAACTTTCAAGTTGCTCTCATCTTCTCTATCTTTATGATAGCAAGGACAATAACACAGATCCCTGCTGGACACCTCTCAGACATCTATGGAAAAAAGCTTTTTCTCACTTTAGGAACATTCTTTTATGGATTAACTACCTTTTTTTACAACTTTGTCTCTAACATCTTTGAACTCTTGATTGTAAGATTCTTTACTGGAGTCTTTTCAGCCTTTGTAACTCCAATAGCAGGCTCTTACATCTCAGCCATAGCTCCAAAGGAGAAGATGGGCCAGTATATGGGATTTTTTAATTCAGCCATAGGCATGGGCTTTGGAGTTGGTCCTATCATTGGAGGTTTCTTAGCTGAGCATTTTAGCATTAAAGCTCCATTCTATTTTTGTGGCTTCTTAGGAATTTTGGCATCAATTTTAAGCTATTTTAAGTTGAGAGATATTAAATTTAAAAACAAGAGTAGAGGAATTAATTTAAAGCTCTACCTTAAGAATAAAAAGTTTTTAATCCCTTTTATTTTTAACACAGTAATTTTAATGGGAAACTCTTCAGTTATAGTTTTCCTAACCATCTATGCCTACAGGTTTGGAATAGGGTTAGATGGCAGTGGTTTTTTAATAGCCTTTACAAATATTATATCAGCCCTTCTACAGAGGAAGTTGGGAAGTTTGTATGATAAGTATGGACTTAACATTATTATTGTTGGTCTACTCTTAGTAAGCTTAGGCTTCTTCTACCTCTCCTTAGCAGATAACTTTTATAAAATAATGCTCTCCCTCATCCTTCAGGCTATTGGTTCAAGCTTAATATCAACCTCTCTAATGTCTTATGTAGCCAACTTAATCCCTATTGAGAGAAGAGGAGAGGGTTTAGGTCTCTTTACCACTTCATTAAACTTTGGCTTCATGTTTGGCTCCCTATTCTTTGGAGCTATAGCTAATGTAATAGGAATAGGAGAGATGTATAAGGTTGTTTCACTCTTCTCCCTAATAATGGGCTTTTCACTGTTCAAGATATTAAAGAGCTAAAAGAGGGAAAAGATGATTTTTAAAAGCTTATATGAGCTTACAAAGGAGGAAAGAGAAAGAATAATTAATAGAAATAAGGCAAACTTTGATAATATCTTTGACTCAGTGGTTAAAATTCTTAGGGATGTGAGAGAGAAGGGAGATGAGGCTTTAAGATATTATACTAAACTCTTTGATAAGGTTGAGATTGAAGACTTTAAAGTTTCAAGAGAGGAGATTGAAGAAGCTTACAATAAGGTGGATTATAAAGTTGTGGAAGCTCTTGAAAGGGCTAAGGAGAATATATACTATTTCCATAAAGAGCAATTGAAGAATATAAAAGAGTTGAGAGTTGAGAGAAATGGAGTTTTAGGGCAAATTGTTAGAGCTATTGAAAAGGTTGGCTGTTATGTGCCAGGAGGAAGAGCCTTTTATCCTTCAACTGTTCTCATGACTACCATCCCTGCTAAGGTTGCTGGCTGTAAAGAGATCTATATAACTTCTCCTCCAACTCCTGAGGGAAAGGGGAATGCTGCAACACTAATAGCTGGAGATTTGGTTAAAGTTAATGGCATTTATAAAGTTGGTGGAGTTCAGGCAATTGGAGCATTGGCCTATGGAACTGAAAGTATTCCAAAGGTTGATATTATTGTAGGCCCAGGGAATATTTATGTCACTCTGGCTAAGAAGTTGGTTTATGGTGAAGTAAATATAGACTTCTTAGCTGGTCCATCGGAGGTTTTAATTATTGGGGATGAGTTCTCTAACCCTAACTATATAGCCCTTGATCTCTTAGCTCAGGCTGAACATGATCCAAATGCCTCATGTGTAGCTCTTTTAACTTCAAGAGAGAAGGCAGAAGAGGTTAAGAGGGAGTTGGAGAAGATATTAAAAGATATAGATGAGAGAAAGGAGATTATTAAGGAAGCTTTAAAAAACTTGGCTATACTTTATGGAGAGCTTGAAGATTTAATAAAATTTAGCAATGAATATGCTCCTGAACACCTTGAGCTCTTTGTTAGAGAGCCAGAGAAAATTTTAGAGAAAATAGAGAGTGCTGGCTCCATCTTTTTAGGAGAGTATTCCCCAGTCCCTATAGGAGACTATGCCTCTGGAACCAACCATGTTTTACCAACCTCAGGTTTCTCAAGATGTTCCTCTGGCTTAAATGTTGAAACCTTTTTAAAGAAAATTACATATCAAAAGTTTGATAAGGAAGCATTGAGAAATATAAAAGATGTTGTAATTACCTTAGCTGAAGCTGAAGGGTTAAAGATGCATGCAGAAGCTGTTAGAAGGAGGTTGAGAGAGTGAAGATAGGGATATTGGGAGATACTCATGACCATCTTCCCAATATAAGAAAGGCTATAAGTATTTTCAATGATGAAGAGGTTGATTTGGTTATTCACTGTGGTGACTTTGTTAGCCTCTTTGTTATAAAGGAGTTTAAGGAGTTAAACTCTAACATCATAGCTGTCTATGGTAACAATGATGGAGAGAGGGAGAAGTTAAAAGAGTGGCTCTTGGATATAGATGACAAAAATATAATTTCAGATTTCCACTCAATAGAGATAGATGGTCTAAAGTTTTTTATAACTCATGGACACTATAAAGAAGTTTTAGACTTGGCTATAAACTCTGGACTCTATGATGTTGTTGTTTATGGCCATACTCATAAGAAGTTGTTTGAAACTTACAACAACACTTTAATTATAAACCCAGGAGAGTGTTGTGGCTATCTAACTGGAGAAGCCACTATAGGAATCTTAGACACAAAAGAGAAAGCATATAGAGAGATAATACTATAGAGAGGTGGTTGAATGGTTAAGATTTACTATGACAATGATGTAACCTATGATGCTGTTAAAGATAAGGTTATAGCTGTTATAGGCTATGGAAGCCAGGGAAGAGCTCAGGCTTCAAATATGAAGGATAGTGGGTTAAATGTTATTGTTGGGTTAAGACCAGAGGGAAAGAGTTGGAAGTTAGCTGTTGAGGAAGGACATGAGGTTAAGACAATAGAAGAGGCTGCTAAGGAAGCTGACATTATCCATCTATTGATCCCTGATGAGGTTCAACCTACTGTTTATAGGAAGTATATTGAGAAGCACTTAACAGAAGGAAAGACATTAAGCTTTTCACATGGTTATAATATACATTATAAATTTATTGTCCCTCCTGAGAATGTCAATGTAACCATGGTTGCCCCTAAAAGCCCTGGAGCAATGGTTAGGAAGACATACTTAGAAGGCTTTGGAGTTCCTGGATTAGTGGCCGTTTATCAAGACTATACAGGAGAGGCTTTAAACATAGCCCTGGGAATGGCTAAAGCTATTGGATTGACAAGAGTAGGAGTTATAGAAACAACCTTTAGGGAGGAAACAGAGACAGATCTCTTTGGAGAGCAAGTTGTTCTATGTGGTGGAGTTACTGAGTTAATTAAAGCTGCTTTTGAAACCCTTGTTGAAGCTGGCTACTCTCCAGAGATGGCATACTTTGAAACATGCCATGAGTTAAAGTTAATTGTTGATCTGATCTATCAAAAGGGATTAAAGGGAATGTGGGAAAATGTTTCTAATACAGCAGAGTATGGGGGTTTAACAAGGAGAAAGAGGATTATAAATGAAGAGTCAAGGAAGGCTATGAAAGAGATATTAAAAGAAATTCAAGATGGTAGATTTGCCAAGGAGTGGAGCTTAGAAAACATTGCTGGAAAACCACATTTAAATGCCTTAAGAAGGTTGGAAGAGGAGCATGAGATAGAGAAGGTTGGTAAGAAGTTAAGAAAGATGTGTGGCTTGGAGAAATAAATTTTTACTATTTTTTTGTGATATACATGAGATTTTTAAAATTGGAGAGCTTGGAGAATGCTAAAAATATTGTTAAAGAGTTTTTAAAAGATACTGAAGAGCTTTATATCTTAGAGAGCTTAAATAGAGTTTTAGCTGAAGATGTCTTCTCTGATATAGATGTTCCTCCATATGACAGGGCTAAGATGGATGGCTATGCTGTTAGGGCTGAAGACACCTATGGAGCTGATGAAGACAATCCTGTAGAGTTAAGAGTTATTGGCTCTATAAAGGCTGGAGAGATAAAGGATATTGAAGTTAAAGAGGGAGAGGCTGTAGAGATAGCTACAGGAGCAATAATTCCAAAAGGAGCTAATGCTGTTGTGATGGTTGAATATACTGAAAGAGAAGGAGAGAATGTTAAGATCTTTAAGCCTGTAGCTCCTATGGAGAATATTCAATTTACTGGATCAGATGTAATGGTTGGAGAACTTGTTCTAAGGGAAGGAACTCTATTAACTCCAAGGGAGATAGGGGTTTTAGCAGCTATTGGGAGAGAGAAAGTTAAAGTCTATAAAAGATTAAGATTTGCCATAATTTCAACAGGAAATGAGATTCAAGAGCTTGGAAAAAAGTTAGAGAAAGGAAAAATTTATGATATAAATACTTACACCTTGGCCAGCTATATAGAGAGCTTAGGGCATAGCTATAAAATCTTAGGGATAGCTAAAGATGATTTAGAGGAGATAAAGGAGAAAATTAAAGAGGGCTTAGATTGTGACATCATCTTACTAAGTGGAGGAACCTCAGCAGGAGTTGGAGACTTGACAGAGAGGGCTATAAAAGAGTTGGGTGGAGAGATATTAATACATGGTATTAAGATTAAGCCAGGAAAGCCAACCATTATAGGAAAGATTGGGGAGAAGTTAGTTATAGGCCTTCCAGGATATCCAACATCATGCTTAACAGTCTTTGATGCTCTCTTTGGTTTAAGTAAGAGTAGGATAAAGGCTAAGTTTAGAGGAAGGTATATTTCAGCAAAGGGAAGAACTGAGTTTTTACCAGTGGTTATAGTTGGAAACTCAGCCTATCCAGTAAATAAGGATAGTGGCTCTATAACTTCACTATCAGATGCTGATGGCTACATTGTTATAGAGGAGAATAAAGAGATCTTAGAAGATGAAGAGGTTGAGGTTCATCTATTCAGTAGCTTATCTGACAAGTTAAATATTATAGGAAGTCACTGTATAGGCATTGACATAATATTAAAGGAGGGAAATATTAAGGCTAAGACAGTTAATACTGGCTCTTTAGGGGGAATATTTGCAATTAAAAGAGGAGAGGCTGACATAGCTGGGATTCACTTATTGGATGAGAATTTAGGATATAACATTCCCTTCTTAGAAAAATATAGGGTTGATAATGCTCTTCTTGTTAGGGGCTATGTGAGAGAGCAAGGTTTTGTAACTAAGAGAGAGGATATTAACTCAATAGAAGATATTATAAAGAATATTTACAATCTAAGGTTTATAAATAGAAATAAGGGTTCTGGGACAAGGATATTATTTGACAAGTTCTTAAAGGATAATAAGATAGAGAAGAGCAAAATTAAGGGATACAATATTGAGGCTAAGACTCATTCAGCTGTAGCCTCAGCTGTAACCATGGGAAAGGCTGATATTGGCTTATGTATAAAGCCCTTAGCTGAGAGATATGGGTTAAAGTTTATTCCTCTTGCTGAAGAGCACTATGACTTTCTAATAAATAAAGAGAGCTTTGACAAAAAAGAGGTTAAGAAGTTCATTGAAACCTTAAAAAAGGTTAATTTACCATTTAAAAAGTTAGAAGATACTGGCTCTATCATCTGGGAGCCAAAGCCTTACTCATACAGCCAGCAATAAAGCCAGCTATGGCATCATCTAAAAAGATGTATCCTTTTTTATCCAACTCTCCTATAACCCCTGGCTTATGCTTATCATAAAATCTAAAGTTAAAGATTCCTTTAGTCCCAGCTATCTCATTGGCTATAGCCAAGCCTATAACTTCATCAGCATAGATATAGTTTAAATCTTCCATCTCTATCTCCCTATCTAAGAGGTAGGCAGCCATTATTAGTAAGTAAGTATTAGGATTCTCAAGCTCTTTTTTCATAACCTCCCTAACCTTATTTTTCACAATCTTTATATCTTCCTCACCCACATAGAGAGAGACAGCACTCTCAACCAAGTTATCTAAGCTAATATTTATCTTCTCCAAAATGTTCATCTGTGATCACTTATGAACTATTTAACTCCTTCATTGGCTGAAGAGATATTAAAAGCTATGGGAAAAAAGGAGGTTATAGAGGTTAATCTAAATTTATATAAAGATAATAGAAAAGAGAAAGTCTTTTTAAAGGAAGACAAAGCTATATTTCCAGAGGGAGAAGTGGAAAAGGAGATTTTAAAGAAGATAGCTAAAGATAATTGTGTCTACTTTATTAAGGAGGGTAGAGTTTATAAGGCAGCTATAGCTAAGGATGGCTATTATAAGTTAGTTCCTACCATTCCACCAACCATAGAGATTAATGGTATAAGGATGCATAGGACTAAAGAGCTTAACCCCTATGAAGACACCCTAAATAAGATAAATTCAGTTGGGGTTAGAAAGGGAGAGAAGGTTTTAGATACTTGTATGGGCTTGGGATATACAGCTATAGAGGCTTATAAAAGAGGAGGAGAAGTGGTGACAATAGAAAAAAATCCTAATGTCTTAGAGTTGGCTAAGATAAATCCTTACAGTGAAGAGCTATTCAAGGGAGATATTAAAGTTATCTTAGGGGATGCCTTTGATGTTGTGAAGAAATTTTCAGATGAGGAGTTTAGTGTTATTATCCATGATCCTCCAAGATTTAGCTTAGCTGGCCATCTTTACAGTGAAGGGTTTTATAGAGAGTTGTTTAGAATTCTAAAGAGTGGTGGAAGATTATTTCACTATGTAGGGAATCCTGGGAAGAAGTATAGAGGGAAGGATTTACAAAAAGGGGTTATGGAGAGGTTGAGGAAGGTTGGATTCACTAAAATTAAGAGGGTTAAAGAGGCTCTTGGAGTTATTGCTGAAAAGCCATAGGCTCACAGATTGGACAGAATACTTTTCCCTCTTTTCTCATTAAAGGAGAGCCACAGTAAGGGCAAAACTTTTCAGTCATTGTATATCCTTTAAGTAATAAGTTTGACACTACATATATGATGTAATCCTCTCCCATACTACCACCGGAACAAGGAAGGTTATTTCCTTCTATTGTTATGGAACTTAAAATATTTATGCCTTTCTCCAACATACCTTTGGAGGAGATAATTATGGATGTTATTGAGTTAGCCTCTGATTTGATAAAAATTAGGTCTGTAAATCCCTATTTTGGTGGAGAAGGAGAGAAAGAAAAAGGAGAATATGTTAAGAGAAAGTTAATAGAGATAGTAAAAAAGCATAACTTTAAAGATTATGAGTTAAAAGAATACAATACAATAGACAAGTTTGGAATTTTAAGGCCAAATATTGTTTTCAAGGCAGACTTTGGGAGAGAGAAGACTTTACATATCATAGCTCACTTAGACACAGTTCCAGAGGGAGATTTAAGCCTTTGGGAAACAAACCCTTATGAGCCAGTTATAAAGGATGGTAAGATCTATGGAAGAGGAGCAGAGGATAACCATAAAGCTATAGTCTCTTCTCTCCTACTCTTAGATAAGCTCTTAGAAGATAAAGAGAGTAAATATAATTTATCTTTAATTTATGTCTCTGATGAGGAAGCTGGTAGTAAGTATGGCTTAAAGTATCTATTAAATTTTGAAAAAGAGATTTTTGATAAAAATGATCTAATCATAGTTCCTGACTTCAGCTCAGAGGATGGGAGTTATATAGAAATTGGAGAAAAGGGAATTTTATGGATAAAATTTATCTTTGAAGGAAAGCAGTGTCATGGAAGTGTTCCTGAGGAGGGGTTTAATTCAAATGTAGTAGCCTTTGACTTCTCAAACAAGCTATATAAAGAGCTATATAGTAAGTTTAATAAAGTAAATAATATTTTCCTTCCAGAGTATTCTACATTTGAGCCTACAATTGTTAAGAATAAAGTTACAAATCCTAACACAATCCCAGGGAAAACTGAGGTTGTCTTTGATTGTAGGATACTTCCAGATTATAGTATAGAAGAAATAATAAGTGAGATAGATAACTTTATAAAAGGCTATAACTTCAAGCCAATACACTCAAGTGGTGAAGGAAGAGTTAGAAGAGAAATATTAAAATTGGAGAAACCTAACTTTACTAAGGAGGATAGCTTAGTGGTTAGAGAACTAAAAAGAGCTATAAAAGAGGTTTTAAATGTTGAGCCTAAGGTTTGTGGGATGGGTGGAGGAACAGTAGCAGCTTTTTTAAGGGAAAGAGGTTATGATGTAGCTGTCTGGGGCATTGGAGAGGGAACAGCTCATCAGCCAAATGAGCATATAAAGATAGGGAGCTTGGAGAAGATGGCTGAAGTTTTCTATAAAATGTTGAGGTGACTTTTAAATGGAAATAAGGATTGATGAAAAACTCTGTAAAGGCTGTTATATCTGTATAAACTTCTGCCCAAGGAAGGTTTTTACAATTTCTAATGAGTTAAATGATAAAGGAATTTATCCTTCAAAGCCTGAAAAGGTTGAGTTATGTACTTACTGTAGAATCTGTGAATTCATGTGTCCTGATCAGGCTATAGTGGTGATAAAGAAATGAGTAAAATACTCTTCACCCAGGGAAATGTTGCCTGTGCAGAAGGAGCTATATTAGCTGGCTGTAGGTTCTATGCTGGTTATCCTATAACCCCATCATCAGAGATAGCTGAAACAATGGCTTTAAAGTTGCCAAAGGTTGGAGGAGTTTATATACAAATGGAGGATGAGATAGGCTCATTGGCAGCAGCTATAGGGGCATCATGGACAGGAGTTAAGGCAATGACAGCCACTTCAGGGCCAGGGTTTAGTTTAATGCAAGAGCATATAGGCTATGCTGTCATGACTGAGACTCCAGTAGTTATAGTTAATGTCCAAAGAGGAGGGCCTTCAACAGGACAGCCTACTTTAGCATCTCAAGGAGATATGATGCAGGCTAAGTGGGGAAGCCATGGAGATTATCAAATTATTGCCCTTGCCCCATCTTCTGTTCAGGAATGCTTTGACTATACTATAAAAGCCTTCAACCTCTCTGAGAAGTATAGAGTTCCAGCCATGATTATGTCTGATGAAATCATTGGCCACATGAGAGAGAAGTTAGTTATCCCTGATGAGATTGAAGTTATAGATAGAAAAGTTGGAATGAACGAATTACCATTTAAACCTGATGATGACTTAGTGCCAAAGATGCCAGTCTTTGGAAAAGGGTATAGGGTTCATGTCACTGGTTTGACACATGATGAAAGAGGCTATCCAGAAGCTTCAGACCCTGAAGTACATTATAAGTTAGTTAAAAGATTAAATGATAAGATTCTGAAGAATGCTAAGGACATCTATGACTATACAATTTGGCATGAAGAAGATTGTTCAGATGCTGTTGTTATAGCCTATGGAGCTCCAGCAAGGTCAGCTGAGGCTGCAGTTAAAGAGCTTAGGGAAGAAGGGCTTTCAGTTGGCTATGTTAAGCTAAATGTTGTCTGGCCATTCCCAGATGAAGTTATATTAAAGATGGCTAAGAACACTGAACTTATTGTTGTCCCAGAAATGAACCTTGGACAAATAGTTAGAGAGGTTGAAAGAGCTTCAAAGGGAGAGTGTGAAGTTAAACTAATTCCAAAAATAGGAGGAGAGTTACATTATCCAGAGGAGATTAAAAGAGCTGTTAGAGGTGAATAAATGGAGCATTTTGCACTAAAATATTTAAGGAAGGATAGGCTTCCACATATCTTTTGTTCAGGTTGTGGGATTGGAATTATTATGAACTGCTTCTGTAAGGCTCTTGAAGACCTAAACTTAGATTTGGACAAAACTGTCTTAGTTTCTGGGATAGGGTGTTCTTCAAGAGTTCCAGGCTATTTTAACTTAGATTCTCTACATACGACCCATGGAAGAGCTTTAGCATTTGCCACTGGAATTAAGGTTAGTAACCCAGAGTTAAATGTTGTTGTCTTTACTGGAGATGGAGATAATGCAGCCATTGGAGGGAACCACTTTATACATGCCTGTAGGAGGAATATAGACTTAACAGTTATCTGTGTAAATAATAATATATATGGAATGACTGGGGGACAGGTGTCACCAACAACACCTAAAGGGTTTAGGGCTACAACAGCACCATATGGTAATGTTGAGAACCCCTTTGATCTCTGTAAGTTGGCTGAAGCTGCTGGAGCAAGCTATGTAGCAAGATGGACAACAGCCCATCCATTTCAGTTAATTAGAAGTATTAAGAAGGGAATGAAAAAGAAGGGCTTGGCATTTATAGAAGTTGTTTCTCAGTGTTATACTTACTTTGGTAGGCTAAATAAATTTAAGAATAATGTTGAACTCCTAAATTGGATTAAAGAGAACTCTATCTCTATAAAGAAGGCTGAATCTTTAAGTGAAGAGGAGAAGAAAGGAAAAATAATAGTTGGAGAGTTTGTAGATGTTGAAAAACCTGAATATACTGAAGAACTCCATAAGTTGATGAGGGAATTGAAATGAGCAGAATAGAGGTTAGATTGGCTGGCTTTGGTGGGCAAGGGATTCAATTGGCTGGCATCATCTTAGGGAGAGCAGCAGCTCTTTATGAGGGAAGGTATGCCTTTCAAACCCAATCCATAGGGCCAGAGGCAAGAGGGGGGAAGTCAAGGGCTGAAGTTGTTATTTCAGACAATCCAAGGGATTATCCAAAGGTTAGGAAGTTAGATATCTTAGTAACCATGTCTCAGGAAGCTCTTGATAGCTATATAAATGATCTACCACCAGGGAAAGTTTTGATCTATGATAAGGATATGATAAAGAATCCTCCAAAGAGAGATGATATAAAGATTTATGAAGTGCCAGCTACAAGTACAGCCTATAATTTAGGAAATAAGATAGTTGCCAATGTTGTTATGTTGGGAGCATTAACTAAGATAACAAAGATAGTTAGTGAAGATTCAATAAAAAAGGCTGTCTTGGATATGGTTAAGGATAAATATAAAGAGCTAAATTTAAAGGCTCTTGAGGAGGGATTTAAGTTAGGGGAGTAGGTTATGGACATACAATATTTTATTATATCTTTTACCTCTATTTTTTCTATTTTAAATCCTATTGGAGCAGTTCCTATTTTTATCTCCTTAACAGAGAGTTATCCTGAGAAGGAGAGAATTTTAGTAGCTAAGAAAACTGTTATCTATGCTTTTTCTATACTCTTAGCCTTTGCAGTTTTTGGGGAATACATATTAAAGTTCTTTGGAATCTCTATAGAGGCTTTTAAAATTGGTGGGGGAATCTTACTTTTATTAATAGCTTTGGACATGGTTAGGGGTAAACAAGAGAGTAAGATACACAAGAGGGAGATAAAAGAAGCTGATGAAGTTGATGAAATTGCTCTTATGCCCTTGGCTACTCCTCTCTTAGCTGGTCCTGGGTCAATAACTGCTGTCATGGTTGCTATGGCTGAGGCTCCCTCTTTTGAGGATAGAATATTTGTTATCTTAGCTATTCTAATATCTATTTTTATAACTTATCTAACCTTTGTATTCTCTGAGAGGATTATAGATAAATTAGGAAGGTTAGGAACAAGGATCTTAACAAGGCTTATGGGTTTAATATTAACAGCTATAGCTGTTCAGATGATATTAACAGGCTACTTAGGGGTGGTTAGATGAACTTAGATATTTATAAAAATTTACATAGGGCTAATAGAGAACTTATTAACCTAAATCCTATACAAAGAGGTGGAATCTTACCAACAGAGGCTAAAAAGGCTATTTATGAATTTTGGGATGGATATAGTGTCTGTGACTTCTGCTCTGGGAAGTTGGATGAGATTCAAAATCCTCCAATTTGTAAATTTAAGGAAGATTTGGCTGAGTTCATTAATATGGATTTTGTAAGATTTACACATGGAGCAAGAGAGGGGAAGTTTATAGTTATGCATTCCATCTGTGAAGAGAATGACTATATAGTCTTAGATAAAAATGCTCACTATACAAGTTACGTAGCTGCTGAGAGGGCTAAATTAAATGTTGTTGAAGTAGGCTATGAGGAGGAATATCCAACCTACAAAATAAATTTAGAAGGATATAAAGAAGTTTTAGACAACTTAGAAGATGAAAATAAGAATGTTGGATTAGTATTATTAACCCACGTTGATGGAAACTTTGGGAATTTAAATGATGCTAAGAAGGTTGGAAAGATAGCTAAGAAAAAAGGAGTTCCCTTCTTGTTAAATTGTGCCTATACTGTTGGAAGGATGCCAGTTGATGGTAAAGAGGTTAAAGCTGATTTTATTGTAGCCTCTGGACACAAAAGTATGGCAGCCTCTGGACCTATAGGAATTTTAGGCTTTAGTGAAGAGTTTGAAGATAAGATAGCTAAGAGATCAGAGAAGTTCCCAATTAAAGAGATTGAATTCTTAGGATGTACAAGTAGGGGCCTTCCATTAATAACCTTAATGGCAAGCTTTCCTTATGTGGTTGAGAGAGTTAAGAGATGGGATGAAGAGCTTAAAAAGACAAGATACTTAGTTGAAGAGTTGGAAAAATTAGGATTTAAGCAACTTGGGATTAAGCCAAAAGAGCATGACTTAGTTAAATTTGAGACTCCAATATTGGATGAGATATCTAAGAAGGATAAAAGAAAAGGATACTTCTTTTATGAGGAGTTGAAAAAGAGAGGAATAGTTGGAATAAAGCCAGGAGTGACAAAAGAGGTTAAGATGAGTGTCTATGGCTTAGAGTGGGAGCAAGTAAAATATGTTGTAGAGAGTATAAAGGAAATTATTTTACAATCTCATCATACACTTTGAAGTTAAATATTATTTCCTTAGCTTTTTCCTCATTAACATACTTTAAGGAGTTTTTCATTAGCCCTTGGAGTTGCATGGCTTTAACAAACTTTAAGGTTCCTGGAACTATGTCAGTTAATTTATATGTGTAGGTTATGTGCTTAACAGAATCATCTTCAATCTCTTTCTTAACTCCCAACCACTTAGCTGAAGCTTCAGCAGCAAGCTCTTTATTTTTGTTTATTTCATCAGTTGCATATTTTAAAAGCTTGCAGAACTCAACTACAACCTCTTCCTTCTCACTTAAAGCTTTCTTTGAAGCTACAACACAGCAGCATGGATGACTTTTCCAAGTACCTCCAGTTGAAGATGGTAGATCTTGACTATAAACTATTGGTTTTCCTATACCTTCATGCTTTAAAATCTCTGGCATTGGCTCCCAGGCAATAACAGCATCTAACTTATTGTTGGCTAACATCTGTGGCATACTCTTCTGTCCTTTACAATTAACCAATAATACATCAGCCTTCTCTCCAGAAGTTTCAGTGTAAGATATTCCACTCACTTTTAAGGCATCTTTTATCATAACATACTGTATAGATGTTGGTAGTGGATGCCCTATTCTAACTTGCTTACCTTCTTTAGCTTGTTCCTTTATCCAATTGACAAACTCTTCCCAGTTATTAACAGGAATATCTTTTCTAACAACAACAGCTGATCCATCAGTGTGTAAACTCATTATAATATTAGCCTGAGGATTCTTATCTATGTAAAAGATTGCTGGAGGAACTCCCAATAAACCTAAGTCTAACCTACCTTGATACATTAAGTTCATTATGTCTGCTCCTCCAGTGGTGACAAGATAGAGGTTTATATCAGCTATCTTCTTATCTCCCTTGTAAAGCTCATACTTCTTCTTAGGCTCAACTTCCTTTAAGTATAGTCCATACTTCTCTTTAAAGAGATCTGGGTTTAAGGCAGCAACAAATAGAGCAGCTTGATGGTCTGTTGGTAGATAACCAACATTTAAAGTTACTTCCTCCTTTTTCTCTCCCTGGTTTATACAACCAGCTAAAGCTATTGTAAGTATAGCCAAGAAGATGGCTAAAAGCTTTCTCATCT
Organism: Methanocaldococcus infernus ME; assembly: GCF_000092305.1. Taxonomy (NCBI): domain Archaea; kingdom Methanobacteriati; phylum Methanobacteriota; class Methanococci; order Methanococcales; family Methanocaldococcaceae; genus Methanocaldococcus; species Methanocaldococcus infernus. The sequence goes on along the minus strand of NC_014122.1, from coordinate 75,924 downwards.
TATCCACCTTAAAATTTTGTAGCTTTATTAAATGTCTCATTGGCTATATAAAATTTACCTTTTAAGATAAAAATTATACACTTTAAGGCTAAAAATTTAAGGTAGAATTTCTTATAGTGATAAGCATGTTTGGAATAAAGATGAGGGCTTCAAGGGAAGGGAAGCACATCTCAGGAGGAGAGAGGTTGGTTAGTGAGGAAAAGATAGAGGAAGCTGTCTTAGAGTTGTTAAGGAAAGCTCTAACTCATGAGAATGGTAAGCCAGACTTTATAAATATTAAAATAGAAAAAATTGATAAAGTTAATTATATAAAGGCTTTACCTATAAAAACTATCACTTGTAAAAATAAAAAAGAGGCAAGGGAAGTGGCTAAGAAAATTTTGTTAGAGGAGGGAATTCCTGAGGAAGTTGTAGAGAAAGCTTTTAAAATTATTGACAAGGGAGGAATGAGAGGGGCAGCTATTTTAAACTTAAATGGAGAGAGATTAGAGCCAGATAGGGAGAGGGGGGTTAGGGTTAAAAATATAGATACAAGTGAAAGGCTAAAAGAGAAGATATTAAAAGAGGGCTTAGGAACTGAGAGGACAGTTGACGCTATAGCTATAGCAAGTAAAGTTATCCGCCTTGGAATCATTGCTGAGCTTTGCACCTCTGATAATAAAAGTTATACAACTGGCTATGTAGCTACAAAGAAAGGCTACTTCAGAATAACTAACTTAAAAAATATTAATGAGCCTGGAGGAAGGGTTTTCTTTGTTAAAGATATTGATGAAGAGCTTATAAAAAGGTTGGAAGAGGAGGCTTATATTATAGATCTATAGGCTCTCCTATCTTTGGAATTATAACTTCAACTCCTAAGGCTTCAGCTCCTTTTATAAATTCATTAATATCAGCTTGAATTAGTGGGAAAGTATTATAGTGCATTGGAATTACAACCTCTGGGTAAATTAGCTCTATAGCCAATAAAGCCTCTTCTATGCCCATTGTATATCTACCACCAATTGGTAGGAGAGCAACTTTAGGATTATAAAGTTCTCCAATTAACTCCATATCTCCAAAGACCCCAGTGTCTCCTGCATGGTAAACTCTGTCATTTATTACATATCCTGTAGCTACTCCTGCAATACTACAGGAGTGGTCAGCCTTAACCATTGTTAGCTTAGCTCCATTAATCTCTATACTCCCTCCTATGTTCATCCCTTCAACCTTAGCCCCTCTCTCAGCAAGGTAGCAAGCTATTTCATGGATGGCTACAATTGGAACATTGTAAGCTGTCCCTAAGGCTAAGGCATTTCCTAAGTGGTCATCATGCCCATGAGTTACAGCTATGACATCTACACCTTCCATAACTATGTCAGAGGGTAAGTTACACAAAGGGTTAGGGACAAAAGGATCTATAAGGACATTATCAACCTTAAAGCAAGCATGTCCATACCAAGTTATCATCATCTCACCAAGTTTTAATTTACATAAAAAAGTTATTTATTAAAATATAATTTATAACTTTTGGTGTTAGTTATGGACTTTGAGAAGGCTTTAGAACTTTATGAAAACTCTTCTGCTATAGAGTTGTTATATGAAGCTTTAAAGTTTAGAAAAAAAGATATTAGTTTATGCTCAATCATCAATGCAAAGAGTGGAAAATGTAAAGAGGATTGTATTTTCTGTTCCCAATCTATTTATCATAAAACTAACATTCAAGTCTATCCTTTTCTGCCAAAGGAAGAAATCTTAGAAAAAATTAACCACCTCTCTAAATTTTCAGATAGGGTTGGAATAGTGGTTAGTGGTAAGAAGATAGAGGATGAAGAATTTGAAAAACTCTTAGAAGTTTTAGAAGAGGTTGATACAAAAGTTTGCTGCTCCTTAGGGTTGATTGAGAGGGAGAAGTTAAAAGAGCTAAAAAAATTTGATGTCAGAATTCATTGTAATATAGAGACAAATAGAGAATATTTTAAAAATATTTGCTCAACCCATAGCTATGAAGATAAAATAAGAGTTATAAAAGAAGCTAAAAAACTTGGTTTAGAGGTTTGTAGTGGAGGAATATTTGGCTTAGGAGAGAGTTATAGAGATAGGATAAAGATGGCTCTTGAATTAAAGGAATTAAAGGTTGACAGTGTCCCAATAAATATTATTCATCCCATTGAAGGAACAAAAATATATAACTTAATAAAAGAGGGGAAGGTTAAGAGGTTAGAGATTGATGAAATTTTAAAGAGCATAGCTATCTTCAAAATAATTCTAAAAGATGCTGAAATTAGAATAGCTGGTGGAAGAAAATTTTTAAAAGAATTCCAAGCCCTTGCCTTAATGGCTTTAGATGGGGTTATGATAGGAAACTATTTAACAACTGAGGGAAGAGATATTAAGGAAGATCTTGAAATGATAAACAACTTCTTAAAAATTATTTCTTAGGCTCCTTCTCTTTAGTTATTACTATCTTCTCAGCCTTTATTATACAGTTATATAATACTATTTTTATCCCTGGAGGTAAGCCAGCAAACTCTCCAGGGATTGAGATCTCTGGAACTTTTATATCCTCTTCTTCTTTCTCTTCCTTAACTTCTTCAACTTCTTCCTTACCAAGGGATTCAACGATCGGATGGCCCTTCTCTTTTAAGAATTTAATTAGTTCGTCAACGCTACTTACATCTTCCTCTGTCGCTATCTTGTCATAGAGCTCTTCAGGGATAGCTTCTTTAATCCTCTCTTTCAACTCCTTAGGTAGCCACACTACCCTCTTCCAACCGCCATCTCCTTGTAAGAACTTAGGAGACATCATATAGCCAATGGAAACGCCAACAAAGCCAGGAACTTGCTTTCCTCCACTACACTGTCCAGCTATTGAAGAGAAAGGCAAGCCGAGAGGAGTCTCTCCTTTAAAGTTTCTATGCACTACTCCAAAGCCATCCACTTCTGGAATGTAAAAGACGACAGCTTCAAAGCAACCACAGGAAGTACAAGGATTATTTAGAGCTGAGTGTAGGCAGAAAGACTCTACAGAGCCTTGAGATCTTTCAGAGACAACTTCATTAACTCCACTATAAACGCCAAGGGTTTCATCTAAGCATTCTCCCTTAGGAATTTCAAATATTGGTCCATTAGGATCTATCTTAGCCGCTGCTCTTGCGTCTAAGTAGTTTATCCCTCCACATAACGCTGGCCTATCTGGAGTTATAACACAGACATGAGTAGGAGCGAAACTTTGGCACATTATACAGCCATAAAACACATCAACATCTTCCTCTTTTAAAGCCCTTGTTCTCTCATCTCTCTTCTTATAAATCTCCTTAGCCTTCTCTAACTCTTCCTTTATCTTCTCAGGATCTGTAATTATTGTAACTTCACAGCTCTTTATAAATGGGAACTCTTCCTTGAAGAGTTGTTTAACGACTTCTCCAATATGCTTTAACCTCAAACCCTTTTTAAAGCTCTCCTTTCCTATTCTAATCCATATCTGATCTCTCTGATTTAAGTGCATAACTCCCTCTATGTAGTTAAAGAACTCGTGTATCCTTCTCTCTAAAACTCCTTCTAACTCCTCTTCTAAGTTGTCTCCACTAACCTTAACAATAATAGCGAATGGATGCCTCTCCCCTTCTTTCATCTCATCTAACTCTTTTCCAATAACCTCAACCTTATCCTCAGCGTTATCAACAACCTTAACCAACTCAAAACCGAAACTCTTCGGCCCAGCAAGTTCAACATACATATCCGGCTTTCTTATCCTCTCTCCCTCATTCATTGGCCCTACTGAGACTGGAATGTTCATTAATCACACCCCTTACTCTTTAAAACTCTTATAATTTTTAAGAGATTTTCTTCCTTAATTTTCTCAATTTCATCCTCAGTAACTAACATTATAGCTTTATCTTTACAAGCCTCTACACAGGCAGGGAATATTTTCTCTTTAGCATCTAAGCAGAGAGTACATTTATGAGCTACACCATCTTTAACAAAAATAGCTCCAATTGGACAGGCTATAACACACATGGCACAGCCTATACACTTTTCTTTATTAACTATTGGGATCCCTTCTTCTAAGTATATGGCATCAACAGGACATATTTCCATACAAGGGGCTTTTTCACACTGCATACAGAAAATAGGGATATTTTCAATTTTCTTTATTCTACTAATTCCATGAACTTTTTCACAGGCTGTTATACAGTCAAAGCACTTACTACACTTTTCAGGATTTACCAAGATTATTTTAGTGTTCATACTCTTCCCTTAAAATTTGTCATGATTAATCATTATAGTTTTAATGTAAATATAAAAACATTGTTATTATAAATATTAAAATTAGTGTTAATTTTTAAGAAAAATAGATATTAAGGAATCTAATAGGAAATAGTAAAAAAATAAAAAAGTTATTCTACCTTCTCTCCAAAGGCAAACTTATTTTTTACAGAAGTTATTTTCACTTTAACCTGATCTCCTTTTTGTGTTTCTGGTACAAATACAACAAAGCCTTCAACTCTTGCTATTCCATCTCCACCTTTACCCATATCCTCAATGGTTACATCATAAACTTCTCCTTCTTTAACTGGAACTTCTCTTTTATTAAACTTACCTTTATTAAACATTTAAACACCTTCAACCTTCAAAATTTTATTTTCATTGCATTTTGCTCATAGCTCACTTTGTCTAATCAACTATAAATAGTTATGCATGTGCAAATATTCTATAATTTTTTGCACAAGCATCTTTTCATATGGGCATATTTTTTATACTCATGGGGCTCAACAAATGTTATAGCTTTCCCTCTTTTCCCAGCTCTTCCAGTTCTTCCTATTCTATGCACATAGTACTCAGGATTTTGAGGGAGAGAATAGTTAATAACATGGGTTAGCCCTTCAATATCTATCCCTCTTGCAGCTACATCAGTTGAAACTAATATATTAATTTTCTTCATCTTAAATCTTTTTAAAATCTTCTCCCTCCTAAATTGAGAGAGCTTTCCATGAAAAGCTTCTGCTGAATATCCTTTTTCAATAAGCTTTCTTGCAAGATTTTTTACATCTTCCCTTGTCTTACAAAAAATTAAGCCATAGAAATTTTCTTCATTAATAATTTTACATAATAAATTAAATTTCTCTGAGTTAGAAACTTTAAAGTGCTTCTGCTCAATTAAATTTTTTGAACTCTTAACTTTTATTAATTTATAGTCTCTCATATATTTCTTAGCTAAGTTTAATATTTCCCTTGGTAAGGTTGCTGAGAAGAGAAGAATATTTTTATCATCATTTGTATGCTTTAATATTTCTTCAACATCTTCAATAAATCCCATATTTAGCATTTCATCAGCTTCATCTAAGACAAAATATGAGAGATTCTTTAAATTAATGGTTTTTCTCTTTATGTGATCTAAAAGTCTCCCAGGAGTTCCTACAACTATATTAGCTCCTCTTAACTTATAAATTTGCTCTTTAATAGGCTTTCCTCCATAAATTTCAACTATTTTCAAATTCTTTTTACCTTTTAGAGATTTAAGCTCTTCAGCAACTTGCTTAGCTAACTCTCTTGTAGGTGTTAAAATTAGAGCTTTAATTTCTTTTTCATCATTTATTTTCTCAATAATTGGTAATCCAAAAGCTGCAGTCTTTCCAGTACCAGTTTGTGCTTGGCCAACAATATTTACATCTTCACTTAAAAGTATAGGAATAATTTTCTCTTGAATTTTTGTAGGTTTTTTAAAACCCTTTCTTTTTAGAGCTTTTAAAGTATTATCTGATAAACCTAAAGATTTAAAATCCATAATTTCACATCTCAAATTTTTTAGAGGAATGCACAAAAAAGAGATGAGCATCCCAAGTTTAAGTAGTAAAGTTAGGAACTTGATAGTATATAAAGTTTCTTATAGGGAATTTAAAAAACTTAAATATGATGAGCTGAAGAAATAATATATTAATAAAGAAAAATCCTTTAGGTGATCAGGATGATTCTATTTGAGTGGGGAACCTATAATGCTCTATCCACCTTAAAGCAGGCTGCTATGTTGGGGACAAGGATAACAGAGATTCCTCCAGCAGTATTGTCAAGAAGGTTATCCTTAGGCTACTATGAAAGCTATAAAAATATTGGGAGAGAGAACTTTACCTCCATCTTAGCCCATGGTCCTTACTACAGCCTAAGCTCTGAGAGAGGGGTTAAGGCTCATCTCTCAGCAATTGAAAAAGCTACCCTCTGTGGAGCTGAACTTTACAATTATCACTTAGGGAAAAGAGTTGGGGATGATATAAACTATCACTTAGAAATTTTGAGGAAGTTTAGTGAAGTTAATAAAGACATAATTTACTCTCCAGAGCCAGCTACAAATATAGGAGAGTTTGGAACCTTAGATGAGATTATTGAACTAACCAAGGCTGCTAAGGAAGAGGACATAATGGTTGTTCCTTCTTTACAGTTGGAGAACATCTTTTTAAATGAATTAAATGTTTATGAAACTGATGACCTTGATGAAGCTGCTGAGAAGGCAACAGTTGATTGGTGGTTAAGCATATTTAAGAAAGTTGATAAAGTCTCAGACTACTTAATGCACTTCAGATTTGCCCAAGTGGTTGGTTTGAAGTATGGAAGTAAGTTTTATAAAAAGAGGATGCCATTAGGTAAGGGTTATCCACCAATAGAGCCATTAGCTGAAGCTCTTTCCATCTACTTGGTTAATAATGCAACAAAAGGAGGGTTTAAAAAGGTTTTCTTTGTCTATACTGGCTTACCTGAGGTTAAATATAAAGATTTAATAGACTTATATGCTATCATTATGAAGAGATGTGTAGATAAGTTAATGAGTAAGGACAGTCAAGTGGAATATGGTAGCTTTTACAAACTCTTAGGAAAAGAAGAGTGAATAACAAACTATCCCTGCAACAGTCCAAGCCATTAAACCCTTTTTATAAATTGAAATTTTTTCTATTTTTCCATCAACTTCTTCTTCATTTATAATAATTTCTCCCTTTGGAAAACCTCCTATTAAAAAGGTATCATATTTTTTTAACATTTCAGTTTTTTTAACTAACTCTCCATTCTTTGTTAAAAGAGCTATTCTTTTGGCATTGATCTCATTCAATAAATCTTCTAACCTCTTCTCCTCCATCTTTATTAGAGGGTTATCATTATACTTTAAAACCTTCTCCATCACTCCAAGAAACCTAAAATAGTTCCTTGGTAACCTTGTCTCAGGATTTATTTTTAAAACCTTATTATCATAAGTATGTACATAGATGTTTAAGAGACCTTCATGGTTAATAGGGCTATCAAGGATTGTCAATAGAGTTATATGTATAATATCTGGCCTTCCTCTCCTCTCTCTATCTTTTAAGTTTCTCATCTCCCTATAGTGATAGTTAGAGTCTAAGATGTCATACTTATAAATCTTTGATTTTTTCTTCTTCATCTCCTTAGGAATCAATTCCAAGGCTGAGTTTGATAAAACTATATTGTACATTTATTACTCCCTATAAACATCTATCACTGTGTAAGTTATCTTATGCTCATCCAACTTTTTTATAATTCTCTCTGTCATTCCTCCAGTGATGAAAGCAAGGACATTACATCCTTTTTCTGTAGCCCTCACTATTCCTTGGAGAGTTCCAAACCTAATATCTGGGTTAAGGCCAAGTTTTTTAGCAACAACATAACCAACAGTTCCCATTGTAGCCACAACATAGTCTTTATCTTTGAATTCCTCTAACTTCTCCTCTATTATTTTATAATTAACACTCTTAGAGCCTCCTTTAATCTTTGGAGGAATCTTAAAGATGATAACCTCTCCCTTATTTATTTCAATGATTCCCTCTATCTCACTGACACTTACATCTTCTCCTTTCTTAGCATCTTCAACAACCTTAGCCTTAGCCTTTCCTTTCTCTTCCTTTGAAGCATGTAATAGCCCTTTTTTCATGTATAAATAGACAGTGTCTCCCTCTTTTAAGTCCTCATCAGCTATAGCTGGCCACACATCTTTATATCTATATATTGATATCTTAACCTCCTCTAAATACTTGTTCATCTCAGATAGCCACTCCTTTAACCTTCTAACCCCTTTTTCAGTAACTCTATATTCCCCTCTACCTCCAGTTTTTATATATCCCTCTTTAATTAAATTCCTTATATGCTCTGATACAGCCTGAATAGTAATTCCTAAGTTTTTAGCTATCTCCTTCTGCTTTATATGTGGCTGTTTCCTTATAATCTCAGACAATACTTGAAACTCAGTTATTCCCCTCTTTTTCAAAATTTCACCCTATAAATCCTCTAATGCCAATAAATATAATTTGAACTGCTATAGCTGCAAGTAAAAGCCCCATGATTCTAACAAAGGCATTTATTCCATAAATATTGACTCTCTTTAATATTTCATCCCCTAAGTAAAAGATGATGGCTGAAACAAGCATAACTGAAATTATGGCCAAAACCACTAAAATTTTATCAAGGAGATCTTTACTCTTCCCCACCAAAATCATGGTTGTTGTTATTGCCCCTGGCCCAGAGATGAGAGGAACAGCAAGGGGAACATAGACAATACTATCAATATCTTCTATATCTAAGGTTTCCTCTGGCTTATGCTTAGTCTTAGGAATCTCTGCCTGTAGCATGTCCCAAGCTATTTTAAATAAAAGGAGACCTCCAGCTATTCTAAAGGCTTCTAAGCTTATCCCAAAATAGCCAAATATGTAGTTTCCAAAGAGAGCAAAGATTAATAAAATTACTGTAGAAGCAATAATAGCTTTCCTAATTATCTTTATCCTATACTCCTTAGGATAGGGAAAGATAAGGGACTGTAAAATTGGAAGTAAGCCTATGGGATCAACAGTAATAAAGAGAGAAACAAAGCAATAGATATAGAAATTTATGTCCATAGTTCTACCTCTCTAAGTGTACATCAAGAACCACATGCCAAACTCCTGGGGCATATTTCTTTATCTTATGAATTTTGTAATCTATAATCTTATATCCATACTTTTCAGCATAAAATTTTACTCTTTCTATTGGCCTCTTCTCTAATATCTTTTCAGGGACAGTTTCATGGTAATGTATAATTCCTCTATCTTTAAGGAAAGAGAAGGCTTTATCTAAGAATTTATGGGTTTTATGGACATAGCCCATTACTATCCTATCAGCAACCTTCCCAAGTTTAACCTCCCTATTATCTGAGAGTATTGGAGCAACATTCTTTAACTTATTTAATTTTATATTTTCACATAGGTATTTATAAGCAACAGGATTTTTTTCTATGGCATAAATAAAGGGCTTGGAATGTTTAGCCATTGGGATGGTGAAATAGCCAATCCCTGCAAACATGTCTATAACTGTTTCCCTCTTATTTGAGATGAATGCCATCCTTTCCCTTTCTTTTATATTCCCCTGGCTCCACATAATCTTAGATACATCTAACTTAAATAGACAGCCATGCTCTTTATGTATGGTTTCAGTTTCTTCACCATATAGTAACTTTACATACTGAGTTCTAAACTCCCCTGAGATGGTTACATATTTAACAATACTCTTACACTTAGTTTTTTCAACAATCTTTTTAATCTCTTCCTCTGTTAAATTCTTCCTAACTATAACTATATCTCCAACCCTTTGATATCTCATTCAATCTCACAACTTTTATTATTTGGTGAATTTTATGGAAATTGTTCCAGTGATAGATATAATGAAGGGCTTAGCTGTCAGTGGGAAGGGTGGAGAGAGAAGTAAGTATAGACCTTTAACCTCTATCCTCTCTCCCAATCCTAACCCTATAGAGTTGGCTAAGATTTATAAAGACTATGGAGTTTCAAGGATTTATATAGCTGATCTTGACAAAATTATGGGAGTTGGGGACAATTTTGACATTATTAAGAGTATAGATTTTATAAATAAAATGGTTGATGTTGGAGTTAGAGATAGAGAGGATTATGAAAAGGCTAAGAGCCTTGGAGAGCCTATAGTTGGTACTGAAACAGTTAGAGAGTTAGGCTTACTAAAAGAGGCTATAGTTAGCTTAGACTTTAAGGATGGGAAGTTATTAAACTACAATTTAGAAGATATATTAAATTATCTGGGAGAAAAGAATGAAGTTATTGTTTTGGATATATCAAGTGTAGGAACTGGAAGGGGGATAAACAGGGAATTAATAAGAAATATTAGAGAGTTAATAGATAATCCTTTATATGTTGGAGGTGGCTTAAAAGATATTAGAGATTTAGAATTTTGCTACTCCTTAGACATAGATGGGGTCTTAATAGGAACAGCTATACATAAGGGAATTCTAAATTTAAAAGAGATAGTAGAGGTGTTTAGATGATCTCTAAGTATTTAGTTAGGGATGTTATGACTAAGGGAGTTGTTGAAGTGCCATTAGACACTAAGTTAGAGGAAATAGTTAAGATTATGGATAAATATAATATCTCTTCAGTTGTGGTTTCTGATGGAGAGCAATTTTGGGGAATAGTTACAGATACAGATATCTTAAAAAATTACCACAACTTAGATAAAACTGCTGAGGAAGTTATGACTTCTAAAGTTATATTGGTAACTCCTGAGGCTCCCTTGGAAAAGGCTATAGATTTAATGGTTGAGCATAAGATTCACCATTTATATGTTAAGTCCTCATGTGAAGATAGAATAATAGGAGTTATCTCCTCAAGGGACATTATAAAGTTATTCTCCAAGCTAATAGGTGGAGAGTATGTATGAAATTGTTAGATATGAAGGAGGAGTCTATAAAAACAACATCTTTAAGGAGTGGATTGAGGACATAGGAGGCTTTGTTATCCAAGAGCATGTCATGCAACTTGATGTTTATATGACATTGGCAATTCCTCAGAGTGAGCTTGAGAGAATAAAGGAGGAGGCTAAGAAGTATAAGGGGAAGATAATAGAGACACCATTGGCTGGAACTGAGATAGCTGTAGTAGCCCCAAGTTTATCAAGGCATCATCTCCCACATACAGCCTGTGATATAGCTGAATACTTAAGAAGATTTGGAGCTAAGTCAAACATGATAGGCTTAGCCAGAGGTGTTGGGAAGGATATAGCTCAACTCAGGGAGAAGGAGAAGAGGTTAATAGAAGAGCATGACTTAGCTGTCTATGTTATGGGGAATTTCTCAAGCTGTATAAAGGATAAGATTCATCTGTTTGATGTTGATATCCCTGTTGTTGTCACTGGAGGACCTAAAGAGCTTGACATCCCCTACCCATATGTTGGAGACCTTGGAAGAAGAAGTCATAGGTTAAGACATGGGGAGGAGATAAGAGCTTTAAGGAGAATGGTGGATAAGATAACAGAGCTAATTAATAAAAAAAGGAAAGAGCTTTCTTATGATCCTCCTGTTGTTCCTCCTGTAGTGGTTAAGGATGAGTTGGAGAAACAAGTTGAAGAGGTTTTAGAAATTCTTTCCCCCATGCCTATAGTTACTCAGTTAGATGGGTTAAGGGTTAAGTTAGACTATGATAAGTATCATAAGAAGATAGAGGAGGTTAAGGTTAAAAACTATATCTTAAAGGAGATAGCCACAATTAGAAGAAGTGAGATGAAAAACTATATCTTAATTAAGATTAAGCCAAAGTCTGAGGTTGAATTTGAGAGGGAAAGAAAATGAAGCTCTATGACTTAGATGATGAGAAATTTATCCTTCCTCCTGGAATCCCTTCCTCTGTTATAGCAAGGGTTACTCAGCTGTTTAATGTAAGATATGAAAGTGAGCCTCCATCACTTATTGGGAAGAGAGAAGAGATAGAGAAGGCTAAGGAGTTTATTAAAAAGCTCTTAGAGGCTAAGATGTTCTTAAAAGATATTGGTAAGTTGGCTAAGAGACATAAGGTTAAGGCTAAGATATATTGTGAAGATGATGAGCTAAGAAATCTGTTAAAAATAGCTGTTCAGGATATAGTTTTTAGAGAATATTTAGAAATTTTAGATGAGAAAATTGAAGGAGAGAAAATTAAATTTTTGGATAAAGAGGTTATAATTTCAGTTTAGCCAACCTTTCACTCATATATTTTAAAATATCTTCCAAATTTTTCTTATTGTCATAGCTCTTTAAAATGTCTTCAGCCTCTTTTCTACTTAAGGTTTTTACATACCTAACCAACAAAGGCATAGCCCTTGTTATCTCATCAACTATTGTAATAGTGGATACTCTTGAAGTCCTTGACAATGGATTTAGATCAATAGTAATTACTTTTTTTCCCATCTTAATTAGAGCTTCAGCCCTGTCTCCATCTTCTAATGGGACTAAGACAGTGTCAGAATAATAAAAGTCTTCTGAAACAAACCTTCTATTACTTTCCAAGTTTGGGATTATATAGGAGCCTCCAAAATTAATTTTAATACCTTCTAATTCTTCTTTATTCTCATCAAAGAATTTTTTTATTGCTCTTAACCTCTCTTCAGTTTTATAAAATAGATTAACTTCAATTGGACAGTTTAACAACTTAGAAAGCTCAATTACATGGTTAAAGGCTAAGGCTATGGTGTTTCCATTGACACTTATAACTGGCTTTTTAGATAATATTAAAAGAGAGGCTGCAGCCTTTATAGATTTTAGAGCATATTCAGTTGTTCTCTCTCCTATTATGTAGTCAAAAGCCTCTCCTCTACCATGGGCTATAAGCCCAGCCTTGGCTAAGATTCCCCTTTCAAAGAACTCTATAATTTTCTCTCTCTTCATTAAAGATTCATATCTTGGATGAGATTTTGGAATCATAGTTCCATCTCTGTCTTTGCTTTAAGTCCTTTTAAGTATTCATCAAGAACCTTGTCTCTCTTTAAATATCTTACAAATTCAGAGTAATTTTTTGATATTTTTAAGTAGTTTCCTAACTTTTTATCACCTCTTGCAAGTACAGCCTGGGAAAGCATGGAGTTAAAGTTTTCATACTCAACCTTAACATTTTTTAAATTTTTTTCAATAAACCTTATCTTCCTCTTACTTTCTATATCAAAGGGTACATTTTCAAAATCTGTATGTGGCTTGGGGATTAGAGGATTTATAGTAATTTCAACCTTTCTAAACTCTTTTTTTATACTTTCACATAGAGAGATAAGCTCTTTAATATCATCCTCAGTTTCTGTTGGAATTCCAACCATAAAGTAGAGCTTAACCTTCTCAATCCCATGTTTCTTAGCCAACTCTATAGCATTCCTTATATCTTCTAAGCTAATATCTTTCCTTATATACTCTCTTAACCTCTCACTCCCAGCCTCTGGAGCTATGGTTAGGGTTTTTAACTTCAAAGCTCTTAATAAGTCATCTGTTATTGTGTCAGCCCTTAAAGAGCTTGGAGATATCTGAACATTTAGCTCATTTAAATAGTTACAGAGCTCAACAATATACTTATAGTCTCCAACAGATGGAGCTATTAGAGCCACTTTATTAACCTTACTTTCTTTAACCCCTCTCTCAGCTAAGTATATGAGATCATCTAACTTTCTAAACCTTGGAGGATAATAAATAGCTCTTGCTAAGCAAAATCTACATCTTCTTGGACAACCTCTTCCAATCTCTAAGAGAAAGGCTTTTCCATAAGCTCCTTTCTCATGAGTCATCTGCTTTATAGGATAATCTTCAATTCCTAACCTCTTAGGATAAATCTTTTTAACCTTCTTAGTTTTATTTGGGATATATAAACAACTATCTGAAAAATCTCTTCTCACAACTTTGTCCATTACATCACTATCCTCAATTTCCCCAACTATAAAAACATCAAAAAAGTCTTCAAGAGGGTGTAAATTTTCCATTACACAAGGTCCCCCAGCTACAAAGAGGGCATTGGGATTTTTCTCTCTTAACTCTCTAATAATTTTTATAGCATTAAAATAGTCATTTTCATACTGTAAGGTTATGAAAATAGTAGATGCTCCCCTAACTAAATGATAATTCTCTAAGAAGTAAGCTCCAACATTATAGCCAAACTTAGAAAGGTGGGTTAGTAAGATATGAGTAGCAAGACAAGCTATTCCAGCCTTAAAAGAGTTTGGGTATATTATGGAGATCATTATAACTCATCAACCAACTTTATGATCTCTTTAACCTTATCATTAACTATATAGTAATAGTTCCAAGTTCCTTCCTTCCTTGCTTTAACAATTCCTGCCTTCTTTAAGATGTTTAAGTGATGAGATATAGTTGGCTGTGGCTTCTTTAGCTCATCTATAATCTTACAAACACACATACTTCCATTCTCAGCTAATAACTTTAATATCATTAACCTTGTTGGGTCTCCAAAGGCTTTAAAGATTTCAGCAGCTCTTTCAAATTTCTCCATATCCATCTTCTCACCTATTTATTTTTTGTTTAATATCAATTCCTTAATAAGTTTTTAACTTTACTATAATACACCATTTATTATTTAAATATTTCGGTTTTATGGGTTATCATTTGAAGCAATTAATTTAAATCTTTAAATAAAAGAGTAAATAAAAAAGATTTAGTTCATATAATTCCTAAGAACTAAGTAACTATCAATAATAAATTTGTCCTTTTTTATGACAGCTTCTACCACTTTCTCTAACTCTTCCAAGCAAGGAGGACAAGCTCTTAAGTAATAGTTAGCATTAACTTTTTTATAACACTCTGTTAAAGCATCTTTATAACCAACAACTCTACCATCACAGGCACAAGAGCCAACAGCAATAATATTTTTTCCATCAACCTTTTCACTAATATGTAAAGCTCTTCCAATTAGCTTAATCTCTTTCATCTTTCTATAGTACTTAGCTTCAACCTTGTTACAGAGATATTCACAGTAGCCACAGTTTATAGCCTTAACCTTATAGTGGCATCTCTCACAAAAGCCTAAAATTTTTCTTCCATATTCATCTAACTTAAGGTTAACCATCTTGTTAAAGTCTTCTCCACTTAATATATCTATATTAAAGAGCTTACCATCCTTTAGTAAAACTCTTGTGTAAATTAAGCTCTCTCCACCTTCTATAACAGCTCTTCCTACCCTTTTTCCCTTGAAGTCTTTGAAGTAATTATAAATCTCTTTTCCTCTAACTAACCTTAACAATTCTTTAATTCTCTCAAGGCAGAACTCAATCTCTATCATCCTTGCTGATAAAATGTCCAATAAGTTTTTACTATCTATTCTCCAATAATAATACATCCTTGCTAAGGCTCCACTATAAACTATTGAGTTATTATATAGATAACCATTAACCTTTTTAGGGTCAAATTTATAGGCTGTGACTAACTCCAAGTCATTGTAATTAAGCTTCTTCTTCCTCTCTTCAACAAGCTCTATAAAATCATAATTTATCTTCTTTATCCCTTCATCTACAGCCTTCTTTAAAAATTCTTTATCTTTTTTAGTTAAATTTATATATAAGCCTCCAACAGTTAAGTTTCCAGCTTTATAACCTAAGGTTATTTCTCTAATAAATTTTCCAAGTAAGATAAAGTCTTTAGTGTTAGTGAAAGGTTCAAGCTTTACAGCATTACTGTAGATTCTCTCTCCCAATAAGCCTATCTCCCTTATAATTTCAGCTTCCTTAGGAACCTTAATACTATAAGCTCTTTCTATAGCTAAGACAATAGAGAGAGGATAAGACACCTCATTCAAATGACAGATTCTTGAATATATCTGAGGAACCTCAGGAATATTCATTTTCATTCCCTCTTCTAAATTTTAAATAATTATTATAAACAAAAATTAATTATAGCTTCTCATGTGGAATACACACTTAGCTTTATCAAAAGAGAACGAAATTCGCACTGTGATAGGATGAGAGTAGCTATAATAGGAGCAACTGGGTACACAGGAGGAGAGCTTTTAAGGTTGTTGGCCAAGCATGAGAAAATAGAAGATATAGAAATAGCTTCAAGAACCTATAAAGGAGAGCCTTTATTTAAGGTTCATCCCCACTTAAGAGAGATCTATAAAGATCTAACCTTTATCTCTCCTGATGAAGTAGATTCTGATTTAGTCTTTACAGCTACACCTCATGGAGCTTCTCTAAAAATAGTTCCCTCTCTCTTAGAGAGGGGAATGAAAGTTATAGACCTAAGTGGAGACTATAGATTTGAGAACTTAGAGGTTTATGAAAAATACTATAAAGTTAAGCATCCAGGACTTCCAGAGGCTAATATTGCCTATGGTTTACCAGAGCTATTTAGGAAGGAGATAAAAAAAGCTGACTTAGTGGCAAATCCTGGATGCTTTCCAACTGGCTCTATCTTACTGTTAGCTCCATTGGTTAAACATAACTTGATAGAAGAAAGAGTTATTATAGATGCTAAAACAGGAGTAAGTGGAGCTGGAGCTAACCCAAGTGAGGTTACTCACTTCCCAAATGTTAATGAAGATATAAAGCCCTATAAGGTCGTTGATCATAGACATAAACCAGAGATAGAGGAGAAGTTAAATAAACTTGGGAAAGTTAGAGTTTCCTTTACCCCTCACTTAGCTCCAATAACAAGAGGAATTTTAACAACTGCTCACACATTTTTAAAAGAGAACTTAGAGTTAGAAGAAATTTTAAAACTCTATAGAGAGTTCTATAAAGATGAGTCTTTTATTAGAGTTTATGAAGAGATTCCTAAGTTAAGCTATGTTAGAGGCTCTAACTACTGTGACATTGGTGGCTTTGCTATTGATGATAACTTAAGATTGGTTTTATTCTCAGTTATAGATAACTTGGTTAAAGGAGCAAGTGGACAAGCTATTCAAAATATGAATATTATGATGGGCTTTGATGAGAAGGAAGGCTTAAATATTATTCCTTTAAACCCTTAATCTCCAATCAATATTTAATAGTTCTGAGTATTTGTCTAAAACTCTCTTTATATACTCATTAACCATCTCCTTATCTTTAAACTTCTCTATCCATTCTTTATTATCATACTCCTTAGCAAGTCCAACAATTAAATCTTTAACTCTCTCACTCTCTATTTTCTCTGGCCCTCCAGTTTTTTTATTGAACTCAGCTATCTTTCTATAAAGCTCTATTGAGTCCCTCTCTATATCTTCTCTACCTAAAATTTTCTTACCAAGCTCTTTTAACACAGGCTTAACCCATCTTCTATGGAATCTACACATTCCCAAGTTTTCAATTGTCATCTCCAACTTTATGCTGTCAACAATTAGCTCAGCCAACTTCTCTGGCTCTAAGAATTCTGGCTTATAGTAAGTTAAATACTTCCCATGTATAGGCAAAGGAATAAAAAAGCCAGGAGTCCAGTAAAGGTTTGATCCTATCTCCCCCCAACCACCTTTTGCCACATAAACAGCATAGTCATTAAATTTCTTCTCCTTAACTCTATATTTAAACTTCTCATTTAATACCTTCCCAGCCTTCCTCTTTCCTAAGGCTAAGATTTTGTAAATCTCAAGTTCTTGCTTTATTAAATTATCGATAAATGTTAATGCCTGCTCACTATTATGCTCACTCATCTCCTTTATTTTTTCTAAGTCTCCTTCAGCAACAATTTTATGGTTAAAGATTGGTTTCTTTATTCCTAAGTCTTCTTCCTTTAATAGACCAACATCTAAAAGCTCAAAGACCCAAGCCATTAAATTACCAATCTCAATAGCATCAAACCCTAAGCTATCAACTTTTTTCATAACTTTATCAACTTCATATAAGTCAAAGATTCCTAACAAAGTTCCATTTGCAGCATAGGGCTCATAGTCAACCTTATTTTTATTTCTATACTTCTTACAAACCACTGGACAAGGCTCTCCACAGTTTGCCCAATTTTTTGTTTCAATTGCCTCTTTATTGAAAACCTCTAAATAATTCTTAAAGATAACCTTTAATATCTTTTCTCTCTCCTCTTTACTTATATATGGCATCCTCCAATTGAAAATAGGAACCTTCTCCTTATATAAAATCCAATTATTCCCAAATGTCCCTCCAGTTCCTGTTTTCTCATCAAACCTATACTTCTTTGTATGCTCAATAACCACTTTTATAAACTTCTCTTTATAGTGGTTCTCAACAATCTTCTTAGCCTCTTCTTCAAGCTCTTCCTCCTTATCTCCATAGAATACTATCCCTAAAATATTGTGAGCCCTATAGAGAACTGAACCTCCTCCACCTCTTGCAGCCCAGTCTTCAGAGCCTTCAACTCTCTCCCCATTTCTTATAGTTTGTGAAAATAGAGCTCCTATACTTGTCTTCTTAGAAGCTTCTCCAACCACCACACTCCTTAAATTTTTATCCTTAAAGTTTTCCACTATATAGTCAGTTAGCTCATAAACACTACTAAACTCTTCCTTAACCTCAAAGAGCTCTATGTTCCCATTATCTATAACCACTAAAGAAGGCTTTTCAGCCTTTCCAACAATTGCCAAATGAGTTAATCCAGTTTTTTTAAATTGATAGCCAGCTCCTCCCAAGGTTGAGAAGTAAAAACCATCCCACAGTGGAGATTTAAAGGTAAAGACTAACCTATGTCCTCCAACAATTGGTAAAACTCCAGAGCTCATGGTAAAGACATTGTTGGGATGATAAGGATCTAACTTATAGGTTTCAAACTTCTCATGCCAATAGAATCCCCACTCAATGGGCAAGAAATTTTTCTCTATAACCTCAAACTTTTTAGATTTAACATTTATTAAAACTCCTTTCATTTTTATCACCAAATAAAAGACTCAATAAAAATTTCTCTATTTTTTAGACTTATTATAATTTTCTGTTTAATTATTAACATACATTCAAGAAGTTAAATTAATACCCTCCTACGGCGTTAGCTATAAATTGTTTCAACAAAATCATAAATATTTTATATCTTGAGCTCTAAATTCAATCCTGTGAGAGATATGGAGAAGGTAGCAATCTATATAATTGGAGATATTGTTTTATCTGAATGTCCTGGAAGTGTATTAAAAAAGTGGAGGAAACTCTTTAATATCCAACAAACTGAGTTAGCTAAATATTTAAATGTATCTCCATCTGTGATAAGTGACTATGAAACAGGAAGAAGAAAAAATCCAGGGGCAAGCTTTATAAGGAAATATGTCCTTGCCTTAATTGAGATAGATAAAAATAAAGGAGGAAAAACTGTTAAGGCTTTAAAAAGAATGCTTGAAAAGTCACCATCAATGAGAGCTATCTTAGATATGAAGGAATATCCAAAACCTATAAGCTTAGAGGAGTTTGTAGAAACCATTGATGGCACTCTTTTAACAGAAGGAGATGCTCAAATTTATGGGCATACAGTTATAGATAGCTTAAAAGCCATTAAAGAGCTGAGTGGGGAAGAGTTTTATCATCTCTATGGCTGGACTACTGAGAGAGCCTTAATCTTTACAAATGTGTCAAGTGGTAGAAGCCCTTTAGTAGCTATAAGAGTTTCTCCAATGAAGCCAAGGGTTATAGTTTTACAGGGAATTTTAAAAAATAGAGTTGATAAATTGGCTATAGAGCTGGCTAAGATAGATAAGATTCCCTTGGTTGTCACAAACTTAGATATTGAAGAGCTAATTAAAAGGCTAAGTGAAATAGAATAAAAAGAGGGAGAGAAATGGCATATATTGTTGGCTATGGCTCTTACATTCCAAAGTATAGGATTAAAGTTGAAGAGATAGCAAGGGTTTGGAATAAAGATCCAGAGGCTATTAAAAAGGGGTTAGTTGTTTATGAAAAATCTGTTCCTTATTTAGATGAGGATACAGCAACAATAGCAGTTGAAGCTGCAAAGAATGCCTTAAGGAGGGCTAAGATAGATCCAAAGGATATAGAAGCTGTATATGTTGGAAGTGAAAGCCATCCATATGCTGTTAAGCCAACAGCTACAATTGTAGCTGAAGCTATAGATGCCACTCCAGAGCTAACAGCTGCTGACTTAGAGTTTGCCTGTAAGGCTGGAACTGCAGGAATTCAGATGTGTGTGGGTTTAGTAGATGGTGGCTATATAAAATATGGCTTAGCCATTGGTGCAGACACAGCCCAAGGGGCTCCAGGAGATGCTTTAGAATTTACTGCTGCAGCAGGAGGAGCAGCTTACATTATAGGGAGAAAGAAGGGGATAGCTGAGATATTGGGAACTTATTCATTTACAACTGACACTCCTGACTTTTGGAGGAGAGAAGGAAGACCTTACCCAAGACATGGAGGGAGATTTACAGGAGAGCCTGCTTACTTCAAGCATGTTATGAATGCTGCTAAGGGATTGATGGAGAAGATGGGAACTAAGCCAGAGGATTATGACTATTGTATATTCCACCAGCCAAATGGTAAATTTTATCTTAGAGTTGCTAAGATGCTTGGCTTCAAGGAAGAGCAGTATAAGCTTGGCCTTCTCTCTCCTTATATAGGGAATACTTACTCAGGAGCTGTTCCTTTAGCCTTATCTTATGTTTTAGACAACTGTGAGGGTGGAGAGAGAATATTAGCAGTTTCCTATGGTAGTGGAGCTGGAAGTGATGCCTTTGACATAGAAGTTAATGAAAAAATTAATGAAGTTAAAAACTTAGCTAAGCCAACATCATACTATATTGAAAATAAGGAATACATTGATTACTCCTTATACATAAAGTTTAGAAGAAAGATCAGGGTTTAATCATGAAATTCTTTAACCGAGAGAAAGAGATTAAGAAAATTTTATCTATATTAGGGGAAGAGCCAGATGATATTTATTTTATTTACGGGCCTATTAATAGTGGAAAAACAGCTTTAATTAACGAAGTTATTAATAAGCTTGATGAGAAATATGTAGTGTTTTACATAAACCTTAGGAGATACTTTATTTCTAAATATGAAGATTTTATAGAGGTTCTCTTTGAGGAGTATGAAGAGGATAAAGATCCTATTGAATTGGTTAAGAGCTTAGTTAAAGATTCTTCCGTTCTTTTTGGAATTCCTGTTCCTAAGAACGTTTTGGAAGTATTATTAACAAAAAAAGAAGAGAGGAATGTTTTTAGGTATATAACTAATATTTTATTAGAGCTTAAGAAAGAGGGAAAGAAGCCGATAATTATCTTAGATGAGTTACAGAAAATAGGGGATTTAAAAATTAACGGCTTTTTGATTTATGAGCTTTTTAATTACTTCATAAGTTTAACTAAAGAGCTTCATTTATCTTATGTATTTTGTTTAAGTTCAGATTCTTTATTTATTGAGAAGGTTTATAGCGAGGCGATGTTAAACGGTAGAGCTAAATATTTATTAGTTGATGACTTTGATAAAGAGACTGCTTTAAAGTTTATGGATTTTTTAGCTAAGGAAATATTAGGTAAAGAACTATCAACTGAAGAGAAAGAATTAATTTATTCCTACGTTGGAGGGAAACCAAAAGATATAGTTTATGTTATAAAAAGCTTAAAAACTGATGATTTAGAGGAAATTTTAGACTATTTATTAAGCGATGCTAAACAAAAACTAAAATACTTCTTAGAAGACGTTAAAGAGGAAAATGAAACTCTTTATAAAGAAATCTTGGACGCTTTAAAAGTATTCAAAAATAGTTATGAGGTTGAAGATATAACAA
Organism: Methanocaldococcus infernus ME; assembly: GCF_000092305.1. Lineage (NCBI taxonomy): Archaea > Methanobacteriati > Methanobacteriota > Methanococci > Methanococcales > Methanocaldococcaceae > Methanocaldococcus > Methanocaldococcus infernus. The sequence goes on along the minus strand of NC_014122.1, from coordinate 54,488 downwards.
TAAATAAAAAAGTTAGAGAGCTCTTAGTTAAAAAGAATATTCTATTCTTAGATCCTATTAAAGGAACTTTAAAACCTCAAAGCTTCTTAGTCTGGAGAGCTATAAGGGTGATGTTATGAGAGATGTAGCTATTATTGGATATGGACAAACAAAGTTTGGAGAACTTTGGGAGAGAAGTTTTAGAAGCCTAATAGTTGAAGCTGGGGTTAAGGCTGTTGAATCAGCTGGGATAGATGGAAAGGATATAGATGAGATGTATATAGGTAACATGAGTGCCGGCCTCTTTGTTGGGCAAGAGCATGTAGCCTCTTTAATAGTTGATGAAGCTGGCTTAAATCCAATCCCATGTACAAGAGTTGAAGCAGCCTGTGCCTCTGGAAGTTTAGCTTTAAGGCAAGCTATCTTAAATATAGCAAGTGGCTCTTCAGATATTGTTTTAGTTGGTGGAGTAGAAAAAATGACTGATGTGGTTGATCCAACTAAAGCTATATCTTCAGCAGCAGATCAGGAGTGGGAAGCTCTGTTTGGAGTAACCTTTCCTTCCCTCTATGCTATGATGGCTATGAGATATATGTATGAATATAACTTAACTTTGGAAGAGCTTTCTATGTGGAGTGTCATTATGCATGAACATGCTTCCAAAAATAGATATGCTCAATTTCCATTTAAGGTTACATTAGAGCAAGTTCTTAACTCTTCTCCAGTTGCAGAACCTTTAAGGTTACTTCACTGCTCTCCTGTTTCTGATGGAGCTGCTGCTCTTATACTATGTGAAGCTGAGAAGGCTAAGGAATTTGTTAGTGAGGATGAAATTATTTATATAAAGGCTTCAGCTCAGGCTTCAGATACTATAGCCCTACACAGTAGAGAGAAGATAACAGAGCTAAAAGCTGCTAAGATAGCTGGGGAAAAGGCTTATAAGATGGCTAAGATAGAGCCAAGTAAAATAGATGTAGCTGAAGTTCATGACTGTTTTGCTATAAATGGCTTAATCTTGTTGGAAGATTTAGGTTTCTACAAGAAAGGAGAGGCTGGAAAAGCTATTTATAATAGGGAAATAAGTTTAGAAACTGATGGCTTAGTTGTAAATCCAAGTGGTGGCTTAAAGGCTGCTGGCCATGCCTTAGGGGCTACAGGAATAAGACAAGTTGGGGAGATTTACTGGCAATTAAAAGGAGATAAGGAAGTTAAGGATAGACAAGTTGAAATTAAAAATGGTTATGGCTTAGCAGCAAATGTTGGTGGAACAGGAGGAACTGTTTGTATTCATATACTCTCCAACAAAAGATAAATACTTAAAAAGTGTTATATATAACATAAACTAATTGCTAAATTTTTATAACTCATTTTTTAAGCTAAATCAAAATTTAAAGATTACAATAATTAAATGTGGTAAGTATGAAATTAGTAAGAGATGCCTTATCAAGAGAAACTCCAACAGTTAATACAGATTTTGGGGAAGCAAGGATAGTTGTAGTTGGTTGTGGAGGAGCTGGGAATAATACAATTAATAGGCTTATGGAACTTGGGATTCAAGGAGCTGAGACTATAGCTATTAATACAGATAAGCAACATTTAGAAGTTATACAAGCTCATAAAAAGATATTGATAGGAGCTTCATTAACAAGAGGTTTAGGAGCTGGAGGTTATCCTGAGATAGGTCAGAAAGCTGCTGAGATGGCAAGGAATGTTATTGAGGAGCAATTAAAAGGAGCTGACTTAGTTTTTATAACTGCTGGAATGGGAGGAGGGACAGGAACAGGATCAGCTCCAGTTGTGGCTGAGATAGCTAAGGAGTTAGGGGCAATAGTGGTTGGAGTAGTGACATATCCATTTAAAATAGAGAGAGCAAGGATGAAGAAGGCTGATGAAGGAATTGAAAAGATGGCTAAGGTTTGTGACACAGTAATTATAATAGATAATAATAAATTGGTTGAACTTGTTCCAAACTTGCCAATAAATGATGCTTTTAAGGTGGCTGATGAGATAATAGCCCAAGCTGTTAAGGGGATAACTGAAACCATAACTGTGCCAAGCTTAATAAATATTGACTTTGCTGATGTTAGGGCTGTAATGAAGAATGGCGGAGTGGCAATGATTGGGGTTGGAGAAGTTGATCAAACAGATAGAGGAGATAGAGTACAAAATGTTGTTAAGGAAACCTTAAACTGTCCATTGTTAGATGTTGATTATAAAGGGGCTAAAGGAGCTTTAATACACATAACTGGAGGGCCAGACTTAACATTGAAAGAGGCTAATGATATTGGAGAAGGGTTAACAAAAGAGCTCTCTCCAGATGCTAATGTCATCTGGGGAGCAAGGATAGAGAAAGAGATGGAAGGTTGTATAAGGGTTATGGCTATCATTACAGGAGTAAAGTCTAAAAATATCTTAGGGAAGGATATAGTAACAGATAATAAGAAGATTATTCCTAAAACCTCAAATGTTAAAAGAGATAGAATTGGAGGAATAGACTTCATTGTCTAAAATCTTTAACCCCCGGGAAACCGTGGGAAACGAGCTTTCCGGCGCGATGAGTTTCCTCGCGCTCCCCCGGGGGACACTCTCTCTTAAAAAATGTGAGGGCTATGAATATCTTACTCATGGGAGGAACAGCAGAGAGTAAAACTTTAGGAGAAGAGCTTAGAAAAAATTTAAAGAATCTTTTTTTAATTTACACTTCAACCACCAACTATGGAGGAGAGCTTGCTAAACACTTTGCCAATATAATTATAAAGAAACCTTTAAACTTGGAAGAGCTAAGGGCTATTTTAAAAGATTATAAAATTGACATCTTAATAGATGCCACTCATCCTTTTGCAATAAATGCAAGTAAGAATGCTATTTTAGCCTGTAAAGAGGAAAATGTTGATTATATAAGATTTGAAAGAAAAAGTGAAAGAATAACTCATGAGAAAGTTAAATACTTTAAAGACTTTGATAGCCTACTTAAAGAGGCTAAGGGATATAAAAGAGTTTTTTACATGGCTGGGATTAAAAATTTAAAAAGAGTTGTTGATCACTTAGGAGAGGAAAAAGTAGTAGCAAGAGTCCTTCCTATATCTGTGCCAGAGGCTCTTAATATTTTGCCACAGAAGAATATTGTGGCTATGTATGGAACCTTTTCTAAGGAGTTGAATAAGTATTTAATTTTAGATTATGGTTGTGAAGCCATCATAACTAAGGAGAGTGGAGACACTGGAGGCTTTAAAGATAAGGTTCTTGGAGCCTTAGAAGCTGGAGCTGATGTTTTAGTTTTAGAAAAGCCTAAGTTGGAATATCCAATCTATTTTAATGATGTTGATAAACTTATAGAGTATATAAGGGCTAAGTATGAAAATAATAAAACTTAAGGAAGTGGATTCAACCAATGAGTACGCTAAGAAGCTAATTGATGAAGGAGAAAGTAACTTTTTAGTCATTGCTGATAAGCAATATAGGGGAAAAGGAAGGTTAGGAAGAACTTGGCTCTCAAAGCCTGGGGGTCTCTATTTTTCTATAGTTTTGGAAAATAAGTTTAGTTACATTTTCCCTATTCTAATCCCTATCTTAATTATTAAAGCTATTGATGTAGATGCCAAAATAAAGTTTCCTAATGACATAGTCTATAAAGGAAAAAAGCTCTCTGGGATTTTGATAGAGCATTATAAAGATAAGATAATTGTGGGCATAGGGATAAATGTAGAGAATGACTTAGAGGGGTTAGATGTAGCCATCTCACTAAAGGAGATTAAAGGAGAAGTGAAAAAGGAAGAAATCTTTAACAACTTCCTAAATTTATTTTTAGAATATTATAAAAAGCTATTAAGTGGAGAAATAAGAGAGGAAGAAATTTTAAAAGAATATAAAAAATTGTCAGAGACTATAGGGAGATATGTTAAATTAACCCTTCCCAATGAAGAGGTTAGAGGGACAGTATTTGATATAGACTTTGAAGGAATTAGTTTAGCTACTGAGGAAGGGATAAGAAAGTTTCCTATTGGAGATGTTAAAAATCTAAGGTAATGAAATTAAGGTTAAGCTCTTCAATAAACTTCTTTAGCCCATAAACTTCAGTATGGTAGTGGGTGGCATCTACTAAGCAGATGTCTAAATCTTCAGCTAAGATTTTTGCATGATGGGTTAGATCTCCAGAGATGAAAACCCTTACTCCTTTCTCCTTACAAATCTTTATTAACTCCTCTGTTAATCCCTTCCCAGAGAGAACTGCAACTTTAAACTCTTCCTCTTCACAGCTTCCAACAACAACAGGTTTAGTTAAGTTCTCTTCAGTAATATTTAGTAGCTCTTCAAAAGAGCCTTTAAAGGTTCCAATTCTTCCTAAGCCATTGTCTAAGAGAGGCTCAACATCCTTTAAATTGTATAGAGAGGATAGGGCATCATTTAAATAACTAATGTCTAAGTTAGTATGGGCTGAGTAAACAACCATATCATTTTTAAATATTAAAGACAGCTTCTCATAAACTAAGCCATCAACCCTATTTATTGGCTTAAAAAATAATGGGTGATGAGTAAATAGAAAATCTACTCCTAAGTTAGAAGCTTTTTCAATAACCTTTAGAGAGGGATCTAAGGCTACTCCTAACTTACTAACCTCTTTTTCCAATCTTCCAACTTGTAAGCCAACATTGTCCCAATTTAAAGCTAACTCCTTTGGAGCTTTACTCTCTATTAGTTCAATAACCTCCTTAGCCAACATGATGAATCACTTCAAATATTTTAAAGCCAACTCCTTTAGCTCTCTCTTACTTAATGGCATTGGCTCTCTCTTCTCTCTATTTTCATAAATTTTCCTTGCTAACTCTTTATAAATTTTAGCTATATCACTATCAGGAAAGGCTTCAATAACAGTCTTTCCTAAGACTTCAGACTTAGCTACTAATGGAGAGTTTGGAATCTTTCCAATGTAATTAGTATTGATTCTTTTACAGAATTCTTTAACAACCTCTTCATTGTCATAAGAACCTCTAACATTATAAATAACCCCTGACAATTTATTTTTTAGCTCTTTAACTCCCATAGCAATATTGTTGGCTGCATAAAGAGACATGTAGTCAGATGAAGTTATGATATAAACATCATCTAAGAACCTTAAAGGTAGGGAGAAGCCACCACAGACAACATCTCCCAAGATGTCATAGAGAACAATGTCAATATCTAAATTTTCAAAGACATTTAATTTTTTTAATGTTTCTATAGCCACTATAACCCCTCTTCCAGCACAGCCAACTCCTGGCTTAGGTCCTCCAGCTTCAACACAGTAAATATTTTTTCCTCCCTCTACAACAATATCTTCAATCTTCACACTTCTTTTCTCCCTTAAGACTTCTAAGACAGTTTTTATATCTTCCTCTCTTAGTAAAGCTGTACAATCAGCCTTAGGATCACAGCCAATAACTAAAACCCTATACTCCTCAGAGAGGGCCTTGGCTATATTACAAACTGTTGTACTCTTCCCTATTCCCCCTTTCCCATAAAACCCTATCTGTTTCAAGCTCAATCCCTTTTTACTTCTTTTAACACTTCTATAAAGTTGTCTATATGCTCCTCTCTTATATGAGGCATTACCACTATCCTCAAAGCCTTGGCATTGAAACAAACTGAAGGATAATAACCCATCTCCTTTAACTTCTTACAAGTTTCTATATGATTCTCATCTTCAATAGCAATAATATTTAAGATAGGCTCTAAAAGAAGCTTAAATCCTTCTCTCTCCAACCTCTCTTTAAAATAAAAGGTTCTGTCCATAACTTCCTTAACCAACTTTTTCAACCCTTCCTCTCCAAAGTATCTTAACAAACCATAAGTGCAAGCTGCTCCAAACCCTGGCCTTGTTCCTAAGATTGTGGCTTGTTTAGTTTCAGTTAAGTAAGGAGCATCAACTTCCAAGTATCTTTTATAAGAGCTATTTTTAAAAATAATTCCTCCTGCTGGGATAGGACAGAGAAGCATCTTATGGGGGTCAATAGTTATAGAATCAACATTTAAGGAGAAGTCAAAAGTGTAATTAATCTCCTTTCTCCTATACTCTTTAGGTAAGAATGGGATGACAAAGCCTCCAAAGGCAGCATCTACATGTAAATAAATATCATTCTCCTTAGCTATCTCACTAAGCTTCTCAATGTTGTCAATGGTTCCAAACTCTGTAGTCCCAGCTATTCCAACTATTCCATCAACTTTATAGTCTTCAACATAGTCTTTAACAAACCTCACATCAATCTCATAACCCTTAGTTAGAGGAGCATAAACTAAATTTAGATCCATCATCTCCTTAGCCTTCTCAAAAGAAAAATGGGCTGTCTTAGGTAAAATTATAGTTCTCCCTTTCATCTTCTTTACAACTCTCATAGCCAATAAATTCCCTTCAGTTCCTCCACTGACAATAAAGCCATAAGGTTCTTTATTTTTTAAGATTTCTCCTAAGAGTTTAACAGCCTTCTCTTCCAACAATTTAGTCCCTTTAAATAGTCCAGGATCTCCAAGATTTGTTTCTAAGAAAAGAGAAACTATTTCCTTAGCCAATGGGTGGATAGAAGAGCACATAGAGCCAAATATTCTACCCTCTGAATATTTAATGTCAAGTTCCCTAAATCTTTTTAATTCCTCTATTACTCTCCCCAAAGAGTTCCATTCAGATATGCTAACACCTTGTCATTTGTTTTATTATAAACCTTACCAATTAAAACCTTTAACTTACCATTAAGCTCTTTAATATCCTTTATCTTAACCAAGATCTTAACCTTTCTCAAGAATTCTAAATATTCATAAAAGTCTTCTTCAGAGTCAAAGATTAATTCAATGTCCTCAGTAACTCTTTCCCCACTGGCTATTTTTTCAATAGTTTCAGCCATTGGTAATATTATGGCTTCACCTATATCCTTAGCTCTCTTCTTCCTCTCTTCCAAGCTTTCCCTAAATTCATAGCTCATAAATCCCTCTCTAACCACTCTACTAAATAGAAAGTCTAACCCCATATCAAAGAAAAATTTAAAAGCCTCTCTTAAGTCATCACACTGAGTATAGTGGGTAGTGTATTTTAAAGGAACTACATCCATATTAGGGTCTTTTAAAACAACCCCTTCTCTCTTTTTATGCTCAAGCTCTTTAATAATTTCTTTTATCTTCTCATGTGCTTTCTCTTTATCAACTATAGCCAATGGCTTTACATGTGGCAATTTATATATATTACAAAGCTTTAACCTTTCTTCAACAGTTAAAGACTTATTACTTTCCCTCTCCTTTATATCAAAGATGTAGAAGGCTAAATTTTCATCCTCTTGCTGAGCCTCTTCATAGAACTTTGGGGTGTAAGGATTATTTAACCCTATCATCTCTCCACAGAGCATGTAGTTAGGATACTCCTTTAATATGTCAAGCTTTAAGTATTTTTTAACCTTCTTTGTTGTGAATGGGCAGATGTAGCCACTTCTTGTTAAGGCAAAGAACTCATCATTTATATAGACAACTCTAATGTTGTAACCATTTAGTTTTTCTTCAATTACAACCTTATCTATAAAATGCTCTTTTATTGTTGGATATAGGGTTAGAGCCCTATAGGTTTTAGGATAACCTCTTACAACATCCAAGTTATCATTTAAAAAGACAACTGTTCCTTTTTCAATGTGTTTAAACTCTTTTTTAAATAGCAATATTTTAGTGTCTTTATATTCATACTCTCTTAAAATCTTCCTCTTCACAGCTCTACTTATATCTCTAACCTCTAAATTTAATTTCTTGGCTATGTTCTCTAAGCTATATGCCTTAACTTCAGCCATAATTTCTCACTTATAGACACATTCTTTTAAGAAGTAGTCATAAATCTTATAGCCATCTTCAGACAGTTCAGGATGAAAGGATAGAGCCATAAATTTATCTTGTTTAACCCCAACTATCTTATCATCATTCTTAGCTATAACTTCAACATCATCACTTAATATTTTATCAACTATTGGAGCCCTTATAAAGACTCCATTAATTTTTCCTAAGCCCTTAACCTCTATTTCCTTCTCAAAACTCTCCCTCTGTCTCCCATAGGCATTTCTCTTAACAGTTATGTCCATAAGTTCTAATAGTATTTGATTAATTCCTGTTCCTTTGGATAGAAGAACCATTCCAGCACAGGTTCCTAAGATTGGGACAGTCCCTTTTTTTAATACATCTAAGAAGTTATATTTCTTCATCAACTTTCCTATTGTTGTACTCTCCCCTCCAGGAATAATTAAAGCTTCAACATCCTTTAAATCTTCAACCCTCTTAATCCTTTTCCCTTCATATCCAGCTCTTTTTAAAGCTTCTAAGTGCTCTTCAACAGCTCCTTGTATAGCTAAGACTCCTATCATTCTTTCCCTCCATATCTTTTAAGGATTTCTTTAACAATATCATAAGAGCTATGGAATGGACATTTAATATATTTGTTAAACCTTACTATTTTAGGAGATAAGTCATACTTCTTTAATTCTCTCTTCAACTCTTCCTCATCAAATGTTCTCTGATCAGGACCAAGAACAATAATGTCAGGCTTTAACTCTATAATTGGCTCTAACTTATTGTTTAAGCTTCCAAGTATGGCTTTATCAACAGGCTTAAGAGCTTCAACCATGGCTCTCCTCTGCTCTTCAGGGATAATTGGTTTTCTACCTTTAATTTTCTCAACTGTTTTATCCCTTGCAACAATAACTATTAACTCATCCCCTAAGCTCTTAGCAAATTTTAAAAATTCATAATGTCCAGGGTGTAAGATGTCAAAGGTTCCAGCAGCTACAACTCTTTTCATCCTTTCACAGTTTAAATTTTTTTGTCCCTATATTTGGCCAAGTAAAAGGCATTTAAAAAACCAACAATTAAAGGACCTATGGCAAAGCCAGCTAAGCCAAGGGTTAGAGGAGCTATAAGAAAGGCTATAACAACAAGTATAGGATGTATATCAGTGGAAACTATATGAGGCCTTAGTATATAATCAGGGATTATATTTAAAAAGACAATACAAAGAATAAGGAAGAATAGACCTTTTATAGGATTAGCTAGAGCTATATAAAGAGATGCTGGTAAGTAGATGATCCAAGCTCCAATGATTGGTAGGAAGGCAAAGATTGCTGTTAAAACAGCTAAAAGTTCTGGGTATGGGATGGAGAAGAGATAATAGATGATGAAGGCTAAGAAACCTATAATAACTGAGAGGAACAAGCAACTAATAAATAGACTCTTATATATCTCATGCAAGTATTTTAATAAAATCTCTACTTTATATTCATACTCAGTTGGAGTTATCTTTAAAATTACATCCTTTATTTTCTCTCCATCCTTTAAAAAGTAGTATGTGCAGAAAACAACCATAATTAATTTTAAGGCAAGATCAGAAAGATATAAAATTTTCTCTGGGATAGATGAAATTAAAGAAGATAAGTATGTATTTATATACTTAAAATATTCTGGTAGAAGTTTGGAGAGATATTCTAAGTTAATATTGTATTTTAAAAGTAGGTTTATGTAATAATTAATGTCTAAGGATAAGATTAACTTTATTAGCACTGAAATACTATAAATAAATATTAGAATTAGAGGAACAATAAAGAGAGCTATGGCTAAGAAAGAGCTAACTGATGAAGAAAAGAATTTCCTTAAAAATTTGTAGATTGGTAAGGCCATGTATGAAAAGGCTATAGCATAGGCAAAGACATCAAGATAGGGAATGATCATATAAACAAAGAATAACATTAAACCTAAAATGAACAGCTTTATAAACACTGAAAACTCTTTATTTCTCATAGTTATCTCTCTTGTGATTGTTATGAAGGTTTTAATGCCAACTATTTTTTATCCACACATAGGGGGAATAACTATTCATGTAGAGAACATTATAAAGAGATTGAAAGATATTGAATTTCACATCTTGACATATGATTATTATGAACCTAAGTATAATAATGTTGTTATTCATCAAGTCCCTCACTTGAAGAGGATGAGAGGCTTAACATACTTAATAAATGCTATAAGGATAGGAAAAGAGATTCTTAAAAAAGAGGATATAGATTTAATTCACTCTCACTATGCCTTTCCTCAGGGTTGTGTTGGCTCTTACCTTAGAAAATATTGTCCTCACATCCTTACTTTACATGGTAGTGATGTCCTCTTCTTAAGAAAATCTTTCTTAGGAAGGCTATTTTTTAACTACTCTCTTAGAGGAGCAGATAAAATAATCTGTGTTAGTAAGTACTTAGCTTCTCAGATAGATAGAGAGAGTGTAGTTATTTACAATGGAGTAGATGAGGGGAAAAATTTAGGAGATCATGGATTTGGCTTATATGTGGGTTCATTTGTTAAGCAGAAAGGATTAGATTTATTATTAAAGGCTATTGAAGGGATAGACTTTAAGTTTAAAATTATTGGAGGGCTTGGAAAAAATAGGGAGAATATAGAATACTTAGGAAAGCTAAGTCATGAGGAAACCTTAAAATATATGGGAATGTGTAGCTTCTTAGTAGTTCCTTCAAGAGTTGAAGGCTTTGGAATTGTTGCTTTAGAGGCTATGGCTTGTGAAAAGCCAGTTATAGCCATGAACACTGGAGGACTTAGAGAGATAGTTATAAATGGATATAATGGATTTTTGGTTAATGATGTAAAAGAAATGAGAGAGAAAATTAAGCTATTAATTGAAGATGAAGACTTAAGAAAAGAGTTAGGAAGAAATGCTAAAAAATTTTCAAAAAAATTTAGTTGGGAAAAAACAGTTAAAAAAGTGAGAGAGGTTTATGAGGAGATACTATGGAAAGATTGATAGAGTTGGCTAAGGAGATAAAAGATGAGAAGTTAAGGGAGAAGGTTATAGAGTTTATAAAGAATCCTAAGGCTACTCATCCTGAGGTTAAGGATACAGGAGTTAGCTTAGAAGAGGCTCCAGCAAGTATTAACTGGCACCATAGATATGAAGGAGGTTTAATAGAGCATACTGTTGCTGTGACAAAGTTGGCTTTAAAAATGGCTGATGTCTTTGAGGAGGTTTATGGAGTTAAGGTTAATAGAGACTATATTATAGCTGGCTCTCTACTTCATGACATTATGAAGCCTTACAACTACATAAAGACAGAGGAAGGGTTTGATCACTATGATCTCTTTAACTTAGATCACTTAACCCTTGCTGTAGCTGAACTTTATAAAAGAGAGTTTCCTTTAGAAGTTATTAAAATAGTGGCTTCACATCATGGAGAATTTTCCCCAACAAGGCCCCAGTCTATTGAAGCCTATATAGTTCACTATGCAGATGAAACTGATTCAAAAATAAATGATGTAGCTGTGAGAGTGTGCCAAGCAAGGAGCAAAGATTTGGGAATTGATGAGCAAGAGATATATAAGGCTATAAATCCACTAAAAGTTTATGAAGTTAGAAGTAAGGAAGGAAAAAATAAAGTTATAGAGTTTCTAAAGAATCTCTTAAATTTAGATTAAAATTATTTCTTTTTTTCTTCTAACTGTGATGTTAGATCAATTAAGAGGGTACCAAGCTCTTTATTAAATTTTGACTGCATCTTATTAAGCTCTTCTAAAGCTAAGGACAATCCTTTTAATCCTTTAATGTCATGAACAATAATTTCCTGCTCTTTTGAGATCTCATCTAAGGTTTTACTAATATTAATAATTTTATCAATATCTTGGCTAAGAACCTCTGTTCCCTCTTTAATCTTATCAATAATTTCAAGGACATCAGCTAAGGTTTCCAAGTTTTGAAGAATTTCAGAGTTAAACTTATTTATCCTCTTTGTTAGCTCCATAGTTTTTACAGCCATTCTTCTTATCTCATCAGCTACAACAGCAAAACCTCTCCCATATTCCTTAGCCCTCTCAGCCTCAATAGAGGCATTTAGAGCCACTAAGTTAGTATGCTTAGCAACCTCTCCTATAGAATTGCTAATATCTGAGATATATTTTAGGTTCTCAACCAACTTATTGAACTCCTTAGAAAAGGTTTCAAGCTTTTGGAAGAATGGTAAAAAATCTTCCCTAAACTTCTCTAAGTCTCTGACAATCTTTGAGAGTTCACCAATATTTATAATAATTATATTGTTATTCTCCAAGAACTTACCAGATATTTCCTCAGCCAACTCACTGATAATTTTTGAAGTTTCTTTATTCCCAGCTTCTAACCTAACAGCATCTGAGAGAACATTTGAAGCCTTTTCAATGATAATATAATTCTTTTTCAATTTCCTCACCTAATTAAATCAGTTCCACACTTCAGATTTTCTAAGAAGTTGAAGAACCTACCTATATCTTTTTTCTGTATAATGGCCCCATGCTGTGGAAGGATAGCTTCAATACTTAAGCCTCTAACCCTTTTAACCCAATTTTTTAAAGCTACATTGTTAGCCATTAGCCTCTCATGTATAGGTTTCATAGCCTCAATATGCTTACTTATATCTTCAGCAACCAAGTAAGGCTTTTCTAAAAGAGCTATCCCAATATCTCCTGTAAATAAAAATTTACTCCTCCTATCATAAATTGTAAAATGTCCTGGACTGTGTAAAAAGTGAGCTGGGATAAACTCTAAGGTGGAGGAGCCAAATTTTAAAACATGCCCTTCATCTTCCAATGGATAGGCAACAGCATCTACATCTTCAAAACCAAAGTGAGGTAAGAACCTTATCCATAGCCAACTTGTAACAAGTTTAGCATTGGTTATAGTTCTCCATAGTGGGATACTTCCACAAACATCAGGATCTTGGTGGCACATGTAAATATATTCTATATTTTTTGGATTAATATACTTTGATATGTTGGCTAAAACCCTTGGAAATATCTTATATCCTCCTGGATCAACAAGGAAGCCTTTTCCTTTATTAACTATCAAATAGCTATTAATTTCAACATCTCCTTTTCCAAACCCAGAAGTTCCAAGATAAATAACCATGTGTTCCTTATCTTTGTATAGTATGTGATCTTTTCTTGGATCTAAGTTAGGATTGATAAAATATTCACCATTCTCCATACAAAACCCCTTAACTCTTTGTTAAATTTATTAAATTTTATTTTGTGGTGATGTTTATAAAAGTTATTATTGAATTAATTAATTTTTTTATTTGAGTCTATTGATTTATAATAGTAAAAATAAAATTAGTTTCCATCCCCTTAGGGGCGTTATTTTACGCTTTTAGTAGCTTCTTTAATTATATTTTTTAGCTTGTTTCCATCCCCTTAGGGGCGTTATTTTACAAGGTAAAATTTTGCTTGTTTATAACATTCGCTCTTATAGTATATAAGCTTTATCCCTAATCAACGGGATGAAGGTTAGGTTTTCCTATTTATTTAAAAAGATCCGAAGTTTGATAAAAATACTTACTTTCCTTAATACTAAAATAAAATTAAACCTTTAAACCAAAAACGAAATTTCCAAAGGGAAAACAAAACTCTAAAAACAAATAACCTAAAAAACTAAAAAATCCCAATAATTCATAAAAACCGAATATTTAAATTAATAATACAAAGCTACCCTCCGAAGCTAACTAAAAACTCACAAAAATCAAAAACTCACCCAAAAAGTAACAAAAACCTAAAAACAAAAACTTCAAACAAGATAAAACCATAAAACAAAATAAAGTAAGTGATCTTAAAACTATCAAAAATTAAATATATATGTAACAAAATTTAGTAAATTACTTAAATAAAACCAACTATGGGATACTATGAAAAAACCACATTATTTTATATTTTTAGGACTTGTATTAGCTCTATCAATATTATTTACAGTTACTTTTGGAAATAATAATGAAGTTGATCCTTTAGGTTATGCACTAAACTCAAATAACACTATAAAAGAGCCAATAATTTTTATTCATGATGTTAGCCCAAAATATTTTAATGAATTAAAAGATATTGAGAAAATAATAGATAAATATAACTATCAAGATAGAACTTACTTATTTATCATTGTTAACCATGCAAATAAGTATAATCTTAAAAACTACCCTAAATTTGTTGAGTACTTACATCATTTAGAAAGTAAGGGATATCATATAGAATATCATGGATATAATCATATAGGAGAAGAATTTAACTGTAATAAGTCTGTTGCAGAAGAAAAGCTAAATAATTCATTTAAAATAATAAAAGAGTGTGGATTTAATACTAAAAAAATAAAATATTTTATTCCACCAAGGTATAAAATATCAGAAGATGCAAAAGAAGTATTTCTAAGTAGGGATATTACAATTATTACAGACCATTACATACTAAAAAAAGAAAATGATTCAATTAAAAAAATTCTGATAACCAATAGAGAGTATACTTGGTACCTTCCAAAAGATTATCTTGAATCTGCTAAAAAATTAGCTAAGAAAGATTATGAATCTTCAAAATATCTATTCTGTTTGTCAATTCATCCAAAAGCTGTAAACTATGGAGGAGGCTTAGAGTTCTTAGATTACTTCTTAAATATGACTAAAAAATAAAAAAATTTAAGGGATTAAATAACTTCTCTATCCTCTTCTTCAGACTCTTCTAAACTTGTAGCTCTTCCATACTCTTTAGCTAACCTCTCATAAACCTTCATATCTTCCTTACTAACAGATGGCTTTATCTTCTTGAGAGCCTTCATGAAGTGCTCTTTTCTAACTTTAATGTCTTTTGTTGTAGCCTTTAATCTTATACTTTCAATATCCTTTAGAGCATTCTTTAGCTCATCTAAGGAAGTGCCAAATCTCTGTAGGATGTTTTGAGCACTCTTTATAATTTCACTTATCTCCTCAGCCTTTACATCCTCTTTTAGCCCAGCTATCTTATCCTTTAAGCTAACTATGCTATTAACCATTTCCTCTAACTTTTTAAGTAAGTCTTTTAAGTACTTAGCTAACTTCTTGGCATTCTCTTTTTCAGATGGTTTTAGATCAAGTTCTTCTATTTTCTTAAGGAAGCTTTCTATATCTTTCTCAGCTTTCTCAATCTTCTCTCTTAGTGGATCAGATAAGCTAATAATCTTCTCCAATGATCTCTTCAATTCATCAAACTCTTTCTTACTGACACTTTCCTTTTCCTTAGTAGCCTTTATAACACTGTTAAGCTCAACAGCTAAGGCTCTAAATGCTCCAGAGATTGCTTGTAAGTAGTTAATTAGCTCTCTTAAATCTTTCTCAATGTCCCAAGGCTCTCCTATTCCTTCTCTAACTGCAAGCATTGCAGCCTCTCTACATACAGCCTCTATGTCAGCTCCAGTATATCCTTCAGTTTTCTTAGCAAGCTCTTCTAAGTCAACATCTTCAGCCAAGGACATGCCTCTTGTGTGTATCTTGAATATGTCTAACCTTGCCTTCTCATCTGGAACTGGGACTAAGATGATTCTATCTAACCTTCCTGGTCTTAATAGTGCTGGGTCTATAATATCTGGCCTATTTGTAGCTGCTATGACAACAACATCCTTAGGCTCTTCTAAACCATCAAGCTCAGTTAATATTTGATTGACAACCTTATCAGTAACTCCTGAGCTTATATCTCTTCCTCTCTTTGGAGCAATAGCATCAATTTCATCAAAGAATATGATACATGGAGCATTCTGTCTTGCCTTCTTGAATATCTCTCTTATAGCTTTCTCACTCTCACCTACCCACTTACTAAATATCTCTGGCCCTTTAACACTTATGAAGTTAGCTCCAGCCTCATTAGCTACAGCCTTGGCTAATAAAGTCTTCCCTGTTCCTGGTGGACCAAATAGTAATACTCCCTTTGGAGGTCTAACTCCAATTTTGTCAAAGACATCCTTAGCCTTTAATGGCCATTCTACAGCCTCTCTAAGCTCTTGCTTAACCTCTTCTAACCCTCCAATGTCTTCCCACTTAACATTTGGAACTTCAACTAAAACCTCTCTCATTGCTGATGGCTCAACATCTTTTAAAGCTTCCTTGAAGTCATCCATTGTAACCTTTAAGTTGTCAAGAACTTCCTTAGGAATCTCTTCAGCCTCTAAGTCTATATCTGGAAGCACTCTTCTTAAAGCTCTCATTGCTGCCTCTTTACATAGAGCAGCTAAGTCAGCTCCAACAAATCCATGGGTTACATCTGCTAAGTAGTCAAGATCAACATCTTCAGCCAATGGCATATTTCTTGTGTGTATTTGTAATATCTCCTTTCTTCCCTCTCTATCTGGAACTCCTATAACAATCTCTCTATCAAATCTTCCAGGTCTTCTTAAAGCTGGATCTAAAGCATCTGGCCTATTTGTAGCTCCAATAACTACAACTTGCCCTCTTCCCTTCAATCCATCCATTAAGGTTAAGAGCTGAGCTACTAACCTTCTCTCAACTTCTCCTGTAGCCTCATCCCTCTTAGGAGCTATAGCATCAATTTCATCAATGAAGATGATGGAAGGAGCATTCTCTTCAGCTTCTTCAAATATCTTTCTTAAGTTCTCTTCAGTTTCTCCAACATACTTACTCATTATTTCTGGTCCATTTATGACATAGAAGTTAGCTCCAGCCTCATTAGCTACAGCCTTGGCTAATAAAGTCTTCCCTGTTCCTGGTGGTCCAACTAAGAGAACCCCCTTAGGTGGTTCAATTCCTAACTTCTCAAAGAGCTCAGGGTGTTTCATTGGAAGCTCTATCATCTCTCTAACTTTTCTAACCTCTTCTTTTAATCCTCCAATGTCTTCATAAGTGACATCTGGAATTCTACTCTCTTCAACCTCTTTAGTTGGCTCTTCTCTTAACTCTACTTGAGTGAATTCAGTAACCTTAACAGGCCCTTTAGGTTCAGTTTTAACAACTACAAAGGTTAAAGCTGTCCCTAAAACCCCTATAGTTAATTTAGATCCCTTGTTTAAAACTTGTCCTATTATCTTTCTTTTAACAAAGTCTTCAAATCCAGGACCAAACCTTATAGGCTGAGTTGGAGCTAAAACAATCTTCTTAGCCTCTTTTATTTCAACCTTCTTAACCTTTACTCTATCTCCAATCCCAACTCCAGCATTCTGTCTAATATAACCATCAATTCTAATTATATTCCTACCAGCATCTTCTAAGAAACCTCTGTAAACTACAGCATAAGCCTTTCCTTTTGGTCCCTCAATTTCTATAACATCCCCTGGTTTTAAGTTAAGTTCATCCATTACATAAGGGTCAATTCTTGCTATCCCTCTACCTACATCTCCCTGATAAGCTTCAGCAACCTTCAACTCTTTAACCATTTATTTCACCTGATTTCATATTTTATGAATTATATTCCTTTGAAGTTCTATATAAACTTTTTTATTCAGGAATTTCCAATATATGGAAATTATAAATTCTTGTGAATCCACAGTTTCTACATCTAACTATTAACTTACTCTCAGTTAAAATAATGTCTTGTACACTCTCCTTTTTACAGTTGAAACAGACAGCCAACTTTTCTAAAAACCAAGGCTCATACTTATGCTTTTTCTCTTTCTCCTCTTTTATAATATCTTCACTCATCACTCCAACATTTTTTATAATATAGTATCTTTTAGCCCCACAGTTTGAACAAGTAATTAAAGCTTGATTTAAGAAGATCTCAATTATTTGATCAACATACTGCTTACAGTTAAAGCATGTAGTTTTCTTTTTTAGTAACCACTTCTCCATCATTTTCACCTAACTTATTACTCTTTTCTTGTCCTTTTAAATATATTTTGGTTTTATGCCCATTCTTTATATTGGGAAATAGGTTTCCTAATACCGAAAGTTTTATATACTACAAGTTAGAAGTATTATTTAGCTCTCGGAAATAAGCTTCCTACTTCCTACATAAAGAGCATAGGTGAGATGATGAGCTTTGACGAAATTGCCCCAAATGCTAAGAAAGTAGCAATTTACGGAAAAGGAGGGATAGGGAAGAGTACAACTACACAAAATACAGCAGCAGCTTTAGCATACTACTACAAATTAAAGGGAATGATTCACGGCTGTGATCCTAAGGCGGATTCAACAAGAATGATATTACATGGAAAGCCCCAAGAGACAGTTATGGATGTTTTGAGAGAAGAAGGAGAAGAAGGAGTTACCTTAGAAAAGGTTAGAAAAGTAGGATTCTGTGGAATTTATTGTGTTGAATCTGGAGGACCAGAGCCAGGGGTTGGATGTGCAGGAAGAGGGGTTATAACTGCTGTCAATCTAATGAAAGAGCTTGGTGGATATCCAGATGATTTAGACTTTCTCTTCTTTGACGTCCTTGGGGATGTTGTCTGTGGAGGTTTTGCCATGCCTCTAAGGGATGGGTTGGCTAAGGAAATTTACATAGTTTCCTCTGGAGAAATGATGGCACTTTACGCAGCTAACAACATTGCTAAGGGTATCTTAAAATATGCTGAGCAGTCAGGAGTTAGATTAGGAGGAATAATTTGTAACTCAAGAAATGTTGATGGAGAAAGAGAGTTAATGGAAGAGTTCTGTGATAAGTTAGGAACTAAGCTTATTCACTTCATTCCAAGAGACAATATAGTTCAGAAGGCTGAGTTTAACAAGATGACAGTAGTTGAATTTGCTCCAGATCATCCACAGGCTTTAGAGTACAAGAAGTTAGGAAAGAAGATTATGGACAATGATGAACTTGTAATTCCAACTCCATTAAGCATGGATGAGTTGGAGAAGTTGGTTGAGAAGTATGGGTTATATGACAAATAAATTTAAATTTTTTAATTTTTAATCATTTGTGAGGT
The DNA here is from genome assembly GCF_000092305.1 of Methanocaldococcus infernus ME. Classification (NCBI taxonomy): domain Archaea; kingdom Methanobacteriati; phylum Methanobacteriota; class Methanococci; order Methanococcales; family Methanocaldococcaceae; genus Methanocaldococcus; species Methanocaldococcus infernus. The sequence continues at coordinate 35,836 of NC_014122.1, read as the reverse complement.
GGAGTAAGTGAAGTTAATAAAAGCTATTATCAGGCCAGAGAAGGTTGATGATGTAGTTGATGCTTTAGAGAAAGCAGGCTATCCTTCTTTCACAAAAATAAATGTTGTTGGTAGAGGGAAGCAGGGAGGAATAAAGGTTGGAGAGATCTTTTATGATGAGTTGCCAAAGGTTATGCTTCTCATAGGGGTTAATGATGATGAGCTTGATGAGGTTGTTGAAATAATAAAAAATAATGCCTATACTGGAAACTTTGGGGATGGAAAAATCTTTATTCAGCCAATTGAGGAAGCTTATACAATTAGAACAGGAGAAAAAGGACTTTAAGTTTTCTGGTGATTTCATGAAAGAAGTTATGGCTATAATAAGGCCTAAGATGGTGGCTAAGACAGGGAAAGCATTGGAAGCTGTAGGTTTTCCAGCAATGACTGTTATAGAGTGCTTTGGTAGGGGAAAGCAGAAGGGATATGTTGATGTAAATTTACCAGAGTGCTGTGTTGATATAAAGAAGGTTATTGAAGAGGGAGAGAAGGAAGGAAGATTCATTAAGTATATTCCAAAAAGGCTGATCTCAATAGTTGTAAATGATGAAGATGTTCCTTTAGTTGTAGGAATTATTATGAAGGTTAATAGAACTGGGAAGCATGGAGATGGGAAGATCTTTGTTCTACCAGTAGAGGAAGCTATAAGGATAAGAACAGGAGAGACTGGAGAGCAAGCCATAGGAAATTAAAGGTGAGAGGATGCCATTTGTGTTATTAGATTGTGATAAGCCAATTCCTGAAAGGATGAAACATACTTACATCTATGATCCTGAAGAGGAGATAATTCCAGCATGTAATATAAAGACAATCCCTGGGGATATGACAGAAAGAGGCTGTTCCTTTGCAGGAGCAAGGGGGGTTGTAGGAGGGCCAGTAAAAGATGTCATCCATATGGTTCATGGTCCTATTGGTTGTGCCTTTTACACTTGGGGAACAAGGAGAAATTTGTCAGATTTTGAGCTTCATAGGAGATATTGTTTTTCAACAGATATGCAAGAGGCTGATATAGTTTATGGAGGAGAGAAGAAATTAGAGAAGGCTTGTATAGAAGCTGCTGAAGAATTTCCAGAGGCTAAGGGAATTTTCATCTATGCCACCTGTCCAACAGCCTTAATAGGAGACAACTTAGAGGCAGTGGCAAGAAAGGTTGAGGAAAAGATAAAAAAGCCTGTCTTTGCCTGTAACTCTCCAGGGTTTGCTGGCTGTTCTCAATCAAAGGGGCATCATATATTTAACACAGAATTTTACAGATGGTTAAGGAAGGCAAGGGAAAAATATCCTGAAAAGTGCTTAAAGGAAGAGGAAAAGACTCCTTATGATATTGCAATAGTTGGAGAATATAACATGGACTGGGATTTGAAGGTTATAAAACCATTATTTGAAAAAATTGGCTGTAGAGTTGTGGCTGTCTTTACAGGAAATGCATCATTAGATGATCTCTTCAAATTACCAGATGTAAAGCTCTGTGTTGTCCATTGTCAAAGATCAGCTAACTATATTGCTGAAATGATCAGAGATGGATACAATGTCCCAAGAGTTTGGGTTTCTCTATTTGGAATAGAGCAAACAGCTGAAGCTTTAAGAAAGACAGCTGAGGTTTTGGGAATAGATAAGGAGAAGGTTGAGCAAGTCATTAAGGAAGAAGTTGAGGCAATTAAGCCACAGTTAGAATTTTACAAGTCTAAGTTAGAGGGTAAAAGATGCTTAGTCTATGTTGGAGGACCAAGAACTTGGCACTGGATTAGAATGTTTAAAGAGCTTGGAGTTGATGTTGTAGTAGCCTGCTGTACCTTTGCCCATGAAGATGACTATGAGAAGTTAAATAGAAATTTAAAGAAAGCTGGGCTAAAGGGAACTTTGGTTATAGATGCTCCTAATGAGCTTGAGTTAGAAGAGGCTATTCACAAGTATAAGCCAGACTTCATGCTTACAGGATTGAAGGAGAGATATCTATTTAGAAAGTATGGAGTTCCAACTATCAACTCTCACAGCTATGAACAAGGGCCATACGCAGGATTTAGAGGATTTGTTAACTTTGCAAGAGATATTTACAAAGCTGTCTGTCATCCAATTTGGGACATCTTAAAAGAGGGAGAGAAGAAGTTTGAAGAATTTAAGAAAAAGAATAATTAAGAGTGATATCTATGGGAATAACCTATGTTGAAAAGCAGAGAGCTGTAACAATAAACCCTAATAAAATTTGCCAACCTATTGGAGCCATGTGGGCAACCCTTGGGGTTCATAGAGCTATCCCATTTGTTCAGGGATCACAGGGTTGCTGTACCTATGTGAGATATACATTTAATAGACACTTTAGAGAACCAGTTTCCATAGCTGTAGCTTCTTTCCATGAAGATGCTGCTGTCTATGGAGGGATGAAAAATTTAGTTGAGGGGATAAGGAACTTAGTGGCAAGATATGATCCTGACTTAATCTCTGTTGTCACTACATGTTCTTCAGAAACTATTGGGGATGATATTGAAGCATTTATAAGAGCTGCAAGGAAGAAGATAGCTAAGGAGTTTGGAGAAGAGAAGGCTAAGCTTCCAATTATTCCAGTTCATTGCCCATCCTATCAGGCAAGCCATGTTAAAGGCTATGACAATGCATCAAAGGCTTTCTTGGAGTATTTAGCTAAGAAAGATGAGGAGAAAGAGCCACATAAGATAAATATTATCCCTGGCTTTGGAGTGAACCCTGGAGACATCTTAGAAATTAAAAGAATCTTAGACATGTTTGGATTGAAAGAGGGAGAAGATTATTCAATACTGTTTGATATAAGTGAAACTCTATACCAACCTTTAAGAGAGCCTATAAAGGAGATTCCTTACTATCCAAAGGGTGGGACAAAGGTTGAGGAATTTGTTGATGCTGCCAATGCAAAGGCAACCTTTGCCCTCTGTAAGCATGCTGGTGGAGCTGGAGCTCTTTACTTACAGAGGAAATATAAAGTTCCAGCCTACTATGGCTTACCAATTGGAATAAAGAATACTGATGACTTCATAATAAATATTGCTAAAGTTACTGGTTTAGACATTCCTGACAAGCTGTTAGACGAGAGAGGGAAGTTAATTGATGCCATTGTTGATACTGTCCATTATACAATGGATAAGAAAGTTGGGATCTTTGGAGATCCTGACTTTGTCATAGCTGTTTCAAGATTCTGCTGTGAGATTGGAATGAAGCCAGTGGTGGTTAATACTCAAACCCCTTCAAATACTTACAAGAAGGCAATGGAAGAGATAGCAAATGAGTATAATGTAGATATAGAGGTTCAGTTCTCTGACTTATGGGACTTTGAAAAGTCTGTTAAAAAGATTGGAGTAGATCTCTTAATAGGCCATCCAAGGGGAGGGGTTAAGATAGCTGAAGACTTGGGAATTGGATTAGTAAGGATGGGCTTCCCAATCTATGATAGAGTTGGCTATTTCAGATGGCCAATAGTTGGATACATGGGAAGCTTAAGATTCTTTGATGAGATTGTGAATACTATCTTAGATACACAGGTTCCATGGGATCAAAAGCAACAGTAAAAAAAAAGGGAAAGTATGATAGTGGAGTTTAAAAAATATGATGAGTATGGGAACATTGTAGAAGGTGATAATTTTCATTGTATTGTCTTTTACATAAAAAAGAAAGAGATTCCCCATGAGAATGCTATACTCTTTGAAGCTGTTAAGGTTGAAAATATCCCTGGAATTGTGGCAAGGTATTTAATTGATGAAATTGAAAGTGGATATGGAAAGCCAGAGGAGGTTAAGGATGTTGAAGAGCTAAAGAAGTATGGAGTACCTGATGATATAATAGATACTATAAAAGAGACTCTAAGGAAGTATGGAATCAATTGGCTATTTAAAGTTAGAGAGGCTGAATAGCCATGTGCCATGGAGAGATAGGGATATTTAGAGGATTTATAATTAGAGATGGGCAAAAGATTCCTTTGATAGAGGTTAATAAGGAGATAGTAGAGCTTTCTATTCCAATTCCAGAGGATATAAAGGTTGGAGATAAGATAATGGTTTATAATGCCTATCACTTTGACTATGAATTTAAAACTTTAAATTTAAATATCTCACTTAAGGGGTTGAAGAATATTATAAGATCATTATTTAGCCCAAGACTTAGCTACCTATAATTTTTTATTTCCCTTAGGAAATAACTTTCCTATTTCCTAAAATTTTAAATTGGTGGAAAAGCATGAAAACCTTATTTTTAGGGAAAGAGTTGGATGGAGTAGAGTCTTACAATGTTGAGGATTGTATGTTCCTTCCTTTCAATGCTATAGATATAGCAAAGTATAACTTATCTATCATCTACTTACCACTCTTCTTTAAAGACTTAACAAGTTACTCAGCAAATCAAGCCAGTGTTATAACCATCTTAAAAGACTTGAAAATTATGGAGTGCTTAGAAAAGCCTAACTGTAATGTTGTAGTTATAGATCCCTACTTTAAAGATATCTCAAGGGGAAGGGTGTTAGAGCATTATTTAATGAAGCACATAACAAGGGATGAATTTACAGTTAAGGTTAAGGAGGGAGAAGATATTAAGGTGAAGGATGAGAAATTTAAGCCATATATTGATTTAATTGGGAGATATAGCCATATCTATAATATCTCTGATGAAAATGGAAAGCTTGGTTTAGTTGATTCTCTAACACTCTTTTCTGACTATGAAACTTTGGATTATGAAGTTCTATTCTCAAATGAAAAGGAAGAAGTTTTAGGAATTAAAATTTACAGAGAAGGCTCTTTATATATTTTACACCCACCAAGGGAAGGGTTTAAGGATTATGTAAAGTTAATTGAGATTCTAAGCTGTGTGGTGTAACCATGGCCTCTGAAAATTTTAAGATAACTCCTTACAAGGTGACATTAAAAAAGGATGGCTTACCAAGGTGTGGAACAAGGTCTACTCCAGGGGTTATAACACAGAGGAGCTGTGTCTATTATGGAGCAAGGTGGATCTTAGCTCCTATAAAGAATAGTATTCATATTATTCATAGCCCTATAGGTTGTGCATACTATGGAGCAACTGTTAGGAAAAAAACTTACACAATAGCAAGCTCTGACATAAGTGAGATTGAAATTATCTATGGAGGAGAGAAAAAGTTAAAAAAAGCTATTTTAGAGGCTGCAAGAGAACTTAAGGGAGAGGTTATTTTTGTTTATTTGACATGTCCAACAGCATTAAATGGAGATAATATAGAGGCTGTATGTAGAGAAGCTGAAGAGATTTTAAAAATTCCTGTAATTCCTGTCTATTCTCCTGGCTTTGCTGGCTGTTCCCAAGCTAAAGGGCATGAAATAGGGATGAAAGCTTTATTTAGGCTAATTGATAGAAATGTAGATAGTGCTAAAGAGTTAATAAAGAAAAAGAGAAGATACAAGTTTTATAAGATTTCAAAGGATGAGGAATTAACAGTAAATATTATTGGAGAGTTTAATGTTTCCCATGACTTGGAAGTGATAAAAGAGTTACTAAGTAAGTTAGGGATAAGGGTTATTTGCACCTTTACAGGAGATTGTGATCTTAAGAGCATGTCAGAGTCTAAGAAGGCTAAGTTAAACTTGGTTCATTGTAGGTCAACTGGGAAATATATAGCTAACTATATGGAAGAGAAGTATGGGATTCCTCAAATGAAGGTTTCATTTTTTGGAATCTCTAACACTCAAAAGTCCCTATTGGAGATAGGAAAGTTTTTTAATATTGAGGAGAGAGCTGTAGAAGTGATAAAAGAGGAATACAACAAAATTAAAGAAGAGCTTAAATTTTACTTAGAGAAGCTTGAGGGTAAGAAAGTTGGCATGTTCATGGGAGGGTCAAAGATTGGCTTACTTTCAGCAGCTTTTAGGGATATAGGGATGGAGCCAATCATTATAGGCTCTCAATTTGGAAGCTTAGAGGATTACTTAGAGGCTTATATAAATGCTGAAGATAACACAATTTTGGTAGATGATGCCTCTAATGTAGATTTACAGATAATGATGGAAAACAAAAAGCCAGACATCTTTATAGGAGGGACTAAAGAGAAGTTCTTAGCCCTTAAATTAGGAATTCCTTTCTTATCCTTTCCACAGGATAACTATCCATTCACTGGCTTCACTGGCTTCTTAAACTTTGCAAGAGAGGTTTATAAAGCTATTTATCATCCAATTTGGAAGCTAATAAAATTTGAGATAAACTAATTTTTTTATTTTAATTTACTGACAGTGTGATTACGATATTCCTTTCTTTATTAGTTCTTTACTACACTCTTTAATTACTTCATAAAACGATAGTCCATATTTCTGGCTTAAATATTCTATGCAGTTTGATACCATTACCATAAATCTAACGAATTCAATGTTACTCTTTTTAGACGTTAGATAGTTTCCTTCAATTTCTAAAATCGATTTGTCCCTTCTATGTTTTTCTTCTATCTTTGATCTCTTCATATACTCGTTTATTATGTTCTCTGCCTTACTTTTTATAGTTTGTAGAGACTAAATACATTAGTTTTCGCTTACGAAGTAAGTGAGCAACGAAATGCGAAGCATTTCGTCTAATTTCTGATTTTCCATTAACACTGCAACGATTTTAACTTTACCAACATCGGGAATATTCACGATTTTAGTAGATAATCTAAACTTTATTCCATTAATAGTCCTTAATTTAAGCTTTTCTTTCTCGAAATCTTTCCTAAACAATTCTTCTATCTTAACCTTCTTACCGAAATACTCAACTATGATGTTTTTCTTAAGTTTACCAATATATTACATTACCTAATTCTTTAGATTTCTTCATAATTTTCTTTGTCGTTACAAAAGTGTCTCCTACAACCGTCCTGATATTTATGTGAGATAGAAATCTAATAATTTCTATGAATATATCTGTAGATTTTTTACTAAGTGGTTTTATTGTGGTGTAAATTGTATATATCCCTTTTTTTTTTCGTGATAAATACAGTAGTTTATTTGTTCTTGATATGGTTTACTATGTCTTTCGATGTAGTTGTGTCTAATACTGCATCCATAAACTTTTTCACTCCATCCTCTTAGTATCATATATTGAATTAGAAGCAGATAATCAAGTTCTTAAAGATTCTGATAAAATATCAAGGGCATGTGAATATGTTAAAGCACAGAAAGATTCAGTAGTTGGCGATATTTGGCCACAGAGAGCATATTACTTTAGTACACAAAAGGAAGTAATTGATAGAGTTAGATACACTTGTCCAGAATGGTAGATAATTATTTTATATATGATTATATTTTTTTAGTGGTGATATAATGGCAAAAAAATTCATTCTTTTAAGTTTTCTTATATTACTATCAATTATAACAGTAAATGCATCAGGTAATAGGATTTTTATAACCACTTCAGACAATTGGGTAATCATATACAACAATAACATTTACCTATACAATGGAACTTTATATAATATTACTCCAAAATATATTGTTTTTTTTAATAAAACATACACCAGTAGTGAAATTAATGAACATTATGGATACTTATTTTATATTGACAGTTTTTATTTAGCAAATAAAACTTATTTTGTATGTGATGCATGGGATGGATGCCGTATAGGTAAATTGGATATCAATAATAGAAAGCTTTATCTATATCCTTGGATTCCTTTTGGAAAATATCACAGTTTGAAAAGTAATGGCAAAGAGGCTTTGGCATGTTTTGATAATAAAGAGGGTATGGGGGCAAAGCCAATATTAATTGAATTAAAATACAACAAATCATCTAAATATGGGCTAACTTATAAAGGGGATAGTTTTTATGGGCTAAATTTAGAGTTAGAAGAATATTTGTTCAAATATGTTAATCACTTTAAGGATTATTATACATATGATTTTGAACTTCAACCTTATACTTTTGATTACAATTCAAAAGATAAATATTGGCTCATTTATGTTAATGGGGATTATTTAGTTGGTTATTTAAAAAAAGATACGAGTATAAAGTATGTAGATAACAACATTTCATGCTTTGTGAAATACAATGGCACTTTTTATGATTTTAAAAATTTTAATTATTTATTATCTCAGATTGTCTATAATAAATATGGAAATCAGTGGATTGGGGTTAACAAGAACAAATTATACATTTTGGATAATAATATAAGTATAATAAAAACTATTAACCTAAACAAAAGCATATATAAAGTTTTTCCAATAGATAGAAATAATATTTATTTAATTTATCCCAAAAAGGCAGTTGTAGAAATTTTGAAAATAGAAAAGATTAGAGTTAAAAATAATCTTAGTAAGGAGATCGTGGAAAAATATAAGCAGTATAATAAAACGCCTCCTCTTTATATTACAAAATATAGAGAAACAAAAATTGGAGAAAAAGTAGTGGATATTAAAGATTTATCAAATTTAGAGAGCAATAATTACGAATACAGAGTTAAAAACTACATCTTAGGCATTGAAAAAATTAATTTAAAGAATGATAAAGTTACTGAAATAGATACTGATAGTTTAAATCCTATAGAGATAGAATATAATGGGAAAGAATTTCTTTTAATTGGAAATGATTCATCATTATATATATTTAACAATGGAACATATAAAAAAATTGCTAATTTGAATGAATTTGACAATAAAAATATTCAAAATTCCAATAACAAAATAATAAAAGGAAAATTTGAAAATATAGCAACAAATTATTACATATATGTAGTTGTTATGGTAATCTTTATAATTCTTGGTTATATTTTATGGAAAAAGTCAAATTAATCTTTATTTTTTTTCTATTTTATATCTGTATCTTTAATTCTTTCAATTTATAAAGTATCATAATAATTATGCTTAACCTTAAAATTTTATGATTCATCATAATAATTATACAAAAAGCATAATTTTTATGCTCAAATTCAAAAATTATGGCCAAATAAGAATTAAATTTAAATATAACTGATAGTGTGATTTAACAACACTAACTTTAAAACCAAAAAATAGAAATATGTAGCACTCAAATAACTCGTTAAAAAAACGGTGAAACCACCATGCTAACAGCACTTAATAGTATACTCAACTAATTCTATAAATAGGTTAGGATTTAACTGTTCAGAAGAGTTATCCAAGTTCGCACAGGTTAGAATACTAACGCCGATAAAAACTACCAAAGCATTTTCAGAGCATATCTCGGGAATTCACAGAACAACTATCGTTAAAAACCTACAAAAACTATCTGAAGACGAGTTTTATTTATATACTCAACTATCTAACCTTCCCGGTATTTTGGATGACAATAGATTTAAATACACTACAATAATCGATTCAACACTACTAAGAGGATGGAGTGAAAAAGTTTATGGATGCAGTATTAGACACAACTACATCGAAAGACATAGTAAACCATATCAAGAACAAATAAACTACTGTATTTATCACGAAAAAAAAAAGGGATATATACAATTTACACCACAATAAAACCACTTAGTAAAAAATCTACAGATATATTCATAGAAATTATTAGATTTCTATCTCACATAAATATCAGGACGGTTGTAGGAGACACTTTTGTAACGACAAAGAAAATTATGAAGAAATCTAAAGAATTAGGTAATGTAATATATTGGTAAACTTAAGAAAAACATCATAGTTGAGTATTTCGGTAAGAAGGTTAAGATAGAAGAATTGTTTAGGAAAGATTTCGAGAAAGAAAAGCTTAAATTAAGGACTATTAATGGAATAAAGTTTAGATTATCTACTAAAATCGTGAATATTCCCGATGTTGGTAAAGTTAAAATCGTTGCAGTGTTAATGGAAAATCAGAAATTAGACGAAATGCTTCGCATTTCGTTGCTCACTTACTTCGTAAGCGAAAACTAATGTATTTAGTCTCTACAAACTATAAAAAGTAAGGCAGAGAACATAATAAACGAGTATATGAAGAGATCAAAGATAGAAGAAAAACATAGAAGGGACAAATCGATTTTAGAAATTGAAGGAAACTATCTAACGTCTAAAAAGAGTAACATTGAATTCGTTAGATTTATGGTAATGGTATCAAACTGCATAGAATATTTAAGCCAGAAATATGGACTATCGTTTTATGAAGTAATTAAAGAGTGTAGTAAAGAACTAATAAAGAAAGGAATATCGTAATCACACTGTCTCAGTTAATTTAATAATTTTATTTGCTCTTTTCATATTACTTTAGGCCATCCTATCTTAGAAACTCTGATTTATTAAATTCTATAAATTCTTTGATTTGTAGTAAAATTTATATACTACCTTTTTAAATTTATTTTTCGTGCCTCGGTAGCTCAGCCTGGTCAGAGCGCCTGCTTGGTAAGCAGGAGGTCGCGGGTTCAAACCCCGCCCGAGGCTCCATTTTTATGCAAGGTAGAGGCTTTTAACAATCTTTTCTATTAACTCTTTTTCTTCTTCATTTAAATCCCCTAAGATAATTACACATCCTCCTCCCCCAGCCCCTGTTAGCTTAGCCCCACAACCAAATTTTTTAGCTAATCTAACAACTCTATTTAACCCTTTTGTAGAGACTCCTAATTTATCTAATAGCTTATGATTCTCTAACATAAGCTCTTTAATTCTCTCCACATCTGAGCTTAAGGCTTCCCTTGTTATTTCCTCAATCTCCTTAAAAATCTCCTCCTTCTCCTCTTTTTCAGAAACCACTTTAATAAGATCAGCTGTCTTCATTTCCCTCTCTTCAACATAAGCTATATACAACTTTTCCTCTCTAACAGTTTTTTCAAATTCATCAATGAAACTAAATTCATTATTTCTTATTTTTAATGCCCTCTCATAGGAGATTGTGTAAGTGTCAGTGATACTTGCTTTTCCTTGAACTTCTCTCTCAACCCTATGGGAAAGCTTGGCTATCTCTTTCTTAGGTAAGTTAAGGTTAAAAAATTTTGATAAAGCCCTTATAGTGGCTACAACCACAGAGGCAGAGCTTCCAAGCCCACAACTCACTGGAAGCTCTGAACTTACAGATAAAAAGAAAGGCTCTTTAACCTTTAAAAGCTCTATAGCTTTAATAACATATCTAAAGTCCTTATCTTTCTTAGCCTCTTCAAAACCTAACTTTTTATTAAGATTCTTTAGCTCAATAACTAAATTATCATTTTTTTTAATATTTACATTGGTGGATAAATTTATTGGTAAAGAGAGAGCTGTATAGCCATAGACTACAGCATGCTCTCCAAAGAAAATAACCTTTCCCTTAGCCTTCATCTTATCAGCTTTATATATTCATTGTAAGCCTCTCTTGTTGTTCCAACTACAACCCTCTTATAGCTTCCTTCCTTAGTTATCACTTCCTCTAACTTTCCCCTAACCTCCATCTCTTCCCCTTTAAAGCACTGACCAGCATAAGTATGGGTGAAGGAAACTACTTCTCTTACTTCTTCATGCTCAACTATATATAAAGCTGGATTGTCAAAGATAAAGCTGTCATCTAAAACTCTTGCTCTTATCTTCACATAACCTAAAGGCTTAAATCTTTTCTCCCCATAATTTTCATTAATTTCATCCCACTCTCTAACAAAGAGGAGGTCAAACATAGTATTATCTATAACTCCCCTATTCCACTTCCTTTTTTCATGAAAGAGAAAGTCTTCAAAGCTTAGAGTATTATCTTTTATCCTCTTTTTATAAGCTTTTTCCCAAAACTCTAAATTTAGGCTTTCTAACTTCCCTTCTTCAACAGCCATCTTTAAGTATTCTCTTCCCAACCTGTGCCACTTGCTACCATAAATGATAAAGTCTATATCAGAATTTTCATTATTTAGCCTTATTAATGTTGATCCAGTCACTCCCATCTGACTCATTGGAATTCCATAATCTTCAAAGATTAGAGCTAACTTTCTAATCTTCTCCTCCAACCTATTTTTTGGCTCTTCTATAATTTCCTCTAACCTCCTCTTTGGATAATAAACTTTTTCAATCTTTTCTTTAGGTACAGCATGCATTAAAACATTTAGATAGTTATCATAGAATAAATAATCTTTAAAGTTCTCCTCTAAGAATTTATAGGCTATTTTACTATCTGATAGCTTAACATACTTCTCTCCATCTATCTCTCTAACCTCATCACTGTAGTGTTTCCCAAGCTCATAAGGCACATATCTTAAAAAGGCAAAAACTCTATCCTCTGGATGGACATAGGAGTTAACAGCAAAGTACAAACCTTCACTTGTTTTTATAAAATCTCTAATCCTCATAGTTTCCCTATTTTATAATAAGCTAAATTTAAAGATATTTCTTTTCTGGTTTATAATCTTTAAGTAAAATAAAGTATATATATTGTGAACACAAATACATTTATTGACCACTTTATTTATAATTATATTAAGGTGGATTAGTAATGAGACATGTAAAAATATTTGTAATCTTAATGATTGGAATGATTATTTGTAGTATCATTAGTGGTTGTGTTAATAATGAAACTACCAGCAAAAGCAGCATGAAGAATGTTGAATTGACTGGAAATTTTAAAAAAGATGTTATTAATATTGGAAAAACCTTAGAAAATAATGGAATTAAAGTTGTAAAGTTTTCAGTTTGGGGAGCAGGGGATCCAAATAGTGTTATGAGAGTTTATGGTATTGTAGAGGCTGCAAATAGAATAAATAAAATTTGGGAAGATAACGGGATAGATGTTAAAATTAAGGTAGACACTTATTATGTTTCTTCATTCCAAAATCTTTATAAGGATTATTTGAGTAAACAGCCATTAGGTATGGCAGGAGACTTTTTTGTAAATAGTTATGTTTACGTTCCTATTTTAGCTAAAGAAGGTTATATTTTAAATATAAATGAATATGTTAAAAAATATGAACATGATTTAAGTGATTATTATCCAGTTCTTTTAAAAGTTTGTAAATACAATGGAGAATTTTATGCACTGCCACAAGATACAGAAGTTAGGCCATTATATATTAATAAAAAAGTTGCAGAGAAAATAGGTATTGATATTAAAAACTTCCCAAAAGAAGTTGAAGAAGGTAAAATTACTTGGAGTGATATCTATAACTATGCTAAAAAAGCTAAAAATATGGGCTTAGTTAAATGGGGTATTTTACATAGAAAAGGTTCAGCTCATCCAGATTTAATACAATTTATTTATGCTTTTAATGGTACCCTCTATGACAAGAAAAATAATAAATTGGTTTTAGATGTTCCAGCGGTTTACAAATGGTTATATGTAGAATGGAAGTTTGCTAGAGATAGGTTAATTCCTAAAGATATGATGGTATGGGATTGGAGAAAGCAAATCCATCCAACAGTACTTAAAGGGGAGACATTATTCTGGATAGGAGGTTCTTGGAATTGGGCAGAATGGCAAACTAAAAATTATGTTGGCAAGCCATTTACCGCTGAAGAATTGAGAAATATGTTTAGCTATTCCCTCTTCCCAGCAGGAGAAAGAGGGTGTAAACCTGTAACACTTAGCCAACCATTTGTTTGGATGATAAATTCTAAAGTTGGTGAGGAAAATAGTAAGTATAATGAACTAAAAGATGTTTATCAAAAGTTAGCTTTCTTAATGGTCTTAAAGGCAAATGATCCTGATATAAACGCTATCCATTGTATAATTAGTGCTCATTTACCAATTAGAGAAAAAGCTGCAAAATTATTAGAGAATGATAACTGGATAAATAAAGTTAAAAATTTAGACATTAATTTTAGTCCAGAGGTCAAAAATTCCATAAAAGACATAGTTAAAAGAACAGTCAATCCAATTAATGCTAAATTCTTAGCTAGTTTAACTTATATGTTAAACTACACTCATTTCGCTCCTTCACATCCTGAATACCCAGCATTAGCTGATATATTTACTACAGCTGTAGATAAGGTTCTTAGAGGAGAAATGACTCCTAAAGAAGCTATAGAATTTATCATACAAAAAATTAATGCTAATCCCGATCTAAAACAAAATACTGAAATTATAGGAAAAGTTCCTAAAAACTGGAAATTTCCACAATAACAAGTTTTTGGGGAATAGGATATGAATAGTAGAGAAAAAATAAAAACTCTTTCCTTTTTTCTTTTTCCTATGATAATAATGATTATGTTATTTTATCTTATTCCTTTACTTATAACCATATACATAAGTTTTACAGACATGAAAAATTGGAATGTTGAAAAATATTTAAATAATTTTGTAGGACTTTTCAATTATGAAAAGTTATTTTACATGTTCCAACATGATCCAACATTTAAAGCTATTATTTTAACTACAATAGTGTTTATTGGAATTACACTTATTATTAATGTCTTTGGTGGATTACTATTATCATTATTTACATATTTTATAGATGAAAAATCTGGATCTTTTTTTAGACTTTTATGGTTACTTCCAAGAATGACACCAATTGCAGTTTATAGTTTAATATGGTATTATTTTTTCCATGGTAGTAAAATTGGAACATTAAATTCAATTTTAATGAAATTAGGAATTATTTCCAATCCTATTCCTTGGGGGCAAATAATTCCCTGGGGAGCTTGGACTATAATTATCTTTGTAAATGGTCTTGTTGGAATAAGCTTTGGAATGATAGTTTTTACTTCAGCATTAAATCAAATTCCAAAAGAACTTATAATTGCTGCAAGAATTGATGGAGCTTCAACTTGGGACATTTCAAGAAAAATATTAATTCCCTTAATAAAATGGCATCTTCTTTATGTGTTAACTTGGCAGTTTTTAAGTTTGCTAACAACATATTCCCATATCTTCTTACTTGTTGAGTGGAATTTAGTGGATAATAGCTATGGAACTACCCTTGCATTATATGTTTTTAATACAGCATTTGGAAAAGGAGTGTTAGATCAGGGTTTAGCTTCTGCTGCTGCGGTAGTTCTTTCAATAATAGGCATTATTGGTGGAATTATAACTTTAAAGGTTTTAAAATTTGATAAAATGATGAAAAAGCCAAAAGGAGAGATATAAATGAGAGATATTGAAACAGGAAAAAAGAAATATACATATATTACTATATTGATATTATTAATATTAAGTTTTCCTATAATATTAGGCTATTTGTTACTTATATTATCAAGTTTTAGTACTCATATGATTACAAATTTGGATTTTACATCATTTTCTTTTACTCTAAAAAACTGGATAATGATCTTTCAAGGGAATCTATCTACATTAGGAGGGATTAAAAATGATATAAGTAGTATTATTTTAAATACATGTATAGTTGCCTTAGGAGTTTCTATAGTAGTGACTTTTGTAAGTACTTTATCTGCATATTCTCTATCAAGAATGGATTTTAAAGGTAGGAAAGAACTAATGATTTTATTACTACTTTTACATGCCTTTCCAGGAGTTGCATTAATTATTGGGGTATATTTGCTTTATTTTTTAACTTTACCAAAAAGTTATGATTTAATTAGAGTATACTCTTTTATATACGTTATTTTAGCAAGAGCTGCTCTTGAAATCCCAATGTCAGTTTGGATAATGAAAGGGTTTTTTGATAATATTCCGTGGGAACTTGAATGGGCAGGAGTGATTGATGGAGCGTCAAGAATTAAAATTTGGTGGAAGATTATGCTTCCACTTGTTAAACCTGGGATACTTGCTGTATCTTTATTTGCATTTTTAGCAGGGTGGGAAGATATTATTTACGTAAGAACTTTCTTATTTGATCAAACATTAGCGACCTTTATTGAATCTAATATAAATGTCGAATTTTCCCAAATGCCATTAATAGCAGCTGTTGGTACATTATATTTACTACCTACTATAGTATTCTTCATTATTGCCCAAAAACTTTTACTAAAAAGTTATTCTGGAGGGGTTAAAGGGTAAATAATTTTTTGGTGAGAATATGACTAAAATTGTTTTAGAAAATATTACTAAAAAGTTTAGTGGATATACAGCTTTGGATAATATTAATTTAAAGATTCGTGATAAAGAATTCATGGCATTATTGGGACCTTCTGGAAGTGGTAAATCTACATTATTATATACAATAGCAGGAATTTATAAACCAACAAGTGGCAAAATTTATTTTGATGACATAGATGTTACAGAATTGCCTCCAAAAGATAGAAATATAGGGTTAGTTTTTCAAAATTGGGCATTGTATCCTCACATGAAAGTTTTTAATAATATAGCATTTCCTTTGGAATTAAGAAAATATCCAAAACAAGAAATTGAAAAAAAGGTAAAGGAAATTGCTAAAATGCTTCAAATTGATCACCTTCTCAATAGATACCCACATCAGTTAAGTGGAGGACAACAGCAAAGAGTGGCTATAGCAAGAGCTTTAGTAAAAGAACCAAATGTTTTATTGTTAGATGAACCATTAAGTAATTTAGATGCTTTACTTAAAATTGAAGTTAGAGCTGAATTAAAAAGACTACAAAAAGAATTGGGAATTACCACTGTTTATGTTACGCATGATCAAGCTGAAGCTTTAGCAATGGCTGACAGGATTGCTATTATTAGAAAAGGAAAAATTCTTCAGATAGGATCACCATATGAAGTTTATTATAAACCTAAATATAAATTTGTTGGAAAATTTCTTGGAAATCCTCCTATGAATTTCATTGAGGCTAATGTTGAAAATGACTTTTTAATAGTAAATGATAACAAAATTCCGTTACCTCAACATTATAAAGGAATTATTAAAAAACTTAATATAAACAAGGTTATTCTTGGATTCAGACCTCATGATGCAAATATAATAAAAGGAACATTTAATAATGGAATATATGGAGAAATATATTCTTTTGAACCTCTTGGTAAAGAGCAGATAGTAACTATATCTATTGGAGATACATTTATTAAAGTCCTTACTTCAGAAGATGAGAAATTTAATTTTGGAGAGAAGGTTACAGTAATTATTAGAGAAGATAGAGTAATTTTATTTGATAAAAAGACAGAAAAAGCCTTAGAATATTTAGCCTAATTTAAAAGCTTCTCTTGCTATATAGCCAGCTTTATGTAAAATAGTATCTCCAAGCTCTTTATCAAGTTCCATACTAGCTAAGCATGGATAGTTATGGTGAGCATCAGCAATCTCTTTATCCATCTCATCCAACTTCTTCCCCTTTAGCCTCTTAGCTATATAATAAGTTTCCCCACATGGAGAAGAAACAAGAACTTTAACATTCCTTATTATATCATTTTCAACAATTACTTCAACCTTTGGCTTTCCAATCTTAAAGAAGTTGGTGAATTCATCCAACCCTTCTAAGGAGCAGAAGGGCTTAGGATTTTTAAAAATAATCCCTCTCTCTTTACAAATTTTTTCTAACTCTCTTCTCATCCCTAAGGATAAATCATGAGGGCTCTCTGAAGGAACAATTAAAGCTTTCCCTTCAATGAGATGAGCAAGATGGTAAAGAAGATCTTCATGTAGCTGAGCTATGTAATACTCTGCCTTAGGCACATCTTCAAAGTATTCCTCAGGCTCATCTATAAACTCTTCATCAGCTTTCTTTATAATCATCTTATCAACATAATTCTTATAACTCCAATCTCCCCTACAGTTGTAACAATCTTCACATATCTTACAGAAGTCTGGAGCATTAATTAAGTTGTTGTAGAACTTTTCCATAATCTTGTTCCCTTCATGATATATAAATAGAGCTTTCATTTAAGCTCCCTCATTTTTATTTTTGCATTGGCACACATCAATAGGAAGAGAACCACTAAAAAACCATAGTTAATGCCAATATCACAGTATGCTAAAAGTAGAGAGGCATAGATAGAATAGAGTTTCCAATCTCCTTTATATAAATATTTTGACACAATTCCAAGGAATAAGGAGAAGAGTAAGCCAATTAAGCTAAAGTCCAGATATACAGTTCCAAAAAGTGTGGTTGTAAAATTATGGCTATAGTTAAATAATAACTCTCCTACCTTAGCCTCTCCATTTGGTATAAAAATAATGCTTCCATAGGTTATAAGATTACTATTAATAATCTTTGAGAACACCATTAGGTCAAAGTAAGCTCTATAGGATAAGAGAGTAAGGAATTTATATTTCCAAGTTTGGGAAGAGCTTAATAAAATAACTTGACTAATAACTGACAAAAAAAGGATTAAAGATAAAAAAATTATAAGAGCTTTTTTAATATCTATCCTTTTATAAACTAAGTAGGAGAAGATGAGCATAACAATCCCTGCTTTGTAGCCAAGTAAAGAAAGTAAGATGAAAGCAATTAAAAAATAACTCCTCTTTTCAATTCCTCCATAGATTAGAGATCCCATAGCTATTAATCTTAAAGGCTCTAAGTTGATAGCCATCCTTATTTTATAGTCAAATAGTGGAATTCCTCCATACTTTATAATAATTAATAAGAAAGATAGAACTCCAAGGGAGAAAAGGAAGTCTGTAAAGTACTTATTCTTATAAAATTTACAAAAAATTTCTAAAATAATTAAAATAAAGATAACATAGGCTATAGATAAAGCTATAGAGTTAGTTACTTTATAAGCTCCATAAAATGAGAAAGCCACTAAAAAAGTATAAGAAAGTAGTAAAATAAACCTATTATTTTTAAATTTAAAGTATTCCTTAAATAAAAAAGGAAGAGAGAAGAAGAAAATAAATAGAGATAAAATTAGAATTATCTTAGCCAAATTTATAAAACCAAGTTTGTAAATAAATGGTAGGGCTAAGATGATTAAAGCTAAATGTCCAAGGATCACAATTGAAACAGGATGATAAATATTTACTTCCTTAACTTTCTTGATAATATTGCATAGATGCATAATAACAACCCTAAGAAGTAGTAGAAAATGACATCTAAGTCTAAGATTCCACTCTCTATACTAACCAAAGTATAAGCAGCCAAAACACTATAAACTCCTAAATAGATTCCTTTCAATTTTTTGGCAATCATATAATAAAAGCCTAAAAACATCCCCAATATTCCAAAATATGGGATTATGGCTAAGGTTCCATAGTCCCCAACAACTGCTCCTACAACTGTAGGGGTTATAGTTACTCCATAAATCCCTAAGAAGTTAGCTATAACAGCCCTTGGAGCCTTTGCCAAACCTAAATAGGAGAGGATTGCTGAGTAGTGTAGATAGTAATTAAATGATCCATTAAAGTAGTTAAAGATTATATCATAGACACTCATGGTTAAGGAGATCCTTGAAATTATAGGATTTCCTGAAACCTTTAAAACCATCAATCTTATAATAGACATTAATAAAAAGATTAAGAAGACAATAGAGAATAGAGCTAACAACTCTCTATTTTTAATTTCTCCTTTGTAGTATAGGGCAAAGATTGATGATATTAAGAGGACTATAACACTTGTCCTATAGCCAATTAACATGACCATTGCTGAAAAAATTAATGTATATATTATAGCTCTCTTCTTATCTAAATTTGAAGAGGCTAAGTATATTGCCCAACCTAAGATAAAAAACCTTGAGATTAATGTAAAGCCAACATTTAAAAATCTCCTAACCTCTGGGTTAAAAAGAGGAATGTCTCTAACCCAAAGTAGGTCAAGAACTAAAAATATAATTCCTATAACCATTAATATTAATCCAATTTTCTCATCTCTTTTATAATTGCAAAGCTCTTTTACCTTAACTAAAAAAGAAAATTTTTTTCCAATATTAAATGAGATGTAGAAAATTATGGCTGAAGAGAGAAATGCTAAAAAAGCATATAATGAAACATTTGAAAATATTAAGTAAATACAAGAAATCAATAGGAAGAGATGGCTTAGTTCTATCATCACTCTTTCCCTTTAATTAGTTATGACATAAATTTTTAATCTATTTGTAACTACTTTTGAGGCATTTACATACTTGCTAAGCTCTTTTAACCCTTCTAAATAGTAAGTTCCAGAAACTATTAAGCCATTGTCTAAAAATTGAATTCTCATTCCTTTTAAACTTTCTATATAAACTTTATTCAATAGCTCAATTTGATCAGCTGGTTTGTAAGTTTTTGAGTTAATTCCAATAGTTCCACTAATTTTTACTGCTAAAATGTTACTTTCATTGATTGAGCTCTCTATCTTATTAATAACTTCTCTAAGATCTTTTCCCTCAATTGGTTCTAACTCATAAATATCTATTTTCTTCCCAATAGGCTTTAAGATAATTTTTTCAGCAGCTACATCTTCTTTATAAGCTAATCTTCCACCTATGGTTATTGGACTGTTGTTATAGATGGCATATAATGTTCCTCCCCTTGCTGAGTAAATCTCAACTGTCCCATTAAACTTTTCCTTACTTTTTGTCCAAACTCCTATGACTGTAGCATTTAAGGGAAATCCTTGGCCTAATATTTTATTACACATCCAGGCACATTTATACATCTCATCTCCAGAAAACACATATTTCTCATTATGAAATAGAAATTTATAGGTGAAAGCTGACAAAGTTATAAGAATTGCAACAATAACTAAAATTTCTATGGCATTTAGCTTAATCTTCATTCTTTTCCCTTAAGTTAGTTTTTAAGTCACTATTATAAAAATTCTTTATTAATAAGCTTTTTTATTGTAAATTTTAAATATTCAAACTAACAAAATAAAAAACTTTATATATTATTACACATATGTGACATAATTAGAAAAGGAAAAGGTGATAGGAATGTTTGGAAGAAGGTGGAGAAGGTTATTAAGAGGGTTTAGATACATAGGCCCATGTAGATGTGGATTTGGTCCTCATGCTTACTATGTAGATGATAGAGGAAGAGTAGTTCATGCTTGGGACATATATTACTATGATATAGACTACTTAGAAAGTTACTTAAAGGAGTTAATTGATGAGAAAAAGGCCTTAGAGGAAGAGATTGAGAAAATTAAGGCTGAGTTAGAAAGGTTAAAAAGAGAAAAAAGGGATTAACAATGAAAAAATTTATCTGTACTAAGTGCAAAAATATTATTGAAGTTCCCTATGGAACTCCTAAGCCTTCCTCATGCCCTTACTGTGGAGCTTCAGAAGAGTTTATACATAGAGTTGATCCAGGAGGCAGAGGTTTAGGTAGAGGAAGAGGTAGAAGATGTGGAATGAGATTTTTAGAATAATTATTTTTTCCTAATCTCTTTTAAGGCTTCTTCAACTTCAGCATTCTCATGAACTATTTTACAAACAGCTCTTGTTATTCCAACTACATCATCATGTTGGAATATATTTCTTCCTACAGCTACTCCTGCAGCTCCAGCTTCTATAGCATCTTTTATCATCTGTAAGAACTCTTCATCAGTTCTTGTTTTTGGACCTCCAGCAACAACTATAGGAGCTGGACAACCTTTAACTACTTCTCTAAAGCTATCTATATCTCCTGTATAACTTGTTTTTACTATGTCAGCTCCTAACTCAGCTCCTAACCTTGCAGCATGGGCAACAAGTTCAGGGTCTCTCTCATTTTTTATATGTTTTCCTCTTGGGTACATCATGGCTATTAATGGCATTCCCCAGTATTCACAGGTTTCAGCAATTAAACCTAAGTCTTTGTAAGCTTCCCAGTCTTCATCAGAACCAACATTAACATGAACAGAGACAGCATCAGCTCCCATTCTTATGGCTTCTTCAACTGTTGTAACTATAACCTTCTTTAAAGGATTTGGAGAAATGGAGGTTCCAGCTGATAGGTGGATAATTAAACCTATATCTTTGCCATATCCCCTATGACCATGTCTAACAATTCCCTTATGTAAGAGGACAGCATTAGCCCCTCCTTCAGCAACATCATTAACTGTTTTTTTCATATCCACTAATCCCTTTATTGGACCATTAGAAACTCCATGATCCATAGGGACAATAACAGTTCTCTCACTCTCTTTATTGAAAATTCTTTCTAACCTAACCAACTTCCCTAAATTTTTTATATCTTTAAATCTTTCCATAACATCACCTAAAGATTTATTATATTATTCTTAAAAACTATAAGCTTAATAACATTAAAAAAGTGATAGCTTATGGTTTTTAAAGCTTATGACATTAGGGGAAAATATAGGGAAGAGATAGATGAAAAATTTGCCTATTCTTTGGGAAGAGTGATAGGAGAGCTTTACAAGGATAAAGATATCTTAGTTGGTAGAGATGTAAGAATAGGCTCTGAAAAGCTTCTTCCCTATTTTATCTCTGGGCTTATGGAAAATGCCAATGTTTACTATGCTGGGGTTATCTCAACTCCTCTTTTATACTTTGCCACCAAGGATAGCTATGATTTAGGAGTTTCCTTAACAGCCTCTCATAACCCACCAGAGTATACAGGTTTCAAGATGTGTGATAGAAAGGCTATTCCACTCTCACCCTTGGAAGAGATTAAGCCTTACTTTAAATACTATGAAGTTAAGGAGGAGAAGATTAATTTAGATGAGCTGAAGGTTGATGTCATTGATAATTATAAAAAATTTTTCTTAAAGAGGATTGGAAGGCTTAACCATAAAATAGCTGTAGATTTTGCCAATGGAGCTACAACAATAGCTGAAAAAGAGATATTGGATGAGATCTTAGAAGAGAAAGTTTTTATAAACTCTGAGCCAGATGGAACCTTTCCATCTCATTTACCAGACACTCTAAAAGAGGAGTGTTTAAAGGATATAAAGAGAGCTGTTAAAGAGCATAATTGTGAGTTGGGCTTAATCTTTGATGGTGATGGAGACAGGTTAGGAATGGTTGATGAGACTGGAGAAACTTTAAGAGGAGATATATTAACAGCTATAATAGCAAGGGAAATATTGAAAGAGAAAAGAGGGGCTAAGATTATTTATGACTTAAGATGCTCTAAGGTTGTTCCTGAAACCATTGAAAAGTTTGGAGGAATAGCTATAAAGTGTAGAGTTGGCCACTACTTTATAAAGAAGTTGATGCATAAGGAAGATGCTGAATTTGCTGGAGAGCTTTCTAACCACTTCTACTTTAAAGAGATTGGTTACTTTGAAAGCCCTCTATTGGCTTTATACTACATTGTTAAGGCTATGGAAAATAAAAAATTGTCAGAGCTTAGAGAAGAGTTTAGTAAATATTACCATAGTGGAGAGATAAACTTTAAGGTTAAAGACCAGAGGGAAGTTTTAGAGAGGATTAAAGAAGTGTTTAAAGATTGTAAGATTGAAGAGCTTGATGGAGTCTCTGTTTACTGTAAAAACTTCTGGTTCAATATAAGGCCATCAAACACTGAACCTCTATTAAGGCTAAACTTAGAGGCTGAGGATGAAGAAACTTTAAAGGAGAAATTGGAAGAGATTAAAAAGATTATTTTAGGATCTTGAGGTAGAAGTATGATTATTGGAAAGATGGGAAAGGGAAAAGTGAAAGAGAGAGAGGATAGAAATTTATTAAAAAGGGTGGCTAAGAAGGTTAATATCTCTGAGGGAGAGAGGGGGGTAGAGGATATATTAAGAGTTATATATAGAAATCAGCCAATCTCAACTAAAAGGATAGCTCAACTTTGTAAGTTACCTCTTCCAATTGTTGCCAAGGTTAGGACAATATTGGAAAGAGAGAGAATCTTAAAAAGAGAAAATGGAGCTGTATTAACTGAAAAGGGGTTAGAGTTTGTTGAAAATGTATTAAAATTCAAATTTAAAGGTTCTTTAAGGTGCCCTCTCTGTGAAGGTAGAGGAATTGTTTTAAATGAATTTTTTAAAGAAATCTTAGAGAAGGTTAAGCCATGGTTTAGGAAAAGGCCAGAGGTTAATACTCTCCTTGATCAATCCTATGCCACTCCAGAAACCTCTGTCTATAGAGCTGCTTTAATGTGTGAGAGAGGAGACTTAGAAGGGAAGAGAATTATTTTTATAGGTGATGATGATCTAACCTCTCTCCCAGTGGCTTTAACTCAGTTTCCTGAGGAGGTTTATGTTGTAGATATTGATGAGAGGTTATTAAATTTAATTAAAAGCTTCTCTGAGAAGGAAGGAGTTAAAATTAGAATAGTGAAGCATGACTTAAGGAAAGAGATGCCAGAGGAGTTAAAGAATAACTTTGATGTCTTCTCAACTGACCCTCCATATACAATAGATGGGCTAAAACTATTCTTATCAAGAGGAGTTGAATGCTTAGGAGAGGAAGGAGTTGCTTATCTCTCCTACTCTCACAAGCCAATAGATGAGTGGCTAAAGGTTCAAGAGGAAATAACAAAAATGAACTTTGTAATCTCTGAGCTAATCCCTAACTTCAACTATTATGAAGGTAGTGAGATTATTGGAAACACAACCTTTATAGCAAGATTGATAGGGAAAAGGCTAAAAGTAAATATTGGAGACACTGAGAAAATATACACTGGCTTAGTTAAGCCAACAGTTAGATACTATAAGTGCTTAAAGTGTGGAAAAATACATAAGCTATTAAATGAGAGAATTGAAAGCTTAAGATGTGAGTGTGGTAGTAAAAAATTTAGAATGATAAAGAGGGAGAAACTTTCATGATAATAGGGATTTTATCCTTCTTAACAGGCTTAATTTTACTATACTACTGTAGTGATTGGGTTGTCTTAGGGGCTGAGAAGATAGCAAGGTTTTTTAATATCTCAAACTTTGTGATTGGAGCAACAATTATAGCCTTTGGAACCTCTTTTCCAGAGATTGTTACTTCAGTTATAGCCTCTTATCAACATCTCCCAGGCTTGGCTGTTGGAAATATTTTAGGTTCATGCATCTGTAATATAGGGTTAATCTTAGGTCTCTCTTTAATCTTTGACTCTGTCAAAATAGACAAATTCTTAAAAAGGAATCTAATATTCTATATATTATTTGTTCTTCTAACCCTAATTTTAAGCTTTGGAGGATTTTCTCTATTAGATGGGCTAATATTACTTATCCTATTCCTTTTTTATATCAGATGGAGTATAAAGAATGATAACACCAATGAGAAAGAGGAAAAAGAGGATAATATAAATTTACCAATAAATTTAGTTTTACTTATTATAGGGTTAATAGGGGTTTTAGTTGGAGCTGATCTTTTTGTCAATGGAGCTAAGGAATTGGCTGATTATTTAAACATCCCTGATACTATTATAGGCTTAACCTTAGTAGCCCTTGGAACATCTCTTCCAGAGTTAGCTGTTTCAATCTCAGCAGCTAAGAGAAGACTTGGAGGGATGGTTTTAGGTAATGTTTTAGGTAGTAATATAGCAGATATTGGTGCAGGGATTGGCTTATCTGCTTTATTCTCAACCCTTCCAGGGTTGGAAAGGGAGGCTCTTTTTTTATTCATAATAAGCTTCATTTTATTGATAGGCTATATTAAAGGAAAATTAGGAAGAAAAGAGGGAGTTATTTTAATTCTCTTATATGTCCTTTTCCTTTATCTAACCTTTGGGTGAGAATTATGGAATTATCTGGGTTGGAGAAGATAGAGAAGCTTAGCAAGGAGATAAAAAATAGAATCGTAGAGTATGACTTTATTAAAGTTATAACTCATCATGACACTGATGGGCTTAGTAGTGGGACAATCTTAACCAAAACCCTATTTAGGGCAAATAAAACCTTTCAAGTTAAGGTTGTTGAACACCTTTCAAGGAATGTTATTGATAAGTTGGTTAGTAAAGATAACTCTCTCTACATCTTTGCAGATATGGGAAGTGGGCAGATTCATGATATATTAGAGAAAGAGGTTGATGCTATCATCTTAGACCATCATCCTCCAGAGATAGAAGAGGAGTTTATAGATAACATTGTTCAGCTAAACCCTCACTTGTATGGATTTGATGGTGCTAAGGAGATAACTGCAAGTGGCACTTGCTATTTTGTTGCGAGGGAGTTTGGCTACTATGATCTCTCCCAGATGGCTATTGTTGGGATGATTGGGGATATGCAATTTCCTCCCATGGGATTAAATAAGTTTATAGTCAATGAGGCAAGGGAGAAAAGATATATTAAAATATTCAATGACATAATTTATAACATTTATGGAGTTGAGATTTACAAGGCTATGGCTTACTGTACAAAGCCTTATATTGAAGACCTAAACTCAGAGGCTAAGGCTGAAAAATTTCTATTAAATTTAAAGATAGACCCTAAGAAGAAGGATTTAAGTAAAGAAGAGTATAAAAAAATTATTTCTCATCTTATCTTTAAATATCCTGAAGAGGCTGAGAAGTTAATTATTGAGAGAGTTCTACTAAGGCATAAGGTTAGAGATGCTCATCTCCTTTCTGAAATGCTAAATGCTGTTGGAAGACATGGCTATTTTTCCATTGGCATAGGGATAGGATTGGAGGATGATGAATGTATAAGAATAGGGAATAAAGTACTTTGGGATTACAAAAAAGCTTTATTGTCAGAGATTAAGAGAGTTGAGCTAAAGAGCTTAAGAAATATCAAGTACTTTGAAGGTAGGAAGGGATATATTGGAATTGTAGCAGGAATCTTAGCCAAGGAAAAGCCAGTTATTGGCTACTATATTGAGGGAGATGTGGCAAAGTTCTCAGCAAGGGGGAACAAGAAGTTAGTTGATAGAGGGTTAAACTTAAGTAAGGTTATGTCTATTGCTAAAGAGTTTGGTGGAACTGGAGGAGGGCATAACATAGCCTCAGGAGCTATGGTTCCTAAGGAGAAGGTTAAAGAGTTCTTAGAGAGAGTTGATGAGTTAATAGGAGAACAGCTTAGAGCCTCTTCTTAATCCAGATGAGATCACTCAAAATAGCTGAAGCTGTTTCCTCAGCTCCAGCACCTCTACCAACAACTACAACCTCTTTAGCAAGGTCAGTTTCAAACATTGCCACATTTAAGGTTCCTTTAACATTTAAAGGACTTTCCAGAGGAATAAGCATAGGCTCAACAACTAACCTATTCTCTCTAATTTCTCCTATTAATTTTATTGTATATCCTCTCTTATTAGCCAAGAAAAGAGCTTCTGGAGTTATCTTTCTTATCCCTTTAATTCTAACATCTTTAATACTCTTATTTAAACCCATAATAGAATTTGCTAAAATAACTATCTTTGCTGCTGTATCTAATCCATCAACATCTTGTGAAGGGTTAGCTTCAGCATATCCAAGCTCTTGAGCCTCTTTTAGTGCTGTTTCAAAGTCCACCTTCTCTTTCTCCATCTTTGTTAATATATAGTTAGTGGTTCCATTCAATATTCCCCTTATGGCTAAGATCTCATTCCCTGCAAGATTTTCCTTAGCTAAGTTTATTATAGGCATTGCCCCTCCAACTGTTGCCTCATATCTAAAGTAAACTTCATGTTTCTTAGCATTCTCCACAAGTTCTTTAAAATATAGAGCTAAGGGCCCTTTATTTGCCGTCACAACATGTTTCTTATTTTTAAAGCTTTCCAAGATATGGGTTTTAGCAGGCTCTCCAGTCTCTAAATTTGATGGGGTGACTTCAACAGTAACATCAAAGTCTATCTCTCTAATAACATCTAAAGGGCTTAACTCTCTACCCTTATCATGGTTAATCAATTTTCCAGTTTTCTCCTTGACTTCAATAACTTCCTTTAAATTTAGGCCATCCTCATCTACAACAGCTCCAGACCTATCACAGACTGCAACAACCTTAAATTCTCCAAACCTCTCTTTTAAACACTTCTCCTTTGAATAAAGAACCTTTGCTAAGCCTCTTCCTACAACTCCAAAGCCTATAATTGCTACCTTCACCCTTTCACCAGTGCTGACTTTATAAATAACAAGTTTTTCTCCTTTTCAATCTCTTCAAGTAATCTACAGAGCTTTTTAATATTCTCTTTCTTTACTATAATTTTCATCATGGCTGAAGACTCTTTATCAGGGTGTGGCATAATTAAGTCAAGGTCTTCAACTAAGCCAATCTCATTAATTCTATCTATTGTATCTTTAACATCAGTGTCAACAACATGGCCAATAACAACAACATCTAAGTAAATAGCTCTCTCCTCTCCATCAACTTTTTTTACAATAGCAACCTTTTCAATCTCTTCCAATATCTTTTTTAACTTTTCCTTGTCAGTGTCAATAACCAATCTTATTGGCACTCTTCCCCCAACAATTTCCTCCCTTGAGTGAATAATAGTTATTATATTAGCTTTATACTTAGATATGGGTGTTAAAACCTTTAAAAGCTCTCCAGGCTTGTCATTTAGCTCTATATCTATAGATACTCTCATATTACCACCAAACATCCTTAATTTTTAAAGAGTAAGCTAAGATGTTGGCAAATAGATGAATAAAAATAGTTATCAACAAAATAATAAATACTTGGTGAATGGCTATAGGTTTTATTAGAGAGCCAAGTATTAAAGCTCCAATGGCAAAGTCAAGCTGATCCAACAGAGGAGCTGGCTTACCCCTCTCTATATTTAACCTTCTTTTAATAAAGCTTCCTATGGCATCTCCTAAAATGGCTCCTAAGGAGAGAGTGAAGCCTAACTTTAAATAAAGTAAGGGAGCATTAAAAAATAGCCCTTCTATAAAACCTGTTAAAGTTCCAAGTAAGATACCAAAAAAAGAGCCTTTAATTGTAACCCCATCTCCAAGTAGCCTTCTACCATCTGGCCAGCATTTATTTAAATCTAAGGGCTTACCTCCTCCAAATATACAGGCAGAGGCATTGGCTACATAGGCTGGTAAAATATAGAGAAGAGAGTTCAATATCTCACTTAGCAAGTGTAAACCTGACATCATCATCTCCAACATCAAATAGTCCTAATCTAACCCCAGCATCAATCCAGCCATAGGCATAGTTGAGAGAGGCAAAGGCATTTATATAATCTCCTTTTTCTTTAAATGCTAAAGCATCTTTATAATAACTTTCTATCATGGTTAAAAAATCTTTTGCTATATCATATAATAAGCTTCTCCTTGGTGGCATCCCTTTCTTAATAATCTCTATAGCTTCTCTTGTTTTTTCAATATAGTTATTTAACTTCTCTTCAGTAATCTCTCTCATGGTTTCACATCAAAACTTTTTACTGGGTGAAGGGTTTGCATGAACTCTCTTATGCATACTCTATTTTAAACTCCATCTTGGAGAGTATTAAAGATTATAAGGATGCTAAGGTTAAGGAGATACACTTAGAGATAGGGAGGCTAATATTTATTAACCCTGATCAGTTAAGGTTTGCCTTTGAAGTTATTGCTGAGGGAACAGCTTGTGAAGGGGCTGAGTTAAAGATAAAGTTCATTGATCCAAAATGCAAGTGTCTAAAATGTGGCTATGAGGGGAAGCCAGAGATCTTGGATGAGATTGAAATCTATTGTCCTAAGTGTAAAAGCTTATCTCTAAAGTTTGAAGGAGGGAAAGAATTTCTTATAAAGAATGTAATTTTGGTTAAGTAAATTATTTATAGCTCTTCCATCAACTACTCTATTAGTTTAATAATTCACAAATAATGAAGTAAATTACCAAAAAGGAGAGATTATGAAGAAAAGGTTTGATGAGTTTAAGCTTATTACACTTCCAGTTATAACACTCATCTTTTTCATCTTTGCCATAATGTTGGCTGTCTATTTCATCAATGCCTATCCAGCTATAGCTAAGTATGGCATAGACTTATTTATAAAAAATGTTTGGCAAGCTTCTGAAGATCCTACAAAAGAGGTTTATGGTTTAGCTGCACCTATATGGGGGTCTATATATACAGCAGTGTTGGCTGTTTTAATAGCTCTTCCTCTATCTATAGCTTATGCCATCTTTGTTAATGACTATGCTCCTAAGAAGTTAAAGTATCCTCTTATTATCATCTCTGACATTATGGCTGGGCTTCCAACTATTATTTATGGGATCTGGGGAGCCTTTATCTTGGTGCCTCTGTTAAGGGATCATATAATGAAGTTTTTGTATGAGCACTTCTCATTCATTCCTCTTTTTGACTATCCTCCTTATATAGGCTATTCCTACTTTGCTGCTGGTGTCTTACTTGGAATAATGGTTACTCCCTTTGCAGCAGCTATTATAAGGGAAGCCTATGCAATGATCCCAAGAATTTACAGAGAGGGGTTAGTAGCTTTAGGAGCAACAAGATATGAAACTACAAAGGTTTTAATTGGCTATATTAAGCCAGCTATTATTTCAGGGATTATCTTAGCCTTTGGTAGAGCCTTGGGAGAGACTGTAGCAGTCTCTTTAGTTATTGGAAACTCTTTTAACTTAACCTATAAGTTGTTTGCTCCTGGTTATACAATCTCTTCCTTAATAGCTAACCAGTATGGAAATGCTAACCTCTATGAGTATATGACCTCTGTCCTCTATGCAGCTGGTTTAGTTCTCTTTATCATTGGGCTGATAGTTAATATCATTGGTATTTATTTGCTCAAGAGGTGGAGAGAGCATGTCCAACACTAAGAGGATTAGATTAATCAAAGATAAAATTTTTTTAATTGTTGTCTCTTTTTTAACCTTCTTAGCTGTACTTCCTCTTTTTCATATCATTTTTTCTATTATAGTGAGAGGTTATCCAATCTTAGCTGAAAGAGGAATAAGTTTTTTAACAAATACTTTAAGTGATGGTGGTATTGGACCAGCAATAGTTGGAACTTTACTATTAACAGTCTTAGCCACACTTATAGGAGTTCCTTTAGCATTCTTAGCTGGAGCTTATGCCTATGAATTTCCAAAAAGCTTTATTGGTAGGGCTACAAAGGTTCTTTTACAAATTATGTTAGAGTTCCCAACCATCTTAGTAGGAACCTTTGTTATGGCTGTCCTTGTTGTTCCAATGGGAACTTACTCAGCCTTAGCTGGGGCTATAGCATTGGCTTTAATTCTAACCCCCTATGTTGCTGTCTATACTGAAGAGGCTATGTCAGAGATTCCAAGGATTTATAAAGAAGGAGCTTATGCACTTGGCTGTACAAGGGCTCAAGTGATATTTAAAGTGATAACAAAGATGGCTAAGAAAGGAATCTTAACAGGAATTCTAATAGGAATGGCTAAGGTTGCTGGAGAGACAGCTCCTTTACTTTTTACAGTTGGGGGGTTGTATGAAACTTATTCTCTCAACCCTCTACAACCTATAGGAGCTATTCCTCTTTTAATTTATAATTTAATTCAAAGTCCTTCTCCAGAGGATCATAAAATAGCCTGGGGGGCTGCTTTAGTTATGCTAATCATCTTCCTCTCTATCTTTGTTCCTATAAGATATGCTCTAAAAGAAGATATAAAACTATAAAAAAGTGAGAAGATGCCAGAGATTAAGATGGAAACAAAAAACTTAAGCTTGTGGTATGGGGAGAAACAGGCTTTATATAATATAAGCATGCCAATATATAAAAATAAAATTACAGCCTTAATAGGACCATCTGGCTGTGGGAAGAGTACATTCTTAAGATGCCTTAATAGGCTCAATGACTTAATAGATAATGTTAGAATAGAGGGAGAAGTTCTCTTAGATGGAAAGAATATTTATGATGAGGATGTAGATGTCTATGAGCTAAGGAAAAGAGTAGGAATGGTTTTCCAAAAGCCTAATCCCTTTGCCATGTCCATCTATGACAATGTTGCCTTTGGTCCAAGGATACATGGAGTTAAGGACAAGAAAGAGCTTGATAAGATTGTTGAGTGGGCATTAAAAAAAGCTGCTCTCTGGGATGAGGTTAAAGATGAACTTAATAAAAATGCCTTTGCCCTCTCTGGAGGTCAGCAGCAGAGGTTATGTATAGCAAGGGCTATAGCTGTAAAGCCAGAGGTTCTATTAATGGATGAGCCAACCTCTGCTCTTGATCCAATCTCCACATTGAAGATAGAGGAGTTAATGTTAGAGTTGGCTAAGGATTATACTATAGTGGTTGTTACTCACAACATGCAGCAGGCAAGTAGGATCTCTGACTATACAGCCTTCTTTTTGATGGGTAAGTTAATAGAGTTTGGAGAGACTGAGCAAATCTTCCTAAATCCACAGAAGAAGGAAACTGATGACTACATAAGAGGTAGATTTGGGTAAAGGTGGAAAGATGCCAAAAAAATTTGAGGAGATGCTAAAAGAAATTGAAAATGATATCTTAGAGATGGCTGAGCTCTGTATTGATCAAACAGAATCTGCTGTAAATACATTTATTGAAGGAGATAAGGAGAAAGCTAAGCATATAAGAAGGAGAGACACAGCTATAGATTTGATGGAGATAAAAATAGAAGATAAGTGTATAAAAGCTATAGCTTTACATCATCCAGTTTCTGAGGATTTAAGGGAGTTAATGACTTGTATTAAAATCTCTTCTAAACTTGAGAAAGTTGGAGATAATGCAGCCAAGATTTGCAAAATTTTGTTAAAGTCAGAGTATGAAGGAAAAAGGAAAAATCAAATATTGGAAGTTATGAAAGATTACTTAATAACCATGATAAAGAATGCCATGGTAGCCTTTAAGAATAGAGATGAAGGCTTAGCAAGAGATGTTTACAACATGGACAAAAAGATGGATGAGCTTTATGAAGAACTCTATAGATGTATGATCTCAAAAATCTTAGAGAATCCTTCTAAGAACCTAACCTTAGCCACTGATATTATCTTTGCTGCCAAATACTTGGAGAGGAGTGGGAATATAGTGGCTTCTATAGGAGATAGAATAGTTTATATGATAACTGGGGAGAGGATAAAAGAGGAAGAATTAGAGGAAATTTTGGAAAAAAAGAGTTAATCTTTACTATTTTTTTAAGGAGTTTAAATTTATTTAAGGGTTATTTTGCTATTTTTTATTTTTTAATAAATAATCCGTTGTTATATTTTCATTCCCTTAGAGGCGTTATTTCACAAGACAAAAATTTTGCTTTATAATATTCGCTCTTATATTTTATATAGTATTATTTTATATAGTATATAAGCTTTACCAACATCAGGGAGTGTCGAAAAATTATGAAATTATGGAATATAGTTAAAGAGATAATAAAATGTATGAGCGGATAAAAATGTAAAAATAGTACTGGAAAAAATAGGACAGAAGATGCTCACTTTTTGATTTACGTCAAACTTGTATTTTAATTTTATCCATAACTAACTTGGTGAATCCAAAAATAAGTTTAGTAGAGTCGGTAGAAATCCTTTATTATCATATAATCAGTATATATCAGCCTTTATTATAAAATTTATCCTTAAAATAAGTTTAAGAGATTTAGAAACATTGTCAAAAACTCTGTTTAATCCGTATATTGACCATTCTACGTTTGGTAGGTCATTTAAAAGAATTACTTTAGAAGATTTATCTAAAATTCTCCCTATTACTTACGAAATAATTGATAAACTTCTAAAAAGTTCAGATAAGCTATATATATCAGATTCTACCGGAGCTACCATAAACAGATTGTATGTATATTACAAAAAAGAAGGTTAAATAAAACAAATTCATGATAAACTTTCAATCTTAGCTTTGTTATTATAAAGATTATGGTTTAATTTCTATAACTTCAGCTGTTTGGGATAGTAGATATGGTCAAGACGGAAAAAATCTACTTAAAATTATCAGTAAGATTGGAGAATGAAATGCATTAATATAATATAGATAGTTCACAACATACAAACTTTAATAAGAGTAATATCAAGTAATAAATCAATAATAATCAATTTTTAATTTTCGACAACTCCTCTAATTCCGAAATCTATTTATACATAGATATTATGTTTTAAAAAATATATCAAATTTAGAAGAAGATAAAGAAATAAAATGTTTTTTATCAAAGAAGAAAAAGTAAAAAAGATTAAAAATTTATTAACATATAAATAAATAAACATATAAATATATATTTTTAAGGTGGTTAAATGATTTCTAAGCCACATGGTGGGAAGCTAGTTAAAAAATTATTATCTTCTAGGGAAAAAGAGAAAATTTTAGAAGAACAAAATGAATTTCTAAAAATTAAAATTAATTATGGGAACGCTATTGATATAGAAAATATTGCTTATGGAGTATACTCACCTCTCAAGGGATTTTTAAATAATGAAGATTTTCAATCTGTTTTAGATTGTATGAGGTTAAGTAATGATATACCCTGGACAATACCTATAGTTCTTGATTTGAAAAATCCTTCCTTTAAAGAAGGGGATGAAATTCTGCTTTATTATAATGATCTACCTATAGCAAGGATGTGTGTTGAGGATATTTATACTTATAACAAAAAAGAATTTGCTCAAAAAATTTTTAAAACTACGGATTTAGAACATCCAGGAGTGTCTAAAATTTATAAAATGGAGGATTATTTAGTTGGGGGAGAAATTGAGCTTTTAAATGAATTACCCAATCCTTTTGGTAGATATACTTTAAGACCAGAGGAAACAAGAGATTTATTTAAAGATAGAGGATGGAAAAGAATTGTGGCATTCCAAACAAGAAATGTTCCTCATAGGGGGCATGAATATATTCAAAAGGTTGCATTAACATTTGTTGATGGCTTATTTATTAATCCAGTTTTAGGTAAAAAGAAAAAAGGAGATTATAAAGATGAAGTCATCATTAAAGCATATGATGTTTTGTTTAAACATTACTATCCAAAAAACTCTGCTATTTTAGCAACAGTAAGATATGAGATGAGGTATGCAGGACCTAGAGAAGCTATTCACCATGCAATCATGAGAAAAAATTTTGGATGCACTCATTTTATTGTAGGGAGAGATCATGCAGGAGTTGGAGATTACTATGGGCCATATGAAGCTTGGGATTTATTTAAGGAGTTTCCCGACTTAGGAATTACTCCAATGTTCATATATGAAGCTTTTTACTGTAAAAAATGTGGAGAAATGGTAAATGCTAAAATATGTCCGCATGATGGAGAGTATCATATAAAGATAAGTGGAACAAAGCTAAGAGAAATGATAATTAATAAAGAGCAGCCTCCAGAGTATATGATGAGACCAGAGGTTTATGAAGTTATAAAGAATTTTAAAAATCCATTTGTGGAGTGATTTGGATGTTATTAATACATCATTGGGACACTGATGGAATAACTTCAGCAGCAATTCTAATAAAAGTTTTGAAGATAGATAACTTTCTAAATTTATCTCCTCCTATAGGAGAATATTCATTTGATTCAAGGATATGGAAATATATAGAGAAATCAGAAAAAATTTATGTTTTAGATTTTAACGTTCCTCATGAATTGGAAAAAATTAAAGATAAAGAGGTTATATTTTTTGATCATCATATTCAAAAAAAGATAAATAACCCTCATGTTATACAAATAAACCCACTGTTGAAAGGAAAATCATCACCTTCTACAACTATTGTAATTTCAGAGTATTTTAACCACTGGGATGCTTATTCTGCTCTAGGGGCTGTTGGTGATTTAGGAAAAAAAGCTTTTGAAATCTCTTTAGTAAATAAATTATTAAAGCAAGAAAATATTTCAAAAAAAGAAGCTTTAATGATAGTCCAACTTATAGATTCTAATTACATAGTTATGGATAAAAATTGGGTAGAAAAGGCGGTTAATGTTCTTTTAAATTATGAAATAAAAGAAATCTTAGAATATGATCCATGGATAAAGAATGTTGAGAATATAGAAAAAACAATAAATGATATTATTGGCAATATTGATGTTAGGGAAAACATTGCCTTTGTAGAATTTAAAAGCTCATATAATGTTATATCTAAAGTGGCTAGAAAAGTCGTTTGGGAGATGGGTTATAAGGGGGCAGTAGTTGTAAATAAGAACTTTCATGGAAAAGCTCAAATATACTTTAGAATTTCTCCTGAACTTGCTAAAAAAATAGATATGTATGAAATAATACAAGAACTAAAGAACAGAAAATTTAATGCGGGAGGAAAAAAAGAAGTTTTAGGATGTATATGTAAAAAATCTGAAATAGATGATGTTTTAGATATAATTAAAAATTATTTAATCTCTAACGTACAGATGGAAAAATAGTAAAAATTCGTTTATAGAAAAATTTAAAATTTATTATGAATAAAGTATCTAAAAAAGCTTTTATAGATGTTTTGGATTTAGAACCATGCTAGATAATATTA